>CAVVHO010000003.1:0-1074844 GCA_963748035.1 uncultured Gemmatimonadales bacterium | reverse complement strand
GGTGATAAATGGCGGGGGGACGGCCAAGTCGAACCGGACCATGTAGGCAAGGGAATACGAGAAAATGAATATCGCAATGTGGAGGATTAATTTCACAACCCCCGCGCAAGCGCAGGATGATATCCAGCGGCGGGGACAGCCAACCGACGATTTTTTCGCGGAGGATCATATGGCTCTCATATTACATGAGTTTCGGCATTATCAAAGGTTCATCCTGTTCCAGAGGATTATCGGATGAAAGAGAACCAATATTCAACCGATCTATCCACTGCAAACGGACCGAAAGATCCCGGCAATCCGCTGAAGTTCCGCATCTGTCAACGCCGTCCCGCTGGGAAGACACAAGCCATCCCGGAAGATCCCTTCAGAAACCGACCGCCTCTCACCCTGCAATCCTTGAAGACCGGCTGCAGGTGCATCGGCTTCCACAGTGGTCGGGACTCGATGTTCTCCTTTTCCAGCCCCAGCCGGATATCTTCCCTTGTCGCGCCGAACCGGGCCGGATCGACCAGGATGCAGGTCAGCCAATAATTCGGCTCCCCATAACCTGCGATCGGCATGAAGGAGATACCGGGCAGATCACCGAGGGCGCGCTGATAGAAATGGAAGATTTCCCGCTTCCTTGACACCCTGTCCCGCAGGACCCGCAACTGTCCCCGGCCCACGGCGGCCAGCAGGTTGCTCATCCGGTAGTTGTAGCCGATCTCGCTGTGCTGGTAATGCGGCGCCGGGTCCCTCGCCTGCGGTCGCCAGGTACCGGGCCCTCTCGACCAGTGCCGCGTCCTCGGAAACGAGCATTCCGCCCCCGGATGTCGTGATGATCTTGTTCCCGTTGAAGGAGAACACCGCCGATCTTCCCGAACGACCCCGCGGGCTTCCCCTGGTAGCTAGCCCCGAGAGCCTCGGCGGCGTCCTCGACCACCGGCACCCCGTACCGCGCGCACGTCTCGAGGATCGGGTCGTAGTCCGCACACTGGCCGTACAGGTCGACCACGATCACCGCTTTCGGAAGTTTTCCCCGCTTCGCGGCAGCCGCAAGTTCCTCCTCCAGCAGTCCCGGGTCCATGTTCCAGCTGACCGGATCGAGTCGATGAAGACCGGGGTTGCCCCCACGTACATCACGGCGTTCGCCGTCGCCGCGAATGTGAAAGAGGAGACGATGACCTCGTCCCCCGGGCCGACACCCAACATCAGCAGCGCCAGGTGGAGGGCCGCCGTCCCGCTGGAAAGGGCGGCGGCGTGGGGGACCCCGATGGTTTCGCAGAACTCCCGCTCGAAGGCGTCCACGTGGGGCCCCAGCGGGGCGATCCAGTTCGAGTCGAAGGCGTCGAGCAGCAGCTCCCGCTCGGCCGGCCCCATGTGCGGGGGGGAGAGGTAGATCCGCTTCGGCGGACGGGCCCGTCACGCCAGGTGCCATCCTTCCTCGCGGGTCTTGATGACCTTTGCGGGGACGCCACGGCCGTGCAGTTGTCGGGAAGGTCTTTCGTGACGACGGCCCCAGCGCCGATCACGGACCACCGGCCGATCCGGATTCCCGGGATCACGCTCGACCCAAGCCCGAGGAACGTTCCCTCCCCCACAACCACTCCCCCTCCCAGATGGGCCCCCGGCGCGATGTGGACGAAATCCCCGATCGCGCAGTCGTGGTCGACGGAACAGGACGTGTTCAGGATCACGTGTTCCCCGATAACGGTGTCGATGTTCACCGTCGCAGACGGAAGGATCATGCTTCCTTTCCCGATCCGGACGCCGCGACCGAGCACCGCGGAGGGAGCGCACGCGACACCGTACGGAACGGAAAACCGCCGCGACAACCGGCAACGTACACGGTTCTCGCCGACCGCCAGGATGACCACGCCTTTCCCCTTTTCCAATCCCCCCGGTAAATCCTTCGTGTCACCCAGCACCTTCACGCCCGGTATCGGTTCCGCCCCCAGCAAGGCCGGATTGTCGTCATAGAACCCCAGCACTTCATGCCCGGAAGCAAGCAACGCATCCACCACCACCTTGGCGTGGCCCCCGGCGCCGACGACCGCGAAACGTTCAGGCATTTTCGGATTTCCCGCTGTTGGGGATCGGTCCCCATGAACTCCGGCATCGTCGCCTCCCCCTCGGCGCTGATCCCTTCCCGCCTCAGCACCTTCCATGCGGTCATGGCCAGAATCTTCAGATCCAGCCGGAAAGATCGGTTGTCCACGTACCAGACGTCCAGGGCGAACTTCTCCTCCCAGGTGATCGCATTCCGGCCGTTGACCTGCGCCCAGCCGGTCATTCCGGGCTTCACCTCATGGCGACGTGCCTGTTCGGGGGTATATCGCCCCAGATACTGCGGCAGCAGAGGGCGGGGGCCCACCAGGCTCATGTCTCCCTTCAAGACGTTGAACAGTTCCGGCAGTTCGTCCAGGCTCCACTTCCGCATCCAGACGGCGCCCAGAAGTCGGCCCGTCCCGTCCAAAACACCCAGGCCGTTGAGGCCCTCGCCGCGGCGGCCGCGGTCCTACTCTGTGGCGTCGAGACCGCGCGGCGGTATGGTCCGAAGGCCCCTTTCGTGTGGGTAGGGCGGGCGACCCGTTGGGTCGCCCGTACACGAGCTTCGATGTGTGTTAAGAGCGGGCGACCCGTTGGGTCGCCCCTACGACGCGGGTTCGTAGTGCCGAGCGGAAACCTGGCTTCGACGAAGCGAATAGACCGGGGAACGGGGGAACGGGGAACGGGGAATGGGGAACGGGGAACGGGTCCGAACGTAGGGGCCGCCTACAGGCGGCCCGCACACCGAGGGCGGCGTTCTTGTGTGACGGGCACGGAGGCCCGTCACCACCGTCACGGTGGCGCCCGTCCCCACCTTCACGGCCCGTACCCACGGCCACGGGGGCCCCGCCCCACGCACGTTGGGCGCATCGTGCGGGCCGCCTATAGGCGGCCCCTACTTCGTTTTACACTGCACCGATGCGGGTGTGATCCGGCCGCAGGCGATGGATTCGTTCATTCCGGAGGCCACCGGGCCGCAGGCGGTGGTCTGGGCGGCGGCGGTGGCTTCGTTGGTGCTGTTGTGGGAGGCGGTGGCGCAGTTGTGCTTGCCGTTGAAGTCGACGCACACCGCGCACTCGACCTTCTGCGCGCTGAGGGTGTTGAACAGAAGCAGCGCGGCAAACGCCACGGCCAGGAGCAGGATGACGACGGTTCCGCGTTTCATGGGGTTCTTCCGGGAGTTGGGCCGCTGCGCGAGATTAGCGGTTAGCCGTTAGTCGTTAGCCGGCGGACGTCGTTACCGATCACCGTACCGCGCGATTCCAGCATCCCGCTCGCGGCGGGCGAGGTCGCGGTCATGCGTCCACCATCATCTCCACCAATCCCGCGAAGGTGACCGTGGGCGCCCAGCCGAGCCGCTTGCCGGGCCTTGGTGGCGTCGCCCTTCAGGTGATTCACCTCGCTGGGACGGAAGTAGCGCGTCGTCGATCTCGACATGCTTGCGCCAGTCGAGCCCGGCACGGCCGAAGGCCTTCTCGAGGAACTCCTGCACCGAGTGCGACTCGCCGGTCGCCACGACGTAATCGTCGGGCTCGTCCTGCTGCAGCATCCGCCACATGGCGTCGACGTAGTCGCCGGCGAAGCCCCAGTCGCGGCGGGCCTCCAGGTTGCCCAGATAAAGCTTCTGCTGCAGCCCTTCGGCAATGCGGCCGACGGCGCGGGTGATCTTGCGGGTGACGAAGGTCTCGCCCCGGCGGGGCGACTCATGATTGAAGAGAATGCCGTTGGCGACGAAGAGGCCGTAGGCCTCGCGATAGTTCCGGGCGTACCAGTGCGCCGCAACCTTGGACACGGCGTAGGGGCTGCGGGGGTGGAACGGCGTGTCCTCGTTCTGGGGCGGCGGCGCGGCGCCAAACATCTCCGAGGATCCCGGCCTGGTACACCTTCACCCGCGCATTCGATTCGGCGCAATACTCCCGCACCACTTCCAGCAGGCGCAGCGTGCCGACCGCCACGACCTCGGCGGTGTATTCCGGCTGATCGAACGACACCCGGACATGCGACTGGGCGGCGAGGTTGTAGATCTCCTGCGGCTGGTGCTGCTGCAGGATCTTCCGGAAGACGCCGGCCTCGGTCATGTCACCATAATGAAGGAAGAGCGCCGGCGACTGGTGCGGATCGGCGTAGAGGTGATCGATCCTCGCGGTGTTGAAGGTGGAGGCGCGGCGGATGACGCCGTGCACCTCGTAGCCCTTCGCCAGCAGCAGCTCGGCGAGGTATGAGCCGTCCTGGCCGGTGATGCCGGTGATGAGGGCTTTGGGCTGGGGCATGGGCCTGAAAATATAACGATGGTAGAACGGGAGAACGGGGGAATGGGGGAACGGGACGGGTGGAACGGTGGAACGGTGGAACGGGGGAACGGGGGAACGGGGAACGGGGGAACGGGACGGGTTGGGGCGCCACTTCGCTCCACCCCACACTACCTCATCCTGAGCGCGAAGCGCGAAGGATCTACTCAACGAAGCAGGAGACCTGACGTGCGAGCCAGATATTGCGGTACGCCAGCTAGATCCTTCGGTCGCTACGCTCCCTCAGGATGAGGAGGTGTAGGGTTTCCCGCCCCGTTTTCCCGTTCTCCCGGGGTGCTGGCGTCCCTTGGGGTTTAGCGCTCTATTCGAGCCACTTGCCTCGCTGAGTAGATCCTTCGCGCTTCGCGCTCAGGATGAGGAGTGTTGGCCCGTTCCCCCGTTCCCCCGTTCTCCCGTTCCCCCGCAGTCATGAGATTTCCGCATCCTCTGACCTTGCTCGTCGGCTGCGTGGTGATCGCCGCGGCGCTCTCGTACGTGCTGCCCGCGGGGCGGTTTGAGCGGCGCGAGGATCCGGCGACGGGCAGAAACCTGGTGGTGGCGGGGACCTATCACCGGGTGGATCCGACGCCGGTGAATGCGTTCCAGGCGCTGGTGGCCATCCCCAAGGGAATGGCCGACGCGGGGGCGGTGATCTTCTACGTGTTCCTGGTGGGTGGGGCGTTCGCGGTGGTCGAGAAGACCGGCGCCTCGACCCGGCTGGTGCACTGGCTGGTCGAGCGGCTGGAGAACCGAGAGGTGCTGGTGATCCCCATCGCCTCGCTGGTGTTCGGGCTGGGCGGGGTGCTGATCCAGATGTCGGAAGAACTCATCGCGTTCGTCCCGATGCTGATCCTGCTCACCCGCCGGCTCGGGTATCGCGCGGAGGTGGCGTGCGCCGTCAGCATCGGAGCCGCGGGGGTGGGCGCGGCGTTCAGTCCGGTGAACCCATTCCAGGTCGTCATCGCCAGAAAGGTGGCCGAGCTGCCGGCGGACACGGGGGTGGGGTTTAGGGTGCCGTTTCTCATCGTGGCCATGGGGATCTGGATCGTAGGTACGGTTCTCTATGCCCGCCGGAATCGGACGGCAACGGGGGAGGTGACGGAGGACGACACGACGGTCAAGACGGTCAAGACGGTCGAGACGGTCGATACGGTCGAGACGGTCGAGACGGTCGAGGTCGAGACGGTCAAGACGGTCAAGACGGTCGAGACGGTCGGCTCTGTCGCCAATCGAGTCCTCCTCGACCGTCCTGACCGTCCTGACCGCCCTGACCGCCCCGACCGTCCCGACCGCCCCGACCGCCCCGACCGCCCCGACCGCCGTTCCGACACGCTCATCCTGCTGACCGTGCTCACGACGTTCGTCCTCTTTCTGGTGGGGGCGCGGGTGTGGGGCTGGGATTTTCCGGAGTTCGGCGCGCTGTTCTTCCTCATGGGAGTGATCGTGGGCGTGGTGGGAGGGCTCAGGCTCGCGGGCACCGCCGACGGCTTCATCGATGGGTTCCGGTCGATGGCGTATGCGGCGCTCTTGATCGGATTCGCCCGGGGGATCTACGTGGTGCTGGAGCAGGGCCAGATCATCGACACGATCGTGCAGGGGATCTTCACGCCGATCGCAGGCCTCCCGGTCGCGCTATCGGCCCTCGGCATGATGGGAATGCAGACGCTGGTGCACTTCCCGGTGCCGAGCACCAGCGGCCAGGCGGTCCTGACCCTGCCGGTACTGGTGCCGCTGTCGGACCTGCTGGGACTCTCGCGGGAGGTGACGGTCCTGGCGTATCAGTACGGCGCCGGGCTGTGCGAGCTGCTCACCCCGACCAACGGCGCCCTGATGGCGATGCTGGCGGCGACGGGGGTGAGGTACGATGAGTGGATGAGATTCGCGCTGCGGCTTTGGGGGGCGCTTTTCATGCTGGGGGCTGTCGCGATACTGATCGCGATTTTCGTTGGGGTGTGACTGCCAAGGGTGCCGGGTGCTGGACGTAGGGGCGGAGCTGTAGCTCCGCCCGGGTAAACGAAAGAGCCCGTGTAGGGGCGGAGCTGTAGCTCCGCCCGGGTAAACGAAAGAGCCCGTGTAGGGGCGGAGCTGTAGCTCCGCCCGGGTAAACGAAAGAGCCCGGGTAGGGGCGGAGCTGTAGCTCCGCCCGGGTAAACGAAAGAGCCCGTGTAGGGGCGGAGCTGTAGCTCCGCCCGGGTAAACGAAAGAGCCCGTGTAGGGGCGGAGCTGTAGCTCCGCCCCTACGTCGCGGGGCGCCTGCTCTGGAGCGGCAGGGCGGAGCGGCAGGGCGGAGCTACAGCTCCGCCCCTACGGCTACGGCATGTACTGCCGTCGTGTCCTCAAACTTGGACAAAAAGCGGGCGAGGGCGCCGGAAGCCCGGACAAGCGTATCCCCAGCAAGAACTTGTGGATAGCCTATTATTGACGGGTCTCGTGCGGCGTGGCACCAAGGTTGCGATCTTCTCTGAACGGGGATTGGAACCTTCGGGGCCGGTTTCCGCTAAGAGAGGATATATGAGCGAGCTCACGATCCGCGAAATGGAGAACGGCGAGGAATTCGCCGACTGGTTCGCCGACCTCACCCAGATGGAGGAGGAGGCGACCGGGGATCCGCTCGTCCTCGAAGACCACTATCTCATCCTCAGCAACGCGGTGGGGGACTGGATCGGCGGGCTGCGTTACACGCTGCGCGGCGGAGTGGCTCACCTGCAGGACATCGCGGTGACCAACCAGGAGCGGCACCAGGGGCACGGGCACCGGCTGCTGGTGGCGTTCGAGGCGCGCGCGCGCGAGGCCGGCGCGCACCTGGCGGAGTTCTGGACCGACGACGTGACCGGCGAGGCCGAGTTGCTGGTGAACGGCTGGCGGCGCGTGGTACGGCGACCGAATTACATCGGTGGAACCACCTGGTATCTGATGGAAAAGCCCCTGGTACCCATGGTCTAGCGGGACCCCGTCCCCACGGGATATCCTTACTGTTGGTCCGTAGTTAACCCCCGATACTCAACACCGCCGAAGTCGCCCGGAACTGGACCCCCGGGCGGCCATCTCCATATAGGGTGGCCAGTCGATGGGACTTAGCGAAGTTGAGAAGGTTTTCCATACCAAGATCGAGGTGCTGCGCGACCTCGAGGCCACGGTCATGGAACTCATGGCGGCTCACGAGGCGAAGCGGGAGCTGTGGTATCCCACCGAGGTTCTCGGACCCAAGCCCGGCGAGGATCCCGACAAGCATGTCGAGGGGATCCGCAAACGGGCGGTCGGCATTCCGGATGCGGCGCGTACCGCGCTGACGCTCAACCTGATCACCGAAGAGGGCCTGCCCCACTTCCACCGGCTGCTGGCGGTGTACCTGGGCGATGACAGCCACTGGCGCTCCTGGAACAACATGTGGACCGCGGAAGAGGATCGGCACGGCGTGGTGCTGCGGGACTATGTGCGGGACGCGCGGCTGGTGGACACCCGGCGGCTGGAAGAAATGCAGTTCAGCTACCTGCGGAGCGGCTTCCATCCGGAGTGGGACAAGGACCCGTACCGGGTGTTCACCTACACCACGCTGCAGGAGCGGGCCACGCAGCAGTCGCACGCCGAGACCGGGCGGATCATCGGGGAGTACGAGCCGCTGATCGCCGACATCCTCAGCAACGTCGCGATGGAAGAGGCGCGGCACTTCAGCTTCTACCGCAGCATCTTCGAGGAAATCCTGAAGCGGGACCCGGACCAGGCGCTGGTGTCGGCGGCGCACATCATGCCGAGCATCGAGATGCCGGGCCATACGATGCCGGGGTTCCGGGATATCGCCGACGTGATCCGGCGCTCCGGGATCTACGGTCCGCGGGACTACCTGCGGATCGTGGAGGAACAGATCCGCTACTGGAAGATCGAGACCCTGAACGGCCTCAGCGAGCTGGGCCGCCGGGCGCAGGAGAAGATCGTGGGCGTGCCGGAACGGCTCAAACGAATCGCGGAATACATTGAGAGCAAGAGCAAGGCAAAGACCTTCAGATTCGAAGTGGTTTTCAATCGTGAATTCGCGATGGATTAGCGCCGGGCAGGCGACGCTCGGCGCGGCCCTGCTGGCCGCGCTTTTGCTTTCCGCCTGCACCGGCCAGTCGCAGGGCCGGAGCCGAGCGGAGGCCGACTCCGTGGCGCAGGCCGAGGCCGAGCAGCTCGGCCGGGAGGCGGCGGAAATCATCGATCGGGTGATGGCCTACAAGAGTTCCCATCGCGACAACCTGCCCACTTCCTTCCGCCAGGCCGGGATCGACACCCTGGTGTCGCAGTTCATCCGGCGGCTGGGACGGGAAGGTTCCGATCCCCGGGTCACCATCGTCTTCCGCAGCACTTCGGGCCGCGAGGTCACCGCCTGTTCCGGCACCAACGCGGTGCTGGAGGACAAGCTGCTCCGGGCGGGGGTGTTCGACGTGGATTGCACCCTCCGGGACGGCAGCCGGCGGGTCTTTACCATCCCGCTTCCTCCCCCGCCACCCAAGAAGGACTGATGCGAAGCACCGGAGCACTCGGATACCGGGCATGACGGCCGCGTACCTCATTCTGCTGGTGACGCGGATCGTGGTGCTGTCGCTGGTGGTCGCGGCCGCCATCGTGGCGCTGACCCAGTTCGCGGTGAAGCGCGGGTATCTCACGCCGTTCGGAGCGCTGCCGCGGACCATTCGGGGGCTGAGCGAGCCGCTGATCAAGCCGCTCGAACGCCGGCTGCTCCGCTCCGGCGGGAATCCGGTGAACGCCCCCTACGTGCTGTTCCTGGTCGCGCTGGCCGGCGGGCTGGTGCTGCTGGCGCTGGTGCAATGGGGGATAGGGGCGGCGTTGTCCCTGGCGGCAAGCGCCAGCATGGGGCCGCGGGGGATCTTCGCGTTCAGCATCAACGGCATCATCAACATCCTGATGCTGGCCATTCTGATCCGGGTGATCACGTCGTGGTTCGCGATCTCGCCCTATTCCAAGCCGATGCGGGTGATCTACGGGATGACGAACTGGCTGATCGAGCCGCTCCGCAAGGTGATCCCGCCGCTGGGGATGATCGATGTGTCGCCGCTGGTGGCGTATTTTCTGCTTTATCTCGTGCGGTGGTTTCTGCTCGGATGGTTGTAGCTCGCGGCGCTCGCTGGCGGGGGCGCCTGCGGCGCCCGGCGGGGTCGCTTCGCTCGTGCGGGGGGCGCCTGCGGCGCCCGGCGGGGGTCGCTGCGCTGCACGGCGCGGGGCTCGCTGTCGCGACCGGCGGGAACTACTCGCTGACCTAGGCTAAGCGCTGTCCCCGCCGTCGCGAAGCCACCCGCGACTGAGCGCGCGCAGCGAGCACCCGCGCGCTCGCGCAGCGAGCCCTCTGCCAGGCGCGAAGCGCCCCCGCCCGTTGCCCCCGAGAGCGCTCATGCCTCCCCCGACTTGGATCACCGAAAGCGCGACGGGAATCAGACTCTCCGTCCTCGTCCAACCCCGCGCCTCACGAAACGAAATCGTTGGCGTCCAGGGCGGTTTCTTGCGCATTCGGCTGGCGGCACCGCCGGTGGATGGCGCGGCGAACGAGGCGCTGGTGCGGTTTCTGGCGGAGGAGCTGGGCGTGCGACGGGCGGCGGTGACGATTGTTTCGGGGCAGAGGGGGAGAAGGAAAGTGGTTGCGGTGGAGGGAATCAGCGTCGCTGAGGGAGAGGGGCTGGTGTAGGGGCCGCCTATAGGCGGCCCGCACACAGGCCCCCAACGTCCACCGGCCGAATATCGAATGCCGTGCGGGCCGCCAACGACCGACGACCGAAATATCGAATGCCGAGATCACGTGCGGGCCCCCAACGTCCACCGGCCGAATATCGAATGCCGTGCGGGCCGCCAACGACCGACGACCGAAATATCGAATGCCGAGATCACGTGCGGGCCGCCAACGTCCATCGACCGAATATCGAATGCCGAGATCACGTGCGGGCCGCCAACGTCCATCGACCGAATATCGAATGCCGAGATCACGTGCGGGCCGCCAACGTCCATCGACCGAATATCGAATGCCGAGATCACGTGCGGGCCGCCTATAGGCGGCCCCTACGCGGCCCTCACCGTTGGCAACGTCCCGCCCTCCGGTTATTGTTCTATCCAGCAGAAACAATGGTCCGTGGTGATTTGCGCCTATTGCAGCCACGTTAAACAAGTGCTAAAACGGCCACCCCTGGGGGCCGCATGGCCTGGGGGCTTTTTCGTTTATTGGGGGCACTCTACGGTGGAACGGGGGAACGGGGGAACGGGACGACGATGCCATTTGACCGCGCCACACGCCTGACGCTCCTGCCAGATCTCTTGTCGAGCCGTATCCTCGTGCTCGACGGGGCCATGGGCACGATGATCCAGAGCTATGGTCTGGCCGAGGCGGATTATCGGGGTGAGCGGTTTCGGGAGTGGCCGAGCGATCTGCGGGGCAACAACGACCTGCTGTCGCTGACGCGGCCGCAGGTGATTCGGGAGATCCACACCGCCTATCTCGAGGCGGGGGCGGATATCCTGGAGACCAACTCCTTCAATTCGACTTCCGTCTCCATGGCCGACTACGGCATGGAGGAGCTGGTCTATGAATTGAACAAGGCGAGCGGTGCGCTGGCGCGCGGGGTGGCGGATGAGTTCGAGGCCGCCAGTCCGGACCGGCCGCGGTTCGTCGCCGGCGTGCTCGGTCCCACCAGCCGCACCGCCTCGATCTCTCCCGACGTGAACGATCCCGGCTTCCGGGGCATCAGCTTCGAGGCCCTGGCCGAGACGTATGAGGCGGCGGCGCGCGGGCTGCTGGATGGCGGCGCCGACATCCTGATGGTGGAGACGATCTTCGATACCCTGAACGCCAAGGCGGCGATCTTCGCGATCGAGGGTCTGTTCCAGAGACTGGGCAGCCGGGTGCCGGTGATGATCTCCGGCACCATCACCGACCAGAGTGGCCGGACGCTCTCCGGCCAGACGGTGGAGGCGTTCTGGAACTCGGTGGCGCATGCGCGTCCGCTGTCGGTGGGACTCAACTGCGCGCTGGGTGCGAAGCAGCTGCGGCAGTACGTGCAGGATCTGTCGCGGATCGCGATGATCCCGGTCAGCACCCATCCCAACGCCGGGCTGCCGAACGAGATGGGCGGCTACGACGAGACGCCGGAGAGCATGGCGGCGCTGATCGGGGAGTTCGCCCGGTCGGGGATGGTGAACATCGTCGGGGGCTGTTGCGGCACGACGCCGGCGCACATCCGCGCCATCGCGGAGGCGGTGCGCGGGCTGCCGCCGCGCCAGGCGCCGCATCTGCCGCCGCGGTGCCGGCTCGCGGGGATGGAGCCGCTCACGATCGGGCCGGAAACCAACTTCGTGAACGTGGGCGAGCGGACCAACGTGACCGGTTCGCGCAGCTTCGCGAAGCTCATCCTGGGGGGCGAGTACGACCGGGCGCTCACGGTGGCGCGGCATCAGGTCGAGAACGGCGCGCAGATCATCGACGTGAACATGGACGAAGGGATGCTGGACTCCGAAGCGGCGATGCAGAAGTTCCTCCGGCTGATCGCGTCGGAGCCGGACATCGCCCGGGTGCCGGTGATGGTGGACAGCTCCAAGTGGACGGTGCTGGAGGCGGGCCTCAAGAACCTGCAGGGAAAAGGGGTCGTCAACTCCATCAGTCTCAAGGAAGGCGAGGCGTCGTTCCTGGCGCAGGCGGAGCTGGTGCGGCGCTACGGGGCGGCGGTGATCGTGATGGCCTTCGACGAGCAGGGCCAGGCCGACACGGTGGAACGAAAGGTGGCGATCTGCGAGCGGGCCAAGCGGCTGCTGACAGAGCGGGTGGGCTTTCCGCCCGAGGACATCATCTTCGATCCCAACATCTTCGCGATCGCCACCGGCATCGAGGAGCACAACGGCTACGCCGTCGCCTACATCGAGGCGATCAAGCAGATCAAGACCCGGATGCCGCACACGCTGGTGAGCGGCGGGGTGAGCAACATCTCGTTCTCGTTCCGCGGCAACGACACGGTGCGGGAGGCGATCCACACGGTGTTCCTGTACCACGCCATCAAGGCCGGCATGGACATGGGGATCGTGAACGCGGGCCAGCTCGCGATCTACGACGATATCCCGCCGGAGCTGCTGGAGCGGGTGGAGGACGTGGTGCTGAACCGGCGGCCGGACGCCACGGAGCGGCTGCTGGAGATCGCCGAGACGTTCAAGGCGACAGGCGACAGGCGACAGGCGACCGAGGTGGATGCGTGGCGTGGCTTGCCGGTGGAGGAGCGGCTGAGCCACGCGCTGGTGGAGGGCATCGACAGCTACATCGTCGAGGACACCGAGGCGGCGCGGCAGCGCGCCTCTCGACCCATCGAAGTCATCGAAGGGCCGCTCATGGACGGGATGAATGTCGTGGGCGACCTGTTCGGCAGCGGCAAGATGTTCCTGCCGCAGGTGGTGAAGAGCGCCCGGGTGATGAAGAAGGCGGTCGCCTACCTGATCCCGTTCATCGAGGCGGAGAAGACCGCGACCTCGCGGGCGAAGGGGAAGGTGCTGATGGCCACGGTGAAGGGCGATGTCCACGACATCGGCAAGAACATCGTCGGCGTGGTATTGCAGTGCAACAACTTCGAGGTGGTGGACCTGGGGGTCATGGTGCCGTGCGCCAAGATCCTGGCCACGGCGCGCGAGCTCGGCGCCGACATCATCGGCCTCTCGGGACTGATCACCCCGTCGCTGGAAGAGATGCAGGTGGTGGCGAGCGAGATGACGCGGGAGGGGTTCACCATCCCGCTGCTGATCGGAGGCGCCACCACCAGCCGGATCCACACGGCGGTGAAGATCGCGCCCAAGTACAGCGGGCCGGTGGTGCATGTGCTGGACGCGAGCCGAGCGGTGGGCGTGGCCTCGAACCTCCTGAGCGACACGCCTGCGCGATGGGTTCGTCGCAGGGGTCACCCAGGAATACGCGACCATCCGGAACGAGCGGGCGGAGAAGGAGACCGGCGAGCGACGCATCACCCTGGCCGAAGCCCGCGCCAACCGGCTGGTGCTGGGGCCCTCGGCGCCGCCCGCGCCAACGCCCTCATTCCTCGGCGTGAAGACCCTCGCCAAGTACCCGCTCACCGAGCTGATCGAGCGGATCGACTGGACGCCGTTCTTCCAGGCGTGGGAGATGGTCGGGCGGTTCCCGGCGATTCTCGACGATCCCGCCTCGGGGAAGACGGCCCGGAGCCTGTACGACGACGCGCGGCGTTTGCTGGACCGGATCGTCAAGGAGAATCTGGTCGAGGCACGCGGAGTGTTCGGGTTCTTCCCGGCGGCGAGCGAGGGGGACGACATTCTGGTTTGGAAGGACGGTAGAACGGTGAACGGTGGAACGGTGAACGGTGGAACGGTGAACGGTAGGAACGCGTGAACGGTGGAACGGTGAACGGTGGAACGGTGAACGGGAACATCGATGGACGGTTGGCAACGATTCATACGCCTGCGGTCGCAATCGCGGAAGAGTGGCGACCGGACGCAATCTCGCGCTGGCCGATTTCGTGGCGCCGGTCTCGAGCGGGGTGCCGGACTACATCGGGCTGTTCGCGGTGACCGCGGGGCTCGGCCTGGATCCGCTGGTGAAGGAGTTCGAAGCGGCCAACGACGACTACAGCGCGATCATCGTCAAGGCGCTGGCCGATCGGCTGGCGGAAGCGTTCGCGGAGCGGCTGCACGAACGGGTACGCAAGGAATTCTGGGGCTACGCCAAGGACGAGGCGCTCGACAACGATGCCCTGATTCACGAGAAGTACCAGGGCATCCGGCCGGCTCCGGGCTACCCCGCCTGCCCCGACCACACCGAGAAGCGGACGGTGTTCAGCCTGCTCGATGCCGAGCGCAATGCGTGCATGCAACTGACGGAGAGCTTCGCCATGATGCCGGCGGCGTCGGTGAGCGGATACTACTTCTGGCGGCCGGAGTCGCAGTACTTCGGGGTCGGGAAGATCGGGAAGGATCAGGTGGAGGACTACGCACGGCGGAAGGGCTTGCCGGTGGAGGAGATGGAGCGATGGCTGGCGTCGAATTTGGCGTATGATCGATAGTGCCAAGAGTGCCAGAGACCAGGTGCCAAAAGTTCCAAAAGTGCCAAGAGTTCGACCAACGGTACCCGCGCCCGGCACTTTTGGAACTCTTGGTACTCTTGGCACTTGTTAACGAATAGCCATGCCCACTCTTAAAGACCTGCTCGCCGACCGCCACACCCACCTCTTCGACGGGGCGATGGGGACGGTGCTGTACGGTCGCGGCGTGTTCGTCAACGTCTGCTACGACGAGCTGTCGCTCAAGCAGCCCGGACCTGATCCGCGACATCCATCGCGAGTACGTGCGGGCCGGCGCGGAGATCCTGGAGACGAACACCTTCGGCGCCAATCCGATCAAGCTGGCGCAGCACGGTCTGTCAGACGAGACCGAGCGCATCAACGAGACCGCGGCGCGGCTGGCGCGAGAGGCGGCGGGGGATCGGGCCTCGGTGGTGGGAGCGATCGGACCGCTGGGCATCCGGATCGAGCCGTTCGGGGTGACGTCGGCAACGGAGGCCCGCGACGCCTTCGGCCGGCAGGTGGACGGGCTGCTCGCCGGCGGCGTGGACGGCTTCATCCTGGAGACGTTCAGCGACGTGGATGAGATCCGCGCCGCGTACGAGGCGGTGCGCAGTCGCACCGACCTGCCGGTCGTGGCGCAGATGACGGTAGGACTCGACGGGAAGACCTACTACGGCACCGAGCCCGCGACCTTCGGCCCGCTGCTGCAGGCGATGGGGGCGGACGTGGTCGGGGTGAACTGCTCGGTGGGACCGCAGGGAATCCTGGAAGTGGTCGAGCAACTCGCCAAAGTGGTGACCGTGCCGATCTCGGCGCAACCCAACGCCGGCCAGCCGCGCGAAGTGGGCGACCGGAAGATGTACATGGCGAGCCCGGAGTACATGGCGGAGTACGCCCGGCGGATCGTCGAGGCCGGCGCGCGGTTCGTGGGCGGCTGCTGCGGCACCACGCCGGAACACATCAAGGCGATGGTGGGCTTCGTCAAGAGCGTGGCCCCCCGGCACTCGGCGGCGTTCGGCGCGAAGCCGGCCACCGCGGTGCCGCTCGAACCGGTGCCGCTGGTGGAACGCTCGCAGTTCGGCGCCAAGCTCGCGCGGAAGGAATTCATCACGACGGTGGAGATCGTGCCGCCCAAGGGGGTGGACCCGGCGCCGATGTTCGACCAGGTGCGCGAACTCAAGGCGGCCGGGGTCGACGCGGTGAACGTGCCCGACGGCCCCCGGGCCCAGAGCCGGATGGGCGCGCTGCTCTCGGGACTGCTGATCCAGCGGGAACTGGGGATGGAACCGGTGGTGCACTACGCCTGCCGCGACCGCAACCTGCTGGGCATGCTCTCCGACCTGCTAGGCGCGGCGGCCAGCGGCCTCAACAACCTGCTGATCGTCACCGGCGATCCGCCCAAGATGGGACCGTATCCCGACGCGACCGCGGTGTTCGACATCGACAGCATCGGGCTCACCAACCTGGTGAGCCGGCTCAATCACGGGCTCGACCCGGGCGGCAACCCGCTGGGCGGCAAGACCAGGTTCGTGATCGGGGTGGGCGTGAACCCGGCGGCAGCTGGACGCGGACCGGGAACTCAAGCGCTTCGCCTGGAAGGTCGAGGCGGGCGCGGAGTTCGCCATCACCCAGCCGGTGTTCGACCTGGACCAGCTCGATCGCTTCCTGCTGCGGGTCGCGCCATTCAAGGTCCCGATCATCGCCGGGATCTGGCCGCTGGTCTCGCTCCGCAACGCCGAGTTCCTGGCCAACGAGGTGCCGGGTGTGACGGTGCCGCAGGTGATTCTGGACCGGATGCGGGACGCGTCGGCCAAGGGGAAGGAGGCGGCCCTCGCCGAAGGAGTCTCGATCGCGCGGGAGATGCTGGCGGCGGTGCGGACCCGGGTGAGCGGTGCGCAGGTGGCGGCGCCGCTGGGGCGGGCGGGGGTGGCGGTGCAGGTGATTAAGACGTGAAACGGGGAACAGGGAACGCGGGAACGGGAACGGGGAACGGGGAACGGGGAACGGGGAACGGGGAACGGGGAACGGTCGACGGCCCGTAGGGGCCGCCTATAGGCGGCCCGCACACGGCACCGCAACGTCGACGGGTGGGATTCCGGCGGGATCACACGGGTCGCCTATGGCGGCCGGCCTTACGTTGGGATCACGTGCGGGCCGCCTGTAGGCGGCCCCTACGCCTCGCTCTTGAGCCGGTAGCCAACGCCGGGCTCGGTTAGAAACAAACGGGGTTGCGTTGGATCAACCTCCAGCTTGTGCCGCAGCTGGGTCATGTAGACCCGCAGGTAGTGCGTCTGATTGATCGCATTGATCCCCCAGACTTCCTTGAGCAGGTGGCGGTGGGTCAGCACCTTCCCCGAGTGCTTCACCAGGGTGGCGAGCAGTTTGTATTCGAGCGGCGTGAGATGGACCTCGACGCCGTCGCGCAGCACCTGGCGCCGCGCCAGGTCCACCTTGAGGCCAAGAGCTTCGAACACCGGCTCGCTGCCATCGTCAGTCGCGAGGGCGTGGCGGAGCGCGACTCGCATCCGCGCCAGCAGTTCCCCTACCCCGAACGGCTTGGTGAGATAGTCGTCGGCGCCGGCGTCGAGGGCGGCGATCTTGTCGCCTTCCTGGCCCCGCGCCGAGATGACGATGATCGGGGCGCGAGACCACTCACGGATCTGGCGGGTAACCTCGAGGCCATCGAGATCCGGCAGCCCCAGATCGAGCAGGATGAGATCGGGGTTTCGCCCCGCGGCCTGCGCCAGCCCTTCCCGCGCGGTGCTCGCCTCGACGAGGTCGTACTCCCCAGCACCCAGAGCCGCACGCAGAAAGCGCCGCATTTGGGGTTCGTCTTCGATGAGGAGGATGGTGGGGACGGGAGGTGGCAAGTGAGGAGTGAGGAGTGAGGAGTGAGGAGTGAGGAGTGAGGAGTGAGGAGTGAGGAGTGAGGAGTGAGAAGTGAGGAGTGAGGAGTGAGGAGTGAGAAGTGAACGGGGGAACGGGAGAACGGGAGAACGGGAGAACGGGAGAACGGGAGAACGGGAGAACTTACGGGGAAAAGGGAAAGAGGAAAAGGGAACGGGGGAACGGGGGAACGGGGGAAGGTACCGAGTACCGAGTACCGAGTACCGAGTACAAGTGCACACCGGCCGTCTTGCGTCAAGTTTTCCAATTACCAGCGTCAAGCGCGGGGTTCTTGTACCCGGTACTCGGTACTCGGTACCGGACCTGTTCAGTACTCGGTACTCGGTACTCGGTACTTGTCTGTTTAGCCCTCCACCTCCTCCGGAATCGGTGGTGGGGCGGGGCCGCTGAGCGGGAGTGTGAAATCGAACTGGGCGCCTCCGCCGGCGCGGGGTCCGGCCCAGATGCGACCGCCATGGGCGGTGATGATACCGCGGACGATGGTGAGACCGAGACCGATTCCCTTGCCTGGCTCGGCCCCGGCGCCGCGATAGAACTTCTCGAAGATCTGGGCCTCCTCCCCAGGTGGCAGACCCGGGCCCGCGATCGGCCACCGTCACCTGCACGGCCCCTGCGATGGGACGTGCCGAGATCTCGACCGGTGTGCCGGGAGGGGTGTACTTGGCGGCGTTCTCGAGGAGGTTGATGAAGACCTCCTCCAGCAGCACGGCATCGAGGGGGACCAGCGGCAGATCGGGTGGTAGTTTGACCTCCACCGGGTGGTCCTTCATCCGCTCATCGAGCCGGAGCAGCGCCACGCCGATGGGGTCCTCGAGCGGCTGCCACTCCTTTTGCACCTCGAGCGAGCCGGTCTCGAGTCGAATCATGTCGAGCAGGTTGCGGATGAGCCGGTTCATTCGGGCCGACTCTTCCAGCACCGAGTCGAGCAGCCCGCTCCGGTCACTCTCGGACATCTGGGCGCCCCGCTCGCGAAGGCTGCTGGCGGCGCCGGTAATGACGCCGAGCGGGGTGCGGAGGTCGTGGGAGAGGGAGCTGAGGAGCGAGGTCCGCAGCCGTTCGGCCTCGATCTCGAGGTGGGCCTGCTGGGTCCGCTTGGCCAGACTCATGCGCTCCAGGGCGCCACCGACCAGGCCCGCGAAGGTCTCGAGCAGATGCCGCTGGGCCGGCAGCTCGAATCGTCCGACGTCGTTCGCCCGCACCATCAATACCCCGACCACACCGCTGGTCCCCACGAGTGGCAGGTGAAGCGCGCCGGCGCCGGGGAGGGTCTGGGTGCCCGCGCCGGCCAGCTCGCCGCGCCGATAGACCCAGTCCGCGACACTCATCTCCTTCTCGTCCAGCGCGGGGTCGAGGGCAATCGGCTCGAGGCCGCGCAGGGAGCCTTCGTCGTTAGGCGCGAGCACCTGCATGGTCGAGTTGAAGGTATCGGCCAGGTGCCGCCGGGCGGCCTCGACGACCTCGCGCTTGGTGCGCGAGTTGGCGAGGTCACGGCTCAGGGCATACAGCGTCGCGGTGCGCCCCTCCCGCTCCCGCGCCATCTCCGCCTGTTCCCGGATACGGAGCGTGAACCCGCTGATGAGCAGGGCCACGGCGAGCATGGTCCCGAAGGTGAGGAAGTACCGCAGGTCCGCGACCGCGAAGGTGAAGATCGGGTTGACGAAGAGAAAGTCGAAGGTCGCGATGCTGAGCAGCCCCGCGACCAGTGATGGCCCGCGTCCGGTCCACGACGCCACGACCATGGCCCCGAGGAGGTAGACCATGGCGACATCGGTGACGCTGAGCCGGCGGAAGATGAGCCAGCCGATCCCGGTGGCGACCGCCACCACCGCCAGGGCAAACCCGTACTCCCACGCGGGAGACTTGGGGGGCCGTGCGGTCGGCCGTTTGCGCGGCTGGTCCTCCGCCTCACCGCTGATGACGTACACATCCACATCGCCGCTACCCCGCACCAGTTGGTCCACCAGGGACCCGGCGACTCGATCGATCCAGCTGTGCCGGGTGGGCTTGCCCACGAGGATCCGGGTGACGTTGTGGGCCCGGGCGTAGGCCAGCACTTCTTCGGCGATCTTGCGTCCCTGGATGGTGACCGTGCGGGCACCGAACTCATCGGCGAGCTGCAGGTTCTCCACCAGGTCCGTCCGGTCGGTGTGGGTGAGCGACGCGGTTCCTGGAGTCTCCACGTGGAGCGCGATCCATTCAGCACCGCAACCTGCTGGCGATCCGCCGGCCGGCCCGGACCAGTCGCGCCGAGGTCGCACTGGAGCCGACGCATACCAGCAGGCGCTCACCGGCGGGCCAGGTTTCCCGGATCCCGTGCTCCACCATGTAGCCACGCATCTGCGCGTCCACTCGTTCAGCCACCCGCCGAAGGGCCAGCTCCCGAAGGGCAATCAGGTTGCCTTTCCGGAAGAACCGGTCCTGGGCCCGTGCGGCCTGCTCGGCGAAATAGACCTTGCCCTGCTTGAGGCGGGTGAGCAGGTCGTCCGGGGTGAGATCCGCGAGCTCCACATCGTCGGCGCGGTCGAACACCGTATCCGGCACGGTCTCCCGCACCTGGATCCCGGTGATCTGGGCCACGACGTCGTTGAGACTTTCGAGATGCTGAACGTTGAGAGTGGTATAGACCGAGATGCCGGCGACGAGCAGCTCCTCGACATCCTGCCAGCGCTTCTCGTGGCGTGACCCCGGGGCGTTGGTGTGGGCCAGCTCATCCACGAGGATGAGCGTGGGCTTCCGGGCCAGGGCGGCGTCGAGGTCGAACTCGTGGAAGGTCACGCCGCGATAGGAAATCTCGCGGCGGGGCAGGATCTCGAGGTTGACGAGGAGCGCCGCGGTATCGGCCCGGCCGTGGGTCTCCACCACACCGATCACCAGGTCCATCCCCTCGGTACGCCGCGCCCGGCCCTCCTCCAGCATGGCGAAAGTCTTCCCGACGCCGGGGTTGGCGCCGAAGAAGACTTTGAGACGACCTCGCCCGGCCCGCGCTTCCTCTTCGCGGATCCGGGCGAGCAACTCTTCTGGGCTCCGGCGAGGATCTGTCATGGGCTGTCGGCTAATGGCTATCGGCTATCGGCTATCGGCTATCGGCCGGGCATCGAAGGTCGAGGGTCGTGGTCGTCATGGTAGAGCCCGGGGTTACATCGTAGGGGCCGCCTATAGGCGGCCCGCACGTGATCTCAATGTGAGACCGGCCGGCGAACGGTTGGAGTGCGCTGTGCGGGCCGCCTATAGGCGGCGCCCTACGGCAACCCTTGCAGAGACGGTCGGGGCGCATCGTGCGGGCCGTCTATAGGCGGCCCCTACGGCAACCCTTGCAGAGACGGTTGAGGTGCATTGTGCGGCCGCCCATAGGCGGCCCCTAGGGCAACCCATCCAGGGCAAGGTTCAGCAGCAACACGTTCACCCGTGGCTCACCCAGGATCCCGAAGGTACGCCCCTGAGTGAATCGCTTGACCTGCTCCCGCACCTGATCCTCTGGAAGATTTCTCACCCGGGCCACACGCGCTACCTGGTATTCGGCAGCGGCGGGCGAGATCTGAGGATCGAGTCCGCTTCCCGATGCCGTTACCAGATCGACCGGGATTGGCGCGGTGTTGCCGGGGTCGGCTGCCTTGAGGGCCTCGACCCGGCCCTTCACGGCATCGAGTTGCGCCGGATTGGTGGGACCGAGGTTTGAGCCGCTGGAGACGGCGCCGTTGTAAGGCACCGGGCCAGTGCCCGAAGGCCGGGACCAGAAGTACTTGGGGTTGCTGAACGACTGGCCGATGAGGCTCGAGCCCAGCGCCGAATCGCCTCGCATGATGAGGCTGCCCTCCGCCTGACGATGGAAGAGGAGGCCGGAGATCCCGGTGACCACGGTGGGATAGATAGCTCCGGTGAGGAGCGTCAGCACCACCATCGACATGATTGCGGGACGGATCAGAGTACGCATGGCCGTAGGCTCAGACGAGGTGGAGGCCGACCAGGATCAGATCGACCAGCTTGATGCCGACGAAGGGGATGAGGATCCCTCCCAGGCCGTACACCAGCAGGTTGTTGCGCAGCAGCTTCGCCGCGCCGATGGGGCGATAGCGCACGCCGCGGAGCGCCAGCGGCACCAGGAAGACAATGATCAGGGCGTTGAAGATGACCGCGGAGAGAATGGCGCTCTCCGGTGTCGCCAGGTGCATGATGTTCAAGGCCTTGAGCACCGGATAGGTGGTCGCGAAGGCGGCCGGGATGATGGCGAAGTACTTGGCCACGTCGTTGGCGATGCTGAACGTCGTGAGCGCACCCCGGGTGATGAGCATCTGTTTCCCGGTCTCGACGATTTCGATCAGCTTGGTGGGATTCGAGTCCAGGTCCACCATGTTGCCGGCTTCCTTGGCGGCCTGGGTGCCGGAGTTCATGGCCACCGCCACGTCGGCCTGAGCCAGCGCCGGGGCGTCGTTAGTGCCGTCGCCGGTCATGGCGACCAGCTTGCCTCCCGCCTGGTGCTTACGGATCAGCTCCAGCTTGGCCTCGGGCGTGGCCTGGGCCAGGAAGTCGTCCACCCCGGCCTCGGCCGCAATCGCGGCGGCGGTGAGCGGATTGTCGCCGGTGATCATCACGGTACGGATGCCCATCTGGCGGAGCTCGGCGAAACGCTCCTTGATCCCGCCCTTGACGATGTCCTTGAGATGAATGGTGCCGAGGACCCGGCCCACTTCGGCGACGACCAGGGGCGTGCCGCCCTGCCGGGCGATCTCGTCGACGGCATGCTTGACCTTGATGGGCAGCTCCCCACTGTGGCCCTGCAGCCAGGTTGCAATGGCGTCATCGGCGCCCTTGCGAAGCTGCCGCCCGTTGAGGTTCACACCGCTCATCCGGGTCTGGGCCGAGAAGGGCACG
Source organism: uncultured Gemmatimonadales bacterium (assembly GCA_963748035.1). Lineage (GTDB taxonomy): Bacteria > Gemmatimonadota > Gemmatimonadetes > Gemmatimonadales > GWC2-71-9 > JADJOM01. Next base: position 1,052,706 of record CAVVHO010000003.1, on the reverse strand, counting down.
AAGGTGGCGCCGAGCTGCTTGATGTCTCGCTCGCGAAGCCCGTACTTCTCCTTGGCCAACACCACGATGCTGCGGCCTTCCGGCGTCTCGTCGGCGAGTGAGGCCAGCTGGGCCGCATCCGCCAGCTCGGCTTCGGTGACACCCTCGGCCGGAACGAAGGCAACGGCCTGGCGGTTGCCGAGCGTGATGGTGCCGGTCTTGTCGAGCAGCAGCACGTCCACGTCGCCCGCCGCCTCCACTGCACGACCAGACATGGCGATGACGTTCTTCTGGATCATCCGGTCCATGCCGGCGATGCCGATGGCCGAGAGCAGGCCGCCGATGGTCGTGGGAATGAGGCAGACGAGGAGCGCCACCAGGACGGTGACCGTGACCGGGGTCCCCAGTTTTGCGCTCGCCACGGCGTAGATCGAGAATGGTGACAGGGTGACCGTGGTGACCAGGAAGATGATGGTCAGTCCGGCGAGCAGGATCTCCAGCGCGATTTCGTTGGGGGTCTTCTGCCGCTTGGCGGCCTCGATGAGCCCGATCATGCGATCCAGGAACGACTCCCCGGGATTGGTGCTGATCCGAACGATCATCCAATCCGACAGGACCTTGGTGCCGCCGGTGACGGCGCTCCGGTCGCCGCCACTCTCGCGAATGACCGGCGCACTCTCGCCAGTGATGGCGCTCTCATCCACCGATGCGACGCCTTCGATCACATCGCCATCGCCGGGAACAAGCTGACCCGCATGTACCAGGACGATGTCGCCCTTGCGGAGACTGCTCGCGGGTACGTTATCGAAGTTGAGCTTGTCCTTCGGGTCCCGCAGCTTCTTGGCGCTGACATCGCGCCGGGCGTTTCGGAGGGTGTCCGCCTGGGCCTTGCCCCGCCCCTCGGCCATGGCCTCGGCGAAGTTGGCGAAGAGCACCGTGAGCCAGAGCCACACCGATACCGCAAGAATGAAACCGGGGGGCTCCGCCAGTCGGCCGGCATAGGCCAGCACCGCCAACACGGTGGTGAGGAGGCTTCCCACCTCGACAATGAACATGACCGGGTTCCGGAGCATGCGAACCGGATTCAGTTTCCGGAACGAGTCGAGAATCGCCCGCCGGGTGATGGGGCCTTCGAACAGCGGCCGCGCCTTGTGGTGAGACATGGTGCGCTTACCTCGTGAAGAGCTGGAGGTGCTCGGCGATCGGGCCGAGTGCGAGACCGGGGATATGGGTCAGCGCGCCAACCAGCAGGACGGTACCCACGAGCAGGACCACGAAGAGCGGGGTGTGGGTTTCCAGCGTCCCAGCACCGGCGGGCACCAGCTTCTTCTTCGCCAGCGATCCGGCGATCGCCAGGGTCGGGATGATCACCCAGAAGCGGGACAGCCACATCGCAACGCCCCCCAACAGGGTGTACAGCGCGTTGGTGGCGGTGAGTCCCGCGAAGGCGCTGCCATTGTTGTTAGACATCGAGGAGAACGCGTAGTAGATCTCGCTGAAACCGTGAGTTCCCGGGTTGAGGGGCCCGGCCTGGCCCTGCGTGGTGGACACCGCGATGGCGGTGCAGAACAGCGCGAGCAGGTTGGGGATGAGGATGGCGAGGCTCGCCATCTTCATCTCGTAAGCTTCGATCTTCTTGCCCAGGTACTCCGGCGTTCTCCCCACCATCAGCCCCGCGATGAACACGGTGACGATCGCGAAGAGCAGCATGCCGTAAAGCCCTGAGCCCACGCCGCCGTAGATGATCTCGCCCAGCTGCATCAGCCAGAGCGGGACCAGCCCACCCAGCGGCATGAAGGAGTCGTGCATCGAGTTCACCGACCCGTTGGAGGCCGAGGTGGTCGCGGTGGCCCACAGGGCGGAATTGGTGATGCCGTTCCGGACTTCCTTCCCCTCCATGTTGCCGCCCGCCTGAAGCGCGCTCGGCGCCTGGTCGATGCCCAACGCGGCATAGCCGGGTGATGGGCGTTTTCCGCCAGGACGCAGGGGATGAGCAGGGCGACGAAGATGATGCTCATTGCCGCCAGGATGGCCCACCCCTGGCGGGTGTCCTTGATCATCTTGCCGAAGGTGTAGCAGAGCGCCGCCGGGATCAGCAGAATCGCCAGCACTTCGAGGAAGTTGCTGAACGGGGTGGCGTTCTCGAAGGGATGCGCCGAATTCACATTGAAGAAGCCGCCGCCGTTGGTGCCCAGCTGCTTGATGGCGATCTGTGAGGCGGCCGGACCCATGGGCAGCACCTGGGTGGTGACCCGAGCGGTGTCGGGACCCATGGCCTCCACCAGCGGGACGGTCTTGTAGGCCGCGAAGGTCTGCACCACGCCCTGGGAAACCAGCGCGAGCGCCAAGATGAGTGACAGCGGCAACAGGATGTAGAGCGTTCCCCGTACCAGGTCTGCCCAGAAGCTCCCAAGCTCGCTGGTCTCGTGCCGGGAGATGCCCCGAATGAGGGCCACCAGTACCGCCATGCCAGCGGCCGCCGACACGAAGTTCTGCACGGTGAGCGCCGCCATCTGGGTGAGGTAGCTCAGCGTCGCTTCGCCGCCGTAGGCCTGCCAGTTGGTGTTGGTGACAAAACTGACGGCGGTATTGAAGGCCAGCTTCTGTTCCACCGCGCCCATATTGGCGGGATTGAGCGGCAACATGCCCTGCATGCGCTGCAGCAGGTAGGCGAAGACGAAGCCCACGAGGCTGAACAGCAGCACCGCGGCGGAATAGCGCTTCCAGTCCATCTCTTCCGCTGGTTTGACGCCCATCCAGCGATAGCAGAGCCGCTCCAGCGGCGCGAACCAGCGGGCCAGAAGGTGCGGTCCTCCCTCGTAGACCCGGGCCATGTATCCACCGAGGGGCTTGGCGAGCCCGATCAGGACGACGAGGTAGAGCGCAAGCTGCAGCCAGGCATTGGTGGTCATGAGAACAGCTCCGGCTTAAGCAGGGCTGCGAAGAGGTAGCAGAGCAGCACGAAGGCGATCACGCCCACGATCAGATTGAGGATCATGTCAGCGCACCTTTTCGCAGAGCCGCAGGAGGCCCCAAGTGAGCAGGGCGAGGGCAGCGATGAGAACCAGGACAGTCAAATCCATATGATGGCTCGCGAGAGTGAACGGGTGAATCGTATTGCAGGCCTCATCAAGACGGTGTCCGGACCGACGCCACCGGCATCAAGGAACCATCAAGAAGGGGGGGCCGGGGCGGGATGCCTGACAACGGTATCCGGTAGACGGTGAAGATCTGGTGAAGGCAGAGCCAACGGGATCGAGGATTTGAAAGCGAGGGAAAGGGGAACGGGCCGACGTAGGGGCCGCTCATAGGCGGCCCGCCCGTAATCCCGATGAACACCGGGCACGGACGTTACGGTTCGGTGTGCGGGCCGCCTGTAGGCGGCCCCTACGCCCGTTCCCCGTTCCCCGTTCCCCATTCCCCGTTCCCAGTTCCCCGTTCCCCCGTTCCCCCGTTCCCCGGTGCCCCCGTTATGTTACGGCCTCAGCTTTAACCCCTCACCCACATCGGCAGCATTATGAGCACGACCCTCACGGCCGCCCCGCTCACCCTCCTCTCCGAAGAAGAGGAGATGTTTCGCGCCATGGTCCGCGAATTCGCGGAGACGGAGGTGCGACCGCACGTCGCGGCGATGGACGAGGCGGCGAAATTCAGACCGGAGCTGATCCAGAAGTTCTTCGAGCTCGGGCTGATGGGCATCGAGGTCCCGGAGCAGTACGGCGGCGCGGGGGGGAACATCTTCCTCGTGGCGCTGGCCATCGAAGAGCTGGCGCGGGTGGATGCGTCCGCCGCGATCTACGTGGACGTGCATAACACGCTCCTCAACAATGCCCTGCTCCGCTGGGGCAACGAGGAGCAGAAGGCGCGGCTATTCCCCCGGGTGACCACCGATCTGCTCGGAGCGTTTGCCCTGTCGGAGCCCGCCAGCGGCAGCGACGCGTTCGCGCTGGAGACCAAGGCGACGGAACGCGACACCCATTGGGAGCTGACCGGGCGGAAGTTCTGGATCACCAACGGTGGCGAGGCGGGGATCTTCCTGATCTTCGCCAATACCGACTTCAGCAAGGGATACAAAGGAATCACGGCGTTCCTGGTGGAGCGAAACGCAGCAGGATTCTCGGTCGGCAAGAGAGAGAACAAACTCGGCATCCGTGCGTCTAGTACGACAGAGCTCATTCTCGAGAACTGCCGAGTGCCGAAGGAAAATGTCCTGGGCCCGATCGGGCAGGGCTACAAGATCGCGATCGAGACCCTGAACGAGGGACGCATCGGGATCGGGGCACAGATGATCGGCGTGGGCAAGGGCGCGCTGGAGGCGGCGAGCCAGTACGTGAAGGAGCGGAAACAGTTCGGGAAGAGCATCGCCGAGTTCCAGGGAGTGCAGTTCCAGCTGGCGCAGATGGCGACCGAACTCGAGGCAGCCCGCCTGATGGTCTATAACACGGCACGCCTCAAGGACCGGGGACTGCCGTTCCAGCACGAGGCCGCGATGGCCAAGCTATTCAGCTCACAAGTCGCGGATCGCACGACCTCCAAGTGCCTGGAGCTGTTCGGCGGGTACGGGTATTCGAAGGAGTATCCGGCCGAGAAGTTCTACCGGGACGCCAAGATCGGGACGATTTACGAGGGCACCAGCAACATGCAGCTCAATACCATCGCGAAATCGGTCCTGAAATGAGTCACCTGCCGTAGTCTGGGCCCCCGTCTTGCCGTAGTAGATCCTCAGAGGACCTGGCCGGGGCGTCGCATTCTCGGCCAAGTCATTGCCGACAATCAACTTGTGGAATCGATGAGCGACCGGTAGGTTGTCCCGGTCACCCCAACGGACTAGCTCGGAGGGCGGTAACTCCGAGGATTCTGAAAGGCCAAGAGGTCACTCCTGTGCGCTGGATCACACGTGCTTTGTATCTACTCGCCCTTCCCGTGCTCTCGAGCGCGGGGCAGGCGAAGCCTGTGGCCGCACAGGAATTCACCACGACCCTCAAGGCCAAGCTCGACCAGTGGTATAGAACGGCGCGGCGTCAGGCGCCCGGAACATGGGGCATCGTGGTGGCGGACCAGCAGGGCGATATCCTGTGGAGCGTCAACCAGGACGCGTCGCTGATTCCGGCCTCGACGGTCAAGCTGCTCACGACCGGTTACGCCCGATCGGTGCTCGGTGGCGAGGCGCGGCGTTCGACCAGGGTCGTGGGTTACGGCCACCTCGACGAGGATTCGGGCGAGTGGATCGGCAAGTGGGCGCTGGAGCTGAATGGCGACCCCACGCTCGAGAGCCCCGATGGCAACGGACCTCGCCTGCAGGATCTGGCAAACCAACTGAGACTCTCAGGCGTGCGTCGGCTCCGCGGTCCGCTGAGCGCGGTGAGCGGAGACGGCAGCGTCGCGGAAGCGACCTTCCCGGCCGCGTGGCGCGCCGGCAACTGGGGCAGCCTGTACACGCCGCTGGTCGGCGCGCTCACTCTGCATGAGAACATCGTCTGGCTGCACGTGCAGCCGGGCCGCAGGCCGGGCATCCGGCCGACGCTGGTCGCGACCTCACCGGAGGGGCTCAGCGCGCTGGTAAACGTGCACGCCACCACCGTGGCTGGGCGGCGTTCGGCGCTCAGGATCCGGCGCATGGCCGATGGCGGCTACCTGATCACCGGCGCGGTTGGCGCCAACGCGGGTGAACGTCGCCTGGTGACGGTCGCCGGCGACCCGAAGGCGGTGCTCGCGGCCGCCTGGGCCCAGGCCCTGGAGCAGGCGGGCATCGAGTGGGATCGCACTCCGCAGGTCATCGTGCTGGAGAACGACCCGACTCAGGTGCTCGCCGAAATCACCAGCGCGCCATTCGATTCGGTCGCCTACGACATCAACAAGCGAAGCCTCAACATCGGCGCGGAGCTGTTGCTGCGCTGGGCGGCCCCCCACAACGATGGCCCGCAACTGCTCACCCAACATGTGCAGCAGATCGCCGGCGTAGCCGGCGGCGTGAGCCTGGTGGACGGCAGCGGCATGTCGCATGAGGACCGGGTCACGCCGGCCACGTTCGTCTACTACATGGCCAACTTCCAGAACACTCCGGCGGGCCGGAACTTCCCCGAGCTGCTCCCCGCCAACGGGCAGGGCACGCTGGCTCGGCTCGCCGGCGGCCTCCCCGCCCAGGGCGTGGTGCGCGCCAAGACCGGCACCCTGAGCGGCGTCTCCACCCTGGTGGGCTACCTGGGACGGAAGGACGGACTGTACCTGGTCTCGATGATGTACAACGGTCCGCGCTCCCGAGCCGCCAAGCGGCACCAGTGGTCGGCCTTCCGGCTGCTGGGCGCGGGCGGCGCGTCGATTCCGAGTGACGATCAGGAGGATGCGGCGGAGGAGGCGGGAGCGATGGGTGGGGATCCGGCGGACTGAGGGGCTACAGGCGACAGGCGACATACTGCAGGCGACAAACTGCAGGCGACAGGCGACAAAACTGCAGGCGACAGGCGAAAGGCGACAGGCGACAGGGCTTCCACTTGTCGCCTGTCGCCTTTCCCCATTGCCTGCTGTTGTCGCAGTTTGTCGCCTGTCGCCTCTCGCCTCTCGCCTCTCGCCTCTCGCCTCTAAGGCGCCACGCTACAACATGAGATGAACTAACTGCTTCCCCTGCGGCGCCGTGCTGGCCGAGCCCTCGGGCTCCAGGGTAATTGCCGCTCCCATGAAGTGGCTGGTGTCGTTAGGCATCGGAAGGGTCATGAAGGCGGGGGTCAAGCCGCCGCTCTTCACCTCCACACCTCGAATCATCCCCTGATCGGTAATGAACCAGAACTGGCAGATCTCTCCGCGGCGGGGGGCCGGCAGGCCGTAGACCACCACGTTCCAGCGATGGGTGCGGTCATCGGCGAACAGGACGATTCCCCCCTTCTGGCCGTTCATGGTGATCGAGGCGTGGCGTATGGTTCCCGCCTGGCGAATGATGCTCAGGGTGTCGCGGGTATCGGCCAGCTGACCCAGGAGCCGGTCTTCGGTCGCGGCCACTTTGCGAATGGCCCACGCCCAGGCTCCCACCGCCAGCAGCAACGACGCGGCAAGCGACACCGGCACGACCCAGCGCGGCAGGGGGCGGCGCTCGGTCAGGACGCTTTGCACCATGACCCGGGTAAGCCCGGGCCGGGGCGTAACCGGACCGGCGGCCATGGGAAGCCAGGCAAGTTCCCGCTCGATCTCCACTACCGCGTCGCGACAGCGCTGACAGGCGGTGAGGTGTTCTCGGTAGGCGCGTTCTTCGTCGGAGCCGAGGCTCCGGGTGACGAAGGCAGCGCGATGTTCGACGAACCAGTCGTGCGAGCTCATAGTACCCAGTCCCTGATCGAGGCGAGGCTGACGCGGAGCTTGTCGAACGCCAGCCTGAGGCGGGTCTTTACCGTACCGAGAGGAATGTCGAGCCGGGTGGCGATCTCGGAGTGGGTGAGCCCCTCGAAATAGGCCAGCCGGACCACATCGCGCTGGTCTTCCGGCAGGGTGCGCAGCGCGGTGTGAACCGATTCGTGCACATGCCACCCCGGCCGCGCCGCCTCATCCGGCTCGACGGGCGCGGTGGACACATCGCCAAACGCCTTGTAGGCCTCGATGCGCTGCGTTTTGAGCCGGCGGCGGCGACCGGCTCGCAGCCGGTCGATCGACCGGTTCCGGGTGATGCGCAGCAGCCAGGGCATGAGCCGCCCGTTCTCCTTGTCGAACAGATCCACCCGCCGCCAGGCGATGGTGAACGCCTCCTGCACCACTTCTTCGGCTTCATCGCGATCTGAGAGCATCGCGTGCGCGACGCCGAGCAGCCACGGGGTGGCGAGCTCCACCAACTCGACCAGGGCCTGTTCGTCCCGGGCGATGAGTCGGGCCTGCAGCGAGGCCTCGCGGTCCCGCGCGACCAGCCGAGGGCCCGACTCACCGCCGGGGAGATGTCCCGGCGGCACCGGGAGGTGGGGATGCGATGGTGTCACGTATTCAGTTATGCATCATTTTGTCGGCGCTCGCCAGCTCTGCCTGTCCCAGCGTCACGTTGTACTTCTTGCACCACACCAGCACCCGGGTGTACTTCCCCAGGTCGGTGCCCGCCGGCAGCGCGAAGGTCACCGGGCCCTTCCTGGTCCGGAGGCGGCCGAGATTGAGCGTCCCGTCGCCGGAGCCCATGTCGTTGCCGCTCAGGACAATGTAGGGATCCGGAGCCCCGTCCAGCGAGAAGTCCTCTCCGAGCATCAGTACCTGTTTGCCGTCTTTCTCGATGATGGAATAATTGCCGCCGACCTTGTGATCGTGCGCGCCGGCAAACATGCCGTGCGGGGCCATCATGGGATGGTCCATCATCATGCCGTGGTCCATGGCGTCCTTCTTGGCCATGGCAGAATCCTGCCCGAGGGCCGGAACGGTAACCAGCATCACGAGCGCGGAGGCGGTGGTGAGGGCGGTCCGGAGCGACAGAGACATGGAGAAACCTCGTTGAAGGGGTGATCACACCAGGGTCACCCATTCAACGAGGCGCAAGAGGGAGCGGTTCTCTTGTACTAAGTACTAAGTACTCAGTACCAAGTACTGAGTACTTAGTACTTAGTACGTTTACTGCACCAGGTATGCCAAAGGAAAACTGTGCTCATCGGCCAGGGCGTCATGCCCGAACCCGAGGGTCACGTCTCCTGCGGTTCCGGAGGCGATGCCGGTTGCCGTCACCGCGGAGCGGTAGTGGTGGGCCGGATCGACGACTTCGGTGATGCCCGTGGCGGGAGAGAAGGTGAGGAGTGAATAGTGCTGGCCTTCCACGTCATCGAGGTTGTCGTTGGCGGCGTTGTAGAAGGTCACGTGCACGGTATCGGTCGCATCGAGGGTCAGGCGGATCGTGTCGTCGGTCATGACGACGTTATTGACCGTTATCGTGAAAGTCGTCGGATCGTGGTCCTCGGCTGGAGCCTCGCTATTGCTGCAGGCGAGCGAGAGTCCAGCAGCGGCGAACAGGCTGCAGAAGAGGGCGGTTTTGCGCGGTAACATGAGATGAATCTCCATGGAGGTTCAGGAACGTCGGTACGGGAGGCGTAGTGCGGCCCGGAGCGTACGAGGCGCGCCGGGGTTGAGATAACCGGAAGCTCGGATTTCGGGGTACTTGGCGTCGAGGGCATTCTGCAGATCGACATCGACGGTTGCGAATCGGGGAAAGGTGAGGCTGACGCCGAGATCTGCGACGGCGTAAGGGTTGGTCCGGCGCTTCGGCTCCCCGATGGGGGTGTAGGGTCCGGAGAAGCGGACCAGCGTCCGCGCCTGAATTCGCTCCGTTGCCTGAAACTCCACTCCAAGCCGGCCCACGTAGCGGGCCACGCCGGGAATGGTGGATCCGGGGGTGAGTGGTGAAGTGTGAAAGACGGTGACCGGATCGGGATTGAGCCTCGGGTCCTGTAGCGCGGCAGCCCGCAGCGGCGTGGCGCCGGAGGTCTGCTCGGCGCCGGTGATCTTGGCATCGTTGAAGGTGCCCTCTGCCGTCAGCTGGAGACGGGAGGTGGCCGCGACTCCCAGAGTCGCCGAGATGCCCCGCCGCCGGCTGGTGCCGGCATCGGAGATCTGGAGGCTCACCGGATCCAGAATGCGTTCGTTGTTTACGTCGGTCTGAAAGAGGGAAAGCTGGGCCGTCGCCCGGGTGGTGTTGTAGGCCAGGCCGATCTCCTTGGCCCAGGCGGTGACCAGGGGCTGGAACGGATCGGTGATCACACCGATCGCGCCGCGAAAGCCGCGGCTCATTGACGCCACCAGACTGAATGCGTCGTTGAGCAGGACTCGGCTGCCCAGCTTCGGGCTGACCACCGCCACGGTGTTGCTGCGGAAGTCGGCGCTCTGGACGCGGTCTCGGTTGTGGTAGCCCAGGATGTCGCCCCGAAGCGCGAGGTCGTATTGCAGACGCGGACCCCAGAGCCCGCGCCAGCCGACGAAGGCGTTTACCTCACGGTAGCGCCCATCGGTGAGCTGCTTGGCAAGAATCGGTTGGCGCCGAGCGGTGCTGTGGAGCTCATACTCGTCCCAGTCGGCCCGTCCCCCAATCCCCGCGCTGAACTGCGAGGCGCCCTGCGGTACCCGCCAGGTGGCGTTCATGCCGAGCGCGGAACGGCGGTCTTGCTCCTCTTGCTGAGCGAGCGCGCCGTCGTCGGCTATGGTGAGAAACACATTGGACCGGGCGACCTGCACCCATCCCAGAACATCGATCTGTTGGCCATCGGTGCCGGTCCTGGTGAGGCGGGCGTCCAGAATGCCCCGTCCCCCCGACCCACCGTCGGTTGCATCTGCCGCCTGCTTGAGCCGACCGGCGTTATAATCGGCGACGCTCAGGAAACCGGGTGAGTCCCAGTCCGCGGCGTAGCTCGCGACGCCACCTTCCACCCGGGTCGTCGAGCCGAGTCGGCGCCAGCCGCGCAGCTGCAGGTTGCCCAGCCAACTGTCGCTGTTGTTTCGCCAACCCTGCTCGCGCTCGCCCTGCACCGCGACGAGATAGCCGCCGGATTCACTGTGGTGGCCACTCCGCACCCAGCCGCCGGCATCGCCATAACTCGACCCGCCGATGGAGGCGGTGGTGCCGCTCGCGTCGGGCATGGTGGTCACCTCGACCACGCCGCCGAGCGCGAAATTGCCGTACGCTGGGCTGGCCGGGCCGTGGATGACCCGGAGATGCTGCACCGCGGCGGGGGAGAGAATGGTCCAGTCGGAATAGCCCTCGACGTGCCCGTGGATCGGGAGATTGATGGGCACGCCATCGAGGACCAGCAGCACGTCCGAGGAGTGATCGGACGTGAATCCGCGAATCACGACATCCGAGGCCCAGCCGGGACCCTGACCCTGCTCGTGCACCTCGATGCCCGCGGAGCGGCGGATCAGATCGTAGGAGTTGGCGCTCTGGGTCCGCTGGACCACCGCGGCCGACACTTCGGTGGACAGCTCGACGGGCGGCGGCGATGACGCGCGCGCAGCCGTGACCTCGATCGGCTTGAGCACGACCGGCGTCGTATCGTTCTTGGTCTCTTGTGCGATCAAAGGGCCGGCCATCAGTGTGGCCAGCAGCGCGCCAGCCGACCGGGCTGGAGCGAAACACCTGCCTGTTGCCATGCGTCGCCTGAGAAAATTGTTCAGAGGCAGAACACGAATCCGCGCGACCGGATGAATGCGAGCGCGGACGGCTTACTAAAGGTCAGGCGAGGAGGGGAGGACCGATGGCGAAGGGAAGGCGATGCGCGGAGGAGACGAGAATCGCGTGTGGGGCGGAGCGAAGCTCCGCCCCTACGTCGATGGAATGGGCGCTAACGAGGACCGGAGCGGCCGGCGACCACGCGAGCGTGGCGGTGTGGCCGGTGAGCACACAGGGGCAGGTCCGGTTCGATCCGTGGTGGTGACTCGGGGGTTGGTCCGGCTGGTCGGCCTGGTGATGCATCTGATGCATCGCCATGGCCTGATCGGCCAGCATCCTTGGAGGCGCCGGCCCAGCACTCGTGCAGCCCACGACCATCGGCCCACTGCGCGCCGAGCAGAGACCCCGCCATGACGACGGCGGTGCAGGAGGCAACGAGGGTACGCAGCGCGTTTCTCACGGGGCCAATCTTATGTGCCGACCGGGCAGGACACCAGACCCGGCGATCCGGTGTGGCCCGGATCACCGTTGCAGGTCCACCGCATGGTGTGCCCCACGACCCTGCAGGCGCTCGCTAGCCTCGACGAGCAGATCGTCGGTCTTGCAGAAGACAAACCTGACGTATTTCCGCCCGAGCTCCGGCCGGCTGAAGAAACTCGAGCCGGGGACGGGAGCCACTCCCCGCTCCCGCGCGAGCCAGTGCGCGAAAGCGGTGTCGTCGAGGTCGGACAGTTCGGAGAAGTCGGCCAGGATATAGTAGGCGCCCTCGGGCGTGACGGCTCGGAATCCGGCCGCGACGACTGCGCGATACAGCAGATCGCGGCGGCGGAGATACTCGCGCGCGATGCCTTGGTAGTAATCCCGCCCCAGCGTGTCCATTGCGACAGCCAGGCCTTCCTGCAACGGCGCCGGAGCTCCGACGGTGAGAAAGTCGTGCACCTTTCGAATCGCGGCGTTGGCGCCCTCCGGCGCGACGATGCTCCCGATCCGCCAGCCGGTGATGCTGAAGGTCTTCGAAGCGCCACTGATCGTGATGGTGCGCTCCCGCATTCCCGGAAGGGTCGCGATGGGGATGTGGTCCACGCCGTAGCGGATATGCTCGTAGATCTCGTCGGTGACAGCCCAGGCATCGTGCCGCTGACACAGCGACGCGATGCCCTCAAGCTCCGCCCGGGTGAAGACCCGTCCGCTGGGATTGGCGGGAGTATTGAGGATGATGGCGCGGGTTCGCGAGTTGAACGCCCGCCCCAGACGGTCGAGATCGAGCGGCTCTCCCGGAAAGAGCGGCACATAGACCGGCGCCGCGTCGCAGAGGATGGTGTCCGGCCCGTAGTTCTCATAGAACGGCTCGAGGACGATGACCTCGTCGCCCGGATCCACGAGGGCCAACAGCGTCGCGATCATCGCTTCGGTAGCGCCGCAGGTCACCGTGATCTCCGACTCCGGATCCACGGTCATGCCGTACCACTCGGCGTACTTCCGCGCCAGCGCCTCACGGAGCCGTCGCGCGCCCCAGGTGATCGCGTACTGATTGATATTGTCGTGAATGGCGCGCGCCGCGGCTTCCTTGAGAACCTCGGGCGCCGGAAAGTTGGGGAACCCCTGCGCCAGGTTGATGGCTCCATGCTCCGCGGCCAGGCGAGACATGCCACGGATGACCGACTCGCGGAAGGAGCGGGTGCGGCGGGCGGGGGGCGGGGGCATGCGGGGGATTGTACTACGGGAGTGCCAAGAGTTCCAAGAGTTCCAAGAGTGCCAAGGGTACCAAAGTGCCAAGAGTGCCAAGGAGTGCCAAGAGTGCCAAGGAGCAAAAGTGCCAAAAGTGCCAAGAGTGCCGGCAACGGTGGCACCTTCGGCACTCTTGGAACTTTTGGAACTCTTGGAACTTTTGCTCCTTGGCACTCTTGGCACTCTTGGAACTTGTATTTACCTACGGCCGAGAGGTCCCGACCAGAATATCATCCACCCACATCGACTGCGCGGCCGGCGAGCCATCGCCGATGTAGGGCGCGATGAGGAACTGATTGAGCTTCATCGTCGGATGGGCGGCGGTGCGGAAGATGATGCCCGGCTTGTCGATCACCAGCTGGCCATCGAACCAGTACTGCGCGATACCATCCTTCTGGGCCTTGCCGGCGGCGATGGTGTTGAGTTGGTAGTACACCTCAATCATGTGCCAATCGCCCTTGTACCCGGGGCCGGGGTTCGGCTTGAACATCGGCTGGGCCGCCCGCCAGATCTTCTCATTGCGCCACTCGCCACCGGACTGATAGCAGTTGTTCGGATAGCCGTCAGCGCTGCCGTTGCAGCCGGCGGAGGCGCGTTGCTCGGTCACATTGCTGAGATCCACGTTGATGTTCGCGGCGTCGATGTTCAGGGCATCGGTCATCGACATCTCGGGAATCCCGCCGTTCTGATAGTTCTGCTCCACGTAGGTCGTGAGGTGGGTCGCGGAGGGTCCGATGTAATCCCCGTCCACGTCGGTCAGAAAGTAGAACTCGTGCGGGTGGTAGTTCCGTCCCGATCCGATGAAGTTGGCGCTGTACTTGACCCAATAGCGGAGATAGACCCGGTCGGTGGCGGTGAACTTGTGGCGTATCGCGCCGCCCTGGATCGGCAACTGGGCATTGAGGTTCCAGGTCATCTCGAGGGCTCCCGAGCCGCCGTGATGTTCGACGGTCGAGATCGCGGGACTGGTGTTGTCATACCAGCCACGGCTAGCGACCGAGGCATTCTCGAAGGCCTCCTCGAACAGTACAGTGCCGGGGGGCGGCGGCGGAGTCACCGTCTGGAGGGTGACCTGGCTGGTGTCGGCGAGGTTCGCGGTGGTCGAAGTCGCGATCACCAGGTAGCCACCCGCGGCCGCCCCCGCCTGATAGAGCCCGTCGGCGGAAATCGTCCCACCAGTGGCGGTCCAGTTGATGCTGGTGGCGCCGCTGGTGCCGTTGCTGAAGTGGCCGAGCGCGCTGAACTGGGCCGACGCGCCGGTATCGAGGGTCGCGGAAGCGGGAGTGACCGTGACGCTTGTCAGGGTGACGGGAACCGGGTCCGCGGAGACGACGATCGTCGCCGTGTCGGCGAACGCCCCGCCGGAGGTCGTCGCGATGATGAGGAACGTCCCGTCGGCTCCGGTGTGATAGACACCAGCCGCCGAGATCGAGCCGCCGGTGGTGGTCCACTCAACGTTGACCGCCGCGGTCGAGCCGTCACTCTGATGCCCGATGGCGCTGTAGACCACTGAATCCCCGATCTGGATGGTGGCGGCTGGCGGCGTCACCTCGACGCTACTGAGCACCGGGCCGGGATCGATGCCTCCCGTCGGTGTGGCGGAAGTGCAGGAAACCAGCAGTACACTAATCAGGAGTTGAGTGAAATTCAGTCGCTTCACGCAGCCAGCTCCGGCATTGCGGGGATCCTCAAGTGCAGGGCGCCAAGTATGGGCCCGAACCGGGAGTTCTTCCGCGTCGGAGCACCCACCAAGGGGGTGACTCGTATCACCCGTGCCACTCTGGACTTTCCGCGTTAGAGGCTCAAATTGCCCCCCGACCCTTCCCCGACTGGACGCATGGATTCTCACTCGCTCGAGTTTCTCCGCCGGCTCCTCGATACCCCCGGTCCGTCGTCATTCGAAATCCTCCCCGCCCGGGCCTGGCGGGAGGAGGCCGCGCGGTTCGCGGACCAGGTGCACGCGGACGTGAGCGGCAATTCCTTCGCGACGCTCAACCCGAGCGCGGCGCCGCGCGTGATGCTGGCGGGGCACATCGATGAGATCGGTGTGATGGTGAGCTACGTAGACGATGAGGGTTACCTCAGCTTCGATCCGATCGGTGGCTGGGACCACCAGGTCTTCGTGGGTCAGCGGGTCGAGCTCCTCGGTCGCGACGGCGTGGTCTCAGGCGTCATCGGCAAGAAGGCGATCCACCTGATGGAGAAGGAGGACCGCGAGAAGGTTTCCAAGGCCGATGACCTGTGGATCGACATCGGGGCCAAGAACCGGGTGGAGGCGGAGGCCCGGGTGCGGGTGGGTGATGCGGGAGTGCTGGCGTCCAAGGTGCTGGAGTTCCCCGGTGGCCGCCTGGTCTCCCGCTCGCTGGACAACCGGATCGGCGCCTTCGTGGTGCTGGAAGCGCTGCGGCTCTTGTCACAGGAGCGACCCAAGGCGCGGGTCAGCGCGGCCGCGACGACCCGCGAGGAGATCAGCTACACCGGTGGGGGAGCGCGAACGGGGGCGGCGGGGCTCGAGCCGGACGTGGCCATCGTGGTGGACGTCACCCACGCCACGGACTATCCGGGAGTCGAGAAGCGCAAACACGGGGATTACAAACTCGGCGGTGGACCGGTGCTCTCACGGGGCGCCGCCATCAACCCGGTGGTGGCCGATCTGCTGGCGGAGACGGCGGAGGCGGAGCGGATTCCCTTCACCATCGAGGCCGCCGCGCGGGACACCAGCACCGACGCCGACAATGTCTTCACGGCACTCAAGGGAGTGGCCACGGGACTGGTCTCGGTGCCGCTGCGCTACATGCACAGTCCCAACGAAATGGCGGCCATCGAGGATATCGAGCGGACGGCTCGGCTCCTGGCCGCCTTCAGTCGCCGGGTTAGTGCGACGACGGATTTTGTGCCGCGGTAGGTGGAGGCTATCGGCTATCGGCTATCGGCTATCGGTCGGGAGAACGGGGGAACGGGAGAACGGGAGAACGGGAGAACGGGGGAAGGAGAGAACGTGGAACGGCGCGAGGCCTAGTGGTTAACACCCGATAGCTGATAGCCGATAGCCGATAGCCGATAGCCGCCAGCCCCCTACTCCCACAGTGTCGTCAGCGCCTTCTCGACAGCCTCACGCACCTCGCGGTCATCGTCGCGCAGCAATTCCTTGAGCACATTGGCAGCGGACGGGCCAGCCGCGTGTAGCCCCGCCACCGCGGCAAGCCGCACCGCGGTCGGCTTGCGATGAAACAGCTTGCCACCGGGCTCGGCCGCCTTGCGGAGCGCCTGGATGGCTTCGGCCGAGCCGATGCGCCCCAGCGCGGAGTACATCTCCTTCTGGACATCCAGCTTGGACTCTTCGTCGGCGGCGACCGCGAGGCTCATGGCGAGGCCGCGGTTCTTGCGCCCATCGAGCCCCTTCGCCGCCTCCAACCGCACGCCCGGCACGGGGTCCCGCAGCAGGCGTCGGAGCGGTTCCACGGCGCCGCTGCCCCCGATAGCGGCCAGCGCCCCTGCGACGGCGCGGCGCGCCCGTTCGTCGGAGTGGGAGCTCTGCTTGGCGAGCGCAGGCACGGCGTTCTCCAGCTTCATCTCCGCCGTCAGGTCGGCCACGTTCCGCACGACAAACCACTGATCGTGACTCAGCATGTGGATCAGCAGCTCGCCGCCTTCGGTCATCTCCTTCATGGCGTTGAAATAGGCCCGCCGCTCCCCAATGTCCTCGGCATTGACGAGGGCGTGCAGCAGCACTTCAGCGCCGTCGGCCCCCATGCGGCGGAGTACCGCGATGGCCTCGGTCTTGTGGACGGTGTTGGAGGTGAGCTGCGCAATCCGCTCCATCACCGAGCGCGGCAGCAGCCGGCGCAGCGCGATGATAAACCCGCGGTGATCCCCCGCCTTGCTCTCGAGCTGGACCAGCCCGTACGCCGCGGTCAGCACTTCCCTCCACTCCGCCTTCTGGGCCGCAGCCTCGCCCGCCACGATGAGCTGATTCAGGCGCTCCGTCACATCTTCACCGGACTTGGCCTCCGCCAGGCTGTGCACCAGCTCATCGGTGTGCCCGAGCGCGCGGGTCTGCATGGTGACGAAGTGCATCATCCCCACCTGGGCCTCGCTCAGCGCATCGGGGCCGAGATCGGCGAGACGACCCTCCTCCTCCGGCTTGTCCGACTTGGGCAGGACCGGCCGCGGGCCGGTTGCGGCGGTAGGTGGGCGCTCAGCCTCGCGGGGCGCAGGCGCCGGTGCACTGTCCGAGGGGCGCTCATGGGGAGTGAGCCCAGGGGTCATGGCATGCGGATCGGGAGTCTCGACCGGCACCGGTGCCGGGCCATCCGGGGGCAGAACCGGGACCACGCCGCACCCGGCGGCGTCAAGCCGCGCTGTCAGGTGGTCGAAGGACCCGTAGGTGCCTGCCGGGGCGGCAAGAATGCGGACCAGCGAAAGCAGGGTTGACGTCATCAAGCCGACCGGGATGCGGATCTCACCGACGCCGTGGGCCCGGAAATGGTCGTGCAGGGCGGAGACCTCTTCCCGGCCGATAGGTATCTCAACGGTGTCCCAGATGAAGCCGTTGGGTGTGACCCTGAGGACGTGGTCCGCGGGGGTGAGACCGGCCGCAAAGCGCTTGAAAGCCGCGCGCTGCTCCTCCTTATTGTCGGGTTGGTCCCGAAGGAGGAGCATCACCTGGGCTAGGTCGAGCAGAATGGTCGAGGACGTGGCCTTTTTCTCGGTCGCGACTTGAACCCAAGATAAGACGTACTATCATGTCCTGCAATGGGTTAGATGCTTTGTAGCAAGCATGAAGACAGGCCGCTTCAACCGACCTCGTCGTGCCGCTAGCTTTGAGCCATGCCTCCGCTTCGATCGTTGTGCACAGTGATTCTCGGCCTCGCGGGCCTCGCGTCAAGCGCAGCCGCCCAGTCCACCGCCGATGGGGTCACCCTCCTGAACGATGTTCGCTACCTGTCCGACGACCGGCTCACGGGTCGGCTGATCGGGACTCCGGGCGCCGACAGCGCCGCGGCCTATCTCGCCCGCCGGTTCAAGGAGGTCGGGCTCCGAGCCGCCCCCGGGGGGTGGTTCCAGCCCTTCACCGTCTCGCGGGATGCGCCCGCGGCCATCCACGCGGGCATCGGTGGGGCCATCGGGAAGAACGTGATCGGAGTGCTGTCGGGCAGGAATCCGGAGCTCCGCAACGATATCGTCATCGTCGGCGCGCATTACGACCACCTGGGCCCCGGTGGGTTTGGGGCGCTGGACCCCGACAGCACGGGGAAGATCCACAATGGCGCCGACGACAACGCCTCGGGTGTGAGCGCGCTCATTCACATCGCCACGAAGCTGGCGGCGATGCCGCCCTCCCGCACAGTGGTGTTCATCGCCTTCAGCGGTGAGGAGGCGGGACTGCTCGGTTCGGACTATTACGTGAAGAACCCGGTGTTCCCGTTGGCCCGCACCTACGCGATGGTCAACCTGGACATGGTGGGACGGCTCCGGAACGATCGGCTGATTGTGTATGGATCCGCCACCGCAACCGAGTTCGTCAGTCTGCTCGACTCGCTCAACCTGGCGCCGCGATTTGACCTGAAGACCTCGGGTGACGGCTGGGGCCGCAGCGATCAGCAGTCCTTTTACGCCGTGGGAAAGCCGGTCCTGCACCTGTTTACCGACCTGCACGACGATTACCACAGGACCACCGATGACTGGGACAAGATCAACGCCGATGGCCTGGCGAAGGTCGCCGATTTCACCACCAGCATTGTGCGGACCCTGGCCAATCGCCGGACGCCTCTGACGTTCGTGAACGTGCCCCCGCCGGCACCGGTGGCGGGTGGTCCGTCCTCGGGCTACGGAGCCTACCTCGGCACGGTGCCGGACATGGCAGGGGGAGGTCCGGAAGGGGTGCGGCTCACGGGCGTCCGCGCGGGCAGCCCGGCGGAGCGCGCGGGGCTGCAAGGCAACGACATCATCGTCCAAATCGGAGATATGGCGGTCCCCGACCTGCAGGCGATGACCGACGCACTCAGGTCGCACAAGGCCGGAGACGTGGTGGAAGTGCGATTCCTGCGCGACGGCACCGAACAGAAGGTGAGCGTCACACTCGGGACCCGAGGGGGATGAAGGCTTCGGCGCTCGACCCCACGGCCATCGCAGCCGGGCTCCGGGGTTTGTTCTGCAAGGACAGCGGCCGGCAAGAGTTACTCCAGTATGCCGCGGACCGGATCCAGGCGGCCGGTCCGCCCTACACCTCGGTCTACCTGTACATGCTGCAGGGTGAGGAACTGGTACTGGAGGCCTGGAGCGGTCGCGAGACCGAGCACAGCCGTATTCCAGTCGGTCAGGGCGTGTGCGGCACCGCAGTCGCGACCGGTCTGGACCAGAACGTTCCCGATGTGCGCGCCGTGTCGAACTACATCGCCTGCAATACCTTCACCCGGTCCGAACTGGTAGTGCTCATTCGGCGCGGGAAGACCATCCTGGGACAGATCGATGTGGATAGCGATCTCCCCGATCCCTTCTCAGAGGCCGAGGAGTCCGCGGTCCGCGCCGTAGCGGACGCGCTCGCCGCGCTCCTCTAGCCGCCCGAAACCAACTGCAGCTGCACCCCATGACAACCCGGCGAGTCAACGGCGTTGAGCTCTACGAGCGCCGAATCGGCGAGGGCCCTGCCGTGGTGGTCCTCCACGGGGGACCGGGAGCGCATCACGACTACCTGCTGCCCGGCTTCGACGCGCTCGCGCGAGGAAGGACGCTGGTGTACTACGACCAGCGCGGCGGAGGACGTTCCCCGGTGGGCCGGGACGTGCCAGTCGGATGGCAGGAGCAGGTCGCCGACCTCGAAGCGTTGAGAGCCGAGTGGGGCCTGGAGCAGCTGACATTGGCGGGGTACTCCTGGGGTGGTCTGCTGGCGGAACTTTACAGCATCGCACATCCGTCGCGGGTCAGTCGCCTCGCGCTGGTATCGCCGGCTCCGGCGTGGCGGGCCGCGCGGGATGAGTTCGAACGACGATTCGCCGCACGCAACACCACTGCCACACTGCAACAGGCCCGGAAGGACCTGCGGGAGAGCGGGCTCCGCGAACGGGATCCAGCGGCCCACGCGGCCCGGCTATTCGAGTTGGCGGTCGCGGGCTACTTCCACGACCCTGCTGCGCGCCCGGTCACTCACGCCATTTCGGGTCACCGAACGGACCAGGGCGGAGGTGTGGGAGTCGCTGGGCGATTTCGATCTGCGCTCCCAACTCCGGCAACTCACTATTCCTGCCCTGGTGATCCACGGCGACGACGATCCCATCCCCCAGGAGAGCGCCCGTGAAACCGCGGAGTGTCTCAAGGCGGAGTTCCACCTGCTGCGCGATTGCGGGCACGTCCCCTATGTCGAGGCATTCGACGAGTTTGTGGGGATCATGGACGGCTTTCTCCCCGCTTCATAGCTTATCCCTCCCATGCGACCGACCCCGTTCGAGATAGCCTTCGGTGAGGAGGCCGAGGAGCGTTTTCCCCGGATCCGCGGGTCACTGGCGGCGGCGGGGCTCGATCCGCACGATGCCGATGCTTTCATCCTGGATCGGGAGGTGGTGCTGTTCCTTCAGTCGCTGCTGCCGGATGACGGGGTCGGGGAGGCGGTGCAGCAGCACGTCGCGCTGCTGCACAGTGCCTACTTGTACTGGGACTCCGGGGGCTGGATCTTCAGCCTGACAAAGACCCGCGCGGCGGCGCTACTCGCCGAGCCGGGCTCACCACCCCCAGACAACGCCAATGCCCCCCGCGCCTACTACCTCCAGCTGCCGGAGCGCCTGATCTGGGCGGAACTCGAGGCCAACGAACCGCACCAGCCGCTGGATGGGATGTTTGTCCGGCCCTGGCCAGACGGGGGATACTTCGTGCTCGCGGTTTTTGGATTGCATCCGGGGCATTTGGGGTTCAGCGTCGCTGACGCCGACGGTTATCTCGAGAGTGAGCTCGTGCGCGGTGACGGTTCTCCCCCATTCGCTCCGCTCCTCCCGGGCGGCGCGGCCGCGGGTCTCTATTCGATTGTGGGCCCCGAGGAGCTGCTGGAACTCGCGGCTCGGACGCTGCCAGCCGTGGTCGAAGCCCGGGATTGCGCGGTCTCCAGTCATGTGGCCCATCAACCGATCGTGGTGAGCTGAGGTGATGATGGACAAGAAGGCGGTGGCCCAGGTCCTCGAGCAGATCGCTTCGTTTCTTGAGCTCAAGGGCGAGAACACCTTCCGGGTCCGGGCGTTTCGTTCCGCCGCCAAGGCGGTCGGCGCTTTGCCCGTGGAGCTCACGGAGGCGCTGAGCGACGGGACCCTCGCGGCGACCAAGGGCGTCGGCCCGGCGACGCTGCAGATCGTGCAGGAACTCGTGACCAGCGGACGCTCGTCCGTATTGGAGGACTTGCGGGAACAGGTTCCCCCCGGCCTGGTTGAGATGCTGGAGATCTCCGGACTCGGGGTCGCCAAGATCCGCCAGATTCACGAAGCCCTCGACATCGACTCCCTCCCGGATCTCGAGGCCGCGGCCCGGGACGGCCGCCTGGCGCGCCTGCCACGGTTTGGACAGAAGACCGCCGAGAACATCCTGAAGGGCATCGCCTTCCTGCGGCAGGCGAGCAGCTTCAAGCTGTCCCATCACGCCGCCGAGGAGGCGGAGGGTCTGCGGCGCGCGCTCGCCGCACTGCCGGGAGTACTGGATGCGGTAGTGGCGGGAGACGTACGCCGGCGCATGGAGGTGGTGCGCGAAATCGTTGTCGTGCTGGTCGCGGACGTCGCCCCCGCCGACATCTTCAAGCGTATTGGGCAGATGCCCGGAGTGCACGAGTTCTCCGGCCAGGACGAGCGCCGGGTCACCATCCGGGTGACTGGTGGAGGCCAGGCCCAGGTCATCGTCACGACTCCCAAGAACGTCGGCGCGGTGCTGGTTCAGGCGACGGGGAGCGATGCACACCTCGCGAAGCTCAACGCCTATGCAATGGCCCGCGGATTCAACCTCGACGGCGCGGCCCTCTGGAAGGGAAGCAGCTTCGTCGCCACTGCCGATGAACGGTCGTTCTACACCGCGCTCGACCTCGCGGAGATTCCGCCCGAGCTGCGCGAGGGAAGCGAGGAAATCGAGGCGGCGGCGGCGAACCGGCTCCCTTCCCTGCTCGAACTCGGCGACCTCCGCGGCTTTCTACACTGCCACACCACCGCTTCGGACGGGTCCAACAGTGTAGAGGAACTGGCGATCGCCTGCCGCGATGCCGGATACGCCTGGATGGGCATCACCGATCACAGCAAGGCCGCCGCGTATGCCGGAGGTCTCAATGACGAGGATCTGCTGCGCCAGGTGGATGAGATCGATGCCGTCAACGCCAAGGGGCTCGGCATTCGGGTACTCAAGGGGATCGAGGCCGACATCCTGGTTGACGGCGCGCTGGACTTCGAGGAGGCGGTGCTCGCCCGCCTCGACTTCGTCATCGGGTCCATCCACAGTCGCTTCGGCCTCGGCCGGGAGGAGATGACCGCACGGATGCAGATCGCGATGGACAATCCCTACCTCACGATCATCGGACATCCGACCGGCCGCCTGCTGCTCTCCCGCGATCCCTATCCCATGGACATGGGCGCGGTTCTGGAAAAGGCGGCGCGGACCGGGGTCGCGATCGAGATCAACGCGGATCCGCACCGACTCGACCTCGACTGGCGTTTCCTTGAGCAAGCGCGGAACCTCGGGGTTGCGATCTCGATCGGTGCGGATGCACACAGCCTCGCCGGACTCCGCAATGTCGAGTACGGTGTCGGCGTCGCGCGCAAAGGCTGGCTGACCAAGGAGCACGTGCTCAACGCGCTGCCGGTCGAGGGATTCCTGGCGCATGCGGGGAAGCGGAGGGGCGGTTAGGCGGTTGGGCGGTTAGGCGGTTGGGCGGTTGGGCGGTTGGGCGGTTGGGCGGTTGGGCGGTTCGAGGATCGCGCGTGGAAACACTAAGTCAACAAAGGCGATATCCGTGAAGAAGGGCTCTAAGGGTCGTCGCACCGCGAAGGCATCCAGCCGCAAAGCCGCTAGACCCTCGAATAGACGAGCCGCTCAGCCGCAGAGTGGCCGAGCTTCCCAACCGCCTAACCGCCCAACCGCCAAATCGACCAACCGCCTAACCGCCCAACCGCCCAACCGCCGAGCCCCCGAGATCCTGGCCCGGCTCAAGCGCGAGTATCCTGACGCCGCATGTGCGCTTGAACACCGGGATGCCTATCAGCTGCTCGTGGCCACGATTCTCTCGGCGCAGTGTACCGATGTGCGGGTCAACATGGTCACGCCCGAGGTGTTTCGCAGGTTTCCGAACGCAGCACAGCTTGCGCGCGCACCTCAGCCAGAGTTGGAGAAGCTGATACAATCCACCGGTTTCTTCCGGAACAAGGCGAAGAATCTCATCGGCATGGCCCAAGCCGTGGTCGCGGAACACGGCGGAGAGATTCCGCGGACCATGGCGCAGCTCCACGCGCTGCCGGGGGTAGGCCGCAAGACGGCCAATGTCGTGCTCGGTAACGCATTCGGGATCAACGAAGGCGTGACGGTGGACACCCATGTCGCCAGGCTGTCGGGACTGCTCCGGCTGACACGGGAGACGGAACCGGTGAAGATCGAGCAGGACCTCATGAAACTGATACCCCAGACGGACTGGACCCTGGTCTCCCACCTGCTGATCCTGCACGGGCGGCAGGTTTGCATCGCCCGCCGGCCGCGCTGCGAGGCCTGCGTGCTGGCGGATCTGTGCCCCTCGGCCAAGCCGCTATCGGCCGCCTGAGTCAGGTGTCGTCGAAATTCTAGATCGTCGCAGGTCACTTGCACACCACGGAATCAAGGAATACCACGGAAGTGGCACAGAAAAACCTCCGCGCTCCCTCCGTGGTTTCCGTGTCTCCGTAGTGAACTCTCAGCTTTTCGCTTCCTCCACCGGCCAAGCCTCCCGCATCGCTGCCTGCACCGCCGCTACCACAGCATCGGGCTGTTCTTCATGGATGTAGTGTCCTGCGCCGGGGATCGTATCCACCGAAGCCTGGGGGACCTTTGCCCGCAGCCGGCGCACTTCCTCCTGGTCCGGTCCGCCCTTGTGTCTGGCGCCACCTAACAACAGGTGTACTGGACACACGATCGCGTTGAGGTGCGGTGCAAGGCGACCCGGCTCGCGCGCCTCGGCCATGGCGAGGTAGGCCAGCAGCGTGCCGTCGAGATCGCGTGCGGCACCCGCGGTGTACTGCGCAATCACGTCGCGATCCACCCACGCCGGATTCCCTGAGGATTCCACCAGTCCTTTCCGAATTATCCGGCGCACAGTGCCCATCCCGCCGGCCCACTTGACCCATGGCGCGTATTCCATCGCGCGGCGGAATCCCGGGCTGGCCGCGGCCTCCGCGGGGCCTCCCTCCAGCAACACCAGCCCGGCGACCAGATCCGGCCGGCGCCATGCCAATCGAAGCGCCATGGCTGCCCCGAGCGAATGCGCCACGATGATCGCATGACCAACCCCGAGGGTGTCGAGCACTCGCGCAAGACGCTCCGCCTGGCCGGCGAGGGAATAGTCCGCCCGCTCAGGTCGCGATGAGGTTCCCACCGCCAGCGGCTCGATGACCACCGCGCGGTAGCCTAGCGCGGTGAGTTGGGGGACGACGTGACGAAAGCCGTAGTTCGAGCCGAAGAGCCCGGGGACCAGCACGACGGTCGGACCCTCGCCAACGGAAGTGACCGTCAGGGTCTCGGCCGGCGCTACAGTAATGCGCGAGAAGGCGACGCTGTCAGAGACCAGCGTGATGAGCAGGAGCCACATGCAGAACCTCCCGACCGTGAGGCCGAACAGGGTGAATGCCTGGAGAGCGGAGCCGCCGCCACAGAACAGCGCCGATCATCAGCGCCGTGGTGCCCGCGGCGATGCCGACGAGGAGTCGAGCACCGGGTTGCCACCAGGCCCCGATGGCGGCGAGCAGCCAGAACTGCGGCAGCCGGCCCAGCGCCATCGCCAGCAGATAGCGGGGGATCGAATACCCGGCGGCGGGTGCGATCAACCGAATCATCCAGTCCGGCAGTGGTGTGAAGGCGAAGATCCAGACGGTGAAGAACGGACGCCGCCGGAACAGGGCCACCGCCCGAGCAAACAGCGGGCGCTGCTGGAGCGCCGCATAGGGCCCAAAGCCGCCGAGGCGACGAAACAGGTGATAGTCGAGGTATTCGACGTACAGATCGCCCAGGGTTCCAAGCAGGGCGATCAAGAGCGGTGAGTACATCCGGCCGAACAGGATGAGCACCGGCTCGTAGGCCGCCGGCAGGAGCGGCGAGACCGGTCCATGTACCCACACGGTGATGAGCAGAAACGCGGTGAGAGGCGCGACCTGGGGCACGAGGAGCGTGAGCGGGATGGCCAGCGCGGCCACCACGCCGGTACCCCGGAGCACGCGGTCGGCCGCGGGCGACCCGAAGCGTCGGCTCAAGATCTCAGACACGGGGTGCCTCGGCGGTGACCGCATCGCGCGAGGTGGCGGATTGGCCTAATGCCGCACCGAGACTCGCGAGCACGAGCGCCCAGATGGCGGCGTACAGCGGCACGATCCGCAGCCGGCGTCGGCGCATCTCCGGGAAATGGACCGGCTTTCCGGCGAACTTTCCCCGGGGCGACGACGGAAACGCGAAGGTCTTCCAGGTTTCTATGGTGGCGATAGTGAGTCCAGTCGCCGCAAGGGTGATCAGCGCCGGCTCGGCCGTCAGCCGCATGAGCAACAGCGCGTATCCCGTCGCCATGGCGGGGCTCCGCAGGAACTTGAACGGCTGGAACCCCTCGATCGGCGCGTCCTTCCAGGCTCCACCGAAGGCGCTGATCCATCCGCCAAGTCCGCCGGTGGCGAGCACCAGACCGAGTGACGGGGCGGAATGTCCCTGGCCAAGCGCATGCACCAGCGCGATGACTCCGCCGGTCGCCAGGAGGTACAACCCACCGACGAAGAGGCGGATTGACCGGCTCCGCACCGGCCTGCCGAGCACGCTCAGTTGCATCGGGATGGCGTACTTCGCCTGATCTTCCTCGCGGACAAAGGTCTTGTAGACCTCCGCTAGGGCGCGCTCGATGGCGTAGCAGGTTCCAAAGGCGACCACCAATACGGCGGGGTGCCGCGGGTCCCAGCCGATCAACACCCCCAGGAAGGCGCCAATCACCAGCCCGAGGACCGGGCTCCGGGCAAAGCGCCGGAGTGAGAATCCCTCGTGCAGACTGTCCTTGTACATGCCCCAGGCGGCGGCATGCAGACCGGCGAGCAGACCAATGAGAGAGGAGAGCAACATCGGCATTTCGAGCCTCGAGGGTCGGTGTCAGGGAAGCGGACCGTAGGCAGACTCGACCAGCTGAAGGTCGAGGCGCGCGCGTGCGAGAGTCATATGGGGTGGAGACCCGGCGCGGAGGGCCGCGAGAAAATCGCGGAACATCGCGTCGTAGCCGCGGAGATCGGATAGACCCGGCAGCACGAGACGCGAACGACGGCCCCGGATGAACGCGAAGAGCCCGTTGGACTCGAACGTCACCGAGCCACGGGTACCAATGATCTTCGAGAGCCGGAGCCCCCGGAGCAGCGCCGGAGTCTCCCACGAGTGCAGCAGCGTGCCGACGCCGCCTTCTTCGTACTGGAACACCACCAGCATGCTTCGCTCCGGTCCGGTTAGAAGACCGGGTCGGTATCCCTGCACCGACTCCACCCGGAGACCCATATGGGCCATCAGATCCATCCAGTGCACACCGCCCTCGAACAGCGCGCCGCCTCCGGCGAGAGCGGCGTCGGCACGCCAGCCCGGAGTCGACTGCAGTTTGGTAGCGTTAACCTGGACGAAGAGGATCTCGCCCAGCTCGCCCGAGGTGACCACGCGTTGCAGCAGCCGTGCAATGGGCTTGTAGGCGTAATTCTCGGCGACCAGGACCTGGCAGCCCGTCTTCGCCGCGAGCGTCTCGACCTGAGTGATGTCATCGGCACGCAGGAAGGCCGGCTTCTCGACGATGACGTGCTTGCCCCGTGTCAGCGCTTCGAGCGTGAGCTCCAGGTGCAAGGCCGGCGGGGAGGCGATGAGGACGGCGTCAACCCGCCGGTCGTCGATGGCGGCCTGATATGAGCCGAAGGCCCCTACGCCCGCATACCGCTGGGCGAAGCGCTCGGCTTTCTCGACATCGCGACTCGCGTAGAACCGGAGGACTGGCTCACCCAGTCGTCGGAGCGTGCGACTGTGTGTCGCCGTGATGCCGCCGCACCCGAGAAAGGCGAGCCCCAGAGGCCCGGGGGTGGTGCGCGAGGCGCGCGCGTTCACCGGGGCTCCCGCGCTAACCAGCGTGGTTGACATGATGAGAAGGCTCCTTTCGCGTTGCTGCGGCCGGGGCGCCGACGATGCCGGCCCCAATCCGGAGTGCGTTGGCGGCGATTGTCAGGCTTGGATTGACGGCGGCCGAGGTTGGGAGCGCGCTGCCGTCGGTGATCCAGAGTTGGGACATGCCGCGGAAGCGCCCCGCCGCGTCCAGCGGCGCCTGGGACGGATCGTCACCCATGCGCACGGTGCCGAGTGCGTGGGAGAAGGTCGAAATCCTGTGGTGGTAGAAGAACAGCGCCCCGGCCCGCGCCAGGACCGCGCGGGCGCGCCGGGCGAGGGCGCGGCCGCGCCGCAGGTCACTCGCGCTGTAGTGGTGATGGATGACCACCGGCGGCAGACCGAATGGAGCCGGCTGATTGGGGCGAAGCTCGATGCGATTCCGGTATTGCGGCTGGTCCTCGACAATGGTGAGCAGCCCGCCGAGGTGCCGCAGGGCGATCCGGGCGAAGGGTCCGAGCAGGGTCGGCACCTGGGTCGCCACCACCCCGGCGGGTGGCATGCCGACCTGCTGGATCCCACCCAGGCCGCCCTCGCCCGATGGGTCGGTTCTGTAGTAGTCGTGCAGGGCGATCTGCTTCTGAAACTCCTCGCGCGGATTGGTCGGCGAGGCAAACAAACCCACGACTACCGTATTGAGATGGCGGGTCAGGAATCGGCCAACCGCATTGCCGGCCCGATTGAGCCGGGCGAGCCCCGAAGCCAGCAGGAGTTGCGGCGTCACGATGGCACCGGCGGCCACGATGACCCGCTCGGCCCGCACCCGATAGCTCCGTCGGGAGATCCGATCCACACACTCGACGCCGACGGCCCGTCCGCGAACCTCGATGATCTGGCGGGCCACTGCACCGGTCCAAAGCGTCAGCCCGCGCTCGAGGAGTCGTGGTATGAGCGAAACGGAGAGATCGTTCTTCGCGCCGATGGCACAGGCAAAGCCATCGCACGTGGCGCACGCGATGCAGGCGGGGCGACCAGACCGGTGGTCCCGGTTGATCGCGAGAGGCAGCGGGAAAGGCCGGAGGCCGAGTTCCCGCGCGGCCTGCGCAACCCGTTCCCCGAACTGGGTGTTCACCCCAAGCGGGCCGGCGGGGAACGATGAGCTGCGGGGAGGCTCGGTGGGATCGGCGCCGGCCTCCCCGGCGACACCGAGCAGCCGCTCGGCAGCCGCGTACCATGGTTCCAGATCGGGGTAGCGCAGAGGCCACGCGGCGGCCGAGTCGCCAACGATTTCGGGCGCGGGCGTGAAATCGTGTTCCCGGTAGCGGAGCGAGGCGCCACCATAGAAGACCGACGGCCCTCCGACGTTGAAGAAGAGACCGGTCTGCCGCTCGCTTCCCGATGCCCGCTCGAGGTATCCCGACTCGGACGAGTAGTGGGAGGTCAGTAGACCCGCCCCATTCGGCGCCCAGTTCTCGGCGCCCCGGCGGACCCAGTCGCCTCGTTCGAGCAGGAGAACCGACATACCCGCCTCGACCAGCGGGGTGGCCGCCATGACGCCTCCGAAACCGCTGCCGATAACCACCGCGTCCCAGACGGGCTGCGTGAGCGTATCCGCGGGTGAGGTGCGAAGCCTGGTGGCGCCTGACATGAGGCTCTCCGGTTCTCGGGTTGGAACTCGACCGGCGCGTCCGCATTGCCGCATGCCGCGCCCGCCGGTACGTTCGAACGGTCGCGATCACCCGTAGCCTGTTCGAAACCCCGGGCGTGACCTGTGGCGCCGCACCGGGTCACGCCCGCCCTCGCACCCCCCACTGCATGTTCCGACTTCGTACGCTCGGAGTTCTCGACCTCCGTGACACAGCGCAGCGCGAGCTGCGCGCGGTCCTGCAACAACCCAAGCGGCTGGGGTTGCTGGCCTATCTGGCCATCGCGGCGGGGAACCGATTCGTCCGGCGTGATGTGTTGTTAGGGTTGTTCTGGCCCGAGCTGGATCAGGAGCATGCCCGCGCCGCGCTCCGCCGCGCGCTCTACTTCCTGCGCAAGGCGATGGGCGGGGACGTGCTTGAAAGCCGGGGAGATGAGGAGGTCGGCGTTCGGGAAGGGATGCTGTGGTGCGACGCCGTTGCCTTCGAGGAGCACCTGAGCCGCGGCGAGCGTGAGGCGGCGATGGCGCTGTACCAGGGACCGCTATTGGAAGGCTTCTACATCGCCGGCGCCCCTGAGGCGGAGAGTTGGCTGGACCTGACTCGGGCGCACCTCAGCGAGCGCGCCGCACAGACAGCTTGGGCATTGGCGGAAGCGTCGGAGGCGCCGGCCGCAATCGCGGCGGAGTGGGCCCGCCGGGCGGCACAGTTCACTCCCGATGATGAAGACGCTATCCGCCGCCAACTGATGCTGCTCGACCGAATCGGCGAACACGCCGGCGCCCTGCGCGCCTTCGACGAGTACGCCCGTCGCTTGAGACTCGACCTGAACGGAGAACCGTCACCGGCCCTCGCAGCGCTTGCGCACACGATCCGCACGCGGGCACCGGCCGTGCCCGCCCCGCCCGCACCCGGCACTCCGGGGGGCCTCCTCGCGGTGCTTCCGTTTACCGTCCGCGGCGACGTCGCGCTGGGCTACCTCCGCGAGGGGATGGTGGACTTGTTGAGCACCGCGATGGATGGATTCGGCGACCTCCGTACCGTGGATCCGCGAGCCCTGCTGGCCGCTGCCCACGCGCAGCCGGATCCGACGGACGATGCCGCGGGATTCGAGCTGGCCGCCCGCTTCGGAGCCACTCACCTGTTGCAGGGCGGCGTCGTGTCCGCGGGCGGGAAGCTCAGGATCACCGCGACCATCCGCGATCTCGCCGGCGGCGTCCTGAGTCGCGCCGAAGTGGAGGGAGAGGGGGAAGGTGACCTGTTCGCGCTGGTCGACAAAATGGTTCGGAGGCTGCTGGTCCGGGGTGGCACCGCGCCGGCCGAGCGACTCAGCCGGCTCGCCGGCCTGACGACCGTGCCGCTGCCCGCGCTCCGGGCCTGGCTCGAGGGCGAACAGGAATTCCGCCTTGGGCGATACCTGCCCGCCTTGGAGGCCTATCAGCGTGCCGCGGCCCTCGATGGGACTTTCGCGCTGGCCCACTACCGGGTCGCCGGGGCCGCCGCCGCCAATGCCATGATCGCGCCCGCTCGTGGGGCGTCGGCGGCCGCGATGCGGTATCACCAGCGGCTGTCCGAGCGGGACCGCCTGCTGGTTGAGGCCCAACATTCCTGGCTGCACGGCCGCGCCGACGACGCCGAGCGTCGCTACGCCGCCGTAGTTGCGGCCCACCCGGACGATCTCGACGCCTGGTTCGGACTGGGGGATTTGCTGCTGCACAGTAATCCCTACCGTGGTCGCTCCAGCCGCGAGGCGCGGGCGCCGCTCGAGCGGGCCACAGCGCTCGACCCACAGCACGTGAGCGCCCTGGTAAAACTGGCCCGGCTTGCCGCTCTCGAGGAGCGTCAGGCTGACCTGGAGGCTCTGGTCGACCGGATCCTCTCCAAGGGCCCCGACCACGACCAGGCGCTGCCGATGCGTGCGCTGCGGGCGTATCTCCGCGATGACCCGGAGGAGCAGGCCGAAATCATCGTTCAACTCGCCGGCGCCCGGGCCCTCACCCTGGGAATCACATTCAGCGACGTCACCGTGTATTCCCGCAACCTGGCCGGCGCCGAGCGGCTGGGCCGGGCTCTCGCCGGAGTGGCCCGCTCGGACGAACTCCGCGCCCTGGTGCACCTGATCCTTGCGCACCTCGCCGCCGCAGATGGTCGCTTG
Organism: uncultured Gemmatimonadales bacterium; assembly: GCA_963748035.1. Classification (GTDB taxonomy): domain Bacteria; phylum Gemmatimonadota; class Gemmatimonadetes; order Gemmatimonadales; family GWC2-71-9; genus JADJOM01. The sequence continues at coordinate 1,021,802 of CAVVHO010000003.1, read as the reverse complement.
AAGGACGCGGGTCTCGAGTTGGACGCGGCCGAACGCCTCGACCCGGCGTGGGCCCTTGAGATTCGCGGTCTGCTCGCTGCCCTGCCCTTCCTCGAATGGCCCGAGAGCTTCATTCAAGAGAGTCGAACGGCCCTCGAGCGCTGGAATCCGGAGAGCGTGGCACCGAACGTGAGCCTCCCGCTGGCCTTTCACAACGGACTCCACCCCCACCTGCGGGCCTATCTGCTCGGCATGCTCGCGGCGCGAATGGGGGATGGAAGCGGGGCGGCGGAGGCCTCGGAGCTGCTCGCGGAGCTAGCGATCGTGGATGAATCCGAAGGCCTGGTGGAGCGACTCGAACGCTCGGTGGATTCGGCGGTGCACCAGCTTCGAGGTGACACGGAGCGGGCGCTCACCGACCTGAGCGGAACGCGCAACAACGTCTGGTTTCAGTTGGCCGTCGCCTCTCCTTTCTATGCCGGGACTTTCGAGCGATGGCGGAGAGCAGAACTGCTGCAGGGACTGGGCAGGATCGAGGAAGCAAAGGGCTGGTTCGGATCCCTGGCCGAGCGATCGCCGTGGGAAGTGGTCTTCCGAGCCCCCGCGGAGCGGCGCCTGGCTCTTATGGAACGGTAGTCTGGTAGACCTCTTCTCGAACCTTCCGGAAGCCACGCTTGAGATAGTTCGGCAAGGCACTCGGATGATCCAGCGTGCAGGTGTGCAGCCAGACCCGGGTGGGTCTGGTCTTCCAGGCCTCCTCGACCGCACGACTGAGTAGGTACTTCCCCAATCCCCGCCCGACAAACTCCGGAAACAACCCGAAGTAGGCGATCTCGACCGAACCGTCAGGCTGGCCTCGTAACTCGAAGTAGCCCGCCGGCGCCCCGCGAAAAGTGAGCAGCCAAATGGTGCTCGGCCCGGCGAGGTATTCGCGAAACTGAGCCTCCGTCCAGCTCAACCGATCATGCCAGTGATACTGGCCTCCCACCTCGACGTACAAGTAGCGATAGAAATGCCACGGGCACGCCTCGATCGGTTCCAAGCGCACGCCTGGATCACCGTCGCCCTCGGGCAGGAGGTCCGCAGGGGAAGTCATCTCGAGGTAGGTGCGGAGGACGTCGATGGTGGTGGGCATGGGGTGAATATATGGATGCGAGGAGCGGTCAGGCGGGGGCGCTTTGCGCCTGCGGGCTCGCTCCGCTCGTGCGGGGGGCGCCTGCGGCGCCCTGCGGGAACTACGCGCTGATCTGGACACCAAGCGCGGTTCCCGCCGCGAGCGAAGTGAGCGCCCGCAGGAGCGAAGCGATCCCGCAGGCCGCCGCAGGCGGCCCCCGCCCGGGTACTGTGCAAGTCCAGCCCCCAGGCGCATCCCCCCGCCGACCCAAACAGACCCAAGAGGAATACCATGCACCGCTCACTGCTCGGCGCACTTGCGCTGGCAATCTCCGCAACGCCTGCGGCCGCCCAGGGTTGGATCGAAATCGAACGTCCCCGGATACCGGTCCAAGGCGGACCTAACATCGTCCGCGTCAGCTCCGATGTCCGCACTACTATCGACGGGCGGGTAGCCCGGGTGGAGGTGGAAGAGCGCTTCCGCAACAACGGCGGTGGGCTCGCCGAGGGGAGTTACCTGTATCCGCTCCCGGGAGAGGCCGTGTTCCAGAATTTCTCGCTCTGGATGGGGGAGCAGGAGCTGAAGGGCGAGATGATGAACGCCGACCAGGCGCGCGGCATCTACGAGGAAATCGTGCGGCGCCAGAAGGATCCGGCATTGCTCACCCTCGCAGGCCATGGACTGGTTCGGGCGCAGGTGTTTCCGATCCAGCCGGGCGAGACTCGCAAAGTGGTACTCCGCTACACCCAGCTACTCGAGCGATCGGGGGATGCACTCCGGATTCGCTACTCCCTCGGCACCCGCGGAGGCCAGAGCGGGAATTGGCGTTTGAGCCTTCCCAACGACGAAGACTACGGCGTTCCCTATTCACCGACTCACTCGCTGACCAGTCGTCGCGATGGCGGGCGTCTCGAAATAACGATTGATACCAAGGACGGCGGGGACGTTGATCTCTTTCTTCCGCTTCGGCGTGGCCTGGTGGGGACGACGGTGTTGGCGAATGCCCCAGGAGGAGAGAACGGTTACGCCATGCTGCTGATCTCCCCCTCAGCGACAGAGGATGGCCCAGTCGTTCCGCGCGACCTTTCGTTGGTCGTGGACGTCTCCGGTTCGATGTCCGGCCAAAAGCTCGAGCAGGCGAAGGCGGCGCTGCGGCAGGCGCTCGGTACCCTGCGCCCGGAGGATCGGTTCCGCCTCGTCGCGTTCAGCTCAGGGGTGCGGAATTTCCGGGACGGTTGGGCTCCGGCCACCAGCGATGCCCTCCGGCAGGCGCGAGATTTCATCGATAACCTCCAGGCCGACGGTGGCACCAACATCTCCGGTGCACTCGACGCGGTTCTCGGCGCCTCGGTGTCCGAGAGTCGGCTGCCAATCGTCCTCTTTCTCACCGACGGCATTCCATCGGTCGGGGAGCAGGAGCCGGATCGCATCGCCGCCGCTGCAGCGGGTCGAATCGGCCGGGCGCGGATCTTCACGATCGGCGTCGGCCCGGATGTGAACACCTACCTGCTCGACCGTCTCGCGAAGGAAGGTCGGGGCGCGGCGGAGTATGTGGCACCCGAGGCCAGTGTCGAGGTCGTGGTGGGAGCCCTGGTGGCGAAGCTGCGGCGTCCGGCGCTCGTGAATCTCCGGATTGTAGACAGCCCGGTCCGTTTGATGGATCTGTCCCCGGCGCAGCTTCCGGATCTGTTCTATGGAGAAGAGCTGGTGGTCTTTGGTCGGTATCAGGGTAGCGGTCGCGGCACCGTGGTCATCGAGGGTGAACGGAACGGCCGGCGGGAGCGGTTCACCGCCGAAGCCTCGTTCCCCGCAACGGAGAGTGGCAACGACTTCATTCCGAAGCTGTGGGCCTCGCGCCGGATCGGAGATCTGAGCCGGCAGATTCGGCTCGAGGGACCGAGCGAGGCCTTGATCCGCGAGGTGCGTGAGCTGGGGCTGCGTCACGGGATCCTGACCGAGTACACCTCTTACCTGGTACAGGAACCTGGGATGGTCGCAGTGCGTCGCGATGGACCGATGATGGATATCCGGGGAGGCATGGGGAACGCCTCAACGGCACCCGTGGCGGCACAGGCGCCCGCCGCGCAGACGGGCGAGGCGGCCTTCCGGCGATCGAAGGAGAGCGGCAGGTTGTCCGGCGCCTCATCACTCGCCGAGGCGGACGCGGCCGCGGATGAGAAGATGGTCGCGCTCAAGGCGGGCGGCGGTGAGTTGCGCAGGGCCGGTGGGCGTATGTTCAATGAGGTCAATGGCGTCTGGACCGACGTCAATCACCGCGACAGCCTGCGCATAGTAACCGTCGTACCCTTCAGCAAGGCGTATTTCGCGGTCGCGCGCGCACTGCCCGAGATCGGTGCGAGCCTCAAGGTCGGAGACACTCTGCTGGTCGCCGGCAAGAAGGTGAGCGTCAAGATCGCCGCCGGCGGTCGCGAGAGCTTGAGCGATGCGGAAGTTCGTGACCTGGTGAAGGCGTTCCGAGGAGTGTGATGACGGAGAGTCCGATCGCGGAGCTGTTCCTGCAGTATCACGAGTCGCTCGTGCGCATGCTATATCGGCGCACGGGCGACCGCGATCGTGCGGAGGACCTGGCCCAGGAGGTGTTTGCGAGGGCGCTGGTCGCTCCGCCGGACAATCCCCGGCCCTGGCTGTTCGCCGTTGCGTTGAACCTGGTCCGGGACGATGGTCGCCGGGCGGTGCGGCAGGGCCGTCGGCTGCAGTTGCTCAAGGGGGAATCCCCGACCTCGGCCGACGCGCCGGACGACGAGTACGAACGAAACGAGAAGTCCCGCGCGGTGCGTGCGGCGCTCGAGGAGATGCGAGACGTGGACCGGGAAGTGCTGTTATTGAAGGCAGAGGGATTCGATTACGACGAAATCGCGGCGGCAACCGGGCTTTCCAAGGGGGCGATCGGCACTACCCTCTGCCGCGCCCGCAAACGCCTGGTGGAGCTGTACCGCGCGCAGGAGAAGGATCGCCATGTCGCATCTTAATGAAGGCTTGTTGACCGAACTCATCGATAACGAGCTCTCAGAGACCGAGCGGCGGAGCGCGGAAGCGCATCTGGCAGAGTGTGGCGAGTGCCGCCGCATTTTAGAGGAACTGAAGGCGTTCGCGACGGAGGCCGATGGACTGGTCGCGGCGGTCGAAGTTCCGGTCAGGACAGCCGCCAAGGCCCTCCCCATTCCGCCGTCAGCCTCCACGGATCAACCCCGCTGGGGAATACACCGGTGGCGCACCTATGCATGGGCCGCGAGCGTGCTACTCGCACTGGGCTTGGGGTGGGCAGCAAGCGACCTGCGCTACGCGGCTCCCGGCGAGCAGGGGCTTCTGCTAGAAGAGAAGGAACGAGCGGGGTCGGCTCCCTCCAGCAGTGACGCCCCCTCCGCGCCGGCTCCCGAGCCGGTGCCGTCGACAACAGCTTCGACGAATTCGGCGAGTCCGGCCCAGACCCCGCGAAACCGGGCTGGCGGTGGCCCGGCTGATGCATTCCGAGACGAGAAGGCGGCCCCGGCAGCGGTCGCAGCCGAACAATCACTCCGCTCCGATGCCGAGAGGCGGAACATCCCGAGCCGGCCATCGAGCCAACCACAAGCGGCGGCCAAGCTCGCCCAGGATGCCGCGGGAGAGATGGACTCGTTGGGCAGCGCGACGTTCGGCAATGCGTCGGTTGCCGCAAACCCGCCGGCGGCGGCGGCACCTGAACCTCGAGTCATGGGAGGACTGATGGCTCGCCAGGCGGTATCAGGGTTCCGTCAAGTTCGGATGGAAGAAGCCGTGAGAACTTTGGGCGGCTCCATACGTCTGATGGACGGTCTGGAGGCGCGTCGCATTCTTATCGGACCCGGGTCTGAGGCCGGCGCAGATCCAACGTTGGACCTCGTCCGGGTAGTCTACGAGGATCCCCCAGGTCGCGAGCTCTGGCTCGATCAACGACGGCCATCGACGAACGAGCGGAAGAGGGGCGCTGCGACGCTCCTGCCCGGTGACACCCTCATGAGCCGAGATGGCAGTGGCCCGCTCACACTTCGCTGGATCGACGAAAGCGGTTTCTGGCTTGCACTTACTGGCTACCTTGCAACGGACTCCCTGCGCGCGATGATCCATCGGGTTCATTAGGCTGCGGACTCACGTGGCAAGAGGATAGATTTCCGTCGATGCCTCATATCAACGATCGTACGCTCAAGTCGCTCATAGATGGCTCAGCCACAGCCATCGATGTCCTGCGGATCCGCCGTCACGCGGAGGAGTGCCGGGCCTGCGCCCGGCGCCTGGAGGAGTGGCGGGACAATTTCGCCGAGGTCGAGGAGCATTTTCCCGAGCTCACCATCGAGTCAGAATCCAACTCAGTGGTGACGACGGGTGGGATGGTGTTGCTCCCCTCCACCACGCCCCGTCGCCGCTTTGAGCTCGATCTGACGTCAGCGCTGTGGATCGGAGTGGCGTTCATGACCGTTCTGGTCGGCTTTGGAGCCACGCGGCTACGGGAGGCAAAGGGCCGTTCAGAGGTGGCGGTGTACGACTTGCCGCAGCCGGTGGACCCTGATTCAGGTACCCGGGAGGGGGCTACGCCGGCGCCGCCCGTCAGCCCAACCCGGGACACCGCCACGCGGCGGCCGGCGACTCCGAAGCCACCCACTCCCCCGGCGGCGACACCCGCTCGCGACGGCCCCATCGCGGTTTCAGCCAAGTTCAAGTCGGTGACCCTCGCCGAAGCAGCCGAGCGTCTCGGAGGACCGGTCCGGTTGCTGAGCGGGATGGAGCTCGACCACGTGGAAGCCGGGCCGGCAAGTGCGGTCCCGGGAGCCCAACGTAACCTCAGCGTCATCCGGGTGGTCTATCGGGCATCGGACGGGGGGCGGATACTGCTCGACCAGCAACTGATCCCGGCGGACAGCAGCGGCTTCCGCACTATCGACGATCCGAGGCTGGAATCGGGCGCGACGGCCTACGGAACCTCACCGAAAGGCGTCAGTGTAGCGACCTGGCTCGACGAGGATGGGTACCGGATTTCGCTGGCGATGCGCACGACGGCGGACTCGCTCAAGCGCTTGGTTCCTCTCGTCCACTAGTGAGGCCCGCCGAGCCCGGTGCAAGGCATTACCCCCCCCATAGTGACACGCATTACCGCGCGGGGGGCCCAAGTGTAGCATTTCTGAATCCCCCCTAGGCCTAGAGGTTCTCATGCGCCCGCGCGCACTGCTGGCGTTCGTCCTCGTTGTGCTTGCAGTCCCCGCTCGCCTCGCGGCCCAGGGGGACATCAAGCTTGGCCTCGCGGGCGGCATCACGATCCCGCTGCGTGCCTATTCCGATGTCGTGGATAAAGGATGGATCGGAAACGTCAGTCTTACCTACATGCCGGGCGCATCCGCAGGCCTCGGGTTCAGGCTTGACGGGCTCTACGCGCGGAACGGGCTGAGCGTGGCCTCGGGGAATCAGACGGAGCTCGGCGGAGTCGCGAATCTCGTCTTTCAGTTCGGATCCCGAAAATCGCCGAATCGCCTCTACGTCTTCGGTGGCGGCGGATTCATACGGACGCGTACCACCGGGCCATCGTTCGGAACAATCTCGAGCACCGACCCCGCCTGGAACGCCGGCGCAGGGTTCAGCTTTGGGGTGCGTGCGATGGCGCTATTCGTGGAGGCCCGGTACATCACGGTGACCACTTCTGGAGTCAAGCCCCAATTCGCGCCCCTCACCGCGGGAATCTCATTTGGCGGGCTATAGGCCCGTTATATTGTCGGTATCCCGACCGCGGTCACTCTCCGCGTGCTTGCGGGCAAGAACCTTCAAGGAGCCGTTCCTATGAAGCGCAGCGTACCAGCAGTATTCGCCCTCGTTGTCCTGGCGATCGGCGCCAGCCCGGCGCAGGCCCAATCCGTCAACTTCGGTGTCGGCGGCGGTCTCACAATCCCTATCGGGGATTTCGGTGACGTCGCCAAGACCGGATGGCATGGGCTGGGTATCATCGGTTATCAGCTCCAGTCCGGAATTGGGCTTCGTGGCGACTTCTACTACGGCCAGAACAACTCGGACCCGAGTGGCGTCAAGTTCAAGCTGGCAGGCGGGTTGGGCAACGTGACGTACAGCTTCTCAGGCAAGAGTTCCGTGACGCCATATGTGATCGGCAGTATCGGCTACTTCAACTTCAAGGCCGAAGGTGGCGGCGGCTCGGCCTCGGAGAGCAAGGTTGCCTTCGGCGGCGGTGGCGGGATCAAGTTCAAGGCTGGATCGGATTCACAATTCTTCGTGGAAGGCCGCTACATCACCATCAACACCAGCGGCAGCAATGCCAATTTCATCCCGATCACAGCCGGCATTACCTTCGGGATGTAACCGTTGCAGGAGGACGGCGGCGAGGGGCGGGCCATTTGGCCCGCCCCTTTCTGCGTTCTAGATGCCTTGGGTCGCCGAGTCGCCAACCCACCCGGCGGGCGACAGCCTCCTGGGCGCGCCGGGTTCTCCTGCCGGGGTTGCCGACCTGGCTGAATCCGGCTCCGCCGGTGAGATGGGTTCCGCCGCTCATCACCGCACATCGGGTGGGCGCGGACCTCCCGGATGGGCGCCACGGCGCGAAGAATATATAAATGTGCGGCATACATATAACACTCCTTTGACAAAGCCCTGGTGGTTCAGGCGGCTCCCTCGACCGCGCACTCCACCGGGCAGGATGAGCCGGGACAGGCTGCAAGGTCGCAGAGCCGACAGATGTGATCCGAGTGATCCCGGTCACGGGTAAGGCCACCCAGCAGTTTCTCGTTGAGCCGGAGCAGTTGGGAGCGCTCCTGGGCGGTGAGGAGGCCGAGGACGTTGTCCAGAACCGCAAGTCGGGCTCCCTGCACCGCCTTGGCTTGGCGGCGTCCGGCGGCGGTCAGGTGAAGCGCAACGGTGCGACCGTCCGGGCCGGCCTTTCGTTCCACCAGACGCTCGGCTTCGAGCTGATCCAGAAGCCGAACCGTGCCGCTGTGCGAGACGCCCAGAATGCGCCGCAGGGTCTCGATGGACATCCCGGGTTCCCCGAGAATGGAGACCAGGGCAGCGGGGAATGCGGAGCCATGTGCCGCCGCTTCGGAGGTGGTGGCCTCCAGCTCATCGTGCAGGGCTGTCACGAGGGCACCGAGCAGGTTGGCGCTACGAGGGTCGCTCATGGCTCCATGATATATGCATGGGTCATACATGTCAACAGTGCCCCGGCTGGACTCCGCCAGCCCCTCAGCGGCGCCGATACAGTCCGTCAAAGGCGATCTGCCAGGTCTTTCCCTGGTCGGCGGAGGATTCCCACAACTGCCGGACGGAGCCGTCCGCATTGTTGAAGAACGTGAGCCGCTGCTGGGTGGCGGATCCATCCGCGGCCGTCTGCATTCCGACCAGGACCAGGCGGCGCTCCGCATAGGTGCCCGTCAGGTGCAGATAGCCACCCTGGTTGTCGACCCAGAACTGATGCCACTCTTTGGTTGACTGGTCGTAGAAGTTGAAGCTCTGTCCCGTGCCACCCTTCGCGCCGGTCCAGTGCTCGTGGATGAGGCAGCCATTCTCTTCGAGCGTCACTACGTTGGTGCCGGCCTGATTGCCCTGCACGGTCACGTTCCAATCACCAACCCAAAACTCAAACTGACGGTGCTCCGGCGCGGGGCAGCCAACCGTCGGCGCTGGCGATTGAGCCGACATGGTCCTGGAGAAGACAACCAGCAATACCAGGCAAAGCACCGCCGGCAACGGTCGCTGCATCAAAGCCTCGACTGAGAGGGGACCCGTTCCGTACGTCGAGGATCTCTGCCGAGTTCCTGATGATGCAAAGGCGAACGCGAATGGCCGGGCAGGGCAATGGTTCCGCGGGTAGCTTACCTCTCATGACCAACCGCTTGGGCGATGCCGCGTCGGCCTATCTGCGCTCCGCAGCCCACCAACCCATCGATTGGTACTCCTGGAGCCCCAAGGCATTCGCCGCTGCCGCGGATCAGGACCGACCGGTCCTCCTCGACATCGGGGCCGTCTGGTGCCATTGGTGCCACGTCATGGATGGGGAGTCATACGAGGATCCGGCACTCGCCGAGTATCTCAACGCAAACTTCATCTGCATCAAGGTGGACCGGGACGAACGCCCGGACGTGGACACTCGCTACCAGCGTGCCGTCCAGGCGATCACCGGACAGGGTGGCTGGCCGCTGACCGCGTTTCTCACGCCCCAGGGCCAGGTCTTCTTTGGCGGGACCTACTTCCCGCCAGACGGCAAATACGGGCGTCCGGGATTCCGCGCAGTGCTCGAGCAGGTGCATGCGGTTTACCACAATCAGCGCGACCGGGTCGAACAGCAGGCCCTCGCCCTGCAGCGAGTGCTGACCAGCCATCTCGATGACACCGCCGCCGGCGAACCCGGTCACGCGATGCTCACCACTGCCGCGGAAAGCATTGCCCAGCTGTTCGACCAGCGGTACGCGGGATTCGGCTCGGCGCCAAAGTTCCCCCACCCCGCCGCCATCAGTTTCCTGCTGGGGCGGTGGAAGGACACCGGAGAAGACCGGCCTCGCGACATGGCCGCTCGAACCCTGACCGCGATGGCGCGCGGCGGCATCCACGACCATCTGGCCGGCGGTTTCCACCGCTACAGTGTCGACGCGGCCTGGGTCGTGCCTCATTTCGAGAAGATGTCGTACGACAACGCCGAGCTGCTCAAGGCCTACCTCGATGGCTTCCGGGCCCTGGAATCGCCGGAGTTCGCGGAGACCGCGCGCGGCATTGTGCGGTGGGTGCGGGAGACCCTGGCGGATCCAGAGGGTGGCTATGGGGCCAGCCAGGACGCCGACGTGGGCCTCGAGGACGACGGGGACTATTTCACCTGGACCCTCGACGAGGCGCGAGCGGCGATTGACGACGAGGACGCCTTCGAGGTCGCGTCGGCGTACTACGATATCGGCACGGCGGGCGAGATGCAGCACGATCCGGCGAAGAACGTGCTTCACGCGGTCGAGCCGCTGGCGGCGATCGCTGTGCGCCTTGGCATCGACCGGGAATCAGCAGAGCGGCGCCTGCGGCTGGCGGAAGACCGCCTGCGCGTTGCCCGCGCGGCGCGCCCGTCCCCCCTCGTGGACCGCAGCCGCTATACCGGATGGAACGGGATGCTGGCGGGCGCCCTGGTGCGCGCAGGCACGATCCTGAAAGACGACTGGGCCATGGAGCATGCGCTCCGGACCCTGCACCGGATTCGAAACGAACACGCTGACAACGCCGCGCTTCGCCACAATCCGGGCGGCATAGCCGGTCTGCTCGACGACCAGGTCCAGGTGGCCCTGGCAGCCGTCGAGGCGCATGAGGCGACCGGCGACCCGTCGTGGCTTCGGTGGAGTAGTGCGCTCCTGGAACGAGTGTGGGCTGACTACCTCGACGCCGGGGGTGGCGGCCTCTTCGATACTGCCGCCGTCGAAGGCGAAGGCCTCCTGCCGACGCGCGTCAAGCCGGTCCAGGACGCACCGACGCCATCACCGAACGGGGTGGCCGCCCTGTGCGCCGCAAGACTCGCGGAGCTGACGGGAGAGCCCCGCTGGCGTGAGCGCCGGGATGCGCTGGTTCGGTCCTTCGCCGGACGGGCGGAGCAGCTCGGGATCTTTGGCGCCACCCTGCTCCAGGCGATCGACTGGGCAGTGAATCCGGCAAGCCACCTGGTGATCGTCGAGGGAGACGACGCACCGCTTGCCAGCGCCATGCACCGCGCCGCGCTCGGCACTTTTCTGTCACGCCGCGTCGTGCAACGCGTCCGTGCGGCGGACCTCGCCGCGGCCACTCTGCCCGATGCCGTCCGCAGCATGATTGGCGCAACCGCAGCGACCATGGGGTATGCCTGCGTGGGCGCCACATGCCAAGCGCCGGCCGCGACGTTGGAGGCCTGGGCGGAGACCCTGCAACGGCTGACGCTTTCGCCGCATTGACGTGCCTCGTCACGGGCGGAAGATTGGATTGAGGTTTCCCCCTGATCCAGCGCCTCGTGGAGGCAAGAATGCCGCTCCGCCACCTGCTGTTGGCGTGCGTTCCGCTCGCGCTCGCCCATTCCGCACTCTCCGCACAGGGACCAAGTTGGAGCGGTACGCCGGCCGCGCGCTACGAAGAGCGCTTCCACGAGATGTGGCAGGCCGTTCCGGACGAGACCAAGGGCGCCGAGGTAAGGCATCTCACCCTGCGGCGCGACGGTGCGACTCTCACGCTAGAGGAAGGCCGGCTCTTCCTTCTCAAGCCGACCGGTGGACAGGTCATGGGAGCGCTCTTCCGTGGGAAGGGACGCCTCACCTATACACCCGGCACTCGCATTGAGCAGGAGCGGCTGACCCTCTTCCGCAAGGCCAACTCGTTCGACGAACCCTTCGAGGACCTGGTCCTTCTGTTCGCCGATTCCACCCTTGGCGAGCTCACCCGTCAGCTCAGCTTCGGGCCGGGCTCGGTGCCAGACGGGCTCAAAGGCCGCGTCGGCGAGTTGTTCGACTACCTGGGCGACGAAGGGGATTTCTCGCTCGACCCCGATGTGCTCCGACCGTTTCTCAACGGTGAGGCATCCGGACTCTTCGCTGCCATGATCATCAACGGCGCGAACGATCCGTGGGTATTCGAGGTGAACCCGCACGTGAACGAGGGTGTGCAGCTGCTAACTCGGGCCAAGCATACCGGTGGGAACCGGCGCTTCGAGGCGGTGACGATGAATTTCCCGCGGGGTGCGCCCACCCCCAGCGGGGAGTACGCCGAGCGGCGTCCGGATGTGCATATCAGCAATTATCTCATGGAGCTCCGCCTCCCGCAGACGACAACCGGGGAGCTCGCCTTCGCCGCGAATGCGACGCTCCAGTTGGTCGCGGACGCCGCGTCGGGGCCGTGGGTCCCCTTTTACATCTTCGAGAAGATGCGGGTGGATAGTGCCAGCTGGGCCGATGGGAGCCCGGCACAGGCCTATATCCCCAAGGACAGCCCCTATATCTGGGTTCGGTGCGACCGGAGGCTCGAGAAGGGCGAGACCCGCACCCTTCGGCTTGCCTACCATGGCGATCTCCTCGATCGCTTCGGCGATTGGTTCTTCATCAAGTCGTCCATAGCCTGGTATCCTCTGGCGCTGGAGTTTCGGTACCCTGCCCTATTCGACCTGACCTTTACGAGCCCCGAAGGCTTTCTGCTTGCCTCAGTCGGTGAGCGCAGCGATTCCACCAGTGCCCCCGGCCACATGGTACGCACGCGGTGGAAGACGGCCGCACCGATACGGAATGCGTCATTCAACCTCGGCCTCTTCGAACGCTACGATATCCGCGGTGACAGCTCACCGCCGGTTACGCTCTTGTGGTCCGAAGACATGCATAAGCGGTTCGCCACCATGATGCGCCAGGTCGGCCAACCCATGCTTCAGGGCAAGAACATGAAGGAGCAGGTCGGACAGGATGTGTCCACGGCGATCCAGTTTTATACCCACGTGTTTGGTCAACCCGAGTTCAAGCATTTCTACGCCACCGAAATCCCCTACTTCCATGGCGAGGCGTGGCCGGGCGTTATCGGTCTCTCGTGGGTGACGTTCCAGCAGACCAGGGAGGAGGGGTTCGACCAGGTCTTTCGCGCGCACGAGGTCGGTCACCAATGGTGGGGCATTGGAGTTGACTATGCCACTTACCACGATCAATGGATGAGTGAAGGGTTCTCCGACTTCGCCGGTCTCTGGTATCTGCAGACTCGCCGCAAGAGCAACGACAAGTATTTCGATTTCCTCAAGCGCTGGAAGGCCGAGATCCTGCTCCGTCGGGACGACCCGATTCCGATCTGGCTCGGGGAGCGGGTGGCGACCGCAAATACCGGGGAGGACTACAGCGCGATCGTGTATGAAAAAGGCGCATTTGTGATTCACATGCTTCGAATTCTCCTACTCGACCTCAAGACCATGAGCGAGGACCGGTTCACCGAAACCATGCGGGACTTCTATCACACCTATACTGGCAAGCGCGCCACAACTGAAGACTTTCGCCGGATGGTAGAGCAGCACACCGGTCAGGACATGGGGTGGTTCTTCGACCAATGGGTATACGGGATCGGCGTGCCGACCTACAAGGTGGCATGGAAGGCGGAGCAGGCGGGTGACAATTGGAAGGTGAAGCTCAGGGTGGAGCAGGAGCGGGTACCACCGGAGTTTCTCGCTTACGTACCGGTTACAGTCGATCTCGGCGAGAATCGCTTCGCGCGGGTACGAGTGAAGGTTACGGGTGCCCGGAGCGAGATCGACCTACCCCTGCTCCCGGCGAAGCCCAAGGAAGTCAAAGTAAATGATTTCGAAGGTGTGCTGGCCGAGGTGAAGCAGGTTGCGTGGTAGACTATCTTACCGCGACCTTCAGACGAGGAACGCATGAAGACAGCGACGATTGAGACGACCCGCGGAACGATGACGGTCGAGCTCTTCGATGAAGAAGCCCCCAATACCGTCGCCAACTTCGAGAAGCTCGCCAACTCGAAGTTCTACGACGGAACCCGTTTTCACCGGGTCATCAGCAACTTCATGATCCAGGGCGGAGACCCTTACTCCAAGGACGCCAACGATCCACGGGTCGGTACCGGGGGTCCGGGTTACAAGATCAAGTGCGAAACCCAGAGCAACGTCCACAAACACGCCGCCGGAACACTCTCGATGGCTCACGCCGGCAAGGACACCGGGGGCAGCCAGTTCTTCATTTGCCATTCGCCCCAGCCCCATCTGGACAAGGTGCATACCGTATTCGGGCAGGTGACCCGGGGCATGGATGTGGTGAACGCCATTCGAAAGGGCGATGAGGTCACTTCTATCCGGGTGTCCTGACCTGTTCCTGGATTTTGCCGTACTCGCAGATTATGCCCTGATCGATCAGCAGGGAAAACTGTCCGTGCTGGGCCTGTTCCAGCACGTGTGGGTCCCAACGTTTCCGGCCGTGCACCCGCGGGCACACCTGGTACTGCGAGTGCGCGGCCGCCGCACCGAAATCGGGCAGCATTCGATGCGGATCCGCTTTGTCGATGAACGGGGCTCCACCCTGGTCGAAGGAGAAGGCACCGTGCAGTTTGGCGAGCCACCTGCCGGCGTGACCGATGTCGAGGCCGGAGCGGTACTGGTGTTTGATCTTCCATTGCCCCAACCGGGGCAATATGCATTCGAGATCAGCCTCGATGCCGGTGAGGAGTATCGCGTGCCCCTGACCGTGGGCCAGATTCCCGGCCCCGAAAGCACCACCCTCCATTAGACCGGTGGACCGCAGACCTCGAGGCGCTCAGCATAAGGGGACTTGAGCACCCCGGATTAAGATTTCCATACCCGCCACCGACCGGATTGTCTTGCTTTGACAAAGTTGTAAGTCCGCCATAGACTAGCCCAGCAAGTCCAACTCAATACTCCCCAGGATCTTCTCTTCGCCGATCACTCTATTATGGAGTCTCTATGCGGCGGTTTCTCGTGCGATTGGTCGTCGGAGGCATGGTCGCCCTCGTCGGCACCTCAGGTGCCCTGAGCGCTCAAGGCTATAGCGTAAACGAGCACAGCTCCTGCGCGATGGGGCGAGCCGGCACCGGTGTAGCGAGCCCATGCTCGGACGGTTCGGCGATGTTCTTCAATCCGGCAGGGCTCGCGCTGATGCCCAAAGGTAAGACCACGCTATCGGCGGGAGCCACGCTAATCGCACCGCGCGGCAACTTTACGTCCGACCTCGGCGTCAAGACCGACCTGAACAACAAGGTCATCCCCATTCCTGCGGTCTTCCTTTCCCATGGATTCTCGGACCATATCGCCGCTGGAATAGGTGTCTTCGCCCCGTATGGTCTGGAAACCGAATGGCCAGACACGTCCCAGGTAAAGTTCCTCGGCTACAAAAGCCTGATTCGGACTATCTACGTTCAGCCAACGCTGTCGGTAGGACTTGCCAACAACCGGGTCCTGGTCGGCGCCGGATTCGACCTCAACTTCCTCCATGTGAACCTGCGTCAACAGGTGGACCTGGCGAGCACGCCCCTGCCACCACCCGCCCCTCCAGGCGCCACGTTCGCCAACCTGGGCATTCCAAATGGGACGGCCTTCGCGGACGCCGACCTCAGCGGGAATGGAACCGGGGTGGGATACCACGTTGGACTGATCGTCAAGCCAAGCGACCAGATCTCGCTCGGCATTCGCTACTTATCCCGGCAGAAGGTGAAAGTAGACAACGGCTCGGTCAAATTCTCCCCGGTCAATACTGGCATCGTCCTGGCGCAGGGAAATCCTTTCGGTGTCCCGGCCGGCACTCCGCTCGACGCCATAGTGGCACCACAGTTCACCACTGGCAACGCGCTCTCCGATCAGGATGCCAGGACCGCGCTTCGCATGCCGGAGCAGGTCGCCTTCGGCGTGACCATCAAGCCCGTGAGCAAGTTCACGTTTCTCTTCGACGTGCAGCTCATGCACTGGACCGTGTTCGATACGCTGATAGTCGATTTCGCGCTTGCGCCGACCGAGACGCTACCGGAAAACTTCGAGAACACGACCGCATGGCGCTTCGGCGCCGAGTATGCGATTTCGCCGAAGACCACCATCCGCGGTGGCGTTCTGTTCCATGACGGCGCTGAACCCGATGGTTCGGTCACCCCGAACCTGCCGGAAGGCGACCGGAACGAGTTTACCCTGGGGCTTGGAACCCGAATCGGGAGCAAGCTGGGTCTCGACCTAGCCTTCCAGTACATCGATCAGGGTGACCGCCGCGGGCGCTCCGTGCCGTTCGGTCAACCCGACAACGGCTTGTTCAATTTCAAGGCGCCGCTGTTCGGTGCCACACTCACCTACGACTTCTAACCGGGGAGACAGCCATGCGTCGCAATCGTTTCGCCGCCTCCCTGCTCGCCGCAACTGCACTGCTCGCGGCGTGTCGGGCCGATGAATCCCTGAAGCCACCCCCGGCGCCACCCGTCCCATCGGGCGGGGCCGTCTTTCAGCGCTACGTCTCGATGGGCAATAGCATCACCGCCGGATTCCAATCCGCCGGCATCAACGACAGCACCCAGAGGCGTTCGTACGCCGTGCTGCTCGCGGCAGCCATGGGGACCCAGTACACCTACCCCTCCCTCCTGGGCCGGGGATGTCCACCGCCGTTCACCAATAACGTCACGCAGGCTCGGCTGGGGGGAGGCACCGGTGGCACCTGTGACCTGCGCGCGACTAACTCGACCCCCGGCAACCTCGCTGTCCCTGGTGCCCGGGTCACCGAACTGCTGAGCAATTTCGGCGTGCCCGTATCCAGCTCCAACGCGCTGACCCAGCTCTTCCTGGGCGGCAAGACCCAGGTCCAGCGGATGGTGGAGTTGCAGCCGACCTTCGTCACGATGTGGATCGGCAACAACGACGTGCTTGGGTCTTTGACCAGTCAGACCAATCCGGGGAATCCGGCGCTGATCACCCCCCTGGCTCAGTTTACTGCTCAATACGATTCGCTTCTCGACAGCATCGAGGTCACGGGGGCCAGTGCGGCCCTGGTTTCCGTCGCGAACGTGACCGTGATCCCGTACGCCTCGGCGGCGGCGATCTGGTACTGTCTCAAGAATGGGGGATGCCCTCCCCCGCTCCCCCCCGTGAACCCAGCCTTGGCCGGGATTCCGACGTTCACCGTCAACGTGAACTGCGCACCCCCCGGAGGCCTGCAGATCCTGGTTCCATGGACCATCGGGTTGACCAAGGTGAGTACGGCCGTGGGCGGCACCGCGGCTTCGATTGACTGCTCCGTGGACAACGAAGTCGTCACCTCGACCGAGTTGAATGGACTGGTAACAGCCGTGGCTGGATACAACGCCCATATTCAGGCCGAGGCCCAGAACCGCGGCATGGCATATTTCGATATCAACCCTCCGCTCAGCGCCTTGGTGGCGAATGGAACTATCCCGGCATTCCCCAACATCGCGGGAGCGCTCACCGGCAACTCGGTGCTCTTTGGTCCGATGTTCACGCTCGATGGTGTCCATCCCAGCGCGACGGCCCACCGGCTCATCGCGGATTCGCTAGCCTCAGTCATCAACCAGACCTTCAGCACGAATCTACCGGTGCCAGTCTGCGGGACCGTGACCTGCCCGGCGCCGTAGGAGAAGCCGTCAGCCGTCGGCCGTCAGCGGTTCGCCGCACAACGACCCTCTCTGCCAGTGGCAGGGGGGGTCGCTCGACGAGGTGGTGACTGACGGCTGAAGGCTGACGGCTTCCCGCCTATCTTCATCTCCATGCCAGCCACGCCCTGGACCCGCGATCGCGCCCTCGCCCTGATGCACGAGTACACTCCCTCCGAGGCGCTTCGGAGGCACATGTACGCCGTGGAGGCAGCGATGCGCGCCTTGGCTGCCCGGCAGGGCGCGGACCCCGAGGAGTGGGGTCTGGTCGGACTGCTTCACGACTTCGACTACGAGCGCTTCCCGAACCCAGACCATTCGCCTGCTGAGGGTCATCCCGCGGAAGGGGTGCGCATTCTCGCAGCCCAGGGCTTTCCCGAGCACCTGCAGCGCGCCATCCTCGGCCACGCGACCTATTCGGGCGTGCCACGAGATACTCCGGTCGCCAAGGCGCTCTTCGCCGTGGATGAGCTGTGCGGTTTCGTCGTCGCGTGCGCACTGGTCCGACCTTCGAAGAGCCTCTCGGATATGGAGGTCTCGAGCGTAAAGAAGAAATTCAAGGACAAGGCGTTCGCGCGTGGGGTGAGTCGCGAGGACGTGTTGCAGGGGGCGGCCGAACTCGGGGTGCCGCTGGAGGAGCATATCGCATTTGTGCTCGAGGCACTCCGCCCCGAGGAGCGGTCGCTCGGACTGGGCACCCCGTGACTCAGCCGGTCGAACGGGTCGCCAGGGTTTCGAGCACCGGGCGCCCCACGGTGCAGCGGGCGATTGACCGGGCGGCCGCGGCACGGCCGGTTCCCGGAAACCGCGTGGCGCTGCTGCAGGATGGGCCGGAAGCGTACGCCTCGATGCTCGCGGTGATTGCGGGAGCGACCCGCTTCATCCATTTCGAGAACTACATCATCCGCTCGGACCAGACCGGCTGGCGCTTCGCGGAGGCGCTCGCCAAGCGTGCGCGCGACGGCGTGGCGGTCCGGGTGCTGTATGACTGGCTCGGCTGCATCGGCACCCGCCGGCGATTCTGGCGATTCCTGCGCGCAGCGGGCGTCGAGGTTCGCTGCTTCAACCCACCGACACCATTCCGCCCCCTCAGGGTGATCTCTCGCGATCACCGCAAGCTGGTCGTGGCCGACGGGATCCAAGCTGTCATCGGCGGGCTCTGCATCGGGGATGAATGGGCGGGAGACCCCGATCGGGGCATCCCGCCATGGCGGGATACGGCGGTCTACATCGAGGGTCCGGCGAGTCACGCCCTAGACCTGGCATTCGCGCATGTGTGGGGCCTCGCGGGCCCTCCCCTCGCCGAGGATGAGCACGCCACAGACTCGGCTTCCGCCGGTAACGCGGCGGTGCGCGTCGTCGTCGGTATTCCCGGAAAAGAGCGGGCCTACCGGGTACTCGAGTATCTGGCAGCGGGATCGCGGCGGCGCCTCTGGATCATGGACGCGTACCTGGTTCCGCCGCCGCGACTCTTCGAGGTTCTCGCCTTGGCTGAGAAGGACGGGGTGGACATTCGGCTGCTGCTCCCGGGCCCCAGCGATGTGCCGCTGGTGCGTAACCTCACTCGGTTGGGGTATCGCGACCTGTTGCGCGCCGGCATGCGGATCTTCGAGTGGAGTGGCCCGATGCTCCACGCCAAGAGCATGGTCGCGGACGGTCGCTGGGCCCGTATCGGCACGAGCAACATGAATGCCGTCAGCCTGATTGGAAACTACGAGCTGGATCTGGTGATCGAGGACGACGACCTCGCGCGGGCGATGGAAATGCAGTTCCGGCGCGACATCGCCACCAGCGTGGAAGTGGTCCGACGGAAGCGGAAGGCCCCGGAGGTGTTAGCACGGGTAATGCCGAGTCGCCTCGACCAGCGGGCCAACGCTTCGCTCTCGATGCCCCGCAGAGGGAAGCGCGAGTTCCGCGCCCGTGCCGTGGTCGCGGCCCGACGGTTGATGAGCGGTGCCTTCCGCTCGGTGTTCGGGCCGATGAGTGTGGTCCTGGTCGCGCTCGGCTCGATATCAGTCGGATTACCCACGGTGATGGGATACGTCTTCGGCGCCATATGCCTCTGGCTGGCGCTGGCGACTGGCCTGCAGGCGTGGCGACGGCACTCGGAGTAGGGGTTCCGCCAGCCCTATACAGCTCGCGCATTCACATGCCCGCCAACAACTTCCGGCAGGACCCGAGGCCGCTCAGCGGCCGGTCGTGCGTCCGCACCTCAACGATTCTTCCCGGTGGCGCGTATTCCTGCAGAGTCCGACGCTGAATTGGTGCGACGGTCGCTCGCGGGTGACCGGGATGCCTTCGGAACCCTCGTGAACCGTCATGGCGCAATGGTTCGCCGACTCGCGCGGGCGGTATTGCGGCATGCGGAGGATGCGGACGACGCTGCACAGGATGCGTTTCTCTCCGCGTGGCAGGCCCTGGAACGATACGATAACCGGCAGCCCTTGGCGCCCTGGCTTGCGCGAATCGCCGTGAACGCCGCACGCGACCTCCGTCGCCGACGCCGGGTCAGGACCACCGAACCGCTGGACACGCTGCGCATTTCGTCTGGAGGGGAAGGCCTGGAGACCGGGCCAGGGGACGTCCTGCTCAGAACCAGGCTGGAGACCGCGCTCGATGAGTTGCCAGAGCGACAGCGACTGGCGTTGCTGCTATTCGAGGTGGACGGGTATGCGCATGCCGAAATCGGTGCGATGCTCGGGATTCCAGAGGGAACGGCGCGATCCGACGTATTTCACGCGAGACGAAAACTGCGCGGGGTCCTGGGAGACCGGGAGGGAAAGCCATGAGCAACGAGGAACCATTCGGGGCCGGACCAGATCCGGCGATCGGGAGCGAGCTCCGGCGACTTTTCGATCCGGGTGATGACGCCGGGTTTACGGCGCGGGTGCTCTCCCGGCTCCCGCAGAGGAGGGGAGATACGCTGTGGGAAGTCCTGGCGTATTGGACCCGGCCTGGAATTGCCGCGGCCGTCGTGGCCGCGTCCCTGTTCTGTTATTGGGAGGTCCTGAGAGAAGCTCAGGCCCTAACGGCCGAACCGGCGACCGAATTGGCCGCCACCGACCGCAATCTCGATCGCGACGCACTCATGAGCGTCGTGCTCGGCAGCGGTCAATAGGAAGGACGTCATGCAGACTAGTACCTGGAAGGCCGTGGTCCTGCTGTTGCTCGCCGCCGCTCTCGGCGGTGCAGTCGGGAGCATCGTCACCGCGCGCACGATGGAGCATCATCACGACCGCAATGGTGGGCCCGGACGAGGCAGCGAATGGTACGTCAATCTTCTTACCAAGGAACTGGACCTGAGCCGGCCGCAGCAGGACAGCGTCCGTGCGGTGCTGCGACTACGCCGGGGTCAGATGGACTCCCTCTGGGCGACGCTCGGACCGCAGATGGAGCAGATGCGCCAGGCCATCCGGGCCGACGTACGTGTGCTGCTGACTCCTGAACAACAGGCCCGCTTCACCGAGGTGACCGCCCGCCTCGATGCGCAACGGCGAGAGAGGATGAAGGAGGACTCGGTCAAGCGATGAGCCCAGAACTTCGAACCCGAACCGGCTGGTGGGCTCGGGCCGCACTCACCCTCGCCCTCTTCGCGGCACCACGTGGAGCCTGGGCTCAGACGCCCACGGTGACGCTGGAGGAAGCCGTTCGCCTGGCCCAGCGTGTGGTGCCAGGTGTGATCCAGGCTGAGGGGGCGGTGCGGAACGCCGACGCGCAGGTCCGCTCGGCCAAGGGCGCGTATCTCCCCAGCCTCAACGCGAATTCGTCCGGCAGCCGGAATTTTTCGGACGGGCCATCCCGGGTGAACTCGACGACCGGGGAAGTGCAGAGTGGCAACTCCGCCACTACCAACGTCAGCATGGGGCTAAGCGCGAGCGTGGACCTGTTCACCGGGTTCCGTCGCGGCGCTGACAGCCGCGCAGCCCGAGCCACCCAGAACGCCGCCGAGGCGGGCCTCACGGACGCGCAGTTCCAGGCGAGGCTGACGGCAACCCAGCAGTTCTTCGATGCGCTGGCGGCTCAGCAACTGGTGCGGGTGCGGGAGGCCAGCGTGCGGCGAGCGGAGGAGCAGCTCAACCTCGCAACCGCGAAGCTGCATGTCGGCTCGGCGACCCGGTCCGATTCGCTGCGCTCGCTGGTCAACCTGGGTAGCGCGCAGGTGGCCCTGATCACCTCGCAGAGCAGCGTCGCCAGCACCCAGGCCGCCCTGGGCCGAACACTGGGGGCGGATGGCAGGGTAGCCGCGACGGACGACTCCACCTTCTACAACTTCACCCTCGGGCTCGACACGGCCGCGCTCAAGCAGGAGGCCCTGTCGCGCGCCCCAAGTGTTCAGTCTGCGGAAGCCAACGCCGAAGCAGCACGAGCGTCCTGGAAGGCCTCGAAGGCGGGATACTTCCCCACCCTGGCACTGTCGGGCTCCACCAGCTGGAATGGCTCTAACACGGCCGACTACCAGCTCTATGGTCAGCGAGGCATATCGCTCGGCCTCAGCTGGCCCATATTCAACCGGTTCCAGCGGGAGCAGACGATTCAGAACCGGCTCTCCAGTCTGGACGTGGCCGAAGCCAATGCCAAAGACGCTCGGCGCGAAATCCAGGCTTCGATGACCACCCAGACGGCGGCGCTGGAGTCCGCCCGGGCGCGGATCGAGATCGCCACGGTAAGCGTCGAGGCGGCAAGCGAGGACCTCCGGGTAGTAAATGAACGTTATCGGGTGGGAGCCGCGACGGTGTTGGATATTCTCAATTCGCAGGAAGCGCTGGCGCAGGCGGAAGTGGACGCCATCACCGCGCGCTTCGACTACCTCAAAGCCAAGGCCCAGATCGAGGCCCTGATCGGACGCCGCCTATGAGCACGATATCGACGACGGCAGAACGAATGGCCCAGCTCCCGCCTGATGTGCCGCGCGACGCGGTCATTGTGACGCGGAACCTGCAACGCGAGTACGACATGGGCGGCGAGATCGTCCGGGCACTCCGCGGCGTGGACATCATGATTCGCCGCAACGAGTTCGTTGCGGTCATGGGACCCTCGGGGTCCGGCAAGTCCACTCTGATGAACTTGATCGGCTGCCTCGACACCCCAAGCCAGGGCGAATACTGGCTGAACGGGCACCGGGTCTCCGAACTCGAGGACGACGAGCTGGCGAGAATCCGAAACCGGGAGATCGGCTTCGTGTTCCAAACTTTCAATCTCCTGCCGCGCGCGGACGCGCTGCACAACGTGGAGCTACCGCTGGTCTACGCCGGCACCCCCTCAAAGGAGCGCCGAGCGCGGGCCGAGGACGCGTTGGAACGGGTGGGGTTGAAAGACCGGATGAGCCACCGGCCCAACGAGCTGTCGGGCGGTCAACGGCAACGAGTCGCGATCGCGCGGGCGCTGGTCAACCGCCCCAGCATCCTGCTCGCGGACGAGCCGACGGGAAACCTCGACTCGACCACCAGCACCGAGATCCTGGCGCTATTCGAAGAGTTGCATCGGGAGAACCAGACCATCGTGCTGGTGACTCACGAACACGACATCGCGGCCCACGCCGAACGGCAGGTCCACCTGTTCGACGGCAAGGTCGAGCGGGATTTTCTTACGCCGAAACAGAAAACATGAGGCGACAGGCGAGAGGCGACAGGCGAGAGGGAGGCCAGACTCAGGCCTCGTCCATTCGCGTTGGCCCTTCGCCTGTCGCCTATCGCCTTCAAGGAACCCCGGTTATGCGCAACGCAGCTGTTCTCTGCCTGCTTCTCGCGGCCTGCACCAAGGCCAAGGAGCCACCGGCCCTCGTATACCAGGCGGTGGCCGTCGAACGCCGCGACATCGTGGTCTCGGCGCGGGCGAGCGGCACCATTCAGCCCGATACGACCGTCGAGGTGAAGTCGCAGGCATCGGGGGAAGTGCTCAAGGTCCTGGTCGAGACCGGCCAGGTCGTCAAGGCAAACACGCCAATGGTGCAGATCGATCGCCGGATTCCCAAGAACAACGTGGACCAGGCGCAATCGAATCTGGAAGTCGCACAGGCGCGGTTGTTGAACGCCCAGACCCAGAAGGATCGGTCCGATGCACTGCTCAAATCGCAGTCGATTACCCAGACCGAGTACGACCAGTCGGTGCTCGACTACGCGACCGCCAAGGCCGGCGTGGTAACGGCGCGGGTGGCGCTGCAGAACGCGCAAATCACCCTCGACCAGACCGATGTGCGGGCTCCAATCTCCGGCACCATCATTGAACTGGACGTCGAGCGCGGGCAGGTCATCTCCTCCCCCATCAACACGGTGGGTGAGGGCACGGTGCTCCTCAAGATGGCCGATCTCAACCGGGTGCAGGTTTCCACTCTGGTGGATGAAACCGACATCGGGAAGATCCAGCCCGGGCTGATGGCCAGCGTGACGGTGGACGCGTATCCCAATCATCCGTTTGAAGGGACGGTCCTCAAGATCGAGCCCCAGGCCACGATCCAGCAGAATGTCACCATGTTCCCGGTCCTGGTCCGAATTCAGAATCGGGAAGGACTGCTCAAGCCGGGGATGAACACCGACGTCGAGATCCACGTCGGGCGACGCGAAGGGGTGCTCGCCATACCCAACGCTGCCCTGCGTACCCAGAAGGACGTGTCCAGCGCTGCTGGAGTGCTGGGCCTCAGCGCGGAGGACGTTCAGACTCAGCTGGCGCGGGCCCAGGGCGATACCACGGTCCGTGCCGCGGCAACAACGGGCGGGGCGCCGGCCGCGTCAGCCGCAGGCGCGACGATGACCCTGCCGAATGGACGCACGGTCACGCTGCCGGCCGGCATTACCGAGAAGCAGGTGCAGACCATCTTCCAGAAGCGAATGTCAGGACAGGAAGTGAGCACCGCCGACCGGGCCATCTTACGGCAGCTGTTTCAGGGAATGGGCGGCGGGGCGGGAGGCGCGCGGCAAGGGAGCGAGGGTGGCCGCGATGTGGCGGGCGGCGGCGCCCGTAGCGGCAACGACAACCGCTTCGGCGGACGCTACATCGTGTTCGTGCGACGGGATGGCAAGCCGGTCGCGACCAACATCACCACCGGCCTGACTGACCTCGACTACACCGAAGTCGTAGCGGGGCTCACCGAACGTGATTCGGTCCTCATTCTTCCCAGCGCGAGTCTGGTGCAGGCGCAGAAGGAGTTCAACCAGCGGATGCAGCGGATGACGGGCGGTGGGATTCCCGGGATGACCTCGCAGAATCAGGCCGGCAGCACCAAGGCCCCGACTGCTGCTACCGGGAGGCCCTGACCATGCAGTTCGGCGAAACCCTGGTGGTGGCGCTGCAATCCATCCGCGCCAACGCACTCAGATCGGTGCTTACGGCCCTCGGCATCATCATCGGAGTCGCGGCGGTCATCACCATGGTGGCGCTCGGGACTGGCGCCCAGAAGGCCGTGGAGGATCAGATCGAGGCGATGGGCGCCAACGTCCTCACGGTGTTTCCGGGACAGCAGTTCAACCGCGGAGTCGCGACCAACACCCGCGTCGGACTGACGACCGACGACTCCAAGGCGCTTACCGAGGGCGCCGAGTTGCTCTCGGGCGTAGTACCCGAGATGCAGGGCCAGCAGCAGGTGAAGTATCTCGCCACCAACATCAATACCGCGGTGGTTGGCGCCACCGCCAACTTCCCAGCGGTGAAGCGATTCACCATCGGGTATGGGCGGTTCTTTACGGCGGGCGATGATCAGGCCCGGGAGCGGTTTGCCGTGTTGGGCTCGGAGATCCCGAACATGCTCAACGCCAACCCGGCGGCGCTGATCCACCAGACTATCCTCATCCGCGGCATCCCGTTCGAGATTATCGGGATCATGGCGACGAAGGGATCGGCGGGTTCGTGGCAGAATCCCGACGAACAGATCGTGATCCCCCTCAATACGGCTCGTTACCGGGTCTTCGGCAGTGATCGGTTGCGGCAGATCACCGTCGAGGTCCGCAGCGGTGTGCCGCTGGCGCAGGGGATGGTGGACATCGAGGGCGTGATGCGTCGCCAGCACAAGATCCGACCTGGGGGTGACAACGACTTCATGATCCGCAACGCCCAAGACATCCTCGCCACCCAGCAGCAAACCACGCAGATCTTCACTACTCTGCTGGCCAGCATCGCGGCGGTGAGTCTGGTGGTCGGCGGCATCGGAATCATGAACATCATGCTGGTGTCAGTGACCGAGCGTACCCGCGAGATCGGGGTTCGCAAGGCACTGGGCGCCACCCGTCTCAACATCATGCTCCAATTCCTGGTCGAGGCCTTGGTGCTCTGCATCGCGGGGGGTACGCTCGGAATCGGTATCGGGGTGTGGGTCACCAGTCTTCTGGCCAAGGCCAACGGCTGGAACACTTTGATCTCGACCGAGAGTGTCGTCGTCGCCTTCGGTACCAGCGCGGCCATCGGCATCATCTTCGGGCTGTGGCCCGCCCGTCGGGCCGCCAAGCTGGATCCGATCGTCGCTCTGCGGTACGAGTAGTGATTCGAAACGTCGGTACCGAGGCCGGCGGAGCCACGTGTGGCTTCGCCGGCCTCAAACGTCAGGCAAGGGACCAGCGTATCCGTCCAGTCCCTCGACCGGATCCAGCCCATGCGTGCTGCATCACTTTCGGCCCTGTTGCTGCTCCTCTCCGCGTGCATGCCTCCACGAGGTCAGGGCCGCTTCCCCGCCCCCGATCTTGCCGCCTTGCAGGCGCGAACAATCGTCGCTCCGGGAGTCCCCGGCCTCCCTGGTTTCAGTGCGGCGGTCAAGGTCGGCAATGTCGTCTACCTCTCCGGACAGGTCCCTCTCGATAGCGCTGGCACGCTTGTCGGTCCTGACGACCTCGGCGCACAATCCCGTCAGGCCTTCGCCAACGTGGCGCGGCTCATTCGCGCTGCCCGAGGCGTTCCCGGAGACCTTGTGCAGCTCACGGTGTACGTCACCGCCTACGACACCGGCGCAGTTGCCACGATCCGCTCGGCGGCCGAGCCCTATTTTGAGCCGGGCGTTCCGCCGGCGCTCACAATTGTGGGCATCGGAACGCTCCCGGAGCCCCGCATGCGGGTCGTGGTGAGCGGGATCGCGGTGCTCCGCAGCCAGCTGCCCGACCGGACGAGGGATCACGGGCCCTGAGTCGCAGGGCCTTTCGATTGAGCGCGCAACGCCTAGATTGTCGGCCATGTTGCTCGCCCTGTTTCTCCTCTTGCAGGATCCGCACACCGACTCGCTCGCCACCACAAAGGCCGTCACCATTCCCCGCATCGAGGCCACCGCCGTCGTGGACGGCAGGCTGGATGATGCGGTGTGGCAACAGGCCACCCGCCTGGACGGCTTCTACCAATACCAGCCGGTCGACAGCAGGCCGGCGGAAGAGATCACCGAGGTGCTGGTCTGGTACGCGCCGACGGCGGTCTACTTCGGCATCGTGGCGCGGGACCGGGAGCCCGGTGCCGTGCGCGCGACGGTGGCGGATCGGGACAACCTCGACGCAGACGACCGCGTCACCATCTACCTCGATACCTTCAACGACCGACGACGGGCGTTCTTCTTCACCGTCAACCCGCTGGGCGTGCAGGAGGACGGGGTCCGGAGCGAGGGCGGGTTCACCGCGGGCTCTCTGACGGGCGGCACCACCGACAAGAACCCCGACTTCTACTGGGAATCGGACGGGCAAGTCACGGACTCGGGCTATGTCGTCGAGATCCGCATACCGTTCAAGAGCCTGCGCTATCCGGGAAGCGGCGCCCAGTCGTGGGGACTCAACATCCAGCGCCGGGTGCAGCGCACCGGATATGACGACACCTGGACCGACACCCGGCGGGCCAACGCGAGCTTTCTGCTACAGTCGGGGACGATGTCGGGGCTGCATGATCTGGAGCGCGGGATCACCGCCGAACTGCAGCCCTTTGTCACGGCCCAGGCGAATG
Organism: uncultured Gemmatimonadales bacterium; assembly: GCA_963748035.1. Lineage (GTDB taxonomy): Bacteria > Gemmatimonadota > Gemmatimonadetes > Gemmatimonadales > GWC2-71-9 > JADJOM01. Next base: position 994,723 of record CAVVHO010000003.1, on the reverse strand, counting down.
GGGTTCAAACGGCGACTGGTTTCAGCCGCGAAGACGTGGACCCCAGCGTCGGCGTCAATCTGCGCCTCGGGCTCTCCAGCAACCTGTCGCTGGACGCCACCTACAATCCCGATTTCAGCCAGATCGAGTCGGACGCCAGCCTGGTGACCGTGAACGAGCGCTTTGCGCTGTTCTTTCCGGAAAAGCGGCCGTTCTTCCTCGAGGGAATCGAGCTGTTCGCGACGCCCAATCAGCTGGTCTATACGCGGCAGATCGCAAATCCGCTCGCCGGCGGGAAGGTGACCGCGAAGTTCGGCCGCTACAATATTGCCAGTCTCATTGCCGTGGATGAGCAGTCATCCGCCGACGCGGTCTTCACCATCACACGAGTCCGCCGGGATATCGGGCGCAATTCCACGCTCGGCGTGACAACCACCACCCGGGATCAGGACGGGACTTTCAATCGGCTCGCGAGCAGCGACCTTCGCATCGTGTTTGGAAGGCTCTACTACGTGGCGGGGCAGCTCGGCGGATCGTGGACGCGGGACGCTGCCCACGGGAGCACTCGAACAAGCCCGATCTGGGAGGGGGAGTTCGATCGCACGGGCAGGAGCTGGGGCTTTAACTACAAGCTCACGGGGATCGGCGAGGACTTTGCGGCGCGGGCCGGCTTCGTGCCGCGCAATGACATCGTCCAAGGGCATGCGTTCAACCGGGTCTCGTTCTATGGTGGCCGGGGGGCGCTGGTGGAGCAGATCACGATCTTTGGGGGGCCGAACCGCATCTGGAGCTATACCGGTGGCTTCCTGTCTGATGCCATCGAGGGAGGCGAATCGGTCGAGAGCAACGTTTACCTGCGCGGCGGCTGGCGGGTGAATGGGCATCTCAGTCATGACTTCGTGGACTTTGATCCGGGTCAATATGCGGGTTATTCCGTCGCTGGAGCCGGTGGCCCCGTGCCGTATGCCCCGCTGTCCGGTGTGCCCAACGGCTTCACAGCCAACGCCGGCCTCACCACTCCGACCTATCAGAGCTTTGATGCCAGCGTCGGGGTGCGTCGGTCTCGGGGCCCCATCTTCCCGGAGGGCGCCCGCGGGTACGAGACCCGGCTCACAGCGAATCTGTCTCTCCGCCCGACCGGCTCGGTGCGGTTGAGCCTGTCCGAGACCTTCTCGCGGCTCACCCGCGATCGCGACGGCTCCGAATTCGCCCGCACAATCATCCCGCGTCTCAAGCTCGAGTTCCAACCCAGCCGGAGTCTGTTCTTCCGAGTGGTGGGCGAGTATGTGGCACAACGCAGGGCTGCGCTGGAAGACGCGCGCACCGGCGATCCGCTGACCATCAATGGCACCCCGTCCGTTTCCGACGAGAGCAACCGGATGCGTGTGGACTGGCTGGTTTCCTTCGAGCCGTCACCAGGCACAGTGGCGTTCTTTGGGTACGGCGCCTCCCTCGACGACACGCGGGCCTTCCGGTTTCGACAAGTGCAGCGTGAGAGTGACGGTTTTTTTGTGAAGGTTGCGTATCAGATTCGGAAGTGAGAAGTGAGAAGTGAGAAGTGAGAAGTGAGAAGTGACGTGACGTGGAGAAGGTGAGGAAGTGGGAGCCGCGCCGCCACACTCTTCAGGTTTCACCCATGACGTTTCACGCTCCATCACTTCTCACTTCTCACCTCTCACTCTTACTTCTCACTTCTCACTTCTTGCTCCTCACTACAACTATCACTCCTCTGTCACCCACACCGCCGCCGTCCCATCCGACGCGTAGTGGACCTGGACCCGCCAAGGCTGGCAGCAGACGGGGCAGTCCTCGACATACTCCTGGGTATTGCCGCTGCCTGGATCCAGCGCGATCGAGCAGTCTTCGCCGCAGTACGGGCAACGCACCTCGGCCTCAAGGTCGGCGGTGCCATCACCGAGTGGGAATTCATCGTCCAGCGGATCGGGGAGCATCATGCTGGATTCTAACCCCCTTGGGTGAACCGCGGACCCCGCATCGGAGGTCTTCCCTTGCCGGGGCCACGTGTCGAGGCGACCTTATCCTCGCCAGTCCAATCCCCAGGGATCCTATCATATGCACAGCCGTATCGTCGGTACGGGCTTCCACGTGCCCGAGCGCATTGTCACCAACGACGACCTCGCGAAGTCCATGGATACCACGGATGAATGGATCCGCACTCGCACCGGGATCCAGGAGCGCCGTTGGGCCGTCGAAGGCGAGACCAGCGCTGCGCTGGCGCACCGCGCCGCCGAGCGAGCGCTGGAGATGGCGGGCATCCAGCCGAAGGAGCTGGACGCGATCATCTACGCCACGTCTACACCGGACCACTTTGTCCCGGGTGGCGGCGTCTTTCTACAGCGCCTGATGCAGCTCGGGACCATTCCCGCGCTCGATATTCGGCAGGCGTGCAGCGGATTCGTCTACGGCCTTTCGGTGGCCGATGCCTGGATCCGCACCGGATCATTCCGTCGCATTCTCGTGGTCGGAGCCGAGATCCAGTCCACGGGTATGGATGTCTCGACGGCTGGACGTCATACGGCAGTGATCTTTGCGGACGGAGCGGGCGCAGTGGTTCTGGTACCCGAGTCGGATCCGGCACGAGGGCTGCTGGCGTTCGACCTGCAGTCCCAGGGAGAGTTCGCCGAAATGCTGTGGGTGGACGCGCCCGGCTCGATGTACCATCCGCGGATCAGTCCACGGCACCTCGAGGAAGGCCGGCAATACCTGCAAATGGACGGCAAGGAGGTGTTCCGACACGCGGTCACGCGTATGCCGGAATCGGTACGCGCTGTGCTGAAGAAGATTGGGGCCGCACCAGCTGACCTGGCCCTCCTGCTCTCGCACCAGGCGAATCTGCGAATCTCCGAGATGGTCCAACGGGAGCTCAAGCTCCGCGACGAACAGGTGTACAACAACATCCAGCGGTACGGCAACACCACTGCGGCAACCCTCCCAATCCTGCTGGATGAATGTGTGCGTGCCGACCGGCTGCACCCGGGAGATCTGCTCGCCATGACGGCGTTCGGGTCGGGGTTCTCGTGGGGAAGCGTGGCCTGTCGGTGGTGAGTGGCTATTAGCCGTCAGCCGTCCGCCGTCCGCCGTCCGCCGTCCGCCGTTAGCCGTTAGCCGTTAGCCGTTAGCCGTTAGCCGCTGCTAATCAGCAATCAGCGGCCAGCCGGCAAGAGGGGAGCGATGGCGGGACCGAGCCGGGTTGCAATATCGCGTGGCCGATCTTCGGTCTGCGGCGTGGGCCCCCGATGCTCTGAATCCTCAACGGGACCTGTTCCGTAGTGGAACACTACCCCTGAAGCAAAGAGGTTTGAAATGGTTTCCTGGCTCTATCTGGCAGTCACCGTCGCAGGCATGATCGGTGGTTTTCTCCTCGCACGGGATTTCGTCCGGCGGCGGCTCCGGTTCGTCGATGCCATTCGCTCCCCGGCTGCCCCGTGGATCGCTGGGCTTGGCGCTGCACTGGTGGCTTGGCCTGCCGCGGCTTTGCCGCTCATCACCACAACTACAACCACGCTGTTCGGCGTTGCCGCCGGACTCGGTACCCGGAGCGGAGTGAAGGCCCTCAAGCGGGGTGATTAGCTTTCGGCATCATGCCTACAGTCTCTTGCACCCGCTGCGGGAACGCGCGGGACCAGATGCCGTTTCGTCCCTTCCAGAACGACATCGGACTGAGGGTCTTTGAACAGATCTGCAATGTCTGCTGGGCCGAGTGGATCAAGACCCAGCAGCAGTTGATCAACCACTACGGCTTGAACCTGCGGGAGGCGAAGTCGAAGGAGTTTCTCTTCAAGCAGATGGAGCAGTTTCTCTTCGCGCCCCAGCCCGGCAATTGATCCGGCCACTCACTCGGCCGCGGCTGCCGGTTAGACAATCGAAGCCCGCAATGGAACAGCGGTACGGCTGAGTCAGCGTTTCCGCCAAGGCCGTTCAGAAGGTCAGGCCGAGCCTGAAATTCGCGTCCACGGCGGGACCGCTCGGCTGGGGATCCTCGGTCATGCCGAAGCGGAACTCCCGGCCACTCTTCGAGCGAATGATCCAGCCGAAATCCACTGTCAGGTCCCAACGATCCAGCTGGCCGGCATCCGCATTCTGGTAGTAGGGACTATGCAGGAACAGGTTCCCGAAGGTCCAGAGCCCACCGAAGGTCCGCCACCGGATTCCCGATGTCCCCAGTACGAAGAGCCGTCGCTGCAGACCGGCCAATGGGCCGTGCCTGGGGGTGAAACCAGTGTTCAGCGAGCCTTCATAGATCAGGCGGGGTGTAATGGGCGCCCGCAGGGTATTCAGCAGATTGAGTGAGAACGTGCCACGCGCATAACCATCACCGGCCGTATTGGTGGGCAAGGTCAGAGAGAGGACCGACTGGCTGTTGGGGCCGTGGCGATGACCAATGCCAATTCGCAGGTCCCCCAAATACGCACCATGGCGAGAGAACTGCTCCAGGCGGTTGTCGCGGAAGCGATACTGGTAGGCGAAGCTGTTCCGGGGACGATCCTCACGCTCCGGGAATCGGATGCCAAACAGCCTGTGATACCAGTTGAGGAAGTTGTCGAGGAAACCATCATAGGTTCCACCGATGAAAGCCTCAGCCGCAATGAAGTCCCGTGGACTCAAGTCTCGCGTGGCACTCAAGTTGAGGCGCAGGGTCTCCGCGTCGAGCAGATACGCGGTATCCGTGACCACTTGGCGGAAATTCAACTCGACCATGCTGGCGTAGTCCAAACCGACCGAGACCTTCCAGCCCGGCCCTGGCGGCACCAACGGCTGGAAGTAGAGCCCGCTCCGCGCTTCGGCCACCGGGTTGATGGCATGGAGGAGGGGAAGCGACTGGGCCGCGATGGGTATCGAACTGAACAGCATCGGGGCGATCAGCAACACAGCCGCGACCGCCTTGCGGCACCACGGCCTCCCGCGAAGCTCGGCCGTCTGGGCTTGGAAGGCCAACTGAATCATTGGAATTGTTGTTCCGCCGGTGGTCCTACGGGGTAAGCGAGCGCCACAGGTACCAAGCGGCGTGAGAGCGATACGGCCTGAACCTGTCTCCAAGTTTGGTGAGTGAACGCGGGGATTTGGCACCATAGAGATTCAGCGCGGCCCGCTGTATGCCACCGTCACCGATGGGCCAGACATCGGGCCGACCCAAAGAGAACATCAGAAACATCTCCGCCGTCCACACCCCGACGCCATTCACGGCGGTGAGTCGCTCAATTATGGCCGCGTCCTCCAACCGATGGAGGCCGCGAAGGCCCCCGTCAACCGCGAATCGGGCTAGTTCTCGGACGTAACGTGCCTTCGCTCGGGAAAGCCCGGCGCGGCGGAGGCGGCGTGGATCGGCGCCGGCAAGTGCGGCGGGCCGCATAGGCACAAGCGTCTTCAGCCGCGCCATGATACTGGCCGCCGCCTTACCGGAGATCTGCTGCGAGACAATCGCCCCCACCAGGGACGGGAAAGCAGGTTCTGGTTCGAACAGGGGAGGCTGATGCCGCGCGACCAGCTCAGCCATGATGGGACAGGTGAGGAGGACGTTGGGCATGGCGAAAAGGCGAAAGAGCGAAAGACCATAGGCGACAGGCGACAGGCGACAAGCTGACGGCTGACGGCTGACGGCTGACGCGGAAAGGATAACACAACCGGCTGGCCTTGACACTCCGGGGGCAAACGGCGTAGCGTATGTCCATGCAGCGTAACGAGCGGGGCAGCTTCTTCCAGTTCTTTACCACCTCCGGCGGCGCGTCGCCGTCCGGTCGGGGTAGGCGCTGACGCTCACCCGGACTTCGGACACCTGACGCCTCGCCGATCGCGGCGGGGCGTTTTTCTTTTCCTCTCGGAGCGGCACCATGCGTGTGGCGATACAGGGAACTCGGGGCGCATACAGCGAAGCGGCGGCACGACAGCAATGGCCTGACCTCGAGACCGTAGCCTGTCGGGAGGTTGCGGATGTGGTGACGGCGGTTCGTGAAGGTCGCGCCGAGGCCGGCTGCCTTGCGATCGAGAACAGCCTCGTCGGCTCCGTGACCCCGACGTACGACCTGTTGCAGCACGCTTTCGGCGACGGAGATCTCCACCTGAGCCGCGAGATCTTTCTCCCAGTGCACCACAGCATCATGGGGGTGCCTGGAGCGACGTTGGCCAAGGTCACGCGCGTCCTGTCGCACCCAGTCGCGCTCGGGCAGTGTCGGATCTGGCTGGGCCGCCACCTCCCGGAGGCGACCCTCGTCAACGCGTGGGACACGGCGGGGAGTGCCGAGATCGTGGCCCGGGACGGTGATCCGGCCCAAGCCGCGATCTGCGCGCGGCACGCGGCCGAAGCCTACGGGCTGGAGGTATTCGAAGAGCGGATAGAGGACGACCCGACCAACCAGACTCGGTTTCTCACCTTCACCAGAGAGGCGGCCGCCGAGAGCGATCCTTCGATCCCGCAGAAGACATCCCTGATTGTCTGGACGGACCATCGTCCGGGCATGCTCGCGGCGGTATTGCAGGCCTTTGCGGGTCGTGGCGTGAACCTGACCAGTCTGCAGTCGCGGCCCGAACGCTCGGCGCCATGGACATACCGATTCTACTTCGAGGTGGAGGGCGGGCTGGCCGAGCCGCGCCTGGCAGAGGCCCTGGAGGCCATCGAAGCACTTGCTTCACGGATCGTGGTGCTGGGCAGTTACGCCGCGTGGCAGGGCGAGGGGGCGGTGGCGGGTCCCGTTGCACCGCGACCACCACACCTCCGAGCCAAGCCAGACCTACCCATGTTCGACCGGCGCCAGCATCCGGAGGGGACGATCGTGCGGGTCGGCAACGTGGAGATCGGTGGGCCCCGGCCCGTGATCATCGCGGGCCCCTGCTCGGTCGAGAACGAGGAGATGATCATCCAGACCGCAGAGGCCGTCGCCGCGGCCGGCGCGGACATGCTCCGTGGAGGCGCCTTCAAGCCCCGCACTTCTCCCTACGACTTCCAGGGTCTCGGAGTCAAAGGGCTCAAATTCCTGGCGGAGGCACGGGAGCGCTCTGGGCTGCCGGTGGTCACGGAGGTCATGAGTTGGGAGGAGGTCCCGCTGGTATCTCGATATGCGGATATGCTGCAAATCGGTGCCCGCAACATGCAGAACTTCGCACTGCTCAGGGCAGCAGGCCGAAGCGGTAAGCCGATCCTGCTCAAGCGCGGCGGCGGGGCGACGATCGAGGAATGGCTGCACGCCGCCGAGTATGTGCTGTCGCATGGCAATCCGAACGTGGTATTGTGCGAGCGTGGGATCCGGACTTTTGAGCGAGCCACCCGTCACACTCTTGACCTCAACGCGGTTGCCATGGTCCGTGAGCGTACTCACCTTCCCGTCATCGTAGACCCGAGCCACGCGGCGGGGCTCCGGAGTATCGTACCGCCGCTCACACTCGCCGGGCTCGCCGCAGGCGCCCAAGGGGTCATCGTTGAGGTACACCCGAACCCGGATCAGGCGATGAGCGACGGGGCGCAGAGCCTCGACTTCCCAGGATTCGCGCGACTCGTCGCCCAGATTCGCGCGGCCGAGGAGATCGGGATCCGATGAAACCGTCGCCGCATCTGCTCGTCTTCGACGGGTTCGCGGACTGGGAGGCGTCCTACGCCATCGCGGAGCTGAGGCGTTCGGCGGGACTCTCCGTGGTCACCGTTGGCTACTCTGGCGAGCCGGTGGTGTCCATGGGCGGGCTGTGCGTGCTACCTGATTTTGACCTGGCGGAGATCGACCCGGAACAGGTGCGGATACTGATCCTTCCCGGAGGAGACCTCTGGGAGCAGAAGCCGCTCGATGAGGGACTCGCCACACTGCTGCACAAGCTCTCGACCGCCCGCACTCCCATAGCCGCCATCTGCGCGGCCACGACGGGCCTGGCCCGGGCGGGTCTCCTGAAGGGCCGGAAGCATACCAGCAATGGCCTGGACTACCTGAAGCGACAGGTGCTCGACTATGACGGGGAGACAAACTATTTGGACACGCTCGCCGTGCGGGATCACGGGCTGATCACCGCGAGTGGACTCGGCGCCATCGAGTTTGCCCGTGAGATTTTCACAGAGCTGGGGGTGTTTTCCAAGGAGGAGTTGGAGACGTGGTATCGGATGTTCAAGACGGGGAAAGCGGAATAACGCAGACTCGACGACAAAGGCCGGATGAATCGCCTGTGAATCGGTCTTCATGCCTTCCAAACCCCTTGCGCGACCTGCAGCGATTCGCGATGCTGGTTTCATGAGTCCACTTCACCCAGACGACACCGCTTCGCACCTCACCGGCAGCGCCGAGTATCCCCTCACCGCCTGGTTTCTCGGGCCCCGCGCGGAGAACGCCGGTGTCTGGACCGAGCTATTCGATCACATCTTTCAGGACTACGTGCATTGGCGCCGGAACTACTTCCCGGGGGACCCTTGGATCGTAGGACGGGTCAAGCGGCGCAGCCCGGAGTACGAATCCTGGCTGGATATGCTCACCGGGCATCTGGACGCCATTCTGAGCGAGCTCAAGTTCAACTTCCCGCTGCATTCCCCCCGATACAATGCCCACATGGTATCCGAGCAGAGCCTGCCTGCCGTGCTCGGATACTTTGCCGGCTTGCTGTACAACCCGAACAACATCAGCGGTGAGTCCGCCCCGATCACGCTTGCTCTCGAACTCGAGGTCGGGCGGATGATCGCCACGATGCTCGGCTACAACCCTCGCAAGGCGTGGGCTCATATCTGTTCCGGCGGCACCCTGGCGACGCTCGAGGCCCTGTGGGTTGCCCGGGGGGTCCAGTTCGCGCCGCTCATCGCCCGTGAGTTCTGTCGGAGTGAACGGCTGGGCCTCCGGATTCGTCTGCCCAACGGAACCAGCGCACCGCTGGTCGAAGTGGACGAGCGCACCCTCCTTGGGCTCCGAACCCAGGAATCAGGATCGGTGCTGCGGGCCGTCGCCCACCACTTGGAAACCCACAGGCAACTCAGCACGGCGGAAGCGCTCGCGGCCGTCAACGACGGGGTGGCCCACAGCCCGTTCAACGTGGCTCGACGCGGGCTGGGACCCATTCTCGCGGCGACCGGCCTCCGACCGGTGGTCTTCGCCTCGGCGACGGCGCACTATTCGATCGTGAAGAGCTGCAATGTGCTCGGTTACGGCGAAGACGCGGCTCGACTCATTCCCATCAACGACCGATTCCAGATGGATGTGACGGCACTGGCCGATGCACTCGGGGGGTTGGCAGCGAACGAATACGTCGCGGCCGTCATCGGCATCGTTGGCACCACAGAAGAAGGGGCTGTCGATCCGCTGCATCGCATCCGCCACCTCCGAGAACAATGCGAGCGGGACCAGAATCGCTCGTTCTGGATACATGTGGATGCGGCGTGGGGCGGTTATCTACGAACGTTGTTCAACGGTGTAACCGTGCGGCCCATTCCTCATGATTCAGGGATCGAGGCGCTTTGCGACGAGTATATCGAGGCCCTGGATCTGCACGAACGGCTGGAGCTTGATGTAGGCGTGGAGCATCCCGACGTGCGAACTATCGACGTCCGCTGGAACGACCGGGAAACCTATGCGGCGTTCCTGGCCATGGCGGATGGCGACTCCACTACAGTAGATCCGCACAAAATGGGGTACGTGCCCTATCCCGCCGGAGTTGTGGCCTTCCGCGACGGTGGAGTCACCGAGTTCATCACTCAGCGCGCGCAGTACCTGTCGGATGAGCAGGGAGGCGTTGGCTCGTTTCAGGACGCGGCAAAGGTGACCGCGTTTGGGCCGCTCATCCTGGAGGGCTCAAAGCCAGGAGCCGCAGCGCTGGCGTGTTGGCTCGCGCACCGGACGATTCCCCTGACGGCGGATGGGCACGGCAAGATCGTGCGCGGTACACTGTTGAACGCCCGTCGGCTGGCCCAACTGCTCTCCCATCACGGTCAGCTCTTTCGCAAGTTCGAGCGGGAACGGGCACCGGACCATCCAGGATCGCTGGCTTTCACCTTCTTCCCGATCGCCGAACCGGAAACCAACCTGGTCTGCTTCGTGGCCCGGCCGATGACCTGGAAGGGCGATACGATGGTCAAGACCGAGTCCCCTCTGTGCGAGATTAACCGGCTGAACGAACAAGTGTACAGTGCCGCCAGCATCCCCGGTTCCCATTCCCACCAGCGTCTGTCGGCGTCGCAGCCCTTCTTCATTTCGCGGACCCGTTTCGAGGACCAGCAGTACCGAGCCGCGAGCTTGCGCAACCTGCTGGGCCGACTGGGGATCCGGGAGGAGGACTACATCCGGGAAGGGCTCTTTGTGCTCAGGTCGACGGTGATGAATCCCTGGCACGGCGAGGCGCAACGGGAGGGGATGGACTACCTCTACGAATTCGTACGGTTCCTTCACCGGGTAACGGCGGAGTCCATGACCGGGGAGTCGTAAACGCAACCTGCCTGAGGGCCCCCTGCTCATCATCTCAGGTCACGCTCTACCTTGGCGCGGCCGTCCCTGTCACGAAATCCCGCCTCTTCATTCTCATGATCTCAAGCTTGAATGACTCTCCGGGTTCGTAGCTCCTGAGAATCCGGAGCAGATGCCCCGGGCTGGTCGGCACACGGCCATCAATGGCCAGCACCACGTCTCCCGCCCTCAGGCCGAGCTTTGAATCCTCGGGGACATTGATGACGAGGATGCCCTCGCTGACGCCGAAGTAGCGCCCCAAGTCCCGGTTCAGTGGGACGAGCTCGAGGTCTTCGAGCGGAGTTCCCAACATGAAGATGTTGGGCGGCGGGACTCGCATCCGACTGAAGCCGCGGGCGGTGTCTCCCATGCCCCGCAGACTCTCTCCGGGGATCCGGTACTTGAACGGGCCTCCCCAGCCCTCCGGCGGATGACGCATCGCCTCGCCAATCTCTCCCAAGCTGTCCCCAAAGGCGTAGCCGAAGCCGCCCTCAGGCATGGTCCAGGTGACGAAAGGCTCGTCCCCGGCGACGACGCTCGCATTGCGGCGCAGCTTCCCCCGCCGGTACTCAATGGCGACGGTATCGCCCGGGCCGACTCCCGCCACCAGCAATGCCAGCGCGACACCAGGGCCCGATTGCTCACGCCCGGCGCGGATTCCACTCTCGACGAGTGAGCTACCGTTGAAACGAGTGATGACGTCGCCGGATCGGAGACCCGCCTTGGCGGCCGGCCCGTTGGGAGTGACCCCCTGCACCAAGGCACCGATGCTATCGGTGTCACGGGCCCGCATGGTGAAGAAGATGCCGAGGCGAGCACGCCGGGAGGTGAGGATCTGGATGCGGCCTTCGACCGTCGCGCCCGGTGGGAGAGTGCGCTCCACCCGGATCATCTCGGAGTCACGTGGCGGGCGAATTTCCTGCGCCGCGCCTGGCGCGGGCGTGAGGCAGCCCATCAGTATGGCGATCGGGAGCCTGCGCATGCTAGAACCCGACCTGACTCGCCCGCGTGAGGTGGACGTCGACCAGAGCATCGAGCAGGCCCACGCGCTGGCGCCATAGCCGGAGCAGTTGTTCGTCATTCTGGCGACCGGTCTCCAAGCGCACCGATTCCAACTGATGATCCACTTGGGCAATCCGATCCTCGAGCTGTCCCGCCACAAGCGCCGTTGTGCCGTCGGTGACTCGCCGTTCGGGATTGTAGTTCTCGATGAGCTGCTCGAGCTGAGTGGACCGCGCTTTCACCGAATCGATAGCCAGCTCAGCCTGATCGCGGCGACCATCGTGGCGCCGCACCACAACCACCAGAGCGATACTGGCTGCCAACGCCATACCTGCGGCGCCTATCCAGAGCACACGCCGATGCCGGCGCTCAGTCTCCAGCCGCACGCGCAGCATGGGCCAGTGAGTACGGGCCGGACGAAGCGAAGGCAGGGCCCGGACCCGCGCCACACGCTGATCCAGCCGGGTGGCCTCCGCCTGGCAGGCCGGACACGAGGCGAGATGCTCGCGCGCCGACGCCGTCCCCGGCTCGCGCCCAGATTCGCGGAGCTCCAGCAGCTGTTCGAGGGAGAGGTGCGTCATATTGCCTCCCGCTCCTCTCCGAGCCACCGGCGAAGGCGGGTATGCGCTCTTGCCAGCTGCGACTTGGAGAAGCTCACCGTCCGGCCCATCATCCCAGCGATTTCCTCGTGCGTGTACCCCTCAACGTCGTGGAGCCAGACTACCGCACGGCTCGTTTCGGGTAGCCGCTCCAGCGCTGCCTCCAGGTCCATCCTGAGTCCATTGTCCTGTCGTGAAGCCGTGGGCATGTGGAACTCTTCGTCCAGCTCATCGGCGTCGCGATACTTGTTCCGACGAAGCCGCATCAGAGCCTTGCTCGCGGCGATCGTACGGACCCAGCCCCACAGGCTGCCGTCGCCCCGATACTGGTTGATGCTGCGACACACCTCGAAGAAGGTCTCCTGCAGAACGTCCTCGGCGTCTTCCACCGTGCGGCAGATCCGGCGTGCGAGGTTGTAGACCGGCATCTCGTAGGTCCGATAGACCTGCTCGAGCGCGTCCAGATCCCCCACGCGGGCGCGGGCGAGGACTACGTCGGCTTCGGATAGCACGAGGGCATCGGCCATGACAGTGGAAAGATGCGGGAGGGGGGCTTACGGTTGCAGACCCTGACTGGGATCCTGACGACAACCGGCAACGGAGAAAAGGCGACGAGTAAACCACTAAATCATTGTGGTACAAAGACTTAATCGTTCGGACGACGATGATATCGAGGCCACTGACTGAGGGAATGCTCCACCCGGTCTGGCCGCCGCCCGCCCCTGAGGCGCGGTCTCAATCCCTTGAGCAGTCAGGCGCTACATTTCGCGCCATGACGAACCCGACCACCAAGACCGCTCCGCACGACTGGCTGCATCATCTCGAGGACGAGGCAGACGCCTCATATCTCTACCGTGCCCTCGCGGACTTGGAGAAAGATCCGAAACGGGCAGAACTCTACGCCCGGCTGGCGGGAGTGGAGGACCGGCACGTCGCCATGTGGGAACAGCTGCTGAGTGATCACGGACATGCGGTTCCGGTGCTCAAGCCCACCGTTCGGGCGCGGGGCATGGCGTGGCTGGCCGGCCGATTCGGTCCGGGGTTCCTGGCGCCCATGCTCCTCGAGGAGGAAGGTCGAGAGGTGAAGGGCTACCTCGGCATGTACCGGCAGTCGCCCAATGGGCCCGCCGGTGAGGCGGCGCTCACCCTGGCCAAGGAATCCGCGCAACACGCCGAGTCCCTCGCTGGGATCGTTGGCACCAGCGGAGAGCCATGGCACAAGACGGGCGCCGGCGGGCTCCTGAGAAATCTGGTCTACGGATTCAATGACGGCCTCACCGCCAATTTCGGACTTGTGGCCGGGATGCTCGGCGCCCAGGGAGAGCTCAACCTCACGGCCCACACCGTAGTTGTCGCGGGATTCGCCGGTATGGTCGCCGACGCGCTGTCGATGGGCGCCTCGGGATACCTTGCCGCCAAGAGCGAGCGAGAAGTACACGAACATGAGATCGCGATGGAGCGGGAAGAGATCCGGCTGATGCCGGATCTCGAGCGAGAGGAGTTGGCGCTGCTCTATCAGGCCAAGGGCCTTCCCGAGAGCCAGGCACAGGAACTCGCGGCAAAGGTCATGAGTGATCCTGAACGAGCGCTCGAGGAAAAGGTGCGGGAGGAGCTCAAGATCGGGGAGCCGAGCGGCACCCCGCTGCGGGAAGCATGGATCACGGGAACTGCAACCGCCGTCGGGGCGCTGATCCCGGTCGCACCGTTCCTCCTTGCCACCGGCCCCGTCGCGGTCTGGAGCAGCTTTGGAATCTCAATGCTGGCGCACTTTGGGGTCGGAGCGGCGCGTAGCTTCTTCACCGGGCGCAGCGTATTCCGGAGCGGGCTGGACATGTTCATTGTCGGACTGGGTGTGGCCGCGGTGGGATATCTGGTTGGGGAGTGGATTACGAAGGTGCTGGTCTGAGGGGAGAGAAGGCGAGGAGGCGAAGAGGCGAGAAGAGGCGAGAAGTGGCGAAGAGGCAAGAAGAGTCGAAGAGGCAAGAAGGCGACAGGCGACAGGCGACAGGCGAGGAAATATCAACTACTGTCCCCCTTCTCGCCTCTTCGCCTCCTCGCCTCTTCGCCTTCCCTATTCAGTCCGGAACTACCTGAAGGAACCGCTCGCCGATCTTCGGTAGTAGGCCGAGAAACGTTACGTCGCTGTTGATGAGCAGTGCCAACACCAGGTGTTGCTCGGGATAGATGATGAAATTGCCGGTCCCGCCCATGGCACCACCGGTGTGCCCTATGACCAGACGACCCGCACTATCCCGCCGCACTGACCAACCGATGCCATATTCGCTCAGCTTGCCGTCCCTGGTGGTTTGGGAGGTCCAAAGCAGGTCCACGGTATTGCGTGATAGCACGCGACCCGCCAGCAGATTGCGCCCGAGGCGGGCAAGATCTTCCGCCGTCGAAAGAAACCCGCCGCCGGCCCACTTGTAGCTGTTGTCCACGTACGGGGCATTCTCGGCCGCACCGCCCGAATCGGGGTGCACATAGGCGTGCGCGCGCCAGGGGATGACGCTGTCGGCAAACTCAGGCAAGGTGCGTGTCATGCCCATCGGTCCGAAGACCCTGGTGCTCATGAATTCCAGAAAGGGCACGCCACCCGCGCCTTCGACCACCGCGCTCACCAGATTCCAGCCATAGGATGAATAGGAGAAGCGCGTCCCGGGCTCAAACAGAAGCGAGTCGTTCTCGAAGATCGTAAGACCTTCTCGTACGCTGGCGTAGTGCCGCATGTTCTCGAACTCGCCGTCATTGTAGTGCCGGATTCCCGCGAGATGCCCCGCGACCTGGCGCACCGTGATCGGCCAACGCTTCTCCGGGAACGACGGCACATAACGTTGCACGGGGGCGTCGAGGTCGACCTTCCCCTCCTGCACCAGCAGGCCGAGGGCTGTGGAGGTCACGGGCTTCGAAATGCTGGCGATGCGGAATCGAGTGAGGGGTGTGACCGGGACCTGCTGCTCGATGTCGGCGAGCCCAAAGCCTTCGCTCCACAGGAGCACACCATCCTTCACGACGGCGATTTGCGCCCCAGGGACGCGGAGCGCCGTCATGGTATCGAGGATCAGCAGCCGGGATTCCCGAATGACGTCCTGATACGACGCCGGAGCCGCCTGGGCACTCATCATGCCCGCGACAGCCAGGTTCAGAAACCCAATCGCGAGGGGCCGCCGCATCAGGCTACGACGAAGTTGATCAGTCGATTCGCCACGTAGACCACCTTGACGATCTTCTTCCCATCGACGAAGCGCTGCACGGTGGCATCGGCGAGCGCGGTGCTCCGGGCCAGATCCTCCAAGGCATCGCGCGGAATGGAGACTTTCGACCGGGTCTTGCCGTTGACCTGCACCGGCAACTCGACCTGATTCGCGACTACCAACCTTTCATCCCAGGCGGGCCAGCGGGCCTCGAACACGCTGCTCGTATGGCCCAGCCGCTCCCAGCATTCCTCGGCGAAATGAGGTGCGAACGGAGCCAGCATCACGACAAGATCCTGGACAATCGCCACGTCGCGGGAGCCTGCCTCCTTCACGTGATTCACCAGCTCCATCAACGCGGAAATGGCCGTGTTGTAGTGCAGCGACTCGAGGTCTTCCGCGCACTTCTTCTTGGTCGCGTGCCAGCGAGTAACCAGGTCCTTCCGGACCTCGCCTCCCGAGTCCTCCGCTTCGCCCACCATCGCCCACACTCGCTCCAGGAACCGGCGTGGCCCGTTGATGCCCGCATCGCGGAAGTCGCCGCCTTCCTGAAAGGGACCAAGGAACATCAGATACATCCGGAAGGTGTCGGCGCCCCATTGCGCGATGTACTCATCCGGATTCACGACGTTTCCCTTGGTCTTCGACATCTTGGCGCCGTCCTTGATGATCAGGCCGTGCGCCCGGAAGCGGGTGAAGGGCTCCTCGAACCCGACATAGCCAAGATCCTTGAGCACCATCGTGATGAAGCGGGAATACAGCAGGTGCAGTACGGCGTGTTCGTTTCCGCCGATGTACGTCGTAACCGGACACCAGGTCCTGGTGCGCGCCGGGTCGAACGGCCGGTCGTGGAAGTCGGTGCTCGGATACCGCAGGAAGTACCAGCCGGAGTCCAGAAAGGTGTCCGATACGTCGGTCTCACGCCGTCCCCGCTTGCCGCATGTGGGGCACGGGACGTAGTACCACTCCTCATGGCGGGCGAGCGGCGACACCCCGGAGTCGTCGGGACGAAAGTCCTCAATCTCAGGGAGCCGCACGGGGAGGTCCTGCTCCGGCACCGGCACGGGGCCGCACACGTCACAATAGATGATCGGAATGGGGGGGCCCCAGTACCGCTGGCGGGAGATGCACCAGTCATGCAGCCGGTACTGGACCACGGCTTTACCTCGCCCCTGCTTCGCCAAGTCGGCGGTGATCTCCTTGGTCGCGAGATCCGACGTCATTCCGTCGAAACGGCCGGAGTTCACCAGCCGGTAACCGGCGGTCTCGGTTTCGGGCTCAGTCAGCGAAGCGTCCGGACGCTGCCCGTCACCCGCCAGCACCCGGATCACCTCGAGCCCGTATTGCCGAGCGAAGGCGAAGTCGCGCTCATCGTGCCCGGGCACGGCCATGATCGCGCCAGTTCCGTATTCCATCAGCACGTAGTCGGCGATCCAAACCGGAATCGGCCTGCCGGTAACCGGATTGATCGCGGTCGCGCCGGTGAAGACTCCGGTCTTGTCTCTATCGCCCACTTTGCGGGAAATCAGGTCCTTCGCCGCGGCCGCCTGGACGTAGGCCTCCACCTCACTCCGTCGGTCGACGGTCGTGAGCTGGGCGACAAGCGGGTGCTCCGGCGCCAGGACCATGAAGGTTGCTCCGAACAGGGTATCGGGCCGGGTGGTGAACACGGTGATACTCGTCGGCTGGCCGGATCGCAGGGTCGGCGACTCGGCCACCTCGAACCGGATCTCCGCGCCTTCGCTTCGGCCCAGCCAATTGCGCTGGGCCGTGCGTGTCGTGTCGGACCAGTCGAGCGTCTCGAGATTCTGGAGGAGCCGGTCGGCATATTCGGTGATACGGAAGAACCACTGCTCCAGGAAACGGGTTTCCACGACCGTCCCGCAGCGTTCGCAGCGCCCGCCTTCGACCTGCTCGTTGGCGAGGACGGTCTTGTCGAACGGACACCAGTTCACCGCGGCCTTCTTCTTGTACGCCTTCCCCGCCTTGAACAGCTGCACGAAGATCCACTGGGTCCACTTGTAGTACTCGGGGTCCGTCGTACTCAGCACGTGGCGCCAGTCGAACATGCCCCCGATCTGTTCCAGCTGGCGGCGGAAGTTCGCGATGTTCTGCGGGATCAATGTCGCGGGGTGGGTCCCGACCTTGATTGCGTAGTTCTCGCTGTGGATGCCGAACGCGTCGAAGCCCATGGGCTCGAAGACCGAATAGCCCATGAGCCGCTTGAAGCGCCCGTATACATCGCTGCCCGTGAACGCGAACATGTTCCCCACGTGCAGCCCCTCCGCTGAGGGATAGGGGAACATCATGAGGTTGTAGAACGGCCGCTTCGGGTGGTCGAGATCCGGGTGGTTAGTCCCTTGTTCCGCCCATCGTGCCCGCCACTTCGCCTCGATCTGATCTGGCTGATACGTCATAGGGGCAGGAATCTAGGGCGGTCTGCGGTGAGCGGTAAGCGGTGAGCGGTCGGCGGGGATCGGTACGCGGCAAGGGGCAAAAGGTGAGTTTGATGGGATGCCAGTTGGCCGAAGCCGGCTCCGAAATTCAGCTTGTCTACTCCTGCGTGACTTTCCCGCTCACCGCTCCCCGGCCGAGCGCCGCTTACCGCTCACCTTCTCCCATTGCCCCGTAGCGGTCGCTTGCCCTACCTTCCACTCCTCCTCTCACCATACCGATGGCCAGCGCCAGACGCCTCTTCATCCGGAAAATCTACCTGACCGCCATGGGCCTGCTCCTGGGATTGGGCGCGGTCCAGGTCGTCATGTTGTGGCTGTTCTATGGCCGCGACTACGGCGGGAAGGTGTTCTGGCTCGCGAGCCTCGGCGCGCTGGGTGTGTACCTGGTGTTCAGCGGGCTGGTGGCGGTGTTCATCGTGAGCTGGTCGGTGCGGAACATTCTCCGGCCGCTGGGAAATACCGTCGTCGTGGCCAGTCGAGTGGCCCAGGGGGACCTTACCGTAGCGGTCACATCCACCGGATCCCGTGAAGCCGACGGTCTTACCGAGGCCGTCGCTACAATGCTCAAGGAGCTGCGCGTGCTGGTCGGCGCCATCCGTGCAAGCGCCGAGGAAGCCGCAGCGATGGCCCAGGAGATCTCCTCGTCCACGCAGGAGATGAGCGCCTCCACTCAGGAAGTTTCGGGCACCTGCAACGATCTCACGGAACGGGCAACGCGACAAGCCACGCTGGTCCGCGGTGCGGCGGACGACGCCGCGAGGATTCTGGAGATTGCGCAGACGCTCGCCGCGAGTGCAGGCGAGGCCGCGCTGCGGAACGCCACTCTCGCGCAGATGGCCCGCGATCACCGCGACGAGTTGGATGTCAGTACCGCCAGTCTGCAGCGGCTCGCGGAGGAGATCGAGCGCGGTTCGGAGGAGGCCGCCGCGCTAGCGGCCGCCTCGGAGGAGATCGGGAAGTTCGTCACGCAAACCAAGGCCATTGCCCGCCAGACGCACATGCTCGCTCTCAACGCCGGTATCGAAGCCGCCCGCGCCGGCGACGAGGGGAGGGGATTCGCGGTCGTGGCCGAGGAGGTGCGGAAGCTGGCAGGGCAGACCGCGAAGGCTGCCAGCGAGACCAGCGACACCGTGCGGCTCGTTCAGGACCGCGTGATCGGTGCGAAAGAGCGGCTGATGCGGCTCGCGCGGGGCGGACAAGCCGCCAGGCAAACGGCGCACAAGGCCGCCGAGGGGCTGGCCCGGGTGGCAACCGAAGCAAACCAGACGGATGAATGGAGCCGGCAGATCTCGCAATCCTCAGGGGAGGTCCGCAGCCTGATCGAGGGGATCACCAGTCGTATCCATGAAGTCTCAAGCGGAACAGAAGACGTTGCTGCCGCCGCCCAGGAGATCGCCGCGAGCGCTCAGCAGCTGTCCGCATCCACGGAACAGGTGGCCGGGTCAGCCCTGGCACTATCCGAGACGGCACAGGGGCTGTTCGGGCATGTTGGGAAGTTCAAGGTCCGGTGAATGGGGAGAGGCGAAAGGGGAAGAATGAAAAGCGAAAGGTGAAACCTGGATGTGAGACGTGACCTTGTCCGGTTTCCCGCCAGGACCTGCCCTACCCGATCACGCCAGCAAGCCCCGCAGCAAGCGAAACGAGCGTCTCAAGTTGTCCCTCCGAACCGTTCAGCCTTGAGCGCCGCCAAGCTCCGCCGGATATGGCGAAGTCCCCGGACCCCTGGATAGAGATCGAGCAGCCGCCGGATCTCGCGCATGGCGCGGCCGGGGTTGTCGAGCGCATCCTCATGCACCCGGGCGAGCGCCAGCCCGATGCGGATATCATCTACCGGCCGGAGCTGGTGCTGCTCCCTGAATTCTTCCAGTTCTATCCGGGCCTGTTCCGAACGGTTGAGCGGACCCGAGAGCAGGACCGCGCGCCGCACTACCGCCTGGGCATCACCCTCCCCAGCCCGTTGGGCGTAGGCGGCCGCCGCGGATTCGGTTTCGCCGCGGGCAACCATCGCTTCGATATAGGAATAGCTCTGACGGAACGGAGTCAGGCCGATGTTATGGAGCATGTCGGTGATCAGCTCAATCAGCGGATCCAGCACGCCGTCGAGCACCGCGTGGATGAGGCCGTAGACCGACCACAATGCCCCCACCAGCAGCAGGCCCTTCGTGGTAATCCCGGAGAGCCAGAGCGCCACCGAGACGATGCTGCCAACCCACAGGAGGAATCCGGCGGCATACCGGATGAGGTCGAACGGATCCGACGAGGATCCTGGGCCGCGGGAGCGCGAGAAGATGCTCATGCAATGAGGTAGGGAAGTTTGCGCGGTGTGTGCCCCACCGGCAAGTTGACAGAAGCCGCGGCCGGTGCCTAAATCCCCCCGGGCCGGTCCAGTTCACTCTCGCTTGGAGCCTCCTGTGTCCGATGCTTTGACCCGGCGTGACTTCCTCGGTGCGACCGGCGTGGCCCTGACCGCGAGTGCGCTCGGACGTTCCGCTGCTCTCAACGGCGCCCCAGCTATCCGGCTCCGTTCGGCGGCGAGGCCGATGGCGGTCGGATCGGCGAACGCCAAGCGCGGCATCGAGTTGGCCATGCAACTGGTGCAAAGCGGCAGCGACACCCTGGATGCCGCGGTGGAGGGGGTGAAGATCCAAGAGCTGGATCCCGCCGACAACTCGGTTGGCTACGGCGGCCTGCCCAACGAAGAGGGTGTGGTGCAGTTGGACGCCTCCTGTATGCACGGGCCGTCCAAGCGCGCCGGAGCGGTTGGAGCACTGGAGAATATCAAGACACCGAGCGAGGTGGCCAAGCTGATTCTCAAGTATACCAACCACATTCTCCTGGTCGGCGCCGGGGCCAAGCGATTTGCGCTGAGCTACGGATTCAAGGAAGAGGACCTGCTTACCCCTGAATCCCGCGAGGAGTGGCTGCGCTGGCGTGCGAATCGCGGCCACGACGACGACTGGCTCGACGTGCCCGACACCGAGCCCATCATGCCGAGAAAGACCGGCACGGTAAACTTGAATGTGGTGAATGCACAGGGCGAAATTTCCTCCGTCACCACGACCAGTGGCCTGGCATGGAAGATTCCGGGCCGAGTCGGGGATTCACCGATTATTGGGGCGGGACAGTACACCGATAACGAGATCGGTGCCGCTGGTTCAACCGGATTGGGCGAGGCCAACATCATGGTGTGTGGTGGATTTCTCACGGTGGAGCACATGCGTCGGGGAATGAGACCGACCGACGCCGCACTGGAGAGCCTGCGACGGGTCGTGGCCCTGACGCCTCCTCGACTGTTGCTGCCGAATGGCAGGCCCAGATTCCAACTCAACTTTTACGCCGTGAACAAGAAGGGCGAGGCTGGCGCCGCCGCCCTGTTTCCGAGCACGTACGCCACATTCGACGGCAATGCCTCGGTGGTGCGCGACACCGCCTACCTCTTCGAACGAGCGCAGTGATGAAAACCCACCCGCGCAGGGCCATCGTGGCCCTCGGGATGACGATCGCTCTGGCCCTCGGGGTCTGCGCCGTGCCCTTGGCCGCTCAGGACGAGTGGAAACCGGTCGATGCACCCTGGAAGGACAGCTTCTATCCGTTCTTCCCCTCCCTCGGCAATAACTTTCCGCTGATTGCGATGCACTTCGAGGAACGGAAGCCCGCCGACTATTTCGCGCGGACCCCATATTCCGGACTGCTGACGCTCGATGCGGGCCAAGGATTCACGGGCGCACGCATGGCAGTTGCCCGATTGCACGCGCCGCTGCTCAAGAAGGATTGGCGACTCGCTGCAACCCTGGGCACCACTCGGGAGACACGGCTCGGCTACTTCGGCCTGGGTAACAACACGAAGTACGTCAAGGATTCCGTCACCAAGAACCAGCCGCATTGGTACGAGGCAAGGAGGACCCGATATTTCGGGAACGTGGAAATCACCCGACACCTCGCCGGCCCGCTCTACCTCGCCGGCGCAGGGGGGGTCGAGCACAGTAATCTGGGCGACCTAAGCGACCCTTCGCTCTTCCGGACGGACGTCGGCAGGAACAATCTCACGGATACCGACGTCCGCGGTCGGGTGACCCTCGTCCTCGACACTCGGGACAATGAGTTCAATACCACTCGCGGCGTCTTTGGTCAGGCCTCGTTCGGCGGCGGCAGTGGGGGGGATGGCTACACCCGTGTGGGCGCCGATCTCCGCGGATACCTCCCGATTCGCGACGGGACGGTCTTTGCCGCGCGGGTGGCGGGCTCCTCGCTCTCAGACAAGGCCCCGCTGAACGCTCGTTTTGAGGTGCCGGTATGGGAAGGAGAGGTCAGCGTGCTCGGCGGTGCCTACTCACACCGCGGACTCGGCTTCCAGCGCCTCGCGGGCCGCGGAGTGCTGTTTGCCAGCGCGGAACTGCGTCACGACCTGCTCAATCTCGGAGACCTTGGAGCCTTCACACTCTTTGGTTTCGCGGATGCCGGGCGGGTCTTTGAGCAGGAGGACTTCGAGTTGACGACCAAGGACATGAAGGTCGGGGGCGGAGGTGGCCTCGCCATCCGACTGCTGCGCTTCATGATCTGGACCTTCAACTTCGCCGGTGGCCCCGACGGATTCCAATTCAGTGCCGGTTCGGGGTGGTCATTCTAGGACTTGCGCATCTGGGGTAGCTAGGCCGCCCGTTCCACCTGCATGACGTCTAGAATCTCGCGGAGAGTACTCTCGCCGTGGTCGGTGGCGTACCAGCGACGAACTTCCTTGTAGCGCTCGCCCTTGGGCATCGTGTCTTTGTGGGCGAGGACCCAGGTCTGCAGTTCCCTCGGACGCGGGCCCCAATGGCCGAGCTCACGAAACTCATTATCCAGCACGATTACGATCGGAATTGAGCGGGTACCATGGGTGAGGTAGCGATTCATGACCTCCGGATGCTCGTCCCGGCGAATGATCCGAAGCGAGAATCCCGGCATCGCCTCAACCCAGCGGGCGACTACCGGAACCGTATTGGAAGCGTCGCCGCACCAGTCCTCGGCGATGACGAGGAAACGCCGTTGCTCGGTCGTCGGCATAGTAGCCCACTGCGGGAGTCGGCTGGTGCGGTGGACTCCCTCCCAGAGTCCCTGGTAACTCTCGCCGGCGGCCCGCACGAAATCGTCGAACGTAAGCCCCTGCTCCCAAAGCGACTTGAAGTCCAGCACCGGCATGCCTCCCGAAGAGTCGTCCGTCAGCTCTAAACCTAACCTTGAAAGCCTGAGTTCCCGTGAGAGTCCCGCGCCGAACTTCCGGCGGTAGATTTCCCGCCATGGACCCCCAGCCCGAACCTCGCGATGACGATCCCACGCAGGAGCGCCTACTCCGAGCTGCCTTGGACCTCTACACGACCGTTGGTTTCCTCCGTACCACAACACCAGCGCTCGCCAAGCGTGCGAGAGTCGCTGAAGGAACCATCTACCGGCACTTCAACAGCAAGGAACACCTCCTCAAGGTTGCCCATCGCCGTGCCCACAGTTGGGCAATCGATGCACTCAAGGTGCTCGAGAACGACCGAGTGCGTCGTCCGCCTGAACGGCTCGCGCTGTTCGGCCGCCAGATCGTGGACATGGCGCGGCAGGACCCCGCCGTTATCCGCATGCTCCTCTCGGAAGCGAACGAACATTTCCTGGATGACCAGAGCCGCGGCATCCACCGGGAATTCACTGACGGGCTGGCACAACTGGTGGCGATGGGGAAATCAGACGGGCAGGTGCGCTCGGGACCGGCCGAGCTGTGGGCTCAAGTATGGCTGGTAATCGTGGGAGTTGCAGCGGAGCGGGTTGCAGCGGGAGAATGGGCCTCGGACAGCTCGCCCGTCGGCCTCACACTCGATGCGGCCTGGGACGCGATCGCGGCTTCTCGGCCGCCGTCAACTCCCGGGCCGTGACAGGCCCCGGAAAACGGTGAGATCCCTTGGGTGGGCCAGCTTGGTGGTCCAGCCAAGCACCCGGGTTCTTCCGCCGGCCAGGGGTCGAACAATCCAGTTGCCCTGCTCGAGGTAGACAACCGAGTCACCCAGCCAGCGCGCGGGCGCACTGCCGTGCTCGGCAAAGGCCTGTACCCGATCACCGAGTCGGGCACACAGCCCCGCTCCGCCCGGGCAGGGCACTGCTTCGGCCTGCGGCGGGTCGCCGAGCATGACTGCAAGAGCGGAATCAGCGTCCGCGCGTTCCGAGATGGGCAGGGGTTGGGGCGAGAGCGAGCCTGGAGGTACCGAGGAAACTTGAGGGCCGGTGGCACGTTGCAGGTAGAGCCTACTGCCGTCCGCTGACCATGCCAAGCGCGTCGGGATATTCTCCCGGAGCCCCACCCGGCGTTCCGATCCATTCAGCAGATTCATCACGACGAGAGACCACGTGCTAGCGTCGCTTGGCGCCGCGGACCTGATAAAGGCCAGAATAGTCCCGTCGGGAGAGAGCGCCGGCAGCTCCTCGTCCACTCGAGAAAACGTGATCTGGTAGGCTTTTTCTCCTGCGGGGCGGGAAGCGAATAGGTCACCCTTGCCATCCTCCCCGTCCGCGGTGAAGACAACGTACGGATCCTGACCTACCTCAAGCTTGTTTGACAGTGGAGAAAGCGTACCACGGCACGCCGAGGCGAGCCCGAGGAAGAGAATGGGGTAGCGGGAAGCTGAG
Organism: uncultured Gemmatimonadales bacterium; assembly: GCA_963748035.1. GTDB lineage: Bacteria > Gemmatimonadota > Gemmatimonadetes > Gemmatimonadales > GWC2-71-9 > JADJOM01. The sequence continues at coordinate 970,439 of CAVVHO010000003.1, read as the reverse complement.
AACGGAAGCGGCACTAGTGACCCTCGCTGGTCGCAGCTGTCTCGAGCAGCCACCATCCCTCGGGATCGACGCTGATAAGCGGCGGCTGCTTCGTTCTGCCCTCCACTTGCACAACAGTCTCGCGACCCTCGACATCTACTCGTACCAGTTTCCCGTCTATCCGAATTCCCAGCCCGGGGAGCCGGTACTCGCCCCATTCGGCAGGCTGCGTCTGACGCAGGGTAAGCACGAGTCCCTTCCCCCGCCTAGCCCAGCTGATAGCAAGCTTCGGGTAACCGGGCTGAGTCAGCGCCTGCTGGAAGTACCAAGTCAGGTCCTGACCTGCAGCCCGGCTCATGATACCCGCAAAGTCCGATGAGAGGGCGGTGGAGTCGCGATAGGTGGAGTACCAGTCCCGAATTCCTGCCCGGAACGCCGAATCACCGATGAGGCCGCGCAACGTGTGCAACACCCAGGCGCCCTTGGGATAGTTGTTGCTGTTCAGCAGCCCCATCAGGTCCGTGGTCTGTGGATCCAGGATCGGGCGTTTGGTCGCCTCGGATTTGAATACCGTTGCGGCACCGCGTCGCATCTCGGCCCGGAAGGCGCTGTCGCCGCCCGCGTGGCCGAGCCAGAGTGCAGCGAAATAGGTGGCGAATCCCTCGGACAGCCAGAGATGGTGCCAGTCGGCCTCGGTGACCGCGTCGCCGAACCACTGGTGCGCCGTCTCGTGAGCGACCGTCAACTCGCTCAGGTGGTGCGATCGATAGGCGGCAGCGTCGTAAAAGATTGCGGTCGGATTCTCCACCCCGCCGAAGATCGTCGTGGATTGTACGTGACTCAACCGGTCATAGGGAAATGGTCCCACCAGCTGGCTGAAGAAGGCGACCATGTCGCCCGCCCGCCGAAACGGAACGTCAACGGCCCAGGCAGAATCCTCCGGGAAAGTCATCACGGCGAGTGGGACACACTTCAGCTCGCAGGCCGCGGGCGGCAGCGTACTGGTCACCAGCGGTCCAGCCCCAATGACCATGCCGTAAGTCGGGATGCGCTGCCGCATCGAGAAGTTCCAAAGCAACCGGCCCCGCGGCAATGTATCCACTCTCCGCAGCACACCGTTGGCGATGACGGTGGTCCCCTCGCTCACCTCCACGTGGAAGTCCACGGTGGCCTTGTCGCTGGGGTGATCGGGGATTGGCAGCCAGTGGTGCGCCCGGTCAGGCCAATTGTCAGCGAACACCGTGCGCCGTCCCGTTGAATCGGTACGGATGATAAGACCATCGCGCACGACGCCGTGGTAGCGGATGCCAGTTCGCAGCGTGTCACCCGCCGAGCGGTGGTGCGGGATGTAGACCCCCCCGCCCACATCCAGCGCGAAGGTGATCCGTCCCATGCGCGTATCGCCTTCGCCATCAGTCAGTACCCGGACGACACGGAAGGCGGAATCGAGCGGCACATCGACCGGTGCGGCGGAGCGGAGCTTCCAGGTCGTCTGGACGACCCCGAGTATGTGGGTCCCGGTATCTCCGAGCACGATAGTGATATCGTGGTGCAGCGCCTCGTGGGTAGGATGAACGGTGTCCGCGAGAACGCCGAGTGGTATCTGAAGCGCGAGGAGAAGCGGGAGCATGAGGTGAGCTTTGAGAGGTGAGAAGTGAGGAGTGAGGAGTGAGAAGTGACAGGCAGATGTGAACAGTGCAACGTAGAACACGTCGGGGTTGAAGGGTAGCGAGCCGCTCGCATCGCTTGCCTTCTCCTCCAAACGTCACAGTGCTTCACTTCTCACTTCTCACCGCTCACTTCTCACCGCTCACTTCAACATCTTCGCATAAAACGCGAGAATCCGCTCCCACGCCCGCTCCACCTGCGGTCCGTCTGACCCTTTTCTGCCAGGCTTGAGAAAGCCGTGGCCGGTCCCGGGGTAAATATCGTAACTGAACCGGGCACCCGCCGCCGCCATCTGCCGTGCCACTGCAGGGAGCGAATCATTGATCCTGGCATCGTCCTCGCCAAACACCCCGAGAACCGAAGCGCGGATGCCCTTCATGGCGGGGGGATCCGGCGGGGGGCCATAGCACACCACCGCCGCCTTGAGCTTGGGATTGACCGTCGCATAGCGGAAGCTGCGCCCGCCTCCCCAGCAGAACCCGATGGTCGCGATGTCATCCTTCCGCACTGCCTGCAGGCCATTGAGATAGCCATACGTCGCGTCCAGGTCGGCGTTCACCGCGTCCCCGTCGAGCAGGGCGGTGAGTTTGCGGCCGGAGTCCGGGTCGGCGGGGGTAGTCCCGAATCGAGAAGACAGGAGATCGGGGACGATGGCCACGTAGCCGGCGCTCGCGAGTCGATCTACCACGGTCGGTTCCCAATTCGTAAGCCCAAAGATTTCGTGGATCACGATGATCGCCGGCGCCTTGTCCTTCCGCTCCGGATAGCCGACATAGGCGCGCAGCGAATCGCCCCGGGGTGTTCGGATGTAGACCCACTCGCCGTGGGTTGTCGCGGGGGAACGGGGAACAGGGAAGGGGGAACGGAATGTCGGCAGGGACCACGCGATGACGAGACCCGCAGCGACTCCTACCAGACCAACCAGACCCGCGGACACTGCGCCCCGTTCAGCCATGCATCACCTCTCACCGTTCCCCGTTAGCCTGTTCCCCGTTCCCGGCTACTTCTTGAACAACCTCGCGAATACCCCACTCTCCTCCGCACCCTCGATCGCCTCGGCAAGCGCCTGCATCGAGGGGAAGCGGTCGGAGGGATCGAGTGCCATCGCCTTGTTCAGGACGGTCTCCAACCGCACCGGCAGATCCTGCTTGATCTCGCGCAGCAGTTTCGGCTTTCCACGCAGCCGAGCGATCATCATCTCCTGGGCGTTGCGGCCCTGGAAGGGGAGTTGGCCCGTAAACATCTCGAAGGCCACAATCGCCAGAGCGTAGACATCGCTCCGCGGATCCAGCGGCTTGCCGCGGATCTGCTCCGGGCTCATGAACTCCGGGGTCCCCAGTACGATGCCGGTCGCGGTAAGCTTGGCCACATCTGGTTCCTGACGGCGCTCCTTCGCAAGACCGAAGTCCATGATCACCGCCCGGATACCACCCGCCCCTCGATCGTCCGGGACGAGCATGACATTCTCGGGCTTGAGATCGCGGTGAATGATGTGCAGGTCGTGTGCGTGCTGCAGTCCCCGACACATTTCAAGCATGAGTGGAACGCCCACCTCGAGCGGCAAGGCGCCCTGACGGACTTCGCGATCGGAGAGCAGCTCGCCCGGGAGATAGGGCATGACCAGATAGATCAGGCCATCCTCGGTCTCGCCTAGCCGGAGGATCCGACACACGTTCGGGTGCTCGAGCCGCATGGCGAGGCCCGCCTCCCGGCGCAGTCGTTCGACCGAACTCTTGTCTTCCTTGAGCTTCGGCGTGAGGACCTTGATGGCAACGGTCTCGCCGGTAGTGACCTCTTTAGCGAGGTAGACATAGGACATGCCACCTTCGCCCAGCCGCTTACCCACTTCGTAGCGCTGATCCAGCATCGAGTCCTGCAGGGCGCTCGCGCGGTCCATCCCCGGGCCACGCTTGAGCGCCGCCTGACGCACCAGCGTCCGGAGGCCGGCGCTGGTAGCCTGCGGAGGGGCGCCACCGGCGACGTCCACCAATGGGCTGCCATCCTGCGGGCAGAACCTGGCGGGGTCCGAGTACACCCGGTTGCAGCGGGGACAGCGGCGGCTACTCAATCGCGGTACCGGTTGCGGCCGTCCATCTTGGCCTTGTAGAGATTCTGATCGGCGAGCTTGAGCAGCGATTCGCCGTCCTGCACCCGCTCGTCAGGGTAGCAGGCGATACCGATGCTGATGGTGACGTGGATCGCCCGTGTGCCGTCACCGAAGTCCTGTGTAGCCACCTTCTTGAGGACCCGTTCGGCGAAGATCCTCGCCCCGGGCAACCCGGTCTCGGGGAGCAGCGCCACGAACTCCTCGCCTCCATACCGGGCGACGATATCCACGGTGCGCTGTTCCCGCCGGAGGATTCCGCCCAACGCCCTCAGCACACCATCACCGGCCAAATGTCCATGCGCGTCATTGATGTACTTGAAGTTGTCGACGTCCACCATGAGGCAGGCAAGCTGGGTGTTGTAGCGGTTGGCGCGCTCCAGTTCCTGGACCAGCTTGTCCGCCAATGCGCGGCGATTGAAGGTTTCGGTGAGCGCGTCGGTTTCCGCCAGCGTCTTCATCTGCTCACGCCCGATCACCGCACTCTCCAGATCGTAGGCCTTTTCCAGCGCCTGCGCGGCGGCCCGGATGACCTGCTCGGCAAAGGAAACGTCTGAGTGGTTGAGCGGCGTGTCTTCAATTGTGGTCCGCAGGAAGAACACGCCGGCCCGCTGGTCCTTCATCACGAAGGGGATGGCGATGGCCGAGCGGGTCGGGACCTTGAAGCCCTCCTCTTCCCACTCGGCGCGTGCGGCCTCGTATAGCGGGTCGGTCGCCACATCCGTGACCAGCACCGTCTGCCGAGTATCGAGGGCCCGACGGATTTCGGGGTAACGCCGGAGATCAATGCGCAGATCCCGGAGCATCGGGTTCTCGTACGAGGCTACCACCGTCGCCTCTTCCTCCGCCGGAGTAGCGAAGACCAGCGAACACTTGGAGATCTTGAGCCCGCGCGCCACCCGCCGCACCAGGATGTGGTAGATCTCCTCCGGCTTGAGGGAGGCGGTCACCTCCTGGAGGATGTCCACCATCTCGGAACGGGTCCGGGCCTCCGCACGGGCCAGGTTGAGCTCGCGCCCAACCCGGAGATGCGCCTTGACTCGCGCGAGCAGTTCCCGCACCCGGAATGGCTTGGAGATGAAGTCGGCGGCGCCCAGACCCAGCGCGCGGACTGTCGCCTCCTCGGGCGGCATCGAAGAGATCATGAGGACGGGCACGTCCCGGATGCGGGGATCGCCCTTCACCCGCTCGAGCAGCTGCAACCCGTCGGCGCCCGGCATCATGATGTCCAGCAGGAGCAGATCATACTGCTCGGCACCGAGTCGGTCGAGCAGGTGTTCGCCGTTGGTGACGGTCACCACGTCGTAGCCGTTCTCCTTGAGGATCCAGGAGAGAGTGCGGGTCAGGGCCTGGTCATCATCGGCGACCAGGATCCGCGGGGAAATGCTCATTCCGCCACCAACAGGTCGAACACTGCTTGGTCCACGTTTCCCCCGCTCAGCACTGCTACGACCGGGCCCGGGGAGGTCACCTTGCCGGCGAGCACGGCTGCGAACGATACCGCCCCGGATGGCTCCACCCGAAGTCCCTGGCGTTCGAACAGGAACCGCACGGCATGGCCGATCTCTGCTTCCGTCACCGTGATCGCCCGGAGCGCGTGCGGCTGGATCAGGGACCATGGCAGGGTGCCAACGGAGCGGGTGAGCAGCCCGTCGGCGACACTAGCGGTGTGTTCCAGCACCATCGGCGCCCCGCTCGCCAGGGCCGCGGTCAGCTTCGGCGCCCCTGCGGGCTCCACACCGATGATCTCAACCTCGGGCCGGAGCGCCTTGATGGCGGTGGTGATGCCTGAAAGCAGGCCTCCGCCGCCGACCGGCACGAGCACGGTCCGCACTCCCGGCACCTGCTCCAGAATCTCGAGGCCACAGGTGCCCTGACCCGCAATGACGTCAGGGTGGTCGAAGGGCGGGATCATGACCAGCCCTTCTTCAGCGGCAAATCCATCAGCGCGAACTTGCTGTTCGGGCGAACGGGTCTTCCCCGCGAACACGACCTCGCCCCCGTGACGCCGGATGCCGGCGACCTTTACAGCGGGAGCCGACTCCGGCATCACGATCACACTCCGGACGCCGAAAAGCTGGGCCGCACAGGCCACTGCCTGTCCGTGATTTCCGCTCGAGGAGGTGACGACCCCGCGGGCCCGTCGCGCCGGGTCCAGCCGTGCGATCGCCGTGTAGGCGCCCCGGATCTTGAAGGCGCCGATCGGCTGCAGCTGCTCACATTTCAGATAGAGGAATGCGCCGCCTCGCACCTCTGGACCAGCTCCACCCGCCTGAGGCAGGCTTCCGGGCGCTACTGCGACCATCGGGGTACGCACCGCCACGCCCGCCAACTGCCGCGCGGCTTCTCGAATGGATGCGAGCGATACCGACGGCGCGGCTGTGGCGGGAAGGGTCACTGCGCGAAGCTACGGCCGAAGCGGGAGGGAGGCAACCGCCTCACTCGGAGGCCTCGGCGCTCGCGCCTTCCTCCACACCTTGTTCGTCCTCGCTGATCACACGGGCCACGTCGACCACCTGGTCCCCCTGGTCGAGATTCATGACGCGGACGCCCTGGGTGTTGCGGCTGATCACCCGGATGCCATCCACCGGGAGCCGGATAATGACGCCGTGCTTGGTGATGAGCATCAACTCGTCGGCCGGCTGCACTTCCATGAGGGCGACGAGCGCTCCAGTCTTGTCGGTCCGCTTCAGCGTGATGATGCCCTTCCCGCCGCGCTTCTGGACCCGGTAGTCAGTGAGCTCCGAGCGCTTCCCATAGCCCTTCTCACTCACCACCAACAGCGTGGCATCACGACGGATGACGACCATGCCGATGACATGATCGTCATTCTCCAGCTCGATGCCCTTCACTCCAGTGGCGACCCGACCCATTTCCCGCACGTCACCCTGATGGAAGCGGATGCTCATGCCGTCGGCCGTGGCCAGCACGATGTCGCTGGCCTCATCGCACACCTGCACGTCGATCAGCTCATCGCCCTCATCGATGTTGATGGAGCGGATACCGGTCGAGCGCACATTGCCGTACTCCGCCAGGCTGGTCTTCTTCACGGTGCCGTTGCGAGTCGCGAAGATCAGGTGCTGGTCGGGACTGAACTCCCGTACGGCCACGGTCGCCGCGACATGCTCGTCGGGTTTGATCGCGATGCAGTTGACCACCGGCTTGCCCCGGCTGGCACGGCCACCCTGGGGAATCTCGTGCACCTTGAGCCAGTACAACTGCCCCGTGTTGGTGAAGAACATCAGGTAGTCGTGCGTGCTGGCGATGAAGAGGTGCTCGATCCAGTCCTCTTCCTTGGTCGTCGCGCCCATCAGACCCCGGCCGCCGCGGCGCTGGCGCCGATAGGTGCTCACCGCGATCCGCTTGATGTAGCCGGTATGCGAGATGGTGATGACCATATCCTCTTCGGCGATCAGATCCTCCACCGAGAAGTCATCCTGGTCCGCGAGGATCTCGGTGCGCCGGTCGTCCCCGTACTTCCGGGCGACCTCCTCCATTTCTTCCTTGAGGAGCCCCATGCGCTTCGGCTTCGAGGCGAGAATGCTCTTGAGGTCCTTGATCAGCGCCCGCACCTCGGTCAACTCCGCTTCCAGCTTCTCGATTTCGAGCCCGGTCAGCTTGGCGAGCCGCATGTTGAGAATCGCGTCGCTCTGCTTCTCGGAGAGACCGAAGCGCTTGCGCAGCTTGGCATCGGCATCCGGTACGTCCTTGGCCTTGCGGATAATCGCGACCACCTCGTCGATATTGTCGACCGCGATCTTGAGCCCGTCGAGGATGTGTTCCCGGGCCTGGGCGCCATCCAGGTCAAACTGGGTCCGCCGCACGATGACTTCGTGGCGATGCTCGACGAACCGCTGCAGGATCTGCAGCAGGTTCATCACCTTCGGCGCGCCGTTGTCCAGCGCCAGCATGATGACCCCGAAGGTGGACTGCATCGCGGTGTGCTTGTAGAGCTGGTTGAGCACCACGTTGGGGATGACGTCGCGCTTGAGCTCGATCACCAGCCGCACGCCCTCCTTGTTGCTCTCATTCCGCGCGTCGGAGATCCCCTCCAGCTTCTTCGAGTTCACCAGCTCCACGATGTTCGCGTGCAGCCGTTCGATGCTGACCTGGTAGGGCAACTCTGTCACTACGATCTGACTCTTGCCCCCGGTCTCCCGCTCCTCGACCTGGGCCCTCGCCCGCATCTGGATCCTGCCGCGCCCGGTCTCGAAAGCCTCCTTGATCCCCTGGCGGCCGTAGATGAACGCTCCGGTGGGGAAGTCCGGCCCTTTGATGAACTTGGCGAGGTCATTCACCGTCGCCTCGGGATGGTCGATCAGGTGCTGCACCGCCTTGGCCACTTCCCGCAGATTGTGCGGCGGAATGTTGGTCGCCATGCCGACCGCGATGCCACTGGACCCGTTGATGAGCAGGTTGGGCACCTTCGCCGGCAGCACCGACGGCTCCTGCAACCGGTCGTCAAAATTCGGCTGGAATACGACGGTGTTCTTGTCGATATCCTCCAGCATTGTGATCGCGATGTCGGTCAGCCGCGCTTCGGTATACCGGTAGGCCGCGGCGTTGTCGTCGATGGTGCCGAAGTTTCCCTGGCCGTCGATCAGCGGATATCTGAGCGCAAAGTCCTGCACCATCCGGACGAGCGCATCGTAGACCGAGCTGTCCCCGTGCGGGTGGTACTTGCCGAGTACATCGCCCACCACGGTGGCGGACTTCTTGTACGGCCGGCCCGGCACCAGGCCCAGTTCGTTCATCGCGTACAGGATCCTGCGGTGCACCGGCTTGAGCCCATCCCGCACATCGGGCAGGGCGCGTGACACAATCACGCTCATCGAGTAGTTGATGAACGACTGCTGCATCTCCTCCTCGATCAGTCGAGGCAGAATGCGTTCACGCTGCGAGGGGCCGGTCATGCGGGTCCTGGGACTGGGAAAGTGGTTGGGGCCCGAGGCCCCGGAAGCCGCGAAAATATACCCCTATTCGGCCCTCGGATGCAATCGTCTACCCGCACTGCAACCTCTTTATAGACAGTGGGTTAGAGCATCAGACCTCGGCGCCACTCCGGCGGAGGGCAGAACCGGACGGACTCAGCTTTTGAGGGGGCCTTCGGGTAGGGCGAGCCATGCCCAGTGATACACCAGCAACTGACATCTGAGAACTGGACACAGCCCACCCAGTCGGCTTTGCCAACGGTTCTTCTCACCGAAGGGCTTGGCTGGAAGACCTCCAGCATCGACGAAACTGGGGCGAACCGTGGGGGGATCCGCGCGGAAGCGCAGGACTTGGTGAAGCGGGTCAGGCGTCTGGGCTGCGGGGTGCTTCTGCCGGCACAGTTCCGATCGCCGGACGTGCTACAGCACGCCGCTGTCGGACTCGGGTGGCCATGGTATCGAAATAGGTGTAGAAGACCGGGGTGACGAACAGGGTGACGAGCTGTGAGAAGGCGAGTCCCCCAACCACCGCGACACCCAAGGGCCGCCGCGATTCGGCTCCCGCTCCCGCCCCAAGTGCAATCGGTAAGGTGCCCATTAGAGCCGCCATGGTGGTCATCATGATCGGCCTGAATCGTACATGACAGGCCTCGATGATCGCCTCGGTCGGCGACTTGCCATGCTTCCGCTCCGCCTCCACCGCAAAGTCTATCATCATGATGGCGTTCTTCTTGACCAGGCCCACCAGCATGATGATGCCCACGAACGCGTAGATGCTCAGATCCAGCCGGGTGATGAACAGGATGAGCAATGCACCGAATCCGGCGAAGGGCAGGCCGGTGAGTATGGTGATCGGGTGCACGAAGCTCTCGTACAGGATGCCCAGCACCAGGTAGATCACCACGATCGCGAGAACCAACAGGATCAGGAGTCCGCTTTGGGCATCCTTGAAGGCCTGGGCGGTGCCGGCGAAGGTGGTATTGATCGACTCCGGCAGGTTGCGGCGCGCCAGCTCCTGCACCTGCGCCACCGCGTCGCCCAGAGCGACTCCGGGGGCGGTATTGAACGACATGGTGACGGCCGGCAGCTGGCCTGAGTGGTTGACGCTCAGGGGACCCACCGACGGCGTCACCGAGGCCACTGACATCAGCGGAACCAGATCCCCAGTCGGCGAACGGATCGACAGCATGTTGAGGGCGTTCAAGTCGCGCTGGTACTCCGGCAGCAGCTCCATCACGACCCAGTATTGATCCTGCTGGGTAAGGATCGTAGAAACCTGGCGCGCGCCGTAGGCATTGTAGAGCGCTGATTGCACCGCATCGGCCGTGAGGCCCAGCGCGGACGCCCGATCGCGGTTGATCGTGACGTCAACCTCCGGATTCTTGATCTGCAGGTCGCTGGTGACGTCTGTGATATCCTTGACGCCCTTCATCTTCTGAAGGAACCCCTGGGCTGCCTGGAACAGTTCGTCCACATCGGGACCCTGCAGGGTGAACTGGTACAGGCTGCGCGAGCCGCGTCCACCCACGTTGATCACCGGCGGGTTGGAAAGGAACGCCTGAACCCCGGGGATCTGGTTCAGCTTGCCGACGATCTGTCGGGCTACCCCGTCGGCGTCCAGGGGGCGCTTGCTGCGCGGCTTGAGATGCAGAAAGAGCGACGCTTCGTTGTTGCCAGAAGAACGTCCGCCAGACCCGAGCGAGATCATGAAGTCCTGGATATTTGGATCCGCACCCACCACGCTCGATACCTGCTGCTGGTATCGCACCATGGCGTCGAACGACGAGCCCTCCTGGGCGAGGAAAGAACCCAGCAGCCGCTCCTGATCTTCGCTGGGGATGAATCCCTTGGGCACCAAGACGCCGAGCACCCCGGTCCCCACCAGGATGACCGCCGAGAACAGCAGGGTGAGGGGCCGATGCGCCATGACCCACCTGAGCGAGCGCTCGTAGGCACCCAGCACCCGCTGGTAGACCCGCTCAGTGACATGGTAGAACCGCCCCTGGCGCTGCTGATGTCCCGGCCGGAGCCACCGGGCGCAGAGCATCGGGGTCAGCGTGAGCGAGACGAACATCGACACCAGGATCGCCACGGCGATCGTGACGGCGAACTCGCGAAACAGGCGGCCGATGAGTCCCTGAAGCAGCAGCAGCGGGATAAACACCGCAACCAGGGATATGGTCATGGACACGATGGTGAAGCCGATCTCGCGGGCGCCGTTGAGTGCCGCCTCGAACGGCTTCTCACCCATCTCGGTATGCCGCACGATGTTCTCGAGCACCACAATGGCATCGTCAACCACGAAGCCGACCGCGAGGGTGAGCGCCATCAGCGACAGGTTGTCGAGGCTGAACCCCAGCAGGTACATGACCGCGAAGGTGCCGACCAGCGACATCGGCAGCGCCAGACTGGGGATGAGCGTTGCGGAAAGATTTCGGAGGAACAGAAAAATGACCAGCACCACCAGGACGATGGTGAGCAGGAGAGTGAACTTGACGTCCGTCACCGACTGCTCGATCCCCAGTGACCGGTCGAACATTGTGGTGACCGAGAGGGCGGCGGGCAGCTCCTCCTGGAGGTTCTTCATGATCGTTCGCACCCGCTCCGCCACTGCGACCGTGTTGCTGCCGGGTTGGCGCTGGATCGCCAGGACGATGGCCCGAGTACCGCTGAACCAGCTCGCCGTCTTGGTGTTCTGCACTCCGTCCAGCACAGTCCCGAGATCCTGGAGCCGCACCGGAGCGCCGTTCCGCCAGGTGACGACCAGCTCCTTGAACGCCGCGGCGTTCTCCAACTGGCCGTTCGATTGGACGGTGTAGGTCTGCTCCGTACCCCAGAGAACACCGGCAGGCTGGTTGACGTTGCCGGTGTTGATCGCGTCCGCCACTTCGTCAATGCCGACCTTCCAGGCCTGAAGCTTCTGCGGATCGAGCTGAATCCGGACTGCATACTTCTGCGAACCGTACACCTGCACTTGGGCGACGCCATCGACAGTGGACAGCCGCTGGGCAATGAAGCCTTCGCCGTACTGGTTAACCTGCGAGAGCGGCATGCTGGCCGACCGAAGCACGTAAAACATGATCGGCGAGGCGGAAGGATCCACCTTGCGATAGGACGGCGGCAGCATCCCCTGCGGCAACTGGCGCAGCGTCTGAGAGATTGCGGCCTGGACGTCCTGCGCCGCCGCATCGATGTCGCGACTCAGGGTGAACTGCAGGGTGACGGAGGTTGATCCAAGCCCACTCGACGAGGTCATCACGTCGAGCCCCGGAATGGTCGAGAACTGTTTCTCGAGCGGGGTGGCGACTGCGGAGGCCATCGTTTCCGGGCTGGCACCGGGGAGGCTGGCGCTGACGCTGACCGTGGGATAGTCGACGGTGGGCAAATCGCTCACCGGCAGCAGCCGATAGGCTACGGCACCGAAGATCAGGATGCCGGCCGAGACCAGCGTGGTCATCACTGGCCGCCGGATGAAGGGCTCGGCGATGTTCAACTGGCTTCCTCCGGCGCGCGCACCGCGGGAGTGCGGACTTCCACCTTGGCGCCCGGGAACAGGCGCAGCTGGCCAGCGGTCACGACCTGTTCGCCCACGGTGAGGCCACTCTCGATCACGGCCACGTCTCCGGCTACCCGGGAAACCTTGATGGGCCGGGAGGAGACCGTCGCCCCCGAATCGATGACGAAGACTGTGGTACCTTGCTGCCCGGAGACCACTGCACCGGCGGGAACGACCAAGGCGTCCTGCTCGACATACAACCGCATGCTGACGCTGACGAACTGCCCCGGCCATAGCACGCCATCCCGATTGGCGAATTGGGCCTTGAGTAGAATCGTCCCTGTGGTGGTGTCGACCGTGTTGTCCACGAAGTTCAGCCGGCCAACGACCGGTGGCGCGTCCGCAACAACGGCGGCGGACACCTCCACGCTGTCCATGGGCCGCCGGCGTATCTCAGCCAGGCTGGAACCCGGGACGCTAAACCGCACCAGAATCGGCTGGATCTGATTGATCGTGACGAGCGGATTGCCCGGACCGCGGACCAGGTTGCCTTCCCGGATGAGCAGATTGCCCGCCCGACCCGAGATCGGCGCACGGACAGTGGAATGCTCCAGGTTGATCTGTGCGGTCGTCACTGCGGCGCTGTCCCCGCGCACCGTCGCCTCGAGCGCGGTGGCGGTGGCACGGGCGGCATCGAACTGTTGGGCCGTCACGTATTCCTGCTTGACGAGCTCCCCGTAGCGCTCCGCATCTCGGGCCGCATTCTCAGCCTGGGCACGATCGCGCGCGAGCGCGGCCAGGGCCTGGTCCAGCATCCCACGGAACGGCCGGGGGTCAATCACGAAGAGCAGCTGGCCCTTATGAACCAGGTCACCCTCGCGGAACTCGATCTTGAGCAGTGGCCCTGACACTTGAGCCTCCACACTCACCCGCTCCAGCGGTTCCACCGTGCCGCTCGCGGACAACATGAATGGCACCGGTTGTCGCGCGACCACGCTCGCCGTCACTGGAACCATCTGCGAGCGTGCCGCCTCTTTCTTCCCGCACCCCGCGAGCCCGAGGAGCAAAGTGGCGAGAACGCGAGCAGTATGGGCCTGACGGTTCATGGCAACGAATCGGTTTGGGCTCCCGCAGGAGCCATGCGGATGGAACTCTTGGCCTGGACATCGAGCAGCCCGGTGCCCTTGGCGAGTTGGACCAGCGCGGCCTGCCAGCCCAGCCGGGCCTGGATCCGCTGTGCCCGCGCCGCGGCGAGCGAATTTTCGGCGCTCAACAATTCAAGCAGAGACCCGACCCCGGCCTGATACCGGCCCCTGGCGGCTTCGGCGGATTCCGTGGCGCTGGCCAGCAATTCGTCCGCCGTGCCAACTCGCGCGGCCTGAGTCTGCAGGGAATAGTAGGACTGGAATACCTCAAAGATCACCTGCTGGGTCAGGCCCTGGGCGCGGGCCAGGGCTGCTTCGGCATTGTGCTCAGCCTGCTGCTGATTGTACTCCCAGATAAAGCCGTTGAAGATCGGAATGCTCAGGCCGACGGTGAGGCTGTACGAGCTACGCCCCCCGCTCTGATCGGAGCGATAGTTGACTCCGGCGGAGCCGCCCGCGGTGATCGAGGGCAGTCGCTGGGCCCGCGCCACCCCGATCCGGGCGCGCGCCACATCGTAATCGGCGCGCATTGCCGCCAGATCCGGCCGGTTCTGGAGTGCGGCGACTATGAGCGTGTCCACCTGCTCTGATACCGCCGAAACCGGCGCTTCCACTGCCAGGGTATCGATGTCGAACTGGAGTGTTGCCGGGTAACCGGTGGCCGCGGCCAGCGCGCCGCGGGTGGTGAGCAGACTTCCTTCGAGCATCTGCAGATCCAGCCGAGTCTGCGCGAATGCGGTGCGGGCTTGCAGCACGTCAGCGATGGTAGCCAAGCCCACCCGGCGACGCTCTTCCGCCGACGCCAGATTCTTTCCTGCCTCGTTCACCGTTGCTTGTTGCGCGGTAAGCAGCGCCTTGGCGGCGGCGTAGTCGAAGTAAGCGGCGGCCGCGCGGGCAACAACGCTCTGCAAAGTCGCGTTATGGGTCCAGTTCGCGGAGATCAGGGCGTTGCGCGCCACACTGATCTGACCGGTCCTGCCTCCTATGTCCAGCAGCAGCCACGTGAACGACACACTCGGTTCGTACAGGGTCTGTTGCACCGCGGTACGGCCCTGCGTGGCGGCGGTCTTGATGCGGGTGGCTGACGCATCGCCGGTGATCTCTGGGAACCAGGCTCCCCGGGCTGCTCCCAGCCCGGCCGCACTTGCGCGCGCCGCGGCCCAGCTGGCACGCGCATCGGGGCTACCCTCGAGCGCGAGGGCGACCACGTCTTCGAGCGAAAGCGCCGTCCGGCGTGCGACGAGATCGGGCGGTAGATCCAGCGGCACCCAATTCGGCAGGGAATCGCGCGCATGCCGGGCTGGCGGAGTCCAGAGGGTATCGGAGCGGACTGCGGCCGGGCGTGCCCCAGAGGGTCCGGGAAGTCCCGGACTGCAGGCGGTGATGGCGATCAGAAATGCGGAAGCAAGGCGAAAGGAATGGGACGAGAAGGTCACAACCATAAGGCTTATACGTTCACGCCAGATTGAACGTTGAGAGGCCAATCGGTGGGCCGATCTCGACTGCGGCCGATTGTCTATAAGGTAGCTGGCAGGCCGGCTTCTCGGACCCCATGTTGCGAGACTCATTGGGGGGTAACGACTTACCGGCGATCATGAGGGTGCTCGATCACCACATTCACCCGCTCGGTGCTCCTTCCTCGTGAGGTCCCGGCAACCCTTTCCGCCGAAGCTGCGTCAGAAGACCGAACCTGGCCACCTCCCGTCGCCGTGGAGAGCAGTGACCGAGACAGAGCTGATACAGCAGGTGTTGGCCGGTGATCCGGTGGCGGAGCGTGCCCTCTACGATGGGCACGTCGGCCGGGTGTGGGGGATGGTGTACCGGTTCGCGGGAGATCCGGACCGTGCCGCCGACTGGACCCAGGAGACCTTCGTGAAGGTGTTCGATCGGTTGCGGGATTTCAGGGGTGAGTCGACGCTCGGGACGTGGATCGGTTCCATAGCGATCTCGGTGGCGCTTACTGGGCTCAGGCGAGTCATGAAACATGATCGCCGTGAAGCCGATCTCCTCCCCGACTACCCGGCGGTGGAAACCGGCGGGGTGGAACCCGACCTCAGTGAACGCTTGACCGCGGCCATCGCCCAACTGGGTGAACACTACCGGGCGGTGTTTCTGTTGCATGACCTCGAGGGATACACCCACGAGGAGATCGCCCGGATGCTGGGCGTCGAGACCGGCACGTCCAAGGCGCGATTGTCCCGCGCGCGGGCACGGCTGCGTGAAGCGCTCGCCGCGTTCGCCTGAGAGGAGACGACGCCATGAACGAGGAAGAGCAGGACGCGATGATTCGACGACTGGCTGATCAAGCACTGCAGCCGCCCCCGGTACCACGCGAGGAGATTTGGGCGCGCGTTGTCGCAGCTCGGCGGCTCGACGGCTCGGCGACCGGGCGGCCGCTGGGCCGGGCGACTCGGCGGCTCGGTCGCAGGCGCTTGTTGTGGCTCGTTCCGCTCGGCATCGCAGCGCTACTTGCCCTGGCTTTCGGGCTCGGGCGGCTGAGTGTGAAGCGAGAGAGCGAGCGCCTGCTCGGGCTGTCCCGTTCCGCCGGGGCGGCCAACGCGGCGTACACGGTAGTGGCTGCAGAGTATCTCGGTCATGCAGAAGTCTTCCTTACTGATTTCCGGGCTGCCGCGCGCAATGGTCGCCCCGATTCCAATGCGCCCGCGGAGGCCCGTCAACTGCTCAGCACCGCGCGCCTCTTGCTCGACTCCAAGGCCGCGGAGGACGTACGCCTGCGCGCCCTGCTGGAGGACCTCGAGCTGGTCCTGACGGAGATCACCCAACTCCCCGCTGGTCCGCACGAGGACACCAAGATGATCGCCGACGGACTCGACTGGCACGGCATGCTGGGTCGACTCCGTTCCGCGGTTCCCGCGGGCGGGACGCCCGTTTCCACCCAAGGAGTACTGTGATGCGTTTCTGGATACTTGGTCTCGCCCTGCTTCCCGTGATGCGCGCTTCCGTTGCCGAGGCCCCCGCGGCGGCGCCGCTCGGCCCCGGATGGTTCGCGACGCTGGACGACCCCGCGGATTCACTCTACAAGGTCGCGCGGGAGGCGCTCAATCGGGGGCAGTACCGGAAGGCGGCCGATCTCTTCGCCGATTTCCAGCGCCGCTACCCGAAGTCCAGCTACACCGCGGACGCGCTCTACTGGGAGGCCTTCGCCCGCTACAAGGTGGGTGACGAAGACAACCTTCGAACCGCCTTGGCGCGGCTCGAGGACCAGAAGACCCGGTTCCCGAAGGCCGCCACGGCGGGGGACGCCCGAGCGCTGGCGGTCCGGATCCAGGGAAAGCTTGCAGAAGGAGGCGATGTCCCGTCGGCGGCAAGCGTCGCCGTGATCGCCAACCCGGCCCCGGTCGTTAGTGTGGCGCCAACCCCCTCACCAAGCCCTCGGGTGGCGCCCACCCCGACGCCAGGACGCGGTGACGATGATTGCGACGAAGACTCTGACGTGAAGCTCGCTGCGCTCAACGCCGTGATGCAGATGGATGCCGAGCGTGCGATGCCGCTCCTCACCCGGGTCCTGGCCCGCCGCGATCCAGGTTCGGTGTGCCTCCGCCGCAAGGCGGTCTTCCTGGTCGCGCAGAAGCGCGACGAGAACACCGAGGATGTCTTGCTCGGCGCGGCCCGGACCGATCCTGACGGAGAAGTCAGGCAGCAGGCGGTCTTCTGGCTGTCTCAGGTGTCGAGCCCGCGAGCGGTGCAGGCGCTCGATTCCATCGCGCGGTTGTCGAACGACCCGGAACTGCAGGACAAGGCGGTCTTCGCGCTGGCGCAGCAACACGATCCCAAGGCGACCCAGGCGTTGCGGGCCCTCGCCGAGCGCAAGGACATGCCGAGGGACATTCGCGAGAAGGCCATCTTCTGGCTGGGCCAATCTCACGGCAGCGGCGCGGACTATCTCAAGAGCCTCTACGACCGCTTGGAGGACGACGAGCTCAAGGAGAAGGTCATCTTCGGCGTCAGTCAGTCGCGCCGGCCCGAGGATCTGAGCTGGTTGTTAGGCGTCGCCCGCAACGAACGGAGCAGCATCGAGCTCCGCAAGAAGGCCATCTTCTGGTCCTCCCAGGGCGGGGCTTCCGCCGCCGACCTTGGCGCGATGTACACTAGTCTCAAGGATCAGGAGCTCAAGGAGCAGACGATCTTCGCCCTCTCCCAGCTCAAGGACCCCGCCGCCCTTGATCGGCTGGTGGAGATTGCGAAGAAGGACAGCGATCCCGAGATGCGGAAGAAAGCGCTCTTCTGGCTCGGCCAACTGCACGATCCGCGGGTCGCGGGCGTGATCGAGCAGATGCTCAACGAGTAGCGCTGGAACCGCGCGCCACTGGATGCGCGCCGCGGAGTCGTGTTTCATGCGTCGAGAGTCGATGCCAGCTCTGCAGAAACCTGCGACTTGACTCATGACTCACGACGCACGACAGATGACCTCGACGTCGCGGCACTCGCTTTCACCCAAGGAGCGACGATGTGCCACTCAGTTCTTCCTGGCCTCACGCTCGCGCTGATGCTGGTGTCGTCCGCGCAGGCGCAAACGCTCGCCCAACGGATCGGCGCCGTGCCGGACGGTACGGTACGATTTGCATACGCGTCGCGCCCCGACGTCTGCGGCAATGGCCACAACGTCAAATTCTCCATCGGTCGTCGAGACGGAAATGAGTGGGAGAGCGACTGCGAGTCCGGACCGGTCAGAGTGGCAATAGATCGATCAGGCGGAAAGACCACGGACCTCCGGAGCTACGTCGGAGGTCGATGGCGCACTCATGGCGACAACGACCTTGGGACAGTCTCTTGCAAGGAAGCTGCGGTGTGGCTGATGGCGCTGGCCGAGCGGAACGAGTCCGCCAGTGAGGCCGCGGTGTTCGCCGCGGTAATGGCCGACAGCGTTGAGGTGTGGCCGTCCCTGCTCCGGATCGCCCGCAATCCCAACAGCGCTGGGAGAACTCGGAAGACCGCCATCTTCTGGCTCGGTCAGGCAGCTGGACAGGCCGCCACGCCGGGACTCGACTCGATCGTGCAGGATCCTCGCGGCGATCGGGAGGTGCGGGAGTCCGCGATCTTCGCCTTGTCGCAAAGGCCGAGAGAGGAGGGGGTGCCGGCCCTCGTTCGCTTCGTGCGCAAGAGCCAGGACCCCAAGCTCAGGAAGACGGCACTCTTCTGGCTGGGCCAGAGCGAGGATCCCGCCGCGTTGGCGCTGTTTGAGGAATTGCTTACGAAGCAGCGCTAGGACGAGACCGGCGGACCAGAATTGATGGGAGCAGCAGCAGTGCGCCGATGGTGCCTGCGACGGTGCCTCCCACCAGCGCCAGCGCGATGGCCCCGAACAGGTCGTCCGCGCCAGTGCCGACGGCCAGTGGCAGCGGGCTTGCAAGGGTGGTGAGGGTCACGAGGGTGATCATGCCCACCCGATCACGACAGGCCGCCACGACGGCCCGAACGCCGCGACCCCGCCTGGCGAGGACGCCGTCCACCAGCAGAATCGCGTGGTTCACCGCGAGCCCTATCACGAGAATCACCCCTACCGCTGCTTCGCGCGTGAACGCCGTATGGGTGAGCCAGAATGCCGCGACCACGCCGCCGAGTGCAATGGGGAGACTCAGGTAGACCATCGCCGCGCCCCAGGCGGAGTCAAAAACCATCGCCACCGTGAGCGCCACCAGGGCGAGCCCCACCCCGAAGACCAGCCACAGCCCCTTCTGGCTCTTGTCGTCTTCCCAACCGAAGTACTCGTCACTCACCGCATAGCCGGCCGGCACCGAGATCGAACGCATGAAGGCCTCGTGGGTGCGGTTGGCGAGCTTGACTGGGCCGCGAAAATCGTAGCTCAGGATCCGGACATACTGCTGATCCTCGCGGCTGATGCGGGATAGCGCCTCGCGTTCATCGAGGTGCGCCAGGTCCCCTACTCGAACCGGAGCGCCCCGCGCGTTAGGCACCAGGGTCTCGCGCAGCTCGTCGAGAGTTCTGGTCCGGGCACCGGCAGCCTTGAGCGAGAGCCACAGCTCATCGTCGCCCACGGTGATCCGCTGGCGCCCCGCGGCACCCGCCACTTCACGGGCTACGCTGGAAGCGAAGTCCTGGCTGGACAGGCCGTAGCTGGCCAGCGCGGCACGGTCGGGGATCAGGGTGATGTCCCGTGAACGCTCGCCTCCGAACCAGAAGCCGGCCGCGTTGATATCCACCGAGTTGACCCGGGGGATACGCTGGAGACGAGCCTTGAGATCCAATGCCAGTTGCTCCACCCCCGCGAAGGAGTAGCCCAGAATCTTGATCCGGAAGCTTTGCAGCGAACCCACGCTGCCGCCGCTGGCGAAGCCGGGCCCATAGCCCTGCACCATGACCGAGGCGCCCCCGATGAGCGCCGCGCGTTGACTCAACTCCTCCTGCATCTGGTATGGGAGGACACTCCGCGCGGCGCGGTCGTCGAAGATCACCTGAACAAACCCGCCGCTCGGCCCCCCTTGCGCCTGGACTGTCTCCACGCCAGGGCGCCCAATCACAATTCGCTCCAATTCGCGAACACTCTGGTCCACGCTCACGGGATCGGAGCCACTGGGAAAGTCCACCCGGCCGCTCAGGGTGGTCCGTTGACCCCACCAACCGCCGAAGCTCGAGCGCGGCACCTTCACGGCGAACACCCAGCCCAATCCAGCGAGAACCAGCAGAGTCCCGACGATCGTTGCCCAGCGCCAGCGCAGCAGGAGGATGAGTGTACGGAGATAGGCGCGTCTGACGCTGGGCCAGCGCACCACGTGCATGCCGTGACCGCGGCCGATGGCCGGCAGCATCACAACCGAACTGAGAATCGAACACCCGAGCGCGAGTGAGAATGCCACTGCGAAAGGGGTGAAGGCCGCCCGGGTGTCGCCCTGCAGATAGAGGAAGGGAATCAGTACGACGCCAGTCGTCAGGGTCGAACCCAGGATGGCGGGAGTAATGCGTCGGCTTGACTCGGCTCGGCCCGCTGGCGTATCCGGAACGGTGCGAAAGCGATCGACCACCACCAGTCCATTCTGGACCAGAATACCAATACCCATCCCCAGGCCGGCGAGGGTGAGCAGATTGGCGGGAACATCCAGCAGATAGAGACCAAGCGTAGTGCCGGCGATCGCGACCGCCGCACTCGCCATCACCAGCAGCACAGCCCGTGGCGCCTGGAGCGTGATCACAAGCACGCCGAGTACCGCCAGAAAGGCGATTCCTCCTCGACGGGCCAAGTCTCCCAACTGCTCGCCGAGCCGAACGCTCTCGTCTCCCACGACCTGGAACCGGACCCCCGCGGGCAGCTTGGGCTGGATCTCCGCGAGTGCCGCTCGCACGCGCGCCGCCGTCTTGATCGCGTCGGCACCCGGTAGCCGCGCAACCTGCATCATCACGGCGGGCTGGCCATTCATCCGGAAGAACCGGTCCTCGTTGTCTTCCTCCCGGCGGATCGTGGCGAGGGTACTGAGCGGATAGACCCGACCGCCGGCCCCCTGCACCGGCAGGTCGCCCAGGTCGGCCACCACGCCCGGCACATCGCGAAGCACTACGCGTCGTTCGGTAGCGCCGATGTGCTCGACTCCGAGCGACTGCACCGCCCTGGCGCGGTCGAGCGCCTGCAGCAGGGTCGCCGGCGCGATCCCGAGCTGCCGCAACCGCTCCGGTTGATAGGCCACGGCGATGCCAACGAGCGCGCCCCCTTGTGCGGCTACCCCGGCAACGCCCTCCACCGCACTGAGCCGCGGCTTCACCTGGCGGTCCACCAATTCCTGCAGCGCCCCTGGCGTGTAGGGACCGTAGACCGAGTACCGTTGCAGTGGCTCTTCTTCGAGACCCTCGGGGACGTAGTTGCTGACCTCGAGCCCAGTTGCCCCCGGCGGAAAATCGCTGCGGAGCAGTTCCAGTCGCTCGAGAATCGCCAGCCGTGCCATCTGGATGTTCGCGCCAGGTTCGAGCTGAATGTCGAGCTGCACGTAGCCCTCGCCCGACTCGCTGCCGATGCGCCTTACCCCCCGGACTGCTTGCACGGCCGATTCGATGGGACTGCCGAGATAGGTCTCGACCAGCTCGGCCGATGCGCCGGGCCAATTCATGGCGACGGTGAGGCGCGGCAGTTCGACGAATGGTTTGGTGGCGACCGGCAGGCGCGTGAGCGCTACGACACCGGCCAGGACACAAGCGCCGCAGGTGGCGAGTACGACGGCGGGGCGTCGCGCGGCCCAGGAAATCATCCGGACGTCTCTCGCCGCCGAAGCGCCGAGCCCTCAAGCACCGCGTACGCCGTCGGCAACAGGAAGAACGTCACCAGCGTGGCCGTCACCGACCCGCCGATGACGCCGGCGGCGAGCGGCTGGTAGAGCTCGCCGCCACTGCCCCAGCCGAAGACCAGGGGCAGAACACCGACGACGGTCGTGAGAGAAGTCATCGCGATCGCGCGGAGGCGCTGGCGTCCGCCTAGCAGGACAGCCTCCCGGATCGGGTGGCCCTCCGCTCGGAAGCGATGAATCGCATCCAGCTTCACCACCGCATCATTGTCCGCGAGCCCGATCATCACCACCATGCCGATCAGCGATACCGCGTTGAGGCTCTGCCCCGTGAGCCAGAGCACGAACACCCCACCCACGCCGGCGAGCGGCACCGTCAGCATCACCAGCAGCGGCGTCGTGAACGAGGCGAACTCGCCAGCGAGCACGAGGAACATCAGGGCGACCGAAAGAACCGCCACAACCGAGAGCTCGGACATCGTCCGTCGCTGTTCGATGTCAGCGCCGGAGACCCGCCAGGCGAGGCCGGGTGGCATGTGCACTCCGGCGAGCGCGGCATCGATTGCCGCAACCGCCCGGGCGGTTCCACCCCGCTCCACAGCCGCTTCGATTACCTGAACCGGACGCTGATCCACCCGCACCACCTCGACCGGATCGCGTACCTCTCGTACCGAGACCAGTTGACCCACGGGAACACCCTTCACTGTTGCTCCCAGGGCGGTGGCGAGGTCCTCGTTGGCACTGCCGGCGTAGCGGACCCGGATGGGGGTTCGGCGATCGGTCTCCCTGAGCTCGCTCGCCTCGACGCCACCGAGCCCGCCCGCGACGGTATTGGCCACCTCGTCCACCGTGAGGCCTCTCTGCGCGATGCGTTCCCGCTCGAGCCCGAGTTCCACGACCGGCTGAGTGCCGGCGTAGGCGTCGCGCACATCTGAAAGTCCGGGGATGCCGCGGACCACGGTGCGGGCGCTGTCGGCCCAGCGCTCCGCCACGCGGCGATCCGGCGCGCTGACTTCAATGCGCATGAGCCGACCTTCCCGACCGATGAGGCTGCCAAATTCCGACTGGCCGGCGAGGTCGATCGCCAAGTCCCCCTCGGCGAGATCAGGCACCCGCCGCCGGAGCCCGTCCGCGAAGTCACCGGCCTTGAGTCCCGCTGGCACAGGCAACAACAGTTGCGCGAACGCGGGTCCCCCGGGCTCCGCACCGGAGACCAGTTCTTCGTCCGTGGCAGAGCCGATTCTGGTGTAGGTCCCTCTGGCTCCAAGCCCGGCGGCTGCCTGCTCCATGCGAGCCGCCTGACGGGCGGTCTCCTCGATAGCGGTACCTTCGGGCAGTCGCAGGCTGGCGATGGCAACACCCTCGTCCACCTGGGGGAGGATCTCGCGCGGCAGCCGAAGCGTGACGAATACGGCGAGAATCGTCGCCATGAGCGCAATCGCGAAGACAGTCCGGGGTCGGGCCAGCGACCAGATCATGCCGCGTTCGTAGAGCTCGGCGAGATGGTGGCCCAATCGGGAGAGACGGGAACGGGGAACGGGGAGCAGGGAACGGGCGGTCGCCGTCGGGTTTCGCCCCGTTCTTCCGTTCCCCGTTCCCCTGTTCCCCGCCCCAGCGAGCATCACCGGCATCAGCGTCAGCGCCAGAATCAGTGAAGCCGTCAGCGACATCACGACAGAAATCGAGAGATCCCGGAATAGGGCGGCGGCGAGCCCGCGCACAAAGACGATGGGCCCGAACACCAGCACTGTTGTGAGCGTACCGGCCACCAGCGGACCGGTCACCTCGGCCGCGGCGAGCCGAGCGGCCTCGAGGCGTGGCCGGCCTTCGTCGAGGTGCCGGGCCGTGGCCTCGGAAACGACGATGGCGTTGTCTACCAGGAGCCCCACGCCGAGCGCGAGCCCGCCCAGCGACAGCACGTTGATGGTGACGCCCATCAATTGGAGTGCCGTGAGCGAGACCAGCACCGACAACGGCACGACGAGGCCGATCGCGAACG
The DNA here is from genome assembly GCA_963748035.1 of uncultured Gemmatimonadales bacterium. GTDB lineage: Bacteria > Gemmatimonadota > Gemmatimonadetes > Gemmatimonadales > GWC2-71-9 > JADJOM01. Next base: position 946,871 of record CAVVHO010000003.1, on the reverse strand, counting down.
CCGCACGCCAGTCGCCGAGGAAGAGCATGATGACCAGCAGCGAGAGCGCGCCGCCCAAGACGATTTCCTGGCCCAGGTTGGCCAGGGCGTCGTTGACGAAGCGTGCCTGCGCCGCCACGACCTTCAGCGAGAGATCGGGGAACTCCTTGCCCAGTTGCGTCACGGCGGCTTCGAGTGCGTCGGTCACCGCAACGGTGTTGGCCCCGGCATCCTTGTAGACCACGAGACCAATCCCGGGCGCTCCATCCAGCCGGGTGATGGTACGCGGGTCCGCGGATGTGACGCTCACGTGTCCCACATCCCGCAACCGCACGGAGCCACCACGCGCGCCGACGGGAATGTCGCCGAACTCATCCGGGCTTCGAAGTTCCGTAAGTGCCCGCACCGAGAACCGGAACTGGCCGCGCCGAATCGTGCCGCCGGGGGCGCTTGCGTTGGCGTCCCTCACCCCTCGCACTACGTCGTCAGGCGTGAGACCGAGGGTTCGGAGCCGGACCGGATCCAGATCCACCCGAATCTCATCCTCGGGGACACCGGTGACGGCCACGCTCGCCACTCCATCGAGCTGCTCGAGCCTTCGGGCGAACACCTCCTCGGCGAGATGTGCGATGGATAGCAGGCCCACCTTGCCCGTCACGCCCAGCACAGCGATCGGGCGCTGACCCGGATCACTGGTGAGGAGATTCGGGCGCTCGGCGGTCTCGGGAAGCTGTGACCGGGCGTTATCGAGGCGTTCTCGAACGGCGAGAACAGTCATCGCCATGTCGGTGCCCCAGGCAAACCGCGCTGTCGTCGTGACTTCTCCATTGCGACTGACGGAACGGAGCTCTACCAGCCCGGGGGTAGCGGCAATGGCCTCTTCGATCGGTTCGGCGACAAAGCGTGAAGCCTCGGTCGCCGCGGCGCCGGGATAGACGGTGCGTACCGTGAGGACCGGTAGCGTAACATCGGGGAGGAGTGATACCGGCAGCCGCTCCAACGACACCGCGCCGAGCAGCACGAGCGCGAGAGTGGCGGAGATGGTTGTGACGGGGCGGCGAAGCGCGGCGGCGGCGAGGGACATTGTGGTGCGATAGGGCCGAGTAGGGGCGACCCGATGGGTCGCCCGTACCGCCAGCCGATGCTAGGGCGCCGGCACCGTCACCCGTACCGGCGCGTCGTGCGTCAGGGTGAGATGGCCTTCCACCAGCACGGTGTCGCCAACGGCGACGGGGATTCGTCCGGTTGAGGAATCGGGCAGGACCTCGGTTTCCTGGCCGTTGCTCGGGCCGGGGGTGAGGTAGACCCACTGCGCTCGACCATGCTTGGCCACGAAGACCAGCGGACGCCCATCGCGTTCGATGACGGCGCGCGCCGGCACCAGGATTCGGTTCGCCAAGCGGGACGCTTCGAGCCGGAGGTCGGCGTACATGCCAGGCTGGAGGCGTGCGTTTCGATAGGGCGGAGCTGCAGCTCCGCCCCTACGAGTATCCAGGCTCACCACCACACGTCCCGCCCGAGTCGTGCTGTCCACGAGCGGCAGCACCGCGGTGATGCGACCATGAACGGCTTCTCCCCCCGTGGCGGGCGTTGAGATCAGGGCTTCACCACCGACCTTGACGTAGGGCAGGTCGTGCTCCAGCACCTGCGCCTCGACGCGGAGGTGCGAGACATCTACCACTGTCGCGATGTCCTGTCCCGGACTCACCCGCGAACCTTCCGCCACCTCCACCCGGTCCACCACACCATCGAATGGCGCAGTGATCACCGCCCGTTCCCGGTCGAGCCTCGCCCGTTCCAGCCTTACCTCGGCCCCCGGTACGCCTGACAGAGCGGCCGCGTTCGCCAGGCGTTCGGCATCTTCACGGGTCGAGAGTAACGCCGAGTCACCTGCGAGGTTCGCCTGCAGACGGATCTTCGCTTCCTGGAGTGCGGCCTCCGCCTCGCGTACCGCGAGATCGAAGGGCCGGGCGTCGAGGCGCACCAGGGCGTCCCCCTTCCTCACCCGCGCTCCGGGCCGCACAGGAACCGCGTCCACGTTGCCATTGGTCTCGGCTTTAAGCTGGGAGACAGCGGCGGACCGAACTTGGCCGGTGGTGGTAATAGTGAGCACCAGATCAGCGCGGCGGACCGGCTCGCCGATGACCGGAAGGGCGAGACTCCCTCCGGCTGACGAGTCGGACACGCCTGGGGGAGGCCCGGCGCTGTCGGCCCGTACGGCGTCACCCTTGCAAGCTGCTGCGAGGATGAGGCTCAGCTGAAGGGCTGAACCTGTCCGGAGCCACGAGGGCTCGGCGAAGAGGGAGGTCGTGAGGTGCATGGGTTGAACGCGGCTTTCCGTCACCGCCCCTCCAAGATGCGCGGCCGTGGGGGAGGGTCGCGAGAGGCGTGAAATAGGAATCCGCTGGCTCAAACTAACGTCAAATCCCGGTGGGGGGGCCAGACCCGGTCGCACGCCCGACCTGCCCCACGGATTTCCGGTTGGCACCTCCCCCGACCTCCAGCCGTCTTTCCGACCCTTCGATCCGTTGATCCCTGGTTGACACCCGCCGCATAGACTGACCTCGCATCGCTCCTCCACCCTCCGCGATCCGAGGATACGTGCATGTCGACCGGTCTTCAGCTACTAGCCGGGATCCCACCCGTCCTCTCGCCCTGGCGCGGCCAAGCCCACCCACCGCTCGGCACCGCGATGGTTGTCCCGCTTTCGCTGGTCGAGACGCTGCAGGAAGAACTGGCCGCCGCGGTGAACCGATGGCCGTGGTGCCCGGTGGTTCTCGTGGCGGACCGACCGACCCTCGGCCGGGAGCTTCTCAACCTGGTGCTGCTCACCCTGCCCAGGAACCCAGCAATCTTCCCTGCCACCACTGCACGTGCCCATCCGCCCGAGCTGCTCCGCGCCGCCATTAGGTCGCGCTCTCCCGTCACGCCGGACGAGGTCGTGGACTTCCTGGCACGACGGGGCCTGGGCCGGAGTCTGCAGGGCACCGTGGCCCTCGCGTTAGGCGAGGAGCGCGACGACCTCAACGAGCAATTGCTCGAATCGCCTGCCCGGAGCGTTGGCGATTGTCGGTTGGGCCAGCTCGGGCCGAGCGACTGGCGCGCAGTGATAACTCTGCTCCACGCGACGGAACGGATGATGGCCTCGCTCGAGGCCATGGCTTGGGAGTACGGGATGGACCCCCGGACGTTCGAGGATCGCGCCCGGCGCTACCTGGGACTGGGACCCGCCGACGCCGCCCGGATCCCCGGGTGGGAATGGAAGCTCGAGGCGGTGCTCAGACGGTTCGGCTACGTGCACGATCCGGGAGCCGAGGGGAGCGGCGCCAACCATACCAGGCCGGCCGCCCACGGCACGTGAATTCCAGTCACGGCCGACTCAACCATGCTGGAGTGGAGGCGGGCCTCGCCAGCGGCGGCGGGCCGCGTCCGCCCCGTGGCAGTGTCAGCTCCGATCCGCTATGTAGCGCACCAGGTTCGGGACCTCATCCGGATCGCCCTCCACTCCATAGAGTGCTTCTCCGTCAGCCTCAAGCAGCCGGAAGCTTGCCGGCATTGTGACCCGCCCCATTGGAAACCCGCGGGGCGAGAGCAGGAGCCACTCCGCCTCGTTCGCAGTCGACGGACCGTCGGCGAAACGGACCTTGAGCCAGACCGAGCCGTCGCGCCCCACAGCGACCTGCTCAACCGGTGGGTAATACCGCGGACGGAACAGGCGGCGGCGGACCGAGTCCGAGGTGATCGGGAGCGGCGGGCCCTCGTAGTCCCGCGGGTTGGCCATCTCCCGCACGACACTGTCCACCACCCGGGCCGGGGAGCGCTCGAGGCCGATAGGAGACAGTGCGCTGGACGGTGGGTCGCCCATCGCGCTGGACCGCGACCGTGAACTCCTGCTCGGCCGATCCAGTCGCCGCGACGCGACTCACCATGACGAGCACCGAGCCATCACTACTGGTGGCGTACATCGGGTCGTCGCTGAAGGGCTGGCGGAAGTGAGTTTCCCCGTCGTCGTACACGAACACCATTGTGGAGTGCCGCATCGAGAACTGGGCGACGGTGTCCCGGACTCCCAGCGCCCGATCGGTCTGCAGCAGCAGGGTGCGACTCATCCCCTCAGCTCGGATCGTTGCTGAGGGGAAGGTTCTCCTGGACCAGCATGCCCCCATCGGGGAGCAAGGTCACAGGAGTTCCCTGGCGTGATTGGGGGCGCCGACTGCCCCGGACCACGTGGGCATAGGCGCCGTACGGGATCGTGACGGCCCCGCGCCCGCGGCGGGGAAAGAGCGTCACCCGGACCCGCCCCGGATCCACCACCCATAGCGTGTCGTGGCACAGGCCCAGTTTGAGGAGTGAGTAGAACTCCCCCGGCCCCGCCCCGCCACGCCCGATGGTCTGACGGAGCGCGCCAGACGCGTCAAGGTGCAGCACTGCGGGGAATCGGAAGTCAGAGAGGTAGAGGCTGCCGTCAGAATCCAGTGCAAGGTCGCTGACGGCCGTCAGCTGCGTGAGGACGCTGTCCGGGACTGCGAACCCGGGATCGCGGTGAACGGCGAGACGTACAGTCGGCACCTGAATACTCGAGGCACCAATGACCGCCGCGGCAACTGCCAGCGCGCGGAGCAACGAAAGGGACATGGCGAGGATCCGGGACCGTGGCTCAGAGGGCTAGCACACCGGTACGCGCCCGGACGCTAGCAATATTATCGGAAGTCTGGTGGCGCGCCACAATTACGCCGTCACAGTTCCGTTTGAGTAGGGTGCCGGCCTGGATCATGGAGGCCTCAACTCCAAGCGCCGCACCTCGGGAGACAAACTGGGTCGCCCCATCCGGATCGAGCGGGAGGGAGGCGCCGCCGCCACATCCGCCGCTGCTGAGGTTGCAAGTACCGCCCCACGAAGTGTTACAGTTGTAGTAGCCCGGGACGTGCCCCCCTTGGCAGAAGGTGATGCCTTCAATCACGCCACAGCCCCAGCAGCCGGGGGCTTTCTCGACGGTCGCGGTCGATGCGCCGATGGCCGCGGCGGAAATGGAGGCCAGGGACTGTCCCGCCGCGCTGTGAGCCGAGACCGCGAGCAGCGCAACCAGCACGAGTGTCGCGAGGGTAGGTCGTTTCGTCATACGTACTTCCTTCCTTGAGTGTGTTACCGCTATTGGGTGACTGCCGTCTCCCGGATCCAGCGCCAATCGTACCAGACCAATTCGAGGGCCCCCACCCGCCGGGCAGCGAGCAGCGTCGCTTCGCCGGGCAGGCTCGCCATGAGCCCCAACGGTGCATCAAGCTGTGTGACTCGGACGACTTGGCCTTCCGAATCCACCCGGACCAGCAGCCGCCGGTCGCTGGTGAGGTCACTGAGTGTCAGCAGGAGCCCGCAATCGATCGCGACGGCTGGAAGTGCCCGCCAGTTAGGCAGGCTGTCATGGGGGACAATCGAGGCCAGCGCCGAATCCAGGGACGCCGCCAGCGTGTCGGTGCCGGCCGTCCAGTGCGACGCGGATCAGCTCGAACGGGGCCGTCAGGCGGGTGAGGAGCAGGGGGCCCTGAGGTGAGCTGACGAAGTAGCGCGGTGTGGCTTTCACGGTCGCGCCTGGGGCCGACCGAAACAGCGTGGCCCCTTCGCGGCGCACCCGGAACTCATGGGTGAATGCTTCACGCAGGGCCAGCGTCCAGGTGCTGTCTTGTCGAATCGCCTGGTCGAGCTTCTCTCCCTCGGCGAGCGGAGAACCCTTACCTGTCAGGCGCGGGACGCCGTCGGCACCGAGCCGGAACTCCCGGCCGGAATAGCGATCGAGAATCAGATAGCCCCCGGGCACAATGGCCACGCCAGCCGGTCGGATCGAGTCCGGCAGCTTCAGCCGGGTGATGGCCTTGTCAGATGTGACTGACAGGATTTCCCCTTCAGCCGACCACAGTGCCAAGCTGCCCCCGGCGGCGATAGCCACGCCTTCGATTCCGAAGGTCATCGGCAGGGTCTGCGCGGTCCTCGCTTCGAGCGAGAGGGCTCCGGGCGCGCACTGTTGGGCGGCCGCAGGGAACCTGAGGCTCATCAGCGCCGACATAAGCGCTGCGGTAAAACCGAGGAAGCGGATACGAGTCATGGCCGGATGGAGAAGGGTCCGGCGCACAATACGGTTGGGCGCGCGTCACTACCAGACAGGTTCGCGCCAATCACGGCGGGATCACGCGCTGTTAGGAAAGAATCATTAGAAGAGAATCATTCGGGTGGGTGGGTTGACGGTGCCGGGCGACCCTGCCTGTATGGGGGTCCCCTGATCGTTCACCCGCAGCAGTGCGGGAGGCTGGGAGCCTCAATGTGACACTCCACGTACTGGAGCCGTTCTGTGATCGGCCCGTCCCCACGGGTCATTTCCGCCCCGCGATCGGGGCGCTCTTGGTGGCCGATCTTCGCGACGGGATCCCCGCACTGGCTGAAGCCATGGCGCTGAGCCGCGAAGCCCCGTGGTGCCCTCTGGTGTGCCTGCTCGGCGATCACCGGTTAGGCGCCGCGACCCTGGCGACCTTCGAGTCCGTACCGGGCTCCTGGGCGACGCTCGTCCCGAGCGACTTCTGTCACCTCCCACTGGCGGACCGCATCCGAGCCGCCGTGCGGCGGCGACCAATACCGCACGCAACCACGATCGCGCTGTGGGTCGAGAGCCGACTCCGAGTTCCGGGCGCCGCCAGCGTACTCGCCGCCTGTTTTGGCGAAGGTGGGGACGCGCTACGGCCGCCACGCACCCTGACTCGTCGGATTCAGGCCCTCGGACCACTTGAGGTGCGCGATTGGCGTGGGCTGGCGCGGTTGGCTCAGACACTTGCCGGCAGATCCACGCACGCCGCTCGCGGACTGGAGGTGGCCGCCGGGGAGGCGGAGGTGGACCCGCGAACGTTGCGACGCTGGCTCAGGATCGCAACGGATCGCGCCTGGCCGGAGGCTGCCGCGTGGGCTGGATGGGAGTGGGCCGTCGAATCGGCGCTCAGGCGGTACGGCTACCTGGACCGACTCGACGTGCTCCATCTGAATGCCGGTGGAGCGAGGGAGCAGGTATTCGCGGTGCCGGCCGTGTAGGGTCTCAGCGGCGATATCGCTCGAGCCACTGCAGGCCGTCCTCATCGGTACGAACTGCGTAGAGTGTTCCTTTGCCCAACCCCACAACACGACGCCCGAGCGGCAACGTCACCCGACCGGTCACGTTGCCCTGACCGTCGAACAGGTCATAGAGCGGAGTGGAGTCGCTGGCCGGAGTGGACCGGGCGAGCCAGAACTGGCCTTCCGGAGAGAGCAACCCGGCGCGGGACGGGAACGGTGGCTTGTAGTCAGGCCATTCGAAATCGGCGGCGTTCACTTCGGGCGGCTTGACCTCCGGGCCACGACCTCCGCCGCCCTGGGTGATAGTGATCCGATTGCGGGAGGTTCGCATGTTGTTGAGGTACGCCTGCTTGTCTGCCTCACCGATGCGGACCCGATCATAGTGGATCGGGGTACCCCGCACGGCTCGAGTGCCGTCGAGCCATTCCACGTGGTAATCGCCGACCCTGGCGACGACCACACGACCGTCCTCCGCCACAACCCACTCGTCGGCTGGGGCGAACGGCTGCGGCCGCATCATCACCATCCGCGAGTTCTGGCCGCCTGACACCTGCATCTTGATCGCGGATACCTTCACTCGCGCTACCGTATCGATCTTGTTGCTCCCGCGGTCCCAACGGAGCACCGCCACCGTGTCCGCGATCTTTGTCATATCCCCCGAGCCCGGCGGTCCGTTGAATGGACTGCCCTGGAAGTAGATCCGACCTTGTCGATCGGTACCGCGCGGATCAGCGATACCGGGAATGGCGTCGGGGAACGGCACGGTCGGACCCAGCTTCCCATCTGCCGCCACGGTAAGGAAACGCCGACCGACTCGATCGGTGAGAAGCGTCGTGTCGCCCTTGTAGGCCAGCAGCTCACCCGGGAACTGGTACTCTCCCGGGCCTTGGCCATTGCGGCCCACAGTCGCCTGCTCCCCGGAGCGGAAATCGGCAAGCAGAACCGTCTTGGGACCCAAGTCGGTGACCAGCACCTTGCCGTCCGGCAGCTCGCGCACTGCGGCAATGGCGTCGAACGGTTGCTCGAACTGAGCCTCTGGCTTGCTGAGAGAGCGGGCGCCCAACTGCTGCGCGGATAGCGATGAAAGGGCGACGACGGTCAGGGCACCGGAAAGGACGAGGGCGCGCACGGGAATGAGCCTCCTCAGTATGGAACAGCGCACATGCGACGGGTTCACCACAGGATGCCCCGGGGGAGGCCCGGGTCGCACTCGGGGGATTACATTCCCGCCCCATGCCGGTCTTCTTGTCCAGCTGCCGCAGGCAGCAGGTTATGCGAATCCTCCTGATCCTGAGCGCCACGACGACCCTCGTGGCCTGCTCAAGGTCGAGCTTGGAGATCCGCACCGTACGGCTCGCGGCCACGGGCGATACGATCGTCGCCCCCTACGGCGACATCACCGATGCGGCCTGGCTGGACGGGCGTCGCTGGGTCGTTATCGCGCCGCAGGATCGGGCGGTAAGCGTCGCGGATTTCGAGCGCAGGTCGCTGAGCCGGTTCGGTGGGGCGCAGGCCAAGGAAGTGGTGCAGCCGTTTCACCTCTTTCGCGCCGGGGACTCGATCTTCATCGCCGACTGGCTCCGCCGCCGACTTAGCGAATGGTCACTCGATGGAAAGCTCGGTGGCGCCCTGCAGGCGCCAGACGCGTTCCGGGGAGCGTTGCCCCGGCAGCGGGATGACTCCGGCAGATGGTACTTCGAGTTGCGCCCACCGCCGGGACCTCAGGGACGGGGCAACTTGGATTCCGCGGTTGTGCTCCGCGCGACCGCGGACCTTTCACACGGCGATACCGTCGCGCGGCTCGCGCCGTTCGACATGGTCGAGGTGATGGGTGATGGCGGGCGCCGGCTCGAACGGCGTCTGTTGTCGGGTCAGGACCGCTGGGGCGTCCTCGCAGACGGGGCCATCTGGGTGGCGCGGGTCACGAACAACCGGGTGGAATGGCGCGACGCCACCGGACCGGTGCGGGTCGGAGAGCAGCTTCCCGACCGGGTGCTTCCCGTCACCGATGGCGACCGCGACATCTTTCTGAATCGGTTCGAGACCGGTCTCCGCGGGACGGTTTCTCAGACGCCGTTCGCGGCCATCAAGCCGCCGTTCGATGGCGCCCTTAGCTCCGCGGATGGTCGCGTCTGGCTGATCAAGAATCGAGCGATCGGAGACACCCTGCGGAGTTATCAGATCGTCGATGCGGCCGGCCGGCTTGCAGCCGAGGCCACGCACCCGGGCCTCGGGCGGATCCTCGCACTGGGTGGCGGGTACGCCGTTGTGGGCGAGCCATTCGCCGGCGGCGTGCGTCTGCTCCTCTTCCGGATTCCCACCGACACCACAGTCGGCGGGGCCTAACCTTCATGCAGCAATTCCTGGAGACCACTCGATGATCGTCAGGCGATGGGGAGTCACGGCCTTCGCGGGCACGCTCTCGCTGGTAGCGTGTCGAGAGACCAAGTCCCCCCGCACCGTGCTGGACCAGCCCGAAGCGACCCTCGAACGCACCTTTCAGCAGGTGAGTAACGTCGTCGAGCTTGGTGATGGGCGAGTCGCCCTGGCTGAGCTCAAGGACAGGACATTCCTGTTTGCTGACTTCAAGACCGGTGAGATCACCCCCGTCGGTGAGCATGTCGACACGATCGCGCCGACCGACCCGGCTCCCGGCAAACACAAGTTGCCGGGACACGTGCTCCGAATGAACGGGGACACGCTGGGCCTGCTCGACTTTGCCGCCGAGCGTACGACCCTGTGGAATGAACAAGGGCAGTTCCTGGGAACGCTGGGCGGACGCGGCGTTGGTGGTCACAATCAGGCGGTCGCGTACGACGCCAAGGGCAACGCCTATAAGGAAGATGTCCGCTCGGTACTTGGCGGCCTGGAACCTGGGCAAGAGCTGATGTTCGACAGCTTGAGCATTCTCCGCATTTCGCCAAACGACACTATCGCGGATACCGTGGCCAAGCTCAAACTTCCGCCCTGGGGACGGGGGCAGTTTGGCGAGCAGGTGAAGATGGTCTCCACGATATTCGCCGGGCGGGACCTGTTCGGTGTGCTGCCTGACGGATCGCTATGGATCGCGCGAGCTTCGAACAATGCCGTGGACTGGCTTTCTCCAGCCGGGGTGTGGAGCCGCGGGCCCTCCAGACGGTTCACCGACATCCCGGTGGGCCAGCCGGAGAAGGACGCTTTTCTCGAGAAGCTGCGGGGACAGATGGCCCGGATGGGCGCACCCGCCGGGATCGAGCTCACGTATCCGTTCGCGGATGAGAAGCCGGCCTTCATCTCCGGACTCACCAACTCCATTGGCGAGGTCTGGCTGGAGCGGGCCCGGGCCTTCGAGGACTCGGTGCCGGTCTGGGATGTGGTGGGACGCGACGGGAAGGAGATTCGAACGGTGCAGTTGCCCAAAGCATCCACGCTCGCGGGATTCGGAGCGACCGGACGGATCTACGTGATCCTCCGGGAAGCAGAGGGACGCCAGCGGATCGCGAGGTTTGCGGTGAAGTGAGACGGCATGCGATAGGCAACAGGGGACGAGATCCCTCGCCTATAGCCTGTCGCCTGTCGCCTTCTCATCACTCTCGCGATTCTTCCACAGCTTCGGGCGGGTCCGACTTCCGCCGATTCCGTCGCTGGCCTTCTTCGTACCATCGCCGAGTGATTTCGCCGGCGAGGTCCCGGTTGCCCAGCCCGAACGCCAACCCCGCCGCCAAGGCAATCGATCCCACCACCAGGGTGAAGGCGGAGGTGACAATCTCCTCGCTGACACCGATCTGCTGCAGCGCCATGAAGAACGCGATCATGACCATGGCGCCCTTGGTGAGCTTGGCCACGGTCACGACGCCCTCGACCCTTCCCGCCGAAGCCACGATGAGTGCCCGCACGAACTCGCCGATGATCATGCCGAGAATGATGATCACCGTCCCCGAGATGAGCGTCGGAATGAAGCCCAGCATCCGGCCGAACATCTCGCGCACATTTTCCAGCCCGAGCGCCGAGGAGGCGAGCAGCACCACAACCAGCATGGTGAGCCAGAAGATCAGCTTGCCGACGGCGCGCACCGGGTCGAGCCGCACTCGTCCAACCGCCTCGGTGAGTCCACCAGCGTCGGCCAGGCGTTTGAACTCGAGGCGTTGCAGGGTACGGTCGGTCCAGCGATTGAGCTGACGGGCAACCAGATAGCCCGCCATCATGATCACGGCCGCGGCGAGCAGTCCGGGAAGCACCTCCACCAGCTCGCCCCAGCCGATCCTCAGCCGTTCCCACAGGTCGCTCATGGCTTCACCTCGATGATCATCTTGCCTAGTTGGCTACCCTCAGCCAAGCGACGGAAGGCCTCGGGCGCCTCGCTGAGTGGGAAGCTCCGGTCCACTTCCGGCCACAATCGGCCCGCGCGCGCGAGGTGAGTGATGGCGCGAAACTCCTCATCATTGCCCATGGTAGATCCCATGATGGTCCACTGATACCAGAAGAGCTTGCGCACATCAGTGGTGACCAGCGGGCCGCTAGTTCCGCCACAGGTGACCAGCCGGCCGAGACGGGCGAGGCATCGAAGGCTCTGCTCCCAGGTCGCCTGCCCCACACTGTCCACCACCACCTCCACGCCACGGCGCTCGGTTAAGGCGCGTACCTCCTTCGCAACATCCACCCGGGCGTGATTCAGGGTAATGTCGGCGCCAAGGGCCGTAGCCCGGGCCAGTTTCTCATCGTTGGAGCTGGTGACGATCGTCCGGGCTCCCACTTCTTTGGCAATTTTGAGGGCGGCGAGCGCTACTCCACCGCCGATGCCCCAGATCAGGACGGTTTCGCCCTCGGTCAGGTTTGCGCGGGTCATGAGCATTCGCCAGGCAGTGAGCGTGGCGAGTGAGAAGGCCGCCGCTTGAGCCCAGGGCATCGCTTCCGGAACCGTAGCCAAGTTCCGCTCCGGGACAACAACGTATTCCGCGATCGTCCCCGGACGGTGTTCTCCCAGAATGCCAAAGTGAGGGCACAGCGGCTGCTCGCCGGCCAGGCACCATTCACAGACTCCGCAGGAGACACCCGGGTTCAGCAGGACCCGATCGCCCCGGCGCCATCGCGAAACGGTGGGCCCGATGTCCGCGACAACGCCGGCACCATCGGCGCCCATGACATGGGGAAAGGAGTACGAGATTCCTGGAAGCCCGCCGACCACGAAGAGGTCAAGGCGGTTGAGTGCAGCGGCGTGGATGCAGACCAGCACGTCGTCCGCGGCGCTCACCGCGGGAGTGGGGACGTCCTGGACCTGAAGGTTCTCCAGACCGCCGGTGGCGGTCAGAGTCAAAGCTCTCAAAAGGCTGGGCTCGTGATCCGTTCTCCAGGCTGTAGCCTGACACTGGTCTCGGCGCCGCCCGGGAGCGCACGCCACTGGAATGTAAACTCGAGTCCGTTGCGATTCCGATCGTCGGGACGACTCGAAATCCAAGCTACCCGCGAACCGTCCCGTGCGAATGCGATGTCCACGATGGTCGCTTCGCTGGTGAAGATCGGCGTGGGTGTACCTCCGGGAGCGGTTTCCTTGAGCACCTGGTTGGGCTCTCGCTTGTCGCTCCGTGGGAGCACCCATGCCAGCTGTCCGTCAGACAGGAAGGCGGGCCGGCTCTCGCTCCGGTCGCGGGTACTCGTCAGTGCCGTTGGGACACCTCCGTCCATAGACACCTTGTAGATGTCCGACTGCCCGGTGGGCCCCAGCGGATATCCCGTGAACACTACTGCCGTGCCATCAGGCGAAGGAGCCGGCCCATCGGCACCCCCGGGAAGGGCCGTGAGCTGGCGAACGTCCCTGCCGTCGGCGCGCATTGTGTAGAGCTGCCGGACGCCGCCCCGGGCGGAGACAAAGACCACTCGGTTGCCGTCCGGCGTCCACGCTGGCTGGATATCCATGCCCTGCTCCGACGTAATCCGCACCGGGTCATGGCCGTCGGCATCGGCAACGAAGATGTCGTAGTTGCCCCTGCCGAGGCGATCAGAAGAGAACACGATGCGAGTTCGATCCGGTGAATAGCTCGCGTCGATATTGTTGAAGCTGTCCGCGACCACCGGAAAGAAGCCCTCGGGGTGACTGGCGAGGAGGGTGTAGATGCCGAAATGACCGCCACGGGTGGACGCGACAAGCAGGTCCCCCGTCACGAATACCTTGGCCTCCGCGGGCTGGCCCGCTTTCCCCTGGGCGGAGATCACCGCTCCGCCAGGCGCAACCGCCTCGATGGTTCCATCAGGCGTCACCCTCACGATGTTCGCGTTGCTGGTGATCCAGGAGAGACCGGCGGCCTGGGCCACGGGTGTCCCGGTCATATCAACGAACTGAGCGGTGAGCTGGGTCCGCTCGCCCGGATGGAGCGCAATCCGGGACCGACCAAACGTCACAGTCCCGGGAATGACCTCAATCGTCCAGCCCTTGGGTACAAAGCCACGCGCCGCGAACTGTAGGGTGGTGGTTCCGGCCCGACGGGCGGTAAGCCGTCCGGTGGCCTGGTCGAATTCGGCAATCGTGCTATCGCCGATCGTCCAGCTGATCGGCACGCCCTCGATCGGGAGTGAGTCGTCGGTCAGGGGAATCAGGGTGAATTCCCGCGACCCAAGCACGGGGAGTCGCACTGGCTCGTTCAGCTTGGGTGCCGCGGCGAAGCGCGCCACACGCTGGTGCACGATCACGGGAAGTCTGAGCTCCTGCAGGTAGCCGTGAACGATGAGCTCGGTCCGACCGGCAGCGTGAGCGCGGATGATCCCGTCGGCCGTCACATCCGCCACGGCATCGTCGCTGGTGCTCCACTGGAGATCACCAGAACGGAGCCGACGCCCACCCTGCGCCGGGACCAGCGCTGCCAAGGTGTCGCTGTCTCCCGGGGAGAGCACGATCTGGTCGTGGTCCAATCCGATTCCAGCAAGCGCCACCGTGACCGTCAGGGTAACTGTTGGCCCACCGGGGATCAGCGCCTGGACCTCCGCCTGACCGGTGGAGACCCCGACAATCGTGCCAGTGGAATCCTCGACGGTGGCAACCGCGGTGCGAAGCGAACGCCATTGAACCCGCGTCAGCGGCGCGGGAGCGCCATCGGCGAAGAACGCCTTGAGTAAGACCCGGCCACTTTCGGTCGGGAGGAGCGAGAGCGAAGTCGGTTCGGCGAGCAGTTGAGTGATCGGCAAGGATGTCTGGGCACCGCTACGCGCGGCAAACAGCGGTTCGGCCGAGCCGTGCTGCACGACGACGGGAATGGTCTTGGATCTCTTGCCGGCCTGAACCACGATCTGGGTGCGACCCGCTCTCGCGGCAGAAACGATTCCGTTCTGCGCTACGCTCGCGATGGACGAATCTGCAGCACGATAGCGGATAGCGAGCATCACATTGCCGGCATCGTCAAACGCCTGCACAGTGAGGCTTTGGCGTTGCCCCGACTGCAGTCGGATTGTGTCTGGGGTCACATAGAGCTCGGTAACGTTCTGCGCCGAGGCCTGCCGCGCGGAGAGCGCGAGAAGTGCAAGGGCGACGCTGGTACCAAGCAGATAGGTGCGATGTCTCATGGTCTCGAATTCCACAGGGGCTGGGGTCACAGATTGCAAGCCGTAGACCACCAGCGCCAGAGCCATAAGTAGCAACACCACAATATCTTACGACATCGCGCTTTGCCCGCCATCTGGGTCGCTAGGGAAGGACGCGAGGGACAGTGCGGTCTGCGGGCTCAATGAAAGACTCGTGGGATCGCTTCATCCCAGTGCTTTTCCCGTAAGAGCCGGCCAGCAGATGAGAGGCGCCGGATCACGAGAACGTGAAATGCGGTGGAGTCGGAGCGAATGTCTATCGTGGTTTCCAGCAGAAGGTCGCGGCCCGGTGGCCGAACCCGGTGGGTCGCCACGCCAAGAAAGCTTGATCTGGCGGGATCAGCGTCGGTGGTCTGGTACAGCTCACGTTCGGTGTAATCGTACTTCGTCGGGCCAATGGTCCATGCGGAGCGGTTGGCCCACTCCAGCGATGTGACACCCTTTAGCGGTTCATAGCTGATGCGCTCCACCGGGTCGGCACTGCCAAGGCGCCTAACGTCGGAACGCTCGGTGCGTGGTTCCGGCCTCGGCAGCTCGGGGCTCGGGTACCCGCTGACAGCCGGCACAATCGGCAGTTCTACTCGGGAAGGGCCGAACCGGAGCTGCGATACCATCGGATAAGGCGTCGGCCATATCATGGGAAATTGGGCGTTCGAGACTGCCAGCCGAATGCGATGCCCGGGTTTGAAGACCCAGGTTGTAAAATGGAGTTCCCAACGCAGGGAATAGGTGCGGCCAGGTGCCAGCCGCTCCGGCTCGGTGGTTGAGCAGTATTGGGTGCCGTTGAGCGCGCCGCCGGCCACCAGCGAGACCTCCCCCTCGGGCCCCACGTCTTCCAGGCGGGCGGTCCAGTTGGCCAGCGGCGCCCCCGGCACGACATCCAGGTGTACCTCGGGCATGCCAAGGATGGTGACGGCGCTGTTGAGGACAGGTCCGTCGAACACCAGGCTGCCAACGTCGTCCCGGCGCATGTCACCGGTCGGCTCGCCCCACCAATCGCCGGCCATGACTCCGAAACCGGGACGGTAGATGAGCTCGGCCGTTCTCGGCGACTCGGTAGTCGGAGTGGTCTTGCTCAGACTGCGGTCATCCCGCAGAAATAGCGTGTCCCGTCGAGAACCCGCGACCGGCCAGTCCTCAAAGCGCCAGAAGCCCGGAGTCTCCCCGAGGTTGCGGTCGGGAGCATGGCCGGTGCGCTGGAACACGAGCAATCGAGGCTCCGCCAGAAGCCCCGTGTCCTCCCCTCGTAGCCAGTGATTCCACCAGCGGACAGCCCGGGCCCGCCATTCGTAGTTCGGCGCCGGTGTGCCATCGTCGGGCCAATCGTGGACCCAGGGACCGATCTCGACCTTCACCGGACCGGTGAGATACCCAAGCGCGCGTATCGGAGTGTCCCGGTATCCGTCCAGCAGCCCTCCAATGAGGTAGGCGGGAATCGTGAGAGCCTGGGGACGGAAGCGGAGGCCATTTCTGCGCCAAAACGGACCGTCGGTCGTTTGCTTCATGTAGGTCAGTACCCACGGGTACGCCTCGAACCGGTCGCGAAAGTAGGCGGCATCCAGGGGATACGCCGGGGGTTTGGGCAGCGCGTTTTCGTGGTCGATCTGCAGGGTGTACGGGTCGATGTGCAACCCGCCATCTATGTATCGGACGTCATCGTGGTAGAGGTCGTCTGAGGCATGAAGCGCGATAATGGCGCGCAGAGCCGGGGGGTTTCGCATCGCGACCTGGATTGCGTTAAAGCCTCCCCAGGAGATGCCCCACATCCCCACACTGCCATTGGACGTCGGGTGACGTGCGAGCTCCGCGATAATCGCAACAGCGTCGTCCAACTCCTGCTCGGAATACTCCCGGGCCGGCACGGGACCGCTCGATCCACCAGTCCCACGGATGTCCACCTTCGCCATCAGGAAGCCGCGCCGCGTGAAGTAGTCGTACAGCGGGAAGTCTCGGGCGTAGAAGGAATCGTCTTTGCGATAGGGGAGGAACTCGAGGAGGGCTGGGAACCGTTCCCCGGGATGGCGTGGCGTCGGGACCCACCAAGTCACGGCCAATTTCGCGCCGTCACTCACGCTCAGGTACCCGCGACGGGTCGTGTACCGGTACAGGGAGTCGTCGATTGGCGACTTGGCAGCCGGCACGCTGCCCTGAAAAGCCATGAGGGCGAGGGCTGTGAGGATCATTGGGAGCCGCTCAATGATTTCGAGTTAACATATTATCAATAAACCACTTACGCGCCTACACCGAGTCGGTCTACAACCACTCGCGGCAGTTGGCACCGGGAGGTGGTGATGCGACACACGACTGGAACCGTGCGAGACGCGGATGTGATCTAGCCGTCTTGCACTAGTGCGGAAGAAGTGCATTTTATCATCGGTCACACGCTGCGGGCTCACTTGCCCGCGTCACCGGCGGCGGGTCCCGCGCCGCGGCAGTCTTTCGAGGGAGCCCCCATGGCCGAGCTGGACGATATGGATATGAGCTGGACGGACTCCGGGTGGATGGACCCCGCGCCGACACCGTTTGAACCGTCCACCCCGATGCCTCCTCCGATGCCGATGGCGCCCACGCCCGCGGCGCCCAGGCCTGCCGCACCAAAGCGACCGGCGAAAAAGAAGGCCGCGAAGAAGAAGGCGGCCAAGAGGAAGCCGGCCAAGAAGGCCGCCAAGCGGAAGCCGGCGAAGAAGAAGGCCGCCAAGAAGTCGGCTCGGAAGGTCGCCAAGCGGAAGCCGGCCAAGAAGGCGTCCAAGTCCAAGTCGAAGAAGAAGGGTGGAAAGAAGAAGAAGAAGCGCTAAAATCCGCTTAGGCGCGGCAGTACTTGCGGCACGGGCGTCCCGGTTTCGGGGCGCCCGTGTTCCATTTAGGCTGTAGCCTTCGCCGGTGTGGCGGACGGTGGCGCCGGACTCTGGTCCTCCGGCTGGCCGCCGGCAAGCGCCACCGCACAGTGGATCAGGGCCAAGTGGGTGAACCCCTGCGGGAAGTTTCCGAGGAATTCCCCGCTCAGCGGGTCGATCTCCTCCGAATACAATCCCACATGATTCGCGTGGCCCAGCATGCGGCGGAAGACGCGCTCGGCCTGCCGCCGATCCCCGATACGAAGCAGGCATTCGGCGAGCCAGAAGGTGCAGATCGAGAAAGCGCCTTCCTCACCCTCGAGACCGTCCGGGGAACGGTAGCGAAACACCAGCTCGCCGTCGCTCGAGGTCAGCTCTCGCTGTACCGCTCTCACGGTCGAGATGACACGCGGATCGTCCCACGGCAGAAAGCCCACCATCCCAATCGCGAGGGCCGCCGCATCCAGCGTATCCGGATAGTCGTAGGCCTGAATGAACGCGCCCCTGGCTGGATTCCAGCCGCGTTCCAGGATCTCGGCGCGGAGCGCGGTGCGCGCGGCGCTCCAACCGGCGATATCCCCGTCGAGACCAAGGTCCGTAGCGATCCGGATTCCCCGATCCAAGGCGACCCAGTTCATAATCTTGCTGTACAGGTAGTGACGGGTTTCCCCGCGGACTTCCCAGATGCTGGAGTCGGGCCGGCTCCAGTTGTTGCTCACCCAGTCCACCAGCGGCCGGAGGGTACGCCAGGTGCCCTCACTGAGTTCCTGGTGTCGCCGCCATAGATCCGCCGCGCCAAGGACTTCCCCGTAGACATCCATCTGCAGTTGGTTCACCGCGCCATTGCCTACTCGAACCGGACGCGAGCCGCTATACCCCGACAGGTGATCCAGCTGCCGCTCGGTGATGTCACGGCGTCCATCCACACCGTACATGATCTGGAGATAGCCGCCGCCTTCATGCCGACAGACCCGGCGGAGAAACCGCATGAACTCACCCGCTTCCGCCGCGTGCCCTACGCTCTCGAGCGCGGAGAGGGTGAACACGGCATCCCGCAACCACACGAAGCGATAGTCCCAGTTCCGTGACCCACCGATCACTTCCGGCAACGAGGTAGTGGGTGCGGCGATGATAGCGCCGGATTCGGCGTGGGTGAGGAGCTTGAGCACGAGTGCCGATCGCTCGACCGCTTCTCGCCAGGGCCCTGCGTACCGGACCCGCGAAGACCAGCGGAGCCAGAAGCCGGTTGTGGCTTCCAGCTTGGCCGCGCTCTCATATCGGTCGACCGGATAGATGTCGTCGTCATCGTAGCGAAGAACCACCCAGCGGGTGTCGCCGGCGGGAACCTGGAACTCGGTGTCGGCCGCGGCCTGCTCCACTCGCCACTCGAAGGGTCGTGCGCTCGAGAGGGTGACCACCTGATCGGTCCGGTCACTCGCGTAGATCCCGGTGCGAAGCAGTTCGAGCCGAGTGGCTCGCGAAGCATACTCGAACCGGGGCATGAAGCGCATCCGCATCCTCACATCGCCGCTGACCCCATGGATGCGGCGGTGAATCTCCGGATGCTGCCCGCCAGGCCGGCCTTCGGGGGTTACCGGCATGAAGTCGGTGAGGGCAACCTCGCCCCGATCGGTGCGAAAGGTCGTCTCGAGGACGTTGGTGCCGTTCAGGTACCGCTGGGTGGCAGCGAAAGGTTCGGATGGTTGAACCAGCCAGGTGCCGCCCCGCTGCGGATCGAGGAGCGCGGCGAAGATGCTGCTGCTGTCGAAACGTGGGAGACAGCACCAGTCGATACCGCCGTGGCGGCCGACGAGTGCGGCGGTTCGCATGTCGCCGATGAGCGCATAATCGGCGATGCGGGGATGGCCGGAGGTCATCGGGCGGCTCGCCGGGCCCTGGCTAAGCGGCCCAGCCAAGTGGCGAAGCTTTGCGGATCCCGGGTTCGAAAGTCCGCCCCGCGGGTCCTCGGGCCGACGGAGATGGTCATGCCACGGCCACGGAGGGCTCGGAACGCGTCCTCGTCAGTAGTATCGTCTCCGGCGTAAACGACGGCGTCCGCCGCCTCGTTGGCCGCGAGCCAGCGCTTGACCGCCCTCCCTTTGTCCACACCCGGGAGCTGGCCATCGATGACGCGGCGTCCGCGCAAGACGCGGAGCCCGGTTTGCTTGAGTAAGCGGACGACCTTCGCGATGACGGCCTTTCGGTTGCTCCGGGCGATCCGGAGGTGAATGGCAAGCGAGCGATCCTTATGCTCCAACCGCACCCCAGGGAGCCGTTCAAGTTCCGGCCCGACGCAGCGTACCACTCTCGCAAGCTCGACCCGATCTGCCGGCAGCCATTGTTCCGGTCCCCGCCCTCGCCAGATCAAGGCGCCGTGGTCCCCCAGGATTGCGTCTGTCTTCATCAGCGCCACATGTCGTACACCGGCTATCGAGCGGCCCGACACGAGTACGACGCGAGCCCCGGTCCGGCGCAGTTGGCCGACGATTCTGCGGGTCGCAGGGGGCACTCGGGCATCCTCCGCATGGTCCACCAAGGGGGCGAGGGTGCCGTCGAGATCGAGAAAGAGCACCGGAGCCCGTGCCCGAGCGAGCCGACTGAATCCGGCCTGCGCCGCGCGGCCGCGACCAAGGGCACGGCTCACGCTCGGCGCCGGAGCCGAGCCACCTCAGCGAAGATATCACTCATCCAGTCCTCAATCGTGTGACGCTGGACCCTCCGGCGTAGCAAAGTCATGCGTCGTTCCCGCTCCGCTGGCGGCAGGGTGAGGGCACGGTACAGGGTCTCGGCGACGGCACCCAGGTCGTATGGGTTGACCAGCAACGCTTCCCGCATTTCCTGCGCAGCCCCCGCGAACCGGCTCAGCACCAACACCCCGAGCCGGCCTTCCTGACAGGCGACGAACTCCTTGGCAACGAGATTCATGCCGTCCTGAAGCGGAGCAACCAGGCAGACATCCGCGGCTCGGTAGTAGGCGGCGAGCGTCGCCTGATCGATATTCTCGCGGACCAGCCGTATCGGCGCCCATGCGCCGCGCGCGAAACGAGTGTTAAGCTCTCCCGCCAATGTCGCCACTTCCTCCTCGTAAGCCGCGTATTCCGGCAGATCGGTGCGGGTGGGCACTCCGACCTGCAGCAGCGTGACCTGGCCACTCAGCTCCGGGTGCTTTTCAAGCAGCCGGGCCAATGCCCAGAAGCGGAGAGGGATGCCCTTGGTGTAGTCTACTCTATCGACACCTAACAGGAGTTGCCCTCCCTCGGGCAGCGCGGCACGCCGGAGCTGACGGGCGTGCCCCTCCGTCTCCTGAGCCGCGGCGCGTTCCTCAAAAGCCTTCACGTCGATCGAGATGGCAAAGTCCCGTACCACGGTTCGCTGACCGCGTACACGTACCAGCCCTCGTGGATCCACGACCGCACCGCGGATGAAGCGGCGGACCCCCGCCAGAAAGTTCCGCACATCCCCTGGGGTCTGAAATCCCAGGAGATGATTGCCAAGCATACCGCTGATCAACGCTCGGGCGTTCGGCAGCACCCGGAGAATGTCTGGTGACGGCCAGGGAATGTGCCAGAATTGGTGCACGAAGAGGTGCCTGACTCGCCGAAGGATGCCCGGCACCAGCGCCAGGTGGTAATCCTGAATCCAGCAGGCGGCGGGGAGCCCCCGGGCCTCCGCGATTGCCGCGGCGGCGAAACGCTCATTGACCTGACGGTATATCTGCCAGTCGGCATCGTCGTACACGAACCGATTCAGTTGTGAGTGACAGATTGGCCAGAGGGCGCGGTTGGCGGTTTCGAGGTAATATCCTGCCACCTCGGCGGCGCTCAGTCGGAGCCTGCGGAGCCGGTAGGACGGACGCTCCGGTGGAACGGCCACCGCATCTCCCGTATCGGTCACGTCGAAGTCGGCCGAGCCGCTCCCCCACGCGATCCAGGTCCCACCGGTCGCCTCCAGGACAGGCTGCAACGCCGAGGTCAGACCGCCGGCAGGAGCCGCGATTGAGAGGGAGCCATCCGGAGCGCGTTGATGCTCAAAGGGCTCGCGATTGCTCAATAGAATGAGCGGTTTCACGGGCGCCCGCTTCAGCCAAGTGAGAAGACCCATGTTTCAAGGGTATTCCGGTTCCCCCGATCGGCGGAAGACCTTGCCTCATCTTGCGCCACCCGATGGGGAGGGCCACGTTTCAGCGACCTCACTTCGGGCTCCCATGCCGCGTCTGCCGCTGGCTTTGTCCCTACTGGCCACCGCCTGCACAAAACCACCGGCGCCCCATCTCCTCTCCCAGACGCCGTTCGGCTTCTCGATACGCTGCTGGTGCAGTTCGACCGCTCGGCTGAGGCCCGGAACCGAGGTGACTTGGACGCCTTCATGAGTGACTATGCGGGGGACAGCCTGACCGCGTTCGTCTCTCGGGAACATGTCCAGCGAGGATACGACTGTATCCGGCGGAACTACCCACCCCGCGTCGCGCGAGGTACCGCCCGACAGTCTCAGATTCGAGGAATTCGCGGTGCGCCCGTTGGCACCTGCCGTGACGCTGGTGACCGCGCGCTATCTGCTTTCCGAGACGGCCGCACGATTGCAAGCGGCCCATTCACCCTGATCATGGAGCGACGTGCGGATGCCTGGAAGATCCTGCACGATCACACATCCAGTGACTAGCATCGGCGGCTCGGCGGCGTGGCGACTCGGCCGGCAGACCGCGCGCATTGCCTTGGTGAGCCTGCTCGGCGTTGGAGCATGCAAGCCAGCCCCGAAAGATCGTATCGCTTTGGTTGGGGGTAATGTCGTGAGCGGCGCGGGCGATCCGGTGCTCCGGGATGCGGTGATCGTCGTCCGCCACGGTAAGATCGAGACGGTCGCTCCGCGAGAGGGATTCACGCTCCCCAAGGGAACGGTGGAAGTGGACGTAACGGGGACGTGGATCATCCCAGGACTCATTGATGGCCACGCCCACGTCGAACGGTGGGCCCTGACGCGCTATCTCGCGGCGGGCGTGACAACTGTCCGGGACGTTCACGGGGAGGAGGACTCCATCCTTGCTCTCCGAGAGGAGGCAAGCCTGGGCGGTCTGGTAGCGCCACGCATCTACAGCGCCGGGGCGATGATCGACGGCTCGCCGGCCACCTACAAGGACGCCACCGAAGTCCGCACTGCCGACCAGGCTCGGCGAGCCGTGGATGTGCGAGCAGTGGCCGGGGTAGATGTGATCAAGATCTACACCCGCATCACTCCCGAGCTGCTCCGTCCCCTCATGGACGAGGCCGGTAACTTCAACCTCAAGGTGACCGCACACCTCGGCCTCACCGATGCGTTGACCGCCGCCAAGATGGGTGTGGCCTCAATCGAGCACTTGAGCGGAATTCCGGAGGCCATCAGCCGGACTCCGCAGAAGTTCTACGCCGAGCACAAGGCGTCGTTCTTCAAGGGCTGGACCTATTTCGAGAAGAGCTGGGCGGGACTCGACAGCGCCTCCCTCTCCCAGGTCGCGACGACTCTCGCCGAGGCCAGGGTGGCGAGCGTCCCCACACTGGTCCTGCACGAGACGTTCAGCCGCCTCGACGACCCGGCAATGCTCAATCAGGCGGATCTCAAGACAGTCCCCGATTCCATCATGCGTCGCTGGGACGTGCCTGACATGGTGAAGCGCGCGGGGTGGACCACCGCCGACTTCCAGGCGTTCCGCGCCTCCCGCGCCAACCAGGATCTCTTCCTCCGCGCGTTCCGCGCGGCCGGGGGCCGCATCGTGGCGGGGACCGACGCCAGCAACCAGTTGCTCGTCCCCGGCCTGAGCCTCCACACCGAGCTGGTGCTGCTGGTGAACGCCGGACTCACACCCTCGGACGCCATTCAGACGGCCACCCATAACGCGGCCCAGCTGCTTGGCGCAGACTCCCTCGGGCTGATCTCACCCGGCAAGGTCGCCGATCTTGTGATCCTTAAGTCAAATCCACTCGCCGACATTCACAACACACGGACGGTGCAACGGGTCATGGTCCGAGGACAGTTGTACGACGCGGATTCGCTCCGCGCCGGACCCTGAGCCATGGCGCTCACTCGCCTCCTCATCGCTTTCGCGGCAGTCCTTGGGCTCCTCCTGATCTGGCGAGAACTGGAACGACGAGCCCTGTCGCCGGCAGCCTCGCCGGCGGGAATACCAGCTCTGCTAATCGAAGGCGCGCTGCTAACGCTGTTCGCGGGATTGTGGTTCGGCAGCTTGGGATCCGGGGGCGCGGTCCTTCTCTTCCTTCTTGTCGGTACGCTCATGGAGGTCCCTGCTCGGCTTCGCTACTGGCCCGTCGGCACTCTGCTCTGGAAGCCGATACTGATAGGCATTCTGCGAGTCGTGCTGGCGGGAATCCTGCTATCCGTGGTGCTTGGATGAGGCCAGTCACTTGGCGACTGGTCGACTTGTCGGTGTCGGATACGTTCAAGACCCGACCCTCGTAAGCGCAGTCAAAGCTTCTTCAAATGACCAGTGACACCGTAACTAACTCGCCGAGTGGCCGAGCCGCCGAGCCACCGAGTAAAACCCGCATCAGGCTCACCACCTTCTCTCACGGCGCCGGGTGTGCCTGCAAGCTGGGCTCCGCCGAGCTGACACAGGTGCTAGCGCATCTGCCGGCGGGTGAACACCCCAACATCCTCGTCGACGCCGCTACTCGGGACGATGCGGCGGTCTATCGTCTGAGCGCGGACCGCGCCCTGGTCGCCACGGTGGACTTTTTCACCCCGATCGTTGACGATGCCGAGACCTGGGGTCGGATTGCCGCTGCCAATGCGCTGAGCGATCTCTACGCCATGGGTGCGACGCCGCTGTTCGCGCTCAGCCTGGTCGGATGGCCGCGGGAAGAACTTCCCTTCGCCCTCCTCGGTGAAGTGCTGACCGGTATGACAGATGTGGCCCGGCGCGCGTGCTGTCCTATCGTGGGGGGACACTCGGTGGATTCGCTTGAGCCGATTGTGGGCCTGGCCGCCGTCGGAGAAGCCCATCCCGACCGCCTGCTCACCAACACCGCCGCACAGCCAGGAGACCGATTGGTCCTGACCAAGCCCCTTGGGACGGGCATTCTGAGCACCGCCCTCAAGCGCGGCCGCATCGGGGAAGGCGATCTGGCCGAAGCGGTGACCAGCATGACCACCCTCAACGAAGGGGCCATGCGCGCTGCTCTGGCGAACGGAGTCCGAGCTGCGACAGACGTGACTGGGTTCGGCCTCCTCGGGCACTTGGGAAACATTGTCGCTGGTAGTGGAGTGGGAGCCCGACTCAAGGTCGGGAGCATCCCGATCTTGCCGGGTGCGCGGCGATTCGCGGAGGAGGGGGTGGTCCCCGGCGGCTCGGCGCGAAACCTTCTCGCCGCTGAAGCGGCGCATTTCGCCGACGACCTCGACGCGGCGGATCGGATTCTCCTGACCGACGCCCAGACGTCAGGTGGGCTGCTCCTCGCCGTGCCCCAGGCGCAATTGACCGCCCTGTTGGCTGCACTCGAGCGGGAAGCCACTCTGGCCCGGGCGGTCATTGGGGAGATCACCGCGGAGCGAGGAGTCGTCCGAGTCGAGACCGGGGCCTGATCGATGCGCTGGTCTCCCGAACGTCTCGACCAGATAGAGCGCGCCATCCGCGATGGCCGGCGGGTCGCCCTGATGCGGCGCGGGACCGAGTACATCGTCATCGCGGTTCGCCTCACGGTTCAGGGCTCCCGAGAGGCCCTGATCGGCCGCCATCCCATGACGGGGGAGGAGTTGCTGTTCGTCCTGGATGACATCGACAGCTTTCAGGTGGTCGGCGACTGAGAAAGTCGGGGTGCTGACTTCGCGCCACAACCTGCTCCCAACCCAGGTTCACCCAGTCCGCACTTTACCCTTGACACCCCCCGTCCACCGGCGCACCGTCAAGCATGTTTACTTCAGTGCTCGTCGGTCTCGACGGGTCCACCGAGGCTCAGGTCGCGCTGGCGCAGGCTATCATCATCGGCCAGCGGTTCCATTCGCGAGTGGTGCTGGTGCACGTGGCGCCACCTCCAGGGTATACGGGCGAGATGGCCTTGGGCGCTCCCTGGATGGAGTGGACTCACGGCAACGTCCCATCCACGCGACGCCAACTCGAGCAAGCCGCCGAGCTGATGCTCGACGACGCCAGCGGCGCGGTGCGGCGTGCCGGCCTCGAGGCCGAGACCGTGATGCGAGAGGGTTCGGTCACGGAGGTGCTCCGGGAGATGGCGGAGGGTGTTGGAGTAGTGGTGGTGGGGCGAGTTGGACATCGGGGAGCCAAGGCGGCCGATGCGGACCGACTCGGCCCCGACACCCGGGAACTGATTCGTCGCTGCCCCAGGCCACTGCTCATCGCCGGCTCCCGCCCCACTCCGATGGACCGGGTATTGGTAGCCTACGCTGGCGGTCCTGCCAGTGAAGGAGCGCTTGCCTTTGCGTCTCGGTTCGCCGGGATCACAGGAGCCCACCTCGATGTGCTGCACGTGGCTCCGGATTTCGAGGTCGGGCGACGCACCCTCGCGCAGGCCTCGGGAGCGCTGTCGATCGCTCCGCTCGATTTCGAGACCCACCTGGTCAAGGGGGACTTGGAGACCGCCATCCCGGAGCTAATCACCCGGCTCGGCTCGAACACACTATTTGCCGGTGCGCACCGTGAGGATTCCGGGTGGATGGTGCCCCCGCACACCGAGGGGATTCTGCGACTGACCGAAATTCCCGTTCTGGTTCACATGCAACCCGCCTCCCCCGGTGCCCGTCTCTCCACTGCCCATCGCCGTTCTGCATCTCGATGAAAGCTGTCTGGGAAATGGCCGCGACCGCCCCACTCCGGGCGGAGCCGCTGGCTTAATAGAAGCACGCGCTGGCGGCAGGATCGAGCGACGGGACTTCTACATCCATGCGCCGGATACGACCAACAACCGGATGGCCCTTTCCGGGGCCATCGCCGCGCTGCAACTCCTCGGCGGGAAAGGCAGGCGACTGCGGGCATTGTTGGTTTCCGACTCCGAGTACCTGGTCAAGGGGATGCGGGAATGGGTACCCGGCTGGATCGCCCGGGGATGGAAGCGCAAGGGTGGAGAGATCGAAAACCTGGAGCTATGGCGGGTCCTTGTGGACTCGGCCCGTGGCCACGACACCCAGTGGGCATGGGTCCGCGGGCATCAGGGTCACCCCAAGAACGAGTACGCGAACGATCTCGCCGTGAAGGCCGCAACTGAGCAAGTCACCTCGCGCGGCGCGGTGGAATCTGGATTCCCGCCTTGGCTCGAGATCCACCAGAAGCGGGGCCAGTTTTCTGGCTACGACCCGAACACCGATTTCGAGCGACTGGAACGACGTATCGCGGCCGGAGAGAGCGTTCTCCTGGCGGAATCGTGACCGAGATCCCCCGGGAACGGCGGCGAACTCGGGCTGGAAACCCCGCCGGATCACACGCTTATCCGGGCCCAACGCTTGCTTGACACTGCGGGAGGCGGGCCCTACTCTGCCAGTTCCATGACCGACCTCGAACGTCTCTTCCGCCGACTGGTGGACAACCTGATCGCGATCGATCCGGCCCGCCTGCATCGCCCAATAACGCTCGGCGATCTGCTCAGCTCGGTCATTCCCTACCGCACCAACCGCCGCTCCCTCTCGATCGATTCCGCCGAAGACTATGATATGCTCGTGCTCCGGCTATGTACGGGAGAAGGAGGTTTCGTGCGCATGGTCTCTGAAGACATCGGCCAGGTATTCCGGGACCAGTTGACCAGCCCGAATCCGGACCTCGAGATCCTCCGGGAATACGAGAAAGCGGAGCTACTCCTCGGCACCGAGCCGCTCGCACACGCCCTGGGCCCGGGTCCGGAAGAGGCCTATGCGCCGCCAGACGATGAAATACTGGAGCCGTTGCCAAGCCATCATACGGGAGCACCCGCGGACGATATCCCGCTCGAGTCGATGCGCCGAGCATCGTTCAGCGCCGAGCCGGCAGTAGTACCGGCGCCGATGGTACCTCCGCCGCCGCGAATCACTGCGGAGCCCGAGCCGAAGCCACGGTTGCTGCGGGATTCGGGCACCCGCTGCAGCTTCTGTGGAGGACGCCTCCCCGGCACCCGCACCGTGAACTTCTGCCCACATTGCGGGCAGAACCAGACCTTCACCCGTTGCCCCGAATGCCAGTCGGAGCTTGAGATCGGCTGGCGCCACTGCATCACTTGCGGACACCATGTGGGGGATGGATAGTTCCGGTGGAGTTCGGGGATACCTCGGCTCCACCGCGCTGCTGTTTCTCTTCGCCGCCCCGGCCGGAGCTCAGGGCACAACGCCCGATTGCCAGGATGTACAAGGTCGTCCGATCCCAATCCAGATTGACAAGCGCATCAGCTATCCGGCTTACGCGACACGCGACGCAGCCGGAGCACCGCTCATCTACTGGAACCCCAAGACGGCCAACGGTCGCTCCGATACCTGGCGGCGTTTCGTGCTTTTGCACGAGTGTGGCCACATCCTGCTCCACCATATCGACCGCGCAGCCGCGACCCTGGAGGAACGCCGCCGGACTGAACGGGAGGCAGACTGTTTCGCCTTACTCGCGTTACAGGAAGCCCGGGGGACAAGCGGCAGCGAGATAGCCCGGCTATTGTCGGAGCTGGGGAGCACGAGCGGGGACGCGATCCACCTGGGCGGAGAGGAGTTGCTCCAAAGCCTTGAGGAATGTCAGCGGGAGCGCGGCGACACTCGTCGCTGGCATCAGGCGCTCGACCAACTCCTCTCAGCCAGCGCAGACAGTTTCCGGTCCATCACGGGCGCATGGGTGGGGATAAGCTGGGCCGGAACGGTCCACGAGGCCACCCTCGATCTCCCCGGCACATACGATTGCGAGATTCGCCCGCCGCGCTCTTTCGTCTGTCTCCTCATTGCCGCCCAGGACGAACGCTCCGCTCGAAAGCGATTCAAGGAGTACAAGCGCCTTGTCGTGGAATGGCTTCCAGCGGACTGGACCCAGAGCGATCGAGTGACGAGTACCATCAGCCAGCCCGAATTGTTCGTGGCGCAAAGCTCGGCCAACCGCACCCTGCTGGCCCTGGTCCGCACCACCGCCAGCCGGGTCTATTTCGTGGCTCGGCCGGCGGAGCCGTAGCAAATGGCGATACGCTAAGCTATTTAATGACAATGAGATAGGAACTCGCTCGACTTACGGCCTGCCGCCCGGTCATATTTCGGCCCCTCGGAGTCCCTTTCATTATATAGGAAGTCCGGAAATGCCCACCCAATTGCACCCCAAAGAGGTCGTCATTCTCGCCGGAGTGCGAACAGGGTTCGGGACCTTCGGCGGGGCACTCAAGGACTTCTCCGCGACCGACCTCGGGGCGATCGCCGCCAGCGCGGTGCTAGCCCGCGCCGGCGTCAGCCCGGCCGAGGTGGACCACGTCATCTTCGGGAATGTGCTGCAGACGAGCGCGGACGCGATCTACCTCTCGCGACACATCGCGCTCCGGGCCGGCTGTCCGGTAGAGGCGCCAGCCGTGACCGTCAACCGGCTGTGCGGTTCCGGGTTCGAAGCGATCGTCCAAGGTACCCAGCAGATTCTCCTGGGTGAGTCCGAGGTAGTCCTCGCCGGCGGGAGCGAGTCCATGAGTCAGGCACCGCACGTCGTGCGCGGCGCACGCTGGGGACTTCGTCTCGGCCCGGGAGGAGCGCTCGAGGACTCGCTCTGGGAGGCGCTCCGAGACAGTCAATGCGGCCTCTCCATGGCCGAGACCGCTGAAAAGCTGGCGGATCAGTACCGGCTCTCGCGGGCCGAAGTGGACGCGGTGGCCCTGTCCAGTCAGCAGCGTGCCCGGGACGCTTGGGCTGCGGGGGCGTTCCGAGATGAGGTGATCCCGGTCCCGATTGCTAACCGGAAGACCAAGCAAACCGAATCGTGGGCCGCGGATGAGCACATGCGGCCGGACACGAGCGCGGAAGGCCTCGCCAAACTCGCCCCCTACTTCCGGAAGGACGGCGTGGTGACGGCGGGCAACGCCTCGGGGATCTGCGACGGAGCCGCCGCCGTTGTTCTGGCCGACCGGGAGAGAGCCCGATCCCGGAACCTCAAGACGCTCGGTCGCGTCGTGGCATGGGGGGTGACTGGAGTGGACCCCGCCATCATGGGTATCGGCCCGGTGCCCGCGGCGCGGAGAGCGCTCGCGAAGGCGGGGATGACGCTCGAGCAGATGGACCTGGTCGAGATCAATGAAGCGTTCGCCGCCCAATACCTGGCGGTTGAACGCGAGCTGGGCCTGGACCGGAAGCGCACCAACGTCGAGGGCGGCGCGATCGCGATCGGGCATCCGCTGGGTGCAAGCGGCGCGCGCCTCACGCTTCACCTGCTCCACGCGCTCCGCCGGCAAGGGAAGCGGTACGGGCTCGCGGCCGCCTGTATCGGCGGAGGGCAGGGGCAAGCGGTCATTGTCGAGAGCCTTGAGTGAGGAGAGAAATGAAGTGAGAAGTGAGAGGTAAGAAGTGAGAAGTAACTGCCCCCTTTTCACTTCTTACTTCTCACTTCTCACTTCTTACTTCTCACCAACAAAAATGCCCGAGAACCTCCCCGACCGGATCGACCGTGCCGCCCTCGAGCGGGTAATCCAGCGCGCCGCTGAACTGCAGACCGGTGAGCGCGACATCGGTGACGGCCTCACCCCTGATGAGGTGGTCGCCCTGGGCAAGGACGTGGGGATCCCAGAGCGCTACCTGAAGCAGGCACTCCTCGAAGAGCGAGGTCGGGTAGAGCTTCCCGCATCGAGCGGCCTGCTCGACCGAGCCTTTGGGGCGGGCAGAATCTCGGCGCAACGAGTAGTCCGGGGAGATCCGGACCAGCTAATACCGAGGCTGCTCGCGTGGATGCAAGATGAAGAACTGCTCACCGTCCAGCGGAAACAGCCCGGGCGGATCAGCTGGGAGCCGGTGCACGGCGTCGCCGGTGCGATCCGGAAATCCGCAGCCGCCTTCTCCGGCAACAAGACTTTCATGCTCTCCCAAGCGACCTTGGTGACCGCAGCCGTCACCGGCCTCGAACCAGGCTTCAGTCAGGTGGCGCTTGCGGCCGATCTCCGGCCAACCCGTGCCGGGTACATCGGTGGGGCCACTGCCTTGCTGAGTCTCGGTGCCGCCGCGACGGTGGTGCTGGCGGTGATGTCACCATTCTGGATGGTCGCGCTGGCACCGGCGCCGGTCTTCATCGGGATCGGCTGGGGTGTATCGCGGCAGTTCCGCCCGGTGGCGGAACGGGCGCTCCTCGGGCTGGAGCGGGCTCTGGATAACCTGGAGCGTGGCGAGGTGAAGCCGTCGCACGCCCTTCCGCCCAGGGCCGGATTGCTGGGCGCGGTGCTCGACGAAGTGAGAAAGGCGATGCAATGATCGTCGGGGTCGTCGGCTCCGGATTGATGGGTAGCGGCATCGGCCAAGCCTCGGCGATGGCTGGCTATCCCACCGTGGTACATGATGCCGTCCAGGCGCAGCTCGACAAGGGGAAGGGCGCGATCATCAAGTCGTTGGCGAAGCTTGTCGAGAAGGGAAAGGCGACAGCTGAACAGCAGGCCGAAACCATGGCCCGCCTCCGGTTCCATACCGATCTCACCGCCGTGACGGAGGCTGACCTGGTGATCGAGGCGATCACCGAGGACCTCACGCTCAAGAATCAACTCTGGGGTGAGCTGGATAAGCGATGCCGTCCGACGACCATCTTCGCCTCGAACACCTCGAGCCTGAGCATTATCAGCATGGCCTCAACCACCAGCCGGCCCGACCGGTTCCTGGGCCTGCATTTCTTCAATCCCGTGCCGCTCATGCAGTTGGTGGAAGTGGTGCGCAGCGTCGCAACCAGCCAGGCCACTTTCGATCAGGCCACCCGGTTCGTCCGCCAACTGGGCAAGGAGCCCGTGGCGGCGCGGGACGCCTCGGGGTTCATCGTCAACCTCCTGCTGGTCCCTTACATCTTTGATGCGATCCGCGCGCTTGAGCACGGGGTGGCATCCATCCAGGATCTCGACACGGCGATGCGGCTCGGCCTCGGGCACCCGATGGGGCCGCTCACCCTAGCAGACTTTGTCGGGCTGGACACCCTGGTCAGGATCGGCGACATCATGTTCGAGGAATACCGGGAGACCAGATACGCCGCTCCACCGCTACTTCGACGGATGGTTACCGCCGGCCTCTTCGGACGGAAGACCGGCCGCGGTTTCTACGATTATCGGCAGGATCCTCCGCGGCCGGCAGAGCTGGGGATCTAGATTGCAGGCACCTCGGGGAGCAGCGCACGACCCTCGGGGTGGCCACATTGTGAGTGGAAGGATTTGATGTATGCGACGTGAACTACCTGTCCTGATTGCCCTGGTCCTCGGGGGCTGCAAGCCAACCACAGCCCGACCCTTCTTCCCCCCGGTCACCGGGGCGGCACAGGCCGACATCGAGCTTGAAATGAGAAACGCGACCGGCGCACTGGCCGACGTGCTCCGCTCCGACTCGCTCCCCCTGATCCGTGTGGCACCCATTGACGGGTACATCGAGACCGCATGGTTTGACGTGAGGACGAAGCGGCCGACCCACGCGCGGCGACTGGGGCCAAACGTGGTGCAGGTTCGCGCCTGGGTCGATCCGGCCCAGCAGGGCCACAGCCGGCTGACGATCGAGACGGTCTACCGCCCCCTCGCGGACCCTTCGCTCTCCGACCGAGAACTGGAGCGGCTCGTGCCACCCGACCATCTGATCGGGAAACGGATGACGGAGATCGTGGTTGAATTGGCGAAGCTGTACGAGACGAGAAGAGAACCGCAGCCGGCGGGGCAGTGAGGAGACGACTAGGCGAGGAGGCGAGGAGGCGAACCCTAATCCTCGCCTTATCGCCTCCTCGCCTCCTCGCCTTCGCTCTCACCCACGTACGCCCTTACCCAATCCTCCAGCTTCGCGAGATCGATTCCGGCGTCCTTGCAGGGCCCGGACGGCAACGTCATCGTCAGGCCGAGCACTGGCACCCTTCCGGCCACATCGTGGAGTCCGGAGACCATGTCTCGCTCGCACGCCACCGCCACCACCGCTCGCGGCCGACGCTCGCGGATTACCCGGCGGGCCAGCTGGCCTCGCGTTGCGACGAAGACCGGCACCTCGTAACGCCCCGCGATTGCCAGCACTCCGTCCAGCGCTGTCTTGGAGAGGCAGCGTGGAATGAGAAGCAGCAGCTCGCCCCGACCGACCTTACGACCACGCGCCGCCGCGAAATCGTCGTAGATCTTCACCGCCGCGTTCTCCACCCGATCTCTCCAGCCGAACCGTTCCGAAACCAGAGAAGTCCACCGCATCAGCCACAGCAGCGGTCCGCGCTCGGCGAGTCGCTCGGGGAGCAAAGGGCGGTGAAGCAGGTGAGAGACGAGGAGCAGGGTCCACCAGAGCCAGACCACTCCCGCAACTCCGGCCAGCAGGAGCCAGAACAGGCCCGGGAGCGGGGCGCTCGCGAGGGCGAGTCGCGGCGCCAGCAGAAACAAGGCGAGGGCGACAAGCGCGAACATCGCCCCTATGGTCAGCGCGGACCAAGCAAGGAAAAGCTCAGGCCGACTGTCGAAGTTCCCGAGATTGGGCAGCGGCTTACCGTCCCACTCGTCCCACTCGTGGCCGAGTCGGCGGTCAACATCGATGTGAATCAACTGGGCGCGCGGGACCTCGGTCATCGTCGCTAAGCCTTTCCCTTGCGCCATTCCTTGTCAAGGGACAGAGGCCTACGTTTGTGGCATGACCGGACTGAAGGTCCCTCACCCGCTAATCTCAACCGAAACACGGATCCGGGCCGCATACGCAGAGAGCGCCGGGATCTACCGCATTGTGCCCGCTGGGGTGGCCACGCCTGGAGGCATTCCTGAGCTGGTAGAGCTGATCGCTTGGGCCCGTGAAACACGCTCCACGCTCGTGGCACGCGGCGCGGGGAGCGGAATCCCAGGGAACTCCGTGGGACCAGGGGTGATCGTGGACATGCGGGAGCGAATGCCGAAGGTCCTGGAAGTGAATCCGGTAAGCGCCACCGCTGTGACCAGCGCCAACGTCACTCACACAGAACTGAATCGCGCCGCGTTCCAACACGGCCTCAGACTTCCTCCCGATCCCTCGAGCAGCGCATGGGCAACGCTCGGAGGGATGGTTGCGACCAATGCGGCGGGCGCACGGACGCTGCGCTACGGACCGGTTCGTCCGTGGGTCATGGGGATGGAGGTGGTGACCGGCGACGGGGAAGTCGGGTGGCTGAGCCGCGGCGAATCCACCGCCCCGCTGCTCCGGCAAGGCGTGCAGGTCCCTGGGCTCACCAAGGCGATCAATCGCTTCCAGATGAGGGTGGCGCCGGACATACGGGCCCAGGCAGCGCTGGTGCGGGAACACTTTCCGAAAGTCCGCAAGAACACGTCCGGCTATGCCCTCGATCAGTGGCTGACCTCCGGCGACGACCTGGACCTCCTGATCGGCGCTGAGGGTACCTTGGGGTTCGTCACCGCGATCCGCTGGCGGCTCCACAGCATTCAACCGGGGCGCGCCGGGCTCCGCGTCGCCCTTAGATCGCTTGAGGATCTGGAAGAGGCCGTCCGCAAGCTGGTCGAACTCGACCCTTCAGCGGTGGAGTTGCTGGACCGCACCTTCCTCGACCTGATACAGTTCGCGAGTCCTGCGGGGAGCGAGCGAGCGACAGCTCTGGCCCTTGGTTCGCCGCTGCCACCCGACGCCGACGCCGTCCTGCTGGTCGAGTTTGAGCGGGACAGTATCAAGGCAGCCAAGGAAGTTGTGGGAGTGGCCGTCCGGGCGATCGGTCACCTCGCGAGTGAAGTCCTGACGGCACTCAGTCCGGCGGAGGAGCAACAACTCTGGGCCCTGCGTCATGCGGCTAGCCCGATCCTGGCTAGTCTGCCCAGCGACCGCCGCTCGCTTCAGGTCGTCGAGGACGGCTGCGTCCCGCTCTCGAACCTGGGCGAGTACGTGCGGGCCATCCGCAGCGCGGCTCAGAAGGAAGAGATCACGGTGGTCATCTTCGGGCATGCCGGGGACGGCAACGTCCATGTGAATGCCCTCCCCGAGCTGAGCCGCGTCGACTGGCAGGATCGAGTGCTTCGGCTCTACGAGTCGGTGAATGGGGCCGCACTCAGCCTCGGCGGCACGGTGAGCGGCGAACACGGCGACGGCCGGCTTAGGGCGCCATTCCTTGAAGCACAATATGGCGCCCAGATTGTCGACCTCTTTCGACGGGTCAAGACAGCGTTTGACCCCGATGGTATCTTCAATCCCGGCGTAAAGCTTCCGGCCGAGGGTCCGGCGATTGCCAACCTCAAGCTCGGGCCGGACGCCGCCGAGATTCCAGCCGACATCGCGCAGGCACTCCGGGATATTGAACGGAACGGCGGGTACGCTCGCAGTCGGATGGAGATTGCGCAGGGCTAGCGGGCAGGCTAGCAGCGCACAGCTTCCAGCGTTCAGCGTTCAGCGTTCAGCGTGCAGCGTGCAGGATCTGGAGTCTGAGGTCTAGAGTCTGGGGTCTGGGTTCAAGGGCCAAGACTCGACCTCGGGCCCCATTTGCGGCATCTCGATGGCTCGTGAACGCTGGACGCTGAACGCTGAACGCTGCACGCTGCACGCTGCACGCTGAACGCTGAACGCTGAACCCGTACATACCCCAAAAAGACCACTCAATGGAAATCCTGAAAGCACCCCGCATCACTCTCATCGCCCGTCCAGAATTCATCGAGCCGATTCACCTGCCGGTTCAATGGAAGGGGGACAGCTCGGGCGGCGAGCGCCTGGCGGAGTTCGCGGGGCGCATCTGCTACATGAGCCAGCAGAACCCGGCCGGACGGACCACCGGCGAGTACCTGGAGAACATCCTCAAACAGGGGCACGGCTCCGTGTTCGAGCACGCGGTCTACGTGCTGCTCATCGAGGGGATCAGCCGCTCCTGTAGTCACGAGCTGGTGCGGCACCGCGCCGGTTTCGGGTACTCCCAGCTCTCGCAGCGGTATGTCGACGAGTCCCAGGCCGCGTTCGTCATGCCTCCGGCGATCCTCGGCGATGCCGCGCTGGAACAGGAGTGGACGGATCAGGTCGAAGCGGCCCAAGCCGCCTACATCAAGTCTGTCGAGCACTTGATGGGCAAATACGCCTGGGTGACGGACAAGGTCCACCGGCGGAAGCTGGCCCGCGAGGCGGCGCGGAGTGTTCTCCCCAATGCCACAGAGGTAAAGATCGTCGTGAGCGCAAACGTCCGGGCCTGGCGAACCATGCTGGAGCTGCGGCTGGGTGAGGGAGCCGAACTGGAGATTCGACGGATGGCCCTTGGCTGTTACGGGATTCTCTTGCAGCAGGCGCCGGCGTTCTTCTCGGACTTCGAGATCTATGCGGCGACAGATGGGACCGAGGCGGGGAGGGTGGGATATCATAAGGTTTGAGAGTGGCGTCGGAGAAGGCGACAGGCGACAGGCGACATTCGAAAACTCGAACCATTCTTCCCCTCACCCGGCACTGTTGTCGCCCGTCGCCTGTCGCCTCTCGCCTTTTCCACTTTCGCCTGCCTCCTGTCGCATAATATTCGCGCCACAAAGTCCCCGAAAAACTATTGTGCGTTTTCAGCATCTTTCTTACTTTTGTAGTGGCATCTGCACCACACCGCGTCGGCACGCTCTATCGAGAGCCGCCAGAACGACCAACATCGCGGTGACCAGACGCGCAGGGGACCCGTTTGGCAGTTCGCATAGGACTCGCCTTTAACCTCAGACCTGAAGCGCCGGCCAAGACTGCCGGGGCCAGCATCGCCTCCCCGTCTGCTTCGGGGTCTTCCCGCGATCTTCGCTACGATCTCCCCCAACCCGATCTCTACGCCGAGTGGGATGAGCCGGCAACCATCGATGCGGTCGAGCATGCGCTCCGTCCGCTCGGTGAGGTCATCCGTCTGGAAGCGATTGAGAATTTCCCGACGCGCTTGGCGAAGGTTCGCCCCGACTTCGTGTTCAACATCGCGGAAGGGCTCTATGGCGCGAATCGCGAGGGTCACATCCCCGCGATCTGCGAATTCCTCGGGATTCCGTATTCAGCTTCCGATCCACTGACTCTTTCGCTCGCACTCCATAAGAGCCGCGCCAAGGAGATCATGCAGCTCCGAGGCGTCCCGACTGCGCCATTCCTCCTGGCCCGCTCCGCCGCCGACGTACGCAACTGCAGCCTGCCCTTCCCCCTGTTCGCCAAGCCGGCGTTCGAGGGATCCGGCAAGGGTGTAAGCGTTAAGAGCCTTTGCACTAGCCGGAAGGAACTGGTGAAGCAGGTGGATTACCTGCTCTCGACCTACCGGGAGCCGGTTCTGGTCGAGACCTACCTGCCAGGCGCCGAGTTTACCGTCGCCATCATGGGGAATGGCAAAGACGCTCGCTGCCTCCCCATCGTGGGCATGCGCTTCGACGAACTGCCGGAGGGCGCTCCACCGATCTACGGCTATGAGGCCAAGTGGATCTGGGATCGGCCAGACGACCCGCTCGAGATCTTCGAATGCCCTGCCCGGGTTCCGGCACGGCTCGCCACGCAGATACGGGCGGCCGCGCTGGCTGCCTATCAGGCCTTGGATTGCCGCGACTGGTGCCGGGTTGATATCCGGTGCGATGCCGAGGGAATCCCGAATGTCGTCGAACTGAACCCTCTTCCTGGGATTCTTCCGGATCCTCGGGACAACTCATGCTTCCCCAAGGCCGCCCGGGCCGCGGGGATGAGCTACGACGAGCTGATCCGAACCGTGGCGGACATCGCCTGGCTCCGGATCAGCGGTCGATCCCTGCTCGCGGAGGCTGCTGCGTGAAGGTTGCGGTCCTGTATGACGGCGGTTGGGATACCTGGGATGCCAAGGACGTGGCGTCAGTCTGGGAAAGCGTCAAGGAAGTCCAGGCGGCGCTCCGGACTCGCGGCTACGAGACTTCGAGCATCCCGGTTCGCGCCCCCAACGACTTCAGCTGGCTCTCCAGAGTGCGACGGGCCGATGCCGTTTTCAATCTGTGCGAGGGCATCGGCGGACATTCGCGCTACGAGGACTTCGTAGTGGGCACGCTGGAGCTCACCGGGGTCCCTTACACCGGATGTCGCCCATGGGCGGTTTCGGTAGCGCACCGAAAACACGTCTCGAACACACTGCTTTCCCGGTCCGGAACTCCCATCCCCCGTTTCGTTCTCTCCACAGGCAACAAGATTCCCCCCGAGCTCACCCTCCCGGTGATCGTGAAGCCAGCCGCCGAAGATGCCAGCGTGGGGATCGACACAGGCTCGGTATGCACCACCAGACGGGCGCTCAAGAAGCGACTGGCGGAGATGGTCGAGCAGTGGGATGAGGTGCTGGTGCAGGAGTACGTGGCCGGCCGGGAGTTCAACGTCGGATTCGTGGGCGAGCACGTCCTGCCGATCGCCGAGCTCTGCTTTGACAACATGCCCGAAGGCAGCTGGCCGATTCTGACCTACGCAGCCAAGTGGGACGTGGGCAGCGAGGAAGACCTCGGATCGGTCCCCGTCTGCCCAGCTGAGGTTACGGCCGAGCTCCAGAAGCGGATCATCGCCGTGGCTCGCGAGGCCTGGGAGAGTCTCTGCGGAGCCGAGGGCTACGGGCGAGTGGACCTTCGGGTTGACGCGGCCGGTCAGCCGTTTGTGCTGGAGGTCAATCCCAACCCGGACATCTCGGATGCGGCCGGTCTTTCCCGCATGGCCAAGGCTTTCGGCTGGGAATACGAAGAGCTGATCTGCAGGATTGTAGACGAAGCTCTATCCCGGTCCTCCTCCCGTCAGGCGGCGGCCGCACTGGCCGTCGGAGCAACGACCACCGCCAACGCATGACCCGTCGCGTCGCGCCTCGTCTGAGGGACCTGACGAGCGCCGACGCGGTCCGGATCCTCGAGATCACGCGCGCCACCAGTGTCTTTCGCGATGAGGAGTTGATCATCGCGGATGAGGTCTTCCGCGACTGCGCGGAAGCCCCGGGGCCGAGCGGCGGCATCCCGCCCGAAGCACGTAGGGGCGACCCGATGGGTCGCCCCTACTACGCATTGGGGGCCGAGATTGAGGATAAGCTGGTCGGTTGGGTTTGCTGGGGTCAGACCCCCTGCACCGAGGGGACTTGGGACCTCTATTGGCTGGCGGTGGATCCCGCGAGCCACCGCCATGGAGTCGCCAGTGTTCTGGTCGCGGAGATGGAGCGCCGCCTGGCCGGAGTGGCCCGGCTGATTTCCATTGATACGTCCGGTCGAGCCGACTATCTCCCCACCCGTCAGTTCTACGCGGCACGCGGTTACGTCGCGGTGGCACGCGTCCCGGACTTCTACGCTCCTGGCGACGACCAGATCATCTTCACCAAAGCGCTGAGCCCGCAACTCGCCCCTTAAGAATTGACGCGGCGGAGGCAAAGTGGCACATTGCCCGCTGGGCGTTGCCACACTCCCAACTCAGCCCGTTTAGTCTCGCAACACCTCCCCGCGCTACCCTGTCCGGACTTCGGTCAGTCCACCCGCAGTTCTCGCGTCATGGAGCCTTCGCATGCTCAACGCCTCGCTTCGAATTCAGCGGCTCGCGGTCAGTGCCGCGCTGGCACTGGTACTCGCGATCCCAGGTCTCTTAGGCGCGCAGGCCGGCCGCATCGGCGGGACAATCACCGATCAGGCCACCGGGGCGGCGCTGGAAGGTGCCCGTGTGGTCATCGTCGGCACGCCGATCATCGAGACCAGTAATCAAGAGGGCAAGTACCTTGTCCGGAGTATCGCTCCAGGTACCTATCAAATCCGAGCCCTCCGCATCGGATACAAGGCGTTGCAGCAAAGTGTCACGGTCGGACCGAATGAGACCGCCGCCCTGGACTTCGGCCTGACGAACTCGCCGGTCGAGTTGGACGAGATTATCACCACCGCCACCGGCGAGCAACAGAAGCTGCAGGTCGGGAATACGGTGTCGACCATCGACGTAGGCTCGATCACAGAGACTCAGCCCATCACCGAAATTGGCGACGTGCTCTCGGGGCGTGCGGCGGGAGTCCAGGTGCTCAAGAGCAGCGGCACCGTGGGTACCGGCACGCGCATCCGGATCCGCGGCTCCAACAGTATCTCGCTGTCCAACGAGCCGCTGTACTACATCGACGGGGTCCGAATGGAGAGCGGTTCCAGCTCCCTCTCGATCGATCTCGCGGGCCAGTCAGTAAGCCGGATCAACGATATCAACCCGGACGAGATCGAGTCCATTGAGATCGTGAAGGGACCCGCTGCGGCGACGCTCTACGGCATCCAGGCGGCGAACGGCGTGGTCCGGATCACCACCAAGCGGGGCCGGGCGGGCAGGCCCAGGTGGAATGTCTTCTCCGAGCTCGGCGTCGCGAGTGACAACAACAAGTACCCGCTCAATTACTTCGGTCGCTGCGACACATGGGATCCTGACGGCTTCTACTGCACGCCCAGCGCGCCGACGACCGATTCAACCCTGGTACCGGAGCGATTCTGCACCATCCAGAGCGAGATTGACGGCCTGTGCACCCAGACCAGCGTGCTGAAGTACTCTCCGCTCGAGGATCCAAAACAGCGCCCTTATAAGGCCGCACTCCGCCAGCAGTACGGCGCCAACGTGTCAGGTGGCAACGACCTGGTGACCTACTTCCTCTCGGGCGAATATGAAAGTGCGGATGGCGTCTATCGCCTGCCCCAGGCGGACGAGGACTCGCTCAATGCGCTCGTTCGGCCCGTCCTCAGGAGCCAGATCCGGCCGAACGCCGAGCAGAAGGCCAGCTTCAGAGCCAACATCGGCGCCAACGTCAGCAAGAACGCCGAGATCCAGGCCTCGGTCGGCTACGTCTCCTCAGATACCCGCCTGGTCGAAAACGACAACAGCTTCCTGACCGTCGTGGGCTCCGGCGAGGCGAGTAACGCGCTGCCCGACGAAGCGAACGGTTGGTTCTTCACCCCGGCGCAGTTGTTCGCCGAGCAGGTAACCCAGAGCATCGAGCGGTTCACTGGTGGCCTCACGGCCACCTATCGCCCTGTCGGCTGGCTCTCTACCCGGGCGACCGTGGGTTACGACGTCACCAACAGGACCGACATCCAGTTCTTTCCCACCGGTCAGGTAGCCGACTATCTCCAGAACCTGCTGGGGCTCAAGCAGAACAATCGCTCTCAGATCAGCCAAACTTCCGTTGACCTCGGCGCAGTGGCGCGGTTCAAGCCCACCACAGCCTGGAGCAGCAAGACCTCGATCGGGGCCCAGTTCTTCCGCGATCTTCAGACCTCCAACTTCGCTCTGGGCCAGTTCCTGCCGGCGGGTTCCGGTTCCATCGCGGGCGCGGGCAAGACCCAGGCGTCGGACGGGGTGACCGAGTCCCGCTCCATCGGCACCTACGTCGAGCAGGAGATGGGGTTCAAGGAGCGCCTCTTCGTCACGGGCGCCGTCCGGTTCGACGACAACAGTGCGTTCGGGGCAAACTTCAACCTGGTGACGTACCCCAAGGCCAGCGTATCGTGGATTGTCTCAGACGAGCCGTTCTGGCGATCATCGTTCATCAATACATTCCGGCTGCGTGGCGCTTTCGGGGCCTCAGGCCAACAGCCGGGGACCAACGATGCCCGCCAGTTTTTCCGATCGGTGCCGGGGCGCAAGGATGGCGCGCCGACGGTGGGAGTCGAGGTGGATAACCTTGGCAACCCTGACCTCAAGCCGGAGCGGTCGCGCGAATTGGAACTGGGTTTCGACGCGAATCTCCTGGACAGCCGGATCGGACTTGAGTTCAGTTTCTACCACAAGGTCACCAAGGACGCCTTGGTCGCACGGGATATCATCGGCTCGGCGGGTGCTTCGAGCAGCCAGTTCTTCAATATCGGCAGGCTACGGAACTATGGCTTTGAGCTGGCGATCGATGCCCGACTGTTCAACAAGCCGGGCTTTACCTGGGACATCAACCTGAGCGGCTCAACCAACAGCAACAAGGTGCTCAAGTTGGGGTCGGGGATCGATACACTGCTGGTGGGGTTTTATCAGCGTCACGTTGAGGGCTTCCCGGCCGGCGGGTTGTGGTCGCCCAAGGTCAAGTACAACGACGCCAACGGCGACGGGATCATCGATATCAGCGAAGTTTCCGTCACCAATGCCGTCTTCCGTGGCTCGGCGCTGCCTACGCGGGAGCTCTCGCTCAATACCACGATGGGATTCCTGCGGGACCGCGTCCGGCTCGGCGCCCAGTTCGACTACCGCGGTGGACACCTGGTTGACAACTCAATCGAGCAGTTCCGCTGCTTCTCAGTGGTGAACTGCCGAGGGCTCTACGACAAGAGTGCCCCGCTGGCGGAACAGGCGCGCGCCCAGGCCCTCTTTCTGCCGGGGGCCGGCAACTCCCTGGGATTCTTTGAGCCGGGCTGGTTCATCAAACTGCGGGAGTTGTCGCTGACCCTCACCGCCCCTGACCGGTGGGCCCATGCATTCGGAGCCGACCGGATGAGTCTCACCGTCGCCGGGCGAAACCTTCTGACCATCGATGATTACTCAGGCGTTGACCCGGAGGTGAACGCCTTCGGTCAGGAGAACTTCTTCACGACAGACTTCGAGACCCAACCGCCGGTCCGCCTGTGGACCGTGCGCATGAACGTCAACTTTTAGGGAGAAGCAGACCATGAAACCGCTCAGATTCGCGGTCGTGCTTGGAGCCTGCTTCCAGTTGGGGTGCGGGCTGCTGGACACCGACCACTCAGATACGATCGACCCAGGCAATCTGGACACACCCGAAGGCGCCCAAAGCAGCTACCTGGGCGCAATCACGGATTTCACCCTGGCAAAAGACGGCGACGGCGACTTAGACCCGACCTTGGGCACGGATGGCTTGGTGCTGCTCAGCGGGCTATTGGCGGATGAGTTCATCTTCGCCACCACACCGCCTTCGGAGCAGGAGATCGATCAGCGGGGGGCAACGAACATCAATCCAACGATAGCCAGCGTATACCTAAATCTCCACCGTGCCCGGACCGCGGCGGATGATGCTGCCGACCGTCTCGCACGATTCTCGAATGACAGCACCGACGACCCTGGCATCCCGGAGATGCTGGCTCTCTCCGGGTACACGTACATCTACTTCACCGAGACCTTCTGCCCAGCCATCCCCTACAGCAGCTTCAAGAAGGGCAAGATCATCCCGGGTCCACAGATTCCTCGTGACAGCGCGCTCCTGATCGCGATCGAGAAATTCGATTCCGCCATCACCCTTTCCATCGCGGACGGATTGCCGAACATTGAGGCACTGGCGCGCGTCGGTAAGGCGCGGGCACTGCTCAACCTCGACGACAGCCTGACCACACTCGCAACAACAGCGGATAGCGTCGTGGCCCCGGTCCCCTCCGACTTCGCCTACTTGAGCGAGCATACCGACGCCTCGGCCCGGCTCGAGAACCACGTCCTGGCGTACGGCCGCGATGGACTCTGGTCCGTGGCTGACCTTGAAGGCGGGGTGGGCCTCCCGTTCCTCACCGCGCTTGACCCTCGCGTGCCCTACATCGACACGGGCGAGCTGGGCCTCGACGGCATCACTCCGGTGTTCGCGGCGATCAAGTACCCCAACATCGACAGCCCCATTCCGGTAGCCGACGGTATCGAGGCCCGCCTGATTCAGGCGGAGGCATTGTTGCGCGCGGGCCAGTTCGGCACGATGAACACGGCATTGAACGCCTTGCGTACCACGATCGGCCTGCCGAACCTCCCGGTACCCGTTTCGCAGGCCGCCGCGGAGGACCAGCTGTTCTCGGAGCGGGGATTCTGGCTGTACGCCACGGCCCATCGACTGGGTGACATGCGTCGGATGGTGCGGCAATATGGAAGAGCGGTCGACGCGGTGTTTCCCACCGGCGGCTACCACAAGGGCGGGGGGTATAGCAGCCAGGTTTCGCTGCTGGTCCCGGTGAACGAGATCACCAACCCCAACTTCAACCCGGCGCTCTGCGATCCGAACGTACCATGATCTAGTGAAGCACCACCCGCGACATGCGGAGGTTCGGGGCAAGGATCCAGTGAATGATCTGCCCCGGCTGGACCCGGAGGTCATCGGTGACGACACGCTCGTCCGATCCGATGACCTCCCCGCGCAGGTAGACCGACGAGCCGCGGGCAAACTCGCTGTATGACCTCGCAAGAGCCAGTGCGTCCTGCGCGTTCACCTGACCCAAGCGGTGGCGCACGGACCCGGTGACGAGGTAGATCGTGAGACTGAAGGACGACTGGTTCTGGACTTCGATGCCGATTTCGCCCGGCGCTGGCTCCGGCTCCGGAGGTGCCTTTCCGCCACCACAGGCCAAGGCCAAGACTGCCGCCACCATGACCGTCGTTCCCCCGAGCCTTATGCCCGCGCGGGCTTCGGCCATGAGGGACCTCAGTAGACCGCGATGGTGGACTGATCCAACTGCTGCTCGAGCGTCCAGACCACGACTCTGCCCGGCTGGACCGATACGATCTCGCTGATGAGGACGCGAGATGCTCCGGTAGGGTCGGCCTGGAGCCGGACCACGCCGGCGCCGGCAAGCTTGCGCCATGGGACGAAGAAACTGGTTGATTTCGCCGCTCCGGCCTGGCCAAGCCGCTCCCAGACCCCGCCGGTAGACAGGAGAATCACCATGTCGCTCCAGCCGCGGTTCACGATCTGCACCGCCACATCCGGCGCACGGGCATCCGGATCCACCTGGGGCGCAGGTGTCTTCGAGCACGCCGCCATCAGCACCAAGCACACAACCCAGCCATGCCGCATTGGGTCCCTCCTCGCGCGCTACTGCCCGACGGGCTTTCCGCCTTCCTTGACGACTCGACCACCCTTCATCACGAAATCTACCGCCAAGAACCGGT
Organism: uncultured Gemmatimonadales bacterium; assembly: GCA_963748035.1. Classification (GTDB taxonomy): domain Bacteria; phylum Gemmatimonadota; class Gemmatimonadetes; order Gemmatimonadales; family GWC2-71-9; genus JADJOM01. The sequence continues at coordinate 902,580 of CAVVHO010000003.1, read as the reverse complement.
GCAGATCGGTGAGGGCATCTCCCCTCACCGCGATGAGGTCGGCGAACTTTCCCGCCGCAAGCGAGCCCACTCGGTCCCCCCAATTCAGCAATCGAGCGGCGTTGACCGTAGCCGACTGCAGGGCCTGCATCGGAGTCATACCGTACTTCACCATGTAAGGCAGCTGGGACGCGTTCAGGCCGTGCGGGTACACCCCGCTATCGGTCCCATAGGCAATGTTGACCCCCAGAGCCACCGCCTTCCGAAAGGCGGCTCGCTGAGTTTCGGTGGTCTCCCGGTTCTTCCGAAGGACTTCCTCGGGCCAGCCATCCTTGGTCCCTACGGAGTCGATATAGTCCCCGTTCCAGATATCGGCCACCAGCCAGGTGCCGCGCTCCTTCATGAGCTGGAGCGCTTCGTCGTCAGCGATGGAGCCATGCTCGATCGACCTGACCCCGGCGCGTACTGCCCGCTTGATCCCCTCACTCCCGTGGGCATGGGCAGCCACAAAGGTCCCGTAGTTCGCGGCCTCTTGAACCGCGGCGTGGATTTCCTCCTCCGTGTACTCCGGGGCACCCGGTTCGCTACCGGCCGCCAGCACCGCCCCCGTAGCGATGATCTTGATGAAATCGGCACCACCGTGGAGGATCTCACGGACCCGCTGGCGCACTTCGGTAGCAGAGTTCGCCACTCCTCTGCGGAAATCCGGGGGCGGGATGACATCGGGCGCGAGTCCGGTGACTTCCCCGCCGCCACTGGAGACAGTGACGTACGCGCCGGCCACGAGCATTCTCGGCCCAACGACTGTGCCGTCATTGATGGCATTGCGGAGCGCAACGTCCACGAAGGCCCGAAAGGTGCCGACATCGCGCACCGTTGTGAAACCCGCGAGCAGTGTGGCCCTGGCTTGCCGGACGCCGATGAAGGCGTCTTGCGCCGCGGAAGTCAGCAGCGGATCCGCGGGGCTCGCGCCTTGAATGGCATCGGCGAGGTGGGTGTGACAGTCGATGAGACCGGGCGTCACCGTGTAGGCCGACAGGTCGATGACCTTCGCTCCCTTGGGAATCGCTGCGGAGCCTGACTGAACCGAGGTGATTTTGTCGCCTTGGACCAGGATCACCTGGTTGTTGCGGACTTCACCAAGCTCGACATCGACGAAGCGGCCGGCCTTGATTGCCGTGACCTCCTGGGCCGCCAGCGGGCCAGCGGCAATCGCGAGCGAAATCGCGGTACAGAAGATTCTCATCGCACCCTTTCAGATGGCTTGAAGCCTACCGCCGTTTCTCGAACTCGGTCCGCGCCTCCTGGATCCGCGCCAACACCTCCCGCTTCTCCTGCGACGTATTCCAGCCCTGATGGGCCTCCGCGGCCGCCGCGAGGCGATTCAGCCACCTGAGAAAGTACTCCGCATCCGCGCCACCCCTCGGCGGCTTCCCATCAACCGTGACGTACACTGGGCTGGTCGTGCCGAAGGGATAAATGTCCAACACCGGCTCGATCGCCCGGTCGCTGTAGGCGCGAAGCAAATACCAGCCACTGTGCTTCACATCGAGGACAACGGCCGTATCAGCGATAGTCCGGTCACCGTGCAGCGGGATAGTTGCGACGACGGCGCCGTTGCCGATGACTTCCAGATGGTCGATCGGAACGATTGACGACATTGTGACCTTCGCGGTCATCCGATTGGGCCCGGCAGGCACCGAGATCTGACCGCCGACACCAACCTCCCGTAGCGAGAACCGAAGCAGCGGCCCGTTGGTGGCCATGCTCTTTCCCGCTTTCAGGGCGGCGTACCAGCGCGAGCGGTCGAGAGGCAGGCCCGACTCGACGTAGACACGGTCGGTCCCGACGGGCCCGCGGAGCGAGGCGAAGTTGCTCATCGCATCTGTCCCGGCGCTCGCGGGCAGGCGAAAGCCACAGTTGAGCAGGCGGTACCAGACCTTCGAGGTTGCGAGGTGGTCGCTGAACGCGACGATCTCTATGTAGTCGGCCTTACCCAGCGCAACGTCAATCGGCAGCCCGTTCGTGAGCGGCGTCAAGGTATCCGCTGGATCGGGATCGGTGTCGAATGGATGGACGTACCCGAAGAGACCGCCCTGTCGGTGGGTCAGGTCGGCCACGGTGGCATTGTCGGGGAAGAGGCTTTGTACCGGGGTTCCCGCGTAGCCGGCGTAATCGGGCAAGAGGACGTGATCGGTGAGGCCGAGAGCGCTCGTGTGTCCCCACCAGCTGGTGTGGAATTCCTGATCGTGCAGGATGAGGAGGTCGGCGGTCGAAATCGGATCGGGCCGGCCGGTGAAGAAGCCGATATCCGGCACCCGATCTTCTTTGTTGACGATGAGATTCTCGACCAGGTTCAGGCCTTCCGCCCGTGCTTGCAAGGCGAGCGTCGTGGGAGTCGCGCGGTAGTGCCCGCCATAGTTCATGTGCACATGCAGATCACCGGAGGTCCATCCGGGTAAGGCGGCCAGACGGGCAAGGCGGACAGTGCGGACGGTAAGCTGATTGGCGGAAATCTGGACGTTCTCGCGAAACACGCGATAGTCGAGCCCGTGGGTGACCACCAGGCTGATAGACCCGGCGGGCACCGTGAGCGTGCTGCTGCCAGCAGTATGGAAGTAACCAACCTCGAACTTCCGCTCTTTCCGGTCGAATCCGTCATCCGAGTGACGCCAGGCATCGTCGGGACCGGCGCTTCGGCCGTCGGGCAGAGTTACAGAAATCCGGGCGGGAATCGCTTTACCTGTGGCTCCGTCCAGCACCGTGATGCGAAGCCGCCCAACGGGTTCGCGGTATACCCGACGTCGGGCCTCAATTCTGATGCGTTCACCACCAGGGATACCCAGAACGTAGAGTGCAGTGTTGCCACCCTGATTGCTGATATAGGCGATTCGTCGCCCGTCTGACGCCCAGCGAGGGTTGGTTGCATCGAACTCACCAAAGGTGAGCGGGACCGGATCGCCGCCGTCGGCCGTGGTAAGCCAGAGCTGGTGCCATTGGCGGCCGAGGTAGCTGGCGTAGACGACCCGCTTGCCGTCGAGCGACCAGTCGGGGCGCATCCGCCAGGTCGATTCCTCGTCATGCACTAGCGTCATGGGAGCCCCGGGTTGGGCTTCCATTCGCCAGAGACCGCCGCTCCCCCAGATCTTCCCGCGGTTGCTGACGAGGATGATCTCCTTTCCATCTGGCGACCAGGTGGGTGAGAGGTAGTGATCGTAGACGCTGTAGTAGTAGCGGGGGAGCTTGGAGTCGTGGTCCTCGGTGAGTCGTAGGGGCGGAGCTGCAGCTCCGCCCCTACCGACGACGAACACATGAAATCGCCCCTCGTACGCCGTTGATACGAATGCGATCCGGCCTCCGTCCGGCGACCAGCGCGGATCCACGTTTACGGCACCATCACTGACCAGTGGCTCGGAGACGAGTGTTGCCAAATTCAGGAGCCGCAGCTCTACGGCATCGTTCCGGTATGAGGCATACACTATGGTCGATCCATCCGGCGACCAATCCGGCTGGTAATCGTACCCGGGCCCGGTGGTGATCTGCTCGGCGACAGTGTCCCCGATCTGCTGTCGCCATAGGCTCCCCTGCATCGAGTATACGAGGGTGCGTCCGTCCGGCGACCAGGCGACGGATGAAGGTCCGCTGGTGACCTGCGGGAGATACATCTCACGATAGTAGTAGTTGTGCGGGAGCTTGATTTGACGCAGCACGGGCTGGCGCTGAGCCAGAAGCACCGCAGGCCATGCAAGCGATGCCGAGAGGAGGAGCAGAATAGGCGACCGGCCCAAGCGGAACCGGGAGATCGTCCCTGACGCGGGATTGAGCCTCAAGAGATTCCTCGCTTACTTTGGCAACATGCCTCGATTGCTTCGACCCCTAGTTTGCGCCGCCTTGGCGCTCTCCGCCAGCAACCCCGCTGCTGCTCAGTCCACCAGTGACAGCATCGCAGCCCGGTATCACGATGCCGCCACCCGAATCATTGCCGCCGCATTGGCCGACAGCAGCGCCTACGACCGGTTGGGCCGGTTGGTCGATGGCAACGGCCACCGGCTGAGCGGATCCGTGGCGCTCGAGCGCACCATCGACTGGGTCCTCGCCGAAATGAAACGCGATGGGCTCGACAAACCACGGACTCAGCCGGTGAAGGTCCCGCATTGGGTACGCGGCACCGAATCGGTCACCCTGATGAGCCCCCGCGAGGCACCGCTTCCCATGCTCGGGCTGGGGGGCAGCATCGGCACCCCCAAGTCGGGTATCACCGCCCAGGTACTGGTCGTCTCCAGCTTCGATGAGCTGACCGCCAAGGAGGCGGAGGCCAAGGGTAAGATCGTGCTCTTCGATGCCCCGTTCACCGACTACGGCGAGACCGGACAGTACCGGCGGGTCGGCGCGATCGCGGCCGCCAAGGCCGGCGCCGTCGCAGTGCTGATACGATCGATTGGCCCCTACGGCATCCGGACCCCGCACACCGGCGGCATGCGCTACGACAGTATCGTCACCAGGATACCCGCCGCCGCTCTGGCGATGGAAGACGCCATGATGCTGCACCGGATGCAGGACCGCGGAGAGCGAGTCGTGGTGAAGCTCCAGATGGAAGCTCACATGCTACCTGACGCCGACAGCCGCAACGTCATGGCAGAGATCACCGGCAGCGAACATCCCGAGCAAGTGGTAGTGATGGGCGGCCACATCGACTCCTGGGACGTGGGCCAGGGAGCCATGGACGACGGCGGCGGCGTGGTGGCTGCCTGGGAGGCTGTTCGACCTGCTCGCGGCTCGGGCCTTCGAACCTCGTCGCACTATTCGGGTCGTCGGCTGGACCAACGAGGAGAATGGCCTCCGTGGCGGGATCGCCTACCGCGACTCGCTCGGCGATCAGGTCACCGACCACGTGCTCGCCATAGAGTCTGACGGCGGTGCCTTTCGGCCGCGTGGGTTCGACTTCACCGGTTCTGATTCCGCCTTTGCGATCATCCGGCAAGTGGCCAAACTGCTGGCCCCACTGCAGGCGGATTCCATCGAACGCGGCGGCGGCGAGGCCGATATCGGACCCCTCATGGAACGCGGCGTCCCCGGCATGGGGCTTCGCACCGTTGACGATCGCTACTTCTGGTATCACCACACCCAGGGCGACACCCTGGACAAACTCAACCCGGAGGAGCTGGCCCGCTGCGTAGCGGTGATGGCCGTGATGGCGTACGTCGTCGCCGACCTGCCCGAACGCCTGCCTCGCTGACTCCGGTCCCGGCCCTTACCGCTTCGCGTAGAGGTCGGGGCGCCGCTTCCGCCAGTACAGCCACCCTCCCACCAGGAGAAACCAGAGCGTTCCCCCCACCACCTTGAGCTCGAAGATCCACGGGTTGGTGTCGGCCGGGGGAACCATGGCAACAGCCATCGCGAGTACCGTAAGGCTGAGCCCCGGAACTGCCACCAGCCATGGCTTGGCCCCCCGCGCGCGCGGGCTTGGCTCCCTTCGAGTGAACTTCAGATAGCTCAGAAAGAGATAGATGAACGGAATGAAGTAGAGCAACAACATGGTGTCGAGGATGACCAGATATGCCTTCTCGACTGTCGTCCCCCTACCAAGCACAGCTACGAACAGAAAGGCCGTGGCGATTCCCGCCTGCACCAGGATCGCCACGTACGGGGTGCCGAATCGTGGATGGATCCGTCCGAACCCTTCCGGAAAGTACCGATCCAGTCCGATCATGAACGCGATTCTCGCCGGCCCGCTCAGCCAGGCTCCCACTGCTCCAAGATTGCCAACGACGACCGACATCGCCGCGATGGGTACGAGCCATCCGGCAACACCCCCAGCCTGAATCGCCTGCAGGAGACCCGAGACAATGTTCACATCGTGAGCCGGGACGAGATATAGTACCGCGAAGGTGCCGAGGATGTAGACTCCGGCGATCAGGGGCGCAGCGATGAGGACCGCGCGAGGGAGTGTACGGGCGGGATCCCGTGTCTCGCCGGCGTAAACGGCCGCCAACTCGAGACCAGCGAAGGCGAAGGCCACCGAAGCCCAGAGGTTGAGCTCGGTGAGGTTGCTCATGTCTGGCACCAGAGCCGCCAGCGAGAAGTCATTCGCCGGCGGGCGAGTGGCCACAGCCACAGCGCCGAGCGCGACGAGGATAAGCCCGGGCACGTAGGAGCCGACGGCTCCGATATTCTGGAGCCACTTCCCGGTTCCCAGCCCCACGATATTGAGCCCGACCACGAGCCAGAGTGCTCCGAGGGTAACGCTTATGACGTACCACCACTCGCTACCCAATCCGCTTGAACCCTTCCCGAACGCATAGGTCGCCATCGCCGCCGTGGCGATCAGGAGGCTGGGCGGATACATCACGTTGTTGATCCAGTAACACCACCCCGCCAGAAACCCATGACCTTCGCCGAAGGCGCGCTTGGTCCAGGCATAAATCCCGCCTTCCTCAGGATACCGGGTCGCCAGTTCGCTGACAGCCAGGCCCATCGGCACGAAGAACAGGAGGCCGGCCAGGACCCAAAGGGTGAGAGCGCTGGTCCCCGTAGCGGCGGACGTAGAGAGCCACCGAAGACTGAGGACGGCGACGACGTTGAGGAGGACGAGATCTCTGAGTCCGAGGGAGCGTGGCAGCTCCGGAGCGGGCTGGTCGGGTGAGGTCACAGGAGTGTTGGGCTCCGAGTGATGGAGGAGATCGGCGTCGGTCATCGGCCATCAGCCGTCAGCGGTCAGCGGTCAGCGGTCAGCTAGCCGATAGCCGATAGCCGATAGCAGCCGATCAACCAAGATAGAGCTTCTTCGGATCCAACACCTCTCGGAGCAGACGCAGCTCGTCCGCAGTTGGCGGCGCAACTGCCCCAAGGGAGTCCCGGACTCGGAGCGGCCAGCCGACGTTGGCTTTCACGTCGTCCGCGACGACGCCGGGATAGAGCGACGTCAGGACCATCTCCCCGGTCGCCGGGTCGTTTTCGAGAATCCCCTTATCGGTGATGACCTTGATCGGGCCGGCCCCTGGCATGCCGAGCTCTCGGCGACTCTTCCCATTGGAGCGCTGGCCTGGGCTCGTGATGAAGTCCACTTCAGCGGGGAAAGCCCGGGGGTTGAGTCGGCTGATGATGAGCACGCGCCGGGCGTGCACCGCGATCTCCGCCGCTCCACCGGAGCCGGGAAGCCGCACCTTCGGTTTCTGGTAGCTGCCGATGACTGTCGTGTTGATGTTCCCCCAGCGGTCGATCTGCGCCCCACCAAGAAACCCGACCTCGATCCTGCCATTCTGCAGAAACAGCTGAAAGACATCCGCCATCGAACAGACCATCAATGAACCGGTGACCAGCGAAGGGTCACCGATCGAGACGGGCAGGCGTTCGGGGACAGCACCGACGGCCCCTGACTCGTAGATCAAGACCAGATCCGGCGCCTGCAGCGCCCGCGCCAGATTGCAGGCCAGATTGGGCAGGCCGATGCCGACGAAGACGACCTCGCCGTTGCGGAGCTCCCGGGCTGCGACCGCGGCCATCATTTCGGCGGGAGAGTAGCTGTCAGCCATCAGCCGTCAGCCTTCAGCCGTCAGAAAGGATGCATCTCGGCCGGTTGGTCCATCACGTAATAAGCGACGGATTGCTGACGGTCGACAGCTGACGGCTGACGGCTGACGGCTGATAACTGACAGCCGACGGCTGATGGCTGACGGCTGACGGCTACTGGCTGACCGCTGACGGCTGACGGCTAAAAGCCTAGAACCCATAGTTCACACCCTCGCAGTACTGATCCTTCGCCTTGAGACGAGATGTGAGACCCGGGACCTTCGCGAGATACCCGGCACGGTCCCTCACACCGTGGACGAATTCGTCGAGGTACCGCTCGAGGGCCGCGGGGTCGCGAGAGATGTCCTCCCAGGCAACGTAGAAGTCGTTGTCGCGGTCGTAGTACCCCTGGGCATAGGAGGGATGGCAACCCCAGGGTTCGACCACCACCGCGTCTACGATCATCCCCGGAATGAGGGTTCGGTTGGGATCAGCGCGGATCACGGTCTGATCCACCAATTCTTCCACCACGACGATGACCCGCTTTGATGCGAACGCGGCCTCCTTCTGAACACCGAGCAGCCCCCACACCTGCGCGTTGCCGAACTGATCGGCGCGCTGAGCGTGGATGATAGTCACGTCGGGATTCAGGGCGGGCACCGTCGCAAGCGATTCGCTGGTGTAGGGGCAGGTCACGGTGCGAATGAGCGGGTTGGCCTTGGGCAGATCAGTCCCCATGTAGTTGCGCATCACCCAGAAGGGGAGGCGTGCTGCGCCGGCAGACATCCGAGCTACCATCCCGAAATGACTGTACTCCTCTATCTCGAGCGGTGGCGTACCCTTCTCCACCGCACGGCGGAAGGCGTGCAGCGATCCTGCCCCGGGATTGCCGGCCCACGAAAAGACCAACTTGCTGGCGCAGCCCGCCGCGATCATTTGATCGTAGATGAGGTCAGGCGTGAGCCGAGCCAAGGTAAGGTTCCGGCGGCGCTGACGAATGATCTCGTGGCCGGCCGCGAAGCAGATGAGGTGGGTGAATCCCTCGATCACGACAGTATCGCCGTCCTGAACGTGGGCGGCGATGGCATCCTTCATGGAGGCGACCTTGGAGTGCATTGAAGCGGCTATCAGGCGTTGGTCGTTGGCTGTTGGTCCTCGGCCTGAGGCAGATCGCCATCCGCTGGCGCAGTGCCCTTCAGCAGCTCTGCGGTGAGCAATTCGCTCGCCCCGGTGAGGTGCCGCTCGAGGAGTAATGCGGCGCGATTCGGATCACGTGCGCGGAGGGTGTCCAGCAGTTCTCGATGTTCATGCTCGAACTCGCGACGGTGGGTGAGCATGAGGCCGTGAATGAGCCAGTAGCGATCCACCCGGCGGAGCAGGCCGGAGATGAGCTCCTTGAGTCGCGGGCGACTCTCCAAGTGATACACGAGCTGGTGAAAGTCGACATCGTGCGAACCCCAGGCAGCGCCGTCCTCCGCACGCTCAGAGGCCTGGAGAATCAACCCAGCCTGATCAAGCTCCGCCTCGGTGAGCCGGGGCGTAGCGGCACGGATCGCCGCGGTCTCGAGGATGACGCGGATATCGTAGATCTCCCGGATTTCCTCACCCGTCAGCGCAGTGACCGTAGCCCCACGGTTGGGCTGGTACGTGACCAACCCCTCGGACTGCAGTTGCCGCAGCGCTTCGCGTACCGGGATGTGACTCACCTTGAGCTGCGCCGCGATCTCGTCCTGCGGGAGCGGCTGGTTGGCCTTGAGGTGGCCACCAGTGATGGCCTCGCGCAGCACCTCCGCGACAAGCTCGTGGGTAGCGAGCTTTCGGCGGCGGGGAAGACGGTCGAGCAGTTGGTCGAGATGCATGAGGACCGGGAGTTCGAGATAAGCCTTCAGCGTTCAGCGTTCAGCGTTCAGGCGTTCTGACGGCTGACGGCTAACGGCTAACGGCTAACGGCTAACGGCTAACGGCTAACGGCTAACGGCCTTCACTTGCGCAAGAATATATAATATATTATGTTGCGTAAAGTCAAGCACCTCATGATCTTGTCAGTCGCCGAGGTTTCCATGAACGATGTGCCGCCGGCGAAGCAGCCCACTAAGGCGGGGCAGCCCTTTCCGTATCCGATGGCTCGGGATTTCGTCGAGCCGGACTGGACACGGATTCCGGGCTACCGCGGCGTCAGCCAGGAAGAATGGGAAAGCTCCACCTGGCAGCGCAAGCATACCATCAAGAATCTGCGTGAGTTGAAAGCGGCCCTGGGCGATTTGTTGCCCGAGAGCCTGGCCGCGAGCATTGCCAAGGACCAAGAGCAGCGGGCAACCATGTCCATGCTGCTGCCGCCCCATATGCTGAACACGATGAACGTGGCGACGCTGTGGGAGGATCCGGTGCGCCATTACATGCTGCCGGCCTTCGCGGACCGTCTCACCGAGTGGGCCAACCACCCCAAGGCTTCCCGGGACAGCTTGCATGAGCAGGAGATGTGGGTGGTCGAGGGGCTCACCCATCGTTATCCGACCAAGGTGCTGGCGGAGCTGCTATCAACCTGTCCGCAGTACTGCGGACATTGCACCCGGATGGACCTGGTTGGCAACGACGTGCCCCAAGTGGAGAAGCTGAAGTTTCATGTGCCGCAGAAGGATCGGCACCAGCAGATCCTCGACTACCTGAAGCAAACGCCTTCGGTGCGGGATGTAGTCGTATCAGGCGGCGATATCGCCAACTTGCACATCAGCCAGCTCGAACCGTTCGTCAGCGCGTTGCTCGATATCCCAAACATTAGGGACATCCGGCTGGCGTCCAAGGGATTGATTGGCCTGCCGCAGCACTACCTGCAGGAAAGCGTCGTCGAGGGACTGGCTCGGCTGGCGAAGAAGGCGTTCGAGCGCGGCGTCGACTTGGCGCTCCATACCCACGCCAACAGCGCTCAGCAGATCACGCCGCTGGTTGCCAAGGCAACAAAGATGCTGCTGGAGATCGGCTTCCGCGATGTCCGGAACCAGGGGGTGTTGCTCCGCGGCGTGAATGCGACCTCGCCGGAGCTGCTGGAACTCTGCTTCATGCTGCTCGATCACGCCAAGATCCTGCCGTACTACTTCTACATGTGCGACATGATTCCGAACTCCGAGCATTGGCGTGTCGGGGTATGGGAGGCGCAGCAGCTGCAGCACGACATCATGGGCTATCTCCCGGGCTTCGCCACGCCACGTATCGTCTGCGACGTACCGTACGTCGGCAAGCGCTGGGTGCATCAGCTCGCCGAGTACGATCGCGAGAAGGGCATCTCATACTGGACCAAGAATTACCTCACCAGTATCGAGTGGGGTGATGCCAAGAAGCTCAACCAGAAGTACGAGTACTACGACCCGATTCATACCCTGCCTGCGTCGGGTCAGGCCTGGTGGCGGGAACACGCCGCCGAGGTTCGGCAGGAAGCGACGCACGCGGTGCACGCTTGAAGCGTTCAGCGTCCAGCGTTCAGCGACAATGAGTCAGGGCTCGTGGCCCAGGCACAATCGCGGTGGTCGATTCGAGACCCTGAACGCTGAACGCTGCACGCTGAACCGAACAACCAATCCGGAATCCGGTGTCATGACTACTACCCACGACTACCCCCGCATCCTCACGCCGCCGCCCGGGCCCAAGGCCAAGGCAATCATCGACAGTGATGGGACGTGGACCTCGCCGTCCTATATCAAGGAGTACCCGCTCGTCATCGCCGGCGGGAAGGGCGCGATGGTCGAGGACGTGGACGGGAACCGTTACATCGACTACATGGCGGGCATCGCCGTCTCGGCAACGGGCTACAATCATCCGAAGGTGGTTGCGGCCATCCAGGACCAAGCCGAGAAGTTTCTGCACATCTGCGGGACCGATTTCTACTTCGAGGGCTTCGCCCGGCTGGCCGAGCGGCTGGCACGGCTGGCGCCGGGTCCGAGTCGCAAACGGACCTTTCTGGCCAACTCCGGGACCGAGGCGATCGAGGGCGCCATCAAGCTCGCCCGCTATCATACCCGCCGCCCCGCACTGATCGCCTTTCACGGTTCGTTCCATGGCCGGAGCTACGGGGCGATGAGCCTCACCTCCAGCAAGGTGAAACAGCACAAACACTTCGGGCCGTTCCTGCCCGAGATATACCATGTGCCGTATGCCAACCCGTATCGGGCTGGTGGTGATCAGGCGGCCATCGCGCAGTCACTCGACGCGTTGCAGGATCTCTTCACCCGCCAAGTCGCGCCGGAAGATGTGGCCGCGATTTTTGTTGAGCCCATCCAGGGAGAGGGCGGCTATGTGATTCCGCCGCTCGGCTTCCTCAAAGCGCTCCGCGAGCTGTGCGACAAGCATGGCATGCTGCTCGTCGCCGATGAGGTACAGAGCGGCGTCGGGCGGACGGGGAAATGGTGGGCCTGTGACTGGGAGGGAGTCGAGCCGGACATCCTGGTGACCGCGAAAGGGCTGGGCTCGGGCATGCCGATTGGTGCGTTCATTGCCAAGGAGTCCGTGATGACCTGGGAAGCGGGCAGTCACGGTTCCACCTTTGGGGGAAATCCGGTGAGTTGCGCGGCCGCCCTCGCCACCCTCGAGATCGTGGAAGCTTCGCTGCCTCACATCCAGCGGATGGGCGAGCGCATCATAGCCCACGCCCACAGGCTGCAGGAGAAGTACGCCGTCATTGGCGATGTGCGTGGCCGCGGGCTCATGTTGGGAATCGAGTTCGTGAAAGACCGGGAGTCCAAGGAACCGTATCCCGAGATCATCGACCGCATCACTGAGCGGGCGTTCAGGAAAGGCCTCCTGCTGCTTGGCTGCGGCAAGAGCACCTTCCGCCTCGCCCCGCCGCTGGTGCTTGATGAATACGATGTGGACAAGGGGATGGGGATTCTGGAGGAGTGTCTGAAAGAGGAAGATTGATTTAGTGAGGAGTAAGGAGTGAGGAGTGAGGAGTGAGGAGTGAGTAAAGTGAGAAGTGAGAAGTGAGAAGTGAGGAGTGAGAGTGAGAAGTGAGAAGTGAGAAGTGAGAAGTGAGAAGTGAGAAGTGAGCCGAAGATAGTACTTCCGCCGCCTCTCACCACCTCATACTTCGTACTTCTCACTTCTTACTTCCAACCCTGCTGCTTACCCCTCACTTACGACTGTCCGACTCTGCTCCCGCATGAACTGCTGCACATACCATGGACCACAGCCTCCCTTGCCGCTGGAGCCGCTCCCCTTCCAGCCAGTGAACGGCTGAGCGCCGGGCCAGGCGCCGGTCGTCGCGCCGCTCCGCTTGTTGACGTAGCAGACGCCGGCCTCCACCTCGTCAAAGAACCGGTCGATCTCTTCCTGTTTCTTTGAGAACAGGCCTGCGGTGAGACCGTACTCGACCTTGTTGGCCTCCACGAGCGCCTGGTCGAGGCTCTCCACCGAGGCAACGGCGAGGAATGGGGCGAACAGCTCTTCGAGGAACAGAGTGCTCACCAAGGGAAGCTCCGCGATCGTCGGAGCCACAAAGTTCCCTTTGTCGAACGCCTCGCCCTTGAGGCGTTTGCCGCCGAACAGGATCTTCCCTTCCTTGCTACCTTGGGCAACGGCTTTCTCCCATCGATCGACCGCCCGATCATTGATAACCGGCCCGAACCAGACATCGCGCCGGGTGACGTCGCCCATGGTTATGGCCTTGGTCTTTTCGATCAGCTTTTCGATGAAAGGCAGGGCGACGGCCTTGTGGACGTAGACCCGGCTCGTCGCGCTGCACTTCTGATTCTGCAGACCGAACGCTGAGCGCATCACCCCTTCGGCCGCTGCGTCGAGGTCGGCGCTGTCCAAGACGATCGCCGCGTTCTTGCCGCCCAGTTCCATCAGGCACGGTTTTACCCAGTTCTGCGACAAGCCATGGAAGATCCGCATTCCCACGGCCTTCGATCCGGTGAACACCACCCCATCCGTCAGCGGGTGTTGCCACATGGTGTCGCCGATTTCACGCCCATGCCCCGATACGAAATTGAAGGCCCCCGGCGGAACGCCCGCGTCGCGGTATATCTCGTAGAGTTTGAGACCGGTCCAAGGCGTGTCTTCCGCGGGCTTGTAGACGACGCTGTTGCCCGTCATGAGGGCAGCGGAAGACATGCCAGTCGAAAGCGCCAGGGGAAAATTGAACGGGGCGACGCACACGAAGACGCCGTATGGACGGAGCACTTCCTTGTTCCGCTCGATTGGGGTCATCTTGGCCATCTCGCGCATGAAGCCACTCTGGTCCTCGACCTGCTGACAGTAATAGTCGATCAGGTCCGCCGATTCCTCGGTGTCGCCCATGGCTTCGAACCGATTCTTCCCTACCTCATAACTCATGATCGCGGAGAGCAAGAACTTGCGCTCCCGGATCAACGCCGCAGCCCGCCGGAGAATGCGAACGCGATCCTTCCAGTTCAGCGCCGCCCAGCTCTTCTGTGCTGCCTTTGCGGCCCGGATCGCCAAGTCCACCTCGGCGGGCGTGGCCGCGGCAAATCTGCCGAGCACAAAGCTGGTATCGATGGGGGAAGTATCCACAATGGGCGGATTGCCCGGAACTTCTACCGCCCGATCATTGATATAGAGCGGATGGCTCTTGCCGGCTGAGGCCCTCACCTCGGCTAGCGCCGCGTCGTAGGCACGGTGGAAAGCCTCCATGTCTACGTTGGTGGAGGTGTAGGTGATCTTTTGTGCGACCGGGGTAGTCATGGTACCTCTTCGGGGTTCCTCAGTATAAGAAGAGGCGACAGGCTAGAGGCGACAGGCGACAAGCACACGCGCTGCCTTGCATGTAGTCCTTCGCGTATCCGCTGTTTGTCGCCTATCGCCTGTTGCCTAACCTCGCCTCTTCGCCTTGTCGCCTGTAACCTTCGCAACCGTTCTCTCCAACGCAACCGTCCACCGCTTGACCAGCTCGTCGAGCTCGGTTTCCTCGATCACGAACGGTGGCGCGAGACAGGAGAGATCACCGTTGGTACCGTCGGCCTGCCCCATATTGGCCCAGGTCATGAGGCCCGCCCCCAGTGCTTCGTCCGCGAATGTCTCGGCAAACTTGAGCTTCCGCGGGAAGGGAGCGCGGGTGGCCTTGTCCTGTACGAACTCGATTCCCGCGAGGAGACCCCGTCCGCGCACGTCACCCACATACGGTAGCTCACGCAACGTGGCAAGTTTGCGGTGGAACAGCTCACCCATCCGGGCCGACCGGGCGACGAGCCCGTGCTTCTTTATGTACCGCACCGCAGCCAGGCCCGCGGCGGCCAGCACCGGATGGTGGCTGAAGGTCTGGGCATGAAGCAGTGCTCCCGAGCCCTTGGCGATCGGATCGAGCAGCCGCGGGGAAGTTGCTACCACCGACAGCGGGGCGTACCCGCCAGTGATGCCCTTGCCGAAGGTGATAATGTCGGGCACGACGCCATACGGCTCAATAGCCGCCCAGGTCCCGGTGCGGCCGGCACCCACCAGCACCTCATCCGCGATGAATATGACGCCGTGGCGATCGCAGATCTCCCGCACCCGCTTGAAATAGCCCGGCTCGGGGACGGAGTGTCCAGTCGAGCTTCCGCCGATCGGCTCGGCAATGAAGGCCGCCACATTCTCGGCGCCGAGGGACACGATGGCCGACTCCAGACCGCTTCCCGAGCAGACCGGGCAATTCGAACGACCGTCGGTCGAACCGCCACATTCGCATCTGTAAGAGTACGGCGCCGGAATGCGGTGAACATCCACCAGCCACTCTCGGAAGTACGTCTTGTAGTGTTCCCGTGCCGACGCCGACAGAGCCAGCAGGGTATTTCCGTGATATGCCGGAAAGAGGGCGATGATCTTGTGCTTGCTTGGCTTCCCGACTTCGACCCAATACTGTCGGGCCAGCTTGAGCGCCGCCTCTACGGCCTCCGACCCGCTGCCGAGAAAGTAGAACTTGTCGAGCGGCGCGGGAACGAGTGAGGCCAGCTCATCAGCTAATGCTTCGACCGGTTCGCTCGTAAACGCGGTACCGTTCAGGTAGGCGATCTTCGCCGCCTGCTCCGCCATCGCCTGCCCGATCTCTACCAGCCCGTGCCCCAGGTTCGCCACAAAGGCTCCACCCGAACCGTCCAGGTAGCGCGTCCCGTCTTCATCGACCAGCCAGGACCCTTCCCCCCGAGTGACAAGGGGGAAGCGCCGGGTGAGTTTCCGGTAGAAGACATGGGAATCGGGATACTGGTGTGAGGCCATGGAGGGAATTTGCTTGGCGGGAGAAGGGTTCGGTAGCCGTCAGCCGGTAGCCGACGGCCGATAGCCGATAGCCGATAGCCGATAGCCGATAGCCATGATATCGGGAGATCGACAATCAGCAACTACCGCCTGACCGCCATGACCGCCCACCTCAAATCAACCTCGCCCCATTAGGCACGGAGCGCTCCGGCATGGCCAGGACGATTGCGCCATCCTCTTGTGCGAACCCGGTTACCAGGACTTCGGACTTGAAGGGCCCGATCTGTTTGGGGGGAAAGTTCACCACGCCCAGCACCTGGCGGCCGATCAGGTCTTCCTTCATGTAGAGCGTCGTGATTTGAGCGCTGGAGCGCCGCAGGCCGAGTTCGCCGAAGTCTACCATGAGCTTCCACGCGGGCTTTCTTGCCTCAGGAAAATCCTCGACGGAAACGACCGTCCCCACCCTGAGCTGCACCCGTTCGAAATCCTGCCAGGAGATTGTTTCCATAAGTGGTCAGTTTGGCTGTTCCGGACACGGCCGGCGCCGTCGCGTGTCACTGAGCGCGATGATCTTCCAGTCGCCACCCAGCTTCGCGAGCTGAAAGGCGTCCACCCCGCAGTGATTGAACCGCGCGCCCACATAGAAGCTGTATTCCACCCAGACGGCCGCGAGGGTGCCATCCTGATGGACGACGGGATTTCTGGTTCGCTCGTCCCAGACCGAATCGTGCGGCGTCCCCACCGCCCTCAGGAAGACGGCGAGGGAATCAATCTCAACCGTCGGGCCCGCCTGACGAGTCGCCGCGGATCCAAGGAATACCTGTGGGTGGAAAGTCGATCGTACCGCCGCGCTGTCGCCTGCCCGCATCCCATCGAATAGGCGTTTGACAACGATCAGGATCGCATCCTCTTCGGGTGCCTTCTGCGCTGCCACAGGCATTGCGGGCAGGGCGAGAAGAGCCAGCAGCAGGACCATCTGGAATCTCAATCGCATCTTGAATCCGGTGTGAGTGATGGGGCTCTACGTCGGCCCCGTCGTCGGGTGGTCCCCTGGCTCATCGCCGGGTGTTGAGCGACAGCAGCACTGCGCGGAGCGCGTCCACATCGAGTTCCCAACTGCCTTGGAGTAATGGTCCCAGGTGCACCTCGCGAACGCCGGTGCCCGAAACGACCCGGCGAGCGTTCGTTTGCCGCACCCCACCCCCGGCCAACACGGCAATGCTGCGTCCGTAGACTTGCACAAGCTGGGCGAGAGTCGAAATGCCCTGCTCCGCGGTCGCGCCGCCGCCCGACGTAAGGACCCGCTCGACGCCGAGTTCGACCAGCGTGGCGACGGCGGCGCCGATATCGGGCGTGGAATCGACCGCGCGGTGAAAGGTGACACAGAGCGGTCGAGCCTTCGCGACCAGCCGCCCGGTGGTCGCGCGATCGATCGTGCCGTCGCGTGCGAGCGCCCCGACAACGACGCCGTCAGCCCCCGCGCGCTTCGCTTCCTTCACATCCTCCAGACTCGCCTCAATCTCGCCCTCTGTGTAGCAGAAATCACCACCGCGTGGCCGGATGAGGACGTGGACTGGTATCTCAATCTGGCCCCGAACCACGCGTAGCAGGCCCGCGCTCGGCGTGATCCCGCCCTCGTTAAGTGCGCTACACAACTCGAGACGATCAGCGCCAACCCTGGCCGCCGCGGTCGCAGAGGAGAGGGTCTGAACGCACGCCTCAACCAGCGTCGCACCAGGCACAGCTACCCCGACTGCAGCATCAGAGCCAGCCACGCCGTTCCCCACAAGCCTCGCGAACTGGGCCAGACGCGGCGGCATCGTCCAATCGGCGGATCACCACGGTCGTGAACAACTCGCCTAAGTCATTGATTCTTAACATGTTAGCGCAGATGATATCCGGGCGGCATTGAGGCGAGCAAATCAGAAGATCGGGGTGAGATGCGCTCCTATAGTAGGCGCCGTTAACCCGGCCGGCAACGGAATCTGTCCTACTCGAAGATATCAGCCGACACCCCAGGGCTCGCGCGGATCGCCGATTCACCTGTCTGGAAGGAGGAGAACAGGGAGATCCATGAACTGGGTATCGATGGGAATGACGGCCCTGATGTCCCGAGCCAGCGGCCTTGCTATCGAGGCCGATTCAGCGATCGAGGGCTCGGCGCTTTGAGTGACGGTGGCCGGGTGACAGCAGGTCACGGGCTTGCGGCATGCACGGTGTACGGCGATCATCGGGCATCCTGATCGGAAGACCCAATGCGCCGCGTACCGTTCATCCTCGCTCTCATCCTGCTCACTCCCCCGCTTGCTGCCCAAACCGGCGCTCGCCGCCCTGTCACCCTAGCCGACCTCAATGGGTGGAAGGACGTCAGCGACCCTCAGATCTCCCCGGACGGCGGGTGGGTTGCCTACAGCGTCGGTCAGAACGACGTGGCCGAGGATCGGCATGTCAGTGATCTCTGGATGACGAGTTGGGACGGCCAGACCACTGTTCGGCTGACGAAGACACCCAAAGTCAGTGAGACCACACCGCGGTGGAGCCCGGATGGCCGTTGGCTGGCATTCTTGTCGAGTCGTGACGATGTCGAAGACGTCGACCAGCTATGGCTGCTCGACCGTCGAGGCGGCGAGGCCGAAAAGATCACTGAGATCAAGGCCGGGGTCAGCGACTACGTCTGGTCGCCAGACGGGACGCGGCTGGCGGTCGTGATAGAGGATGGCGACTCGGTGGAGGTAAGCGAGGTCGTGCAGGCCCCGATGGCTGACGAAGGGACCCGCGCGCAATCGGGCGGCACGCACGTGGACTCGGCCGGCAAGAAGACCCCACCGCCGATCGTCATCGACCGCTACTACTTCAAAGAGGATTACACCGGATACGTTCGGCGAAGGCGGTCCCATCTGTATCTCCTAAGCCTCGCTGACCACAGGCTGGAACAGCTTACCATGGGGGATTTCAACGAGCTCCGGCCCGAGTGGTCACCGGATGGGCAATACCTGGTATTCAGCAGCAAGCGGTCCCCGGCCGATCCGGATCGCGGCAGCAATTGGGATCTCTGGGTCATCCAGGCGGCGAAAGGATCGGTGCCTCGGCAGCTCACCAGTTTTTCCGGACCCGACAACGACCCCGACTGGGGCCGGCCTGCATGGAGCCGCAACGGACGCTTCATCGCCTACGTGCGGGGCGGACCGGACTCCCTCATCTACTATGCGGGTCAGCGACTCGCCGTGACCACCTGGGGGGGGAACGAGGATCCGGCGCTTCTCACCCAATCCCTCGACCGCAACGTCACCAGCCCCGCGTGGAGCCGGGACGGCAAGTACCTCTACTTCCGTCTCGAGGATGATCGATCGGCCTACCTTGCCCGAATCCCAGCACAGGGTGGCAAGGTGGAGCGGCTAACCGAGGGCCGTCGAGTCGTGCAGGCGTTCTCCATGGGGCCCGAAGATCGAGTGGCGGCGTTGCTGGAATCGCCGGACCGGCCGGCGGAGGTCTATGCGATCGAGGCCTCAGGGCTCCGGGCGTTGAGCCATCAGAACGATTCCCTGGTTGCTGCCGTCCGGCTCGCACCGGTGGATGAGATCAGCGTCAAGAGTCGGGATGGAACGACCGTCAACGGCTTCCTGATCCATCCCCTGGATTATCAGCAGGGCTCAAAGTACCCGACCATCCTCAACATTCACGGTGGCCCCGTCAGCCAATTCGAGAACGATTTCAACTTCTACTGGCAGTTATTGGCGGCCAACGGGTATGCCGTGGTGGCGATGAATCCGCGGGGCAGCTCGGGGCGAGGCGAAAAATACTCCCTCGCCATCTGGGCTGACTGGGGCAACAAGGATGCGCAGGACGTTCTGGCGGGCGTGGACTACGCGGTCAAGAGCGGTGTAGCCGATGCGGACCGGCTCGGCGTGAACGGCTGGAGCTACGGGGGAATCCTTACCAACTACGTGATCGCCCAGGATCTTCGCTTCAAGGCGGCCGTCAGCGGGGCGAGCATCTCCAATATCCTGGCCGGCTATGGTACCGACATGTACATCCGGGAGTACGAAGCCGAGTTGGGCAGGCCTTGGAAGAATACAGCGACCTGGCTCCGACTCTCGTTCCCGTTTCTGCACGCGGATCGAATCCGTACCCCGACCCTGTTTCTCTGCGGCGCGAAGGATTTCAACGTGCCGTTGCTCAATTCGGAGCAGATGTACCAGGCGCTGCGGAGTCTCGGCGTGCCCACCAAGCTGGTCATCTACCCGGAGACCTACCACGGCGTCGACAAACCGAGCTATCAGGTGCATCGGTTCGATCAGTATCTCAAGTGGTTCCATGAGTACCTGAAACCGTGACGCCACACTCAAGTCCTCTGGCTTCGATATAGAAACAATGTCACCTTCGGCTATTTCTACTCTGGGCCGAGTTGGACTTCCAGCCCCTATCGTAGATCTCGCGCGCCGCACCTGGGACGTCATCATCGTCGGGGGCGGTCACAATGGGTTGACCTGTGCCTTCTACCTCGCTCGGGCGGGGAAGAAGGTATTGGTGCTCGAGGCCCGCGAACGAGTGGGCGGTGCATGCACTCTCGAAGAAACCTGGCCGGGGTACCGCGTCTCCCCATGTGCCTATGTGGTAGGGCTGCTGCACCCGCGAGTGATCGAGGAACTGGAATTGCCCCGGCTCGGATATCGATGGACCCCGGCGACCGGTGGCTACTTCGTGCCATTCGACGACGGCTCGAGTATTCAGCTGTGGGACGACGAGGCGCGTGCCGATGAGGAGCTGCGCCGCTTCAGTCCGAAAGACGTCAAAGGCCGGCACGACATGCATGGCCTGCTCCGAAAGATGGTTGATGCCCTCCGCCCCCTCGACGAGCATGACACCTGGCTGCATCGCGGTCCGCCTCGGGCGGAGATCGAGAGTCGCCTCGGCCACGACAAGGATGCGATTGGCCTCCTGTTCGATTGGTCCATGGCGGACCTGATGCAGAGATTTCTGACCGACGAACGAATGCAGATGGCGTATATGGGCCAGGGAGTCGTCGGGAGCTCGGCAAGCCCATTCGATCGGGGGACGGCGTCCCTCTACTATCACCATTACTCCGGCCGCCTGGACGGGGGTGATCCAGGCGGGTGGGGCTACGTGACCGGGGGAATGGGGATGGTCTCCTTCCTTATACATGACGCGGCGGTAGCGGCCGGCGCCACTGTGGCCACGGGGACACCGGTCGCCCGGATCAACCCCGGCGAAGGAGTGGAACTGGAGAGTGGGGAGCGAATCCGAGCCCCGGTGGTCGTGTCGAACGCCGACCCGGTCGTTACTGCTAGGCTGCTCGGACGGGCCGTGGACCCGACCTGGAAGCGGCGGGTCGATGCCGTGCCGATGAAGAGCGCCACAGTGAAGGTCAATGCGGCGCTCCGTGAACTGCCAAACTTCAGTGCACGCCCGGGTACCCGGATGCCGCATCACCTCGCAACGATCAACACACCCCTCACGCTGGCGGAGTGGAAGTCCTGCCACACGGACGCTATGGCTGGACGCATTCCGAAGCGGGTGTGGACCGAGATTTACCTGCAGACCGCGTACGACCCGAGCGTCGCCCCACCCGGACAGCATGTAATGAGCATCTTTTCCCAGTATGTCCCTCACACCTTTGCCAACGGGACCTGGGACGACCATCGCGAAACGGTGGGAGACGTGGTGCTATCCTCGATTGGGCGGTTTACGAGCAACCTTCCCGATGCGGTGATCGCACGCGAAGTGCTCGGGCCACCTGATGTGGAGCGGCGGATTGGCCTGACGGGTGGGCAGATCTTTCAGGGAGAATGTCTGCCGCAGTACATGTGGGAACACCGGCTCGAGTATCGGACGCCCATGCCCGGGGTCTACCTTTGCGGGGCCGCGACCCATCCAGGCGGTAGTGTCATTGGGATCAATGGGCGGAATGCGGCGTACGAAGTGTTGGGAATCCTGGACTAGGTGCTTGATGCCTGGTGCCTAGTGCGGAAGGGCCGAGGGTCGAGGGTCGAGGGTGAGTAAACCAGAGGTGCTGCGCAAGCTTGCGACAACGGGGACTACTGCCTGACCACCTAGTCGTCTAGCCGTCTGATGGCTGACCGCCTGACCGCCAACCTGCCGAGTTGCTGTTACGGAGTCCTGTCATGACGCAATTCCATCTGACGCTGGCTCAGGCACTCTCCAAGATGCCAGGCCCTTACGGCGACCATTACGTCGTCATGCTGGAACACGGCACCCTCGAGGCCGGGGTATACGCGCCGAAGACAACCGACCCACAGACGCCGCACACCAAGGATGAGGTCTACGTGGTCATGCGTGGCGGTGGGTGGTTCCGCAATGGGGATGAACGGGTCGCTTTCGGTCCGGGAGATGTTCTCTTTGTGCCGGCACATCGAACCCATCGGTTCGAGGAGTTCACCGAGGACCTGGCCGTGTGGGTCTTCTTCTACGGACCGCAAGGCGGCGAAGCCGGTGGCGATCGTGCCGGCGTCGCGTGAGGGAGCAAGGCTCGGCGGACGGCCGGCATCTCACCTGTCGCCCGCCAGCTGGCCCCAGTAAATTCGCAGCATGAGTATGGAACAGACCCTCACTCGAGAGCACTACGTCTCTGAAGCCCGGTTTGCCGAGGAGAAGGAGCGGATCTTCTGTGCCGAGTGGGTCTGCGTCGGGAGGGAGGAGGAAGTTCCGGGCCCAGGTGATTATCTCCTCCTGGACGTTGCGGGAGAGAGCCTGCTCCTTGTCCGGTCCAAGGAGGGCGCGCTGTACGCCCACTACAATGTCTGCCGGCATCGCGGATCGCAGCTCGTCCTCGGGGTAGACCCAAAGCCTGCCGCAGGCCCAGCCGTCCGCCCGACCGGCACATTCACGTCCGGCATCCGCTGCCCCTATCACGCCTGGACCTACAACCTCGACGGCCAACTGCGCACCGCACCGTTCCTCGAAGAGGGGGACGGGTTCGTCAAGGGCGACCTGCCGTTGTTTGGCGTCGGCGTTGATACCTGGGGAGGGTTCGTATTCGTGAATCTCGACGACTCGCCGGGTCGCCGAGCCGTCGCCGTCCGCGATCAACTCGGTGAGGCCGTCGAGCGGGTCAAGCGCTACCCGCTGCAGGAACTCCGCATCGCACGGCGGATCGTGTACCAAGTGGCCGCTAACTGGAAGGTGATCCTCGAGAACTACAACGAGTGCTATCACTGCGGCAATGTCCATCCCGAACTGTGTCGCATTGTGCCTGCCTTCAAGCACAAGGGCGGGGTGGATCTGGACTGGGATCGGGGCGTTCCCCACAGGGAGGGAGCCTGGACGTTTACCATGTCAGGGACGACCAACCGAAAGCCCTTCAAGGGACTCAACGGGGATGAGCTGACCCGGCACAAGGGAGAACTACTCTACCCCAACTTCATGTGCTCCCTCTCGGCGGACCACGCAGCGGCATTCACGCTCTGGCCCCATGGGCCGGGACAGACGACGGTCGTGTGTGACTTTCTCTTCCATCCCGACGAAATGGCCAGGCCGGATTTCGACCCGATGGACGCCGTAGAGTTCTGGGACATCACTAACCGACAGGATTGGGTGATCTGCGAGTCGGTCCAACGCGGGATGGCGAGCCGGGTATTTACACGCGGCTATTACGCTCCGATGGAGAACCTTTCACTGGACATCCGGCGTTACATTCACGAGCGGCTCGGTGAAGTGAGAAGTGAGAAGTGAGAAGTGAGAAGTGAGAAGTGAGAAGTGAGAAGTGAGAAGTGAGAAGTGAGCCGAAGGTAGTGCTTCCGCCTCTCGACGCTACTTCTTACTCCTCACTTCTCACTTATCACCCTTCACCTCTAGGAACTCCAGGTTCAGCCTCAGTACCCTGGATTCTGCGTCACTCCCGGCGAGATGTCCCTCTCCGCCTGCGGAATCGGGTACAGCTCTTGATCTGCCGTAATCCCCAGTATTGTCTGTGCCCGTCCGGTCCGAACCATGTCGGTCCAGCGATCCCCTTCTTCCGCGAATTCCAGTCGACGCTCGCGATCGATGGCATCGAGCACGTCCTGCTGGGTGGTCACCGCTCCGCCGAGCACATGGGGCGGTAGTCCCGCACGAACGCGGATGAGGTTGTAGGTCGCGACGGCGCTGTCCAGCTGGTTCTGCTGCGCCAACGCCTCGGCCTTGATCAGGAGCACCTCCGCGAAACGGATGACGTGGAAATCCTCCGCCCCATTGGGCGTGGGAAACTTGCTGCCATATGAGCCGCCGCTCTGGGTCCCCTCGATGTAGCCGCCACCCGAGAGGTCTGGCTGGATGTTCCACAGCAGGCGAACATCGGAGGAGAGCGTGTCGTAGGCGTTGATCAGGGACTGGGTCGGCCCCAGCTCGTAACGCCCGGCGCCGATTGGCAGTTGGTCAGAGAGCCAGTAAAAGCCGAACAGGTTGGCCTGATCGAGCGCGGAGGTGAATGTCAGCTTGAAGATATTCTCCGGCGTATCGGCGTCGTCGGAGTTGAAGAGATCTGCGTAGACGGGGGCCAGGGAGTAGCCCAGGTCCACCACCTCCTGCGCCTTGGCGAGAGCCTGGGCATAGTAGGCCCTCGAAGAGATAGACCCGGGCCTGCAGCGCCTTCGCGGCCCCGAGCGTCGCGTGGTTAGTCGGACTGGTGGTGTTGGTCATCAGGAGCTCGGCCGAATCGAGATCGCTGTGGATCTGGGCGTAGACCTCGGCCACCGTTGCGCGGGTGATATTCCCCGAGTTACTGGGATCGGTGATCGGCTCGAGCCGGAGAGGCACGCCCCCGAAGTGCTTCACCAGGTTGTGGTAGTTGAGCGCCCGGAGAAAGTACGCCTCTCCCAGAATCTGCTCCTGCTCTCCCGGCTGGAAGCCGGTGACGCCCGGCACCCTAGCAATCAGGGTGTTGGCGCGTTTGATCGCGTCGTAGATGTGACTCCACATTCCGGTCACGTCGGAGTTGTCGGCAAAGAGGGCGTGCTGAGCCGCATCCTTGTACGAGGTGAACGTGCCGGTCTCGTTGGCGTTATCGCCGGAGAGATCGCCGAAGTGGGTCAGCGTCCCACCGTAGTAGAACCCGTCCTGCAGTTCGTTGTAGGCACCGGCCAGCGCCGCCCTGGCACCCGCCGGGGTCTTGATCGCCTTGTCGTCCGAAAGTCTGATCGGGCGGATTGGTGTCCAGGACATTGCAGGCCCCCACGAACAGGGTAGCCGCCAGAAGGAGCGCTGAGCGCTGGAACATACGAGCGCCTTTCGGGAGCAGAGAGGTCATGGTTGTCATGGTTACCACCCCGCCTGGAAGCCGAACGACCAGGTGCGGGCGATCGGATAGGCGTAGAAGTCGGTGGCGAGCGCGGCGCTGGCGGCGCTGCCGCCGGGATGCTGCCGCTGCTGTTCACTTCGGGATTGAACCCGCTGTAATTGGTCGAGGTGAAGACGTTCTGGCCGCGGATGTAGAACCGCGCCCGGGTCATCCCCATCTTCCCCGCGACGGCTTCCGGCAGCTGCGTAGCCGATCGTGAGGTCCGCCAGCCGGAGGTAGGACGCATCCTCGATCATGCGTGAGGAGATCAGGTCCGCCCCCGAAGTGCCGTCGAAACTGGCGCGCGGCTCGTTGGTGATGTCGCCCGGCTGCCGCCAGCGGTCGAGGAGATCGTGGAACTTGTTGTCGTAGTTGTAACCGCCGTCGCCGGAGAAGACCCGCATGGCGTTGAAGACGTCGTTGCCCTTGCTGAACTGGAAGAAGCCCGTCAGGTCGAAGCGCTTCCACGAAATCGTGCTCGTGAACCCACCGAGGAAGTCCGGCCACGGGTTGCCGACAATCGTCTTGTCTTCGGTGGTGATGCTGCCGTCGCCGTTGACATCCTTGTAGATCGCGTCGCCGGTGGCGGGGTCGACCCCGAGGAACTTGAAGGGTGTAGAAGGCGCCGAGGCGCTGGCCCACCTCGATCCGGTTGATGTCGTACTGGCCGGCGAGAATGGGCTGGTTCTTGGTACAGCTTGGTCACCCGGTTCCGGTTGGTCGAGATGTTGAACGACGTCACCAGCACGGAAGCCGTCCGCCCGCGAGGGCTGGATCGGAACGACCGTCACCGCCAGCTCGAGGCCCTTGTTCGACATCGCACCGATATTGTCGGTGAACGATGGTGAAGCCGGTGCTCGGGGCGGTCGGGCGGTCGAGCAGCAGGTCACTGGTCTTCTTGTGGTACCAGTCCGCGGTGAGGGCGAGCCGCCCGTTCCACAGCTCGATGTCGCCGCCGAAATCCAGCTGGGTCGATTTCTCCCAGCGGAGGTTCGGGTTGCCCAGCGTGCAGGGATAGTAGCCCGGCTCGCTGCCATAGTTGGCGGTACAGTACAGTCCCTGATAGGGATAGTCGCCGAGCCCCTGATTGCCGGTGCGACCCAGGCTCGTACGAAGCTTCAGCAGCGTCACCGTGTGGTTGTTGGCCAGGAACCTCTCCCGGCTTGCGACCCAGGCCAGCGATCCGCCGGGGAAGAAGCCGTATCGCTTGTTCGGACCGAAGACCGACGCGCCGTCGCTCCGGAAGGAGAGGCCGAGCAGGTACTTGTCGTCCAAGGTGTAGTTGGCCCGGCCGAAGAAGGAGACCAGCCCGTTTTCCGCGAAGGTGCCGGAGAACTGGGTCACGTTGGTGGCGTTGCTGACCTGGTGCAGCTTTTCATCGGTCAGGGCTTCACCCCGGACGAAGTTGTTGTCGGTATTGTTCTTTTCCAGGCTGGTTCCGAGGGTGAGGCCCACGACATGGCGGGTGTTCCACGCGCGGTCGTAGTTGAGGAAGCCGTCGAACACATAGCGCTGGCCGTTGGAGTAGCCCCGCTTCGCCACACCGCCGAACTGGGCGCCGGGCGCCCCGTGCACCAGCGGTGAGTTGTACTGGGTCTCGGTCAGGTTGTAGAAGTCGGCGCCGATCCGCCCCGTCAGCTGGAGCCCGCGGCCCAGATCGTAGCGGGCCTCGATGTTGGCGAGCACCGAGTTGGTGAGCGCAAAGGCGCTGTCGTGGGTCGCGAGATCGACGGCGTTCACGTAGGCCATGCCGTCCGCAGTCGTGGTGAACGCGCCACTCGGCTGCCGGATCGGGAAGTACGGCTCATGCGCGATGGCATTGCCGACGATGCCGAAGAGGTTGTCGTCGGCTTCGACCCGCTCATTCTTTTCCCCCGAGAGGGCCAAGCCGGTCGAGATGGACAGCCGCGGCGAGGCCTGGAAGTCGAGGTTCAGGCGACCTCCGATACGCCGATACCCCGAGGAGATGACGATCCCGTGCTGATCGAAGAGCGTTCCGGAAACCCGATAGCGGATCTTGTCTGTTCCTCCCGCAGCGGCCAGTTCGGCGCTGGCGATGGGCGCGTTCCGGGTCACCGCCTTCTGCCAGTTGGTATTGGCGCCGGTGGTGGGGAAGAAGTCGTCCGGATCCTCTCCGTCGTTGCTGGCGCCTTCCCGCATGAACTCGAGGTACTGCGGGCCGTTCATCATGTCGATCAGCTTGGAGGGGGACTGAGTCCCGTAATAGCTGTCGAAGCTGATGGTGCTCTCGCCGGCCTTGCCCCGCTTGGTGGTGATCAGCACCACGCCGTTGGACCCGCGCGAACCGTAGATCGAGGCGGCCGCGGCGTCCTTGAGCACGTCGATCGACTCGATATCCTCGCTGCTCAGACCGGTGATCGCCCGGATGCCCTGCCCGCCCAGGTCGAGCTGGGAGAGGTCCTCCGAGATCATCGGTACGCCGTCGACGACATACAGCGGCTGGCTGCTGGCGGTAATCGACGCCGGACCGCGCACCCGGACGGTGATGGCGTTGCCCGGATTGCCGGCGTTCTGGATCACCTGGACGCCCGGCGCCCGCCCGGCCAGCGCGGCATCCGAGCTGGCATTGGGAGTGGCAGTGATGTCCTCCGAGCTGATCGTGCTGACCGCGGTGGTCAGGTTGTCGCGCGTGACCGTGCCGTAGCCGATCGACACGATCTCCTCGAGCTCGATCGGCTTGAGGACCAGGGTGAAGTTGACTTGCGCGTCTTCACCCTGGATAACCGTCACGGGCCGGTTCTCCGGTCCGTATCCGATCATCTGCGCCCTTACCGTCTGAGGCCCGGCGGGAACGCCAGCAATGGTGTATTCGCCGGAAGCGTTGGTCGCCGCGCGCTGGCCTGTGCCGACGAGGGTCACGAGCGCACCTTCAAGCGGCTTCCCGTTGGCTGAGTCTGTCACCGTGCCCCGGACGGCCTGCGCCGCGGCTGGCGCCCACCCGAGCACCAGAAGCAGCGCGCCACCCAACAAGGGGCGTAACCAATGTCGCCAGGAATGCATACCAAACACCTCCGTGAGGAATTTCAAGGACTGGGGGATCCTGCGACTGCGTTGGCGGGGGGCAGGCTTGCCCGCCCCGCGCGCGGGTCATAACGGCTGCCCGCGGGCAGCAGGTGCATTCGAATTCCGATGGCACCGAGACCAGGTCGCGTCGCCGCCGTCACCACCGCCTGGCGGGCGTCATAGATCAGCACCGCGCTGGCACCGAGCACCAACCAAGTACCGTCGGGTTCAACCTCCAGCGCTGTGCTCTCGTCAATGCCCACACCGAGCAGCGTGGGGCGTTCCAGAATCACCGAGAGCAGCCGGTTGCTGCCGTTCACGGCGGATGAAGTGCTGGTCCACGATGGCCCCATGCAAGAAGCCCAGGCCCGCCACCACTTCGATCACGCCCCGCTGGATCGCGGGGAACTCGTCGCCATAGTAGCCGGTGCTATCGGGCAGAATCTGATTCCCGGTGAGCATCGAGTCACTCATGATGGCGGCGCCGGCAGACGTTCCGCCAATCACCGCGCCCGCCCGGTAGCGCGCCTGCATCGCCGCGAGCAAGGGGGTATCCAGCAGCACCTGCGTCACGCGGGACTGGTCGCCCCCAGTGAACCAGATCCCCGTCGCACTATCCACCTGGTGTGCGTACGCCGGGTCCATGGCCTCGGCGCGGCTCGGGATCATCACGTACGCCGTCGCGCCTAACTCACGGAGCTGGGTG
Source organism: uncultured Gemmatimonadales bacterium (assembly GCA_963748035.1). GTDB lineage: Bacteria > Gemmatimonadota > Gemmatimonadetes > Gemmatimonadales > GWC2-71-9 > JADJOM01. Next base: position 873,892 of record CAVVHO010000003.1, on the reverse strand, counting down.
GCTTTCTCCTCACCGGTTTCCTGAGCCGCTTCGCTGGCCAGGGGAATCACTGCAATACGAGCCTTGCCCGGTCCGCCAGCGAGCGTCACGAACCGTGGAGGCAGGTCATCGGGCTGGGCGCCACCGCCGACGATGAGCAGTCGCCCTCGCGGAAGGGCGGGGACGGACCCTCCGCCGAGTACCGGGCTGATCAACGCAACGCAACTGACGCCCGCCGCCAACCACCCGCGGTTCCGCAGCAGGAACCCCATCACGCCGAAGTCCGCCGGGACGTCGCGCGACGTCCCGGCTCGCGAACAACGGGCAGGTGGCCCATGCGCTCGCCGACCCGGCGTCCGGCCTCGCAGGTATCCGCGACGAGCGCCTTGATCCTGCTGCCGCCGAGCCGGGCGGCGGGCCCGCCGACACAGATGGCGGCCACGACCAAGCCTCCGGGGCCGACGATCGGGGCGCCGATCGCGAGGTAGCCGACCTCCAGTTCCTCAATGGCGGTCGCGAAACCGCGGCGCAACGTGCGGTCCAACTCCTGCGCGAGCCGCGACGGACTGTTGATCGTTCGCGGAGTGTAGCTCGGCAGGCGGCCGCGCGTGAGCGCACGGAATCGACGCCAGCTTTCGCCACTCTGCGCGCGCGCGGCCGCCAACAGCACCTTGCCGGTGGCCGCGGCGTGGGCAGGCCAGCGGGTGCCTGCGCACTCCACCGCGCTACCGCGGCCGCGGCCACGCACCTCGTCCAGCACCAGGATCTCGTGCCCGCTGAGCACTTCGAGGCTGGCCGTCTCGCCGGTGCTCCAGGCGAGTCGCTCGAGCTCGGGCCTCGCGGCGGCGGATAGGCTGCTGGCCCGTTCGGCCCTGGCACCCAGTTGGATGGCGGCCGGCCCGAGCTGCCAGGTTCCCTGCCCTCCCGTCCGCGCAACCATCCCTTCGCGTTCCAAGGCGCCCAATAGCCGGAGTGTTGTGGGCTTTGCGAGACCCAGCGCCGGAGCGAGGTCGGCCAGGGTCCAGACGCGTCGGGCGTCGGTGAAAGCCCGCAGCACGGCGAACGCACGGGCTACTGCCTGCGTCCCCGGTACCGGGACGGTGTGCCGCATTATGGAATGTCGTTTCAGTATTGGATGAGGGGGTAACTTCCGCCTGCACGGCATTTCGTCAAGAGGGCCCGGACCCTCTGGCGCGCCGACCAACTTCCGGTCAGCTTCCCTGCCCTCATGCGCACCGATTACGAATACATTGTCCTCGGCCTCGGCGGTCTGGGCAGCGGCGCCGCGTACTGGCTCGCCCGATCTGTCGGGGCCAGCGTGCTGGGACTGGAGCAGTTCGAGCTGGGCCACATCCGGGGCGAATCGCAGGATCACTCGCGTATCATCCGGCTCAGCTATCACACTGCCACGTACGTGCAGCTGGCGAAGCGCGCCTACCAGGCCTGGGCAGCGCTCGAGAGCGATGCCGGCGAGCCGTGCATCCTGAAGACCGGCGGTCTCGACGTGGCCCCCCGTGACAGTCGAATTCCACTGGATCCATACATCGCCTCCATGCGAGCCGAGGGTGTGCACTTCGAGGAACTCGACGCACGGGAGATCATGCGGCGCTGGCCGCAGTTCACCCTGACCGCTGACTGCCGCGGGCTCTACCAGGAAGACGGAGGCATCGCGATGGCCGCCCGTGCCAACGCCGCCCACCAGCGCATGGCGCGTGAATATGGGGCGACACTCTTGGAGCGGGCGCAGGTCACAGCGGTTCGGAGTGTCAGTGGCGAAGTTGAGGTGATCGCCGGTGGAACGGCATATCGCTGCCGCCGTCTCGTAATTGCGGCCGGTCCCTGGTCGAATGGCGTGCTCGACTGTCTAGGTCTTAGACTGCCGCTCGAGATCACTCAAGAACAGGTCACCTATTTCTCGACGCCCCACCTCCGGGAATTCCAACCCGATCGATTCCCGGTCTGGATCTGGATGGATGACCCCTGCTATTACGGCTTTCCAGTATTCGGGGAGCCGGCCACGAAGATCGCCCAGGATGCAGGGGGCCGTCCGGTCACGGCGGAAACCCGGACCTTTGATCCCGACCCGGCCAACACCGCACGGGTGGAAGCATGGGTTCGGACATACCTGCCGAGGGCACTTGGTCCCGTCCATCTCGCCAAGACCTGTCTGTATACGCTTACCCCTGATCGGGATTTCGTGATCGATACCGTGCCCGGGCATGACCAGATCGCGATCGCCATCGGGGCCGGACATGCGTTCAAGTTCGCCTCGGTCATCGGGCGAATCCTGAGCGAACTCTCGCTCACGGGCAGGACAGCAAGCGATATCCGCCCGTTTGGAATCGGGCGCGCGATCCTGCAGGATCCGAATCCGCCGAAATCCTACATGGTATGACAGAACTGACTTTCACCAGCGCACCAGCGTTGCGTGAGGCGCAGCCATTCCGACCCTTGGTTGTAGCCGCGCTATTGGGGATTGTTTACGTGACCTTGTGCGGTTTTTTCATTTTCTATTCCGCACAACTTGCCTTTCAGCAGGCCGATACCCTCGAGCATCTGCGCCAGCTGGAGGTCGCACGCGGCTTCCTCTTTGTGCTGGTGACGGGCATCCTGTTTTTCTTCTTCACGCTCTTCCTGTTGCGGCGGATCGCGGCGCAGCAGGCCCAGGCCCTCGAGCAGGCGCGAGCGCTGATGGAGGCGGATCGTCACGCGATGACGGGGTTGTTCGCGGCGTCGATGGCGCACGACATGGGGAACCTGCTGATGGTCGCACAGGCCGGACTCTTCACCCTCCAAGCACACCCGCCAGTGACAAGGGAGTGTGGTCAGGCGGTGGGTGATCTCACGGCGGCCCACACTCAACTCGCGGCCCTGGTGCAGCGACTGCTGAGAGTCGTGCGGCAACGGACGCCCGGCCATCTGGAGCAGGTGAACCTGGCACAGGTTGCGCGCGAGTGCCTGCACGTGGCACAGAATCACGGGGCTGTACGGCGCTGCGAGGTGACCACGTCCATCATCGACTGCGAGGCCCGCGCCAATCCCGTGACCCTGCATCGCAGCTTGCTCAACCTGATCGTTAACGCGGCAGATGCGACTGATGGAAACGGCAGGATTGACGTCCGCCTGGCTCCCGCAGCGGGGGAGGCGGTGCTCGAGGTGCACGACAACGGCCCCGGCATTCCGGATGAGCTGCGGCAACGGATCTTTGAGCCCTTCTATACGACCAAGGAGCGGGGGACGGGGCTCGGTCTCCTGTCCGTCCGGGCATGCGCAGAGGAACATCAGGGACACGTGGAGGTACTCAGTTCGCCCCTCGGAGGAGGCTGCTTTCGGCTCTCACTTCCCTTGCCCACACCGAGTCCGCATATGTCTGAGGCAGGCGTCTCCTGAGGGTCCGGCGGTCCGGTGGTCCGGCGGTCAGATAGTCATGTGGTCGTTCTGTATGAGTCCGCCGCAATCCGCCTTCAAGCCGCCCGCTCACCCACCCGCGCAGATCGTGCCCGCCGGCGCCCGGTGACGAAGAATCCCACACCCGCAAGCAGCAGAATCGCGGTGAGTCCGATGATCTTGAGCACCGCGAGGGCCGGATTGGTTTCCCCCGGTGTGGGAACCAGAGAGAGAACGATCGCAAGGCTGGTGACAATGAAGCCCATGACGGCGAGGACGATCGCCACCGGTCTCCCACCGGGGATACGCCACACCTCGGGCCCGACGAGCATGGACTGGGATCGGATCAGCGCGGCGAACACGAAGAGATAGGGAATCTCATAGGCGATGATGCCCATGCTCACGAGTACGTCATAGGCGCCCTTCACAGTGGTCCCAGCCTGCCCAAGAAAAATGAATACCACCGCGAGGCCCGCCTGGGTGAGCAGCGCCACGTAGGGCGTCCCCCACTTGGGATGAATCTTGGCGAACGCCTCCGGAAGGTATCGATCCAGGCCCGCGACGAACGGCAACCGCGCCGTAGCTGTGAGCCACGCACCGACAGCCCCCAGGTTGCCAATCGTGACGAGTAACGAGGCGAACGGCCCGATGCCGTGCCAGCCGATCCGTTCGGCGCTCCGCTCCACCGCCTGCATGAAGCCAGCGAGCCCGCTCACTTCGCCCGACGGCAAAGCCACGAGGATGGCTATGGTTCCGAGGACGTAGCCGATGGTCACCAGGACGCCGGAGACGAGAAGGGCCCGCGGCAGTGTCCGGCGCACATCACGGATCTCGTCGCCGAGAAAGCTGGCAGACTCCGGACCGCCGAACGCAAACACCAGTCCGGCCCAGAACACCATATCCCGAAGCCCGGTCTTGGGAGTGAGTGAATCCGGGGTGAAGTGCGTGGCCGACCCAAACCTCGTATAGGCGATGCCCGCGACGAGGAGCAGGATTCCCGCCGGCAGCCAGCTGCCGATTGCACCCAGATTATGGAGCCATTTACCGATTTGCAGGCCAACGAGATTGAGCCCCGTGGCAACCAGCATCGCCGCGGTGGCAAAGGCGATGAAGTAGGTCGGATCCCCGTCGAGCCGTCGGGCTGCGGAGCCCTCGGGGAACAGAAACAGAGCATTGCTCGCGGTGAAGTAGAGGACGGCGGGGAAATACGGCAGGTTGCTGGCCCAGTAGGTCCAGCCCGTCATGAATCCCGCGAAATCGCCGAAGCAGCGCTGACTCCATCGGTACAGCCCACCCTCCCCCGGGAACCGGCTCGTCAGCTCCACCACAGCGAGCGCCAGCGGGATGAAGAAGCCGATCCACGCCCCCAGCCAGATTATCACCGAACTCGGCCCCGCCGCCGCGGCGGCGGCTACCCACCGCAGGCTGATCCCGGTGACGACGTAAAACAGAATCAGGTCGCCGAGGCCCATGGCCTTGCGGAGATGCGGTTCTTGAGAGGCCATTCTTGGAGTGAGAAGTGAGAAGTGAGAAGTGAGAAGTGAGACGTGAGACGTGAGACGCTGAACGCTGAACGCTGAACGCTGAACGCTGAACGCTGAACGGGTCCGACAGGATACGGCGAGGTGAGTCACCAGTCAAACCGCGAGGGCCGAACAACCTCTGCGGTCACTCGGCCCTGTGGTCCTACATCGCGAGTCCTTGCCGGTTCACCGCCTGAGCGCGAACGCCACCACGTAGTCACCGAGTGTCGTTCCGAGATTCCCGTGGCCTCCGGCTGCGACTACCACGTACTGTCTTCCATTCACCGCGTAGGTCATGGGGGTGGCCTGGCCTCCCGCGGGCAGCCGCGCGTGCCACACCTCCTCGCCGTTCTCCAGATCGAATGCGTGGAGATGGTTATCCATGCCGGCGCCGATAAAGACCAAGCCAGCCGCCGTGGTCATGGAGCCTGCCATGTTGGGAGAGCCCCACCTCCCCGAGCCTGGAATCCACCAGAGCTCGGGAATCCGACCCAGCGGCACTTCCCAGCGCCGCTCTCCCGACGAGAGATCGATCGCCACCAGGGTTCCCCAGGGTGGCCGGTTGCAGGGCAGGCCCTTGGGAGAAGAGAGGACGCCACGGCTCATGCGATAGGGCGTGCCGATCTGATTGCCACTCGAGTCGCCAGGCGCACGCGGCTCGAGCCGTACCCAGAACGGAATCCGGAGTGCATTGGTGATTAGTAATTGCCGCTCCGGCGACCAGCTCATCCCTCCCCAGGTGGTCCCTCCGCCGTAGCCCGGCAGCATCACGGTGCCTTGCACACTTGGCGGAGTGAACAGCGGCCCGGACCGCATGCGATCATACTCCGCGAGGCAGGCGTCTTTCTCCTTTCTCGTGAGCCCCCAGATATCAGCGCGTTGCAGCTGCGGCTCGAACAGCGGGCGGGGCAGGGTGGGAAATGGCTGTGTCGGGGAGGCGCGCTCGCCGGGGACATCGCTCGCGGGCACCGGGCGCTCCTCTACCGGGAAGAGGGGCTCACCGGTCGATCGATCCAGGATGAAGATGTGCCCCATCTTGGTCACAACTGCCACGGCAGGCACCTCACGGCCATTCCGCGGAACAGTGATGAGCGACGGTTGGCTGCCGACGTCGTAGTCCCACAAATCGTGGTGTACCACCTGGAAGTGCCATCGCACCACCCCGGTCTTCCCTTCCAGCGCCACGACGGAGTTGGTATATCGGTTGTCGCCGGGGCGCTCGCCGCCAAAAAAGTCCGGCGCGGCCGAGCCGGTCGGCACATAGACCAAGCCGAGCGCGGTGTCGGCTGAAAGCGGCGCCCAGGCATTGCCGGCGCCTGTGCGAAGGCCAGCGGGGGTCCAGTCGCATTGCTCGTCGGCTCGGCCGGTGACTTGAATTCCGCTTGGGGGAACCGCGAAGCAGGTCGTGTCGTTCCTCAGGCGGCTGAGTCGCCGAGCGGCGGAGCCGGCAAGCGGCACCGGATCGAATCGCCAAAGCAGCAGGCCGGTCCTCGCATCGTAGCCGCGCACTGCTCCCTGTTCCATATCCACCCGGCGATTATCGCCCATCGAAGAGCCGACGACGACGACATCGCCGATGACGACCGGGGGAGAAGTCATCCCGTACTGTCCGACCTGCACCCTTCCGACGTCACGATCCAGATGTACGGTACCGCTATCACCGAAATCGGCACACGGCGTTCCCGTCGCCGCGTCCAAGGCGAAGAGTCGGGCGTCCACGGTGCCGAAGAGAATCCGGGCCGAGCACCTATTCGTCGGGCTTCGGCCGCCGGCCCAATATGCCACACCGCGCGAGACGAAGCCTTCACTGCGCTCGATCTGGAGATCGAGATGCGGGTCGAACCGCCAGAGCTGTCGCCCGGTCTCGGGGTCGAGCGCAATCACACGATTGAGCGGCGTACTCAGGAAGAGCCGACCGTCAGCCAGAATTGGCGTCGCCTCGAACTTGCTCTTGCCGGTGTGGCAGCGCCCGCATCCTTCCTGCGGACCCTGATCGCCCTTCGGATGGGAGAGATCGCCGGTGCGGTAAGTCCAGGCTACGGCGAGTCTGCCCACGTTGTCACGATTGATCTGCGTCAGCCCCGAATGGCGACTTCCCCCGGGGTCCCCGCCGTAGGCGCCCCACAATCCGGCGTCACCCAGCGGCCCATCGGGGCCGCGGCGGCCTCCCCGCAGCCAGATGAGTGCAATGAAGAGGGCCACGAGGCCGGCTGCGCCGATCCGGCGCCAGCGGAACGTATGGGGCAGACGAGGCATGAGTCTCTTCCGGTAAGGAACTATCCGAGTGGCGGGAGTGCGAGGCCATGGGCGAATGTCGCATCGACGGCTCCAGGCCGCCACATGTGCACGGAGTAGTACCGAGTACCGAGTACCGAGTACCGAGTACCGAGTACCGAGTACCGAGTACCGAGTACCGAGTACCGAGTACCGAGTACCGAGTACAAGGCATGGGTACGACTGGCCTGATCATCTCGCAAGCTGTAATCTGGAGGGCGGAAGCCAAGGAGTCCCGTTCCCCATTCCCCATTCCCCAATGATTCCGCACTCGCGCTCGAGCACCTACGACGTCTGCATCGTCGGCTCCGGTGCGGGCGGAGGCATGGCCGCCTACACGCTTACCAAGGCCGGCGCCAACGTCATTCTGCTTGAAGCCGGTGGCCTGTGGGACAATACCAAAGACTCGGCGATGCTCCGCTGGGCGTACGAGTCGCCCCGCCGTGGATCCTCGATTCCAGAGCGACCATTCGGGGAGTTCGACGCCTGCATCGGCGGCTGGAATGTTCCTGGCGAGCCCTATACCAAGGCGCCGGGGACGCGATTCGACTGGTGGCGCGCCCGGATGCTCGGCGGGCGGACCAATCATTGGGGCCGAATCTCGCTGCGCTTCGGCCCGCACGATTTCAAGGGGAAGACCCGCGATGGCCTGGGTGAAGACTGGCCCATCGCCTACGAGGACATGCGGCCCTGGTACGACGAGGTGGATCGCCTGGTAGGCATCTTCGGGAGTAACGAGGGGCTCGAGAATCATCCCGATGGCATCTTCCTGCCGCCACCCAAACCACGCTGCTACGAATTACTAGTCAAGCAGGCGTCGGATCGCCTCAGGATCACATGCATCCCCTCTCGCCTTTCGATTCTCACACGTCCGCACAACGGCCGAGCGGGCTGTCACTACTGTGGTCAGTGCAGCCGCGGCTGCGCGGTAAACGCCAACTTCTCGTCCACCAACGTCCTGGTCCTGCCGGCACTGGCGACCGGACGGCTCACGATCATCCCCAACGCCATGGCGCGGGAAGTAACACTCGACGCCAAGGGCCGTGCCGATGGGATCCTCTACATCGACAAGGTCACTCGGAGCGAGGCGCGGGTGGAGGCGCGGGTCGTCGTACTCGCTGCCAGTGCCTGCGAAAGCGCTCGAATCCTTCTCAACTCGAGGTCAACACGCTTTCCAACGGGCCTCGCCAACTCCAGCGGAACGGTCGGCAAGTACCTCACCGACACCACGGGCAGCGACGTGACCGGATTCATCCCCAAGATGGTGGACCACGTGCCCCACAACGAAGACGGGGTCGGCGGCGCCCATTTGTACATGCCCTGGTGGCTCGACAACCACGCCCTCGACTTTCCCCGTGGGTATCACATCGAAATCTGGGGCGGGTTGTATCCACCGTCCTATGGTTTCATGGGAGGTATTCAGCAGTATCCGCCGGGGGGAGGGTACGGCCGGCAACTGAAGGAGGACTACCGCCGCTACTACGGCGCGACCGTCGGGTTCAGCGGGCGCGGAGAGCAGATCCCCAATGAGGACTGCTATTGCGAGATCGACCCGGATGTCATGGATCAATGGGGAATCCCCGTGCTCCGGTTCAACTGGAAGTGGAGTGACTACGAGCTGAACCAGGTGAGGCACATGCAGGAGACCTTCCGGATGCTCATCCGCGAGATGGGCGGGGAGGTATGGTCGCCAATGCCGACCAGGGAGGACGGCTACGGCATCGCCAATGGCGGGTCCATCATCCATGAACTGGGTTGCACCCGAATGGGAGGCAATCCCGCTACCTCAGTGCTCAATCCCAACTGCCAGGCGTGGGACGTGAAGAATCTCTTCGTCGCCGATGGCGGACCGTTTGTTTCGCAGGCCGACAAGAATCCGACGTGGACGATCCTGGCGCTCTCCATGCGGACGTCGGACTACATCGCGAGGTCGATGAAGCGGAGGGAGCTGTGAGTGAGGAGTGAGGAGTGAGGAGTGAGTCGAAGGTAGCGAGTAGAGGCAGACGGTCACAGGCGATAGCCGATCGGCACACCCCAACAGGAGCCTTTGCGCAATGTCCGACATCACCCGCCGAGAGGCGATGCAGGCGCTCGCGGGGATTCCGCTTTTGGCAGCGGGGCTCTCGCCGAGCGCCGTGGCACGTGCCGCGGCTCACGCCCGGGCTGTTCTAACCGCCCACCCGCCCGACCAGCCAAGCGCCTTCGCCCCGGCCTTCTTCACCGAGCACGAATACGCCACGGTCCGGATGCTCGCCGAGCTGGTGATACCGCGCGACGGTCACTCGGGGGGCGCGCTGGATGCGGGGGTACCGGAGTTCATGGACTTCATCCTGAACGAGAACCCCGGCATGCAGACCGGCCTCCGGGGTGGGTTGGCCTGGCTGGATGGGGAATCGCGCGGGCGCTTCGGGAGGGAATTCGTCGAGCTTGCGGATGGCGGGCGCCGAGCCATTCTCGATGACATCGCTTGGCCGGCACGGGCGAGGCCAGAGTTCTCCCAGGGAGTAGCGTTTTTCAACCGCTTCCGAGATCTCACGGCGTCGGGCTTCTTCTCGAGCCGGATCGGGGTCGAGGACCTCCGCTACATCGGCAATCAGGTCCTCGGGGAGTGGAACGGCTGTCCGCCCGAAGCGCTGGCGAAGCTGGGTGTGGGGTAACGGAAAGACGGAAGGATGGAAAGACGGACGGATCGGAAGACGGACGGTCGGAAAGAGGGAGGAAGCCGAAGAGGTGAAAAGACGGAAACTAGCCGAGCATAGGTTCGGGTAAGCGTCAAGTTACCACCTTCCCCACCTTCCGTCTTTCCATCCTTCCGTCTTTCCATCCTTCCGACCTTCCGTCTTTCCATCCTTCCGACCTTCCGTCTTTCCATCCTTCCGTCTTCCATCTACTTCCGCCTACTTCCGCTTTCCCTTCGCGATGAGCTTGTCTCCCTCGGACCGCACCTCAAAGCTTGCGGCACGCCTGCCCTGCACCGCGAACTCGATCACCATGTCGCGATCAACCTCGTACAGTTCGCCGTTCTCGAGGAAGCCGGGGATGAACCAATTCTTATGAATCGGAATGAGGACAAACGGTCCAGCCTCTGGCCACGGTCTCGGATTCCACTCCCCGATCAAGGATCCATCCCGATACGAAACCGTGAAAGTCAGTGGTCCGCTCGTATCACCGGGTTCTGGATCGGTCCAAGCGAATTCGTACGTGCCAAGATACGGCCCGGATTGGCCCGCGGGGGTGGCCAGCTCGAACTTGGGTTCGACCACGATATCCAACACCACCCGCGTCGTGCCCCACTGCATCAGGAGCGTCGCGCCCTTTACCGTGACCGATGGGAATGACCAGCTCAGCGTCTCGGTAAACGAACCTTCGTCCGGTGTCACGTCGAAGCGTACCTGTTCCGCCGTCGAATCCGGCCGATTGGTGTGAAAACGATGGTGTCGGGGGTCGAGGATGACGGTCCAGGGATCTGACGGTCGAACCACCATCCAGACTGAGTACTTGCCCAAGGGCAGCTGGTGGCCGTTTACCCGAACATTCCGGCTGACTTCGAGCGTAGTGGCCCAGTTTGCTCCTGGCGTCCACACCTCCTGCCAGGTCACCACCTTGCCGAAGAGCGAATCGCGGCCCCGCGCCCTCGGGCGTGAGTACGCGAGGGCGATCTCGGTTCCGTCTATCGTCTGCGAGACCGTTGCCGGTTCGCTCGCCTTGACCTGACCCAGGCTCGGTGGGGCGGATCCCACTTCGAGAAACGTCAGAACCCACAGCACGTTCCGATGTCGGCGCACGGTCGCTCCTCTCAACCAAACCGGGCGTCGATCGCGCCCCGGATGTCATCGAGGCTCTGCCCTGCCCGGTGCAGACGATGGACCAGGTGTGCTTCGCCCTGACAGATGTCGCAGAATCTCGCCATACCTTCAGACTCGTAGCAGGAGAGGAGAGAGTAGAACCCTGGGGTGTCGGCGCAGCCACACTGGCAACGAATACCGTCCATGATCTCCGGAATCTCGCGCACCAAGTCGAACGCCGGGATTGCATGGGGCGCGCTGGCGAGCTGCTCGGCGGTGAGCACGTTTGCCGCGGTGATGCCAGGCCGGGGCACTGGATGGGGTCCGCGGCGCTTCGTCGAGACCCGAAACGGGCTCCCGAGCGTCGGAAACGGAATCACCAGCGCCAAACCAAGTGTCCTCAGAAATCCGCGCCGCGACTCCCGCACTGCATCGCTCAAGTTCCGCCTCATTGGTCGATCCTCCCGTTCCATCCTAGGGCCGCCCGCTGAATCAGTCCAGACCACTGTGCCCAGCCAGCAGTTACGCGCCGAGTGAGAGTCCGGATTCTCGCCCTACGGGACCGCGGGACCGACCGATCTGACACCTCCATCCGGCTGTTCCGTAGGGTCGAAACCAATCTCGGAGCTCTACCATCATGTTGAAGCCAGTCGTCGGCCTAGCGGCCGCAAGCCTGCTCGGCCTGGTCCTCTGGAAGCTCTTGGCCCTTCTGCTCCTGCCGATGCTTGGCGTCGCACTGGCCATGCTCTTCACCGTCATCAAGTTCACGGTTCTGGCTGGCCTGGTTCTGTTCGCGGTATGGCTGTTCCGACGGATGGCGCGGCGAGAGGCCGACGTCGCCTGAGACACTGTCGACTATCAGCTATCGGCTGACGGCTGATAGCTGACGGCCAATGGTTGATGGCTGACGGCCAACGGCTGATGGCTGACGGCCGACGGCTGACGGCTGATAGCCCATAGCTGATAGCCGACCGGCACCCCACCCTCCGGGCCTCCCCCGGCAGTATCTTCCGCCTCATGTCCCGGCTCCACCCTCGCATCGTCCCTGAACTGCTCGCTCCAGCCGGCAGCCTGGATGCCGTTCGTGCCGCGCTCGCCAACGGAGCCGACGCCGTGTATCTCGGCGCGGAGAAGTTCAATGCCCGGGACGATGGTGCCCAACTCACTATGGACGACCTCGGCGAGGCCTGCCGGCTGGCCCATGCCCGCGGCGCGCGGATCTACCTCACGTTCAACATTCTGCTGAAGCCCGCTGAGCTCACCGAGGCCCTGCTCCACTTGGGCGAGTGCATCGACCGTGGCATTGACGCCGCCATCGTCCAGGATCTCGGCGCGATCCGGCTCATTCAGCGTGTCTATCCCGAACTCGAGATCCATGGCTCAACGCAGACTACCGTGCATGACGAGGCTGGTGCCGGCCTGCTCCGGGACCTTGGCGTGCAGCGGGTGGTGCTCGCGCGGGAGAATACCCTCGAGGATATCCGCGCTATCCGCGCCGCCGTCCCGGAACTGGGACTCGAAAGCTTTGTGCACGGCGCGCTCTGCATTGCGTACTCCGGGCAATGTTTCATGTCAGGCATGATCTCCGACCGGAGCGCCAATCGCGGCGCTTGCGCCCAGTCCTGCCGTAAAGACTACGCACTCACCGACGCCACGTCCGGCGCCGAGCTGGACCGGGGCTACCTGATCTCCGCCCGAGACCTGGGCGCGTGGGACCATCTGGCAGAGATCGCCGACGCTGGCATCGGGTGCCTAAAGGTGGAGGGTCGGAAGAAGAAGCCCGAATACGTCGCCACTGTGACTCACGGATATCGGGAGTTCCTCGACCGGCTCGCTGCAGGCCGATGGCAATCCCCCAAGCCGGCAGAGGTTCAGCCGCTGGTGCAGATCTTTTCCAGAGGATTCACCGGCGGGATGTATGGCGGGAGAGCAGGCCGGGATTATGTGACACGGGACCAGCCTGACAATCGCGGTGCGGAACTGGGCCGGGTCGTAGGCGCGGAGGGCAACGACTTGCTTATCGAAATCGCCCTCCCCGTGCAGGTCGGGGATGGACTCGGCTTTGAACATCCTGGCGGTTCCGCGAGGGGCAACACCGGGTTCACAGTCACTCGAGCCAGGACCGTGTCCAAGCGAGGTGGCAAGCTCATCCAGGCAATCAATGCCGCGGAGGACATCCCGATTGGCTGGACTGTGGTGCGCTCGGCTGAGGCGGCCCTGCTACAGCGCGCCCGCGAATCGTTCGAAGATGTTATCTCGAACGGAGAGCCCAAGATCCCGCTCTCGATGAGCGTCTCCGGAGCCGTAGGAGGGCCGCTCGTCCTCGACTGCACGGCGAACGGTGAATCGGTCACGGTCCGAAGCGCGATCCTGCTCTTTCCCGCGGACAAGCACCCGCTCGACCAGGAACGCCTCAAGGAACAGCTTGGTCGCATGGGCGAGACGCCATACGTGCTGGCCTCTCTCGACACCGCTGCGCTCGCGACCGGGCTGTTTCTCCCCATCAGTGCTCTTAACGATCTCCGACAAGAGGCGGTGGGTGAGCTCAGCCGTCGGCGAAACAACGCAGAGCAGGGCTGGATCGCGGCTCGCACAGACATGATCGAGGCCGCGGTGGGTCGCCTCGCTGCGCGAGCGGAGATGAACATCGCCCCGGTCGCGCCGAACCTCACTGTAGAGGTGTTCAACGTGGACGATGCCCGGGTCGCGGCCGACGCGGGCGCCACCGAGATCGCTCTCGATGTATTCCTGCGCCACCCCATGCCACCGGTGTCCAGGGTCAAGGCGCTGATCGAAGAGCTCAACGGCAGGGATGTACGGTTTCGGTTGCGTACTCCCACAATCGTGCGGCCGCAGGAACGAAAGACACTGGACAAGTGGCTCGCCCTCGGGACTCCGATTCTGAGTGGTCATCTGGGACTGTTGCGGGAGCTGGCCTCGGCCGGACGAGACGTGGTAGCGGACTATGCGGTCAACTGCTTCAATCAACACACCGCCCGGCTGATTTTCGAGCTTGGCGCCCGGCGCATCGTCCCATCCATCGAGCTCACGGGCGACGAGATGGCCCAAGTCGCGGCGCCGTGGCGCGGGCAGGGGTTCGAGATTCTGGTCTACGGCCGCCCGGAGGGGATGACGCTCGAACACTGCGTGCTCTCAGCGGCGTTCGACCAGGGTCCGTTCACCTGCCGAGACCTCTGTGTGCAGAAGCATCCGCACATTGAGCTGACGGATCCAGCCGGGTATGTCTTTCCCGTCGCGACTGATTCGGCCTGCCGCAACCGGCTGCTCCATTCCCGCCCGTTGAGTGCCGCCGAGTATCTACCGACCCTATGGAAGGACGGATTCCGCAGCTATCGACTCGTCTTCAACGTGCCCGGCGATCCGGTGGCTGAGGTGACGACGGCTTTCCGGCGGGCCCTCGACAGACTCGCCTCGGGTAGGGCACCTGATCCGGGCGGCATCAGGGCGATCACGGGCCGGGAGTTCACGCGGGGGCACTTCGCGCGGGCAGTCTAGGACGGAGCGAACCTCGTGACCGTACCCGCCTCACCAAGCGTCGACCCTCCCCCACTCAGTCCGGGCCAAGCCTGTCTGCGGCTGCTGCTATCGCTCCTGGCTTTTGCGCTGGTAGTGGTTCCCCTGGTCAACAGTCTGCCCCTTGGACCGACCGCGCGTTTCGGCATTCTCGCCTGGCTCATGGTTGGCGTCGCGTTGTATTGGATGCTCGCCGACCTGGGTACCCACTCCTTGCTCAAGATCCAACTATTGCTGTTCTCCCTAGCGGCGTCCGCCCTGAGCGCCAAGGCGTTTCTCGTGTGGATCGGCATTCGGCGCATGGGCCTCCTGCGCGATTCCGCGATCGGACTCCTGGTTCTCGGTGGCGTCTGTGCCATGGCAAACCTGCTGTTTCTGCTCTTTGGCCTCCTGCCCAAGGGCCCCAAGGCACCGCCAGTCGCCTGATCCACACACCGGGATACCGAGAGGCAGCGGCGACCTCCCCGCCCGCTGGCCTGAGTAAGGGGGCCCATCTAGGTTAAGAGCCGTCCCGGACAGGATACCCGCATAGACCTCGAGTCACAGCTCCGAGTCGCACTCGGTGACGCCTATCGCCTGCTCAAAGAACTGGGCGGCGGGGGCATGAGTCGCGTCTGGCTGGCCGAGGAGACTCGTTTGGGCCGCCAAGTCGTGATCAAGGTCCTCCCGCCCGAGATGGGGGCGGCGGTGAACACCGAGCGCTTCGAACGGGAGATCAAGCTCGCCGCGAGACTGCAGCACCCGCACATCGTCCCGCTGCTGACGGCCGGTGCCTCCGGGGACCTGCTCTACTACATCATGCCCTATATCGCCGGCGAGTCGCTCAGAGTGCGGCTCGGCCGAGAGGGTGAGTTGCCCATCGGTGAAGCCACCCGGATCCTGCGGGAGATCACCGACGCATTGGCCTACGCCCACCGCAATGGTGTAGTGCACCGCGACATCAAGCCCGACAACGTGCTGCTCTCCGAAGGGCACGCGGTTGTCACCGACTTTGGGGTAGCCAAGGCGGTCAGCGCTTCCAGCGGCGAGTCCTCGCTCACCTCGCTTGGGGTCGCGCTGGGGACACCGGCCTATATGTCGCCAGAGCAGGCCGCCGCCGATCCCCACGTGGATCACCGGGCGGACATCTACTCGCTCGGCGCTCTCGCCTACGAGATGCTCACTGCGCGGACTCCCTTCATGGCGCCTACGGCGCAGGCGCTGCTCGCCGCCCATATCACTCAGACCCCGGAACCGGTCGTCAAGCACCGGCCAGCGGTACCGGCCCCGCTCAACGCACTCATCATGCGGAGCCTCGAGAAACATGCGGCGGATCGCTGGCAGAGCGCGGGCGAAATGACGGCTCAGCTTGACGCGATCGCGACACCCAGCGGGGGCATGGCTCCCAGTGGGACGACTCCCGCTATCTCAAGTGGCACGGAAGAGGCGATCCGGCGGAGTCATCCGCTCCGGGTCGCGGGACTGTTCGCGGCCGCGGCAATCGGAGTACTCGCCATCGCCTATTTGCTGGTCCGGCAACTTGGCCTGCCGGACTGGGTATTTGTCGGCGCGATCGTCCTGCTGCTGCTCGGCCTGCCGATCATCCTGATCACCGGACAAATGGAACGGCGTCGCGCGTTGGCTCGCGCGAGCGGGCGGGTCGTCGCGACGCCAACCGGTCTGCTGCCCAGATTCTTCACCTGGCGCAAAGCCATCATGGGCGGTGTTGTTGCGTTCGCCGCCCTGGGGGTTGGCACTGTGGTGTACACCGCCATGCGCCTGCTTGGCATCGGGCCGGTCGGCACGTTGGTGGCCTCCGGGCGTTTGACCGAGCGTGATCAGCTCATCGTCGCCGACTTCGAGAACCGCACGCCGGATTCGAGCCTCGCTGCCTCGGTGACGGAGGCGTTCCGCATCGACCTCACCCAATCGCCGGTCATCAGGGTATTGAGCGCCTCGACGGTGAGTGATGCGCTCGGTCGAATGCAGCGCGATCCGAACACCCCGCTCAATGCAGGCCTGGCACGGGACGTCGCGGTTCGGGAGGGAGTGAAGGGTGTGATCGTGGGGGACATCGGATCAGTGGGACGAAGCTACGTCTTGTCGGTTCGGCTGCTGAGTGCCGCCGATGGCAGCGAACTGCTCGCCCTGCGTGAAACTGCTGCCGATGACGCGGGAATCGTCCAGGCAATTGATCGGCTCTCGGGGCGAGTACGAGAGCGCATCGGTGAGTCACTTCGGACCATCCGGACCGGCGAGCCGCTTGAGCGGGTGACTACCGGCTCTATGGAGGCCTTGCGGCTCTACTCCGAGGGCGCCCGCTTAAGCGATCAGGGCAATACCGACCGCGCGATCTCGCTCCTCGAGAAGGCCATTGCTCTCGACAGCGGATTCGCCATGGCCTGGCGAAAGCTGGCAGTTGCTCTCGGCAACTCCTTTGGGAGCGCGGACCAAGAGGCCGCGGCCGCCACCAAGGCCTACGAGCACCGCGATCGCCTTCCCGAGGTCGAGCGTGAGTTGGCCACGGCCAATTACTTCAACACAGTCGACAGCCGAACGGATCGCATAGAGGCAAGCTACCGCCGCATTCTGGAGATCGATCCGACCAACGGCGTGGCCGTCAACAATCTTGGCCTGCTACTGATTCAAACCAGACGATTCTCCGAAGCCGAGTCGCTCCTGGCGCCTGTACTGATTCGCGACCCCGGTCGCGGCAACGAGTACTTGCAGGTGATCAACGCCCAGCTCGGGCAGGGGAAGACCCAGGAGGCTCGGCGCACAATCGAACAAATGGGAAGGGCGTTGCCGAAGTCGCCCAACTATCTCCTCGCGAGAGCCGGTGGATTCGAGATCATGGGTCTGTATGACTCCACGCAGCGTGCCTGGGTCGACTACGGTCTCCAACTCCGCGATCCCAGTAATCAGTCGGCCTCGCATCTCGGCCTCGAAAGAGTTGCACGCATTCAGGGACGGCTGGCGGAAGCCGAGCGACAGTCGCGGTTGGTCGTGGAGGTCAGTGAACGTCGCGGGCTACCGGGTACCGCCTTGGCGACGGAGGCCACGCTTGCCCGGGACTACGTGTTCTTTCGGGCCGACACCGTAGGTGCACTCAAGATTCTCCAGTCGGCGCTCGCCCGCCATCCTCTGACCACACTTCCGGTACTCGAACGTCCGTATCCCGAGCTGGCCTTGGCATACTCTCTGGCGGGTCAGACCGAACTGGCTCGCCAGCTGCTCGCGGAATACCAGTCGAGTGTTCCCGAGGGAGCCCGACGTGGAAGTGCAGAGGGGTATCGGGCGGCTGGTTGGCTCGCCCTGACCACGGGGCACCCGGAAGAGGCGATCCCGGCGTTTCGCGCGATGGAAGAACAGGCGAGATGCCCGTTCTGCGGCGTCTGGGAACTGGGCCTCGCATTCGAGCGCGCAAATCAGCCCGATTCGGCGCTCGCTGCCTACCAGCGTGTAGCCGACTCCGCGAGCATATATACCAAGGCGTTTGAAGCTCCCCGGGCGCTGGCCCCGAGCCTCAAACGGCTCGGCGAGTTGTACGAAGCCGAGGGGGACAAGGAGAAGGCCATCCAGAGCTACTCTCGCTTTGTGGACCTCTGGAAGGATGCAGACCCTGTGCTCCAGCCCGCGGTGCGACAGGCCAAGGAACGCATCGCCGCACTCTCGGGTGAACCGCATTGATCCCCGATATCGACCAGCTTGTCGAATCCCAAGTCCTCACGCGTTAGACTCCACTCATGCAAAGTCTCTGGAACGACGCCGACGCCGCACCCCTGAGCGGTGACCCGTTGCGCCTGCGGGTCTACACCTCACGACTCCTCGGCCGCGAGCCGTCCCTGGTGCTTCACGGGGGCGGGAACACCTCGGTGAAGGCCGAGGTCGTCGACCTGTTTGGCGACCGCGAGGAGATCCTCTACATCAAAGGAAGTGGCTGGGATCTCGCAACGATCGAGGCAGGGGGCTTCGCCCCCGTCAAACTACCGCTCCTCCGCCGCATGGCCGAGTTGCCCACGCTGGACGACACCAGCATGGTGCGGGCGCAGCGGGCCGCCATGACCGATCCCGCTGCGCCAACGCCTTCGGTCGAGGCGATTCTACACGCCATCATCCCATTCAAGTTCGTGGACCACACTCATGCCGACGCGGTCGTCGCCGTGAGCAACAGCGAGGGCGGTGAGCGCCGAATCCGCGAGGTCTACAGCGACCGCGTACTCGTCATCCCCTATGTGATGCCAGGCTTTGTCCTGGCTCGCGCGGTGTACGAGCGCGCGCGCGGGCTCGACTGGAAAACCCTCGAAGGGATGGTGCTGCTGAATCACGGCATCTTCACCTGGGGTAACGATGCCAAAACGAGCTACGAGCGGATGATCACGCTCGTCACCAAAGCCGAGGATTATCTCAGGAAACAGAATGCGTGGAGCGAAGTGTCCACCAAGGGCGGGGACACACCCCTCCCAACTGTCGATACGGTAGCGCTGGCTCGCCTGAGGCGGGAGGCGTCGTTGGTTCGCGGACGGCCGATGGTGGCCAGTCTCGATTCATCGCCCGGCCCACGCGCGTTCGCTGCACGACCGGACCTCGGCAGGGTGGCGACCCGCGGTCCCCTCACGCCCGACCACGTCATCCGAACCAAGCCGATCCCCGCGATCCTCGGCGAGGACCCAGCCCTGGCCATGTCGGGCTATGCCCTCAAGTATCGCGAGTACTTCACCCGCCATCAAAAGGGAGAGACCTGTCTCGACGCCGCGCCGCGCTGGGTGCTGTGGCCAGGTAGGGGATCGATCGCGCTTGGCGCCACCGCCAAGGATGCCGGCATCGTCGGCGACATCGCCCGGCATACGATGCGAGCGATCGGCTGGGCGGAGTCATTGGGCGGTTGGCAGGCGCTGCCAGAGAAGGATCTCTTCGAAGTGGAGTACTGGGAGCTGGAACAGGCGAAGCTCAAGGGCGGGGGCGCCCCGCCCCCGCTGCAGGGCAAGGTCGCTCTGGTCACGGGGGCCGCGAGCGGCATCGGGCGGGCTGCCGCCGAGATGCTGATGGCGCAAGGTGCGGCCGTGGCGGCGCTCGACATCAAGCCGGAGATCGCACAGATCTTCACGGGCGCAAACGCGACCGGCATCGCCTGCGACGTTACGGACGGTGAGGCGCTCCGCCGCGCCATCGAGACCATCATCACTCGGTTCGGGGGACTGGATATCGTGGTGAGCAATGCCGGCCTCTTCACACCGAGCCAGAAGCTGGAGGAGTTGACCGACGAGCTGTGGCAGCTGAGCCTGCAACTCAATCTCACCAGCCACCAGGTGCTCTTCCGGCTCGCGATTCCCTATCTCCGACTCGGCTTCGACCCGACGATCATCGTCGTCGCGTCGAAAAATGTTCCCGCCCCAGGGCCTGGCGCCGGCGCATACTCGGTTGCCAAAGCCGGGCTGACGCAGCTCGCCCGGGTAGCAGCGCTGGAGCTGGCGAGTGACGGTGTGCGCGTGAACATGCTGCACCCCCATGCCGTGTTCGACACCGGCGGCTGGACTCCTGAGGTGCTGGCGGCCCGGGCGTCTGCGTATGGCATGTCCGTGGATCAGTATCGGCGCAACAACCTGCTCAAGGTCGAGGTCACCAGTAAAGACGTGGCCGCGCTGATCTGCGCCATGGCCGGCCCGGCGTTCGCCAAAACGACGGGGGCACAGGTGCCGATTGACGGAGGGAGTGATAGGGTTGTCTGAGCGGGAAGAAGTAAGAAGTAAGAAGTGAGATGTAGCCGCACCCTTGTGCGAATCCCTTCTGGTCTTCCAGAGAACTCAGTCACTTCTCACTTCTCACTTCTCACTTCTCACTTCTCACTTCTCACTTCTCACTTCTCACTTCTCACTTCTCACTTCTCACTTCTCACCGAAGTGCCTCAGTTTGCCTCGGTCCACCTTCCCCAGGTGCGTTCGGGGCAGTGCGTCGACCAGTTCCACCTGTCGCGGGTGTTTGTACGGCTCCAGCTTGTCACGCACAAACGCCTTCAGTTCTTCCTCCAGGCCCGGCTTCCGCTCACGTGCGACCACGTAGGCGAACGGCTTGGTGAGTCCGCTCGGGTCGGTCACGCCGACGACCGCCGCCTCCAGTACCAGTGGGTGTTCAAGCAGGCAGCTTTCCACTTCCTGGGGCGAGAGCCACTTGCCGGCGACCTTGAGGAGTTCGTCCCCCCGGCCGCAGTAGGTGAAGTAGCCGTCAGGCTGGCGACAGACGATGTCACCGGAGACAACCCACTCTCCCCGAAAAGCCTGGCGAGTCTTCTCCATGTGCTGCCAATACCCGATCGCCCGGGAATCGCCCCGGACCCACAGCCACCCGGGCTCTCCGTCCGGCAGGTCGCGGCCTTCCTGATCACGAACCTTCACCTCGAAGCCCGGCACGACCTCGCCCAGTGTCCCACGGCGGATCCGACCCAGCCGGTTGGAAAGGAAGATGTGCCACATCTCAGCAGTGCCCAGCCCATCCAGGAGCGGGACACCGAAGAGCGCGTCCCATCGGGCGTGCAGTTCGACTGGCAGCGCCTCACCAGCCGACGTGGCCAGCCGAAGAGAGGAGAGGTCCAGCTGTGCCGCGTCCGGAAGGGTCACCAGGTGATTGACCATCGTGGGCACGGTGATCAGAATCGTCGGCCGATGCCGAGCGATTCTTTCGACGAGACACTCGGCAGTGCACCGTTCCGGAAAGAGCACCGTTGCAGCGCCCGCGGCGAATGGGAAGAACAGGTTTGAGCCGGTGGCGTAACCGAAGAACAGCTTAGGCACCGAGATCGTCACGTCATCCTCGCGGTACCCGATCACCTGGCGAGCATAGCACTCGGCGGTGTTGGCGAAGGAGGCGTGGGTCTGTACCACCGCCTTGGGGTACCCGGTCGTCCCCCCCGAGAAGAGCCAGATGGCGGCGTCGTCCCGGTGACTGGCAAATGTCTCGGCCGTCGCGGAAGCGGAGGAGAGCTGCCGCTCCCAGGCAGCGTCTCCAACCACGAGGAGCCGTTGGAGGCTCGGGACTCGGGCGGCCGCCGCCCGGAAGGCCGGGGCCACATCGTGGTGGACCAGGGCAAGGGTCGCCCGGGTATAGTTGCAGAAGTACTCGATGGTATCCGGTTTCAGCTCCGGGTTGACCATCACTACCACGGCGCCAATCTTCAGAACGCCGAACAGCGCCCCCACATAGGCCGGTCCGTCTGGCAAGGCGATGAGCACCCGTTGCTCGGGTTGAACCCCGGCTTCCCTGAGAATGTTGGCGAACCGGTTGGCGAGTGCCTGTACTTCGCGGTATGTCAACCTCGCGCCATCGGTGATGAGTGCGACCCGGTCGCCCCGATTCTCTCGAATTCGGGCATCAAGGAAATGGTCTGCAATGTTCAACTGTTCAGGAGGCTGGATGGCCATGGGTGCGCTCCTCGCTGAGGGTACAGGATAAGCGTGACCCACCTCGCCGCAATGACCTGGGAGGAGGTTCAATCCCTTGACCGGTCCCGGTGCGTTGCCATCCTCCCTGTTGGTGCACTCGAGGCCCACGGCCCGCACCTGCCGCTCAACACCGATGTGCTGATCGCCGGTGCGATGGCGGCCGCCGGCGGGAGGCGACTGGCGGCCCGCGGGCATCCACCAGTGATCCTACCGGCGCTCACCTATACGACTGCCGGCTATGCCGCCGGGTTCACCGGCACAATCTCCGTCGAGGCGGACGGGGTCACCCGGCTGATCGTGGACATCGCGCGAAGTCTGGCGCTTCAAGGCTTTCCGGTGCTGGCGGTTGCCAACGCGCATCTCGATCCCGCGCATCTCCGCACTCTGGAACGGGCTGGGGCCGAGATTGGCAAGGAAGGCCTGCTACGATTCGTCTGTCCAAACCTTGCGGCTCGTCCGTGGGCTCCGCGCCTGACCGAGGAGTTCAAGACGGGTGCATGCCACGCGGGGCAGTTCGAAACCTCGATTGTGCTGGCCGTGGAGCCAAACATGGTCAAGAGTGCGATCTTCGGCGCCCTTCCTTCCAATCCTGCCTCCCTCAGCCAGGCGATCCGGGAGGGTAAGCGAAGCTTCGAGGAAGCTGGCGGCCCCCGGGCCTATTTCGGCGACCCGGCGCGCGCGACCCGAGAGGAAGGCGAGCATACCATCGAGATACTGGGCGCCATTCTCGAAGAGGCTGTGTTGGGCACGCTCTCCGTTGCAGACGCCAAGGTTCCCCGGTGACCCACCTCGCGGGACGGAATGCGGTGGTCACCGGTGCCGGACGCGGCATCGGGGCGGCCGTCGCCCACGCACTCGCAGCCGCGGGAGCGAGAGTGGTCCTCACCGCCCGTACCGTCGCTCAACTGGAGCGGGTCGCCGACGAGATCCGCGCGACAGGCCAGGAAGCCATAGTCCTGCCGTGCGAAGTCAGCGATCCCAGGAGCGTCGCAGAACTGACCCGACTCATCGGTGAGCGACTGCCTGCGGTAGACATTCTGGTCAATAACGCTGGCGTCGCGCTGTCCGGCTCCTTGTCGCGCACCACGCTCGAGCAGTGGAACCACCTGCTTGCGGTGAACGCCACCGGTGCCTTTCTCTGCACCCAGGCCTTCCTTCCAGCGATGGTGGAGCGACGCTGGGGACGGATCATCTACGTGGCTTCAGTGGCGGGCCTGACCGGAGGCAAGTACATCGCCGCCTACGCCGCCTCAAAGCACGCCGTGCTCGGGTTGTGCCGCTCGGCGGCCGCAGAGGTGGCCGACTCCGGCGTGACCGTCAACGCGGTCTGTCCGGGGTACGTTGATACCGACATGACCCGGGAATCGATCGATAGGATCGTCGAGAAGACGGCCAAGACTCGCGAACAGGCCTTGGCCGCGATCCTGGCCACGACCCCCCAGCGGCGGTTGATCGCCCCGGAGGAAGTCGCCCATGCCGTCCTATCGCTGTGTGACGAGAAGGCAGTCGGCATCAACGGTGAAGCAATCGTGATCGACGGCGGCGCTTTGCTCCGGTGAAGGTGACGGGCGACTGGCAAAGGGGCGACAGGCGACAGGCGACAAGATTACTGGATAGGACCATGGAACATTATCAGATCATTAATCCTGCCTCGCTCGGCCCTCCCCGCGGCTGGAACAACGGCATGCTGGCTGACGCGGGTGGCCGGGTGCTCTTCGTGGCGGGTCAGACCGCCAGAGATGCGTCCGGACAGGTTCCCCCGGTTGGCTTTGTGGAGCAATTCGGCCGAGCGCTGGAAAACGTCCTTACCGTCGTGCGAGAAGCCGGAGGTCAACCGGAACACATCGGCCGGTTGACGATCTATGTTACCGACCTCGCGGCCTACCGGGCCGGGCTCCAGCCCCTTGGAGAGCAATACCGAAACGCGATGGGCCGGCACTACCCCGCGATGGCCCTGGTGCAGGTAATCGGCTTGGTGGATCAGCGAGCCCTGGTCGAAATCGAAGCCACGGCGGTGATACCTGCCTGACCGCCGGCCATGACCCAGACTGGGGGCCCCCCCCTTCAAGGAATTTGGGGTTCGTTGAAGTGGGCACGGTAACCGGGAAGACGCGGGACGGTGCATTCCTACGACCCACAGGCTCTGCACGCGTGAGGACCTGCGGAGCGGTGAAAAGGCCGCTGCGCGAGGGGTCCCGCCCGCAGGTGGCTTAGCTTTCATCCGAACCCCTTCCATCCGGAGCGCCCATGGCCCTGGCCCCACGGTCCTTCCTTTATCAGGCGGATCCCGTGACCGGCGTGGCAACCATCACGCTCAACCGACCAGAGCGGCTTAACGCGCTCACGTTCGAGGTCTACGCCGAACTACGCGACACCTTCCGTGCGCTGGGTACCGAACCTGATGTCCGCGTCGTCGTGCTGACGGGGAGTGGCAGGGCCTTCTGCACTGGCGGCGACGTCGAGGACATCATCGGCGCGCTGTTCAAGCGGGACTATGAAGGCCTGCTCGAGTTTACCCGACTCACCTGCGACCTGATCCTGGCGATTCGCGAGTGCCCGCGACCGGTGGTGGCGGCGCTGAATGGCACCGTAGCCGGCGCCGGCGCGGTGCTGGCGGCGGCCAGCGACGTTCGCATCGCCGCCGAAACAGCCAAGATTGCGTTTCTCTTCAGCAAGGTTGGCCTGGCGGGTGCCGACATGGGAGCGGCGTGGCTTCTGCCCCGGATTGTCGGTTTCGGCCTCGCAAGCGAGCTCCTGATGACCGGAGAGTTCATCGAGCCGGAGCGGGCCCACCGGATCGGCCTGTACAACCGGGTGGTGCCGGCGGACCGGCTGCAGCCGGAGGCTCAATCCTTCGCCGCGATGCTCGCTCGGGGACCAGCATTCGCCCTGGGCATCACAAAGGACGCACTCAACCGCGAAGCGTCCATGGATCTCCGCTCTGCCTTCGAGGCGGAGGCGCAGGCACAGGCAGGGTGCATGCTCAATCCCAACTTTCGGGAAGCATACGAGGCGTTCCGCGCCAAGCGGCCGCCGAGGTTCGCCTGACCGCCGCCCCGATGTCGCTGCCTCCCGGTCCCGATCCCACTGCGGTGCGGGCGCTCCTGGACCCGCATCACGTCGAGCTCGCGGGCCGGATCGGCACATACGCCAGAGATCAGTTAGTGCCGAAACCAGAACCCGTCGACGACGCCGCCGGCCGCGTCGAGGCGCGGGAACTGCTCATCGCACTGGGAGCGGCAGGCTGGCTCGACCCGGTGCTGAAGCAGGACTTCCGGGCCCTCTGTGTGCTGCGCGAGGCCCTTGCGTGGGCCTCTCCGCTGGCCGACGCCGTCTTTGCACTCCAAGCGCTGGGCTCAATGCCCGTACAACTCGCCGGCGTTCAGGCGGCGAAGGACCGCTGGCTCCCGGTCGTGGCAAGCGGAGAGGCGATGGCTGCGTTCGCCATGACGGAGTTGGAGGCCGGTTCGGATGTGGGTAGCCTCGCGACGCGCGCGACGCGCAAAGGCGGCGAATACTGGCTGAGCGGCACCAAGACCCTGATCTCGAACGCCGGGATCGCCGACTTCTATACGGTTTTCGCGAGCACCGATCCCGCCCAGGGAAGGAAGGGAATCTCCTGTTTCCTTGTCCCGGCCACGACCCCGGGACTGCGTTTCGTTCGAGCCCTGGAGATCAGCACACCGCATCCGCTGGGCGAGATCGCCTTCGAAGACTGTCGGATTCCTGAGGGATTTCGCCTTGGAGAGGAGGGTGGTGGGTTGCGGCTCGGGCTCGCGACGCTCGATCGGCTCCGCCCAACGGTCGGCGCCGCCGCTTGCGGCCTGGCTCAGCGCGCGCTCGATGAAGCCTTGGCTCATGCCTCCGCCCGCCGTCAGTTCGGTCGGCCGCTCGCCGAGTTCGAGCTGATTCAGGAGAAGTTAGCGCGCATGGCGACCGACCTGGCTGCAGCGCGTCTGCTGGTATATCGCGCCGCCTGGGAGCGCGACAAGGGGAAAGAACGGACCACGCTGGAGGCCGCGATGGCCAAAGCATTCGCCACCGAGGCGGCGCAACGGATCGTGGACGATGCCGTCCAGATCCTTGGTGGTCGCGGTGTTCTCGCCGATCATCCAGTGGACCGGCTCTACCGCGCGGTCCGGGCACTTCGGATTTACGAAGGCACGACCGAGATTCAGCAGCTGATCATCGCCGGCGAACTGCTCCGGGCCGGTCATGTGGCACCCTGACCCACCGATTCGCCACGCACTGCCCCCGGCCCACTGGCCCACGGCCGATGAGGCGGCCCGTTCGCGCTGGTTCAGTCCCATCCGGGTCGGGCCAGTGCAACTGGAGGAACGCACCTGGGTCCCCGCGATGGTTCCATGGCGCGCGACCAATGATGGTCATGTCACGCCTGAGATCCTTGCGTGGTACGCGCGATTCGCCGAGGGACGCCCAGGGGCGCTGGTGGTGGAGGCCACCGGCGTACGGGACATCCCGAGTGGGCCGCTCATGCGGATCGGCGACGACCGCTTCATTCCGGGACTACGCAGCCTGGTCGAGACCGTGCGGTCGGCCAGCGGCGGGCATACTCGGCTTTTCATTCAAATCATTGATTTTCTCCGCATCCGCCGCAGGCCGGATCCCGCGCGGTTCTTCGGTGAGTACCTGCGGATCACGCAGCGGCACCGGGAACTGGTACACGGGAACGACCCAGAGATTCGCCTTGTGCTGGCCAGGATGACGGACCCCGAACTGGAGCGGGTGCTTTCAACCCGGGAGCTCGACGCCCTGCGCTATGGCGTGCGGGAACTGGTCACCGACGTGGACCTGCCTCATATCCGGGAGCTGCCTGATACCCTCCCTGGCATTTTCGGCGATGCGGCGAGGAGAGCCGAGGCTGCGGGCTTCGACGGAGTGGAGCTGCACTTTGCTCACGCATACACTCTGGCCTCCTTCCTGTCCGCGAGGAACACCAGGTCGGATGGCTACGGAGGCAGCCGCGAGAATAGGGTTCGGCTGCCACTCAAGGTGTATCACGCGGCGCGGGCCGCGGTGTCCCCGCGCTTCGTGGTGGGCTGTCGCTTTCTTGCTGAGGAATGCATTCCGGGCGGAAGCCCGGCAGACGATGCAGCCTTCTTTGGGGTCAAGTTCGCGCAGGCCGGGATGGACTACCTTTCGCTCTCCCGGGGTGGAAAATTCGAGGACGCGCGCCAACCGAAGGTCGGCTGGGCCAGCTATCCCTATACCGGTCGGAGCGGCTACGAGTGCATGCCGACGGTCCGTTCGGACGAACGTGGGCCCTTCGGCCGGAACGTCGCCGCGGTGAGCCAGGTGCGTCGCGCGGTGCGCAACGCAGGGCACACCGCGCCCGTTGTGGTATGCGGCGGGATTTCGACCTTCGATCAGGCCGAAAGACTGCTCGAGGATGGCGCGGCAGACATCGTCGCCTCGGCGCGGCAGTCGCTCGCCGATCCGGACTGGTTTCGAAAGATCCGACTGGGCCGTGGGGACGAGACCCGGCGATGCGTGTTCACCAACTATTGTGAGGGCCTCGATCAGGTGCACAAGCCGGTCACCTGCAAACTGTGGGACCACCTTGGCCTCAACAACGAAGGCGTCTCATTGACGGCGGACGGCCGGCGGCGACTGACCGCGCCTCCATGGAACTTCGCGGGCCAGGGGCAGGGATGAAGATCGCCTGCATCGGCGGAGGCCCCGCGGGCCTCTACCTCGCGATCCTCATGAAGCGGGCAGGCCCACACCACCACGTCACAGTCATCGAGCGGAATCGGCTGGAGGATACCTTCGGCTTCGGGGTCGTGTTCTCGGATGCGACCGAGCAGAGTCTGGCCGAAGCCGACTCCCCCAGTCACGCGGCCTTTTCCGCACGGCTGTCCCGCTGGGATGACATCGAGATCCACTTCGCGGGTGAAGTGCTCCGGTCCACCGGTCACGGCTTCGCCGGCATCTCGAGGATCGGGTTGCTCGAGGTACTCGCTGAGCGAGCCTCAAACCTGGGCGTCGCGCTCCAGTACTCCACCGAGGTTCGTGACTTGGCCGAGTTGGGAGACTCGGACCTCATCGTGGGTGCTGATGGGTGGAGCAGCATGGTTCGCGCGAAACTGGCCGACCATTTTCACCCGACCATCGAGTATCGCAAGAACCGGTTTGTCTGGTTGGGCACCACCCGCCGGTTTCCCGCCTTTGCCTTCTACTTCAAGCAGTCTCCGCATGGACTCTGGCGAGCTCATGCATATCAGTATCAACCGGGACACTCGACCTTCATCGTCGAAACCACCGAGGCATGTTGGCGCGCCTCAGGCCTCGGGGAGGACGACGAGGATGCCACTGTGGCCTACTGCGAAGCGTTGTTCGCAGAGGAACTCGATGGTCACCCCTTGCTCCGCAACCGCTCGATCTGGCGCCGGTTCCCGACCGTCCGAACCGCGAGTTGGCACCACAAGAACGTGGTCCTCCTGGGCGATGCGGCGCACACCGCGCACTTCTCAGTAGGCTCCGGCACCAAGCTGGCGATGGAAGATGCGATCGCACTGGCTCGAGAGCTCGAGAGTCGCCGCTCGGTACCGGATGCACTCGCCGCCTATGAGGCGGAGCGCCGCCCTGCGGTGGAGAGCCTGCAGCGGGCCGCCCAGGCGAGTCTCACCTGGTTTGAGGACACTGAGCGTTACCTGACGATGGCACCGATCCAGTTCGCCTTTGCCCTGCTCAGCCGAAGCCTTCGAGTCACCCATGAAAACCTTCGGGTCCGCGATCCCGCCTTCATATCTCGGGTTGACCGGTGGTTTGCGGCTGAGGCCCAACGGCAGAGCCAGGTGCGCTTGGTGCTGGAACCGCCGCCGCCGCCGATGTTCACACCGTTCCGACTGCGAAACCTCGTCCTCAACAACCGGGTAGTGGTCTCACCGATGTGCCAGTATAGCGCCACGGACGGCATGCCGAATGACTGGCACCTGGTACACTTGGGAAGCAGGGCGGTCGGCGGCGCGGGACTGGTGATGACAGAAATGACCGACGTGAGCCGGGAGGGACGGATCTCTCCAGATTGTGCCGGCATGTACCGGCCCGAGCATGTCGCCGGGTGGCGGCGGGTCGTCGAGTTCGTGCATCGTCACAGCGAAGCGAAGATCGGGATGCAACTGGGCCATGCCGGGCGGAAGGGTTCCACGGGGCGCCTTTGGGAGGCACCGGACGAGCCGCTACCAGACGGTAACTGGCCGCTGCTCGCACCGTCCCCCCTCCCTTACCTTCCGCAAAGCCAAGTGCCGAAGGCGATGACACCAGCAGACATGACGAACGTTCGGGAGGACTTCGTCCGCGCGGCCCTGATGGCCGAGGAGTCTGGATTCGACCTGCTGGAACTCCATTTCGCCCACGGGTACCTGCTGGCAAGCTTCATCTCGCCGCTCACGAATCGGCGCACCGACCAGTATGGCGGGTCGCTTGAAAACCGGATGCGGTTTCCGCTGGAAGTCCTAGACGGCGTGCGGGCGGCTTGGCCGGCACATAAACCGATTTCGGTGCGAATCTCGGCGGTAGACTGGGTGCCAGGTGGAATGGAGCCGGAGGATGCGGTGGCAGTCGCCCGAATGCTCGCAGGGCACGGGTGCGACGTGGTCGATGTCTCCGCCGGCCAGACAGTCCCGGACGCCACGCCCGTCTATGGCCGCCTGTTCCAGACCCCGTTCAGTGATCGGATCAGGCAGGAAGCAGGGATCGCGACCATGGCGGTTGGCAACATCTCGTCCTACGCGGATGCCAACACCATTCTGGCAGCTGGCCGGGCGGACCTGGTGGTCCTCGCACGGGCACACTTGTGGGATCCCTACTGGACTCGGCATGCCGCAGCCCAGTTAGAGTACTCGGTGCCGTGGCCGCCGCAGTACGAGGCGCTCGATCGGTATCGGCCGAGGTTTACTTAGCCGTCAGCCATTAGCCGTCCGCCGATAGCCGATCCGCCGATAGCCGATAGCCGATCGAAATCGTGAAGTAGCACTTAGCAATCAGCACATTCGTCTACCCGATGGAGAGGGGAATGCCCACCTACTCCGAATATCTCAAACTCGACGGCCTGCTCGCGCAGCAACAGCCACTTTCCCAGGGGCCTGAACATGATGAGATGCTGTTTATCATCATTCATCAGGTGTACGAACTCTGGTTCAAAGAACTGCTCCATGAGTTGGACTATCTCCAGACGCTGCTGGTTCGGAACGATGGAGTTAGGGCGCAACACACGCTCAAGCGGATCCTGACCATCCTCAAAGTCTTGGTGGGCCAGCTCGATGTCCTCGAGACCATGACCCCCCTAGAGTTCCTCTCCTTCCGCGACCGGCTCGAAAGCGGGAGTGGATTTCAGTCGAGTCAGTTTCGCGAACTCGAATTCGTGCTGGGTCGGAAGCGACCCGATTCTCTTGAGCGCTACCCTGCGGGCTCCGCGGGGCGGCGCCGACTGGAGACGCGCCTGGCCCAGCCCACTCTCTGGGATGCATTTCTGAAATGCATTGCAGGGAATGGATTCCCAGTGCCCGCCGATCAACTCAAGCGCGATGTCACTCGCCCGATCACGCCATCGGTTGAGCTCCAAGCCGTCCTCATTTCGATTTATCGGAGCAATCCAGGAATCGCCGGGCTGTGCGAGCGCCTCGTCGACCTGGATGAGGGGATTCAGGAATGGCGCTACCGACACGTCAAGATGGTGCAACGAACCATCGGCACTCGGCATGGCACCGGTGGCTCGGCTGGCGCGGAGTACTTGATGACCACGCTTAATCAACCGCTCTTTCCGGACTTGTGGGCGATTCGGACGGAGCTATGAGGGGGCCGTTAGCCGTTAGCCATGCACCTTCGGTGTCGGCTTTCAACTAACTCCCTAGACGTGCTGGGCTCTCATACTCGGTACTCGGTACTCAGTACTCGGTACTCAGTACTCACTCGGCCCTCGGCCCTCGCCAACATGAATCCTGACTCCCTCTACACATCTCCCAACGCCCTCGCCCTGCACTACACTCGATTCAGGGTCGGGGAGCGGCTGTTGCTCACGGGTCACTCGCATCAGGCGTGGCCCGACCGCGGATTCGAGGGCCAGCAGGAGGCCTGGCTGGACGCGGCGAGCCTCGTAGACGAGAAATGGGAGCGCGCGTTCGAACGGGCCGACCGAGTGCGTCGCGGCTTTGCCATCTTGCTCGGTGATACCGACGGCTACATCGCCTTGGCGGCCAGCACGCACGAGTTGGTCGTGCGATTTCTCTCTGCCCTGCCATTGAGGCGGGGAATGCAGCTGGTCAGCACCGACGGCGAGTTTCACACGCTCCGCCGCCAGTTGGACCGGCTCTCGGAAGAAGGCATTGAGGTCGTGCGCGTCCCGCAGGCTCCCCTGATGACACTCAGCGAGCGCCTGAGCGCAGCCGTCAGCGACCGTACTGCTGCGGCGCTGGTCTCGGCGGTGTTCTTCAACACCGGTTTGATCTTGCCTGGGCTATCGACGCTTTCGGAGACCTGCCGCCGGCGCGGTGTGCCCCTCCTGGTCGACGCCTATCACGCGCTTAACGTGGTCCCATTCTCATTGATGGCGGAAGGCCTCAGCGACGCCTTCGTCGTGGGGGGAGGATACAAGTACTGCCAGCTGGGAGAAGGCAACTGCTTCCTGCGCTTTCCAAGGGATTGCGAACTCCGGCCGGTCATTACCGGCTGGTACAGCGAGTTCACGGCCCTGGCCGACCAGCGCCGGGCGGGGCTGGTCGCCTACGGCCAAGGTGCGGATCGCTTCGCCGGCGCAACCTACGATCCGACCAGCCACTACCGTGCCGCGAAGGTGTTCGACTTCTTCGACGGCCTGAACCTCACTCCTACCCTGCTCCGTGAAGTCAGCCAGCATCAGATCACGGTTCTGGCGCGGGAGTTCGATGCCCTTGACGCAGATCCGAAGGTGATCGTCCGCGACCGACATACGCCGCTTTCTCAAGTCGCTGGATTTCTCGCCCTCACTGCTCCAGGCGCGGGCAGCCTGTGCCGACAATTACACGCCCGCGGCGTGCTGGCCGACTCTCGTGGAGATGTGCTTCGCCTTGGCCCCGCACCATATCTGGCCGACCAACAACTCGTTCAAGCGATTCAGGCATTGCGCGAGGTCCTTTCACACAGCCGGTAGGTCTTTCGCGCCGTCGCCCGCAAGAGTCGCTACCCAAGGACGCTGAGAGCGTGAAGAGGCCCGTGGATCGCGATCCTCACCCGCTCGTCTTGGTCTCCGGCACCCCGCCCTCCCCTGCCGGCTCAACCGGAAACTCCGCGGTGACGTCGGCGGCTGAGATTTGCTGGGCCAGGGGAGGCACCGGGGTCGTGTGGGGGACGACCGCCGAAATCCCCCGGGCGAGCGGCAGGGTTGCGATCACCAAAATGCCGGAGATCCAGAACGGGACCCCGACGCCGAAGTGGTCCATCAGCACGCCCGAGGCTATGGGAAAGGCCACCCGGGACACGCCTCCGAAGGTATGCTGCACCCCCATGTAGAGCCCGCGTTCGTTTCCCGGCACGACGCGCGAGAGCAGGCCGGTCACACACGGAAAAAGAAAAGCAGTACCGAGCGGCATCAGAGTAAAGCCGGCGATGAGCAGCGGCCATCCCTTCGCCAGCCCGGTGAAGGCGAGTCCTGCCCCGAGCAGAACCAGCCCGAGATTGGAGAGTCGCGCTTCCCCGAGACGATCCACCACCCGTCCGAGCACCAGCGCGCGTATCACGACACCCATCCCGCCCAGGTACATCACGAAATAGCCGATATTCTGCTCGGTGACACCAAGTCGATTGGCGAGCAGTAGGGGAACTGTCTGGATGGTGCCGTAGAAGGCGCCGATCCCAACGGTGTAGATCCAGATCAGCCGCGGGGCCGGCTCGTGCCAATGAGAGAGCACCCTCCGGATGGCGGCGATTCCGGTCGTGGTGGCCGGATGGGCCCCTGAGAGGCGGAGACCACGGGTCTCTTTGAGAAACCGCCAGGCAAAGGCTGCCACGAGGAGCGAAAGGATTGCCGCACCAAGCCCCGGCGCCGTTCGTCCACCCAGGCTGATCATCACCGACCCGAAGGCCGGGCCTGCGACAGCGCCAAGGCTGGTAACGGCCGAGAGCCAGCCGAGGCTCTTGGTGCGCTGGTCGGGCGCGGAAGCGTCGGCGACGTACGCCTGCACCACACCGATGGTGCCGCCGCCCAACCCCTGTACGATGCGTGACAGGAGCAGCAGCTCCACCGATCCCGCCACGGCGAAGATCGCATACGCGGCCCCGCTGAGAAGCAACCCGGCGAGAATCGCCGGCCGCCGCCCATACCGGTCGGACAGGCGCCCCCACGCCGGCGCGACGATCAGCTGTGCGAGGGAAAATGCCGACACCAGAACGCCCACCATGGTCGCACTGGCACCGAACTCGGTGGCGTAATAGGGCAGGAGGGGCACGATCATCGTCAGCCCAATCATGTCCACAAACGCCGTGACGAAGAGAGCGAGTAGTCGGGCCATGGTGCGGATTGGGGTCAGGATGCTGTCGCCAGACCCCCAGAATACTCCAGCCGCGGCTCTGGTCAATATTCCGGCTCAACCGGGGATTCTAGCGAGCGCCTTGCAGCGGGGGCATCTTTGGTTCGCGCAAACCGAGTCGCAAGGAGGCGGCGATGGCGATGAAGACGATTGAACCGCGGACCGCAACCATTCCGGTCGAAGTGGGTCAGAAGCCCAGCGACGACATGCTCGATCTCTTCGGTCTGACTCATCCCGGCAAGGTTCGCCAGGAGAATCAGGACCACTTCCTTCTTTGCACGATACATCCGCAGGTCGTGATCCACGGAA
Source organism: uncultured Gemmatimonadales bacterium (assembly GCA_963748035.1). Classification (GTDB taxonomy): domain Bacteria; phylum Gemmatimonadota; class Gemmatimonadetes; order Gemmatimonadales; family GWC2-71-9; genus JADJOM01. The sequence goes on along the minus strand of CAVVHO010000003.1, from coordinate 840,161 downwards.
CAAGCCTCCCCACCCCCGAACGGTTGCCGCTCCGCGGCCAGCGCATCGCGACCCTGATGCTGGTCGCCGATGGAGTAGGTAGCGGTGTAGGCGGTGGCGACGCGAGTCAGCTTGCCGTCGAGACGATCACCGGGTACGTCTCGTCTACCCTCCGCTGTTATCACGCCGCCGGTTCCGCGGCGGATGAGGAGTTCCTCGACGCGCTTCGCTGCGCCGCCCTGGAGGCCCATGCGGCCGTTCGGGCTGGGGCCGCGGCCCAACCCGAAGTCCGGCGCATGGCCACCACGCTCACACTCGCCATCGCGGTGTGGCCCTGGGCCTATGTCCTCCAGGTCGGCGATAGCCGCTGCTATCACTACGCGGAAGGCACGCTGCACCAGGTCACCAAGGACCAGACGATGGCTCAGGACCTGGTGGACAGAGGTGCACTGCCGGCGGAGCGTGTAGCGCAGTCGCCCTTCCGGAACGTGCTGATCAGCGCGATCGGCGGGGAGGAAGCCACTCCCGTCGTCACCCGCGTTGATGTCAGTCGCCGGGGAACAGTGGTGTTAATCTGCAGCGACGGAGTCACGAAGCATGTCTCGGACGAAGTGATCGCCGAGCAGATTCGCACGATGAAATCCTCGGAGCAGCTCTGCCGCCGTATCCTGGAGCTGGCCTTGGACGGCGGCGGAAGTGACAACATCACCGTGATCGCGGGCCGGGTTCGGACTGCAGGCAATTGAACCGCAAGGGGCGACAACGGGCAGGTGACAGGGGACGGGGGACAGGCAAAAGGCGACAGGCGACAGGCGACAAAGCGTGAGAACGAGAAACCAGCCAGCAATCCCACGTACCAAGTACTAGGCATCAAGTACCAGGTACCAAGTACTCGGTACTCGGTACCTTACCCTCATGACCATTCCCGCCGCCCTCACCCGCAGCCTGGCCGAGCGGTATCGCCTCGACCGCGAAGTCGGCCGCGGCGGCATGGCCACGGTCTACCTTGCCCAGGATCTCAAACACGACCGTCAGGTTGCCCTCAAGGTCCTGAGGCCTGAGCTGGCGGCCTCGCTGGGATCGGAGCGCTTTCTCCGGGAGATAAACCTCACCGCACGACTCGACCACCCGCACATCCTGCCGCTGTATGACAGCGGGCGGATCGGCGGGCCCGATACCCCGCAATTCCTCTATTACGTCATGCCTTTGGTCGAGGGAGAATCACTCCGCGACCGTCTGAACCGGGAGAAGCAGCTACCCATCCCCGAAGCGCTCTCGATCGCCCGTGAGGTGGCCGACGCGCTCGGCTACGCCCACGATCGCGGTGTGGTGCACCGGGACATCAAGCCGGAGAACATACTCCTGTCCGGGAGCCACGCACGGGTGGCGGACTTTGGAATCGCCCGAGCGGTCACCGAGGCCCGTGGCACCGCGCTCACGGAAACGGGTTTGGCGATTGGCACGCCGACCTACATGAGCCCGGAGCAGGCCGCGGGAGACAAGGACCTCGACGGGCGGAGCGATCTCTACGCGCTGGGCTGCGTGCTGTACGAGATGCTGGCGGGGCAGCCACCGTTTTCGGGCCCGACGGCAGAGAGCGTGGTACGCCAGCACATGACCATGGAACCTCCACGGGTCACCAGTCTCCGCCCAGCTGTCTCCAACGAAGTGGCTGAGACGTTGCAGCGCGCGCTCGCGAAGAATCCCGCCGACCGGCTGTACCCTGCGGCCCGGCTCGCCGAGGCGCTCGGGCGCCGGGGGTCCGGGCCGTCGACGGCGCGGCCGGAGAAGTCGCTCGCCGTGCTCCCATTCACCAACTTGAGCGCTGACCCGGACAACGAGTTCTTCAGCGACGGAATGACCGATGAGCTGATCAACGCGCTGGCAAAACTGGAAGGATTGCACGTGGTCTCCCGCACCTCCACCTTCGCGTTCAAGGGGCGGCAGGAGGACATTCGAACCATTGGGCAACGGCTGAACGTGCAAACGGTGCTGGAGGGCAGCGTGCGGCGGGCAGGACGGAGGCTCCGCGTCACCGCGCAGCTCGTGAATGTGACAGACGGTTTTCATCTCTGGTCGGAGACCTTCGACCGCGAGCTGGAGGACGTCTTTGCCATTCAGGACGAGATCGCGAAGGCCATCACTGCGGCCATGGAGATCCGCCTCCTGGGCAAGAACGCTCCCCGGCAGCGACCTCCCACCGAGGACCTGGAGGCCTACTCGCTGTATCTCCGGGGAAGGCACCACTGGAATCAACGCACCGAGGAATCGCTGCGAGCCGGACTCGGCTTCTTCCAGCAGGCTTTGAATCGGGATCCCCAGTACGCCCTGGCCTACACGGGCGTCGCGGACTCATACCTGATCCTGTGTTTCTACTGCGCCATGGCGCCGACGGACGGGTTTCCTGCGGCCAAGGCTGCCGCGCTCCGCGCTCTGGAGCTGGACCCGACCCTTGTCGAAGCCCGTGCCACCCTGGCGTACGTCGCCATGTATCACGAATTCGACTGGGCCGAGGCGGAGCGTGGCTTTCTGGAAGTCATCGGCCTCAATCCCGGATACGCGACCGCCCACCAGTGGTACGGCAATTTCCTGGCGATCCAGGGACGGTTCGAGGAGTCGGTGGAATTCTTCGGGCGGGCGATCTCGCTGGACCCACTCTCGCCGTTGCGATTGGCCGCGCGAGGATGGGGGTGCTACTTCGCCCGACGGTATGCTGAGGCCATCGAGCAGGCCCGCCGCGCGCTGGCGCTCGATCCGACGTTTCTCGTCGCGCTCCAGTGGCTTGGACTCGCCTGCGAGCAGACTGCGGCCCGGGTGGAGGCCCTCCACGCCTTTGAAGAAGCGGTGCGACTCTCCGGCCGAAGCGGTTATACACTCGGCACCCTGGGGCACGGCTTGGCGATCGCGGGGCAGACCGATGCCGCCCGGGTCATCCTCGCAGAATTGGAGACGCTCCAGCGGAGCCGCTACGTCTCGGCCTACGACCTCGCGGCCATTCACGCGGCGCTCGACGAAACCGAGGCGGCCCTTGACTGCCTCGAGCAGGGTTACGCTGAGCGCACCCATTGGATGGCGCTACTCGGAGTTGATCCCCGCTTTGATCATCTCAGGCAGCTTCCCAGGTTCCGGCAATTGCTTGGCCGCTTGCGCCTGAGCGAGCCCGCGTCAACGCTCCAACGATGATCCCGCAAACCCGGCTCGTCACCTGACGCGTCGCCCCGGCAACCTGGTCGCGGCCCTCGGTGGAGCGGCCGTGCTCGCCGCCGGCTGGCTCACGCTTGAGCCTGGCGGACGGGCCGCGCCCGGACATGACCCACACCGACCGGTCGGCATCGATTCGGTTGCCAACGATCTGTATCTCCGGGGCCTGGCGTTGCTGCCGCGGGGCGGGCCCGCGATTCACGCGGCCATGGCGAAGTTTGACAGTGCCCTGAGCCGGGATTCCAGCTTCGCGCCTGCGCTGGCTGGCCTGGCGCGGGCCTACGAGCTGCTTCCCACATACAACCTCGCCCCGCTGGCCCGCTCTCTCGATCAGGCGGAGCAGGCTGCTCGGCGCGCACTGGCGCTGGACAACACCCTGGGCACGGCCTGGTGCGGGCTGGCAAACGTACTTCGCGATCGTGCCCACTGGGCCCAGGCCGACAGCGCCTATTCCAGGGCGCTCATCCATGCGCCTAACGATCCAGAGACCGCCGAGCAGTACGCCCGATTCCTGGCCTGGACCGGGCAGCTGGATTCCGCGCTCATCTGGTCGGAGCGAGCCCGCCAGCTTGACTCGGTTGCGCCGCTTCCAACGGCCGCGATGGGACTCGCTCTGGTCTATGTTCACCGCTACGATTCGGCCGCGGTGTTGCTTCACCGTGCGATGGAACTGGGACCGAATCTCCCGTCGCCCCGGATGTGGAGCATGTGGGAGGCGCTCTCCGCCGGACGCTACGCCAAGGCCGAGTGGGCAGCAATGCGGGGGGCCGAGTTGTCCGGGGAGGATCCTGAGCTCTATCGCAAGATCATTCGGGGTGTCAGTCATCTGCACGACCGGCCCCAGGCCCGCAGACTCCTGGCTCGCATTCCGCTCGAAGCGCCGGGGGAGTTTCAGGCTGATCAGCGGGCCCAGTGGCTCCTCTTGCTGGGCGACACGGCCGCGGCGCTGGACGCGATGGACCGTTTTGCGGCCGGGGCCAGCGCGAACGGGTTCACCCGAATGCGCGTCTGGATGCCTGTGCTTGATCCGATCCGCGAGCGCCCGCGGTTCAAGGCGGCGATGACGACTTTAGGGTTGCCCTATCGACGATACCGATGAGCCGTGCCTCCACGCCTTCAGGGTGCGGGCCTCGATCTGAGTGCGTCATGGGCATTCTGGGCTTGGGCCGAGAATAGCACACACAATGGCGCAATCGGCGAGGACCGCGTAATTTTTCGATCCCCTGGGACGTGAGGTGATGCGCGACGAAGTCGGCAGGCCCGTCAGCGTCATGAGGTACTAATGGCTCTCCCCTCCGCGGCCGAACACGCCGCAGCCAGAATCCTGATCATTGACGACGAGGCGTCCAGCGTGCAGGCAATTACGCGGGTGCTCGAGCGCGCCGGCATCACCGAAGTGCGCGGGGTCTCTGATCCGTTGCGCGCGGAAGCGGAGTTCCTCGAGTTCCAGCCAGACATGGTGCTGCTGGACCTCCGAATGCCCGGCCGGGACGGGCTTCAGGTCCTCCAACATCTCGCGGCCACCATCCCCCGCTCGAGCTATCTCCCGATCGTGATCCTGACGGGCGACTCCCGCACCGAGCCGAGGCAACAGGCGCTCGCCATGGGAGCCAAGGACTTTCTGACCAAGCCATTTGACATGGTTGAGGTGATTCTCCGGATCAAGAACCTGTTGGAGACTCGAGCACTGCACAAGGAGCTGGCGGGTCAGAACAAGAAACTCGAAGAGCGGGTGGTCCATCGCACCCGGGAGCTCGAGGAGACCCAACGCGAAGTGCTGCAGCGACTGGCCCGCGCAGCGGAGTTCCGCGACGACGACACCGGACAACATACCCAGCGGGTGGCACACACGGCGAGCGCGCTCGCGCGGGTAGTCGGCCTCCTAGATGAGGAAGTGCAGTTGATCTTCCGAGCGGCCCCCTTGCACGACGTTGGCAAGATCGCCATCCCCGACGCGATCCTGCTCAAGCCAGGCAAGTTGACCACTGAAGAGTTCGAGGTGATGAAGGGTCACACGGTCGTTGGCGCGACGATGCTCGGCGGGGGCAAGACGCCGTTGACTCGCATAGCCGAGACGATTGCGCGAAGCCACCACGAACGCTGGGACGGCAACGGCTACCCCGATGGACTTGAGGGCGAGGCTATTCCGCTCCCCGCGCGAGTTGTCGCACTGGCGGACGTGTTCGATGCGCTGACGCACGCTCGCCCCTATCGGCCCGCCTGGACGATTGACGCGACCCTGGCGGAGATTGCCCGGCTGAACGGCATTCAGTTCGACCCGCGTATGGCCGACGCCTTCCTGCGTCTGGACAACCACAAGGCTCTCGTCTAACACGCCGCTGCTGCGCGCGTTCCCTTGCTGCGGGACGACGCCAGAAGTACCCTGCATCGCATGAACTCCACCGTGGTCATCACCGGGCTGGGCCCGGTCAGCGCCATTGGCTCCGGACGCAACGAGTTCTGGTCCGCCCTGATGGATGGCCGGCATGGCTTTGGCCCCATCACTCTGTGCGACGCCTCAGCCTCTCCGTCCAAGGTGGCGGCAGAGGTGAGCGACTTCCGGCTCGACCGCTACATCACCCATGGCGAGGTGATGGCCCGCCGCACCCCACGCGCCGTGCAACTCGCGCTGGCGGCGAGCGTGCTCGCACTCCACGATGCGGAAATCGACCTCGATGCCTGCGACGCCGATCGCCTCGGCGTGTTCGTCGGCACCTCGATCGGCAATCTCGACGTCGTCATGTCCATGAAGGACCGGCAGAAGGCGCAGGGTGACATTCCCCCGCACGCGGCGTTTCACTGTTTCAACCATTCTGCGGCGTGCGTCTTGTCGAGCTTCTTCAATATCCGGGGACCAGTCCACACCACTACCTCGGGCTGCAACTCGGGTGTTGACGCGATAGGCCAAGCCACCCGACTGATTCAGGCTGACGCGGTGGATGCGGTCCTCGTCGTCGGCACCGACTGCGAGGTCATACCCGAGGTTATCGGCGCTCTCAACGCCTCTGGTTCGCTGGCGACCCGCTATAACGAGGAGCCCGGACGGGCTTCCCGCCCGTTCGATAGGGGACGCGATGGCAACGTCATCGGAGAGGGCGCGGGGGCGCTGCTACTCGAGTCCGAAGCCCATGCCCTGAAGCGAAAGGCCCGGGTGTACGCGAGAGTCGCCGGCTACCGGATCGCTTCTGCCGGTCAGAACCGCCAGTACAGCCATGACAATGCCGAGGTGGACCTCCGGCCTTCGGTCCGGGCCATGCGCGGGGCGATGGCGGAGGCAAACTGGGAGCCCGAGCAAGTAGATCTGGTCAACGCCAACGGCAGTTCGTCCGTGCAGTACGATCGGCTGGAGGGACTGGCGCTGGCCGAGGTATTCGGTGAGGGACTCCCGAATATTCGGATCCAGTCTCAGAAATCGATGCTGGGGCAGCACGGAGCCGGCTCCTCAGCGTTGCAGGCCGTCGCCGCTTGTCTGGCCATCAGGCGCAATTCTATCCCGCCGACGATCAATCACGAGGATCCCGATCCGGCGTGCGGAGCGCTGCGCGTTGTTACGGCACCGGAATCGCACCGGGTGCAGCGGGTGCTCACCCACGCCATCGGCCTCGGCGGCTTCTACTATTCGGCGGCGGCGTTCGAGGAGGTGCCTGAGGGAAGGGGTCAGACCGGGCTATTCACGGTCAAGTGGAGCGATGATCACAATCCCAAGTTCGCGCCCGCGGAGGAATACCTCCGACCCCTGACGCCATGGGAGCCGAGACAGGATGGGTAGTCGAGAGTGAACCTCAACCGAGTCAGGCATCCTGAGCAGGCTACTCTGAAACGAGACGTATCCCAGGCTCTTATGCTTACTTCAAAGTCGCTATTTCGCTTCTCCCTCGCCCTCGTGCTGACCTCGCCGCTCCACGCGCAGGGCGCACCCACCGCACTCGAGGCTCCGGATGCGCCGGTAGTCGTCCTCACCTCGGCCCTGTACAACGATCAGGCCAATCTCAAGGAGGCCATCGACTCTTCCCGAGCCGGCGTCGCCACCGAGGTGATACGTACCCATCTCCGCGAAAGCCTGGGCGCGCAAGTGCTGTCATACGAGGCAACCGATTCCGCAGCCAGCTCCCCGATCGCGCTCGAGCTCGGCGGTGGGGTCCCCTGCAACGTGAAGGTCGCTTGCGCCATTGCCGTCGCCCGGGGCCAGGGCGCGCGGTGGGTGGTTCTCACGAAGGTCAGCAAGACGAGTAACCTCATCTGGCTGCTCTCCGCACAGCTCATCCGGGTCACAGACAGTGAGATCATCCTCGACGACTCGACCGAGCTCAAGGGCGAGCCGGAGGCGATGATCCGGGTGGGCATGCGCATCTTCGCTGATCGGGTGGCCAGAACGATCCAGGAAGGCGGCGTGGCGAGCAATTTTCCCGGGCAGCCCGCCTATCAATGATCTGTACCGAGGAACCTCGCTCATCCCGAGACGGCTCGGCACCTTTCGCTTTTCACGCGACGCTTCAAATCAGTGCGACCCGCGGCTGCATTCTCGGGCTGTCCCGGTCGAGGATCACGGCGACCCGCGGAGTTGCCTTGCTTTGCGCGGAGAGAGGAGGGGGCCGGACGCCTAAGCCCAGTATGACGCAAAGGCTCAGAACTCCGGTCGAGGCCGGGTGCAACAACCGGAAGTGTGGCGGCCGATGCGGACGTCGAGGTACGGGTCTCATGCGTGGTGACTGGAGTCGAGTTAGGATGTTCGCTGTAGCGGAACTCGTCAAGGATGCCCCGCCCGCCCGGCAGCCGGGCAACAGCTTATCTTGAGACACGGCTCCCTGAGCCTCACCCTGACGCCCCGTTGTGAGGGGCCGTCATAGCTGGCCTCCCACGCGGGCCCAACCTCGCGTTGCACACTTGTGGAGATTCATATGAAAGTCGTGACCAAAAGCCTCCGCCTCGCCCTGCTGACGACCCTCGCCGGTTGCATTGCCATCGCAGCCTGCGCCACCAAGGCCGGAACCGGCGCCATCGTCGGTGCCGCCGGCGGTGCGGTTGTCGGCGGAGCAATCGGCACGGCCGCGGGATCCACCGCCAAGGGCGCCATCATCGGCGCCGTGGTCGGCGGGGCTGCCGGTGCAATCATCGGGAATGAGATGGACAAGCAGGCCAAGGAACTCAAGCAGAACATCAAAGGGGCGAAGGTCGAACGGGTCGGCGAGGGCATTCAAGTCACCTTCGAATCCGGGCTACTCTACGATTTTGACTCCGATCGGGTACTTCCAACGGCGCAGTCCAACTTCAGGGAACTCAGCAAGAGCCTCAACAAGTATCCCGGCTCCGACCTCCTGATCGTAGGTCACACCGATCAGGTGGGGAGCGGCACGTACAACCAGGATTTGTCCGAGCGCCGAGCCTCCGCCGCCGCGACGTATCTGGTCTCACAGGGTGTCAGTCGCTCGCGAATCTCCACCCGCGGCCTGGGCGAAACCGAGCCAGTCGCTTCGAATGAGACCGAACTGGGGCGGCAGCAGAATCGCCGCGTTGAAGTGGCCATCTACGCCAGCGCAGCCAAGCGGGCCGCGGCCGAGCGCGCTGTCAACTGATCGGTTATCCGGAAGTGGTCCTCCGCCATTATCTGGCGGTCCCTTCGTACAGAGCGTCGTTGCGATCTTGGCGTCTTCGCGGTGGACAATTGATGAAGCTCCCCGCGAAGGCGCGAAGGCCGCGAAGAAGGAGCCGGGAATAGTTGGTTCCAGCAGTCCTACCAAGAACACCCTCACCCTGACGCCCTATGCCGACCTCCCCGTTGGGCATCGGCTTCATCGGATCCGGCTTCAACGCCCGCTTCCACATGCAGGCCTTTCAGGCCGTGCGCGACTGCGAAGTCCGCGGGGTCTGGAGTCCCAATCGGAAGAATGCGGAAGCTGCGGCCGGCTACGCCCGGAAGCTGGATCTGGGCGCGTGCAGACCCTTCCGCTCCATCGGGGAGATGGTCGTAGACCCTGATATCGACGCCATCTGGCTCTGCGGAGTCAATCAAGCGCGGGTCGAAAACATCGAGGAATTGACCGACCCGATCATGCGCGGGCACGGAGAGCTGGTGGGCATCGCGTGCGAAAAGCCCCTGGCCCGGAACGTCAGGGAAGCCAAGCTGGTCACCAGCCTCGTGAAACGAGCGGGACTGAAGCACGGCTACCTCGAGAACCAGCTGTTCGCGCCGCAGGTGGAGACCGGACGAGCCCTCCTGTGGGGCCGCGGTGCCGCCGCCACCGGACGGCCCTACCTGGCGCGGGCTGCCGAGGAGCACAGCGGCCCCCATATGCCCTGGTTCTGGCGCGGCAACCTCCAGGGTGGCGGCGTCCTCAACGACATGATGTGCCACTCCGCCCTTCTGGTGCGCCACCTGCTCACTCGCCCCGGCGAGCCGCTCACAGCGCTCAAGCCCACCAGGGTCACAGCCCACATCGCGAGCCTCAAGTGGAGTCGTCCGGCCTACGCAAAACGGTTGAAGGAGATGATGGGCAAGGATGTCGACTACACAAAGCAGCCCTCGGAAGACTTTGCCAGCCTGACGATCGAGTTCGAGACCAGCGAGGGACTCACCGTGCTGGGTGAGGCCAGCACCTCCTGGAGTTTTGTCGGGGCCGGACTCCGGCTGTCTGCCGAACTGCTTGGGCCAGAGTACTCGATGAGCTGGAACACGCTCGATAGCGGACTCAAGCTCTTCTTCAGCCGCGAGGTTCGAGGCAAGACGGGAGAGGATTTGGTAGAGAAGCAGAACGCCGAGATCGGACTCATGCCCGTGGTCGCGAATGAGGCAGCTGCATATGGCTACGAGGCCGAGAACCGACACTTCGTGCGCGCGTTTCTCGGTCGGGAAGAACCGAGACTCTCGTGGGACGACGGGCTGGACGTCGTCCGCATCCTGATGGCGGCCTACCAAAGCGCCGAGCAGGGAAAGACCCTGAAGTTCCCTCCCAAGGGGCTGGATACCTTTGTGCCCGCCGTGGCAACGGGAACCTGGCAGCCCTAGCCAGTCGTTTTGGGGAGTCCACCCCTCCCCTTTTTTTCACCCGCCGGGCCCTAGGCATCCCGTTTGCATTTGAACCCCAAGTCACGGGGACTCAGCGATTTGACCCCCTCCGGAGCCGCAAAACGCCGCTCCCAAGGGGTTTGTGCCGCGCTGGGCGCCAAACAGGCACATTCACCCGGAAATTTCTTCCGACTCGACGCCCCAGGGGGTTGGGTGGCCAAAACGAGCCAGACAGGGCAGCTGCGCGGGGGGACGGTCACCTTGGTGACCGCCCTGTACGCGTTGGGCTACATGGTCTGGGAGCGGATGGGTTGGGGCAGCCAGTCACTGCGGGACCTGCTCGGCAACGTCGCGTTCATGCCGCTCAACCTGGTGGTCGCTGTACTGTGCTTCCTCGCGGCGAGCAACACAGTCCTCGATTGGGGAGTGCGACGGGCAATTCGGCTGTTCGGCACCGGCTGCGTGATGGTATTCATCGGCAACGCCATCTCGGTCTACTACCTGGTCCGCCTCAAGGAAAACCCCACGGTCTCGTGGGCCGACCTCTTCTACCTCTCCGACAGTTTTCTGATGCTCGCGGCGCTCCTCTCGGTCCCGGTGGCGCGGCGCATCAGGCTGGAGCGCCTGAAGTATTCGCTTGACGCCGCGATCGTGGTGATCGGCGGTGCAGTGGCCATCTGGTATTTCACCGTCCGTCCGACCCAGGCCGCCAGCGAAGGTGTGTTCTCCACCGCCGTCCTGGCCTTCGGGTATCCGCTCGCAAGCCTGCTGCTGCTCTACGGTGCCACGACCGTGCTGCTCCGCAGACCGCTGGACGGCAACCGGCTGGCGTTCGGCATTATGGTAACCGGAATCCTGGTCAGCATTGTTGCGGATCTGACCTTCGACCTCGAGCTGATCGAGATGGGCGCCCGGAGTGCGGCGTGGACCGATGCGGTCTACCTGCTCTACTACGTGATGATGACAGCCAGCATGGAGCTGTACTGGCGTCGGCCGGTGAGTCGCCTGCGACGGGTGGAACAGCCCGAGCAGATCCAGTCGCTGTCGCCGCTCCCGTACGTGGCCATCGCCACGACCTACGGCCTGCTCTTCTGGGCGACGCTCGAAACCTGGCGTGATCCGGTGAGCGGCATCGCGGTAGGCGCAGTGCTCATGACGGCCCTCGTGGTGGTACGTCAGGTCATCGCCGTCCGCCAGAACGTGCGGCTGCTGGCCGACAGCGCCGCCGAAGCCCGGTTCCGCTCCCTGGTGCAGAACTCTTCCGATGTGATCCTGGTCGTGCGCGCCAGCGGCTCGATTCAGTTCGCCAGCCCGAGCGTGGCCCGGGTGCTGCGCCGGGCGCCGACCACCTTGCTGGGCCGCTCGGTTTCGGACCTCATCGAGTCGGAGGACCGGGAAGACGCGCGGGAGTTCCTGCGTCAGGTGGGGCTGTCATCCGGGGTAAGTGCTCCCACCGAATGGCGCTTCCTGCTCCCCGACGGTTCCGGCCTGCACGCCGAGGTACTGGCTACCAACCTGCTGGATGACCCGACGGTGCGTGGCATCGTCTTGAACGGTCGTGACGTGAGCGAGCGCAAGCAGTTGGAGCAGAAACTCACCCATCAGGCTTTCCACGATCCGCTGACCGGCCTCGCGAACCGCGCCCTGTTCCTTGATCGGGTGAGTCATGCGCTGGCGCTGGCACGCCGGCAGGGTCGCGCCGTGAGCGTACTGTACCTCGACCTCGACGACTTCAAGAAGGTCAACGACAGCATGGGGCACTCCGAGGGCGACAAGGTCCTCGTGGCGACCGCGGAACGGCTTCGCTCCGGGGCGCGGCTCGGCGACACCATCGCGCGGCTGGGCGGCGACGAGTTCGCGATCCTCATCGAGGACGCCACCGGCGGCGATGACCTGAGCATCGCCGTGGAGCGCTTCCAGGCCGCCTTCAAGCAGCCCTTCGTGCTGGACGGAAACGAAGTGGGGATGAGCTTGAGCATAGGTGTCGCCACTGCTCAGGCTGAGGATGTCGCCGACGAACTGCTGCGAAACGCGGACATGGCCATGTACAGCGCCAAGCGCCGCGGAAAGGGGCGGGCCGAGACCTTTCAGGCCCATATGTACGCCGACGTCCGGCACCGCTTGGACCTGGAGGCCGCGCTCCGGCACGCGATCGAGCACAATGCGTTGGACCTGGTTTACCAGCCGATCTACTCGCTCCGCACCGGAAAGATGGAAGGCGTTGAAGCGTTGGTCCGCTGGGAGCATCCTCGCTTCGGTGCCCTCCTGCCCGCGCATTTCATCCCCCTGGCCGAGGAGACCGGGCTGATCGTGGAGTTGGGGGACTGGGTGCTGCGCGAGTCGTGCCGGCAGGTGAAGCGCTGGCGCCAGGCACGTCCGGGAATACCGCTCACGATCGCCGTCAACATTTCTGGCCGCCAGCTGCACGAGCTTGACATCGTGCGGGAAACCCGCGAAGCGCTCACCGAATCGGGGGTCGACCCGTCGGCGGTCGTGTTGGAAATCACCGAGAGCGTGCTGATGCAACAGAAGGGCTCGGTCCTGGAGCGGCTGACCGAACTCAAGGACCTGGGCATCAAGCTCGCGATCGACGACTTCGGCACGGGCTACTCCTCACTCAGCTATCTGCAGCGCTTCCCGATCGACATGATCAAGATCGCCAAGCCGTTCGTCGAGGAACTCGGCGGCGGCCTGGAGCAGTCTGCCCTCGCCCGCGCGATCATCGGCCTGGGTGAGACCCTCAAGCTTCGAACCGTCGCGGAAGGAGTCGAGCGCACCCAACAGTGCGTCGCGCTCATGAGCCTCGGCTGCGAGCTGGGACAGGGGTATTACTTCTCGACGCCTCTCTCTCCCGCCGCGGTGCTCCACCGTCTGGACGATCCGCGCCCTGTGCTTCCGAACCCGGCGGCAATCGCGGGATAAACGGTCAGGACGGTCAGGACGGTCCGACGGTCCGAGCGCAAGCTTGTTCGCCTATCCTTCTGAAACTTTCGGCCACCAGCCGATGCTAACGGCTAACGGCTAACGGCTAACGGCTAACGGCTAACGGCTAACGGCTAACGGCTAACGGCTAACGGCTGACGGCTGACGGCTGACGGCTGACGGCTGACGGCTGACGGCTAACGGCTAACGGCTAACGGCTGACGGCTGACGGCTGGCGTGAAACCGCAGGCCCCTCCATACTCCCGCCTCGCGCATGGCACACACCGCACCCGCTTCCCGGTTCCAGACCATCGCCCGGCTACTCGGCCCGGCATTCTTCATTCTGATACTGTGGCTGGGACCGGCGGAACTCTCGCCACCCGCGCGCCGCACCCTGGGTGCGGCGGCGTGGATGGTGACATGGTGGATCACCGAATGTGCACCGATCATCGTCACCTCGCTCCTGCCGCTGTGCCTGTTTCCGCTGCTCGGCATCGCCACCTCCAAGGAGGCCGCGGCGCCCTACGCCAACGACCTCGTCTTTCTCTTTCTCGCCGGGTTTCTGCTGGCAGCGGCACTGGAGCGGTGGGAGAGCCATGCCCGGGTGGCCTATCGGCTCGTGCTCCTGGTGGGACTCTCAAGCCGTCGGGTCGTGCTCGGGGTAATGCTCGCGACCGCCTTCATCTCGATGTGGATTTCCAACACTGCCACGGCAGCGATGATGTATCCGATCGCGATAGCGATTGGCGGCCTCTTCGCCGCCGACCGGCCCGGCGACAACGCCCGCACCGCGCTGATGCTCGGGGTTGCCTACGCCGCCTCGATCGGCGGTATGGCAACCATGATCGGCACGCCGCCCAACCTGGTTGTGGCCGGATCCATCCGGGAACTCACTGGTACCGGGATCAGCTTCGCCCAGTTCATGATGTTGGGAATGCCAATTGCGCTGCTGCTGCTGCCGGCCTGCTGGTTGCTTCTCGTATTCGTGGTGTTCAGAGGCCACGCCCGGCTCGAGAGGGGGGCCGACCGGATGCTGCGAGATCGTCTCGCTGCCCTCGGGCCGGTGCAAGGCGGAGAGGCGAAGGTGCTGTGCCTCTTCCTGGGTACGGCACTCGCCTGGATTCTACGGGAACGGAAGGACTTCGGCGGTTTCATCGTGCCAGGGCTGGTCGACCTCTTCCCGCGACTCTCCGATGCGGCGATCGGCATCGCGGGTGCCGTTTTGCTCTTCCTGATATCCGGCACCACTCGCGAGGGCGTCCGTCGCCCGCTGCTGACCTGGGACGAGGCGCGTCGAATTCCGTGGGATGTGCTGCTTTTCTTCGGGGGCGGCCTGACACTGGCGCAGGCAACCGAAACGCAGGGCCTCACCGCGTGGTTCGCCGGTAGTCTTGATCGGCTGAACGGGCTCCCGCCGACGGTGATCTACCTCGGTCTGGCGACAACGGTGCTACTGCTTTCCGAGCTGGCCTCCAATCTCGCCGTTGCCACCATGATGATGCCCCTCGCCGCCGCGCTCGGCCGCTCCGTGGGCCAGTCCCCCGCGATCATGATGTTGGTCGCCGGGTTCGCGGCCTCGACCGGCTTCGCGCTGCCGATCGCGACACCCCCGAACACGATTGTCTTCGGATCCGGAATGATCACCGTCCGTCAGATGGCGCGGGCCGGAATTCTGCTGGATATTGTTTCAATTCTCATCGTCGTCGGGGTCGTGGCGCTGTTGGCCCCACTGGTCCTCCCTTAGCAGGGCGGGTCGAAACCCGGCGCCACCCCAGGCGTATGGCCCCCAGTCCGTCATTCCATCCTGGAGCGATAGCATGGCTTACCGTCCTGGTCGGCGCGCCGGAGTCCTGGCTGCGCTGGCACTCCTGACCGCGCTGCCTGCGGCCCCTTCCGCCCAGTCGACACCGGGCCTCAAGGTCCCATTCGAGTACTACTCGCTCAAGAACGGCCTTCGGGTGGTGCTCTCCAGGGACACCACGGCGCCCACCGTTGGCGTGGGAGTGTATTACCACATCGGGTTCCGAAACGAGCCCAAGGACCGCACCGGGTTCGCGCACCTGTTCGAGCACCTGATGTTTCAGGGAAGCGGCAATCTCGGTAAGCTCGAATTCATCAAGCTGATTCAGTCCAACGGCGGCGTGCTCAACGGGTCCACCCGGTTCGACTTCACCAACTACTTCGAGATCGTGCCGGCCCATACCCTCGAGACAATGTTGTGGGCCGAGGCAGACCGGATGAAGGGGCTGGCGATAGACAGCAGCAACCTGAAGAACCAGCAGGATGTGGTGAAGAACGAAGTGCGGGTGAACGTGCTGAACCAGCCCTACGGTTCGTTCCCCTGGATAGACCTGCCGATGGCGGCAAACGAGAACTGGTACAATGCCCACAACTTCTACGGCGACCTCAAGGATCTCGACGCCGCGACCCTGACGGATGCCTCGGCGTTTTTCCGCCGTTACTACGCCCCCAACAATGCGGTGCTCGTGGTGGTCGGCGACTTCACGCCGGCACAGGCCAGAGCATGGGTCGACAAGTATTTCGCCGCCATCCCGGCGGCGGAGCTGCCGGCGCCGCCGGATCTGGCCGAACCGACTCAGCAAGCGGAAAAGCGCACCAGCCGGGTGGATTCGCTCGCCAATCGACCGGCGCTCGGCCTGGCCTGGCACATGCCTCCGCGGTGGACGCCGGAATGGTTCGCGTTCGGGCTGATCGATCAGATCATGGCGCAGGGGCGGGACTCGCGACTGTACCAGTCGTTGGTGCAGCAGAAGGGCTATACCAGCGACGTCAGCGCCGGCATCAACTGGGGGCTCGGGCACCAGTTCAATTACGAAGGTCCCATGCTGTGGATCGTCACAGCCTTCCACGACTCTGCGGTGCCACCGGATTCACTCGTCGCGACAGTGGACCGGGACATCGCGGCGCTGATCGAGCGTCCGGTGGATCAGGCCACGCTCGCACGCGCGCGCACCAAGATGCGCTCCGGACTATATGACATCGTGGAGCAGTTCTCCGGCTTCGGACGCCTGGACATGCTGGCGTCGTTCGCGCTGTTCGATAACGATCCTGGTCGCATCAACCGGCTGGAGGCCGAGTTCCAGAAGGTCACTCCAGCGCTGATCCAGCGCACGGCGAGGGAATACCTGCGCCGGGAAAACCGTACGGTCTACACCATTGTGCCCGGCGCCAAGTCCGACGCCGCGGCCGGTACCCAGTGAGCCGGAGCACACCCATGCGATTCATCATGCTGCTGACAAGTCTCGCTCTGGCCACCACACCGGCCCTGGCTCAGAAGGAAGCGCCACCTGCCCCCGGAACCCCCAAGGACTTTCGGCTGCCGCCGCGGAAGACGTTCACCCTGGCGAACGGCATGCGGGTCTCGCTGGTGCACTATGGCGTGGTCCCCAAGGTCGCCGTGAATCTCGATCTCGCTACCGGGGCCATCGACGAGGGGCCCGAGGAGGTGCAGCTGTCGGGACTTACCGCGGATATGCTGCTGGAAGGAACCACTACCCGCGCGGCGGCCGACATCTCCCGTCAGGCGGCGGAGATGGGTGGGACGCTGGGTGCGTTCTCCGGCGACGACGCAGTCAACCTGTCGGGGGAGGTGCTGAGTGAAAACGCCGGGCAGTTTGTCGCCCTGATCGCGGATGTGGCGCTGCATCCGAAGTTCGCCCCGGCGGACGTCGATCGTCTCCGCGCCAACCGTAGCCGCGACAACGCCATCGCCCAGAGCCAGCCATACCAGCTCACGCGCGCGAAGTTCCGGGAGATGATCTTCGGCGATCACCCCTATGGCCGGGTCTTTCCCAGCGAGCAGATGCTGGCGGGATACACCCCGGAGAAGGTGCGCGCGTTCTACGCCGCGAACTACGGCGCTCGGCGAGCCCACCTGTACGTGAGCGGTGTGTTTGACGCAACCAAGGTGGAACGCGCGATTCGGGCGGCGTTTAGCGGTTGGGCGCGCGGACCCGAGGCCACGGTCAAACCCCCGACGCCAGTCGATCATCGGCAGCTGCAACTTCTGGATCGACCCGACGCGGTGCAGAGCTCGGTACGGGTGGGCCTGCCCGTGGCCGATCCGGGCAACCCGGACTGGATCCGCCTCAATGTCACCGACGCCCTCCTGGGAGGGACCTTCGGCTCGCGGATCACCAGCAACATTCGCGAGGACAAGGGCTACACCTACTCGCCGTTCTCCTTCGTGGGCACCTGGCCCAAGGTCGGGGTGTGGCTGGAAGTGGCCGATGTGACGACCAACGTCACCGGACCATCCCTGAAAGAGATTTTCTACGAGGTTGACCGGCTCCGCACCGAGGCGCCGCCCGAAACAGAGTTGGCCGGGATCAAGAACAACATGGTCGGCGTCTTCACTATCCAGAACAGCTCACGATCTGGCGTCATGAACCAGCTTCAGTTCGTGGACCAATACGGTCTGGGCGACGCCTACCTTGCAGGCTACGTCAAGAACATCATGGCCGTGACGTCGGAGCAGGTGCAGCAGACCGCGGTCAAGTACATCGATCCGAGTCGCATGACCATCACGGTCGTGGGCGACAAGAAAGTCGTAGAATCGCAGCTCGAGCCGTACAAAGCAGGGGTTCCTTAAGTGGCGAAAGGCAAGAGGCGACAGGGACCATCCCGTCGCCTCTCGCCTGTCGCCTTTCGCCTGCAGTTCCTCCCTTTCGCCTGTCGCCGATCGCCTCTCGCCTGTATACTCCTGCCGTTCCTCGCGTCGCCGAGTCGCCTGTCAATCAAGCAGTCCACCAAGACCTTATGCCCAATATCGCTTCGTTCCATCCGCAACTGGTTCACTTCGTCATCGGACTCGGCATCGCCGGGGTGGTACTCCGACTCATCTCACTGACCGGTCGCTTCCAATGGAGTCGCCAGGCGGCGCCCTGGTTCCTGGTCGTTGCTGCGATCGCGAGCGTCATTGCCGCGGAGTCGGGACATCAGGCCCATAGCTTGGCAGAGCGGATCCCCGGCGTGCGGGACGCGGTCCAAGAACATGAAGAAGCAGGAGAACTCGCGCGCAATCTGTTCGTGGCCGTCGGTCTGATTGAGCTCGTGGGAATCCTCCTGAGACGCAAGGAGCGCATCGCTCGCTGGATCTTCGTGGCTTCCGGGCTCGCGGGAATTGGAGCCGTCGCCGCCCTGTACGAAGCGGGGGAACACGGCGGGCTGCTGGTGTACTCATATGCCGGCGGGGTCGGCACTCGGACGGGTGACCCTAAGGATGTCCGCCGCCTGCTGATCGCCGGACTGTTTCACGAAGCCCGCATCGCCCGCGACTCCGGGCGAGCCGACGAGGCCGCCCGCCTGACCGAGGAGTTGGCGCGCCAAGCCCCGGACGATCCCGCGGTGAAACTCCTGGTGATAGAGTCGCTACTCAAAGACCGCAACGATCCGAAGAGTGCGCTCGCTGCTCTCGCCACCCTCCAGCCTCCCGAGGAGGACCGTTTCTTCGAGATTCGTAAGGGACTCCTCACTGCTGACGCCTATGTGGCCTCGGGGCAGTCGGACTCGGCCCGTCAGGTACTGACCGACCTCGCACAGCGCTTTCCCCAGGCGCGTTTCGTCCAGGACGCTCTGCACCGACTGCAATAGCCCACAGGGAGCGCGGCATCCGTGCTGGTCGGATGTCGCTGCACACCACGGAGAAGTAGCATGCGTTGTCTCGCGTTTGCCGCCCTGCTCGCGCTGCCAGTGGGGCTCTCAGCCCAAACCCTCGGTACGGTTGACTTTCCGACCAGCGCCAAGGCTGCCGCGAAAGCACCGTTCCTTCGCGGAATACTCCTGCTGCACAGCTTCGAGTATGAGGATGCGGCCCGCGCCTTCCGCGAGGCGCAGACGGCCGAGCCGGGGTTCGCGCTCGCCTACTGGGGTGAGGCGATGACCTACACCCACCCGCTCTGGAATCAGCAGGATCTGCCCGCCGGACGGGCCGCGCTGGAGCGACTGGCGCCGACCGCCGAGGCCCGTCGCGCCAAGGCCAAGACGGCGCGAGAACGCGGGTTTCTGGCGACGGCGGAGGCGCTCTACTTCGCCGACGCTGGAAAACCCAAGCGCGACTCGCTCTGCGCCGAGGCCTTTGGGCAGCTCATGCGGGATAATCCAGGGGACGACGAGCCGAAGGCTTTCTATGCCCTGTGGCTCATGGGACTGAGCCAAGGCGTCCGGAATATCCCGACCTACATGCGCGCCGGCGCGCTCGCCATGGAAGTCTACCGTCACAACCCGCGCCATCCAGGCGCACTGCATTACATCATCCACGCCTTCGACGATCCCATCCACGCGCCGCTCGGCCTATTTGCGGCACGCGAGTATTCCCGCATCGCCGTCGGCGCCGATCACGCGCAGCACATGACAACCCACATCTTCCTCGCGATGGGCATGTGGGAGGAGACGGTGCGCCAGAACGCCATCGCATCGGGCCCGGACACCGCCACGTGGCGTCCCGGCCACTACACGGCTTGGCTCGACTACGGGCTGCTGCAGCAGGGAAAATACAATGATGCCAGGCACATCCTCGATGTCACGCGAGCCAATGTCGGCTCACCGGTGACCGCAGGTCGAGCAAGCTATCTGCTCACCATGCGGGCCCATTACCTGATCGGCACCGGTCGCTGGACAGATGCTGCAGCCCAGTGGCCGCTCGACACTGCGATGGCCACCACCGGCCCCAAGGCCATGGACACTTATGCGCTGGGCGTGGCACAGCTAGCCCAGGGGAACCGGGGAGCGGCGGATAGCGCCCTCGCAAGACTGTCGCAATTGGCCCGGGCCGATCAGAGCGACAACGTCTATGGCAGCAGCGCCAAGCTGCCAGACATTCTCGCGACCCAACTCCGGGCAAGACTGGCATGGGACGCGGGGGACCACGAGAGTGCCATCACGATTCTCCGGGAAGCCTCGGCGAGCGAGGACCAGCTCCCGCTCGAGTTCGGTCCACCCGACATCGTGAAGCCCACCCATGAACTGCTGGGAGAGTTTCTCCTTGGAGCCGACCAGCCCGCGTTGGCGCAACGCGAATTCGGCCGCGCGCTGGAGTTGGCACCGGGACGTTCGGCGTCGTTGCTCGGCCTTGCGCGCGCCGCGCGGGCTGCGGGCGACGAAGCCGCAGCCGGCCGGGCGCTCGATCAGCTCGAGCGAAACTGGAATAGGGCGGACAGGGACCTCGCCGACCTGACGGAGCTCCACCGGCTCCGCGCCTCCCGCTCCACTACGCCCCCATGAAGCCGCGACGAGGGACGGAAGACCGCTTCTGCACCCGGTTATTCGGGCAATTTTCGCTTGAGAGCTTCAGAACCAGAGGGCCCCACGGCGGCTGCAGGTTTCATGAAGTTTGGATGAGGTAAAGTTCTCGTTTGACACGGTGCTCCGATTATGAGAAGCTATCGATGGGTTGCATTGTGTCCTCCACCCGAGACAAGCCATGTGCCTCGCTATCCCAGGTAGGATCGTGGAATTGAGCTCCGAGATGGCCCACTTGGCCGTGGTCGACGTGACTGGCGTCCGTCGCAAAGTCGACTTGGGGCTCTTGCTGGACGACCCGCCCGCCGTGGGCGACTGGGTCCTCATTCATGTCGGCTTCGCGATGAGCAGAATCAGTGAGGACCAGGCGGAGGATCAGATGCGGATGCTCCGGATTCTGGGCGAGGATGCGGCGGCGATGGAAGAAGTCCGGGGTTACGGTCTGGAGGGGACGGAACGGCCATGAAATTCGTGGATGAATTCCGTGACGCTTCGGTCATCACTCGGACGGCCGACGAGATCCGCCGGCTGGCCGATCCGGCCCGCCATTACCGGCTCATGGAGGTGTGTGGGGGCCACACGCACGCGATCTATCGTTTCGGCCTCAAGGACCTGCTCCCGTCGAACATCGAGCTGATTCACGGTCCTGGATGCCCGGTGTGCGTGCTCCCCATGGGCAGAATCGACGACGGATTGAATGTCGCGGCCGATCCGAAAGTGATCTTCGCCGCTTTCGGCGACATGATGCGAGTCCCCGGCGCCCAGGGGAGCCCGCTGGAACACAAGGCCCGCGGGATGGATGTGCGGATCGTATACTCGCCGACCGATGCGCTGAAGCTGGCTCGGAACAACCCTGACAGGCATGTGATGTTCTTCGCGATCGGCTTCGAGACGACCGCGCCTTCCACCGCGCTCACGCTGCTCCGCGCCAAGGCCGAGGGGCTCCGGAACTTTTCGGTGTTCTGCAACCACGTCACGATCATCCCGGCCATTCGCGCCATCCTCGACTCGCCCGACATGCGGCTCGACGGTTTCATCGGGCCCGGACACGTCTCCACCGTCATCGGGTGCCGGCCTTACGAGTGGATCGCACGCGATCAGGGGAAGCCTATTGTGGTCTCCGGGTTCGAGCCGCTCGACCTGCTGCAGTCGATCGTCATGCTGCTGCGGCAACTCAAGGAGGGCCGGGCCGTCGTCGAGAACCAGTATCGGCGGGTGGTCCCATGGGAAGGCAACCGCGCGGCGCTGGCCGCAATGGCAGAGGCCTTTCGGCTTCGCCCCTACTTTGAATGGCGGGGGCTCGGATTCATTTCACAATCCGCCCTTAAGATCAGTGAGCGCTTCGCCGCCTGGGATGCCGAGGAGATCTTCCCGATCGCGGGCGTCCGGGTGACGGATCCGAAGGCAGCTCAGTGCGGAGAGGTCCTCAAGGGGGTACTCAAACCGGTGCAGTGTAAACTGTTCGGCCGGGAGTGTACCCCTGAACACCCGGTGGGAGCGTTGATGGTGTCCTCGGAAGGCTCATGCGCCGCCTACTACAACTACGAACACCGCAAGGCCGCCTTGCGGGTGAGCCTCGCGGCCCCGGTCTGACGAGCGATCCCTCGACGGACCCAGCCGGACCGAAGGTCCGGTTCCGTGAACCCCAGATCGAGATGGCTCACGGCGCCGGCGGCAAGGCAACCCGACGGCTGGTCGATGGGCTGTTCGTTCCCCTCCTCTACGATGCTACAGCGGCGCCGTCGCCCGACCAGCTCGGAGATGCCGCCCAACTGGACATCGACGGCGCCCGTCTCGCGTTCACCACCGACAGCTTCGTGGTAACCCCGCTCAGGTTTCCCGGCGGCTCCATCGGCGAGTTGGCGGTGCATGGCACCGTGAATGACCTGGCGGTCGCGGGAGCCGAGCCGATTGCCCTCGTCACGACGTTCGTGCTGGAGGCTGGGCTGCCGACCGACACCCTCGAGTACGAGGTTCGGGCCATGGGCCGCGCAGCCAGAGCTGCGGGAGTCGCAATCGTGGGCGGGGACACCAAGGTGGTCGAGCACGGCAAGACCGATCAGATGTATATCACCACTGCCGGAATCGGCCGCCGACTGCCGGGGATTGCGGTCAGTCCCCGAGCGGTCCGAACCAGTGACAAGATTCTCCTCTCCGGACCCATCGGCGACCACGGCATCACAATCCTACTGGCCCGCGGCGAGCTCGACCTGGAGGCGAATCTTCGATCCGACACCCGCTCGGTGCTGCCCTTGGTGCGGGCGATAGCGGCGGCGGCCGGGGCGGGCCTTCACTGGATGCGCGACCCGACTCGGGGAGGCGTGGCCACCGCACTCAACGAGCTCGCGCTGGACTCTGGACTCGGCATCCACCTCTACGAAGAGAAGATCCCCGTTCGCGATGGCGTGCGCGGCGCGTGCGAGCTGCTCGGCCTCGATCCATTGCACATCGCCAACGAAGGGCAGTTCCTCGCAGTCGTGGAGGCGGACCGCGCCGACCAGGCCCTCCTGGCGCTGCGCAACACGCCTGGGGGCGGCGAAGCCGAGCTCATCGGCGAAGTGCGAGCCGAGCCAGCCACGGCGGTGCTGGTGACGACGCGTTACGGCGGCACCCGCATTGTGGACATGCTGGTGGGCGATCCGTTGCCGCGTATCTGCTGAGGGCGGATGGCCTCCCGAGATCTGCTCCCGTCGCAC
Organism: uncultured Gemmatimonadales bacterium; assembly: GCA_963748035.1. Taxonomy (GTDB): domain Bacteria; phylum Gemmatimonadota; class Gemmatimonadetes; order Gemmatimonadales; family GWC2-71-9; genus JADJOM01. The sequence continues at coordinate 817,100 of CAVVHO010000003.1, read as the reverse complement.
ATCGAGGAAAGCTTTCTCGCGCGCAACCAGCTCTTTGAGGGCTTCTTTGCCCGCGAGGCGCCGCGCCTCGCCGAGGCATGCCAAGGGATGTCGGAGCGATTCCTCCGTGGCGGCCGGCTCCTGGCCTTTGGCCGCGGTCCCTACGCCACCGATGCCCAACACGTGTCGGTCGAATTTGTACATCCGGTCATCGTAGGGAAGCGCGCGTTGCCAGCGCTTGACTTGTCCATACTGTTCGGTCCTTGGGTCAACGCGCTCGTGCGCCCAGAGGACATTGTGATGGGGTTTGGTCCTCCTGACGGGGATCCAGAGGTCCAGGCCGCCTTGCATGCCGCCGGCGCCGCGGGGGCAATGACGTTCGCCCTGCCCGGCATCGACGGGTCCTATGCCTTCCCTGCGGCGACGTCGCACCCATTCATGCACCAAGAGCTGATCGAGATCCTCTACCATACCTTGTGGGAGACGGTTCACGTCTTCTTCGAGCACCGAGAGCTGGGCCACGACGTCGGGCAGGCCGGATTTCTCTATCCCTTCCTGGGAAAGGAGAAGCAGGAGGCGACGGATCTGGTGAGCGAAGTCGCCACCTCAATCCGGATGAAGGTCGCGGAAGATGCCGTCTTGCGGACCCAAGTGGCGTTGGAGGAAAGGGACCGCATCAGCCAGGCCATAGCGGCAATTCGGGAACGGCTTTCGCTCGGCGGCAAGCTGATCCTCTTTGGGAACGGAGGATCGGCCACCGACGCCAACGACTGGGCGATCGACTGCATCGCGCCGCCCCCGGGGTTTCAACCGGTGCCGGCAGTCTCGCTGGCCATGGAGCCGGCGAATGTCACCGCCATCGCCAACGACGTCGGCAGCGACGTCATTTTTCTCCGACAGCTCATCGCGCAGGCTCGGCCGGAGGACGTGGCCGTGGCGATTTCCACCAGCGGCGGATCCCGCAACATCATTGCGGCGCTGGAGGAAGCACGGAAGCGAAAGCTCCTGACCGTTGCACTCCTCGGATACGACGGGGGAGAGATCGTGAGACGGAATCTGGCCGACTGTTTCATCGTGGTGCGGTCCGACTATATCCCACGGATTCAGGAAGTGCAGGCGTCGATCTACCACGTCATCCGAGAAGGACTGGAGGACCCGGGCTATGGCCACCGTTGAACTGTATGGGACCGGGAGCTGTCCCTATACTCGCGACCTCAGGGAGTGGCTGGAGATGCGGCGAACCGAGTTCACCGAGTACGACGTGGAGAGCGATCCAGCGGCCCGTTCACGCATGCGGGCGCTCGTAGGCGCCCAGCGCACCGTGCCCATCCTGGTCGAGGACGGCAAGCTCGTCCAGGTTGGCTGGCAGGGACGCGGGTGCACGGTCGGGGAATAGCCGCTCGATGAAGACCGCCTGCTCCATCCGGGTTCGGGGCGTGGTCCAGGGCGTCGGCTTTCGGCCGTTCGTCTATCGCCTCGCACGCGCCAACACGCTCACAGGCTGGGTCTTGAACGGGGACGAGGGGGTCGAGATCCATGTCGAAGGCACGGAGGAACGCCTTGACGCCTTCCTGCGCGACCTCCGTCTCCAGGCTCCGACGGCCTCGGCGATCACCGAAATCGCGATCGATCACGCCGACCCGGCGGGCCTGGAGGAGTTCACTATCCGGGCCAGCCAACTCCGTGACCGCCCCACGGCGCGGATTTCTCCGGACCTGGCGGTTTGCGACCAGTGCGTCGGTGAGCTCTTCGATCCCAAAGACCCGCGTTTTGCCTACCCGTACATCAACTGTACCGACTGCGGACCTCGTTACTCCATCATTACGGCCCTGCCGTACGATCGGGCCAGCACCACGATGGCTCCCTGGGCGATGGACGAGACTTGTGCCAACGAATACCACAATCCCGCCAGTCGGCGCTTCCACGCGCAGCCGGTTGCCTGCCCGACCTGCGGGCCACACTACCTGCTGCACTATCGCGACGAGGTGATCGAGGGGGATCGGGAGGTCGTACAACGGGCCGCCAGCCTCCTCCTTGACGGAGCGATCTTGGCTATCAAGGGACTCGGTGGCTATCACCTCGCATGCGACGCCCGGCAGGCTGAGGCGGTAGCTGCACTTCGAGAACGGAAATACCGGAAGGAAAGACCCTTCGCCCTGATGGCGCGGAATCTCGAGGTGGCGCGCGAGCTGGCCGAGTTCACGATCGAGGCCGAGGTGATGCTCACCGGTCCGGCCCGTCCGATCGTCCTAGTCCCGGCCAAGCGGCAGCTGCCGTACGTCGCGCCTGACAACGCTGAGCTTGGATTGATGTTGCCCTATACGCCGCTCCACCACCTGCTCTTCGCGGCCGGCGCTCCGGATGTGCTCATCATGACTAGCGCCAACCGCTCGAGCGAGCCGATCGCGTACGATGACGAGGACGCACTGACACAGCTCGCTGACATTGTGGATGGATTCCTCGTTGGTGAGCGCCCTATCGCGCGCCGGGTGGAAGATTCCGTGGTACGAAGCGGGGCGCTTGGGCCGGTAATTCTTCGTCGCAGCCGGGGATACGCGCCAGGCGCGGTCACTGCCATCCCTTCCGCACAGCCAGTCCTCGCCGTCGGCGCCGACCTCAAGAATGCCGTCACCCTGGTGGTCGATGGCCAGGCGTTCGTGAGTCAGCACGTCGGAGACCTGGATCACTATCCTGCCTTCCGGGCGTTTGAGGAGACCATTCGCGATCTGCTTTCCATGTATGCCGTGGAAGTGGACGACCTGCTTCTGGTGCGTGATTGCCATCCGCAGTACCTCTCTACCAGGCACGCCCTTGAGCTCGGCGCGCACCAAGTGCGCGCGATTCAGCACCACCGGGCGCACGTGGCCTCTGTGCTTGCGGAACGAGGCGCCTGGGAATCGCGCGTCCTGGGCGTGAGCCTCGACGGTACCGGCTATGGGGACGACGGCACCATCTGGGGCACCGAGTTCTTTGTCGGGAGTGTCGTCGAGGGACTCGAGCGGGTCGCGCACCTTCGGCCTGCGGCCCTGGTCGGCGGTGACGCGGCGGCACTCCATCCGGTGCAGGCGGCGGCAGGGTTCCTGGCCCAGGTAGATGGACTGCCACCGATGGACGCCGGTCCATTTGCCTTCCCGGGCCGTTACCGGGATACGCTGCGGCTGCTCGAGAGTGGGACCCGCGTCTTCTCGACGACCTCCGCGGGGCGTTTGTTCGACACCGCCGCAGCGCTCGTCGGCTTCACGCGACCAGTGACTTTCGAAGGCCAAGCGGCGATTTGGCTGGAGCAGCTCGCCCGCAGGGCTTCATCTGTTGCTCCCTATGCCTTTCCATTCCGAGGTCAGGAACTGGACTTCCGTCCACTGCTCCGCGCGGTGGTGGACGATCGCATCGCTGGTCGCGATGTTGGGGAGATCGCCCGGGCGTTCCACGCTGGCGTTGCCCATGGCTTGTGGGATGCGTCCGTCTCGATCTGCCATGCCTATGGCCTCGACACGGTCGTGGCCTCAGGCGGTGTGTTCCAGAACATGGTTCTGGTCGAGGAGCTGAAGCGGCTCCTCGACACTGAAGGACTTGAGCTGTGGACCAATTGTGCGGTCCCGCCGAATGATGGCGGTATCAGCCTCGGACAGGCGGCACTGGCTGCCCTTGAACAAACGCCATGCACGAACTCTCCATCGCGTTGAGCCTCGTCGACCTCGCTCAGGAGGAAGCGGAGCGCCATGGCGGTCGGGTGTGCGCCGTCCACCTGCGGCTCGGTACGATGGCCGGCGTGGTGAAGGAGGCGCTCCTCTCCTCCTACGAGATGGCCTCGGCCGACACGCCACTCGCAGGGTCGCGGCTGGTGATCGAGGACGTTCCGGTCATCGTCTTCTGCCCCAGCTGCGATGCCCTGCGGCCCATACACTCGGTACAACTGTTCTCCTGCTCGGAATGCGGTACGGCCACGCCGGACATTCGCCAGGGCAAGGAGCTGGAACTGGTCGCCATGGAGATCGAGTCATGAATCCGGAACCCCGCCTGGTCCAGGTCCGAAAGAACATTCTCAAGCAGAATGATATCGTCGCCCGCGAGCTGCGACAGCAGTTCCGGGATGCTGGTGTCTTCGTTGTGAGCCTCGTCTCGAGCCCCGGCGCCGGAAAGACGTCCTTTCTCGAGCGAACCCTCACGGAGCTCAAGCCCCGCTATCGGGTCGCAGCCCTCGTCGGCGACCTCGCAACCCAGAACGATGCCGACCGCCTCGCCAGGAGCAAGGCACCAGTCAAGCAGATCACGACCGGCACGGTCTGTCACCTCGAGGCGGCGATGATTCGGAGCGCTCTTGAGGGCTGGGACCTCGGCAGCCTGGACTTTCTCTTCGTCGAAAACGTGGGCAATCTCGTCTGCCCGGCCTCGTACGATCTCGGCGAAAGCCTCCGCCTGGTACTCATCTCGGTGACGGAGGGCGAAGACAAACCCCTCAAGTACCCCACGATCTTCAACAGCGCCGATGTCGCGGTGATCACCAAGCTGGATCTGGCTCAGGCCGTGGAGTTTGACTGGAAGGTGCTGTCCGCCAATATCCAGGCGGTGCGTCCCGAGATGCCATCCCTCCGCCTCTCGGCGAAGACCGGCCAGGGGATACCGGAGTACCTAGCCTTCCTCGAGTCAAGGTTGGCCGAGCTGCGTGCGGCACCGGTTCCGGACAGTACTGCGTGAGCACGCTGCTCCCGATTCTCGCACTCGGTTTCTTTCTCGGCATGCGGCACGCCACCGATCCCGATCACGTCATCGCCGTCTCGACCATCGTCGCGCGCTCACGGACCACCTCCAGCGCGGCGCTGGTGGGAGCGGTCTGGGGAATCGGTCACACCCTGACCATCATGGTGGTTGGCGGAGGAATCATCCTGCTCGGCTGGGTCATTCCGGCCCGAATCGGGCTGTCGCTGGAACTGTCGGTCGGGGTCATGCTGATTGTCCTGGGGATCATGAACCTGACGGGTGTGTTGCAGCGCGTCAGCGAAGCGCGCACACCACCGGGGCAGCCCGCTCACGTCCATTCGCACGCCCACAGCCACGGGGACTATGTGCACGTTCACATGCACGAACACGAGCCTGAGGCGCATCCCCATCCGGCGCAGCAAACGCCGCTCGGCTGGCTCGATCGACATGTGGGCTCGCTCGGCGCCTACCAGTTCGTGCGGCCGCTGATCGTGGGCATCGTTCACGGCCTGGCCGGGTCGGCCGCAGTTGCGTTACTCGTGCTCGCCACCATCAAGTCGCCCAGTTGGTCGCTGCTCTACCTGCTGCTGTTCGGGTTCGGAACCGTGGTGGGAATGATGGCGATCACGATGGCCATCGCGTTGCCGTTCGCGCACACGGAGCAGCGGTTCGCCCATCTCAACAAGGGATTGAGAATCGCCTCCGGTGTGCTCAGCCTCGCCTTCGGGCTCTTCGTCGCTTACCGAATCGGATTCGTGGACGGGCTTTTCAGCGCCGATCCACGGTGGACGCCGCGCTGATCACTGTGGCGTTGCACAGCCCTCAAGGCACCCTCCTCATCCCAGCGCTTTCGCCAACACCTCTCGCGCCTCGGCGACGATCATTGCGAGATGGGTGTGATCCTTGAAACTTTCGGCGTAGAGCTTGTAGACATTTTCCGTCCCGGACGGCCGCGCAGCGAACCAGCCATTTCCAGTCGTAACCTTGAGCCCCCCAATCGGTGCACCATTCCCCGGGGCCGTGGTGAGCTTCGATTCAATAGGGTCGCCGCCGAGGGTACTCGTGGTTACCGTCTCGGGACTGAGCCGCTTGAAGCCGGCCTTCTGCTCAGGCGTGCACGGCGTATCGATCCGGGTGTAGACCGGCGAGCCGAGTTGCGCGGTGATCCCGGCATAGAGCTCGCCCGGGTCCTTCGCCGTGACAGCGGTGATTTCCGCAGCGAGCAGACCGAGCAGGAGCCCGTCCTTATCGGTGGTCCAGACCGCGCCATCCCGGCGGAGGAAGCTTGCCCCGGCACTTTCTTCTCCGCCAAAACAACAGCTCCCATCGAACAGCCCGGGCGTGAACCACTTGAAGCCGACCGGCACTTCCATCAGGCGGCGGCCCAATGATCTGACCACCCGATCGATGATCGCACTCGACACCAGGGTCTTCCCCACCACCGCGCCCGCCGGCCAACGCGGCCGAGATCGAAGCAGATATTGGATCGCGACAGCGAGATAGTGGTTGGGATTCATCAGCCCTACGGAGCGAGTCACGATACCATGCCGATCGGCGTCCGGATCGGTGCCGAAAGCGATGTCGAAACGATCCTTGAGCCCGACCAATCCGGCCATGGCCGCGGAACTCGAGCAATCCATCCGGATCTTGCCGTCGTGGTCCACAGTCATGAAGCCGAAACTCGGATCCACCACCGGATTCACGACCGTCATCTCCAGTCCGTAACGCTCGGCGAGTGGTTGCCAGTAGGCCAGCGCCGCGCCGCCCATCGGATCCACACCAATCCTGACCTTGGCGCCCCGGATCGCGTCGAAGTCGATCACATTCGCGAGGTCGGTCACATAGGGCGTCACCAGGTCCTGCTGCCTGGTGGTGGTGGCATTGATCGCGCGCTCATAGGGGATGCGCTTGACGGTGCGGCGCGCTGACTCCAGCAGTTGGTTCGCCCGGTCCTGGATCCACCCTGTCACTTCGGTATCGGCAGGGCCGCCGTTGGGACCATTGTATTTGAAACCTCCATCCTCTGGCGGGTTGTGCGACGGCGTAATGACGATGCCGTCGGCCAGTCCCCGGGTTCCTCCGCCGCCGGTCCGGTTCGACGAGTTGCGGCTCAGGATTGCGCGAGAGATCACCGGTGTCGGGGTGCACCCGTCGTCGGCCTGCACAACCACCTGAACGCCGTTCGCCGCCAGCACTTCGAGGGCAGTGCGCTCGGCCGCACGACTGACCGCGTGCGTGTCTTTCCCCACGTAGAGCGGGCCCGCGATGCGCTCCGCGGCGCGATGCTCACAAATGGCCTGGGTGATGGCCAGTATGTGCGCTTCGGTGAAGCTCCCGTCGAATGGCGTCCCACGATGCCCGCTGGTGCCGAAGACAACCCGGTTGGTCGGATCCGCGACGTCCACCGGATGCTCGTAGTAGTCCCGCTCGAGTCGGGCCACGTCGATCAGCAGTTCCTTCGGCGCGGGCTTTCCCGCGAGTTCGTGCATGAAGACTCTCTCGCTGAATTGCGAACGCTTATTCCTTTATAGTATTGAGTGGAGCAGAGCCCGCGTGCTGCTTGCGCCGGTCGTGCTCCTCCGGTAATATCGCATCATAAGGAAATTGGCTGGGGCCGCCGGTGCCTGTGACCGGTAGGGCCACCTTGGCGAGCGGGAGGTCAAGACTCCGCGAGTCGAAGGCACGGACGAACTCTCTGCCAAGGCGGGGAGTGTTGTTCGTGCCTTCCATGTTTACAATCCCGCAGGACAGCGTGCCTGTAATCAGGAGGAGTACCCTGAGAGTCTCCGGAAGGTTCCGCCCCGGCACACTCGCGCCGGATTGGCGGGCACGGCGCATGAGCCGCGTCGCCGGATCGCTGGCGGTGCTGTTCGGACTCGCCGGATTCGTCGGGTGGCTTTTGGGCGTGCCGGAATTGTTGCAGCCGCTCGAGAGCTTTTCGCCGCTTTCATATACCGCCGCGCTTGGCGTCCTGGCCCTGGGCACCGGTTTGCTAGGCCTCGCCGCCGACCACCGGCACGCCCTGCTCGTGGGCGGTGCAACCGCATTCGTGCTTGGTCTCCTGACGTTGATTCAGGCAGGGACTGGTTTCGACTTCGGTCTGGGGCTCAGCCCTTCCGGCGGGAATGTGCTCACCGATCCCAATGCACCATTCCATGTACCCGTGTCCACCGGGATACTCTTTGGCCTGGCCGGTGCGGCGCAGCTGGCGCAGGGATGGCCGCGGCGGACGCCGCGCGCGGGATTCCTCGCCGCGGCATTCGGCACGATCGTGGTTGTGCTCTGCCTCGGGATTGTCGCCACTCGCTTGGTGACGGTACCTGAGGTGGGCGGTGGTATCCTCTCCGGGTCGCCACTCCAGGTACAGATCGCAGCATTGGTCCTCGGAATAGACCTCGCCTACGTCACCTGGAGCGCCGACCCCAGCGCCGCGGCCACCGCCCCCTGGGTGCCGCTCTCAGTGGGTATCGCCTGCCTGGTCACCGTTGTGCTCCTGTGGCGGACGCTGGTGACCTACGAGCAGGACCAGGTCAGCGATCAAACCATGGCAGCGGCCCGCGCGGCGCGGCGGGAGATCGCCCGACAGGTCGAAACCGCCACCCGGGCCTTGAGCCGGATCGCCAGATTCAGTCCGGAGCCGCGGCCCACCGACCGGGGCTGGGCGAGTTCGATGCTGGCGCTCACCCGGGACATCGATGGGCTGCAGGGAATCGCGTGGACCGACCGCTCGGCGATGATCTTCGAGTATCGTCCGACCCCCATCCCGGCAGACACGATTCGACTGGACATTCAGCGTCGGCTGGCGTCGTTGAATGCTTCGTCTGGCGGACGCTCCTGGCAGGAGGTCTCGTACTTCGCGCTCCAGGGCGATGGCAGGGCTTTCGCCGCCAGCGTGCCAATCTGTCCGAACGGTCAGTGCACCGGGCACGTCGTGGGTGTCTTCGACGCGGAGCGTCTCATCCGACCGGTGATCAACAATCGCAACGACAACTACACCTTCCGCGTCACGTCGAGCGGAAAACGCCTGCTCGGGCCACGCGACAAGGGCGCGGCGCCACCGGGGTGGCGGGTGGTGAGCAGCTTTGGGCTCGGCGACGTGAACTGGGACATCGCCGTGTGGCCCAACCAGGCAAGCCTGAAGCAATTCCGCACCGGTCTCTCCGACCTCCTCCTTCTGTTAGGCTTGCTGGTGGCGGCACTGGCCCCACTCACTCTCCGTCTCGGACAGCTGACTTTGACACGCGCCCGCATGGCCGAGCGGGTGCGCCTCAATCGGGCGCTGGAGACGGCCAATGACGGGATCTGGGAATGGGAAGTCGCGACCGGAACCGCGGTCCGAAGTGACACCCTCTGGCGGCACTTGGGGTATGACCCCGCGCGCGTCGCGCCGGAGATGGACAGCTGGCTCTCACTCATCCATCCTGAAGACACCAGTCGGGTTCGCGAGGCGATGGCTGATCACCTGCTCGGCAAACGCGAGACATACGAGGCAGAGTACCGGGTTCGGGATTATCTCGATGAGTGGCACTGGGTGATTGATCGCGGCCGAGTGGTCGAGCGCTCGCCTACCGGGGCGCCGCTGCGCATGCTCGGCATCAGCGCGGACGTCACCGTGCGCAAACGCGCCGAGGATGCCCTGCGGGAGGTCCAGTCGCTGACCACCATGGGCCGACTGGCCGCACGCGTGGCCCATGAGATCAACAACCCGCTGGCGGGTATTCAGAACGCCTTCACCTTGATCAAGGATGCCGTTCCGCAGAACCATCCGCATCGGAACTACGTGGGGGCAATCGAAAGGGAGATCGGCCGCATCGCCGGCGTGACCCGCCAGCTCTATGAGACCTACCGCCCGGAGCAGAGCACCCAGACCCAGACCTCCCCTGCCAGCGTCGTTGGCGACGCGGTGGCGCTGCTTGAACAGCTTAACCGCGCGAGTGATGTGCGTATCACCGTGGATCTTCGCAACGCCCCTCCTACCGTCCGGCTTCCGGATGGATTGCTCCGTCAGGCGGCGTACAATCTCGTCCAGAACGCCGTCGAGGCTTCTCCCCCAGGCGGAATCGTTGCGGTCTCGGCGGTGGTGGAAGACGGGACCTTCGTCTTCCGGGTGTGCGACCAGGGCCCGGGTGTCCCTCCCGAGATCCGGGAGCGCATCTTTGATGCGTTCTTTACAACCAAGTCCCCCAGCGTGAAGACCGGTGGCATGGGCCTCGGTCTGTCCATGGTACGGCACTCGGTCCAGGCCTTCGGGGGACGAGTGCACGTCGACGATGTGCCCGGCGGCGGCGCTGAATTCACCGTCCGCCTTCCTTTAACTTCGATTGAATCGGGAGTGCCCGCATGACGTCACGCGGCCGCATCATCCTCGCAGACGACGAACCCACGTTTCTCAACTCCACCGCAGATCTGCTCCGGCGGGAGGGCTACGAGTGCGACACCGTGACGGATGGGGCGAGTGCGCTCGCCCGGGTAGCGGAGCAGGAGTACGACCTCCTGATCACAGACCTGGAGATGCCAGGAAACGGTGACCTCGCCCTGATCCGGCAGATCGCCGCGACTCGGGGAGGGTTTCCGGTCCTCGTGATCACTGGCGTTCCCTCGATCCGGTCCGCAATGGCTTGTGTCGAATTGCCGGTGGCCGCCTATTTGGTGAAGCCGGTGGTGTTCACCGACCTGCTTCCGAAAGTCCAGACGGCCGTGTCACGCTTCCGTTCCTGGAAGGCGATGCAGAGCGCCGAGCGGCGGCTGGGGGAGTGGCGCCAGGACTTCAAGAGCATCGCGACACCTCAGGGTGGGCCCACAGCCGCCACGGCGCCGATCGATGTATTCCTCTCGCTCACGCTCCGAAACGTCATGGGTTCGCTGACCGATCTTGAGCAGCTGGGGCGTGCGCTGGCGGGGCAGCCCGTAACTCAGCATCCCTGCCAGCTCCTCAACTGCCCGCGCGGGGTACAACTGCAGGAAGCGGTGCGGGAGACAATCCGAGTACTGGAGGAGACGAAGAGTTCGTTCAAGTCGAAGGTGCTCGGCGATTTGCGGACTCAGCTCGAACTGCTCCTGGAGCACAACTAGCGAATTCCCGCCTTGGTGATGCGCGTCACAGGTGGCGGAACGGACCTGAACGTAGCTTCATGTCGTAGGCCATAGGCTCGGAACAATTCCGGGCACCCTTGGCGGACGAGCAACGGCTCGTCAGTCGAAGGCGCGATCGATCCCAACTCGGGGGATCGGCGCGCCTTTTTCAATTTCTAGGCCTACTGAAGGTATAGAGCGCGGCGGCACCGGTTCGCGCTCTCGGTTTCGGACCAGGCACGTCGGTTGGCGTGCACGACCAGGAGTCTGCAAATGAAGGCTCAGTCCCTGCTTCGACCCGTGAGTGTTGGTCTGCTTGTGGCCAGCCTGTTTGTGGCCGAACCGGCGCCCGCCCTCGCGCAAAGCCTCACTCTTTGGGGAGGTGTCTACAGCCCCCTCGGCTCCGACGTGAATCTCGGAGCGATCGGCGGCTCAGTGCAGCGCAACAACAGTTTCGCGGGCGGGATCCGGCTGACCGGCTGGGGCTCCAGCATCCTCGGAATCGAGGCGGTCGGCGGCTACTCGCCGGCGAGTGTCGATGTGGCCGGCGGCACGATCAATGGACAGCGCAACCTGAATGTCTTCGCCGGCGGGCTCAAGTTGATGGTTGGAGTCAGTCCGAAGCTCTCCCCGCTCGGCATTTTTCTCGGCGCGGGCCCCGCGGTCATTCGCCGGGGTGAGGACGTCACGACGGAATCGGGCAGCAATACCGCGTTCGGCGGTGTGATAGGCGCTGGCCTCAGGGTTCCCTTCGGCTCGAGTCTCGGACTCCGCATCGACGCGGAAGACTACATCTACAACGGGGACATCGGCGGCGACAATGCCACGCGGAACGACCTGATCCTTTCGACCGGTCTTTCCCTGGGCCTGTAGACATGTTGTCCCGGCTCCCCATACTGGAGGCCACAATGGACCGGCCACAGATCGAAGGTAAGTGGAAGGAATTGCGTGGCGCGATTCGCGAGCGCTGGGGTCAGCTCACCGACAGCGACCTGGACGTTCTCGCCGGCAAGCGCGATCAGCTCATCGGCATCCTGCAGCAGCGCTACGGTACCACCGCGGACGAGGCAGCCCGGCAGGTGGACGCCTTCGCCCGGCGTGTGCTGGCCCACTAGCAGGCAAACCCGTCGCGTCACGGACGGAGCCTGAAAACATTGCGTTGGCTCATCGGCAAGAAGGCCATGTGACGTGAACTTGCGGGCGACCGCCCGGTCGCCCCTTGCAGGACCCTCTGGGCGGGCCCCCGCCCTGAGGCGCAAAGCAGTTCCTCAGTCTCTTCCCTTCCAGAAGAGGAGGACTGGCGCTGAAGTTCGGCGCCGGTCCTCTTCTCCTTTTGAGCCGTAGCCCGGATCTGGCAGACGCGGGGCGCCGGAGGTACCGTTGAGACCGCTACCGTAGATTCCTCTCAACTATTCGTCTATGCGCGTGCTTGCAACCCTACTCGTCTTCGGAGGCTTGCCCGCCTTGGCTACTGCTCAGACCCCGAGTCCCAGACCATCCCTTCCCCTGGAGCTATTGCCGCAATCACTCGCCGTTTGCCGGCTTGCGCCTGACGCGGACCGTCCAGCATGGGCGAACGCATCTGCCAGCTTCCTCACAATGAGCCGGACTCCTGAGGAGCTGTCGATTACCGCCGAACAGCGGGTCATTCCGGCGGAGGTGCCCTGCGAGCGAGGCTACCGGGCCCTGCGGGTGAAGGGTCCCCTGCCACTGGATCTGATTGGAATCCTCGCATCCATTGCCGAGCCACTCGCCGATGCGGGTATCAGCATCTTCGCGATCTCCACCTATGACACCGACTATGTTCTCATTAAGGGCACGGATCTCGAGGCCGCCCGTCGTGCGCTGGAACGGGCTGGACATCATTTTCAGTGATCCCACTTGAAGGGCGCCGATCGGCGGCGTCCCTGCGATTGTTTCCATCGGGACTCTCATGCACCTCTCCCCTGACGTTCTTTCCCCAGGCACTTGGATCTTCTGGCAGCACGTCGCGACAGCGTTGGTTTGTGGCGGCATCATCGGAACCGAACGGAAGCTCCGCGGCAAGGTGGCGGGGATCCGTACCAGCATCCTGATCTGCCTCGGCACCTCGATCTTCGTCAGCCTCGGCGCGTTGTTGGCACCGGAGCGCGCTGATCCTACCAGGGTTCTGGGGCAGGTGGTGACCGGTATCGGCTTTCTCGGCGCGGGAGTAATCTTGGCCCGCGGGGAACGCATCCAAGGCGTAACGACCGCGGCGGTGATCTGGGTGCTGGCTGCACTTGGCTCTCTCATCGGCCTCAGCTACCTCAGGGCAGCGCTGGTCCTGACATTCGTAACGCTGGTGGTGCTCTTGGGGGTGGAGAAGTTCGAGTCCCTGTCGGCGCGCGGCGAAAACCGCGGGCGGAGATCAGGCGATCATCCCAGCGGCAACGTCGATTAGGCAACCTGCCGTCATGAGCGAGTCCTTTCGGATCTTTGTCCTCGAGCAGCTCCGCCGGGTCCGTTCCGATATCCGGGACCGGAGCATGTTTGGTGGCGTGGGCATCTACGGTAGCGATCTGTTCTTCGCGCTCATCGCGGACGACACCTTGTATTTCAAGGTCAACGACACAAATCGGCCCGACTTCGAAGCGCGTGGAATGGGTCCCTTCCAGCCATACGGTGACTCTGGGGAGGTCATGCAGTATTACCAGGTCCCGGACGATCTGCTCGAGAATCCTGATGCCCTCGCTCCCTGGGTGGAGAAGTCCATGGCGGTGGCTCGTGAGAAGCGCGCCACCCGATCGCGGCGGTCCCGCGGTGGAAGGCCTGACAGGAAACCGCCCCGACTCAGTTGACCACACTTGGCGAAGCCCGTATGTTCGCCGGGAGTAGGGCCTCACGGTTGTTCAGCCATCATCGCGCGAAAGTCAGGGGATTCCATGCGGTCCACCTTTCGGCTGACCACGCTGCTGCTTGCAGCCGCCCTCGGGTGTGATAGTCCGATGGATCCAGCGATCTGCGATACGACCGTGATGGCGCCCTTGTCCACGACGCCGGATTTCATTGGACGCGTTGCGATGGTCCGATACGAGGATGGGATCAGTCCCGCGGGGCCACTGTCTCAGTATGAACTGTGGCTGGCCATCTCGCCGGCAAGCAGCCCGAATGCGGGTCTCGTCGTAGGACGGAACGTCCCGGTGTTCGTTCGGTCCGCCAGTGGTACGCTGATGCCGGCGTCGGCCTGCGCGATCGCCATGAGCGATGTCGTCGAGGTCTGGCATGACCAATCCGTGGTATACGGATCGGTAGAGGCTCCACCCTCTGCGCCCGCGTATTTCGGTACTCAGGTCGTAATCCGTCGTTAGCTCGGGATTCATGCGCACGGATGTCGCCTGACAAGCGCATGGCCCTGCTGAGACCCTTCTTGTCATCGAGCATCCGTCACATTGCGGTCCCGGTGCTTTGGCTCGTCATCGCTGCGTGCGAAGGCCCACGGAAATTCGACGATACGCTGCCCGCGGCCCTCCACCTGCCGGTCTGTCTGCAGCTCACCACCACGTACCCGGACTCAATCTCGTGGTCGGTACCCTCGGTCCCGTCCCGAGTTCGCCTGCAGGGTGATCCTGCCTGGCCGCCATACAGGGACTCCGGCCTCCGAAACCTGGTCCCGAGAGGGACCCTGTTTCCCAATCATCCCGAGGCGGGGTCAGGGTGGCGCGGCTTTGGTTCCGACAGTCTGATGGCGCTGTGGAGGTCAGGACTGCTCGAGACCAAGCTTGAGCTGGCCTGGGGGGAGGATACTGTCACGGGGCGAGCAGTGGGCCGGAGAACGTATCAGAGCCTTCAGGAACCGGTCGCCAATCCGGAAACCCTTCCGGTACTTGTAACCCAACTACCGTTGCGCCTGTGTGATGAGGTCTATTGAACTCGGCGGCCCGCGCCGGAAGAGGGACGCTAGGAAATGAACCCTTGACGCATCCCATGGATAGAATGAGAACCCTTCCGCTCTTGCTCGTGTCCTCCTTGGTCTTGGCTGCAGGACCGCTCTCCTCCTGCCGCGCTCGCTCACCGGATGCGCAGTCTACCGCGGCCGGCGACATCCCCACTTCCGCGCGAATACCATTGTCGGTGGACGAGGTCATCGCGCACACCGATGACACCCAGTTTGCCATCGCGCTCTCGAATCTTCTCGTTGCCCGGGAGGATTCCGTCGGCTATGGCGGTTTGACCGCGGCCGAGCGGGTCATCTTCTGCTTGAACGGGCTGGAGACCGAGGTGAACAGCGGCGGGTTCAGCCAATACTTCAGGAACTCGACCGGCGATCATGCCACCGATGCTCCCGCCGCTTTGCGCGCCTTGGGTGCCCCCAAGATCGCCACGTTGGTCGAGCAGGCCCTGACGGTGTTTCCGGCCACGCCGTCTCCAGATCAATCCGCCCGAGAGGCACAGGTTGCGGCCCTTTCCGATCAGGCGAAAGGTCGGCTCGAGCTCCTGGATACGGAGTTTCACAGGTATCCCGAACCACTGACCCAATTGGCCAGGTCATTCGTGAAGTCTCATCGCAGCGAGTTCCTTGCCCCGCCCAACGCGGGCGGGTCTCTCATCCCATCCGACTAGCCCGACATCACTTCCTCCACCTGGCCGTAGAACTTCCATGACTCAGACACCAATGCCGCCCGGCCTGGATCCCAATTACGTGTTCGGTGAGCTGGTCCCCCTGATATCCATCGTGACCATCCTCGTGGTTGGTGCCCTCAGTCTCCGCTGGGTGTTTCGGACTCCGGTCGGAGAGGCGCTCGCCCAGCGGATTCGCAGCCGGGGGTCGTCCAGGAATTCAGAGCTCGAGAGCGAGCGCGTCCGAGAGATGGAAGCGCGTTTGATACAGCTCCAGGACCAGGTCGGGGAGCTGGCCGAGCGACTGGACTTCACGGAGCGGTTGCTGGCGACACAGCGGGAGCGATCGCAGCTCAAACCGGGATCGTGAATCCTGCACAACGAAGAAGGGGATCGACGTGTCAGTCCGTGCGGATGCGCCATCGCGACGTCGCCATCACAATCCCGGCGAGGCCGCATCGGGTACACCCCAAGGTCCGTCCGGTCCGGACAGGGCCGGGAATGCCTGGAAGGCCTCCTCGAGTGAGACGCCTGTGAGGCGACTCAGCAGCCTCGCAAAGCGCACCCTTCGTGAAATGACGGTGATTCTGAGCCACAGATCGGGCGCTTGCTTATAGTCAGCTGGGATAGGACGCATTTCGGTCACCTCACTGCCGGATTCTCGAAAGCTCGAAAACAGAACAGGCGCGAGCCACGTCCCCATCGGGTCGTGATTCGCGCCTGCTGCTGAAGGGGCCGAACCCCTTCCGCCAGGCGACCCCGCTCCGAGAGCCGGGCCTTTAGTGGCTCACCTCACGGTATGAATCTGGAAATATCGTTGCGGTGACGCCAGTCACTCGTAGTACCCTGGCCTTGCGCGAGCACGTGCCGGGGGACGGTGTGACGCTGCACCACCGCCGTGACTGGCGAGCAGAAATCACGCCGGGGTCATGGAATGCCAGATGAAATCGAATCAGCCGGGCGTGGTCGATCGCGGCGTGCGTCGCCGAGTCGGGGAAGCTGGCCGTGAGGTGCCCGCAGGAGACTGGGGATGGAGTGTCACCTGCACCGTATCGCCAACGGCAAGACCAGCTGCCTGCTTCAAGTCATCGGCAATGACGAGGTAGAAACCACCTGCTCGAGCAACGATGGCACTGTCTATCGGGAACCCGTTGAGGCGACCCTGGACCCGATGGCCGTGCCTCCCAGGCCAAAGGCGGGTAGCGGGGAGCCCCCAGCGAGTGGCGGGGTCGAAGGGAACCTCGACCGCAGTCTCCTTGTGTCCCTCCAAGAGGACGGCCGTAAATCGCTCAGTCTTCATTGTTGTACCTCGCTGACCTGCCATTCGCCTGACAGCTGGAAGCCCCAAGCCGATGCAGACCCGTCGGCTAAGGTACGACTGTTTCGGTGATCCCGACAGGCCAAACCTCCGAGAAGTGCCGTGGCCGCCTGATGGTGTGGATTTCCCCAGGCCCACCGGCTTAGCTTCCGGCGATGAAAGTCAGGGTTTTCAACCATCAGGGTCAGCTGGTCGAACCGATCGAGTCACCTCGGGTCACCAAGACAGATGCCGAGTGGCAGCGCCAGCTTACGCCTCAGCAGTTCGCCATTGCGAGAGGCAAAGGCACAGAGCGCCCGCACTGTGGAACTCTCCTCGACAACAAGCGGGAGGGGGTCTATACCTGCATCTGCTGCGGGCTTCCGCTCTTCACCTCCGACTCGAAATTCAACTCCGGGACTGGCTGGCCGAGCTTTTTCCAGCCGGTTGCGCCCGAAAACGTGAAGAACGAGGTGGACTCCACCTACGGGATGGTGCGCACCGAGATCCTTTGCGCCCGGTGTGACGCCCACCTGGGTCATGTCTTTGATGATGGGCCGCGGCCGACCGGCCTTCGCTTTTGTGTCAACTCCGAGTCCTTGGCGTTCACCGATCAGGCGGATCTCTCGAAGCTCGCGGACGCGGGGACGTAGCGAGGCGGTGGGCGACGGGATAGCCGATAGCCGATAGCCGATAGCCGATAGCCGATCAGCCGATAGCCGACCCGACGATCACATCTGCCACGTCTGCCACAAGAGCGGTGTGCGTTTTAACGTGCCAGCTGGCGGGTTCCTGGTTAGTCAACCTGCTGTTCGGGGCGTGATATTCCCCCATATGGGGGCGGAGGCCTCTGGGAAGAGTACGCCTCCTCGCCTCCACGCCTCCTCCCCTTTTTCACCTGCTCTCCTCTTCGCCTTTGCGTGTGCCCGCTCCGTTCTCGTGAGGTAACCCGCGCGCCCCGATCTGGGGGCGGAGGCCCATTCCACCTCGCATTTCGCCTTTTCGCTCCTCGCCTGTCGCCACCTCCCACTCCCCTTGCACTTCTACAACAGCAGCGCTATCTCTTCTGTAGAAGGCCGAGGTAAGCCACTCTTCACGCTGCGCCGCCGAGAAACAACGTGCCCGATCCCCGCCTAGATCTCCCACAGGGTACTCTGGACCTGCTCATCCTCAAGGCTGTTTCGCTTGAGCCACAGCATGGCTGGGCGATCTCCGAACGTATCCGGGATGTCTCCCGCGCCGCAGTCCAGATCCCGCAAGGTTCACTGTACCCCGCTCTCCACCGGCTCGAGCGACGCGGTTGGATCCGTGCCAGTTGGGATACCTCCGACAGCAACCGTCGCGCCAAGTACTATGAACTGACCGCCACAGGGAGGCGACAGCTCAAGAGCGAAGCCGAGGATTGGAAGCGTCTGACGGCGGCCGTGTCACTGATTCTCGGAATGGGCTGAGGATGCTCAGCGAACTGTGGAGCGATCTGCGATACCGTGGGCGCGCACTCTTCCGGCGCGGCCAGGTCGAGCGCGAACTCGAGCAGGAACTGCAGTTCCATCTGGAGCGTGAAACCGACCGCCAGATCCAGGCGGGGCTCTCTCCGGAAGAAGCCCGGCTGCGAGCGCGGGCCGCTTTCGGGGGTGTGGAGCGTGTGAAGGAGGAGAGCCGGGACGGCCGGGGCCTCGTCCTGCTCGAAGCCGCGAGTCAGGATCTCCGCTACGCCCTTCGCGCGCTACGGCGCTCCCCCGGATTCACCGCCGCTGTCATCCTGACGCTGGGGCTTGGCATCGGCGCCAACGCAGCAATGTTCGGGGTCGTGGACCGGCTCCTCTTCCGGCCGCCGGCATACCTCACGGATGCCCAGCGGGTGCAGCGGGTGTACCTGAGCTACCAGCATCGCGGCAAGGAGTACATCAACGCTTCGATGGAGTACACCCGATATCTGGATCTCGGTCGCTGGACTCGTTCGTTCTCCACCGTCGCGGGCTATAGCCAGCGCGACATGGCCGTGGGGACGGGCCCGGACGCGCGCGAGATGAATGTCCAGGCGGTGTCGGCAGCATTCTTTGACCTGTTTGATGCCCAGCCAGCGCTGGGTCGGTTCTTCGTTGCATCCGAAGACACCCTGCCGGTGGGGGCCTCAGTCGCGGTGATCAGCGATGCGTACTGGCGCACCGCGTACGGCGGCAGCAGGGATGTACTGGGCAAGGCGCTCCAGGTCGGCCCCGTCAGCTACACGATCATCGGCGTGGCGCCAAAGGGCTTTGTCGGCATCCCGGACGAGGGGCCCACCGCCGTGTTCCTCCCCATCACGACCTACGCCGGCAACGCCGGCAACGGCGCCCCGAGTGATTACTACTCCAAGTACCAGTGGGGCTGGATGCAGATGCTGGCGCGACGGAAGCCGGGTATCAGCATCGCGGCCGCGACGGCCGACCTCAGCCAGGCCTATCTGAGGAGCTGGGACGCTGAGCGGACACTGAGCCCGGAGAATGCGCCAGCGAGCATCGCGCGGCCGCGGGCAATCGCCGCACCGGTGCTTGAAGAGCGGGGACCCAACCAGACCACGGTGGCAAAGGTGGCGGCGTGGACCAGCGGGGTCGCAGTGATTGTGTTGCTTATTGCCTGTGCCAACGTGGCCAACCTGCTCTTAGCTCGCGCGGTGCGGCGCCGCCGTGAGATAGCCCTCCGCCTGGCATTGGGCGTGAGTCGGCGGAGGCTCGCGACCCAACTGCTCATCGAGACCCTCTTGCTGGGCGGTATCGGCGGAGTCGCCGGGCTTCTGATCGCGCATTGGGGCGGGGCGATGCTGCATGCGCTGTTTCTTCCAGCAGGTACCAACTCGACGAGCCTGCTCGACCCGAGAACCCTGGTGTTCGCCGCTGGGGCCGCCCTGCTCGCGGGAGGACTCACCGGGCTGGCTCCCGTGCTCCAGGCCAATCGGTCGGATCTAGTTGACGCCCTCAAAGCTGGCGTCAGGGAGGGGACACATCGGCACTCGCGAGCGCGCAGCGTCCTGCTGCTCTCTCAGGGCGCACTCTCGGTTGTCTTGCTGGTCGGCGCCGGGCTCTTTGTCCGCAGCCTCCAGAACGTCCGTGCACTCCGGCTCGGGTACGATGTGAGCCCGGTGGTCTACGTGGAGCCGCATCTCCGTGGCGCCAAGCTGACCGACGATGAACGAACTGCGCTCAACAAGCGGTTGCTGCAAGCGGCACAGGCGTTGCCAGGAGTGAAGTCGGCGAGCCTGGGTCTGACGGTTCCGTTCTGGAATACCTGGACGCAGGGGTTGTTCGTAACGGGAATTGACTCGGTCCACAAACTGGGCGAGTTCACCCTGCAGGCAGGGTCCCCCGAATACTTCGAAACCGTTGGGACGCGTATCCTCAGGGGCCGCGGCTTTACCGCGGCAGATAGCCGGGACGCGCCCAAGGTCACCCTGGTAAGCGAGGGGATGGCGCGGACTATCTGGCCGGGCCAGGATGCGATCGGCAAGTGCATGCGGATGAATGCAGATACCGCGCCCTGCATCACCGTGGTTGGCGTTACCGAGAACATCAAGCAGAACAGTCTGAGCGACGACCCAGGGCTCCAGTACTACCTGCCGATCGAGCAGTTTCATCTGCAAGAGGCGGGGCTCTTTCTCCGGGTCGGCGGAGATGCCGAACTGCAGAAGGAAAACCTGCGCCGCGAGTTTCAGCCGCTCATGCCGGGGACTGGCTACGTGACGGTCACGCCGATGAGGGATATCATCGACCCCAATCTGCGCTCCTGGCAGCTCGGCGCGACGATGTTCCTGGCATTCGGCGGGATGGCGCTGGTGCTGGCCGCCATCGGCCTGTACAGCGTCATCGCCTACGATGTGGCGCAGCGCACCCACGAACTGGGCGTCCGCATCGCGCTCGGTGCCCGCCTTGGTGACGTGGTCCGCCTGGTGATGGGAGACGGTGTACGCTTCGCCCTGATAGGGGTCGGAATCGGCAGCGCCATCGCACTCGCGGCGGGACAGTGGATCAGGCCACTCCTGTTCGACGTGTCGCCAAGAGATCCGCTGGTTTTCGGCGCGGTGTCGGCGGTGCTCATGGGCGTCGCGGCGCTGGCAAGCCTGACGCCGGCCCTTCGCGCCACGAAGGTGGATCCGAGCGTAGCCCTTAGAGCAGACTAGGATCGGTGGCTAACGGCTATCAGCCGGCCCTCTTTCCGTCCTTCCGCCCGACCGTCCTTCCGTCCTTCCCCGCGGCATGCCACATTCCGTGAACCCATGTCACTCGACGCGAGGATTTCGGTGTCCGGCTCCATCTCCCGTCTCAGCATCAAGCCGAAGGTCGCGGGCGAAGTGGGTCTTCCCAAGCACGCTGTCCCGACCCTTCGGATATCGCCAGCCGGTGCCGAAGGCGACTACAACCGCTATCGTGCCACCGAACTCCACGGGGATCCAGAGCAGGCCCTGCTCCTGGTTACAGAAGACCTGCTCGCCCAACTCGCGTCCGAAGGATGGCCGGTCAAGCCGGGGGATCTGGGAGAGAATCTCACCCTACGCGGAATTCCTGAAACAAGCCTCCTGCCGGGCGTGCGCCTTCGGGTCGGTACTACCGAAGTCGAGGTGACCAAGCCCTGCGACCCATGCACCGAGCTCTACACCCTGCCGTACGTGGGGAAGGAGCGCGGCCCGGTTTTTCTCAAGGTCACCAAGGGGCGCCGCGGATGGTACGCCCGGGTCAATGCGGCGGGCGAGATCCACGCTGGTGCAAGCGTCTCGCTGGCTCCGCCGACGCACACCTGACAAGGGGACGGGATCCTTCGCATGCAGATCGCGGCAGTCGCCCTACTCGGCCTCCTCATCGCCATCGTTTACTTCGGCAACACGGCGCTGATCGCTCTTGAGAGCCCCAAGCCGAGCATCAGTCGTGGCACCACGGTCCGCGGGCGGGTGGAACACGGAAAGCGGCTCCCGACCAGCGGATTCAACTTCCGAGCCTACTCACGGGTGGCGGCACTCCTGGGTCGCAACAGCGTTCACAGCGTGATTCGCACGGTTGTGCTTGAGGCCTATGCGGAGATGGCCACGCAACGTCCGAACGTGATCTTCATTTATGGAGAGGCGGGCTGGCCCCGCGGCGGACCGTTCCCGCCCCACAAGACGCATCAGAACGGTCTCTCCATCGATTTCATGGTGCCCGTCATGGACCGGAAGGGACGCTCCGTGCCGCTTCCCACCTCGCCCTGGTCCCGCTTCGGGTACGGCCTGGAGTTCGACGAGCTGGGTGAACACGGAAACCTACGCATCGATTTCGAGGCGATCGCCGAGCATCTCGCCGCCCTCGACCGGGCGGCGCGGGCCCATGGAACCAAGATCCAACTGTTCCTGCTCGCCCACGAGCTGCAGCCACTGCTCTGGAAGACTCCGACTGGACGCACGCTCGAGGACATGTTCTCATCGATGGCCAGACCAGCCTGGGCCCGTCACGACGAGCACTACCACGTTGATTTCGTGAATCCCGCCGGCTGAGAATGGCTACCCGATGAGACTCGGCCGGAGCGGGAAGCCCACGAAAAATGGGGGAGGCCAACCGACTGCAATCACTTCAGGGTCAGGTATGTATTCCGCTCGTAGCTTCATCACATCGATCGTCGCAGGCAGCGTTACGCTCTGGGCCGCGTCGCTCCTGGCAGCCACTCCTGCGGCGGCCCAGGGCATCCGGGCCGTGGTTGGCGGCACTCTCATCGATGGGACCGGTAGCGCCCCGGTGCGGGACGCTGTAGTGCTGATTCGTGAGGGACGCATCCACTGTGCCGGATCGCGTGTGAAGTGTCGGATTCCGCGAGGGGCCGCCCGATTTGACGCGGCTGGCCTATGGATCATTCCGGGGCTCATCGATGCCCACGTACACTTCAGTCAGACGGGGTGGTTTGATGGGCGTCCCGACGCCGGTGACCTCCGAGACAGTTTCCCATACGCGGCGGTGATGGCGGACCTCGAAGCTCACCCGGAGCGCTTCCTTTCCGCCTATCACTGCTCCGGCGTGACCTCTGTCTTCGATGTCGGCGGCTACCCGTGGACCTGGGAACTGCGCCGCCGGTTTGCCTCGGATACCTTGGCTCCTCGTATTGCCGCCGCAGGACCACTACTCGCGACTGTCGATCACTGGCTCAATCTTCCGGGCCAGCAGCAGCTGATATACATGGCGAATGATTCCGTGGTGCGGGCAACCATCCGGACTCACGCGGCGTTCAGGTCTGATGCCGTGAAGCTCTGGTACATCATGCCGCCCCAGCCACCCGACACCGCGCGGGTGCAGGCACTGGTGCGCGCGGCTGCGCAAGAAGCCAAGGCCAATCGACTCCGGCTGATAGTGCATGCAACGGGTCTGTGGGAAGCCAAGGACGCAATCCGTGCAGGTGCGGATGTGCTGGTGCACAGCGTCTTCGAAAGCCCCATTGATGATGAATTCATCGCCCTCGCCCGCGAACATCACGTCATATATGTGACAACGGCGATGGTATACGGTGGCTACATCCGTGCCGCTCGCGGAGATAGCCTGGGGTATCCGACCGATTGCGTCGATTCCCTCACCCTGCGCCATGTACATTCCGGACCACCGAAGGGACGCGTCGCCTATTGGCTCGCTCCAGAGACTCAAGCCGACTTCGAGACGCAAACCGCAAATGCAATGGCGAATGCACGCCGGGTGGACGCCGCGGGAATCTCGCTGGCCGTCGGCACGGACGCGGGCAACCCCGGCACACTGCACGGGCCCGCTATCTATCGGGAGATGCTCCTGCTGCAGCAGGCAGGTCTGAGCCCGATGGCCGTACTCATTGCCGCGACCCGAACTGCGGCCGCTGCCATGGACAGACAGGACAGTGTTGGCACGCTCGAGTATGGCAAACTAGCCGACATGGTGTTGCTTGCTGCCGACCCGACACTCGACATTCGCAACGTGCAGCAGGTAAGGTGGGTGGTAAAGGGTGGAAGTTTCTGGCACCGGTGACCGCGCGCCTGGAGCGGTCGGCGCAGCGCGACCCATGAAGCGTATCGACATATGGTCTCCATGCATCCGCACGCTGCTCTGATCGCAAGTTTCTACACCGCATTTCAGCGCCGCGACCACGTCGCCATGGGTGCTTGCTACGCCCCCGATGCGACATTCCGCGATCCGGTCTTTCAGCTCCACGGTTGGCGCCTTCCGGCGATGTGGCACATGCTCTGCGAGCGCGGCACCGATCTGAAGATCACCTTCACCAATGTGACTGCTGATGACACCGCCGGGGCGGCGGAGTGGGAGGCGCGCTATAGCTTCAGCGGGACTCGCAGGCCAGTTCACAATCGGATTCGCGCAACTTTCCAGTTTCGCGGGGCCCAGATCATCGCACACCAGGATCATTTCAACCTCTGGCGCTGGTCAGCACAGGCCCTTGGCGGGCGGGGGCTATTCCTGGGCTGGGCGCCACCCGTCCGCCGAGTGATCCGGCGCCAGGCGGCGAAGGCATTGGAGATCTTCATCCTCGAGCGCGGCCTGACTCCCGGCGGACCTTCCAGTTGATCCCGCGACATGTGGGACTCAAGCTCCTCGCAGTCCTGTTCCTGATATCCCTCTGTTTCGTGGTACAGGCGCTCTGGAGCGACTTGGCTACGCTCCGACTCCACATCGCGTCGCCCGTCGAGGCAAGCATCTTTCTGACACTCGACGCCTGCCTGGCCCTGACCGCTCTCGCTGCAATCGTGGGGCTGCTTCAGCCTCGGCGATGGGCGCCGCTCGCGGTGGGGGCCTGGTTTGTCGTGGCAGCCGCATTCCTCTGTTGGGTCTGGTGGTTTCTTCCTCCAGCGGCTGATCGCATGCCGGCCAGACTGGGGATCGCACTCCTGGTCCTCGCGCTGGCAGGCGGAGTGCTGGTCCGGGCGCTAAGGAGCCGTTAGCCGTTAGCCGAATATCGTGAATACGGTGTTACTCCGACCTCGGCCCATGTTAAGTTTCACGGCTCCGTTCTCCCCGAGATCCTAATGTCGGTCCTTTCGGCTTCCGGAATGCTCACCCCCGCCCAGGCGGACAGTTACACCGCCGCGCTGCTGCACCTTCTAGGCGACAAGAATCCCTTGCAGGTCCTGCGGGAAACACCGGCGATGCTCCGGGACACCATCGATCGCCTCGCCCCGCAACAGATCGACACACCCGAAGCGCCCGGCAAATGGTCGACCCGTATGGTCATCGCCCATCTCGCCGACTCAGAGCTAGTGGGCGCGTTTCGGCTGCGAATGATCCTGACCCATGACCGCCCGCCGTTGCTTCCTTATGATCAGGACGCGTGGGCCAAGCGGCTGCACTACGAAAAGACCCATGTCGAGGAATCGCTCGAGCGATTCACCGTGCTCCGGAAGGCCAACCTGACACTGTGGGGCGGCGCCTCGCCGACCGAGTTGGCACGGGTGGGCATCCATGGGGAACGGGGGGAAGAGAGCATCGAGCACATGCGGCGGATGTATGCCGGGCACGACCTGGCGCATTTGCATCAATTGAGTCGAATACGGATCGTAGTTACAGGGCATTAGTACAAGTGCCGAGTACCGGGTACCGAGTACAACTGCCCTAGTATCGAGTCGCGGTGGGGCTTCCCGGCAGCGGCATATTGTCCCGGGACTTTGTACTCGGTACTCGGTACTAGGTACCTGTTGACGGACCCAGCCCTACACGGAGATCTCAACAGTGATCCGCAAACTCCCCTCCGGCCACTATCGCCTGTACTCCCTCAAGAAGAATCCGAGGACGGGTAAGCGGCGTAACCTGGGGACATTCAAGACCCGGGCGGCGGCGGAGAAACATGAGCGGGAGGTGGAGTTCTTTAAGCGGAGGGGCCGTATAGCCAACCCCGTTAGCCGTTGCCGTTAGGAATGGGTGGTTGGGAGTCGACCGTCAACAGTAGCCCCAGTCCACAGCACGTTGCACTTTGTCGCCTCTCGCCTGTCGCCTCTCGCCCCTCGCCTGTCGCCCCTCGCCTGTCGCCTGTAGTTTGTCCACCATGCGCCCCTTGCTCCGATTCGCTTCCCTGTGTCTCGCCGTACTCGCACTGCCACGTTGTGGTGACGGGACCGGCCCGGGCTTCATCGCCGGCGACTTCAGCCTGGTCGAGGTGAACGGCGCGGTTCCGCCGGTTCTCGTCGAGGCCACCATCAATTGTGACGGGTTGATCAGCTCCGGCAATCTGACTCTCGGGCTCGATGGCAGTTATGAGCTCAGCGCGGAACTCACGACGGACTGCACCCGCACCGGCGGCCAAGTGAGCACCCAGGTACTGGGAACTTTCGGCAGCTATACCCGCTCGGGCAAGAGGATCTCCTTTCAGGTTGCCGGGGGCTTTCCGATCACCGCGACGTTCGAGAACAACACCATCACGGGAACAATTCCGGCTAGCCTGGGACTGTTTGCGAATGATGTGGAGTTGACATACCTGGAAGTCGTGCCTTAGGCGTCCGCCGTTGGCCGTTGGCCGTTAGCCGTTGGCCGTTGGCCGTTGGCCGTTAGCCGTTAGCCGTTAGCCGTTAGCCGTTAGCCGTTAGCCGTTAGCCGTTAGCCGTTAGCCGTTAGCCGTTAGCCGTTAGCGGTCGGTTAAGGCTCACCCGCGGGGGAGTCAAGTACCCGGACCGAGAGATTTCATCTAGTTGTGAATACGAAGTACGAGGTACTCCCGAATTGTCGCCTGTCGCCTTTGGCCTGTCGCCCATCGTCTCTCGCCCGTCGCCTGTCGCCTGAATGACTCCAATGCGCCGATTCCATCGCTTCATTCCGTTCCTCATCCTCGCCTGCGCCCCGGCACCCCAACCCAAGCCGCAGCCGGCATCGCTTTACCTCCGCCTCGGGGGTACACCTGCCATCACTGCCGTGGTGGATGAGTTCGTCGCCCGCGTCGTCCGCGATGACCGGATCAAGCACTTCTTCAACGCCGCGATCAATGACCCGGGTGAACTCGCCACTTTCAAGACCCACCTCGCGCAGATGATTTGCAAGGCCAGCGGCGGACCGTGCGACTACGAAGGACAGGACATGCAGACGGCACATCAGGGCATGGGGATCACTGACGCTGACTTCGATGCCCTGGTGGAAGACCTGGTGGCGGCGATGACGGTGTTCAAAGTCGGAGAGAAGGAGAAGAGTGAGCTGCTCGGCGCGTTGGGGCCCTTACGCAAGGACATTGTTGAGTAAGGGGAATGGGGAACGGGGAACGGGGAACGGGAAGAACGTGTTGCCCTGCGACCAGACACGAAGTTGTGTGACCAGGCCGCGAAAGGGCAGCTGGGATCGCGGGCTAGCTTTCCCGTTCCCTGTTCCCTGTTCCCCGTTCCCCGTTCCCCGTTCTCCCGCCGCTTACCCCAGCTCGGCGATCCGCCGCACGAGAAACCGGCGCTCCACCTCCTGCTTCGTAAGGCTCAGAGCGCGGGTGTAGGAGATTCGCGCCTCCTGTGTTCGTCCCAACCTCCGACATAGCTCAGCCCGCGCGGAATGGGCATGGGTGTAGTCGCGGAGCTCGCCGCGGGCGAGGAGGGCATCGATGAGCGCGAGGCCCGCAGCCGGGCCGTCACGCATGGCGATGGCTGCGGCGCGGTTGAGTTCGACGATCGATGACGGCTCTGCCCTGTGCAGCACGTCGTACAACCCGACGATCTGGACCCAGTCGGTCGCCGCGGCAGTGGGGGCCTCGGCATGCACCGCCGCGATCGCGGCCTGGAGGGTATAGGGTCCGAACCGCCGCGACGAGAGCGCCCGTTCCACCAATGTGGAGCCCTCCACGATCTGCTCCCGGTTCCAGGTCGCGCGGTCCTGATGTTCCAGCAGTATCAGCTCCCCGGCCGCCGAAGTACGCGCCGAGCGCCGAGATTCGTGCAGCAGCATCAGCGCGAGCAATCCCACCGCTTCGGGGTCGGGCAGCAACTCGACCAGCAGTCGGCCGAGCCGAATTGCCTCACCGGAGAGATCATGCCGCGTGAGGGATTCGCCCGAGGAGGCGGAGTAGCCCTCGTTGAACACCAGGTAGATCACCTGCAGCACCGCGTCGAGCCGATCGGCCAGATCCGCAAGCGCCGGCACCTGATAGGGAATCCGCGCATCCCGGATCTTTCCCTTGGCGCGGACAATGCGCTGGGCCACCGTAGGCGGGCCGGTGAGAAAGGCGTGCGCGATCTCCTCGGTGGTAAGGCCGCAGACCTCGCGCAGGGTCAGCGCAACCTGGGCGTCCGGCGGTAGAGCCGGATGACAGCAAGTGAAGATCAACCGGAGCCGATCGTCCTGGACGCCCTCGTCATCCAACGCGGTGTCTCCCGCTCTGATGTCGAGTTGCTCGGCGATTTCCACCAACGACGCGTCGAATTTCGCCCTCCTCCGCATTGCGTCAATTGCCTTGAAGCGGCCGGTCGAGACGAGCCACGCCCGGGGGTTGGCGGGTACACCGTCCCGGGGCCAGCGTTCGAGCGCCGCGGTGAAGGCGTCATGCAGTGCCTCTTCGGCGAGATCGAAATCGCCCAGCAGCCGGATGAGCGTCGCGAGGACGCGGCGCGAATCGGAACGGTAGACCGTGTCAACCATCCCGCGCGCCGCCTCGACGGAATCCTCGCTCATGGCTGGCGGGTGCGAACTACTGCGCCGCCATGTCGAACACCGGACGCACCTCGATGCTTCCCACCTTCGCGCCAGGGATCCTCGAGGCCACTTGGATCGCATCGTTCAGGTCCTTGGCCTCGACCAGGTAGTAGCCGCCAAGCTGCTCCTTGGTCTCCGCGAAGGGGCCGTCGGTGGTGGACAGCTTCCCGTTGCGGATGCGCACGGTCGTCGCTGCGTGGCTGGGATGCAGCCGATTCCCGCCCACATAGTGCCCGCTCTTCTTGATGTCCTCCCCGTAGGCGCGGTACTCGGCGACCATCGTGTCTCCGTCGGCCTTGGGCATCTTCTGCCACAGGGACTCGTCGGCGTAGATGAGGCACAGGTATTTCACAGGATCACCTCCGGAAGCGTGTGAATTGGCTAAAGACGCTAATTAGTCGAACGGTGGGCGCTAGAATCGACCGAAGGGGAGTCCGGGGCTCAAGGTACCCGGTACCTCGGAAAAGTCGGGAATTGCCCCGGCCTGTACCGGACTACATGTTCGTTCCGCTCCCGTAGTGTCGCAATTTCGACCGGCAACACAAGGAGTCTGATCATGGCCGCGCAAACCACCAAGCTCTCCCCATCACAGTTGATCGCCGCCGCGAAGGCCCCGATTCTCGCCTACAACGAGAAGAACTGGGGCGCGGTTGCGGCATCGGTCACCGCCGATTTCGTCTACGACGAGGTCGCCACCCAACGAAGAGTGCAGGGCGCGGAGCAGGTGATCGCTGCCTGGCAGGGCTGGGCGACGGCCTTGCCCGACTCGAAGGCAACTTTCAATAGTGCCCAGGCAAGCGGTGACGTGGTGGTACTCGAGGTGACTTGGCGGGGAACCCACCAGGGACCGCTGCAGACACCGAAGGGCGCCATTCCCGCCACGGGCAAACGGATCGAGGTCCGCGCATGCTTCGTCTGCGAGACCGCTGGTGAGAAAGTCAAAGTCCAGCGCCACTACTTCGACATGGGAACGATGCTTCAACAACTGGGGGTGGCGTAAGAGACGCGGGTTGGGGAATCCTACGGGGATTGCTGCTCGCTACTTGTCGATTGCTGATTGCTGACTAGAACCGAGAGTCGAAGGCCCGCGGCCTTCCACCCTCGGTTCTGGTCAGCAAATCGAATATCAGTTCTCGACAATCAGCCGTCCGGAACTGGCCCTGACGACCGCACGGGGCCTTCAGGGTGTGACCGTGATGGTCCCGACCATCGTGGGGTGGATCGAACAATGGTACGCGTAGGTGCCACTCGCGGGAAACGTGAACGTGAACGTGGTCCCCGGCGCGAAGACCCCCGAGTCGAATACCCCAGTGTCGGACACGAGATGGTGGGTCGTTCCACTGGTCCCGTACCCGTCGCTCATTAGGTCGGCGTTGACCCAGATCACCTTGGCCCGGGTCGCAAAGCTCTCGCTGAACGGGTTCGGGGAGAAGGCGGCGGCCCCCGCCGTGCTGGCATTCAGTACGATCGATACGTCGCCACTTGGCAGGCTGGGCCCGGAGCTATAGCTGCAGGCGAGGCCGGCGACGGTTGCGAGGCAGAGGGTCAGGGGGAGTGTGAGAATGCGGCGCATACTGTCTCCGTGTGCAGAATGAGACACCACCCAAGGTGGGCAGTGACCCTATGGAGACGTCCAAGCACTCTGTCATCTAACAACCAAATTGGCTCTGTAGGCCGGATCAGAAAGTCTTTGTAGGACGGGACAGATTGTCTTTGTAGGACGGGACAGAAGGTCCTTCACCCGGCGCCCCAATGAGCGATCGTCAAGGCCGCAGCACCGCCTGTCCCCTTCTATCCCTCAACAAGCTTCCGGAACCGCGGGTTCTTCCGCAGTGGATCGAACGTGGGATCGATCCGGAGCCACCCGGGAGAGAGATAGAACGGCACCTTGAGCAGCGGCTCGAGCTGGTCCAGCGCCTTCTCCTGCTCGCCGACCAGCAGATAGATCCGCACCAGCTGCAGTTGGTTGTAGGGACCGAAGTAGCCATCCTGGCTGATGGGCAGCAGCGCCACTCCTCGCTGCCCTTCCCGCACCGCGTCCACGTTCCGCCCCAGGTATGCCAGCGCCAATCCGAGGAGGACGCGACGCTGGCCGTCGTCCGGGGCCGCCCGGATCTGCTCCTCGAAGGCCAGCCGCGCCGAGTCAGCATAGACGGCCGCGCGGCGGCGATCTCCGCGGAGCTGATACAACTCGGTCAGTACCATGCCCCACCCTCCCCGGTCGTCGCCAAACGCGCTTAGCGGCGCCCCGAGCACCTGCTGCTGCTGCTCGTCGTCCAGCACCCAGTAGAGATCCTGGTAGTAGGCGAAAAATGGGAGCAGCGTCCCGGGGTCGATAAGTGGCGCGGCCGCCTTGATCACCGCTCTCGCGCTGTCGCGATCGCCTCGAGCCAGGGCGACCAGCACCTTGAGAGACACCATGCCGAGATTGGCCGGAGCCAGTGCCACCGCGTTGTCAGCGGCGGAGTCCGCGGCGGGATAGTTCCGAAGAAAGGTGTGCACCACCGACAGCCGGCGGGCCGTGTTCGCCGAGCGCGGGTCCAGGAGCGAAGCGCGCGCGAGCCGCACCGCCACACCGTCCCAGCGGCCCAGACTCGATTCGGTCATCGCGGCCGCACCCAGCAGGTCGACGTTGTCGGGCGCGATCCGCAGCCCCTGTTCGTACGCCGCGGCCGCCCGCTCGTTGTCGATCGGAGTGACGCTCCCGTAGTAATCCCCGACCGCCAGGTAGACCGAGGGGTCGTTCGGCTTGAGCGCTCTGGCACGCTCTGCCGCGAGCCGTGCCTGCTCGCCTAGCTTCGGATTCGGGACCCCGTTGGAATAGAGAGAGCTCCTGGCACGGGATAGCTGGCTCCAGGCCTGGACGAAGGTGGAGTCGAGAGCGACCGCGCGCTCGTAGTAGCCGGCCGCGCGCCCGAGGCTCGCTTGATCGCCCTTCATCGACCCCGCGGCCGCCTCACCCTTCAGGAACTCGTCATAGGCCGCGAGGCTCTCGGTCGGCTTGGTAGTTAGCTCGCGCCGGGCGCTGTCGGCCAGGGCGAGGCCCAGTGCGTCGACCACCTTGGTCGCGATATCGGCCTGTACCTGAAAAACGTCGGTGAGCGAGGCGTCGAACTGCTGCGCCCAGCGAGTGCGGGCTGCATGGTCGCGGCGCGCGTCCACCAGCTCGGGCGTGACCCGGACCCGATTCCCTCCTTCCGTCTTCTCCCAGCGAACGGTCCCGGTGAGGATGTAGTCGGCGCCAAGTTCGCGGGCGATATCGGTCGGCCGCCTGGTTGGCCGGCGGTATTCGGTCGAGCTGCCGCGCGCGATCACCTCGAGCCCCGCGACCTGAGCCAGCTTGGTGCGGACCTCGTCGGCGACGCCGTCGGCAAAGTAGGCATCGGCCGAGTCGCCCAGGTTTTCGAAGGGCAGCACGGCAACGACAGGAGTGGCGTTCTCGGCCTGGCCGCCTGCCTCGCCCATCCGCCGCCAGACGAACAGTGCTCCGATCCCGATAAGGAGACCGGCCACGAGTACCGCTGCTGTGACGGGGATGGGACGACGGGAAACGGGGAACAGGGAACCGGGAACGGGTCCGGTCCCAGCCCCGATCGTACCCGTTCCCCATTCCCCGTTCCCTGTTCCCCGCTGTATGGCCTGTGCGAACTGTGTCACGGTGCCGAAGCGGTTCGCTGGTACCGGTGCCATCGCCTTCCGGATGGCCTCATCCACGCCGACGGGGACATCCGCCCGGAGCGCCCGCACACTGGGCGTCGGCTCGGCGAGGCGCTTGGCGACGATCGCATGCAGGCTCCGCCCGGTGAAGGGCGGCTCACCAGTCAACATCTCATAGAGCACCGCCGCCAGCGAGTACAGGTCGCTCCGGGCGTCGACAGGGTTGTCGTCGGTCTGCTCTGGGCTCATGTAATACGGCGTGCCGATGGCGACTCCGGTCCGGGTGAGACCGTCTTCGGTGTTGAGCGCGCGGGCGATCCCGAAGTCGGCGACCAGGGTCGTGCCATCCCGGGTGAGCAGGATGTTTTCGGGCTTGATGTCGCGGTGGATCACACCGTGTTGATGCGCATAATCCAGCCCGCGGGCGGCCTCGCTGGTGATGCGCATCGCGTCCTCAACGGAGAGCCGGCCCTCCCGGGTCATGCGGTCGCGGAGCGATTCCCCATCGACGAAGGGCATGGTGAACCAGAGCTGCCCCACCCCTTCATGGGTACGCAGCTCGCCGGAATCAAGCACCGTCAGGATGTGGGGATGCTGGAGCCGGGCGGAGAAGTAGATCTCGCGTTGGAACCGCTCTTGGCCGGGTGTGGCAACGCTCTCAGGCAGCAGGAGCTTGAGCGCGACCGGACGGTTGTGGCGGAGGTCGTGCGCGAGATAGACGACGGCCATACCGCCGCGGCCGATCTCGCGCTCGATCGTGTAGCGATCGGCGAGTGCCTCGCGAACACTCTCCGGCACGCCCATGGGGGGGCTCACAAAATCGAAAGGAAGTTGGGGGAAAGGCCGAAGGCCGAGAAAAGTACCAAAAGTGCCGAAAAGGTGCCAAAGTGCCGGAATCCCAAGCGATCCGACGGTCCGATCGTCGGATTCTCGATGAGTTGGGGAGCGCCGAGAACTGTCGCCTGTCGCCTCTAGCCTGTCACCTCCTCTCGCCTTGCGCCTATTGCCTGTCGTCTAGGTCAGAACCCGCACGCCGCATCCAGCGGTCCCACCGTCTTGTACTCCCCGGCCTTGAACTCAAAGGTGGTATCCCTCGCCCGGCAGTCGCTGTGGATCACCCGCAGGCGAATGACGCCGGGGACCACGGCAAACTGCCGCCCCCCGGGACCGATCTCGCCCAGGTAGCGGTCGTTGGCAAAGAGGCTGGTCTCAGTCTGGTTGCTCGACACGGTGAAGTGGGTGAGAAACTCCTGCAACTGCGACGCCGGAGGCTTCGATCGCGCCCCCGCCCCCAGTAGCACGACCGCCAGAATCGTGAGCACGATGAACAAGGCGAGTGGAATCTGATTCTTGCGCTCGGTCACCGCCTCTATCGCTAGGGCGCGAATGATCTCCCTCCATTGGGTGTGCTTGGGAGGCGACGCCTGCTGGTAGACCGGATGTTCAGGAAAGAGCGGCGCCGGTGGAGGGCTCCAGTGGGGCGCGGTAGACTGGCGTGGCTGTTTACGTTCCGGCGCGAGCTCTCGAGGTTCCGGAAGCGCCTCAACGGGACGGGCGGGTACACTGACCGGGGTGTCGTGAACTTTGGGGTCGAACATATGCCCCTCCTGACACGGGGGCCGCAGCGGATGGAACCGGAAGATCAATTCTAGGTTAGCGCCAGGTACGGGGGTTGGCTAGGGTGAGGGGAGGGCGTGGAAACCGTGTACCCAGTACCGGGTACCGGGTACCGAGTACAAAATGCCCAGGATCTTTGGCTGGTGCGGGGTAGTGCCCCCAGTTCTGGTATGGCGGCAGTTGTACTCGGTACTCGGTACTCGGTACTGGGTACTGGGTACTCGGTACTAGGGACTCGGTACCCCCAACCTGTTGATATCCTCTGCGTAAAGAACCCGCCTTGGATACCCATTCGCCGCCACCTCAATCAATGCGCGACCAAGGCTGGTGGTGGTCGTGGAGGAGTTGGGAAAGAGGCGATGGAGGACCGGGTAGAGGGGGGAGACCAAGGTGTAGATGGCTTGGACCCACCCAGTCTTGGAGCGGACGCCCTGCATCGGCTGGATGAACCCCGGACGGAACATGAACGCAGCCCTGAAAGGCAGGGCGAGGAGGGCGTTCTCTGTCCGCCCCTTCACCCGGGCCCACATGACTCCACCCTTCTCGGTGCTGTCGGTGCCGACTCCCGAGATGTAGCAAAACGTCATCGCCGGATTCGCCGCGACCATGGCGCGTGCGGCGGCGAGGGTGAGGTCATAAGTGAGCCGAGTGTAGTCAGCCTCCTTCATGCCGGCGGACGAGACCCCCAAACAGAACAAGCACGCGTCGCACTTGGCGAACTCGGCGGCGAGGGTGCTGTAGTTGAACATGTCCGCCAGGATCACCTCGCGGAGCTTCGGGTGAGTCCGACCCGTTGGCGAGCGGCCAACGACCAGGACCAACTGCACCCGCGGGTCGGCGAGGCACTCGAGCAGGGCGCCAGAACCGACCATGCCGGTGGCGCCGAAGAGGACGACGTTCATTGCGAAATTCTAGCTCGCCGGAGTGCCAAGGTGCCAGAGTGCCGGTGCCGGGTTCTTGGTACCCCAGCCCAGGTAGGGACCGCCTTGGTCGGAGTTGCCTTGAGCACAAGAAGGGTCACGGGAGTCGGATGCTCAAGCCGAGTTGAATGCTGGGCATTCGGGGCCGTCTTTGGTGTGAAGACAGAGGCGGGCGGGAATAAGAGAGCTCCCAATGGGTCGAGCTGGAACCAATCAGCGCGCCGACACCGGCGCCCACTGCAGCCCCAGCGAGGGTGAGCCCGGCGACAACATCCAGTGCATCGCAACCCTGGCCTTCGCTGACGGCGTTACAGAAACTTGACCAGAAGATTGCCGAGGGAACGCCGAGGGCCAAGGCTCCAATCCAGGCGCCTTTGCCTGCGTGTGAGCGGCCAAGCCAGAGCGAATCGATAGTCCCAACGCCGACGGTGGAATCCGTGGTGCGGAGACGCAGGGCCGGGGGTTCGTTCTTGACCTGACCGAGACGTCCTTCCATCCGGTGGCCCTCAACAGTCAGTATGCGGACGCGCTGACCGAGTTTGAGACGCTGAAGTTGAGAAGGCAGGGAGTCCTGGCCGATCAGCGCGACAGGAAGGAGGCAGAGCGACATGAACCCGAGGAGGGTACAGCGGAGAAACCACACAAAGCGACGGCATTCTTTCTGCCTCAACAAATCTTCATCCGATAACCAAGAGGATTTCATACACCGTACCATAGGGTGACGATACCCAATCCCACCATAGGGGTGCCCGAGAAGTCAGGGTGCCAGAAGCGGAGCGGTCGTATGCGCCGTCCTTTTTCATCAATCGGCTCGGTCGCCGTCACGGTCCTGCTCCTGCTGTTTGGTTTCTTCGGGAGCACCGCCTTTCTCGCGGCACAGACACCTGGCGGCAGCGCGCCGGAGACCGACACCACCTATTTCAAGTCATATCATTCGACACCGCGGGACACCGTGTCGCCGGCGGTTTACGAGGGCTGGAAGCAATTTGCCCTCTACTGCGCCCGGTGCCATGGTGACTTTGGCGTTGGCACCTCCTTCGCGCCGGCCCTGATCGAGTCCGTGAAGCCGAGCGGGACCATCCCCACGGCCGAGCTGTTCATCCAAACGGTGTGCGCGGGGAGACTGGACAAGGGGATGCCGGCGTGGTGCGCTCTCGGACTTGATATATCAGCCATGCAGGCAATTCATGTCTACCTGCTGGAGCGCGCCAGCGGGAAGCTCGGTGTAGGCAGGCCGGCGGTGTTCGGGCGATAGGGTGTGGCCCCTCGGCCCTATCGCGCGCCCGACGAGTCGAATCCCATCTTCACCAACACCTGGCTGAATCGCGGATCACTCCGCAGCGGGTCCAGGAGCGGATCGAAGAAGTTCTCGGGGATATAGATGTCATGCTGGTCAATGCCCCGATTGAGCCATTCGACGGCTTGGGTCACGTCGCCTAGGCCGGTGTACGCCTCCGCAATGAGGAACGGCGGCACCAGCTCCCGAACCGAGCGCTCTTTGAGATCGTTCACGATCTTGAGCGCCGCCGTCCGATCACCTGACTCACTATAGGCAAACGCGAGCGCGGCGGCGGCCTGGGGATAGAACACACCCAGGTCAATCGCACGCTTGAGTGACGCGATTGCCTCTGGGTAGCGTCGCTGCTGGACCAGGATGAAGCCGAGCCGGACATGCGCCTGGGCATAGTTCGGGTCGAGCGCGAGAGTCTGGCGCATGCGCGCCTCCGCCTCGTCGTTGTGGTGCATGAGGTAGGCCACCCACGCCCACTCGACGCCGATCTGGCGCGACAGGGGATCCAGCTGATGCGCCCGGGTCATCTCGGCTTGGGCCTCGGGCAGGCGACCGCGGCCGGCGAGGAAGTCGCCGTACCAGTGGTGGCCCGTAGCGTAATTGGGGTCGGCGGCAATGGCTCGCTGGAAGTTCTCTTCCGCCGCCGTCCAATTCCAGCCGTAGATCAGGTTGCCGTACCCGAGGGAGGTGTACGCCTCCGCTGAGGAGCTGTCGAGCGCCAGCGCCTCTCTGGCGGCGGCCTGGGCCTTTCGCCAGGCGTCGGCGGACGAGCCGTGTCCGGAGTACGGAACCACAAGGAGGTAGGCGGCGGCGAGCGCGGCCCATGCGCGGGCAAAGCTCGAGTCCCGCGCCACCGCCTGTTCCAGGTTGCGCACTGCTTCCGGAAGGGAGGCGGCGTTCCGCTGATTCCAGGCGAACAGTCCTTTGAGGTACAGGTCATACGCCTGAAGATCACTTGTGGGACGGACGGCCAGCGCCGAGTCACGGGCGGGTGCGAGCTGCACCCGAAGCGCGGCCACAATGGATCGGGCAACGTCCTCCTGCACCGCGAAGACATCCGCCAGGTCCCGATCGTAGGACTCGGACCAGAGCTGATAGCCATCCTTCACGCTGATGAGCTGCGCGCTCACCCGCAGGCGGTTCCCGCTCTTTCTGACACTCCCCTCCAGCACGGCGCCGACATCGAGCCGGCGGCCGACCTCGTGCACGTCGGGATTCTGTGCCTTGAACTGGAAGGAAGAGGTCCGGGCCGCGACCCGGAGTCCCGGGACCTGGCTCAGCGCAGTAATCAACTCCTCGGTGAGCCCGTCACTGAAATACTCCTGATCCCCTTCCGGACTCAGGTCTACAAAGGGAAGCACCGCGGCGGAGGCCGGCGGCGGTGCTATGGAGCCCCTTCCCCACCGGAGCGCGGCATATCCGCCGAGCACCAGAAGCAGCAGTGTTAGGCTGATCCCAACCAGGCGAGAAATCGGCCGACGGGTGCGGGTCGGTATCCTCGCGCTGCCGTCCTGCTCTTCCGACCGATCCAACTTGAGCGCACCGGCGAACTCCGCCGCCGTGGAGAACCGATCGGCGGGTGCGCGGGCCAGCGCCCTGGTCACGGCGCGCTCGATAGCGGGCGGCACGTCGCGGACGGTGCTCAAGCGCGGGACCGGTTCGCTCAGCCGCTTTGCCAGGATCGCCTGGGGGGTGGGTCCGCTGAACGGCGGTTCACCCATCAGCATCTCGTACAGCACGCAACCGAGGGAGTAGATGTCGGTGCGGAGATCAGTGTCCCGCTGGGCCATGGCCTGCTCGGGACTCATGTAGCGGGGGGTGCCCAAGCTGATCCCGCTCTCGGTGAGCCGCGTGTCTGAGTCCGGGAGGAGCACCCGCGCGATGCCGAAGTCCGCGAGCAGGGCGTGTGAGGGCGTGCCGTCCCGGCTCGGCGAGCCGCTCAGCAGGATGTTCTCCGGCTTGATGTCGCGATGAATGACGCCGTGCTGATGGGCATAGTGAAGCGCGTCGGCCACTTCGCGGGTGATCCGCACAGCCTCCTCAACCGGGAGTTGCTTCTCCCGTTCCAAGCGGGCCCGCAGCGTCTCGCCCTCGACGTACGGCATTGTGAACCAGAACTGCCCGTCGGCGTCGCCAGAGTCGTGCACGACCAGGATGTGCGGGTGTTGCAGACGCGCAGAGAGCCGGATCTCGCGCAGGAACCGCTCGGGTCCCAGCAGCTGGGCCAGCGCGGGATGGAGGACCTTGAGTGCTACGGGGCGATCATGCCTGAGGTCCTGGGCCAGGAACACCGTGGCCATACCGCCGCGTCCCAGCTCACGCTCGATCCGGTAGCGGTCGGCCAGGGACGCCTGCAGGCGAGTCGGAGGGTCAGACATGGATCATCGAAACGTACTATGGAGTGCCGGGTCACGGATGCAAGAGGACCGAGAGCTGAGAAAAGTACCGAGTACCGGGTACCGAGTACGGATTACAGGTGCAGGCTTCACACTAAGACGGCGGATGGCGGATGGCAGGCTCAGCTGTGAGGTCGCACGGGATCACGCTGACGCAGTCTATGGGCCGTATCCACGAGCGGCTTGACCGACACATCCGCCTCACGCCAGAGATTCCCGAGGCGCTCGTATTGCGCCGCCGCTCGCGCACGATCCCCCCGCCGATCGTACAACGCCCCGAGACGCCATAGCGCCCTGCCAAGCTCAAAGGCGTCCGTGTGTATACGATCCAGCAGCCGAAGGTTGACGTAACGCTCATATACCGCCATTGCGGAGTCGGGGAAACCGGCCTGGTCGTAGAGCCGTGCCAGTTCGGGGTGGTCGGCTGTAGGAAGCAGCTCGTCGTCGAACATGCCAACCCGAATGGCGGGCTCTCTCACGGCCAGTCGGAACTCCTCCAGCGCCTGTGCCGGCCTTCCCTCCGCCTGATACACGGCTGCCTGTGCCCGGTGCAACATCCACCGATCTGGCCCGCGGTACTGCGCCGGGAATTCGCCCTGATAGCGATTCAGCCACGCGCGTGCCTGACGGGCCTGGCCGGCCTCGGCATAGAACTGTGCCAACGGCAGATAGGGCCGGGACAGGGTGTCGATGGACTCGAACCGGCGCCGGCGCAGCAGTTGATCGACCTCCGAAGCGCCGGCGGAATCACCCGAGCGAAGCCGGAGACGCCCAACCGCGATCGCGATCTCCACCGCCGTCGCCACCATTCCGCGTGCGAGCGCCTGATCGCAACGCTCGCGCAGATGTGCAATGGCTTCACCGAACCGCCCCCTGACGGCATCGAGCTCCGCCTCCAAGGGCAGGCCAACATCGCTTGGGATCCCTGCGGCCAGCGTGTGCGCCGAGTCGTAGGCCCCCGAGGCGGCGAGGACGCGGACGCGAAGCTCCAGGACGAAGGGGTGTTCTGGAAAGCGAGTGGCGACTTCACCCAGGACCGTGTCAGCCTGGGCGTCCTTTCCCAATGGCATATAGCAGATCGACCAAGACACTCTGGTTTATCGCACTCGGGAATCGCACTCGAGCCTCTTGCAGAATGGCCTCGGCGGCCTGCAGCTGACCGGTCTGCCGCAAGAGAAATCCCAGGGCTCCATACCAACCGCCTTCGCCGGTTCGGCGGAGCTCCTCGACGTGGTTCTGGAATGCGACGATCGACTTCCCAACGTCGCCGGTAATTCGGAGGTGGTATGCCCCTTCCACGGCGTACCGCTCCCGGTCGGTGAGCCCTGCCCTCAGCGCATAGGCCCGCGCGAGTTCCGGCAGGTAGCGGCCCCGCGGCCGCCCCGCGTTCTCCAGCACGGTGGCGAGTTCGAGGTGGGCATAGGCGAAGTCAGGATCGAGCGCTATGGCCTCGGAAAGCAGCTCGGCCGACCGCTCGAAGTCGCCGCGTTGAAAGGCCTTGGTAGCGGCCATGTGCTTGCGCAACGCGGGCAGCGATGAGGTGGTGAAGCTCCACAACGAGTCCCCGGCCTGAATCGAGGCCAGCGACTCGCCGGCTCTCTTGCGAATGCTGTGGGAGAGGCGTTCGATCGCCGGCAGCAGCTCTGCGGAATCCCGTGCGGTCTCGGAGGCGCCATAGATGATCTCGCCGCTCATCGGCGCGACGACCGACGCGGTGAGAACCACACCGGTCCCGGCCACCCTCACGTCCCCTACCACCAGCACTTTGATCCCTTCCCTGAGCGCCACCTCGCGCGCCAGCGCGGCGTTCAGCTGGATGGTCGGGTCCCGCCGCATGCGACGGAGCGACGCGGCGATCCGCTCGATGCTGACCACGCTGAGGCGCGGGGAGCGAGCGAGTTCAATGCGCAGCACATGGGCGACCAGTTCACCATCCGTGAAGTCCCTCGCCCGGCCCTCGAAATCCGCCACCAGCACGCGCTCGCGGCCCATCGCAGGCGCTCCGGGGAGAACTCTGAGGATCAGGTAAGTCCCCAGGAGAAGGAGCACCACACCGACCAGTGCGCCCGCCGCCCAGACACGGCGACGTGCTTCGAGGTAGGGCACCTTCGGCTTCCAGGTGATCGCGCCTCGCCAGCGACCACTCGAGCGAGACCCGAGAGTCGCCGGGTGCGGGGCTCCCGCCGGTATTTCGTTTGAGGGTGAAGCCGCCAGAGGGGGAGGTATGGCTCGAATCCTCGAAAGCAGTGCCCGCGTCTCGTCGGAGGGTTCAAGCTCGTAGTCCCGCTTGAGGTTGGTAGCAAACACCTCATACGCGCGCACCGCCCCGCTGCGGTCGCCAAGCCGATCCAGCAGAACCAGCAGGCGGCGTAGCTCAGTCTCGTCGCTGGGAGAGAGGGCCGCGGCCCGCCGACCCGCGTCCGCCGCCCCACTGGCATCGTCGGCCCGCGCGCGCGCCTGCGCCAGCGCCCACGCCGCCGCCCCCGCGCGGCGCCTCAGCCGCTCGCGCTCCAGGCTCAACCAGCCTTCGAAGTCCGGCGCGTCGGAGATGTGAAAGCCGCTCAGCAGCTCGCCCCGATAGAGTGCCAGGGCCGCCTCCGCATGCCCATCGTCCACGGCCTTTTCGAACTCCCAGGCATCGCAGCGAACCGCATCGGCCGCCAACGCCAGCTCTCCGTCCCCACGGGCGGTGATGGTGTTGCTACCGAGGGCGTGGCGCAGGAAGTAGAGCGACTGGCGGAGGGCGTGGCGGGCGTGTTCGGCGTCGTGTTCGGGCCAGAAGAGCGCGTACAGCGAGTCGCGGCGGTGAAAACCACGCGGAGAGGCCAGCGCGAGGTAGCAGAGCAGGGCCGCGCGCCTGGGCTGCGCCAGGACTGACGGAATCGCGGTGCCGTCCGTGGCGATCAGTTCCAAGGCGCCCAGCGTTCGCAGCTCGATCATGCGGGAGAGCCCCAGCGCGCAGGAGTCACCGCGTGCGGTGACGCTCAGGGGGTCGGTCGGATGACGCCCGCCGCG
Organism: uncultured Gemmatimonadales bacterium; assembly: GCA_963748035.1. Lineage (GTDB taxonomy): Bacteria > Gemmatimonadota > Gemmatimonadetes > Gemmatimonadales > GWC2-71-9 > JADJOM01. The sequence goes on along the minus strand of CAVVHO010000003.1, from coordinate 775,962 downwards.
CAGAATGCTCCAACGTACCGGCCGCTACATCGAACAGCAAACCCGATCCGGCTGGGGAGCCCCATCCCGCCGGGCCAGAGCTACCGTCATTCTCGGATCACATTGCCGGGAGGAATCATGACACACGCATCAAGTCACTCCCGTTCGCCACCGGCCTGGTGGTGTTGCTGGCGACCGCGTGCGCGGAGACTGGCACGGAGCCGATAGCCAGAAACCAGGTAGTGGAGGAAGTGCAGGTGTCGGCAGGCAGGCACATGCAGGTTGGCTCGAGCGTGGCCTGGAAGCTTGGAGGGCCGATTGAAATTCCTATGCGGATATGTGGATGTGGTAGGCTGACCAGACTGGAGGTGGAGCATGTCGAGCAATCAAGTGTCGCGCGGGGGAGCAGTGCTCACGGCGCTGGCGGGCGCCCTCACGTGCGCGGTGGTCTTCACGGGGTGTGACCAGGCCGCTCCCACGGCCGCCACGGTCTCGGTTCCGTTCAGCCCGAGCCATACCGTATCAACCGGAAGCCAGTCCACGTTGCTCGGGCGAGCGACGTTCGATACCCCGTGCGAGGACCGGAGGGATCATCACGGCAGGAGAGGCCGAGATGACCACTCCGGGTCCCACCCTGTCGCTGGCCGGTGCGAACCGGGGTTCAAGGTCAAGCGGATTTCCGAGGGTTGGCGCGCCGAGGTGAAGGCCGACCCCCGCCTGGACATCGCGGTCCAGCGCATCGTCTTCCAACCGGGCGGCCAGAGCGGCTGGCATAGCCATCCGGGGCCGGTCTTCATAGAGGTAGTAGTGGGCACGATGACGTTCTATGAATCCGACGACCAGGGCTGCACCGCGATCGTCCGCTCGGCGGGTCAGGGCTACCTCGACGTGGGGAAGCACGCCCACATCGCTCGCAACGAGAGCGGAGCGGTGGCGGAGAACATCGTGGTGTACCTCGCGCCTGAAGCGGCAACGCTGCGGATCGATGCCCCGGATCCGGGGAACTGTCCGTTCTGAGTCGACCACACTTGTAGAATCGAGGAATGGGCGGGGGCTCCCGGCGAGCCTCCGACCCTGCTCCCCGTCCCACGTCGCCAGCTTCCTCACCGCTTCATTTGCGACGGTGTCGCACGCCTTCCCCAGAGAGACCTCCCTGCTGAATGAGACGGTCAAGGCCGCAGGGCTCTCGCGGATATGGGGGGCTGCACTACCGGTTCAACAATACCGCCAGCCACGAGCTAGGACGCAGGGTTGGCGCGTGGGCGATCGCGCACGACGCCCGGTCGCATGAGCCGTTCCCGCTCGACTGACTCGGAACAGCAGGTGGGCAGTGGATGAGGTCGCTCCCGGACAGGCCGCCCGGCCGAGGAGCCGGGCGGCGATGCTTTGCATCACTTGTTAGGGGGACACGCCATTGAAGGTAGTGGTGAGTTGGAAACATAGGGGGAGCGCGAGCGTGCACCTGATTGAAGCGGGCACCTCGCCCCGATACTTCAGGGCGAGGAAAGAGGTCACACAGGACTACCATCCACTCCCTGTCTTGCTTGCGGGGATTGAACCATGGCGTAGTATTGCCGGGAACCGTAAGCAGTTCCCCTCACGCCGGAAGTCCTCTCCTCCAGGCCACACTCGATGGCTGCTGCGCCGCAGGAGCTCCAGGATCTCTTGCAGGCGACCGGCGCCGGCGCCCGCGACGAGGCGTGGGTGCGTTTCGTCAACCGCTTCAGTGCCCTCCTGCTTCACACCGCTCGATGCGTGGTGCCGGAACACGACGGCGCGATGGATGCGTATGCCCATGTGCTCGACCAACTGCGCGAGGACGACAGCCGTCGCCTAAGGCAGTACGCCGAGGACCCCCGGAGTCAGTTCACCACATGGCTGGTGATCGTAGCTCGACACCTGTGCCTCGACCATCTGCGGCAGCGCTATGGTCGCCACCGGGGTGATCAGCCCAAGGATCGCGAGGGTCAAGCCAGTCGGCGACGACTGGTGGATCTCATCGCAAAGGAGATCGGTGAGGTGGGCCTGCCTGACCCAAGCGCCGGGGCTGATGAGGATCTCAGGCGCCGGGAACTCACCTCCGCACTCGAAGCCAGTCTCGCGCAGCTGTCGCCCGCGCACCGCCTCCTGCTGAAGATGCGATTCGAAGACGACCGCCCGGCGCGCGAAATCGCACAGCTGCTCCGCTACCCCACTCCATTCCACGTATATCGCACCCTCAACACCCTGCTGCGGGAACTGCGCGTGTCCCTGGCCCGACAAGGGATCAGCGACCCTGAGCCATAAGGCCATCCCAGACCTCCGACAAATAGCCCTCGCGCAAATGCGGCGAGCCAGTCCGCTTAACCAAGCAACGGCCGGACCGACGGTGGACGACTGCGCGAGCAATTTCCGACGAGCGTGTCCGCTTAACCTGATTGAGGGCCACCTTGACCGGCCCGGACCGAGGAACTCATGACACAACCGATTCACCCGGACGGCGGGGCCCTCGCGCGTTACTTCGACAACGCGGTTGGCCCAGACGAGCGAGCGGAAATAGAGACCCACTTGGCGGATTGCGCTGAATGCCGTGAGACCATGTACGAGATCCGGCGCATCCTCCAAACCCAACCGCGCCGTCGATGGGCCTCCCTGGTACCGCTGGCAGCGGCGGCGGCGGTCCTGCTTCTGGTCTGGTCCACCGGTGACCATCGGCCGCGGACCGGCCCCGTGACCCGTGATCCCGCCCTCACGACTACCCTCGCGCCGCAACCGGCAGCTCCACTGGGGTACGTGTCTGCTGTCGAAGTGTTGCAATGGAGCCCGGTGCCCGGCGCTCTTCGGTACCGCCTTACGGTGTTTTCCGCCGACGGCCAGATCGTCTGGCAGACAACAGCCACTGACACCGCCGTTTCCCCGCCTGATTCGCTGCACTGGGTTACGCTGACCCCCTACTACTGGCAGATCAAGGCCGAGACCGGCCATGACCGCTGGGTGGAATCAGAGTTGGTGACCTTCACCCTGGCCGCGCCGGGCGCACCACGATGAGGCTGCTCCTGACCTTCGCCCTCGGCGTCGTCGGTGCCGCCCAGGCCCAGCAGTCTTCTGCGGCGGCCTCGGCGGGGAGCCTGGACTCGCTCTCCAACGCCGCGTGGATTGCAGCGCACCCGGACCAGGCGCGGGATTCCCTGCGGACCTGGTTGGCGGCCACGGCCACGGCCGATGATGCGATCGCGGCCGCATTGCTGGCCAAGGCCGAGCTGTTAGGCACCGACTACCTGCTGACATGGGGAGATTCGTTTCCCCTTCTCGATGTCCGGCGCTTTGCCGGCTGGTCACCCGAGAAGCGGATCCGAAGGGTTCACGCCGACAGCCTGCGCCGGGCGGGCAATGCGGCCTTGGGGCGCGTCGGCGTGGTCGCCGCCTTACGAGACTGGCGGGCGAGCCTTCAGATCGCGAGTGGGTTGGGCGACACCGCGACAATGGCCGCGGCACTGGGCAACATCGGCGCCGGGTTCTACCGGGCCGTGGAGTTTGACAGCGCCCGGAGCTACTTCGCACTGGCCCACCGGCTGGCCGGTATCGCCGGCGATCGCCGGACCATGATGAATGCGCTGGGAGGGCTCGCCTCGGTCAGCAAAGACCAGGGTGACCTGCGAGCGGCCGCGACACAGTACACCGAAGCGCTCGTCATCCGCCGACAGGTTGGGGACTACCGTGGCATCGCCGCCGATGCCAACAATCTGGGACTGGTGGCATCGGCGCTGGGAGACGCGGTCGAGGCGCGCCGCCGATACACGGAGGCACTGGTCACGGCGCGCGAGCATGAACTCGACGAACCAGCGGCCGCGGCGCTCGTGAACCTGGGCGCGCTGGCGAGCGGAACTGGCGACGACCTCAGCGCCGAGAAGTCGTATACCGAGGCGCTGGCGCTCTACCGGAAGCTCGATGATCCGACGGACGAGGCGCTGGTCCTGCATGATCTTGGGTTGCTCGAGGCTAACCGGGGCAACTATCCGGGCGCCGTTGCGCGATATCGAGCCGCTCTCACAATCCTGCAGGCCACCGGCCCGGTGGAGTACACCGTCGGGGTCCGCGTGGACCTGGCGGCCGTGTTCGCCGCCATGGGGGCTGGATCGAGCCCAGCGACAGTTGAGCACCGCGGAGGCGCTGGCGCGGCGCGGTGGCCTGAGCTTGGCGACCGAGGGGCGGCTTCGGCTGGCGCGCGGAGACCTGGCCGTCCAGTTCAACCGGCTGAAGCCGGCCCGGGACGCGTATGCCGCGGCACTCGCCCTCCTTCGCAAGGCCAAGGATCACGCCGGGGAGGCAGACGCGCTCGCCGCCCTCGGGACGGTCAGCCTGATCGAGGAGGACAATGCCTCCGCGCGTGACCTCCTCCTCTCGGCCTCGACCCGGCAACAGTCGCTGGGTGACAGGCGCGGCGCGGGCCTCACTCGCCTCCTGGCTTCCCAGGCAATGCGCGAATCAGGCGATACAGCCGCTGCGCGCCGAACCATCCTTGAGGCGGTCGACAGCCTGCGCGTTTCCGGCGACCCGGTCGCGGAAGCCTGGGCCCTGTGTCAGGCGGGTGATCTGGAACGCTCCGTCGGGCTCCCCTTGGCGGCGGAGGGTGACTATCGCGCTGGGCTCGAGCGCCTTGGCCGTCGCCCGGCGAGCGGCGTCGCGGTTTGCCTGTACGGGGGGTTGGGTGGCGCGCTGCGCACTCGCCGCGCCTGGCGGGATGCCGTCACGGAGCTGCAGCATGGCATCAGGGCCATCGAGGCGGTGGCGGGACGCCTCGCGGTGCCAGGGGTCCGCGCCGATTTCCTCGCCGACAAATGGGAGCTCTACACCGATCTGGCACTCGCCCAGCGGGCAGCGGGCAGCGACTCGTCGGCATTCGAGACCAGCGAGCGTTTGCGGGCCCGCCAGACTCTCGATCTTCTGGCCAGGGGACCAGGGGCGGGGACGCCACTCGGCGCCACCGACGAAGACCCGCGAGAGCTTGCGCTCCGACGTCGAATCACGGCGCTCATCGACCTTGCGGAGACTCCGGGAACCCCGGCACTGAGGGGCGATGAAGCTCTGGAACGTCTGCCGAACCAGCCGCGAGAAGCACTCGCCCAAGCCCAGGACGCCTACGCCGAGCTGCTCGATTCTCTCGAGCGGAACCGGGCGGAGGACAACCCGCCTCTGGCGAACGACGTTCCCGGATGGCGAGCGGTCGCCGCACGGCTGCCTCGCGACGAGGTGGCCATCGAGTACCTCGTGACAGATTCGGCGGCGATCGCATTTGTCGTGACCTCGGACCGTCTGGTAACGGTGGAGCTGCCGGTAACCGGCACCGAGCTGGCGGCCGCGGTGGACTTCGTCCGGGGAACGCTCGCCATGCCAAGGTCCGCTGGCGCGGCCAGCCTCTGGCGGGCACCGCTCAGCCGGCTCCGTGGTCAGCTCATCACGCCGATCGAAGCCGCCGGGCTCCTCCAGGACAAGCGCCGGTTACTGATCGTGCCACACCGCGAGCTTCACTATCTCCCGTTCGCCGCGCTCGTCGAGGCGGGTGCCGGGGGTCGGTTTTTGATCCAACAGTATGAGATCGGCTACGTGTCCTCGGCCGCGGTGTGGCTCAAGCTGCTGGCGCGTACACCAAGTCCAGGTGCGGCCGGCGTCCTCGCGCTGGCACCGGCCACGGGGGAGTTGCCGGGTGCCCGGGTGGAAGTGGCGGCCATCGCGAAGATGTACGGCAGAGACGCGACCGTGCTCACCGGCAGTCGGGCGACTCGACAGGCCCTTGCTGACGCGGCTTTGGGCCGGTCGATCATCCATTTGGCCACACTGGGCGTGCTGAACAAACACAACCCGCTGTTCTCCTTCGTGAAACTGGCCCCCTCAAAAGATTCGGACGGACGACTGGAGGTCCACGATGTCTCCGCCATGAATCTGCGCGCGGACCTCGTGGTCCTCAGTGCCTGCCAGACCGCGGTGGGGTCCGGTCGGGTGAGTGACGTCCCGCCGGGGGACGACTGGGTCGGGTTGGTCCAGGCCTTTCAATCGGCCGGAGCGGCCAAGGTGCTGGCGACACTGTGGCCCGTGGACGACTCGGCGACGGCCCAGCTGATGAAGACATTCTACGGCGCACTCCGCGCGGGGAAGACTGAGGCTCAAGCCTTGGCCAGCGCCCAACGTAAAGCGATCAGCAATCCTGCCTCACGAGCCCCGTTCTACTGGGCGGGGTTCGTGCTCGATGGCAGCCTCTAGCATGAGGAAGGACGTGGTCATGTCGCAGCAACGCGCCTCTCATCACCGTCTCACGCGGCGCCTGGCGGCCTGCTTCTCCGTCACTCTCGCGGCCCTAGTGGGCTGCTCCCAGGATCCGACCGGCAGCGGCAACGGAGGCCTGCGGCGCTCTCCCGCCCTGGTCTCGGCGCCGGACCTCACCGTGTCAGGCGGGACGGCGGTGCCGGGCCTGGGGTTCGCCTACATCTCCATGCCGCCCGGCACCGACCCCGCCGGCGCCAGTGTGACGGTGCGCGATCGTCACGCTGGCCTGCCGGTCGATGCTGCCATGGCCGACGGCGGGTTCGACCCCATCGCGATCACGGCGGAGACGGGCGACACCCTGCTGATCACGGTCCATCATTCGGATGGCACGTCGGACTCCGGCTTCGCCGTGGTGCAGGCGCGGACCCGGCCGGTGGTAGTGCGGACCTCTCCGCCCCACGCAAGACCGACGTGGTCCTCAACAGCGTGATCACGATCATCTTCACCCAGCCGATGGACGAAACGAGCCTTCCGGGCGCGCTGCACCTCCGTCACGGCGGGACCGAGGACGCCGGGACGGTGTCGGCGTCAGCGGGTGCCCTGACCGCCGTATTCGTGCCGACCAGCGCCCTCGCCCCGGAAACCGCCTACCAGTTCGAGATGTCGACCGCGGCGCAGAGTCAGGACGGTGAGGCCCTCGTCGCCCCGGTCGAGGTGGATTTCACCACCGGCTCGGACACCGCGCCCGTTGCGACGGTCAGCGTCAGCCCGTCGCCGCTCCGGCTCGTGGTCGGCGGACAGCAACACATGTCGGCGATGCCGCTCAACGCGACGGGCACGCCGCTTACCACGAGCTGTACCTGGGGCACGAGCGACGCGGCCGTGGCCATCATCTCGAGCACCGGCGAGCTCTCGGCCCTCACCCCCGGCACCGGCTTGATCCGGGCCACGTGCGGCGGCGTCTTCGGTGAGGCCACCGTGACCGTCGTCCCGATCCCGCTCAACCTGGTGTTCGCCTCGGTGAGCGCCGGGTACATCCACAATTGCGGCGTGACGACGGCGGGCGCCGCGTACTGCTGGGGGAACAACTCCACCGGCCAGCTCGGCGACGGCAACGTCTACGTCGCCAGTGCCACGCCGGTGGCCGTGGCCGGCGAGCTCACTTCGCGAGCGTGAGTGCCAGCGCCTGGCACACGTGCGGAGTGACCACCAGTGGTGCCGCGTACTGCTGGGGTAGCGGATGGGGCCGGGCTTGGCGAGAGCCTCGGCATTCCGCGTGGCACGCCCGTGCCCGTGCCCGGCGGGCTCAGCTTCGCGAGCGTGAGCGCCGGGTACGTCCACGACTGCGGCGTGACGACGGCGGGCGGCGCGTACTGCTGGGGCGAGAACTATTACGGCGAGCTCGGCGACGGCACCACGACCAACAGCACCACCCCGGTGCCCGTCACCGGTGGGCTCACCTTCGCCTCGGTGAGCGCCGGGGGTGATCACACCTGCGGGGTAACGACCGCGGGCGCTGCCTATTGCTGGGGGATGAACACACTGGGCGAACTCGGAATCGGCACCTCGACGGGGCCGGAGCAGTGCGAGAATGGCGGCTCCTATGCCTGCAGCACGGTGCCCGTCGCGGTCGCGGGCGGGCTCACCTTTCAGTCTCTGAGCGTGGGTGGCAACGGCACCTGCGGTGTGACCACGACCAGCGCGCCGTACTGCTGGGGGGATAACGAATACAGCCTCCTCGGCAACCCCGCAGGGCCGGAAGTGTGCCCCGACGTCGCGGCGCTCGGCGGGACATGTCTCCCTACGATCTGCCCTGCAGCCGAGTCCCGGTCGCGCTCGCGGGTGGACTGAGCCTGGCCTCGCTGGCGACCGGGCTGCTGCACTACTACGCCTGCGGCCTCACGCCGACCGGCGCGGGGTACTGCTGGGGGATCGCGAATGAGAGCACCAGCCGTACCTCGGCGCCCATCGCGGTCCCGGGTGGGCTCAGCTTTGCGTCGGTGAGCGTCGGATGGGTCACCGCGTGTGGAGTAACCGCCGGCGGCGTGGGCGAACTGCTGGACCCCGAACAGCGGGCCGGACAAGGTGGCGTATCAGCCGTGACGGGACGACGGGTGGACGGGTAGACGGGTAGACGGGAGACGGGCGGACTGCCGCTCGGCTCTAACGGGAGGATTACATGCCTACAGCGCGTGATTCATGGAAAGCTCCTCGCTGGTTGCACGTGGGCTGCCTCCTCTTGGCAGCCTGCACCGACGCGACCTCGCCGGGACCGGGCAACGCCGTCAAGCTCGGCTTCAGCACGGAACCCAGCTCCACGACGGCCGGCGTCGTGATCAGCCCGCTGGTGGCGGTGGCGATCGAGGACGGATCCGGCAACACGGTGACCGGCGCGACCAATTCAGTGACGCTGACGATCGCGGCCGGAGCCGGCGGCGCTACTCTGGCGGGTACGACGACGGTCGCGGCGGTGAATGGGATCGCGAGCTTCTCGAGTCTCCGAATCCTCACGGCGGGAACCGGCTACAGGCTCAAGGCGGAGACCACGAGGCTCACCGGTTCACCAGCACGCCCTTCGACATCACCCCCGGCCCTGCCTCGAAACTCCAGTTCACGAAGCAGCCGAGCAACACCATGGCAGGCGGCGTGATCACGCCGGCCGTCGAGGTCACTGTGCTGGACTCCGTGGGTAACCAGTGGCCGGATTCGGGGGCCCTATAACCGTAGCGCTCAGCGGCAACTCGGCACCGGGTACCCTCTCAGGCGCCACGGTCGTGAACGCCGTCAACGGGGTCGCCACATTCAGTGATCTCTCGCTCGCACCCGTGGCCTCCGGATACGCGCTCGTGGCCAGCGCCGCCAGCCTCACGGCGGCCACCAGCGCGCCGTTCGGATCGCCGCACCCGCGGCGACCCTGCGGATTACGGCCGTGACCAGCGGCGGCGAACCCGATCCGGACGGCTACACCGGCTGCGTCGATCCCGTATCCGCCAGCGAAGGCGCAACCGCGTGCGGGTACCAGGGACCGGTCGCGGTCGGCGTGAACGGCACCGGGACGGTAACCGTGGACACCGGCAGTCATGCCGTCCTCAACGGGCCTGGCGGCCAACTGCCTGGTCGCCGGGGACAATCCACGCACCGTCCGCGCCGACCGGGGGAGACTGTGGTGGTTCAATTCGGCGTGGCGTGCTCGGCGTCGACCCTCCAAGTCACCACCACGACCACCGGAGACTCGCTCGATCCCGACGGCTACACCGTGTGCGTCGACCCCTACAATGGCGGCGGGTGGGACTACAGCGTGGGATCCGCCCCGAGGGCGATGACGGTCCCCGTGTGCACGTCGCTCGCCGCGAACGGCGCCGCGACCATGTACGACATGGCCCCCGGGAGCCACGTCGTAGAGCTGTATGGGGTGGCCGACAATTGCGCGGTCGCCGGGGACAACCCACGCACTGTCACGGTGGGCCTCACTGGTGAGGTGGCATTCGCGGTCACCTGCGCCGTGACCGGGAGTCTGCGCGTCACGACGGCACGCGACCGGCACCGGCCGTCGCTGGGGAATCGCGAATGAAGGTGCCTCAGCCGTGAATGCATCGCGCTCGGCGTCGGTTTCCAAGTGTGGAGAGGAAGTCACCATGTCGCAGCTTCCAGCGCATCATCGCCGTCTCACCAGGAGTCTCGCGGCCTGCCTGTCCGTCAGCCTCGCGGTCCTGGCGGCCTGCTCCCAGGATCCGACCGGCTCCGGCACTGGAGGCCTGCCACGCTCCCCCGCCCTGATTTCGGCGCCGCTCGTGGGCGCGCCCAGTGGAGCCGCAGGGCTGCGGATGGGAGTGGCCTACGTCTCAATGCGGCCCGCTACCGACCCCGTCGGTGTCAGCGTGACGGTGCGCAATGGTTCGATCAGTCCGCCGGTCAGCGCGGCCATGGTGGACGGCGGGTTCGACCCCATCGAAGTCGTGGCGAACCCGGGGGATACCCTGCGCATCACGGTCCACCGCTCGGACGGCACCTTGGCCCCCGGCTATGCTGTCGTGCAGACTCGTACCCGACCAGTGGTGGTGCGGACCTCGCCGCCGAATCACAAGACCGATGTGGTCCTCAACAGCGTCATCACGATCATCTTCACCCAGCCGATGGAGAGCGCGAGCCTGCCGAGCGCGCTGCGCCTGAGCCACGGAGGGACCGAGGACGCCGGTACGGTGACGGTCTCGGCGGGCGGGTTGAGTGCGGTGTTCGTGCCAACAAGCTCACTCACCCCGGGGACGACCTACCAGTTCGAGGCATCGACCACGGCGCTCGGACAGAATGGGGAGCCCCTCGCTGATCCGGTCCGGGTGAGCTTCACGACGGGCCAGAGCTCCGGGATCGTCCGGACGGTGTCCATGACCCCGCAGATCTCGATCGTGGTCGACCATCAGGCATTCCTGTCCGCAGTCCCACTGGATGAATCAGACACACCAGTCGCCGCGATCTGCCTCTGGGGCACGAGCGACGCGGCGGTGGCAACCGTCTCGCTCACCGGCGAGGTCTCGGCGCTGACGCCCGGGACCGCGACGATCCACGTCAGCTGCAATGGCGTCCCTGCCGCGGCGACGGTGACAGTCATGCCAGTCCCGTCGGACCTGGTGTTCGCGTCGGTGAGCGCCGGCGACTGGCATAGTTGCGGGGTAACGATGGGCGGGGTCGCCTACTGCTGGGGGTCCAACCCCAACAACGAACTCGGCAACGGGGCTCAGTCGACGTGGTACAGTTCGACGCCGGAGCCGGTCGCCGGCGGCCTCACCTTCGCCATGGTCAGCGCGGCCAGGTATCACCACACCTGCGGCGTGACCACGGGCGGCGCCGCCTACTGCTGGGGGTTTGACGGCAACGGCGGCCTGGGCAGCGGTGATACGACCCGGTACTGGACCGGGCCCACCGCGGTTGCCGGCGCTCTCACGCTCACCTCGGTGAGTACCGGCTATAACCACACCTGCGGCCTCACCCCGGGCGGCGTCGCGTACTGCTGGGGGCTCGGCGACAACGGCGAGCTCGGCAACGGTACGACCCTCGGGAGCAAGACACCCGTCGCTGTCGCGGGTGGCCTCACACTCACCGCGCTCAGTGCAGGCGGATATTCCCACTCCTGCGGTCTGGCCATCAACGGCGCCGCCTACTGCTGGGGGACCAACGGCTATGGCGAACTCGGCCAGGGTACGATGACCGGGCCCCAGCAATGTATCGACGAGTCACGTCCCGGCGGCTGGCCCTGCAGTTCGGCGCCGGTGGCGGTCGTGGGCGGGCTCCGCTTCACCCAGGTCAGCACCGGATCCGGTCACACCTGCGGCGTCACGAGCGATGGTGCGGCGTACTGCTGGGGTTGGAACGGTGTGGGCGCGCTCGGCACCGGCGATACAATCAGCAGCGCGTCGCCCGTCGCGGTCGTGGGCGGGCTCACCTTCGCGATGGTGAGCGCGGGTGACCGGTACACCTGCGGGGTTACCACAGGCGGCGCCGCCTACTGCTGGGGCTACAACGGTCCCCACCTCGGCGCCGGAGCCAGCACCGGAGACTCGAAGGCGACGCCCGTGGCGGTCGCGGGCGGGCTCACCTTCCGGTCGGTGAGCGCGGGCGACGGTGGGGGCTATGACCATACCTGCGGGGTGACGACCGACGGCGTCGCCTATTGCTGGGGATACAACATGAGAGGCGAGCTCGGCAACGGGGGAGGCGTCCCGTATCCCGACTATGGAGCCCCCAGCTCCGTGCCTGTGAAGGTGGCGTACCAGCCGTGAGGTCCAGGAGGATCAAATGCCTGACACGGCGCGCAGTTCGCGGTACCCAGCTCGCGTTCGTGCTCTACTACGGTTGTGACTATTGGTGCAGCTCGTACGACGCGATCCTCGTGGCGAGCTCGGATGGCACCGCCATCCGCTATTGAACGGTTGGTCGGCATGACCGAGGCGACGGTGTGTGGCCTAACTACCACTTGAGTTGCAGTGATCAACCGTAGTTCGCGGACAGCCGCAGGGCACCTCGACGAGACGGCGGACCGCGACCAATCGAAGTCAGCGCCCCCCGCCCCGCCACAACCCCAACCCCGCCCGCATGGCCTCCTGGAACTCTGGAGTATCTCTCACTTCCAGCAGCGGGCGTGGCTCCGCAGGGTCGACCGGATGGTCGCCGAGGGATCGCCCGTACCAGCGGATGTCCAGCCAGCGGCCGAGCTTGAAGCCGACCCGCCGATAGATGCCGACGGGTTCGAATTCCATCGCCTCGTGGAATCGGCTGCTCTCCGGATTCTCCACGGCGACACCGGCGTAGACATTCTGAAATCCCTGCAGCGCGAGGATGGCAAACAGGCTGGTGTAGAGCGCGCGACCGAGTCCCTGGCGATGGGCCTCCGGGGCGGTGTAGATCGACGCTTCGACTGACCAGCGATAGGCGGTACGAACCCGATGCGGACTCGCGTAGCTGTAGCCGAGAATCGTGTCGGTTTCCGCGACCAGCCACGGCAGCCGCGTCGTGGTTTCCGCGACCCTGCGGCTCATCTCGGCCCCATCCGGGGCGACCAGCTCGATCGATTTGATGCTGTCCACTACCGCCGGCTCATAGATGGCGGCCAGCCGAGGGCCGTCAGTGGGGACTGCGATTCTGATTTGCATCACCGAGAACGAGTCTAGGGCCGTGGGCCGAATAAGTGCCCAGGTGCCGAGTGCAACTACCCCGAATCTCGGGCTGCTACGGAGTCGCCGGAAGCGGAACGCTGGTGTTGAACATATCGGCCTCGTACTTCCAGGAGCCGTCTTTCTGTTTCCGCCGAATGTCGAGGTACTTACCGCTGTCAACCGGAGAGCCGGCGAGACCGAGCGTCATCGTATACCGCCCGTAGGTGTAGACGAGATCCCCGGCCCCGACCACTCCGTCATCAATGACCGTAAACGTGGCGACGGGTGGGAAGGCACCAAGCCATTCCCGAATCGCCGCGCGACCCCGAATGGCTGGGGAATTGGGAGGCATAAAGATGGCTGAATCGGCGTACATCTGGCTGACGGCGTCCCAGTCCTTGGCGAGCACACGGTCGCGGAATGATTCGGAAAGGGCGCGTTGCGCGTCGATGTCGGCGGCAGTGAGCGGAGCGGGCGCGGACTGGCAGCTGGAGATCGACAGGAACACAAGAGCCGACAGTGCCGAGCTCAAGGTATGGTGCATGATGGGTCTCCAAAGGTTGGGCAGGTGAGAGCGCCACCCGAGGCGCCGGGCGGACGGTAGATGCTGATGCACTGATGGCGAACGGCCGACCGCACCCGCCGCTATACCTTGAGCTCCTTGTCGAGCACGAACACCTTGACCGTCTCTCGCTTGACGCCGTCGAACGCCATGGCTTCCGCCGTCTCAGTGGTAACCTTGCCAACCGGCCTTGATGGCCTGAAGGCCACCACCTGTCACGAACGCACCAACAAGCAGGACCAGTCCGATGACGATGACTGGCCGCGCCCAGCGCAGGCGGCGGTTGACCACCCCGACAACCAGCATGAGAATGCCGACGATTGCCAGGATCTCCGCGGCCATTAGTGCCTCCCCACTCAACAAATCTGCCCGGAATGGCCGACAGTCTGCGCGGCCATTGAACCGGTGGCCCCAGTCGCGATCGGCTGACTGTCGAACCGCCTACCGCCCCCTGCACACCGCGTTCAGCGGCCCGATCGTCCGCAGTTCTCCCGCCTTGAACTCGACGGTCGTATCACTTGCCGTGCAGTCCCTGTGGATCACCCGGAGACGGACCGGGCCCGGTGCGAGAGTGAACTGACGACCCGCGGGCCCAATTTCACCGAGATATCGGCCATTGCCGAAGAGGCTCGTACCCGGCTGACTGCTGGAGACCACGAGCCGAGGGAGGAACTGGTCCACCTGAGCCGGCGGAGGTTCCGGCCGAGCGCGCGTCATGAGTACGATGAAGGTGATCGCGAGCAGGATGATCAGGCCGAGCGGAATCTGGTTGCGCCGCTCAGTGACGGCCTCGAGGACGAGTGGGCGAATGCGCGACCGGATGCGCACCCGCGCCCGCGGGGGAACCACGGGGATCGTATGTTCGGGGAAGAGCGGGCCGGAGCGATGGCTCGCACGGGGCGGCTCGGATCGGCCACCCGGCGGCCGCACCGGAGGAGCCCCCTGATGCTCCCCGGTCACCTCGGCGGGGTCAACCGGCTTATCGTGGACCTGGGGGTCGATCATTTGCCCGTCCTGACACAGGGCGAGGAGAAAGGGTCGGGCGGAATCGGCGCTAGGTTACCGCCGAATACGGGAGTTGGCTAGGGCGGGTGGAGATCGTGGTGGCGCAGGGAGAGAGGGAAAGGGGAGCCCAACGGGAAGGTGATTACCATAGGAATACGACGGGAGGGAGAAAGAGGGCGAACAAGTACCTAACGACCAGACCGTCGGCCGTGCCCTACTACACGGCCGACAGCGGGACCGATCCCCCCGCCAGCGCAGTACGCCGGGTATACAGCAGTCAGAGGTAGACCACACCGAGGCAGAACACCGAGGCGAGCGCTTGTCAGGGCGGTCAAGACGGTCTGACGGCTGACGGCGGCTGACCGCCTAACGCACCTGCCCAACGGCGAGCGAAATCATGAGGCCACCGAAGGACTGACGGCTGTTCAGATTCGCAAAGCCCGTGAGCCCGACACCCATAGTTGTGAATGGGAGGGCGAGGACTTGCACCTGAAGTGCAGCACCGAGCCGAGATGAGAACGACGTGGAGTCCGCCCAGAAGGTGCGGAGATTGCCGCCCGTCAGGGCTGGGCCCACCGCAATGGAGGCATTGCTGCGTCGCCCGCGGGTACCCAGGCCGACCAGTACTCCGACATCTCCGACAAAGTCTCCTTGGAAGATCGTCCACACCCCGGCAAGGCGAGTCGTGAATAGCACCGGCCCAGGCTGGTAGGTGATGCTGATGCCTGACGCGAGTCCTGCGGAACTCAAGACTCCACCGCCGGTCCGGCCGGACCCGAAGCCGCCGCTGAACCAGACGCGGTCACGCGGCCGAGTGTCCGGCAGGCTCTGCCCGATAGCCGGACTGGCGCCGATGGTGGAACCCAAAAGGAACAACGCAGTGAGGCAGAGGCGCGATCCTGGTACACTCGACATGTTGCCCTATGGGAGCGAGAGAGACCGAAGAGGCTGTCGCCTCGGAGTTCGCCTGATGTTCCGCCTCATAGAAGAGATGCAATTTGGACGCCGCTTCCGCACATCCACTTCCACTGAATGCGCTGCGCATCCCTGGTCTTACCGGTGTGTTTGACACGTGTCTCTTCGGCCGTCCGCCGCCCGCCGTCAGGGTAGCACTCGTCGTCGCATGGGGTGCGCAGCGTCGGAATACCAGGTGCCTAAGTGCCGATGCCAGACGGCGGATCGCGGACGGCGGATGGCGGACGGCGATGACTGACGGCGTCGGAGAAGCCCACCAGCCCCCCTCCCCGCCACAGGGACGCGGTATATCATAGAGCCTGCCCAGTCCTCACCGCCGACCGGAGGTGCGACCTGCCCGACCCGGTTCTGCTCTCCCTCCCTCCGCGCCGCCGCCTTCACGCGGCGGCGGGCCGGTTCGCTGCGCTCGCAGAGCGCACCGCTGGTGGGCATCCCCAGCAGCGACCGTTCGACGGCCATGGCTGAGTCACTTGATGCAATTCTGGAGCGGTTGGTGCCGCTGTTAGGCGATCTCACGAGCGAGCCGGAGGCGCTCGCGGGCGGCATCACCAACCAGAACTACCGGGTGTCGCTCGGTGGTGCTGACTATGTCGTGCGGGTGACCAGCCCCGATACGGTCTTTCTGGAAATCGACCGTGCAGCCGAGCACGCTGCGGCGCTCGCGGCGGCTCGGCTCGGCGTGGGACCGGACGTCGCCGCCTTTCTGGCGGCCCAGGAATCGCTCGTCACCCATTTCATCCCGGGCCGGGCAATCTCCCCGAACGAGCTGCGCGACCCCGCAATCATGGCGGCGGTGGCCCACGCGGTGCGAACGGTGCATGACGGCCCCCCGATTCCGGGAAGCTTCAGCCCCTACCGAGTGGTGGAGGCCTACGCCCGTACCGCCGAAGCGCGGGGTGTGCCGGTGCCGCGCGATTTCACCGCCGCGAGCCGGATCGCGGCCGAGATCGAGACCGCACTCCAAGGCGAGGAGCACCACCCGGTACCGTGCCATAACGATTTGCTCAACGCCAACTTCATTCACGACGGCACGAGGGTACGGATCGTCGACTGGGAATACGCGGGCATGGGGGACCGATTTTTCGACCTGGGCAATCTCTCTATCAACAATGGCCTGAGGGACGAGGACGACCAGCTGCTGCTCGAGCACTACTTCGGCGAGCCGTGCTCCGATCGGCGCCTAGCCGCTGTCCGCCTGATGCGGATCATGTCGGATTTCCGCGAAGCGATGTGGGGCGTGGTCCAGATTGCCATCTCCAAGGGCGAATTCGACTTCGCCGCCTACGCCGCGAGGCACTTCAACCGGCTGCAGGAAAGCGCGTCCGATATCCGCTACCCTGCCTGGTTGAGGCAAGCCGGCGGAAGGTGAGCTCTCAGCCGTTAGCCGTTAGCCGTGAGCCATTAGCCTCCGCCATCCGCCGTCCGCCGTCCGCCCTCGCCTGCGGCCAAGGATGCCCCGCGAACTGCGCAAACCTCTGGGCGTCACGACCACCAGATTTGCCATCGGTCCGAGCGGGAAATCACTAACGGATGGCGGCCAGCAGATCGCATATGGCGGGCAGCGGACGGCGGATGGCGGCCGGCGATCAGCGGACGGCGGATGGCTAAGAGCGAGAAGTCCGAAACGTGGGGATCCAGCGAGGAACGGTACGGGTGTAGTGCTCGTACGAAGGCCCGAACTGGCGACGCAGCGCCGGTTCCTCGTAGCCGATCACGAAGAGGTTTACGGCGGCGAACCAGATCGCCCAGTAGATGAGCAGACCGCGCGACTGGGTCAGCAGCAGCTCGCCGAGGACGATCGTCGTGACGCTTAAGTACATCGGATTCCGAACGTAGCGATACAGGCCGAGCACGACGAGTTGGCTTGGCGGATCCACCGGAGCCAGCGTGCCCCGTCCGCTGTGAGCAAACTCCCATATGCAGACGAGCAACAGCGCAACCCCGACGCCGATGCCTGACAGGCCAAGGAGGTGGATGGGGTTGCGGAGGTTCAATTGCACCTGGCCCAGGCCGAAGAACCTCCACGGCACGTAGCCGGCATAGATACCCGGCAGCAAGGCCGCCCAGATGATGCTCCGGAGGGCGAGCCAGACCGAAGCGAGCCGGAGTGGCATCACGCAACCACCTTCGCCAGCGTATTCACCTGCCCCGCATGCCGTATCGAATGCTCGGCTGCGTGAGACAGCAGGCCGAGCGTCGTCGCCGGCAGGCGCGCCCGCCCCACCTCACGTACCAGGTACAGAGTCTCCGGCGGAACGGTACGCAGGCTCTGCATCGCGGCGTCCAAGGTGCCGCTCAGGAGCCCCAGGATCTCCGCCAGACTCGGCACGGTGACGTCGACTATGCGTTCGGCGGCGAGGGCCTGTTGTTGCTCGGTCGAGAGGCTCTGCCCGCGGGAATACGTGAAGAGGCGATCCAGGCTGCCGCAAAGATGCACCACGTGAAAACCGATGGAGGCCGAGCCGCCGGGGCGGGCCCAAATCTGTTCCGGAGTGAGCGGCTCGAGGACCGGAGGAGTGTCTTCCGCGACCCACATGAGTCCATGCGCGACGTGCTGTAACGCCGGCTGAATACCGGGGACCGGGCCCCGGAGCCAGGCGGGAGGCGTAGACATGGGCAGGAAGGTAATCGTGAACAGGTACTGAGTACTGAGTACTCAGTACTGTACTTGGTACCTGGTACCGAGTACAGTATGGAGTACAACGGCCCCGAATCCTGGACCGGCACGAGAAAGAAACCTCTCGGGGTGAAGCGAGAGTAGTTGTACTCGGTAATTAGCGATCGGCCAGCGAACGAATGACTATCGGCGTGCAACCGTCGCTACGATCGCACTCTTCCCATCGAGGCTGATCTTCCTCACCCGCGGCAGCATCTCTCGCCGATCATCTGAGTTCCCATTCTCGAATTCGATCACATAGACATCGTTTTCGAACAGGGCGACCCCTGTCGGCGCCCAGGGGGTCGGGAGTTGACAGAGAACGGTGACTTGTCCGGCTGGCGTGACCTTGAAGACGCTGCCGCATGCAGTCGCCGCAACGTAGATCGTGCCGCTTGCATCGACATCGAGGCCACGGAGCAGCGGGGGGTCCATTGGCTCGCCTCCTTCTCTCGGGGGAATCGCCCCGCAGCCATCGTTCGCGAGGTTCTCCACGACGGTCGAGAGTCGCCCTTCCCTGCTGATCCGCCGAATGGCGTCGTTCTCGGTGTAATAGAGGGATCCGTCGGGAGCGGCAGCGAGGCCGTTTATCCAGCGGAGCGGCCCGCGTGCCGTCGCCGCAGGGAGAGTTGCCAGGACCGAGGTCCGCCCTGAAGGCAGGAACTTGAGGATCTGCAGTGGAGCGCCGCCATCGTGCCAAGGGTAGTACAGGTTTCCATCGCGACCCATCGCGATAGGAAAGTCGCTGGCAAGCAGCAGCGTAGGGTTGGCGCCGAGTCGGGCAAAGTCTCCGCCCGAGTTGGAGGGCAGTTGGGCAGTGACGAAGCGACCATCTGCATCAAGCGTCATCCAGTGGAAAGCAGGCCCCGGGATGTGGGTTAAGGCACCGTGAGTATCGAGCTTCCACACGCCTGAGACCATGTCGACGAAGTAGATCTGGCCCAGCCGGTCGATGACGATGCCGGAGCCCGGATGTCCCACGGCGAGCGCGGGGAACAGACAGACCAGGATCAGGGCAAGAACGGGGGCCAAGCGATTGCGGCTTGGGGTGGGCATCGGCGGCTCTCCGTGTAGGAGGGAGTCGCTGGGTGAGATGCCGGCTGGTGGAAGGGGGTTTATCGGAGGCGGGGGTGGCAAAGGGCCAACCGGCCTATCATCGAGTCGGTCTCCGCGGACGTTGCTTTGCCGACACTGACCTGACAATGAGCCGGGCTCGACCGGTTGGATCGATCGGTACCAATGCCCGCGCGCGAGCCTCCTTGATCAGCGAGCGCACCGCCGGCTTATCCAGGTCTTTCGCCGACGCGAGCCGGATGCTTCGCACTCGCTTCCCCGAGCCACGTAACAGACCGCTCGGGTCGGGCAACTTTGGCCCGTTCTGCAGGAAACAGAGCGTGATCCAACGGGGCGTGAAAATGATCGACAGGACCCCCTCCGACGCGCGTTCTGAAGGACAGAAGCCGACGACCAGCCAGTTGTAGTTGTCGTACACCAGCTCGACCGCGCCCGGGAAGAGGCGTCGTACTTTCGTCAACGCGGCGCGTCCTTCTCTGGCGACCTCCGGCGAGTACTTCGCGATGAAGCCGGCGAGCTGGGAGCGGGGAGTCACAGGCGAAGCTCCGAGTAGATGGTACCCAGTACTGCGTACTGTGTACTGAGTACTTAGTACTTGCCCGGGGAGGGCGGACGGCGGACGGCGAAATCACTAATCCACTCCCAGCTGCTTCTCAAACCAATGATGCGCGTAGGGTTCGTCGTTGAACCGACTCACTTCGCGGTAACCGCTGCTCCGGTAGAGTGCGTGAGCCTCGAGCAGTGCCTTGTTGGTCTCGAGACGAAGCAGCGGCAGCCGCCGCTCCCGCGCGAGTTCCTCGAGACGATGCAGAATACGTCTGCCAATGCCGAGTCCGCGGGCGGACGTCGCCACCCACATGCGCTTAATCTCGCCATGGGTCGGATGGCACTTCAATGCGCCGCACCCGACCGGCTCGCCATTCAGCGTGGCCAGAACGAAGTACCCGTGCGGAGGAGTGAGATCCTCCGCATCCGCGGGTATGCTCAACGCCTGATCGAAGCCGGTCTCGAAGCGCTGGGCGAGTTCCTCGAAGTAGCGCCCCAAGCAATACCGCGCAGAGCTGCTCTCGGGACTCTCGACGCTCAGTTCCGTTGCGCTGGCGAGGAGGAGGCGATCAACGGTCGCCATCGCGGAAAGAAGGGTGGCGCGCTGAGGCTCGGAGAGGCGATCCAGGAGCGACACGGCAGCCTTGTCGGAAAGGCGGTTCAATAGCGCCAGTTCCTTGCGGCCAGCTCGGGTCAGCGACACAAAACGTACCCGGGAGTCACCGGCCAGTGGGCCGGTGCGGACCAGACCCTCCGCCTCCAACCCTCTGAGCAAGCGGCTGGTGTAGCCGGAATCCAAGCCCAAGCGGGAGCGGAGTTGCCGTACCTCGATTCCGTCGGGACCGATTTCGAAGAGGAGGCGGGAGGCACCCAGGGAGCGATCACGGCCGAGGAAATGGCTCTCCAAGGCCCCAATCTGGTGGGTCACGGTTCGATTGAACTGGCGGAGTGTGGCGACCGGATCCATATATCTGACGTTAGTCAGAGAAATCGGCGGGGGCAAGAGTGGCCCGGACAAGAGGGGGCTAGATAGGAAGCACTCAGGACCGAGTATCGAGTACGACCACCTCGCCGCGCCTGGTGAGCCGGTTTTCTGCTGCGTCTGAAATCTGGGGTGGTTGTACCCGGTACTCAGTACTCCTAGTACTCGGTACTCGGTTTCATCCCGGGTCTGTCGTAGCCTTCAGGGAGCCAACCCATGCCTCCGCAGAAGCAGGTTGCCGGTGATGGCGTGGGCCGCCCATCGAATGACGCAACCACCCCCGTGCCGTCGCAGGAAGGACACGTCGGGTCGTTGGGCCCGCGCTGCGGCGCCAGGCCCGAGAGTTCGGGGTATCGCTCGCTCGCCTTGAATAGGGTGAGGTATCGCAGATGCGGGTCGTCAACGGGTTCTGCGGCGACCCCAGTCTGGTGCTCGATAGACACGACGCGATGGTCGGGAGTCAACCCGAAGCCGCCAACCCAGTCAGCCCAGACGGGGCGGAGCCCCTGGTCGCGAAAGCGGGCTTCCCAATCGATGCTGCTGGGGAAGCCCGGACGATGCCAGCGAAACAGCCGCGCGAAAAAGGAAGCGATCATCGCAGTTCTAATGTGTGCTGGGCACCGAGTACCAAGTACGTAGAGGCGTCTATTTCCGCGTGTACGTCAACGGGTGCGAGACTGCCAGACCGTCGTGGAATACGACATTGCCCACGAGGCGCCCTTGAGGATCAAACTGGGCGGTATACTCGCCGACAAGCTCGCTGCCGTTGGTGAACTCGAAAGACAGAATTACGCTGGATCCCGCGATCGAACCGCTGACCGAGAGGCGCATTGGTGCATCGACGCCCATGGCGTCTCCCGAGCCGTCAACGGTGCCGCCGTGTTGCGTCAGTTTCAGCGTGCGCGGGTCGAGCGGGGACTGAGCGGCCTGGAGCGTCCAGACTCCGTCCAGCGCCCCTGGAGTACCCATCGGGGCGGTACAGGCGAAAAGAGCGGCGCTGGATACGACGACAAAAAGGCGGCGCATACGACCATCCCTCCCAGACCACAAATATCGACTCGGCGACAGTCACGATATAGAGTACGTCCGGAATTGAGCGTGCGCCAGCATTCCCATCGCCTGACATCCTGACCTGGACCCCGCGAAGATCGCCTTGGGTGGTTGTGTTGAGTACCCGGTACTTGGTACTTAGTACTTGGTACTCGATAGAGCTGGGTGTCCGAAAACCCGACAACCGCGCCTGACGTGCGTCAGAAGACCGCCACTGCCTATGGCCTTCGTTTCCATTCTGAAGATTCCTGATAGCGATGAGCTGCGGGTCGTATCGTCGGAGGAACGCATCGCGCCCGAACGATTCGTGACCGAAGAAGGCACCTTTGCGGAACGGATCGACCCTGTCGTCTTTGAGCGCGAGGTGCCGAACCCTCAGGTTCTGTTGCAGGAATTACGGGAAGTGCTGGCGTCCTCCAAGGTGAACGGGGCAGAGGATACATTCTTGTGCCCTGCGCCTATCGCGATCCGTGCCGTGGAGGTCGCCGCCTCACATCTGTGGCCCACCAGGCGGGCGCAGTGTCCCGACTGCCAGCACTTCTTCATGATCCCATACCCAGCGCGTAAACGCATGTACCTGGCGTGCCCGCACTGCCACAATGCGCTGATGAATCCGAGTTGGGATTCGGCGTGAGGTCACCAGAGGCGAGAGGCGACAGGCACCATACTGCGCCCTAGGTGTCGCCCGTCACCTCTCGCCAGTTGCCTCCAGCCCGCCTGTCCCCTGCTTCTCTCATCCCCAACGCGATCGCATATCTTGAGCGGCGAAGAGCAGCCCGCATTGTGACCTCCTGAGAATCCACTCGACCAGACGTATCCAAACGAGCGACGACGGCGCGAAGGGTTCGCACCGCAACATGGACCTCGTTTGAGCCATGGGAGGTACGAGGACGACTTCCCGGCAGGGTTACATCATCGCCCCTAGTTGTGAATAGGGCGGTGATGGGAGACACACCACGGGGGTGCGGGAGTGCGGGAGTGCGGGAGTGCGGGAGTGCGGGAGTGCGGGGGCCCCGAAGGTAACGCCGGGACCGGCGGCGTAAGGGTGAGATGTGACAAGTGAGAGGTGACAAGTGAGAGGTGACGGGGTTGGACCGACACCTTAGCTGATAGCCGATAGCTGATAGCCGATAGCCGATAGCCGGTAGCCGACAGCCGACAGCCGACAACGGATGCGAACCTAAACCCGCATCCCGCCTGCCTCATTCATGTGTTGTCCCCACCACTCCCTCGCCATTGCGGGAGTCCATGGGTCACCCACATCGCAACCGGCCAGCAGCTCAGACAGTTCTTCGGCGGAGCCGGGGCGGCTGGCCGGGTCCTTCTTGAGGCAGGACAGGATCACCGCCTCCAGCGATGACGGCACCGGCTGGCCCAGGCGGACGGAGGGAGGAACCGGCTCGGTGTGTATGTGGTGAACCAGCATGTGCATCGCATTCTCGGCCTCGAAGACCAATCGGCCTGTCAGCAGCCAGTACCCGACGCATCCCAGCGCGTAGAGATCCGCTCGGCGATCAACCGGGGCGTTCGAGACCATCTCGGGAGCGATATACGCCGGCGTCCCGGTCGCCGTGTTCGGGGCGGTGAGCATGGTTTCCTCCATGCCGAGCGCCGGGTCGCGCTTGACCAGCCCGAAGTCGAGCACCTTCACGAAGTCGTGCTCCAGACCGCACCGGCAGAGATACAGGTTTGCCGGCTTGATATCGCGATGCACCAGCCCTGCCTTGTGTGCCTCCGCCAGCGAACTGCATGCCTGACACAACAAGTACACCGTGCGCGCTGGTGACTGGGGGCCGAATTGCCTCACCACGGACTCCAAGTCGGCGCCCCTTAACAGCTCCATCACGAAATAGAGGGTCCGGTCGGGCGTCACGCCGAAGTCGTAGAGCTGGATGGTGTGCGGGCACTGGAGCATCGCCGCCGCTTCCGCCTCACGCCGGAAGCGGCGCAGCATCACCTGCTCGCCATCGGAGTCGCTGAGACCGAGCATCTCCGGTCGGATCAGCTTGATCGCCGCCGGTCGTGCCAGCATCCTATGTTCTGCCCGCCACACCTCGCCCATGCCGCCCTGCCCGATCAGTTCGCGGAGCTGATAGCTGCCCAGCTCCCGAGCCTGACGAACCTGCCGACCGAGCCGGATGACGATGTGGGACGGAATAACGGCGAGGGCGGCGCAGACATAGTTGGGCAGGTAGGCCCAGACGAGCACGTTAAGGGGGGGAGCCCCACCCCGCGGGCCCACGCGACAAGCAGGCCGAGCGGATCCATTGACGCAGCGAGCAGTCCCGCAATGAAAGTCTTCTTCGGAGTACTGGGCGCAATCATGGGATGGATCAGAATCAGGACGCAGATCCAGGAGAGGCGGCCCGCCAGCACCTGGGGCACCCACTGATTGATGACACCAATTCCGAAGGCGAGCACAACCTCGTAGGCCAAGCCCAGGTCAAGGAGCTGGCGCGGGCTTATGCCGGGACGTCGAGAGTAGGCGTAGAGCGCCAGCGAAAGCGCTACTCCCATCACCCCAATCACGTTGCCAGCCGCGCCCCAAGGGACTACCTGTTCCGGAGGGAGGTTGAGGTGCGGGGCGACCAGATTGTTGAAGACCAGCCCGATGCTCCAGAGCGCGGCCCACACCAACGCGGCAATCTGCAGCCGACGAGAGGATGCCTCGAGCAGATCGGTAGGGAGGTCGCCGAGCGTGGCAACGCGGCTGGATCCGCTCGCAGTCGGCTCCGAGGAATACCGTGGGTGGAGCAGCCGATCGTCGTCGATGGAGGAGACCTTGGCGGAGGCACTCCAAGGTACGGCGGGGTAGGGGAAAGGGGAAAGGGGAACGGGGAACGGGGGAACAGAGAACGGGGGAACGGGAGAACGGGAGAACGGGAGAACGGGAGCCAGAAGGTAAGGCGGGGAGCCAGTGGTCTTTGACCGATGGCCGACAGCTGATAGCCGATAGCTTCCGGCCGACGCCGAACGGCTTCCCCCCTAACCTACCTCAGCAACTCCTCGACCTCACGTTGCGCATCCGCTCGAAGCGCGACCGACTGCTCCAGCGCCACCGCCAGCGCTGCCAGATCGTCTCCTCCCGCGATCGAGGCAGTACGGGACTGTGCGAGGCGTCCCTGCGTACTTCCCATCGCCGTGAGCACTTCGAGCAGCTCCTGCACCAGCCGATCACGCCCGCGCTCCAGCATGTCCGCCGCACCGATCAGGCGGGGATCGGTGCCTGACTCGAGCCGGCGTTCCAGACCCACCAGGCTCCCCTCGAGCGCCGCGACCTCCCGGGCCGCTCGGCTCGCACCCGCCAGCAGTCGGCCCACTTCCGCCGTTCGCTCGGAGCCATGTGACTCGTCCATCGCCGCCGACAATCGCTGGCCGACGCGCACGATGTCCGCCAGCAGCTCTCGGGCTGTCCCCGGCGGCAGCTCGGTCAGCGCCTCGACAACAGCCCGCTCGACGTCCGCGGAGAGCCGAGTGGCGAGGCCGACCGAGGCGAGCGCGGGACGGCGGATTTCGCGGTAGGCTAACAACCACCAGAGCCCGGCCACGCCCGGACTCGCCCAGCCGACCATCGGCACTACGCTCCCCGCGGCCACGCCCACCACGGCGATCATCAGCACCAGTCCGTAGAATCGCACCGGCAGCTCGGCCCACACCCGATCAGCGACGACGGCCCGCGCCGGCACGCCATGGTCGGCCAGATGCTCGAGCACCGTGCCCGCGCTCGCCGCCGGCACGCGAAGCAGGGTGCGCTCCCCGGCCGCCGCGGCGTCGGCCGCGATGGCGTCCACGCGGGCACCGAGGAGTTGCCGTACGGCGTGACGAACCGATTCACGCTCGGCACCAGTGGCGGGTGGACGGACTACGATCGCGCGGTCGGCGGAGTGCGGCGAAGTGCCGCCACAGCGCACGCACACACCGAGCCCGAAGGGATCCACTTCGTCGCAGAGCGCGCAGCGTTGCACCACGTCGGCCATGAGCCGCGCCGGTCCGGCGTCGGTTCCGGGCGTAAGAGCCGCTTCCATGGCCTGCGCGGAGGGGAACCGCCGCTCCGGCGCCGCCACGGTCGCACGCGCGACGACATCATCCAGCCAGGCGGGCACTCGCAGTGCTGCGACTGCGCGCGAGGGCCGATGACCTTCCTCGTTGGGCGTCACGGGAGCGTGGATGCTCGAGCGCTCGGGCAGCCGTCCAGTCAGCGCGAAATGAAGTGTCAGGCCGAGCGCGTAGAGATCGGCGCGGCCGTCGCCGCGCCGACCCGCGAGTAGTTCGGGAGCCAGGTAGTCGAGAGTGCCTACGAGTCCACCGGTGCGGGTGACCCCGGTGACCCCCTCGAGCTTGGCGGAGCCAAAATCGGTGAGCCGGGCCCGGCCATCGGGGTCGAGCAGGATGTTTTGCGGCTTCACATCGCGATGAATGACTCCGTTCCGATGTGCCAGCGCGAGTGCCTGCGCCACCTCTCGGCCGAGGCGTATCACTTCGTCGGGGCCCATCGCCCCACGTTGTCTCACTCGCTCGGCGAGATCCGGCCCCGCCACGTACTCCATGACGATGAAGCTCCACGGGCCGTCGTCCACGAAGTCATGGACCTGAACGATGTTGCTGTGGGAGAGTCCGCGTACGGCCTGCACCTCGCGCCGCATCCGCTCGCGGGCGACCGCCGCTGCCGCCGGCGGGGGCACCAAGAGCTTGATGGCGACGTCGGTGTCGAGCGAGCGGTCTCGTGCGAGATAGACGACCGAGAAGCCGCCGCGCCCGAGTTCCCGGCCGACGCAATAGCGGCCGGCGAGCACCACGCCTTCGGTGAGGTAGGGCGAGCCTACTCCTGCCCCCGCCCCGGTGGCAGTCATCGGGAACCGAGTTTCTGGAGCATCTCCAGAGCGTTGGTCCGCCAGCCGTCGTTCTCGTGATAGTACTGCAGGAAGCTCTCGAGGTGTTTGCGGGCCAAGTCGGGCTGGCCCAGGATGAACTCCGAGGCGCCGGCGTGATAGAGGGCCATGTAGTGGGTGGGCCAGAACTCCACAACCAGCTCCATAATGGGACCGGCGGACTTGTCATCGCCAGCGTCGGCCACTGGGTGTCCGATCTCGAAGACCATGCCGACGGCAGTTGCCCGCTCCGATTCAGGCAGGGAGACGATTCGCTCGCGCGCCTTGTCGATCTTCCCCGCCAGCGCCAGGCAGGCCGCAGCATAACCCGCACCCTCGACTCCGGTCGGGGGCGGCTGATAGTTGATCTGGGTCTCGACTTCGAGGGTGTTACAGAACGGTTTGATGCGACGGAACCATTCGACCCCAGTCCCGGCCGCCTCGACCGGGGTTTCGTGGGGAGGACCGACGGGTACGGGAGCCGGCGCCGGCACAACGGTTCGGCCCCGCCACAGGAGCATCCCAGCCAAACCGACGTACAGCAAGCCAAGCACATAGAGCACGCGCATGGGACCATCCGAGATTCTGGCCAGCAAGGGGAGTCTTGAGGGAGACTCGCCGGGCCTAACGAATTACACAGACTTCGGTGCCGGGGGTCGGGTAGGCAAAGTGCCGAGTGCCGAGTACCGGCTGCCACTTACCGAATACGAGCGCCAATTCAGCAACTAGTCCGGCAACCCGCGTGCCGTAACGAGCGATGGCGCAAGTTGTTGCGGGGAAAGGTGTGGGGCGAGCTGCGGTTCAATTCGGATCTTGCTTCGGGGCGAGAATCAGGCAGAAAGCGCCGCTCGGCGGTTAGGCGGTTGGGCGGCTGGGGGGGGGTGAGTGGCAGGTTGGGAGTATCGCTTTCATGCCCTCTCCCCTGCCGTTTGTCGCCCCTCGCCTCTGGCCTACCGCCCGTCGCCTGTCGCCTCTCACCTGCAGTCCGTCGCCCGCCGTTCTCGCCTTTTCCCTATCATGCGTCCTATCTTTAGCCTCAGTTTTCCCTCCCTCAGCTCCCCGGAGACTTGCCCGTGCCCAAGAAGCCCAACTACGGATTCGAGAAGCGACGGAGAGAGCTGGACAAGAAGGCGAAGAAAGAGGAAAAGAAGCTGCGCAGATTGGAGCTGGGCGGGGAGGAAGAGGCGGCGGCTCCGAGTGACGACGTGGTGACAGAGGGGGAGTCGGGGGGTAATTAGTATCTTGTTACCTAGTACCGAGTACAACCACCCTTCCCTCACGCAGTTTGCTAGGACCCCTTCAGTCTCTGCAGTTTGCTTGGGACCCCTTCAGTCTCTGACGTAAGGGGTAGTTGTACTCGGTACTCGGTACTCGGTACTCGGTACTTGTATCCGCAGTTACCTGCCGATCCGCACTCCGACATCTGAGGTCCCATGCCCCTGAGAGCCGCAACACTGGGTCGCGTGCTTCTTGTCGCCTGTCGGCTCGCGCCTGTCGCCTGCTTCCTCCCCGCCTGTCAGAAGAGCGCACCCGATCAGAGCGCCAGTTCGATCAATGCCGTGCGGGCAGCGGACTCGGCCTGGGAGAAGGCCTTCTCGGGACGGGATCTCGAGGGCGCGGTGGCGGCGGTCGAATCTGCGGGATCCATACTCGCCCCCAATGCCCCGATCGCCACCGGGCCAGAGGCGATCCGTACGCTCTTCACCGGTTTCTATGCCATCCCAGGCCTGAACCTGCACTGGCAGCCAACCCGTATCGAAGCTGCGCAGTCTGGAGAGCTTGCGTTCTCGAGTGGCGGCTACGTGATGACTTTCACGGGGCCGACTGGGCCAATCACCGATCGCGGGAAGTACGCCACTGTTTGGAGGAAACAGGCGGATGGAACGTGGAAGGTGGTGGTGGATGTGTTCAATTCTGATGTTCCCGTGCCGCTAAAGTAGGCGACAGGCGATTACTGCAGGCGAGAGGCGACAGACATGTCGCCTGTCGCCTGTTGTCTATTGCCTGGTTCTGGAAACGAACCAGCCGGCCCGACTAAGTCGGGCCGGCTGGCTGTTGGTGGCACGCGGCCCTTAGCTCGCGGCGATCTTGCTGACCTTCTCCGCAGCGGGGCCCTTCTGGCCCTGAACCACGTCGAACTCCACGCGATCACCTTCCGCCAGGGACTTGAAGCCCTCGCCGATGATGGCCGAGTGATGCACGAAGCAGTCCTTCGCTCCGCCCTCGGGCGTGATGAAGCCGAAGCCCTTGGCGTCGTTGAACCATTTTACCGTGCCGGTGGTACGCATTGTACTTACTCCTGACATGCGAGTCGTGCTGTTGGGGGTACCGCGAGCGGCGACTCTGTGTTCACCCGTGACAAACCCTCACGAGTCGGGGTCATTCCCACAACGTCGGGGACTCCCCCAGCGCTGTGCGCGATCGTTGCAAGCAAAAAGGGCCCGCAGAATGCTGGCCCTTTACCTCTACTCGGAACATGTCCGCGCACTGGCGCATCAATCGCACGGACAAAGTACATAGATGGGGTCTATTGCGCAATGGGTGGCGGGGTAAAGGCCCGTATTGAGGGTCAAGGGTCGAGCGAAAAGGTACCGAGTACTAGGCCGGCGGCCACGGGAGCCCGCACCGCGCCGAAATCGCTCGCCAGGTCGTCACGCCGAGAAAGCCATCGATGAGCTGCTGTCGCACGGCCGCGGTGCGGTGCGGAAGACTGGCCTCGACCATTTCCTTCGAGACCTGATTCGCTGCCTCGTCCAGCCAAGGTTGCGTCGGAGCGAAGCTGACCTCGTCACACTCCTCGACGATCATCAGCCCGAGGACCGCGCGGGAGCCGGGAATATCGTAGGCATTGTCCATATCCCTGAGGATTTGGCTTCGGCGAGGCATCCAGGCCGTGGCTGACGTCGCGGCGGCCTCGGAGCGCTTACCCTCGATTACCAGCACGAAGGTGTCCGTTTCGAGGATCACATCGGGGGCCGACGCGCCTTCGAGCACGTACCAGGCCCGCGCGCGCGGAGTCGATTCAAGCAGGCGCAGCGCCTCAGCTATGGTGTCGGGATCTTTCGCGACGAGAAGCTCACGCTTCGTCTTCACCTCGTCCGAACCCCATTCGGATTCCCGGTCCGGCGGATTCAGGTTCTGCACCAGCCATCGCAGCAATGAGGCCGGCGCCCGAAGGCGACGTTCGTTCTTGCCCCACCAGGCGGGGTGGTCGATCGCCAGTGGGGAGAACGCCGGAATGCGGCATGCGTCCTTCCGGGAGCCCAGATCGAGAAGGACGGGGAGCCAGGTGGCGCCCGTCGGGTCGCGTCCCCGCAGCATGTCAAATACCGGAGCAACACGCGTCTTGGTGGTGTTGAGTTTTGTCATTCTACCGATCCGCCCGTGAAATCATGGCTGCACCATCCGGCCCGCAAACATTATCGAGTGGGCGCTGTCGTCCTGCAGCACGAAGAGGAAGGGGCGGTTCACCAGCATCCGCGGAGGAAGGGACCGAGCCAAACCGGGGACGATTCCAATGGCGGTAATCGCCGCAGCCTCTGTACCCTCCTCGTTCACCTCGATGAACACCTTTTGGAAGGCGCTACCTACGACGGGTGGCGGACCAGCGGGGAGGCGCGCGAACATCGGCGTTAGGTCCGCGCGCCCCGCCTCGAACATGATGCCCAGTTGAAGGGCGGTAAGGGGAGGTTTCAGATCCTCCTCAGCAGTGAGCAGAAACCGGGGCATGCGGAAATCGACTTCCTGCATCGCGAGCGAGTCCTGCAGTGACCGCCAGCGCATGGCATCCAGCGTGCGCTCGAGCTCTGTGACGGAGCGACCGCTGTCGGGGAGCGCGACGTAGAAGGCGTACCTGTCACCGCGGTAAGGAAGCCGGATGAGTTGGAGGCCGCCGACGTGGGCGTAGCGGTATTCGCCCGGGCGCGACATCATCTGTACCCGCGCCTTCTTTCCATTCAGAAGGCTGAAGGAGTCGGGCCGGGTCCTCGCACTATCGAATTCCTCTGCCCACTTGCCCTTGAAGTACACCGCGTTGAGCAGAATGATCTGGGTCGACTTATCCGGGAGGTCGGAGAGAATGGTGGGGATCTTCCCGCGCGTCGCCTGACTGGCCCAGGTGTTCATACGCTCGACTGAGGCAGCGCTGCTCAGGTTGAGGGAAGCGACTTCCGCCCGAAAACTCTGCTTCAGCGTGCTGAGCCAAACAGGAGAGGCCTCCAGATCCAGCCTGAGCCAGGCGGAGTTCGCCACGGCGAGGGTGATGCCCGAATCGGTTCGCGTCAGGGCCCTCCGGGCGCCCGCGGGGCCGATCGCACAGTCGAGCGCGCGCCGAGTGTCGCCCGCGGAACCGGCCTGCACCATGCCGAGCGCTTCCGCCACACTCGCCGGTGAAACCGCGATGTTGGTTGTGGGATGCCGCCCCGAGATCGCACGGAATAGGCGCCAGGAGAATGCGGCACCTCCCGGACAGCTCGCGCCGGCCTGGGCGGCCGCAGGAGTAGAGGCGAGCGAGAGCGTGGTGAGGAGCCCCGCGAGTATCGCGTTTCGGTGGAAGGGCATCTGACGACTCGTCTCAGCGCCTCGGCGTCTGGTAACTCGGGTAGCCAGGAAAGTGCAGGAACCATGAAAGCTACAAGCCTTTTCCTTCCTCGCCTGTCGCTTGTCGCCTTTCGCCTCCTCGCCTCCTAGCCTTCGACCCTCTCCTTCGGACTAAAGACCAGCGCAAAGATCACCAGGATCACCGCCGCGCCGATCGCGGGGCGGATCCAGATCGCGTGCCAGTCGTGCCCTCCACCGGTCTGAACGAAGCGCTGCACCACCACTCCTGAGACGAAGCTCCCGATCAGATAGCCGACGCCCTGGGTGACCAGGGTGAGGAACCCCTGCGCCGCCGCGCGGATCTTCACGCTGGCCTGCTGGTCCACGTAGATCTGCCCGGTCACGAAGAAGAAATCGTAGCAGACGCCGTGGAGCAGGATGCCGAGGTAGAGCATCCAGGCGCCGGCGCCGACGTTGCCGTTGGCGAAGAGCAGGTATCGAGCTGCCCAGGCTGCCATCCCCATGAGCAGGATGTTCTTGGTCCCGAAGCGGACGAGGAACATCGGCAGGAGCACCATGAAGAGGATCTCGGACATCTGGCCCAGCGTCATCTTGCTCGCCGGAGCCACCATCCCGATCTCGTTCAGGAAGAGATTCGTAAAGGCGTAGTAAAACTGGAGTGGGATGCAGAGCAGGAACGATCCGATGACGAACGCCGCAAAGGAGCGGTCCTTCATCAGGGCCAGGGCGTCGAGACCGAGCACGTCGCGCACGCCAAGGGGCTTCCCGGCGGCGTGCGGCGGAGTGTGCGGCAGGATCAGCGAGAAGACGCCCAACACCACCGAGGCGCCGGCGGCGATCTGCATCGGTATGGCCGTCGCTTCGAGTCCGAGCCTGCCGATTACGAGCCCCGCGACGATCCAGCCAATGGTGCCGAGCACTCTGATGAGGGGGAACTCCTTCGCCGGATCCTTCATGTTGTCGAAGGCGATGGAGTTGGTTAGCGCGAGGGTGGGTGCGTAACAGAGGGCGTAGCCGATCAGCGCGGGATAGAAGCTCGCGAATGAGACCTGTTTCGAGGCCCAGTAGAGGACCGCTCCACCAAGAACGTGAAGGAGGGCGAGGATCTTCTCGGTGGCGAAGAAGCGGTCAGCCACCATCCCGACGAAGAACGGGGCGAGGATCGCCCCGATGGCCATCGTCCCGTAGGCCGCACCGATCTCCGGCCCGCCGAACTTGAGCGTGGTGCCGAGATATGTGCCCAGGGTGACGAACCAGGCGCCCCAGATGAAGTATTGGAGGAACATCATTGACGACAACTTCAGTCTTATCATGCTGTCTCCCTGTCGGGGAGAACGGGAGAACAAGGATCGGGACAGCCCAGGCGTCACCGCACAATGGCAAGACCCCTTTCGTCGCCCGTTTCTACCGTTTCGCCCGTTTCCCCGTTCGCCCGTTCTCCCGTTCTCCCGTTCCCCCGTTCCCCCGTTCCCCCGTTCCCCGTTCCCCCGTTCCCCGTTCCCCGTTCCCCGTTCTCCCGTAGGTATTACCGCAGCTCCCGAATCTTGATATTCCTATACCACACCCTATCCCCATGATTCTGCAGCGCGATGTGCCCCTTCGGCGCCCGGCCGTAGCCCGGCCACTGCCTGAACTTGCTCGCGGCGACTCGCTTCTCCCAATCGCGGCTCTCGAGTTCGTACTCGACCACTTTCTGGCCATTCAACCAGTGCTCGACGTGGTGACCGCGGACGACGATGCGGACCTGGTTCCATTCGTCTGCCGGTTTCACCACTCCGGCGGGGGCGGCGTACAGGCCGAAAGCTGATCCGGCGGAGGTAAGCCGATCCCGACCATCCGGGTGACGCGCGTCGTCGAGGACCTGCATTTCGGGCCCAGTCTGGTAGGAGGCCTCCGGTCCCTCGGTCACCCGGTACATGATCCCGCTGTTGCCGCCCTCCGAGATCTTCCACTCGAGCATCAGCTCGAAGTCCCCGTACTGCTTTGCGGTGATGAGGTCGGCGCCCTCCGCTACGCGAGTCAGGGCCCCGTCCTCCACCGTCCAACCGGCAGGGGCCTTCTTCTGCTGGTAGCCGCGCCAGCCGCCGGTGCCTCGACCGTCGAACAGGAGCTTCCAGCCGTCAGCCTTTTCGGCCGCACTCAGCGTGTTCAACGACCCCGCGTCCTGGGCGGCAGCCGTAGTGGCGGAAAGGAACAAAAGGGCGCCCGGGAGGACGAAGCGAAATCGCATCAGGGTCTCAACGTCGGGAGGGTGTTCAAAACGATATGGTGGGCTGGGGGTGGGGGGAAGGGCTGAAGAGTGGAGAACGGGAGAACGGGAGAACGGGGGAACGGTGAACGGGGCTGAAGGAAAACCGGAGCGCAGACTCGTTGAAGCATTAGCCCTTCGAGGTTCAAGCGGCATTGCACGGTTGTGAGGCATTCCTGCTGCCTCATTTCCCGTTCTCCCGTTCTCCCGTTCACGGTTCCCCCGCACTCCCGCCCTTGTGGCCCCCTGCCTGACGAGGCATGATAGGGCTTCCCCCACGGGATCAGTCCCTGCAGGACGAGAGGTTCGAGGCCTTCCAGCTGGCCATCGCACGCCGGTACCGGATCGAGCGCGAGCTCGGTCACGGCGGGATGGCTACGGTGTACCTCACGCAGGACTTGAAGCACGGGCGGGCGGTCGCGCTCAAGTTGCTGCGTCCCGAGATCGCCGCGGTCCTGGGGATCGATCGCTTCCTGCGCGAGATCCAGGTCTCCGCCCGCCTGAGTCATCCCAACATCCTGCCGTTCTACGACTCCGATGAAGCCGCAGGGCTCCTGTTCTATGTGATGCCCTACGTCGAGAGCGGGACGTTGCACGACCGCCTGCAACGGGGACCGCGTCCGAACGTGGCCGAGGCGCTGGACCTGACCCGTCAGGTGGCCGCGGGCCTCGCGTATGCCCACGAGGAGGGGGTGATCCATCGCGACATCAAGCCCGCGAACCTCCTGATCGCCTCCGGCCATGTCTTCATCAGCGACTTCGGCATCGCGCGGATGGTGCGTCAGGCGGTGACTACCGAAGGGATGACGGAGGCCGGGTTCGCCATCGGAACGCCGGACTACATGGCCCCCGAGCAGTCGCGCGGGACGAGTCAGGTGGATGGGCGGGCGGACGAGTACTCGCTCGCCGCGGTGCTCTTCGAGATGCTGGTGGGGCAGCCGCCCTCCCACGCCGGCGGGACGGCAGCCAAGGTGCGTCGCGGACTTCGGGCCGCGCGGCCAGACCTGCCATCGGTGATCGAGACGGCGTTGATCCGTGCCCTGTCTAACGATAGTGATGCGCGGTTCAAGACAGTGGCCGAGTTCGCCGCAGCGCTCGAGGGGGCGATGGTGCCGGTGGAGGTGCGGCGTCGACCGTCGACGGCCTCGGGTCGATGGTGCTAACGGCGGGGGCAGCGGCGGTAGTGGATCGGCGCCTGGCTATTCGTCAAGCATTCAGGAGAAACCGGTGGTGTCCCGCAATCCAGGCGGACACGACGCGGTACGTGATCTTCCCGTTCGACGACCCGAGCGGCGCGGGGGCCACGCTGGACGAGTCCGACCGGTTGCACGATGCCCTCATGCGCTGGTCGGGGTTGAGCGTCATTGACCCGCGAGACGTAGCCGAGCAGATCGCCAAGCTCGGCGCGCGACATCCGAGTTCGACCGAGGCCGCCGACATCGCCCGGCGACTCAATGCCGGCCGCTACATCCGCGGAGAGGTCTCCCGTCTCGGCGACTCGCTACGCGTTCACGTCACGATCTACGATGCATGCAACGCGGGGCAACTCAAGGACTACACGGTCCGGATCCCGTCCGGATCTTGAGGGCGCCGAGTCCCGCTTCGCGACGCTGACCGATCAACTGCTTTTCCGCGGACTGGGCGCCGGCGCCGTAACACTCACGGGGAGTCGTTCTCTTCCGGCGCTCCAGGCGTTTGGGCGAGGTGAAAATGCATTTCTCTCCTGGGACCTCGCCGCCGCGGACTCGGGGTTTGCCTCGGCGG
The DNA here is from genome assembly GCA_963748035.1 of uncultured Gemmatimonadales bacterium. Lineage (GTDB taxonomy): Bacteria > Gemmatimonadota > Gemmatimonadetes > Gemmatimonadales > GWC2-71-9 > JADJOM01. The sequence goes on along the minus strand of CAVVHO010000003.1, from coordinate 740,806 downwards.
GCACCTTCGACCCGAAATTCACTCGATCGCTCCTATGGCTGTCACTGACTCGAGCGTGGAACGGTGAGCCGGTTGCGCGATGGTCATATCTCGCCCAACAGGCCGCAACAGACCGTCAAGGCCTGTTGCCGCGGGAGCAGGAGATCGCTGATGTGATTGTCGTCCAAGCCCGTGGCGATTTGGGAGCCGCATGTCCCATGTGGGCGCGTCTTGCCCGGCAGTTCTCCACCGATTTCGTGGCATGGTATGGCACGGCTTCCTGCCTAGCGTCGGATCAACTTGTGCTTCCAGACCCGAGGAGCCCCTCGAAGTTTCGCTTCCGGGCAAGCCGACACGCCGCACTGCAGGCTTATCGCCGAGCCTTTGAGCTCCGCCCCACTGTCCTCGGGACGCTGAGGGCAGGCGGGTTCCAGTCAGCTCGGGAATTATTTCACACCCATCGCAGCTATCTGCTGTCAGGCAAATCCGGTCCCGCTGACACTCTTGGATTTCTGGCGTATCCAGCCTGGACGGGCGACACGCTCAGTTTCGTGCCGTATCCGAGTCCACGCATTCAGCGCGCCGATCCGGCGGCGCGACCGAGCACCGTGGATATCGCTGTACAACACCAGAGGGAGCTGTTTCACGAAGTGGCCGTGACCTGGGCAACGGCGCTTCCTGAGAGTCCCGCCGCGCTCGAGGCGCTGGCGGTCTCGCTCGAACTCCTTGGGAGACGGGCCGCGCTAGATACGATCGCCCGGGCACGTCGCGAGGCGCGGGGGACACGCGAGGCAGTGCGAACGGCTGCCGCAGAAGTCTGGATGCGGATCAAGTTTGCGATTCCCGACGATACGATTTCGTTGCGGCACGCAATCGTCTTGATGGACTCGCTGCTGCAGCCCTCGATGCTTGCGACCGAGCCCGAAGCTGAGCCGTTGCTCGGGCTTGCCGTCCTGACCGGACGGGCGATCGAGGCGGCAGAACTGAGCCGCCGCACCGCCCGGGAGACGGACTGGGGGCTGCCTGACCCAATCGCTGAGTATGCGCCCGCTCTGCTTACGTATTCAGCACTGGGTGGACCGATGGACAGCCTGATGCGACTCGAGTCGGCAGTTGCGAACGGTATTGACCAACTCCGTCCGACCTCCGCTCAAGCCGCGTCACGAGCGGAGTGGCTCAGCCGATCCGCCGTATTGGCCTTTCCGACATACCACTTCGTGAATCTCACGCGGCTCGCGGGGATGGGATATGCCGTCATTGATGCCGACTTGGCGAGCCTAAAGGGCGACACCGCCCTAGTTCGGCGAACGCTCGGTCGAATCGCGGAAGCGCGTATTGGCATTGCGCCGGGCGATCTCTCCCTCGATGCCCTCTATCCCGAGGCTTCCCTGCTTACCGCCCTGCGAGACCAGCGTGGCGCTGCGGCCTGGCTCGATCCAACCCTCAATAGTTTGACGACCTCGCCCCCGTACTCCTTCTCGGATCCTGCCCGGGCTGGAACCTTGGTGCGGGCGATGGCGCTTCGCGCAGAACTCGCGAGTACCCTGGGGGATACCGCACAGGCACGCCGCTGGGCCATCCCGGTCACAATGCTTTGGAACCATGCCGATGGATTCCTGCAATCCGTGGTTCAACGCATGAATCACATCGCCCGGAATGGCAATTGAATCAGGTCCGATGCTTGACGGAATCGGACCCGTGAAGTCGGGTGCACTCTCGAACAGGAGGGTACCATGAATAGCTCGATACTACGCAAGATCGTGCTGGTCTTGTCTGTGCTGGCCGTCGCTGTTATTGCCGTCTCTTGTCACCCGGGACCGTACGTGGTAGCGCGGCCGCCGGGAGAAGCGCCGCCGGTGATACAGCCTCTGGACCTGCCGTCCTGCCCGGACCACGAGAGTTTTCCGCCGGTGAAAGATGGGGCCTTGCCGGACACAATCCTGCCACTCTCGGGTGCGATTACCAAGGTTCCTGAATTCCATGATTGTCAGCGCCTTATCGACCCACATAACCCGAGAGAATACGGCCCCTTGGCGGGGATCTGGGTCGCCCAGGATCTGACCGATCGGTCCTACGAGCTCGATCGAATCCCCGTCGGACGTGGCTTGGCGATGGCACTGGTCTATACCTGGTATCAACCCTTTGAACCCCTGCATATGGCCGCCGGCTGGAACTGCTTGTATTTCGTCAGCGCGGCAACTCCCTCCCACCTCCAAGCGTTCATGGTCCCGGTGGGCGATGCCAACGATTGCACCAACTCAACAACGCTCGCGGGCATTGTGGAACGCCTGAGGCTGACACCCCTTTTCGTGTCCAAGAAGACTTATCCGGGCCTGGGGCGAGGAGATTATCCGCCCGTCGGGCGATGGGACTGGTTGAAGTTCCCGTACATCGGACTCGGGTGTGGCAATGCTTGGTGCGAGGTAAGCGCTGAATCCGCCAATCTGCCACCGGCTCCGTACTCGGTATCGAGCGGGAGTCGACGAGAGGAACAGAGGGTGTTTCGGGTGAAGGGCTGGTACGACGAGCAGACCCTCGCCGCCCCTCCGCCTCCTGGGGCAACAGCGCCGGCCTCCGGCCTGAACCTCATTCCAGCAGGCCCGATCGGCGTGGTGGTACCGGACCCCGGACTCGACGCTATCACCGACACGATCACCTTCGTCGGCCAGTGGGTACCGGTGGCTCAGGTTAGCATTGACAAAAGGGACGAGGTCTACCGTGCGAAGCTGAACCTGCACCAAGCGTCGATGCCCACGGGTGGCACACCGGTTGGCTTGACCCAAGTCTTCATGTGCAGGGATGGCACCACCAAGTGCAAGGGGGCAACGAGCGAATGCACGGACGGCTGGCACGCAAGAATCGTGGGAGGTGGGACAACGACCTATCCGTGCGTGACTCGCACCGACCACAGCGATCTCATGAGGGATTACCACATCCACATCCCGGGCACCGCCCGGTGGCAATGGGAGAACGGCGACGAAAAGCTCTGGACCGGCTGCGCGGAGGGATGCTGCAAGGTCCACTGATCGGTCACCAACGTTCGCCGGATTCGGCACGACCCGTCGCTGGCCCAGTCCGGCGGCGGGCCGTACCTTCTCAGCCGTTAGCCGTTAGCCGTTAGCCGTTAGCCGTTAGCCGTTAGCCGTTAGCCGTTAGCCGTTAGCCGTTAGCCGTTAGCCGTTAGCCGTTAGCCGAACGGCTGGAATGCAGCCGAGGGTCCGGAAGTCAATGCCTATTTGTGTGAGACAGAGTGACGACGCAGTGGCTGGCTACCGGCATGTCTCGTGGTCGCGACGGGATTTTCTGGGCGCAATTGGTGGCATCACGCTCGGCAGACTGTTGTCGCGTTTCCCCGTCGCCACGCCGCCGAGCCGCCCCCTCGGCATCCAGCTCTACACCGTCCGCGATCCCCTCGCCCGCGACTTCGAGGGCACCCTCAGCCAACTCGCCAAGATTGGATACCAGGAGGTCGAGTTCGCCGGGCTCCATGGCCATCCCGCCAAGGACGTGCGGGCGATGCTCGATCGTCTCGGCCTCAGGTCGCCTGGAGGACATTACGCCCTCCCCGATATCCAAGACACACTCGACCGGACGATCGTCGAGGCCAAGACGCTCGGCTTCGAGTATGTGATCGTTCCGTGGCTCCCGGAGGAATTCCGCACCCACGATGGCTTTATGCGGGCCGCGGAGTTGCTCAACAGGGCGGGCGAGAAACTTCGCGCCGCCGGCCTCCGGCTGGGCTACCACAATCACGACTTCGAGTTCGCCGAGCTCGAGGGCGGCGGCATCGGCTACGATGTGCTGCTGGAGAAGACCGACCCCAAGCTGGTCTGGATGGAGCTGGACCTGTTCTGGATCCGGAAGGGCGGACGCGATCCGCACGATTACTTCCGCCGCTACCCCAACCGCTACCGGCTGGTGCACATCAAGGACATGGCGGTGGACGGCACGATGGCAGACATCGGCAAGGGGGCGATGAACTGGACCGAGCTGCTTGGCGCCGCCAGGAAGGCGGGCGTGCAGCACTTCCTGGCCGAGCACGATGGGGCGAGCGATGCGTTAGCCTTCGCGAAGACGAGCTTCGATTACCTCAGCACACTCAGGTTCTAGGATCTAGAGCAGCACCGTCTCGATGGTGACCCCGCTTACCTGCACGGTCCGGGCGGGGCCGGTGTCGACAATCCCGGCGCGCCTCGCCGCCTCTTTGGTGAGCTGGATGACCCCATAGCGGCCGACGTCCTGCGCCAGCTTGGAGGCGACATTGACGGGCGACCCAGCGATGTCCATGAGCCCCGCCCCCAGCTCGAACAACAGCACGCGCCCTACATCCATCCCCATCCGCAGCTGCACCCCCTCCGCCGCCAGAGTTTCCCGGAGCCGCTTCGCGAACTCGGCGCCATGACTGGGCTCGTCGAACAGGTAGATGCTGAGCCCGGTTCCACTCTTCACCTCGATCCCCGCCAGCTCGACTGTCAGGCGCTGACCCAACCGCTTCACCGCAGCGGCCAGGGCGAGGTCATTCAGGGCGGCAACTTCAGGAACATCGATGTCCTCGCGCTCGGTTTCCACGACGAGCACCGCGGCCTCCCGATACGCCGGCCGCGGCACGAGCGACGTGCGCCGGGTTCGCTGGAACTCCACCAGCCCGCCGTAGAACTCGTTGGTGAAGGGAAGCGGATAGTGGAAATCGCTGAGCTCGAGCCCGCCAAGCCTCGGCCCATCGTCCACCCGGTACAGATCACCAAAGGCGGCACGCAGGTCCCCGCGGGGCGAGAGCTTGAATCCCGGCTCGGTCAGCGCCGTCGCCACCTCCCCTGTCACCAACAGTTCGCCCGCTCCGGTGTAGTCCTCGGCCACCGACTCGACTCGATCCGCGTCGGGGCCGTAGATCCCCTTGCCCAGCTCGAAGAAGGCGCCGCGGTGGGCGCACAGCCCGATCCCCACCTCGCAATCCGACCGGACCTTGTCGACCAGTCCGAGCAACATGCCCATCACCCGGTCGGCGGATACGCCTTCGGGATAGAACATCAGGGTGTTGTCCGCCGCCCAGACCCCAAGCGGCGTTCCGCCGATCGCTCGACCGTGGGCGTGCACCAGCTCCTTGGGCCGGCTTACCATGGCCAGGATCTCGATCAGTGAGCGTTCCTGGGTAAGGCGGGTGAGCCCCGCGGCGTCCGAGGAGACCACAATGCCGCGCAGCGTGCACGGGGCGAGCAGCGCCGCGGCCGCGCGAACGCTCTGATCGCTGCGAGTCCATGCCGCGATGATATCGAGCGGCAGGTCGCGCCCGGCATCGGGAGAGAGGTCGAAAAAGCCTGGCGGAAAGCGGGTGGGATTGAATCGCGCCATGGCTCGGCAGCTCGCCGACTATTTCGGCGCCTGGACGATGGCGAACCGAGCCCCGATTCGGGGGAACACCAGCACCACCGCGATGTTGGCCACCCAGAACCACACCGGGTGAGAGAACGACATCAGGTTCAGGACCGACGCAGCGATCAGCAGGATGGCGATCACCCCGGCATGGGTGAAACGGGCCTTGGGGGCGAGCTTGGCCGCGACGAACCCGCCGCCGAGCCCGCCCAGCGAATAACCGAGGAGCAGCATGAGAAACGCCCCGATGGGGAGAGTGGCAATGTAGTTCGACATCGCCTCCGGATTTCCAGGGTCGAGGCCCGCCGGCATGGGATACAGGCGGGAACTGAGCAGCTCGACGAGGGCGATGATGCCAAAGGCGCTGACCGCACCAGCGATGACCGCAATCAGACTGCGGAGGAACGGAGGCAAGACACCCTCCCTGGCTGAAGGTCGAGGGAAGCTACCGCTTCCGGAGACCAGTGACGAATTCGTAACATGCCCCCGATCGTGTGGCTCCCGCCGCCTCACACGTCACACAGTACACCCCAACCTCATGCTGTACCACGCCCAAGGAGGCATCCAATGCCCCGGGTGGTTCATTTTGAGATCCATGCCATAGATCCGGACCGCGCCATGCGGTTCTACAAGGAGCTGCTCGGCTGGCAGTTCACCAGATTCGACGGGCCGCAGGACTATTGGCTCATCAAGACCGGCGGTGACTTGGCGCCAGGCATCGACGGTGGCCTGATGCGGCGGCGGGGAGGCCCACCGGTGGAGGGCGCCGCCATCAACGCCTATGGCTGCACCGTTGATACGCCGGACGTGGACGGCACCTCTCGGCGGGTGGCAGAGCTGGGTGGACATATCGTGGTGCCGAAGATGGCCGTCCCCGGCGTGGGGTGGCTCGCCTACGCCAAGGACACGGAAGGCAATGTATTTGGGTTCATGCAGGTGGATGCGACGGTTGAGTAGTGGAGGTGCAAGAAGGAGTGAGGAGTAAGACGTAAGAAGTAAGAAGTGAGAAGTCGGAAGTGGGGAGTAGGAAGTAAGCGGCGGGGTTCTCCTGACTCCTCGTCCTTGCCTTCTACTTCTCACTTCTTACTTCTCACTTTCTCGCCTGCCGCCTGCCGCCTGTCGCCTGCCGCCTTCGCCTTCCGCCTGTCGCCTGTAGTTTTTCCCCATGCGAAACCCATTGCCATTCCTCCTGATTGCGCTCATAGCATCGCCCCTCCATGCCCAGCAAGCCGAGTTTGACTGGGACAAGCTCCAGGAGGAAGCCAGCCACCTTCTCGCCGACTACATCAGGGTCAACAGCACCAACCCGCCCGGCAATGAGCTCGCTACTGCCCACTGGCTCAGGGATGTCCTGGCCAAGGAGGGAATCGAGGGGCAGATCCTGGATACGGCTGAACTGGGGTCGGGGCGGGCCAACTTCTACGCGCGGGTTCGGGGCACCGGGCGTCAGAAGGCCATCGCCCTGGTGCACCACATGGATGTAGTTCCGGCGACCCGGGACCAGTGGACCATCGATCCTTTCGGTGGAGAGATCAAGGACGGCTACGTCTACGGCCGGGGCGCCCTCGACATGAAAGGCCATGGGATCATCCAGCTCATGGCAATCATCGCGCTCAAACGAGCGGGGGTCCAACTCGACCGGGACATCGTGATCATCGGCAACGCAGATGAGGAAAGCGACGGCAAGGGCGCCCTCGTCTTCGTGGAGAAACATCGAGACCTGCTTCGGGACGTCGAATACGTGGTTACCGAGGGGGCGGACACTCGGGTGGAGGGGGGCAAGGTCCGCTGGTTCGGGGTGGACGTGGGGGAAAAGCGGCCGCTCTGGACCCGCATGGTGGTGGAGGGGAAGACCAGCCACGGCTCGGTGCCCATCGGGGACCAGAATCCCGTCCCGCGGCTGGCTCGGGCGATACAAAGGGTGGCCGCGTGGCAGACACCCCTGAGCATCTCGCCCGCCGTCGAGCGGTTCTTCAAGGCGCAGGCACCGTATGAGACCGGACCCGGACGCCGGTATCTCACCGATCCCCGCGCGGCCCTGAGGACCCAGGCGGGGCGCGCCTGGCTCGTGAGCGAACCCGAGCGGAACGCCCTCCTCCGGAACACCATCTCGCCTACGGTACTCAAGGGCTCCGACAAGACCAACACGATCCCCCAGTTCGCGTCGGTGGAGCTGGACATCCGACTCCTGCCTGACCAGGACCCAGACGCGTTCAAGCGGGACCTCGTTCGGGTAATCGGTGACTCCTTGGTGCAACTCCAGGAAATCGTCCCGATCACACCCCGATTCGATGCGCCGCTCGGCACCTCGCTATTCCGGGCCATCGAACGGGTGGCGGGGGAACTGTTGCCCGGGATCCCCGTTGCCACTCCGGTGAGCGCCGGGGCGACCGACCGACCGACGTATGCCGCGATCGGTATCGTGTGTTATGGGCTGGATCCGTACCTGATCCCGATCGAAGAGAACCGCTATGAGGTGCACGGCAACGACGAGCGGTTGTCCGAGGCGAACGTCGGCTGGGGCGTCCGCTTCTATGTCAGGCTGCTCGAGGAGGCCCAGCGTGATTTTACGACACCCTGAGGGGTAGAGGCCTGACATGGGAAATCCAAGCTCTTTCGCAAACACCCGAGAGAGTTCTATCTTCAGGCCCCGCTGGGGCGAATCCTCGCCCCAGCGGAGTCTTGAGGAGAATCCACATGGCTAAGAAGAGCTCGAAGGCGCGGCGGGCTTCGTCGCCCAAGCGGGCAGTCAAGAAGCGAGTCGTCCTCCCCGCGGCACGCGTCAGGCGCGTGAACCGCAAACTTCCACCCGGCATCTGCCGCGTCGAACAGCCCAGCACCCGGACCTACGGGTACGTCGTGCGGGTGGGCCATCGTCGCTCGGCCAAGGGCTGGCGGCCGAAGTTCACCGCGTACTTCGGGGACTTCAGCCACGGGGGCAAGAAGGACGCCCTCGCTGCTGCCACCAAGTGGCTCAAGGTCCTGGAGAAGACCGGGAAGGCGCCCGAGAAGAAGTAGGGCTGGCGCTGGCGGGCGTGCGTCCCCATCATGAGGGTCAGGTGAAATGTGGCGTCCACGCCTCCCCCGTGGCTGGAGGACCCGTGCATCTGGCAAGACCCTCATTAGCGGAAATAGTGTTCGGGTTCTCGCTGGCCCGCCGTAGTCGGTCCACGCCAGTGGCTCCTCCCGCAACCAAGTAGCCCGCGCCAATGACCGCCCCAGGAATCGTGAGAAGCGAGCCAGACATTTCGGGCTCGCTTCAGCCCTTCCGTGAGCGGTTGGCCGAGACGGTGGCCTGGTGCCAGCGTCGGGCCTCGATGGGCAATCTGCCCGAGTCGCTCCGCAGTCCTACGTTGGCTCCTCCTCCCGTCACTCCCTGGCATGAGATCGTTCGCGCGGTGTCCGACGCACGCCTTCAGCTCCTGGGCCGCAGTTGGCGGCGATCGATCGATCCGCTGGGCGGCGGGCACCTTCTGCTCTACTTCCCGCCCCAGCGGGAGACCCGTGGCAACACCCGCTCCATGAGCGGCGGCTACTTCGATTCCCGGGACGCACCGCCTTGGGACACCTGGGTCGCACATATCGAGGAAGCCACCCGCAGCTACCTGGTTGCCTGGGTACCACCCGAGGCTTTTCTGGCCGTGACCCGCACCCTCAAGCTGCCGCAGCGGTCACTCCGCTGGCTGAACGGCGCCGGGGTGGAGCTGGAGGAGCAACTCAGGTCACAGGCGATTGAGTAGAAACCCCAGTCCCACACAGAAATCACTATGAATGCGTTGAAGGCTTTCCTCGGGCGCTATGAGTCCCAGACCTGGGCGTTGTTTCGCATTTTCACCGCCTTCGTGTACGCCTGCCATGGGGCCCAGAAGCTCTTCGGCGTACTCGGCGGGCATACGGTGTACGGCAGTCCTCTCATGGTGACGGCAGGAGTCATCGAGTTCGGCGGAGGCACACTCATCGCGCTGGGCCTCCTCACCACGCCGGTAGCGTTTCTCGCGAGCGGCGAGATGGCAGTTGCCTACTTCAAGGTGCACTTGCCCAATGGCTTCTGGCCGGTCCTGAATCATGGTGAGCTGCCGGTGCTGTTCTGCTTCGCGTTCCTGGCCATCGCAGCACGTGGGGCGGGGGGGTGGAGTGTCGATAGCAAGTTGGGTTCGGCGAGGCGATAGGCGCAGGCGACTCTAGGCGACAGGCGACAGGCGACAGGCGACAGGCGATGCAAGGATAGCCATTCTCGCTTCTCGCCTTCTAAGACGGTGTGGCTCCTGCCACAGCCCCAACGTCCCCAATTGCACCAATCCCACAACACCGCGGTCTTCCGAACAGCTGGAACCGACTGCATTCTTGGCGAGTTCGGGGACGGCCGCTCCGGCCGGTTCGCGGAGTTCACTTATTCGAGGCACCTATGCGCCGTCTCCTCATTCTGGCAGCCTTTACCCTCGCAGCCGCGTGTGGCAGCAACCCGACGACCAGCAATCCTCCGCCATCGCCTTTCGCAGTGGACCTGGACGGCACGCCGACTGATGTCACTGCCGGCAACGGGGATGTGACCATCACGATTCAGCTCAAGGTCACCGAGAAGGCGACCGGCGACACCGCGGTCAATCACAACGTGATCCTGCAGGTAACCGCCGGCGCGACAACGCCAACGGTGCCGATCACCAACGGCCTGGGACGCACCACCTTCACCTGGCTGGTACCCGCGGCGGACGCGACGCCGGCAGGCACCCAGACCATCGCCTACTGCGCACCTGCCAATGCCTCTGGTACCCAATGCGGCACTAACCTCAACGGGTCGCAGGCGTACCACCATACGTTCTAGGAACCTGAGGCGCTTTCAGGACCAGCACGTTTCCGATAAGGGTGGATACGATGCCAACCACACTTCCGTCGGTTGAGCAGCACTTCGCAAGTCGGGCTTCGAATGTCAGCGCGATTTACCGGGCGCTCCTGACAGCAGCTCGGCGATTTGGACCCGTCGATGAGGAGCCGAAGAAGACGTCGATCCATTTGGTGCGAAACACCGCCTTTGCCGGGGTTGCCACCCAGAAGGCGGCCCTACTCCTCACGCTCAAGGCCTCCAAGGACATCAAGAGTCGCCGGATCTCCCGACATGAACGGGCTTCCGCAAACCGCTGGCATTTGATTGTAAGACTCACCGCTCCCGATGAGATCGATGCCGAGTTGCGCGGTTGGCTGGAGGCGGCGTACGAGTTAGCGAAGTAGGGAAAGGGGAGCGGGGTGCGAAGGTGCCCGGCCCGCCGACATTTGGCGCTATTCGTCCAGCATTCCGCCCTGCACCTCAGTAGTGACGTTTGCCCCTGAAGCGGGGTCCCATTCATATGAGCCCGCAGACTGCGCCCGGCCCCACCATTCTCAGTACTGCACTACTGGGCATCATCCTCGCTTGTGACACCAGCGAGCCCTCCACTCCACCGGCCAGCGTTCTGGGTTGTTACGAGCTGACAATCACGAACTGGAGCGGGCCTCACGAAAGCCCGGATCCACCCACGCCAGTCATTCTGCTCGACTCCCTCGGATCCTACCTGCTGGAGATCGGCAGGACGCTGGTGCGGCCCGCACCGCTCGGCAGCAACATGTTCTTCGATATGGCGTGGTGGTCTCGTCCGACTGCCGAGGAGCTCGACGTGGTCTTCTCCGCCGGGGGTTACGTCGGTGTGCGCATGAGCCTGTCCTGGCTCGGGCCGTTCTGGTCCGGCCGGGCCGAGGCGTTCACCGATGTCGCACCTTCGATTCAGGCCACCGCGACTGCGATGATGCGCCCCGTCGCGTGTCCCTGAGCCCCAATTCGCCTCACAGGCAGTTCGCGTAAGGCAGCTTTCGGACACTGGCGTAGCACTTTTCCCGCCGATAGCTTACGCGTTGGTCTGTTTGCCTTCTCACCTCGCCTCGCAGCCTCGCAGCAACTCCATGAAAGCCATTCGCGTTGACCGCATCGGCGACCCCGATGTGCTCGAGCTGCAAGATGTGCCCCGCCCGGAACCCGGTCCCGGCCAGGTACTTCTCAGTCTCGAGGCGATCGGCGTGAATTTCGTCGAGATCTATCAGCGCACCGGCCTCTACAAGGTTGCTTTGCCTGCGACTACGGGCTCGGAGGCGGCTGGCACGGTGGCGCAGGTGGGTGAGGGCGTGACCGGAGTGCACGCCGGAGATCGCATCGGGTCGGTCGACGTGCTGGGCGCCTACGCCGAGTACGCCCTGGTCCGGGCGGATCGGGTGGTGAAGCTCCCTGCGAAGGTCAGCACGAAGCAGGCGGCGGCGGTCCTCCTGCAGGGACTCACCGCGCACTATCTCACCACCACAACCTGCAAGCTCGCCGCGGGTGACATCTGCTTGCTGCATGCGGCGGCGGGTGGGACGGGGCTGCTGCTGACCCAGATGGCGCGCAGGCTGGGGGCGCGGGTCATCGGCACGGTCTCCACCGAAGAGAAAGCCACACTTGCCCGCGGGGCCGGAGCGGGTGACGTGGTGCTGTACACGAAGGAGGATTTCGTCGCAGCCACCAAACGGCTTACCGATGATGCGGGAGTTCGGGTGGTCTACGATTCGGTGGGTCGGACCACCTTTCTCAAGGGGTTCGACTGCCTCGAGCGTCGCGGCATGATGGTGCTGTTCGGTCAATCGAGTGGCGCGGTGGATCCCGTGGACCCCCTGCTCCTCTCACAGAAGGGTTCCCTCTCCCTTACTCGCCCCAAGCTTGCGGACTACATCGCCACCAACCATGAGTTGCAGGCCCGCGCGGCGGAGCTGCTCGGCTGGGTCGCTGATGGTACCCTGTCGGTGCGGATCGGCGCTGAATTTCCGCTGGCCAAGGCGGCGGAGGCACATTGGGCATTGGAGGGCAGGCATACCACTGGAAAAGTGCTGCTCATTCCCTGAGTCGTGGCCCGATCAACGCCACCGCAGTCGGTGCCGCTCTCCTTGACGTGACGGTGGGGAAGCCTTAAGAAACACCCGTGCCTACCTCCTACAATCAGATCGCGGGTCGGGGGCTTGAGCGACTTGCCGCGCTCAGTGACGGGCTGTTCGCGATTGCCATGACGATCATTGTCCTGGAGATCCGGGTTCCCTCCCACGCGGCGGTCGTCTCGGAGGGCGAGTTGCGAGCCGCGCTTCTGCACCTGCTGCCCCGAGTCGCCACCTATCTGATGAGTTTTCTGACGCTGGGTATCTTCTGGGTCGGACAGCAGACCCAACTGCAGCAACTGGATCATACGGACCGTCACTACACCTGGATCCAGCTCGGGTTCCTGGCTGGGGTGTCTCTGATGCCGTTCTCGACTGGCCTGCTGGCTGAGTTCACCCGGTTCCGCACCGCCCTCCTGTTGTACTGGCTGAACGTGCTCCTGCTCGGGACCATGTTGTATCTCGCATGGCGTTGCTCGGAGCGCGGCGGCCTCGTGCAGGAGGGCACGCCGCCTGAGGTCGGCGGCCTCATCCGGCAGCGGGTCGTCGTCGCGCAGACGCTCTATGCCATCGGGGCGGCGCTCTGTGTCGTGAATACCTACTGGAGCATCGGGTTCATTCTGCTGGTGCAACTCAACTATGCGATTGCGCCGCGTATTCCAGGGCTGTCGCGGTTGACGTCCTAGTCACAGGCGCTACACTGACCTGGAGCAGCGTTGTGGCTTCGACTCGCTGAATGGAGGCGCTCGTGCGTCGACACGTTCTGGGATCGTCGGCTCTGGCTCTGCTGACGTTGGTGGCGCTCTCCGCGTGTGTCTCGGTTGGTGGGCATCCGTCGTTCAGCGCATCACCTGCCGTCCGGGTCTCCAAGCCACGGGGGGGAGTGAGCAGCTCGCAATTGCCACAGCCCGAGTCGTGTGCGCCGCTCATCCTGATTCACCCGTCCCGCGGAGTCGAGTCGGCCTCGCCTCTTCCGCCCGACCCAAGTCGGAGGGATTCCACCACTCGCGCGGTCGTGACTCGGGCGGTGTGCTCGGTACTACGGGTCAACTGAACGGGACGCTGTTAACGAGCCCAATGACCGACTACGTCCTCTATCACAATCACGAGGTCACGGATGCCCTGGTTCCCGATGCCATGGAGTTCCGCGCGGTTACCAACCGGGACATCGACGTTACCGGTCACCGCGTCTGGCTCATAATTGGCAAGGGTGCCCCGCGCGAATTCTTCCTCGTCGGGTACTTCACTCCAAAGCAGCGCACCCATGTCCCTGAAGGCCGGGGTGGCGTGGAATGGGTACTGGAAGCCCCCTTGTCAGCGGGAGTCCGACTCAAGCGTCATCAGTGGGTGCCACTTAAGGGAATGCAATGGTTCCACGGCTTCCTGACAAGTCAGGGAAACTTCAGCGCGGGCCTGAATCCGATTACGGATCCCACCCACGTGGCGAATCTCGAGGCGGCCCTGGCCACAGTGCCCTGAGGCCCCGCTGTCAGGGTGCACCCATGCGGATGTTCGCGGTTGCCCACGTTGACAACGATGCGATGACCTTTGCGATACTTCGGCCCGAGCGGGATGCGCGCAGTCAGACCGCTGGTTAGCTGATGCCCATCAGAGGCACCCTCCTCATGCGAAACCGAGCCTACAGCCCAACGTCCCGTCCCACCCGCTGGCCTCTCCGGTGAGGTTGATCGGGTATCTCTGGGCGCTGCCGGTCTCGCTGCCCGCCGCGGGAGTGGCGCTGCTCTCGCTCGCAACCGGAGGAACGGCAGAGTGGCGTGAAGGGGCACTGGAATCGTCCGGGGGGATTCTTCGGTGGGTGCTCAGGCGGGTCTATCCACCTATGTCCATCACGGCGATCACTCTCGGTCACGTGATTTTGGCACAGACCGAGATTGACCTGGAACGCACCCGCGCGCATGAACGGATTCACGTCCGACAGTACGAGCGCTGGGGGCCCTTCTTTCCGGCGTTGTACGTGGCGGCGAGCCTGATTGCCTTCCTGGAAGGCGGTGACGCCTATTTCGACAATCGTTTCGAGCGCGAAGCGCGGGCGGGGGCGCCGATGTGAGCGGCGATCCCAGCACACGAATTTCCGGCTCTCACTCCCGTCGCGCCGTCGGCTCTTGCGCCGGGAGCGGCGCCGCCTGAGGCCGAACCACCAACACTGAGCAGCGTCGAGGCATGATGGGGCAGGTGAAGACCAGGGTTCGCGGGCCGGCTCCTCGGACCTGACTCGTTATATGGGACCCCACCAGTTAACCGGCCGACGACTTGGTCCGGCGGGGGCGGGCTCAGTGGTGTGCGAGGAGCCATCGGCTGGCCCGGTGGCGTTGTCCTCAGCCCACCGAGACAGCAGCTGGTCGGTTTCAGGTAGCGGGGTGGAGGGGTCGCAGGGGAAGGCGGGAAAGCGCCGGCCTTCAACCATCAGGTACCACATCGAAGGCCGCTCTGCCAAAGACCGACGCGCGTCGGCCGGTTGACCTTCATACGACACGAAGTGAAAAGTGCGTCCTCGTATAGTCAGGTGGCGTTGCAGGGGTTTGAACGCGGACATGCGGACTCCGGTCAGAGGGAGCCGAGCCGGAGTTGACGTCCCAAGACGCGGGCGCCAGCAGGTTGTCTGGGCAGGGCACATGAATGATACCCTGATTCACCCGGCGATGAGGCGCGGTCACGTCACCAGCGTTACCACACGATGGCCGCCTCGGCGTCGACCGAATAAATGATGATATGGCAACCGGCCATCATGCTCACCCCCCGTGGCCGGCGGTGCGGGACTTACGTCGACGGGGCGATCTCACTCATCAACGCCAATGCGTTGCCGTCAGGGTCTCGGAATTCTGTTAGCCAGAGCTCGGAGGTGGGTGTCTTGTGGATGAGGTGGGGTGGAGCATGAAAGGCGACGCCCCGATTCACGAGGGTCTGAAATACCGCATGGATATCGGTGACACGGAAGTAGACCATTGAACCCCGCTGGCGGGGGCCGTCTACTTCGGGGACGCCGACGAGCAGCCGAACATTCCCGGACTGAAAGAAACTCATCTGCGGGGGCGCCGAGAACAGGAACCGAAGGCCAAGCGTGTCCCGGTAGAACACGGTGGCCCGATCCAGATTCTCGACCGGAATGAGGAGCTGCCCAACGGTGGCGTCGGACAGATCGGCGGGGGGCGTCATAGCAGTCTTCCTCTGTGACCGGATCGCATACAGTTCAAGCTGCGGCAATCATCGAGGGCTTAGGTGGCGTCTTACGAAGGGAGCAGCATGTCACAGACACCCATTGTCTTCAAGACTACCCACCGCATCCAGTTCTCCGACCTCGATCCTTACAATCACGTAAGCACCGGGAACTACGCGACCTACTACGTCGACCATCGCATGCAAGGCTTGCGAGACTATGTCGGGTGGGACCTGACCGCGTTGGAGAAGTTGCCATTCATGGTTTGGGTCCGCCGGATGGAAATCGACTTTATCCGGCCGGCCCGGGGCGACCAACAGATCATCATCACGTCGTTCGTCCGCGAGTTCCGCGGACCAGACGCGATCGTTGAGTGCACCATGGTGGATTCTGCCGGCAAGACAGTATCACGCTGCCTCATGACGGTAGCGTACGTCGACAAGGCGACTACTCGGGCCGCCCCGTGGCCACCTGAACATATGGCGCTGTTCTTCACGAGCGACCCAACCTGAGCTGCTGGCTGGCGTTCTGACACCGCAAACGACCAGCAGCTGGCCTCGTCTCCCAACGAGTCCAGATTGCGGACGCCACCTCTCTCAGGCTGTCACCAAGGCGGCGATCATGGCAGGGCACTCGCCTAGGAGCCCCCAATCGCGAAGGTCGAATCGCGCCAAACCACCCGCCCCTCGAGCAACGTGAGCAGCACCTTGACGTTGTGAATCTCCCAGGGCTTGACCTCGAACAGGTTTCGGTCCAGCACGATCAGGTCCGCGAGCTTCCCGGTCTCGAGTGAGCCGGTCTCCCGCTCTGCGCGGGTTCCGTATGCCGCATTGATGGTGTAGGCCGCGAGCATCCGTGGCAGGTCTACCCTCTGTTCGGGAAGCCATGACGGACCCTCACCGGCATCCACGTCACGCCGCGTAATCGCCACCTGGATCGCGTCGAGAGGATTGAGGCTGGAGACGCTCCAATCGCTCCCCCCGACGACCACCGCACCACTCTCCATCAGGCTCGCGATCGGATACAGCCAGTGGGACCGCTCCGGCCCGAGTACCGGCTCGGTGAGGTCGGTGATGTACTCGTCGGCCTGGGCCCAGTACGGTTGAAAGCTCGCGATCACGCCGAGGTCCCGGAACCGCCGGATGTCGCCAGGATCGAACAGCTCGATGTGAGCAATGATCGGCCGGGCATCGTGGTCACCGTTCACCTGCCGAGCGTGTGCCAACGCGTCGAGCGAGACCCGGATCGCCCGGTCGCCGATGGCGTGGATGTGTACCTGGAACCCATCCCGATCGAAGGCTGCCACCCTGGCGGCAAGATCCTCGGGCTGGTAGACCAGGGGCCCGCGGTCGACGCCGAGCCCGAGGTAAGGAGCGAGGAGTGCGGCGGTGTGCGATTCGATCACGCCATCCGCATACAGTTTCACGGTGTTGACGGCGAGCCGGTTGCCGCCGCGGTACTTCGTGCGGAGGTCTCGGGCCCGCGTCGCCATCTCTTCCACCGGGACCGACTCATCAGTTGCAATCGCCGCAGTGACCCGCGCCGTCAGGTCTCCACGCCGGTCAAGGTTCGCATAGGCCTCGAGATACTCCGGCCCGGCATCGGCGTCGGTGATGCTGGTTATTCCAAAACGATTGGCCTCAGCCAGAGCCCGGCGCACCGCCCCGATCCGTTCCGCATCGCTGTACTTCGGCAGCTTGCTGGCCACCAGCGAAATAGCGCCTTCCCGCAGCGTTCCTGTGGGTTCCCCCCTGGAATCCCGTTCGATCCGGCCGTTCGGCGGGTCGTTGGTCTCCCGGGTCACTCCGGCGAGTGCGAGCGCCGCGCTGTTGACCCACGCCGAATGGCCATCGGCGGCGTAGAAAAAGGCCGGGCGATCAGGAACCGCACGGTCAAGTGCCTCCTTGTGAGGATTGGCGTTCGGGAAGACCGGAAGCTGCCAGCCATTGCCGCGAATCCACTCGAGGTCTGGATGCGCCACCGCGTACGCCGTGATAGCGCCTTCCACCTCCGTGGGAGTACTGGCCTCGTAGAGATTGCATTCGCCGAGCTCCAGCCCACCGGAGAGTGGGTGGGCGTGATTGTCCTCAAATCCCGGGAGCACCATGCGCCCCGCCAGCTCCACAACCGTCGTTCCGCCACTGATGTATCGCGCCACGCCGGAATCCTCCCCCACGTACAGCATTCGCCCTTCGCGGACCGCAACGGCCTCGGCCCATGGCCGCGCCGCAGCGCCGGTCCACACCGCCCCACCACGGAATACCAGATCGGCTGGGAGTGCTGGAGGGCGGCGTTCGACGTGGCAGGCCGCGACGGCGAGCAGCCCGAACAGCGGCAGGCGAGACATGAGCCTCCGGGATGCGTACAGCTGGGTTATTCGCGCTTGAGGGTCAGCAATGGGAGATCGCTCAGCCAGGAATACGGATTCACCTCGAGTCCCTCAACCCGACGCGAGACGGCGGCAACGTTTACCGGAGCGTAAAGGAAGAGTGCCGGGGCATCCGCGTTCAGCGCATCGAATGCGGCACGCCAGGCGGCCCGCGCCTTGGGAACATCCGGAGCCGCGATCGCCTCGGCATACAGGCGATCGAAGGCGGGGCTGGCGTAGTGGCCGTAGTTCAGGGCGCCCACCCCGGACCCGGTCCACTGCTCGGCAAGTCCGCGCGGGCTGGGCTCGTCCAACCAGGCGCCGATGTAGCTGTCGAAGTTGCCCTTGCCGAGGCGTTCCATGAACACCGGAAAGTCGGCGGCCGTGACGGTCGCCTGAACGCCTACCTTTCGCCACTGCTCCTGCAGCGCCTCGGCAAGTCTTCTGCGCCCGAGACTCGTCGCGGGAACCAGGATATCAAAGGTGAGCGCCCGAGTTTCCTTCCGGCGGAGGCCGTCACTGCCCCGGATCCAGCCGGCGGCATCAAGGGCGTTGGCCGCGGCCACCGTGTCGTACGGCAGCACCGCGACGCTGTCATCCCAGATCCATAGCAGTTGCGACATCGGACCAGGCGGAGCCTTGGCGCCGGCACCGTAGACCGCGGTGGCGATCGTCGTCCGATCCACCGCCATGTTGAGCGCCCTACGCACCGCGCGGTCCGTCATCACCGCCGTCCTCTTGGACCCTGGAGCGGCAAGCTGATAGCCGAGGAAGCCATACGCGGCCGATGGGTAACGGACGGTGCGGAGTGTCGAATCGGATTCCACCCGGGCCACCCGCTCGGGGGAGCCAAGGGTTTCCAGCAGATCCGCCTCTTGAGAGAGCACCAGATTGAGAGCCGCCTCGGGATCGGCGGCGAAACGCCAGATCGCGGTTCCGATCCTGGTCCGCTTCCCACCCGTGGTGTCTGCCACAAGAGTAAGCGCCTGGCCGCGCTCCCAGCGCGCAACCCGATACGGTCCGCTTCCGACCAGCCGGCTCACCGAGGTATCTGCGGCCCAGGACTTCACTGCGATCCATCGCCATATGTGCGCCGGGAATATGCGCACGTGCCACGTCGCGTCGTACAGCTGTTCCGAGTATGCCCGGCGGAAGTGAATCAGAACTGTGGCGGAGTCCTCGGCCGAAGCAGTCAGCGTCCCAACAAGGTTGGCGCGGGCCGGTGCATCGAGAACCGAATCAGCGAAGGCCTCGAATGAGAAGACGACGTCTTCGGCGGTGACCTGTTCACCATCTTGCCAGCGAGCGTGCGGGCGGAGATGGAATCGCAGGGTCAGCGAATCGACCCGCTCCCACCGGTCGGCGAGGCGGGGCCGGTAGGCGGCCGTATCGATCGACGCGGCCCCGGGGGAAAGATCAGCCAGACGCTCGAACACCTGGTCGGAGATGTCGCGCCCGACGGTTTCTACCACGAGCGGAGGCAGCACCGACTCGGGTTCACCGGTCGCGGCAATGACGATGGTATCGCAGCGCGGGCAGTCCCTGTCACGACCGCAGCCACTCTGGCTCAGCAGTGCGCCCAGCAGCAACACCCGGACAGTTCCGCGATTGCGGGCCATCACTCCCCCATTTTCCGATGCACTATCATATGCCACGCACTCAATGCCCTTCCCTTTTCACGCAATACCCTCGCGTTACACCTCACTCCTCACTCCTCACTCTGCACTCTTCACTGCCTCACTCGCCAATCCCTCACTTTTCCAGATACCGCTCCCTGATCACACCCATGTGATGGAGTTCGTGCCCAGCGGAGATCCATGCAAGGGCCCGAACGCTGATTGGCTGGCCGCTGGCGAGGCCGCGCCGAGTCGTTGCGGCTTCATCGAGACTCCGCACCAGCGCGATCGTCGCGTCGCGGACGGCAGCGAACTCCGCGGACACGTCCGCAAGGCTCCTGCGCTCGAACCCACCAGCAGGCACATAGGTATTCTCGTCGAAACCCGGTACCGGCGTTTCGTCCGCCCGCGCGAACCGGAGCAATCGATACGAGAAGATCCGCTCTGCATCACTCAAGTGGCCGATGATTTCACGGAGACTCCACTTGCCCGGCGCGTAACGGTAGGACGCCCGCGCCTCTGGGACGGAAGCCAGGAAGCGTGCGGTGCTGGTACGCTGTGCGACGAGGGAGGCGAGGGCATCGTTGCCTTCCACCTTGTCGATGTAGCGACCGTAATAGGGGGCGTACTCATCCGTGCCAGGGCGGGGGATGGGCATGGGATGCTCGAGCGGTGCGGGGTGACGAGGTGAACGCGCCCATGGGAGATAAGGCCGGCTCGCCCGGAAAACAACCGCGCTCGGTACGAGCGGCCTTGCTGCGCGCAGATGTCAAACTGCTGGGCTTACCGCCATCGGGGCGAGGGCGGTGATCCCGGTTCCACTCTATCTTTCTCCCCGCCAATGTCCACTCCGGTTCGCCGCGGGATTCAGTCCGCGCAGGTCGGTTTCCTGGTCAACACGGTCCTCGCGATCATCAAGCTGGTCGCCGGGATCGCAGGCAACGCCTACGCCCTGGTCGCAGACGCCGTCGAATCCTCCGCGGACATCTTCTCCTCGCTCATCGTGTGGGGCGGCCTCCGGATAGCATCCCGTCAGGCGGACGAGGACTATCCCTTCGGGTACGGCAAGGCAGAGTCGCTCGCCGCTGCGGTCGTGGCGCTGATGCTGATCGGAGCGGCGGCGGGAATCTCGGTGGAGGCGGTTCGCGAGATTCGCACCCCCCACCACATGCCGGCCCCCTTCACCCTCGCGGTACTGGTCGGCGTGATCGTGATCAAGGCGATCCTCTCTCGCTGGGTGTTCCGCGTGGGGAAAGAGGTGGCAAGCACTGCGGTGAAGGCGGAGGCCTGGCACCATCGGAGTGACGCCCTCACTTCGGCGGCCGCCTTCATCGGCATCTGCAGTGGCCCTCCTCGGCGGGCCTGGCTGGGAGTCCGCCGACGACTGGGCCGCTCTGGCCGCGGCCGGGGTGATCGTCGTCAACGCGCTGATCCTGCTCCGACCAGCGGTACACGACCTGATGGACCGAAGCCCGGGCGGTGACCTGCAGGGCAGGATCGCCGGCGCCGCGCTCGCCACTCGCGACGTCCGGGAAATTGAGAAACTCAAGGTACGGAAGGCCGGACTCGGCTACTACGTTGACATCCACGTGCAGGCGAATCCCCAGATGTCGCTGCGGGACGCGCACAACTTGAGCGGGCGGGTGAAGGCCTCGATTCGGTCGGCCGTCCCCGAGGTAAACGGCGTCCTGATTCACATGGAGCCCTACGAGCCATAACATTCCATTACGTCTAGAACGTTTCATTCCAGCGCCTGGGCAGCATGAAGCGCCATAACACATTGTGAAACAATAGCTTACGTTATTTCAGACTACGGCACTTGGATTGCCATTCTCCGGGGTGTTAACCGCAGTTTCTTGGCAGCTTTGACCCCTGGAGACAAATATGCATTTGAACACTCCGCGCCTCTTGGCGCTACTAGCGATAACCGGCGGACTGGCGGCATGCAGTGACGGCACTGGAGGCCCTTCCACTGGTTCGCAGGTCACATTCAACATCGGTACCCGAGCTTCGGATGGGGCACCGCTCCAGTCATTCCTCTCGGACACTTTTACTACCGGTGGGACCGATACGCTCGTGTTGGATAAGGTGGAGGTCGTGCTCAGAGACATCCGTTTCAAGCGGGTAGAGGACAGCGGTTGCCCCGACGATGACCACAACGACTCGACGGTCACGACACTGATGGGCGGCGACGGTAGCCATCATGACGGTGAGCACGGCGACGGTGGTGACGACGACGGTCACGACGGCCACAACGATGCTTGCGAGTCCTTCAAGACCGGCCCGCTTCTGCTCGATCTGCCCCTGGGCCCCGGCGTCGAGCGCGCGTTCAGCGTTGCGGTTGACACCGGCACGTTCAACGAGCTCCGGGTGAAGATCCACTCCCCGCGCACTGACAGCGCCGACGCCGCGGATGTCGCTTTCCTCGCCGCGCATCCGGACTTCGAGGGCGTAAGCATCCGCGCGACCGGCACATTTAACGGCGCGCCCTTCACGTACACCACCAACCTGAACGCCAAAGAGCGGGTTCGGCTGATTCCGCCAATCACCGTGGCCGATTCGATGTCCAATGTCGATGTGACCATCAAGGTGGATCTTGCCGGCTGGTTCAAGGACGCAGGCGGGAATTTCATCAATCCCGAAACCGGCAACGCTGGTGGCCCGAACGAGAACGTGGTCAAGGACAACATCAAGGATTCCTTCCACGCCTTCCACGACGGTAACCACGACTGCCACAATGACAACGGTGGCGACGACGACTAAGAGCAGCCGCTAACCATAGGCCGTTGGCTGTCCGCATCACGACAGTCAACGGCTTATGACTAGCGGTGCCAAGGAGCATTGACTGAACGAAGCAACCTGGAAACTCGCCACCGTGCGACTCTCGGACAGCTTCCGAACCACGATCGCCGAGCTGGCGGGCGACCTCGGAGCAGGACTTCACGACTGGAGTCCTGCGGCGGGCGAAAGCCCGCCGGTCGGCGTCAGTGGCATCCTGGTGCTGGCCGGCGGAGCGGAAAACGTGGCGTTGGATCTGCTCGGATCCCTGCCTCCAACTCTGCCGGGCTATGTGGTCGGCGCGTCCACCGATCACCGGATTGCGGCGGCAATGATTCAGCGGGGAGCCCGGGACTACTTCGCGCTCCCCGACGACCTGGGTCTGCTCCGGCGATCGCTCGAGCGGGAGCGGGCCGAGACCGCCGGCCGGACTCAGGCGGCACGGTTCGCGGCGGACGAGCGCAGGCTTACCGGCTTCGATGTCATTCTGGGAGACAGCGAGGTCTTGCGACGCACCATCGACCAGGCGAAGCGGGTCGCGATGCACAAGGATGTCACCGTGCTGATCGGTGGCGAAACCGGCACTGGAAAGGAGCTGCTCGCCCGGGCGTTGCACTACGACAGCCCCAGGGCGGCGGCGCCGTTCGTCGAGATCAACTGCGCCGCGATCCCCGCCAATCTCCTCGAGAGCGAACTCTTCGGGCACGAACGGGGCAGCTTTACCGGTGCCACCAGCGCCAAGCCGGGCCTGCTGGAAATGGGTAATGGCGGAACGGTGTTTCTGGATGAGATCGGGCACCTGCCGCTCGAGCTCCAGCCCAAGCTCCTCCGCGCGCTCGAAAGCCGGGAGATCCGGCGGGTCGGCGGACAACAGACGAGGAAGGTCGACGTGCGAGTCGTCGCCGCAACGCATATCGATCTCGCCGCCGCGGTCGCCAAGGGAGAATTCCGGGAGGATCTCTACTATCGCCTGAACGTCGTGGCGCTGGTGCTGCCGCCGCTTCGTGAACGTGGGGAGGATGTGGTGCTGCTGGCCCAGGCGTTCGTGAATAGCCTCGCGAAGCAGTACGACCTGCCGACGCCGCAGATCTCCGAGGTCGCACGCGCTGTCCTGCGTGCACTCTCCTGGCCGGGCAACGTGCGCGAGCTTCGTAATACGATCGAGCGCGCCCTCGTGCTCTCCCCACCGGGCACGCTGCTGATCGCCGATCCGCCGCGGGGCCGGGCGGCCGAGGTGCCGGTGGTAAGCCCGCTGCCCTTCCCGGCCACCCTCAAGACGATCACCCAGTCGGCGGCCACCGCGATGCTCGAACTGGTCGGCGGCAACAAGAGCGAAGCAGCCAGGCGCCTGGGCATCTCCAGGCCACGGCTGCTCAGACTTCTGGACGGAAAGAACGACGACGAGTAACCGGCAAGGACAAGGACGACCTATGAAGCTCCTCAGTTTTCGCACCCTGTTTGGCACCGCGCTCGCCGTCGCGGCAGCCGCCTGCGCCGAGTCCACCGGCAACGGCGGGGGCACCTCCCTGAACTTCCTTCAGCTCGACGCGAATGCTCCCGGGCTCTGCAACGACAGCGCAGGCGCCTGGTTCATCAAAGACTCGAGCGGAGCGGAGCAGGAGATCGCGCTCACTTTCCCCGAGACTGGGTCCACCTGCGCCGGATCGACCCACGACTTTCTTCGGCTCCGCATCAAGGGGTCGAGCCTGCAGCGGCACCCGGACTCCACGCTGATCGACAACGGCGACTCGGTGTTCATCTCCGTGAAGTGGGTGGGCAGCGACTCGATTCTCTTCGACCTCCAGCCCACCGGCCTCTTGTTCGATCACCTTGATCCGGCCGAGCTCAAGATTGAGTACAACGAGTGCGGGCCCGACCTGAATCATGACGGCCACAACGATGGCGAGGATACCGACATCGAGCAGCGGCTCGATATCTGGCGGCAGGAAAGGCCCGGATTCCCGTTTGTCCGTGTCGGAACGGCGCGATCCGAAGAGAACAACGAGATCGAAGCGAAGCTGAACGGATTCAGCCGCTATGCCATCGCCTACTAGTTGCGGCTAGCGGCCCACAGCCATGACCGGCAACCTCCCCTCCGACGATCCCGCCCGCGAGCTGCGCCAGCTCGTGGAGGCGGGGCGCTACCGAGAGGCCCTCGACGTGCATCAGCGCGCCGCGGACCCCGTGGCGCGGCAGCCGGAGGTGGAACTGCTGGCGGCAACGGCGGCAACCCGGCTGGGCGAGCTGGACACTGGCGTCGGACTCGCGACGTTCGCGTTGGAACACTTCCGCAGTCGGGCCGACACCGATGGTCGCATGCGGGCCATGAACCTGCTCGGCGCGATCGCCTTCGACCACGGGCGGCTCGAGGATGCCGAGCGCTGTTTCGCCGACGCACTCGAGCTGGCGCGCTCGCTCAATGACACCCGGATGGCGGCTCACGCGTCGAACAACCTCGCCTCGGTGGCGCATCTCCGCAGCCGGCCCGACGTCGCCTTGAGCCTGTATCGCACTGCCCTGCTGGACTATCAGCGCCTCGGCGACCGCCGCGGTACCGCCCAGACCTACCACAACCTGGGTCTGGCATTCCGACAGCGGCGGGACTGGAACGATGCGGAATCAGCGTCCCTTCAGGCCGTTCGCCACGCCGAGGCGGTCGGAGAGAACAGCCTTATGGCGCTGGCCGTCACCGGCCGCGCCGAGCTGCACATCGACCGTGGAGAGATGGAGCTCGCGAATCAGGAGCTGCTCCGGGCAGAGCGGCTGGCCCAGGAAGCGGGGGATGAGGTCGGGCTGGCGGAAGTTGGCCGGTTGGCCGCGTTGCGAGCACTCAAGTTGTCCGACTACGGCCGCGCCGTGGAACTGGCACGGGCCGCGCGCAGCGTGGCCCAACGATTCGGAATTCTGCAGCTTCAGGCGGAGTGCGCCGGCGTGGCGTCGGTCGCACTGCGGCGTCTGGGACGGACCGCCGAAGCCGAGGCCAGTCGCACCGAAGCGCTCAGGCTCTTCGAACGCCTCGGCGCGGAGAAACTCAAGGAGGACCTGGATCGCCTGATGGGCTGACCCGCCTCCCGTTCACTCCACTTTCCAGATGTACATCATGAGATAGGCGATCGTCGACACTCCCATGGAGGCGACAGTCGCCGCCTTGTGTGGCGTCCAGCCCCCGCGTTTTCCAGAGGCAATACGGGCATCGATCTTGGCCGTGCTGGGCGCCACCGTAGCGCCGTAGATGAAGCCGGCGTCAGCCGCCAACATCATTATCGAGTGGACCCAGCGTCTCTTCTTTCCCTGCGGCACCTTGCTCGCTTCCGCCAGGTTCAGTAGCCCGGTCACCGTGTTCAAGGTGAACACGCCGGCCACAAGGTAGGCCGCGGGTTTGTGGACCTTCTCCGCCCACAGGGGAGCCGCACTCCCGTTCTTGAGCAGTTTCTCGCCTGCGAGGTATTCGATGGCAAACAGCGGGAGAGTCGCGTAGCCGGCGTAGCGGTGAATGTCCAACCGGGTGTAGTAGCCGTCGGAGAGCGAGATGGCCCCGGATCGCACGGTATCGGGGAGCTGGGCGAACCAAGCCGCCTCCGGCGCGAACACCGGAGAATCCTCGAAGGTCAAGGGCGCAGCCGTGACCACGGGGGCGAGGAGGCTGGTGTTCTCAACCGTGGGGGCCAAACTGACCAGGGCCTGCGCGAGTATCAGGGCGGGGAGGCCCATCAGCACTCCGGTGGGTGTTTCGTGAATTCTCGCACTACACCGGGCCGATCGGCCAGTGGCTCAGGTCCTGGCGTTCAACGGGAGGAAGGGACTACACGGCGAGGTGCGCCTCGCGCCACTGCGTCGACTGTTTGTCACTTGCATACAGTCTGGTCAGGTTCACCACCACGGTCTTGCCTTCCTTGCGAAGCGCGAACCGATCCATGTTGCGGGTCGCCTTGCCGCTGATGAAGGTCCCGTCGGGTTCGTATTTCGACTTGTGCTTGGGACACTGGAAGCGCCCGTCTGCGTTCTGCCACTTGAGGGCGGTCTTCTGATGCGGGCAGGAGAGGGCAAACCCGTAGAGCTGCCCTTGCCAACGAACCAGGATCACTTCGTTGTCGCGGTCGATCGTCACGCCGTCGACCGTCGGCAACGGATAAGTGACGCTATCGCCGGCCCGGACGAGTGATTTGCCCAAGCTCAACGGCATCGCCGCCGCTTCTCTCGGCGAAGCCGCCAAGGCAGCCATCACGGCACCCAACGCCAAGGTCGCTTCCCGCAGGAACTCCCGCCGGTCGGGGAAGCGACACTCGTCGCCGCAGTCAGACACGTGCGTGTGCCTCAGCTGGCGTTCGGCAACACCGAGCCCGCCAGGACCACGGCGAGCCATAACGCCAGACTGACCAGGGCTGCGGACCGGAGCCGGCGCCAACCAGTCGCATCAGCGGGATCGCCCAGACTGAGCGATCGCTCTGCCCTCAGCATCAACCACCCGTTCAGCACCAGCAGACCAACCAGACCCATCTTGATCCAGAACACCGGCAGGGTGACCAGATTCTCAAGGTCCGCTGCAAACATCAGCAGCCCGCTTATGGCGGTCACACCCAGCGCAGCGACCACGATAGGGTGGACCCCAGCGAGCTCGCTCAGGTGGCGGGGACGGTCCGACACCGGCGCCGCTGCGGCCCGCAGCGTGGCGCGGTCACTGGCCAGCGCAAAGCCACCGGCGGTCATCATGCCGCCGAAGTGGCCGAAGGCCACCGCCGTCTGTGCGACCTTGCTGCCGTTGTAGAAATCCGCCCACGGTGCAACCGCGGCGGCCATTTGCTGCACCAAGGACATGTTCGTCGTTCCTTCCAGAATTCGACGGTGCTACAGAGCGGGTGGGCGGTGACTGCTTCGCCCCGCCAACGCATCGGGCGTGCTCGGGAATTCGCTCAACCCAAGGTATTGCCCGGCGAACCAAGGCACTGTGAGGTAGCTCGCAATCCCCTGGGGTCCGCCGCCCGGCATTATTCAAGCCATTGTGTTCCATGGTCTTAGATCCTTCAAGCGGATGTTTGCTGTGGCTCACTCAAGCAATTTCGACGCTTCGACCACTATCATCCGCTTTGGCGGGACGTGCCCGACTGGTTGAGTCCAGCTGAAGAGAGGGCCCTTGCCCCGGCTGCCTCGACGGTGCAACCGGTTAGCCCCCAGTCACTTATGGGGTGGCGCCCGGATTCATGAAAAAACGCGGCGCGCCCAGAACGGCGCGCCGCGGCAGTTGCGGACACTCGCGGCGAAGGCAACTTATTCCGGCTCGATGACCACCGCAGTGCCGTAACACAGGACTTCCGTGACCCCCCGCATCAGCTCTCCCGCGTCGTAGCGGACACCAAGTACGGCGTTGGCGCCCACTTCTTCGGCGTGCACGAGGAGGATGTTGAAGGCCTCTTCGCGTGCGGCCTCACACAAGCGAGAGAACATCGTGATGTTGCCGCCAAAGACCGTCTGCAGTGAGGCGCCCATCGTGCCAAATACGGACCGCGAGCGCACCGTAATGCCCCGAACTACACCCAGCGTCCGGACAATACGATGCCCTTCGAACATGAAGGCGGTGGTGGTAAAGCGCGGATCGATGGCCATGGTCTCCTCAGGTCGGCACGGCGGCAGCGGCTCGCCGCTGGCGGAAGACCCGCCGATAGATATACAGGTTCAGCAGCAGCACCAGAATTCCGAGCCCCAGCTCGAGCGCCCGAGGCATGGTCGCCGGGTGAAGCCAGGTGGGCAGGAATCGCTCAACGAGATTCTGGTTATAGCCGTGTTGCGCCCCTCGCGCCCGCAGCCAGTGTTCCAGCCCCGCGAACGGCCAAAACCAGCCGGTCAGCACCATCGTTGCGCCCATGATGGCCGCAGGCAGGTGGACCCACATGAGCCAGCGCCAGCGCAGCACCAGCAGACCGCCGACGGCGACGAATTTCATGAATGTCACATGCACGAACAGCAGCAACTCGGCCAACACTCCGTAGATCACAAGCTTCTCGCCTTCGGCTGAGGGTAACTCCTGCAGCCGAATCTAACGGCGTCGCAGCACGAAGGAGCGGGGCCGTCTCATTCTTCCTCTTTCTTATCCTCCTGCTTGTGCTCCGCGGCCACCTTGGTCGTGACTTCGGGCGGCGCCTCGGCGTAGCCATGGTGCTCCAGGTGGAAAGTGCCGCGGCCGTGCGTGATCGAATGGAGCGTGGTGGCGTACTTGTACATCTCGGCCTCGGGGACAATGGCCTTCACCCGAGTCAGGCGGCCTTCTGTGTCGGTGCCGAGAATCTGCCCGCGGCGACTCGAGAGATCACCCATCACGTCACCCAGGATTTCGGCCGGGGCCCAGACAGTTACATCGAGCAGTGGCTCAAGTAGTACGGGCCTGGCCTTCGTGGCGACGTTCCGAAAGGCCAGGATGCCGGCCATCTTGAACGACATCTCGTTCGAATCCACATCGTGGTACGACCCGTCGAAGCACGACGCCTGAAAGTCCACGAGCGGGAATCCGGCGATGACGCCGCGCACCGCCGCCTCCTGGATGCCGCGATCCACGGCAGGGATGAACTTCCCCGGGATCACTCCACCAACTATGTCGTCCACGAACTCGTAGCCAGCGCCTCTCGGTCGCGGGGCCAACCGGATCCAGCAATCGCCGTACTGCCCACGGCCGCCGCTCTGCTTCTTGTGTTTCCCTTGCCCCTCGGCTTTGCCCCGCAGCGTCTCACGGTAGGCGACACGGGGACGGACTAGCTCGGCGTGTACTCCAAATTTCTTCTCCAAGCGGCCCAGGATGATCTCGAAATGGCGCTCGCCCATTCCGTGGATCAGGGTCTGATGCAACTCCGAGCTGTACTCGAAGTGAAAGGTCGGATCCTCCTCGTGCAGTTTATGCAGGCCCGCCGCGAGCTTGTCCTCCTCCCCGCGATTCTTCACGATGACACCCGACGTCGCCACCGCCTCCGGATAGGGAATTGGCTCAAGGTGGACGGAACGATCCTTCCGACAGAACGTGTCGTTGGTGTGGGTGTCCCGCAATTTCGCAACCGACCCGATATCTCCGGACTGCAGTTCCGGGACTTCAACGCGGTCCTTGCCCTGCTGCACCGAGAGATGGTTCAGCTTCTCCGCGACGTTGTGTTCGTGGTTCCATACCTCATCGCCGCTCCGGATGCTGCCCCGATAGAGGCGAAACAGGGTCACGTCGCCCACGTGCGGCTCCGAGATCGTCTTGAAGACTCGGCTCAGCAGCGGCGAGCCATCGTGATCGCCATCCTTATCCGGAATGGGTGCCTCTGCTGGTGAGGGAAGGATTTCCACGATCTCGGTCAGGAGCGCCCGAATCCCGTAGGTCAGAGTCGAGCTGCCGACGAGCATGGGTACGATCTCTCCGGCCAGCACGCCGCGCCTCAGTCCCTTCACAATCTCGGCTCGGGTGAGTTCCTCGCCGCCGAGGTACTTCTCGAGCAGTGCGTCGTCGGTGGCGGCGATCGCCTCCACCAATTGCTCGTGGTACTTCGTGTAGAGGTCCTTGACATTGTCAGGCAGCGGGATGGTATCGTGTTCGCCGGTCTTGGTACCCTTCTTGTAGCTCTGCGTCTCCCCGGTGAGCAGGTTCACAATCCCCTGGAAGTCGGCGCCATTGCCGACCGGAATCTCCACCGGCACGACCTTGGGAGAGAGGTGTGCCTTCACGTCGTCGAACACACGCTCGAAATTGGCCCGCTCCCGATCCATCTGGCTGACGAAGATGAGCCTCGGCAAGTGCAGGCGGTCACAGATCTCCCACACCTTTTCCGACCCGACTTCGACCCCACCGGTCGCATTCAGGACCACGACGGCGGCGTCGGCTGAGTAGAGTGCGGCCGTAGCCTCACCGAGGAAATCGAGAAACCCGGGCGCATCCAGCAGATTGATCTTGGCGTCCATCCACTCGGCGAACGCCACGCCGAGAGAAATGGAGTGCTTTCGTTCGATTTCGTCCGCGGAGTAGTCGGTGAGAGTAGTGCCGTCCTGGATACTGCCATGCCGTTTGCTGGAGCCGGACACGAAGGCGAGCGCGTCAACGAGGGTGGTCTTGCCAGCGGCTCCGTGGCCAACGAAGGCCACGTTACGGATGGCGCTTGAACCATAGACCCGCATGGGGCCGACCTCCTTGAAGGGGTTGGGCTATCATGCAGGGCGGATCGGTGCATGTCAAATTGGTGTCAAATGACCCGGACGGCGTTTCGGTTGAATATCGGCTCAGACCTTGACCCGGGGCGCCCGACCGGGGACTTTACCTGACGCGCGGCGGGCACGCTGCGCATCCTTCATGTCCGCCCCCCTCCGAGCGGTCGCGCCAATAGTTCTGGCGGCCAACTCCACAGGGAATCATTTAACCCGGGAGAGCGATTGCCTCGTCTCCGCGTAGGCATCCTCGATCTCGTCACGAAGAGCCCAAACCCCTCCATATATGGTCGGGTGATGAATGCAAACCTGGCCAGCATAATGCCCCAAGCCGTCGGGGTATGGTGTCGCCAGGCCGGGCACGATGTCCGATTCGTCTGCTATACCGGGCTCGAGAATCTACTCGAGGAATTGCCCGCCGATCTGGATATTCTGTTCATCGGCGCGTTCACTCAATCGGCGCAGCTGGCCTACGCCCTCAGCAATCTGTTCCGCAGTCGCGGGGCTGTGACCGTGCTGGGTGGCCCTCATGCCCGCTGCTATCCCGAGGATGCGGTCAAGTACTTCGACTACGTCGTCGGGTTCACCGACAAGCAGGTCATCAAGGACGTCCTGGACGACTGCGCTCAGCATCGTCCCATCGGCCGGCACCTGTCCGCCGCGACTCAGCCCGCGGAACTGCCCACTCTGGAAGAGCGCTGGGAATTCGTCGGCGCGACGTTGGAGAAGGCACCGACCATCAAGATCGTACCGATGCTCGGCAGCCTGGGGTGCCCATATACCTGCAGTTTCTGCATCGATTCGACCGTCGATTACCAGCCGCTGGGCTTCCAGCAGCTGCGGGACGATCTGGCCTTCGTGCGCACCAAGTTCAAGAACCCCATCATTGGTTGGCACGATCCGAATTTCGGCGTCCGCTTCGATGATTACATGGAGGCGATCGAGTCGGTGGTGCCACAGGGCGGCATGCGGCACATCGCGGAGAGCAGTCTCTCTCTGCTTTCCGAGCCCCATCTCAAGCGCCTCCGGCAGAACGGCTTTCAGGCCATTCTCCCCGGTATCGAGTCGTGGTACGACTTGGGCAACAAATCGAAGACCCGGAACACCGGCATAGAGAAAGTCCGCCAGGTCTCCGACCATGTGAACATGATTCTGCGGTACATCCCCTACATCCAGACCAATTTCGTCATGGGGATGGACGGCGATTCGGGCACCGAGCCGTTCGAGCTCACCAAGAAGTTCCTGGATCTCTCGCCGGGGGCTTTCCCCGCCTATTCGCTGCTTTCGGCCTTTGGGCGGGCGGCACCGATGAACCTGGACTACCAGCGCGCGGGACGGGTGCTGCCCTTCCCGTTCCACTTCTTGAACAACAATCACGCGATGAACGTGAAGCCGTTGCACTACACCTGGCCGGAGTTCTACGACGGCCT
Source organism: uncultured Gemmatimonadales bacterium (assembly GCA_963748035.1). Lineage (GTDB taxonomy): Bacteria > Gemmatimonadota > Gemmatimonadetes > Gemmatimonadales > GWC2-71-9 > JADJOM01. The sequence continues at coordinate 709,003 of CAVVHO010000003.1, read as the reverse complement.
GGTGGACGTGAGCCGCTACTCGTTCTCGTGGCGGGCCATCGCCCGCAGGATTCCGGCGACACCCACCTGGATTCCGAAGTGGATGAACGTGATTCGCGCGGTCTCGTCCGAGGGCTTCGGACGCATCGCCTATCACACCCAAATGCGCAAGCTGCTCGACACCGACAAGAGTGTGCGGGCCTTCATGGAAGGGGAGTCGACCGAGCTACCGGATTTCTACCTGAACCGGATCAAGTCAGAGCTCGGCTCACTGTACCAGTGGCTGCCGGAAGGTGCCCTGATGCACGATCCCAACGCCTTCCTCCACAGTTCCGGCGGAGGAGCCCCAGTTCAGAAAGTCCGGCTCCGCCGCCAGGAACGCGCTGAGCAAGGTCAGACGGTGGCTCCGCCAGCCAACTAAGCGATGAATCCATCGGCCAGTCGCACTTCGCGGCTGGCCGATTTGCTGCTCGATCGGTCCCTCCAGAACACCATTCACGCACAATTAATGTGGAGCGGTCACCGGCTGAGGCTTCAGCGGTATCCAGCAGCCTGCAGGTGGAAGAGCTCCGCGTAGAGCCCGCCAAGCTTGAGCAGTTGCTCGTGGCTCCCTTCCTCGAGCAATCCCCCGTCCTTGAGGACCAGGATCCGGTCCGCCATCCGCACCGTGCTGAAGCGGTGGCTGATGAGGACCGCCATACGCCCCACGGTGAGCTCCGCGAAGCGCTGAAACACCTCGTATTCCGCACGCGCATCCAGCGCCGCCGTTGGTTCATCGAGGATGAGTAGCTGGGCATCCCTCAGGTAGGCGCGTGCCAGCGCCACTTTCTGCCATTCTCCGCCTGACAGGTCCACCCCCCCTTCAAATCGCCGTCCCAGTAGCTGTTCGAAGCCCGCTTCGAGCCGGGAGGCGACCGTGTCCGCCAGGCTGTGTTCCGCGGCCGATTCGATGGCCGGTCGGTTCTCGAGCTTGTCGATGTCTCCGACCGCAATGTTCTCGGTCAACGACAGGTCGTAGCGGAAGAAGTCCTGAAAGATGACGCCCACATTGCTACGCAGACTCCCGAGGTCGTATTCGCGAAGGTCCCTGCCATCGAGCAGGATTCGACCCTCGGACGGATCGTACAGGCGAGCGAGGAGCTTGGCGAGCGTCGTCTTTCCAGCCCCGTTTTCCCCCACCAGCGCGATGCGCTCGCCGGGCGTGAGGCGGAAGGAGAGGTGCCGCACGGCCCAGCGCGTCGAGCCGGGGTAGTGGAATCCGACGTCCTCGAACACGAACCCGTCGCGCAGCGGAGCGGGCACCGGTGGCGCGCCGGTCTCGGAGCGGATCCGGGGCTCCACTTCCAGAAACGAGAAGAGGTCTTCCAGATAGAGACTCTGTTCCACCAACTGGGCCACCGAGAGCAGTGTGCGCTGAATCAGGTCTCGGCTCTGTCGGAACGAGGCAGCGAGAAAGGTGAGAGCCCCGATGGTGAACGGTCCTGCGGGTGACTGCTTATGGCTGATCGTCAAATAGATGATCGCCCCGTAGGCGCCGTAATAGCCAACCGTACCGATCAGCGCGAGCAGGGAGGAGACGATGGCCCGGCGCGTAGCCAGTTTCTTATTGGCCTCGTAGAACTCGGTAGAGAGTCTGGCGTAACGGCCCACCAGAAACTTGGCCAGGCCGAACAGCTTCACTTCCTTCGCGGATACGTCGCTCGCACCAAGGTAGCGGAGGTAGTCCAACTGGCGTCGCTCCTCGGTCCAGGAGTAGAGAAGCGAGTAGGACAGCGCCGCGAAGCGGCTTTCACCGAGAAAAGATGGCAGGACCGCCACCAAGAGGAGCAACAGGAGCCAGGGTACATAGAGTGTGAGCACGGCGGCCAAGGTCACCAGAGTAACCAGGTCCTGAATCGTTCCCAGGAATCCGGTGACGAGTCCGATCCGACCCACGGTCTGCCGCCGGGCTCGCTCGAGTTTGTCGTAAATTTCGGGATTCTCGAGTTGCTCCAGGTCAAGGCTTGCCGTGTGCTGCATCAGTTCGATGCTGGTGCGGTTGGCGACCAGATCGCCCAGCAGCGATTCGACCAGCGCCGAGAGTCGCGCGAGCAGTTCCCCGATCACCGCGAACCCGAATTCCACCGCCACCAGTTCGGCCAGGTGCCGCAGGGCATCTTCCGTCGGCCCCGCCGGATTGGTGACCACGCCGACCACGGCGTCGATAATCAGCTTGCCCACCCACAGCACGCCGAGTGGCAGCACCGCCCGGAGTCCCCGGAGGATCACCATCGCCACACTGAACCGGCGATCTGTATCCCACACTAGGCGGAGCAGCCGGGGCAACCGTCGGGTCGCGCGCAGCCGATCGCGCCAAGGCAGTGGCTCGACCGACTTTATCCGGCGTTGCCTTGGCATGGCGAGCGGCGTGGACATGACAGGAAGGTAAGCGGTGAACGGTGAGCGGTGAGCGGTACCGTGAAGCCGTGAAACGTGAACGTAAAGACGTGAAGAGTGAGAAGCGAGACGTGAGAAGTGAGAGGTGAGAAGCAAGGAGTGAGAAACGCACAATTCAAGAACCCGCGTTCCCCCTTCCTTCTTCCCCGTTACCCGTCCACTGTCGCCCGTCCGCCCGTCCGCCCGTCTAGATTCGTTCTATGCCAGTCGCCCTAATTACCGGAGCCAGCGAAGGGATCGGCCGCGCTACGGCGTTCGCGCTCGGGCGCGCTGGCTATCTGATCGGTGTATGCGCCCGGACTCCCTCCCGACTCCGCACCCTCCTGGATGATCTCGGCCAAGCCGGCATTACGGCCCATGGTCACCCCGCTGACGTCGGTCTGGAAGCGGACGTGCGGGACATGGTGGGTCAGGTCACGGAGAAACTCGGATCGGTGGATGTGTTGGTCAACAACGCAGGTGTGGCAGTCTTCAAGCCGTTCGACCAACTCACGCTGGCGGACTGGGACACCACGATGGCGACCAACCTCCGGAGCCTGTATCTGGTGACGCGCGAGGTATTGCCCCGCATGCGTCAGCAACGCCATGGGGCCATCGTGAACATCGCGAGTCTGGCTGGGCGGAACGGTTTCGCAGGGGGAACCGCCTACACCGCCTCCAAGCACGCGGTACTCGGTTTCAGTCGTTCGCTGATGCTGGAGGTCCGCAAGGAGAACATTCGGGTGATCACGATCTGCCCCGGCTCAGTAGACACGGGGCTTATTCGCAACCAGAGCATGCTCAAGCCAAATCTCGACCAGATCCTCCATCCCGAGGATGTCGCGGAAACAGTGCTCGCGACCCTCCGGCTACCCGAGCGCGCCACGGTCAGCGAATTGGATGTGCGGCCGACAAATCCGTAGGTGAGTGCCGCGTTCGGCGTTCGCAGGGTACCGACTCCGCGCACGCTGGACGCTGGACGCTTTATTCGCCCTATGCCGCAAATTAGCGTTACTCAGTGCATCTGCCGCCGCGTGTCGTTCGCCCAGCTGCTCACTCGCGCGCGCGAGCAGGGCTGGACACTTGGCGACGTGATGCGGGAGACCGGTTGCGGGGATCAGTGCGGACTATGTCGCCCCTACCTGCGCCGGATGCTCGCCACCGGAGAAACAACATTCAGCGAGTTGCTCACCGAGTAGTCGCCAAGTCACCATGACGCCTCCTACGCCCCCCAGAGCAGTGCGATCTTCCCGGGCCATCATCCCCCGGGCGACTCCACTGCTCCTGACGGCGCTGCCCGCGGGCGTCGCGGGAGCGTGGCTTGTTGGCCGTGGGGTGTCGTTCGGCTGGGGGCTGCTGGCGGGGGCGATCACCCTCATGGGCATCGGCCTCGGGCTGGTCAGTCGCGACCGGTTGCGGCGTGAGGAGAGGCAGCGAGACGCCGAGTCCCGCGTTCAACTGCGCGACCGCGAGCTGAACTGGCTCCGGAGGGTCGCCGAAGCCATGGTTTCGGGGGAGAACCTGGACCAGGTGCTGCAAGTCGTGACGGAGGCAGCAGCAGACCTGCTGGCCAGCGATGGCGCGGCCATCGGTTTCGTCGTCGAGGAGGGTCGGTTCGTCCGAATTGTGGCCGGGGCGGGGCCTATCGCGGCAACCCGCCACCAACTGCTCCCGGTGGACAATTCCCTGTTAGGCTGGGTAGTGACGAATGAGACCGCCCTCACCTCTCCGGACATGGCGGCGGACCCGCGGAATTATCCCTTATCGGCCCTGCCGCTCAAGACCATTGTCGCCGTCCCGCTCCGTTCGGCCGGCCTGGTCATTGGCGTTCTCGCGGTGGTCAATCGCCGTGATGGACAGCCGTTCACCGATGCTGATGTGCATTTGCTCCAGACCTTGGGCGACCAGGTCGTCGTCGGGCTCGACCGCGCCCATGTGCTGGAGGAGAGCCGTCGCAAAGAAGAGGTCCTGGCCGCGAAGAATCGCGAGCTGCAGCGGGCCACAGAGCTCAAGAGCCAATTCCTCGCCAATATGTCGCATGAGCTCCGCACTCCGCTCAACGCCATCAACGGCTTCTCCGACTTGCTGCTCACGGAGGAACTCGGACAGGTCAATGAGACCCAGCGCGAGTTCCTCGACTCCATCCTCCGCAACGGTCAGCACCTGCTCGGCCTAATCAACAGCGTGTTGGACCTCTCCAAGATCGAGGCCGGCCGGATGACGCTCATCCTCGCGCCCAGTGACCTGCGTGAGCTCATTCTTGGCGCCGTCACCGATACCGCACCGCTCCGCTCCTCCAAGCAGCAGGAGTGCAAGCTCGAGATCGGTACCCAACCGCTCCCGGTGCTGGCTGATGGCACGCGGATAAGGCAAATCCTGTTCAACCTGCTTTCCAACGCCTCCAAGTTCACTCCGCAAAGCGGTCAGATGATCGTCTCGGCTATCGCGACACGGGCACCCCTTCCGCTTCCGGTCGACTCACCCGGCGAGGCGGTCCGCCTCGTCTCGCGCGATGCCCTCTGGGTCTCGGTGCAAGACAGCGGAATTGGGATAAAGCAGGAGGACATGCCGAAACTGTTTCACGAGTTCAGCCAGGTGGACAGTTCGGCCAGCCGGCAGCAGCAGGGGACGGGCTTGGGGCTCGCGCTCGCTCGGAGATTCGTCGAAATGCATGGTGGAACGATCGGATGCGAGTCCATTTACGGCACCGGTGCGACCTTCTGGTTCATTTTACCCGCCGAAGGTCCCAGCCGGCGCCCCGGCATCAGCGCGGAGTATCCGAGGGTAAACCCGATCCTCGAGGCCCGGCCCTGAGACCCCCCGGTGGCCTCGCGGACCCCGGACCCCCCTACTACCTTCATCCTACGATGAGCCGGTCCCTGATCGTCCGCGTACGGGCCCTTACCCTGCTGCTCGCCCTGTTGGTCGGGGGCTTCGGCCTGCCGTTGTTCGACAGTCTGGTGTTCCACGGCCAGCCCGGGGCAGCTGTTTCGGAGCGGACCCTCGTCGACCTGGGCGGGAAGCCTACCCACGCCCAGGTGTGCCCGCTTCAGCAGCCAGCCGTGACGGATGGGTGCCTGGTCTCCCAAGCCGTCTCCGCGCAAGTCACGCCGCCGGACTCAGTGCTTCCAATCGTTGCGGTCGAATCTCAGACCGGACGGTCTGACTCCACTCTTCCCCCCTCCCGCGCTCCTCCCTTCCGCGCCTAACTGGCGCTCACACAACTCGCTTTCCCCTTTCCGCCACCGGGCCTCCGGGGCGATACGGGTCATTTGAAATGCGGCACAACAATGCCATCTGGACATCCCTCATAGGGCTGACAGGCCTGACGGCCGTCCCCCTGCACGCTCAGCAGCCCGCGAACACCAACCAGCGCCTGCTTGAACGACTGACAACTCGACTGGATTCGCTGGAGCGCGGCTCCTGCCCCACCGGTCCGGCGCTGAGCATCCCCGCCGGTGCGGATTCATTGCATCGGGCCATTGCCGATTTGAGCGCGCGCCTCGAACGGCTGATCGCGCAACGGTGTCGGCAAGCCGTGGCGCAGCCGACCGACACTACCGGTGGCGATGACCTAGCGGCCCTCAGGGCAGCGGCCGCCGCCGCGACGGGCGCGCCACCGGGGGCGCCGCCGGACACGACCCCCAGCGGTGAAACCAAGTTCGTGGGCCGCCAACGGAGCGGCTCAGCCATGAATCCGGAGATCAGCGCGACCGGCGACATCCGGCTTGGCGGGCAGCGGCACGATGGTCTGCGGGGTGATGCACGCGAGTTCGAAGTCGCACTCCAGTCCACGCTGGACCCTTACTCCAATGCCAAGGTGGTCCTGACCTTTGAGCACGACGCTGTCGGCGTCGAGGAGGGGTACTTGTACTGGACCGGGCTTCCGGGTCGCCTCCGGGCCGACGTCGGGCTCTTCCGTGAACAGATCGGCGACCTTAATCGCTGGCATCTGCACGCTCTTCCGGAGTCCGAATACCCTCTGGTCTACCGCCGATTCCTCGGAGACGAGGGGTTGTCGGGCGCCGGGGTTTCGCTTTACACCACGCTCCCGCTGTCAATCGGTGGTGGCACCCACGAGATCTGGTTGCAGGGAACCACCGCCGAGAGCCAGCCGCTCTACGGTACCGGTGACCACGGCACCCTGCTCGGGCGGGTGCAGAACTTCTGGCAACTCTCCCGCAGCACCTATGGCCAGATCGGCTTCACCGCGCTGGGCGGTGACAACGCGGATAGCGTCCGCGGACGAGTGCTCGGCGCCGACCTCCGGTTAACCTGGCGCCCGCCTAATGCGGGCACCCGCAAGGAAGTCACCTTGCGGATGGAGGGGTACCGGTTGCGGGCACATGAACTCGGAGTCCAGACAACGCGCTATGGCGCCTTCGTTGACCTGACCGCCCGCCTGAGCCAGCGCTGGATCCTCGGTGGTCGGTACGACTACGTCGAGGCCGCCAGAGGCCCGTTTTCGACGGAATGGCAGATCTCACCGACGATCACATGGTGGGAGAGCGAATTCGTCTTCCTGCGCCTAGAGGGCCAGCATCACCACGACAGCGTCGCAGGCAATCAAGACCAGTTGCTGCTGCAGGCCGTATTCGCCATGGGTCCGCACAAGCATGAGACATACTGAGGATCGTAAGCCGTTAGCCGTTAGCCGTTAGCCGAAAGGTAGACAGAATGTTGCTCCTGGCCCTGATCCTTGCGACGCTCTCCCCTGAGCCGCCGAGCCGCCGAGTCGCCGAGCCGCCGCTCAAGATCGTTACCAGCCTCACCACCTACGGCGCCATCGCGCGCGAAATCGCCGGCGACCGGGGGACCGTGACCTCAATCGCCCAGGGGGATGAGGATCCGCATTTTGTTCAGCCCAAGCCCAGCTTCGTCGCTGTGCTCCGGGACGCGGATCTGTTCGTCACCACCGGCCTTGATCTCGAGCTCTGGGTCCCTGCCCTCCTCGATCGTGCCAACAACCGCAAGGTGTCAGAGGGTGGCCCCGGGTATGTCACCGCGTACACCGGCATCACGCTCCTGGAGGTGCCGACATCGCTGAACCGCAGCGAGGGTGACATTCATGCCGATGGCAACCCGCACATTCATACCGACCCACTGAACGCCATCATCATCGCCCGGAATATTCTCACCGGCCTGCAGCGCGTGGCCCCAAGTGAGGCGGCTTTTTTCGCCGGCCGGGAACAGGATTTCGAGAAGCGAATCCTCGAAGCCACCATGGGCGCCGAACTGGTCGGGATCCTGACGCCGGCCACCGCCCTCGATCTCCTCAAGAGCGACAAGCTTTCCTCCTTCCTGGCCGCTACGAAATATCAGGGCAAGCCGTTGCTCGACCGACTCGGCGGTTGGCTCAAGACCAGCGAGACATTCCGGGGGAAGGAAATCGCCTGTTACCACAAGGAGTGGGCCTACTTCAGCCATCGTTTTCAGGTCACCTGCGCCACTTACATCGAGGCCAAGCCGGGGATTCCGCCTACCCCCAGACATGTCGAAGAGGTGATCGCCCTCATGAAGGAGCGGAAGATCCCGCTGCTCTTCGCCTCGAACTATTTCGACCACAACCAGATTCAGCAGGTTGCGGAGAAGACCGGCGCTCACGCGGTCATCGTTCCCGAGAATACCCATGGCGCCCCGGGCGTGGAGACCTACTTCGATCTGATGAACGCCTGGATCAATGGCCTCGTAGCCGGGTTCCGCGAGGGAGCTTCCTGATGCTTGCTCAGCTGATCCACAGCCTCTGGCTGGCGCCGCTGGTAGCCTGCATGGTGATCGTCGCAGTCCATTCCTACCTCGGACTTCACGTCCTGGCGCGAGAAGTCATCTTCGTGGACCTGGCGCTCGCCCAGGTCGCCGCGCTCGGCTCCACGGTCGCGATCCTCGTTGGCGCCGACTCCGGTTCCGCGATGTCCTTCGTCTACGCCTTCGGGTTCACAACCGCCGGCGCTGCGGTTTTCGCCGCGACACGTTCGGAGCACGGTCAGGGCAGGGTGCCGCAGGAGGCCATCATTGGCATCGTGTATGTAGTCGCCTCGGCCGCCGCCATCCTGGTCGCCGATCGATCACCGAGAGGTGGGGAGGCCATCAAGGACATTCTGGTGGGAAGCCTGCTATGGGTGGGCTGGCCCGCGATCGGTCGTCTCGCCGCCGTGTATACGATCGTGGGCCTGTTTCATTGGGTTCTCAGACGGAAATTCCTTACCATTTCGTTCGAGCCGGAGCAGGCCGCCGCGCACGGCTGGAAACTCCGCTGGTGGGATTTCTGGTTCTATCTGAGCTTCGGCGTCGTGATCACCTTCTCAGTGCCAATCGTCGGCGTGCTGCTCGTCTTCTCGTTCCTGGTGATCCCGGCAGCCATCGCGTTTCAGTTCACTCGGCGTCGCGGCCTCCTCGCAATCATCGCATGGGTCGCCGGCGTCTTAGCCTCGGCACTGGGCATCGGCGTGTCATTCTGGAAGGACCTGCCCACCGGACCGGTGGAGGTTTGCGTCTTCGGGCTTTTGCTCCTCCTCGCGTTCCTCGGTCGCAAGGTGCTCAAATCAGGCGTGCCCGGTACTTAGCATATGCACGACATGGCAGCTCGACCCCGAATCCTCGTTCTCGCGTTCGCCTACGTCGCGGGGAACTTTGGGCTGCCAGCGGCCGACCTTCTCCTCGAGCACCGCGGCAAACCCCAGGAGGAGCGTGTCCACTTTGAGAGCCGGGGTGGTTCCAGCGACCACGGTGGTCACTGCCCGCTCAACCGATTGCTCGCTGATCTGCGTGCAACTGAAGCCGCCGCCACCGAAACGGCCTTCCATCCGGCCTACGGGCTGAAATCCGTATTCCCGACGCCCCAACTGCATCCCTCAGTCCGTCACCAGCCCTCCTACCGGTCTCGCGCTCCTCCCTCGTTCGGCTGACTTGCGAATCTATTCAAGATCCCGAGCCTACCTCCGGAAACGCATGTGCCGGAGGCGAACGCCAGTTCTGAGGAGCAGCCATGCTAGCGAGTCTCACAAGCGCGTTGCTCGCGCTCACAGCCTTCTCCACACCGCTTCAACCTGCCGCGTCCCTTCCGGGCGCAACCGTCGCCGGCCGCGTTACCTCAACCGACGGCACGCCTCTCTTCGCCGCGCGCATCGCGGTCGTCGAAGCCGGGCGTGTCGTCCTGACCGACGTCGAGGGTCGTTACACTGTGCCAGGCCTGCCCGCAGGGGTGTTTACCTTTTCCGTTTCCGCCATCGGCTATGCCCCGCAGGTCCGAGCTCTTCGCCTTGCGAATCAGGACCTGAACCAGGATTTCACCCTCAAGCCATCGCTGGTCGAGCTGCCCCCGATCCAAGTCACGGCCACCACCTCGACCATTGATCCGCTTGTCTCCCCCCAGCCTACTGCCGTCATTCAAGGTGCCGACCTGAGCGGTGCGCAGGCCCCCAGCTTGGGCGAGACCCTCAATCAGGTCGCCGGCGTCCACAGCCTGAGTACCGGTCAGGGGATTGGAAAGCCGGTGATTCGCGGATTGACTTCAAATCGTGTCTTGGTGCTAGACAACGGTCAGCGGATGGAGACCCAGCAGTGGGGCGACGAGCACGGACCCAACATCGAGACCGCACTCGCTGATCGCATCGAGGTGATTCGCGGACCCGCCAGTGTTCTGTACGGATCCGACGCGCTCGGTGGCGTCGTGAACGTCATTCCACGGGCGTTGCCTTCTACGGAGCCGGGGAAGTCGACGATCGACGGCGAGGCAACCGCTTCGTATTCAAGCAACGCGCGAGAGCCAGTCGGCGCTCTCCTCGTCAACGGTGCGAGCGGTGGTCTCGGCTTCCGCGCAACTGTGAGCGGCCGCTCGGCCGGCAATGTCAAAACTCCGGATTACACCCTCTGGAACAGCGGCAACCGCGCCCTCGGCGGAAGCTTCGCTGTAGGCGATCGAGGCGACTGGGGAAACCTCGCCGCCTCGTTCGCCCAACGGGATGAGCGGATTTCACTCACCGATGAGGATCCGGCGGCTACGCCCACGCAACGGATCGCAGCGACACGGGCACGGCTCGATGGCCTCTTCCCGGTCGGGGGATCACGGCTTGAGGTGAGTGCAGGCTTCGAGCGTAATCGACGGCGCGAGTTCGAAGATGACACCACCAGCGACGTATCGCTCGGACTCCTGTCACACAACTACACGTTGGACGCCCACCTTCACCAAGCGCCGATTGGGTCGCTGTCGGGAGTCTTCGGTGTAAGCGGGATGCGAACCGAATTCGAGAAATTCGGCAACGAGACCCTGATTCCCAACAGCCAGACAAGCGGCCTGGCGGTCTTCGGATTCGAGCAGCTGCACGGCGGGCGCTGGGACCTCTCGGTCGGGGCGCGGTACGACTACCGCCACCTCGCACTGGAAGATACCACCATCGCTGGGGTCCCCGACGCGCAGAGTTGGAATTCCGTTACCGGGAACCTGGGCATTCTGTACAAGTTCGCGGAGCCCGCCGCACTTGTGCTGAACGTAGGACGCGGCTTTCGGGCCCCCTCGAGTTTCGATCTCTTCGCCAATGGCGTACATGAAGGCACGGTGGCGTTCGAGCGGGGCAACCCCAATCTCCGCACCGAAAAATCTCTCAACGGTGATCTGGCAATCCGGGTTCAGACGACCAATCTCGCATTCGAAGTCGGTACGTTCGTCAACTGGATCAACGATTACATCTACACCGTCCCCACAGGAACGACCGATCCGGGCTCCGGCTTCGAGATCTATGACGTCACCCAGGGTGATGCGAGGTTGCAGGGCTTCGAGGTTGCGGGACAACTTCATCCCACCCGCTGGCTGCACTTCCAAGGCACCGCGGACTACGTCCGCGGCACCAACACCAGCAACGACGATCCGCTCCCGTCCATGCCGCCTTTCAGGGCGACCTATGAGGTACGGCTTGAGGCTTCGCGCGACGGACTAGTCCGCGATCCTTATCTCTCGCTGGGCGGAGAGAGCAATACCAGGCAGACGCGTTTGGATCCAGCGGAGGCAGCCTTCTTCGCAGGCGCGTTCGGTGGCCGCGGCTATCAGTCGGAGCCCTACACCCTGATCAACGCCGGCACGGGTTTCGGGCTCGGTGGCGGGCCTCATGCTCCCCATGTGGACTTCGCCGTGCGAAATCTCTTCGACAAGGCGTACGCAAACTTCCTGAGCCGGATCAAGACGAACGCCGAGAATCCAGGGGCGGGTCGTACATTCCTGATGCGCATCAGCACGACCTTCTGAGGCCGTTCTACCTCCCGCTGGGCTGAATGCAGGCCGCGGCGGGGGGTTGTCGGTCACTCGGGCATCTCACCGTAGGCCACGACGGGGATCGCAATGGGAATCTCCCCCGCGTGGGAGAAATGGAGGATGAGGTGCATCGTATCGCCGATCGCCGGATTCGAAGTGACCCCTTCCAGCATCACGTGGACTCCGCCCGGCGCCATGCTGACAACTTGTCCTGGAGCAATGACCATCGGCGCCATTGCCTCCATACGCCCGCCGGTCGTCCCCATGACCATGGCGTGACCGAAACTGCCTCCGGACACCTCGGCAAGGGTGTCCGAGGAACTGCCAGTGTTGCGAACGCGTAGATAGGCCGCCGCGACGTCCCCCGCAGCGGGGTGGGCATACCCCGACTCGACTCGGATACCCCCGGCCTCTGCCAACGGTCGTCGGGAGCTGCAGCCAAGGGCCAGAAGCAGGGCCGCGAGAGGCCAGGAGCGTATACGAAGTTGTCGCAGGCCCATTCGGCCCCCAGGTAACAGGTTGATCCCAGACCGCCAGATGAAGGATTATCTTCCGTCCCGCTCTTCGAAAGGATAGGACGATGCTTGCCAAGTCTCTGATCCCCCCTGCCGTCGCCGCGCTCCTGCTCGGAGCCGCGGTGAACATCCATACCCATTTGGTCAAGGCCGACCCGGCCGTGGATGATACCGTGGCAGCGGCTCCCAAGCAGGTTCAACTCTGGTTTAACGAGCGCCCTGAGGTGGCTCTCTCTGGCGCCACCTTGATGAAAGAAGACCACTCCCCGGTCGCGGTCATCAAGATGCTCGCAACAGAGGACAGCCTATCCATCGCAGGACCGGTGCCCGTGACCCTCGCGCCGGGCAGGTACATGGTCATGTGGAAGACGGGCTCAAGGGACGGCCACGTGGTCCGCGGGACCTACTACTTCACTTTCGATCCGGCGAGCAAGCCCGCTCCCTGACGTGCACGAGGAGGGAGCGCTTCCGATCGACCTTTACGCCTTCGGGCGCGGGCTCGCGTACATAGGCGCGCTCGCCTTGGTGGGTGCCTGCGTTCATATCGTCCTGATTCCGCGTTGGCGTGCAACTGACGACGACGAACGCTCGCTTGCGGCACGTTCTCTGGGAGGGGCATGGACGCTCGCCGTCGCCGCGGTGTTGCTGCTCCTCGTCGCGCATTTGATTCGGGCCTGGGGCCAGGTGCACTCGTTTCTCGATCCACTCGAACCGCTCAACTGGGCAGCAGCCCGACCTGTCCTGTTCCAGACGGCCTGGGGCCGCGGCTGGCAAGCTCAGGTGGCAGTCGCCCTGCTCGCCCTTCCCGTCGCGTGGCTGGGCAGGCGACGCCCGGCCACCGGCGTAGCAGTGCTTGGCGCAGCCTCGGTGGCCGTGGCCGCGGTGTCTCCGCTGACCGGCCACGCGGTTGAGCATCCGTGGGGACGCACGCTTGGAGTTGGCCTGCATGCCGTACACCTGATCGGTGGCGGCATGTGGCTGGGGACACTCTTTGCGATGGCCGTGGCCGGGGTCCGCCCTGCGCTCAGGCTCGATCCGCCAGATCCCGCCACAGTTGCCCGGATGGTCGCGGCATTCTCTCCGGTCGCGCTCACTGGAGCCGGCCTCGCGGTGACCGCCGGCGGTTTCATGTCGTACGCCTACGTGGGCGACCTGAGCAGTCTCTTCGGCACGACCTACGGACGTACCCTGCTCATCAAGGTGGGCCTTCTTTTCGGCACGATGGCCCTGGGGGCGTGGAACTGGCGCCGGCTCAGTCCACGACTCGGCTCCAACGACGCCACCCGCCTGCTCAGCCGCTCCGCTACACTTGAACTGCTGATCGGCCTCCTGCTCATCGGCACGACCGCGGTGCTGGTGGCACTGCCCGCACCCAAGCTCTAGGCCAGATGACCCTTCCACTCGCATTCCGCTCGCTCTGCTGGCAGGCTTCCGCGCTCGCCTTCGTGACTCTCGGCTGCAAACCATCCGGTTCCGGCGGCTTCAATGCCGAGGGCCTTTCCGGGCCACAGATTCTTCCGCCACTGCCAAAACCGGAGCTGGTCCTCGAGACCACAGAAGGCAAGCGATTCGACCTGAAGGCGGAAACTGAGGGCTACCTCACACTGCTGTTTTTCGGGTACACCCATTGTCCTGATCTCTGCCCGGTGCAGCTCGCCAACATCGCAACCGCGATGAAGGGTCTCGATCCCGAAGTAATTGACCGGATCAAGGTGGTATTCGTTACAGTGGATCCGGGGCGTGATACACCGACGGTCATTCGGACCTGGCTGGACCATTTCGACCATCGCTTCATCGGGCTTACCGGCGACAGCGCATCCGTCGCTTACGCCTTCACGCAGCTTCGATTGGGACATCCGATAGCGCCAGTGCCTGCCAGGGCCGACTCGTCCGTCTATACGATCAATCACACCGTGCTGGTGCTCGCATTCACCAGTGACAATCTCGCCCACGTGGCTTATCCCTCGGGGATTGGTCCAGATCAGTGGGCCAACGATCTCAAGCTCCTCGTGAAGGGCGGTTGACCGTGCTTCTGCCTCTGCCACGCCTCCGCCGGCTGTTTCTGTTGCTGGCGATTGGCGTACTCGCTGGTGTCGGCTGCAAACCCACCGACTCGAAGATCTTCAATCCGGACGGGCTTGCCGGTCCGAAGATTAACCCACCGATTCCCAAACCCGACTTCACCCTGACGACCACTGACGGCAAGCCGTACGATTTCCGGAAGGAAACAGTCGGCTACGTCGCGCTGCTCTTCTTCGGCTATACGCACTGTCCCGATGTGTGCCCCGTACACATGGCCAACATCGCGGCCGCCCTCTCGACTCTTGGTCCGGAAGTGAACCAGAGCGTGAAGGTGGTCTTCGTAACTACTGACCCGTCACGGGACACCCCGCAAGTTATTCGGACCTGGCTCGACAAGTTCGACCGGCGCTTCATAGGACTCACCGGCGACAGCGTCGCCATTTTCGGCGCGATGAAGCAACTGCATCTTGCTCCGATCGAGCGAGAGGCCGGCCCGAACGACAGCACCTACAGCATCGGGCACAGCGCGTTCGTCCTGGCTTTCACCCGTGACAATCTCGCCCACGTGATATACCCCTTCGGGGTCCGTCAGACTGACTGGGCGAGGGACCTGCAGTTGATGGCGAAGGGCAGCTGACAGTGCAGTGGTGGTGCTCGGCGACCGGACAGCCCTGGACCTGGGAATGGAAGGCCTACCCCGGCGTTTGGCTGTTTGTGGCGTGCCTCGCACTTTCTTACCTGTACGCCAGCCGCCGAGCCACGACCGCGCAACCCTTGGGAGCGAGCCAGCGCGACCCGGGAGTGAGGGGCTCATTAAGGGCCGAGCCACCGAGTCGCCAGCAGCAGGCGTGGTTCCTCGCGGGCGTTGTCAGCATTTGGCTCGCCCTCGACTGGCCCATCGGCGCACTGGGCGCCGGATACCTCGCGAGCTTTCACACCATCACCTACGTCCTCCTCGTGATGGTCGCGCCACCGTGCCTGATCCTGGCGGTGCCTACCTCCTGGATACGCGAGGCGTTGAGCCGCCCGATCCTGAACCGGGTATTGCGGGACGGCGGCAGACCGTGGATCGGGCTCGCCGGGTTCAACACCATCCTTCTCGTCACCCACATCCCGGCTGTCGTGGACACCCTCATGGTGACGCAGACCGGCGCCTTGCTCATCGATCTCAGCTGGCTAGTGGGAGGAGCGCTACTGTGGTGGCCGGTGATGGGGCCATCCGAAGTTGTGCGGATGGGCAGACCAATGAAGATGGCCTACCTCTTTGCCTCGACCCTGATACCAATCATCCCTTCAGCTTTCCTGACCTTCGCGGAGTTTCCGTTCTACCGGACCTACGAGTTGGCGCCGCGGATCTTCGATCCCCTGACTGCCCAGCAGGATCAGCAGGTGGCGGGATTGCTGATGAAAGTGGTTGGCGACCTGCCGGTGTGGTTCGGGTTTGGGGTCATTTTCTTTCGATGGGCCAAGGAAGGCGAACAGCATCCTCCGCCGGTGCATCCCGACGCCCTGCGTCACGCTGGGCTGAACGGCTAGACCCCGCTATTGGTTCTTCGGCTCTCGATCGGGCCTGAGAGTAGGACGCTTCCAACCCGGAATGAACGGCGTCGCCGCCGCGCCGGCGCGTCGGGCCAGATCCAGGTGAGGAGCCACCAGATCAGCCAGTTGCTGCGCCAGCGCAAGGTCATTGCGCGAAAAGGGCGATAGGCCCAGCGCCGTCATGGCCATCGCCCCGATGATGCGCCCCTCTGTTCGCAGTGGCACCACCAGCACCGCCACATGCCCTCCGCTATCCTGTTCCTCAGTCGAGAGCAAGAACGGCAGTTCCCCGCGGACCACCTGAGCCACGCCGGTCCCCTCTATTGGTTCTTGAGGAAGATCGGCAAGCGGGGTCGGAATTCCGGGTTTCACGACTGCGACCCGCTGATCGTCCGCGAGGCGCACCGCGAACTCCAGCGCTCTGACCGGCAGCACGGCAGCTACCTGCTGCATGAACACCTGGCTCCCCTCCCCGAGAAACACCGTGGTCGCGAGCAACTCCGCAGCCTGCGCCAAGTGCATCGGCACATGCCGGAGCAGATCGAGCTGGCCACGGAGGACGCTGTACTGCCACGCGAGCACGAGATTGTCGATCCGCGGCGCGAGCAGCGCCCCGACGCGATCGAGCAGGGCCGCATCCTCCTCGCGGTAGAACCCCGGACCTCCACTGCCCAATAGCAGATATCCGACCAGCCGCTCCACAACCCGGAGTTTCACGCCGACGAGGCTTCGCGGCGGCTCCTCAGGTCCGCGCATCGTGATCAGTTCCGGCACCTGCGTCATCTCCGAGGCGGATGCGTCCCACACAAGGATCGACTCATGCTCGCCAAACATGGTCGCCGGATCCAGGATGGATCGGTCCGCGACCAGGCTCGGGTCGCCCCAAAGGCCGCCGTGGCCATGCAATCCGACCCGGTAGTAGTTCTCGCCACCAGAATCCGGCAGCAGCAACTCGTAGGCATCGTGCGGAAGGACTGGCTGCAACGCGAACGAAAGCGCGAGCATCAGGTCGCGAGGCGTGCCAGCCCCTCCAATCGCGTCGGAGAGCGTCTCGAATAGCGTGCCCTCCCGGGCGCGGTCCCGCACTCGATCGGAAACCGGTCCCTCGGGTTCCTGCAGGAGGGCGGGAAGATGTTCTGCGTGGGGTTCCTCCGGTCCCGTGCTCGCACGGACCACCCGGGCGAGCATCGGAGCCATTACATCCGCCGCGGCGTCGAGCAGCGATGCAGCACGCACCCCATAGGCATGCGGTGCGAAGCAGGTAAGCAGCAGTAACCCGACGTCCTGTCCACCATGACGGATAGGGTGCAGCACAACCGAGCCATACCCTGCCCGCCGGATACGGATTTCGAGGGCATCCAGCAAGTGTTGATTGGCGATCGGAGTGGCGCTGGGAACCTCGAGGTTGTCCTCGAGGAGCGCTTCAGGTTCAAGCAGGATCGGAGTTCCGTCTGCGTCGAAAATCCAGATGGCCAGGAGGTCCGTCGGCAACTCTCCTCGCAGCGCATCGGCCACTGCTTCATACCACGCCTTCAGCACATCCATATCGTGGATGCGCGTGCGCGGATGGAGCAGCGGTATCAGTTGTCGGAACTCGGCTTCGTCCAACGGCATAAGCTCTTTCGCGAGCAGAGACTGTGCCCCGTTTCTAGTCTGCGGTTTTCGTATACCCCCACCACCTACTTGTGTACCCGATACTCCTACTGTACGTTGCTGAGGCAGCCGTAGGGTACCAATGCCACGCGACATGGGGCTAAAACAATGCAAAATATTGAGTTAGTGATCTCCGGAATGAGCTGTGGTCACTGTCTCAACGCTGTCAATCGTGCACTGGGCACTGTTGCCGGCGTTGAGGTGAAGTCGGTGCGCATCGGCCGGGCTGAGCTCAAGGTAACTGATCCGGCCGCCGCAGACCGTGCGAAGGCCGCCATTGAGGAAGCAGGATACCGCGTCGAGGCGATGGGCGGTGTCTGATTCTACGATTCACGTCACCGGGATGACCTGCGCCGCGTGTAGCGCCCGGATCCAGCGCTCGCTCGAGAAGTCGCCCGGTGTGACTGCGGCGACCGTGAACCTGATGACCAATTCCGCCACCGTCGCCTACGATCCGGTACGAACCTCGCCCGGAGATCTCCTGAACGTCATCCGGGAAACCGGATATGGCGCCGAGCTGCCGGCTCCGGATCTGACGATCGAGGCGGAACTTGATCAGGAGGATCGCGAGCGCGACGCCGAGCTTCGCCGGCTCCGTCGGAAGGTTGGGTTCGGTCTGGTTGCGGCGGTGCTGACCATGGTGCTCAGTATGCCGCTCATGGACTCGGCGCACGCTGTGCCCGATCCGTTTATGCGCCTCATGATGTGGTTGAGTACGCCGGTGCGCCAGTTGTTGCCCGGCCTCTTCAGTCTCTCGCCGGATCTGCTCCGCGTGCTACTGCTCGGATTAACCCTCCCGGTAGTCACATGGGCCGGGAGGCAATTCTATGTTCGCGCCTGGGTGGCGGCATACCATCGGGCCGTGGACATGAACACACTCATCGCTCTGGGCACCGGTGTCGCCCTGGCCTTCAGCCTGGCGACCACATTCTGGCCGGGATGGTTCCACGCACACGGCCTCACCCCCGAGGTGTACTACGAAGCAGTTGTGTGGATTGTCGCCCTCCTCCTGCTGGGCAGCTTGTTCGAGACCAGCGCCATGCACCGGACCGGTGCTGCCGTGCGCCGCCTCGCCGGCCTTCGCCCCGAGTTCGCTACCCGAATCACGGGAACCACCGAGGAGGAGGTCCCCATCGCCTCGGTGCTTCCGGGGGATGAGCTGCGGGTCCGCCCAGGTCAGCGGATCCCGGTAGACGGCCTGGTCGTGGACGGCACGAGTGCGGTGGACGAGTCCATGCTTACCGGCGAGCCTCTTCCGGTAACCCGCCAGGCGGGAGACGAGGTGGTGGCCGGGACCCTCAACGGGAACGGTTCTCTGAGGATGCGGGCGCTCAGGGTGGGCCGCGACACCGTGCTCTCCCGAATTCTCCGCCTGGTCCGCGACGCGCAAGGGAACAGGCCGCCTATTCAGCGCCTCGCTGATCGCATCTCGGCCGTGTTTGTACCCGTCGTGATGGCAATTGCGCTCGCCACGTTTGTGGCGTGGTGGGCCTTGGGGCCCGAGCCGCGCGCCCTGAACGCGCTGGTTTCAGCGGTTTCAGTACTGATCATCGCGTGCCCCTGCGCCATGGGTTTGGCGGTGCCCACGGCCGTGATGGTGGCCACGGGGCACGGGGCGGAGCTGGGCATCTTGATCAAGGGGGGCGAATCGCTGGAGCGGGCCGGCGCGGTCGACACCGTCCTTCTGGACAAGACCGGGACCATAACGGAGGGCAAGCCGACCGTGACCCGGATCGAAACCGCGGAGCAGTGGACTTCCGGGGAGCTCCTCCGCCTGGCCGCCGCCCTGGAGCGGCCGAGCGAACACCCGCTGGCCGGTGCAATTGTGCGCGCCGCTGAAGATCGTCGTCTCGAACTGCCCCAGCCGGAGTCCTTCGAAAGCGAATCCGGTGTCGGGGTAAGGGGCGTGGTGGATGGCCGCCGTGTCGCCGTTGGGAACAGGAGAATGCTCGAGCGTCTTGGCCTTGGGGCAGCAGGGGGATCCACCGAGACCAGCGTCTACGTCACCGTTGACGGTGCCTTCGCAGGCGAGATTGTCGTCGCGGACCCCATCAGAGCGACCAGCAGCCAGGCCATCGCGACCCTTCGGTCCGCCGGAATCGATGTCGTGATGCTGAGCGGAGATCAGCGAGCGGCGGCCGAAGCGGTCGCCTCACAAGTGGGCATCAGCCGGGTTATGGCCGAGGTCCTTCCAGAGGAGAAACTGGTGGAGATCCGTCGGCTCCAGACGGAAGGCAAGGTCGTAGCCATGGTCGGCGACGGCATCAACGACGCCCCCGCCCTGGCGCAGGCCGATGTCGGGATCGCGATGGGCACCGGTACCGATGTCGCGATGAGCGCCGGGCAGATAACGCTAGTGCGCGGAGATCTGCACGGTGTCGCTACGGCGATCGGCCTGAGCCGCGCCGCCCTCAGGATCATCCGCCAGAACCTCTTTTGGGCATTCATTTACAACGTCATCTGCATACCTGTGGCAGCCGGCGCTCTGTACCCGATAGTCGGGTGGCGACTCAGTCCAGCCCTAGCCGCTGCCGCGATGGCGATGAGTTCGGTTAGCGTCGTGTCGAACAGCCTTCGTTTGAGGGGCCAGGCAAGACCAAGTCTGAAAGCTGAATCGTGAAACGGGCCCACTCCCGTGAAGTCTATCTCGCCTCTCACAGTTTCACGCTTCTCCCTTCACCGGTCACGCTTGAGTTGGAGGTAGCCAAATGAGTGATCTGCAGCCCACAGTTCCCTGCGCCTGCGGCACCACCGATGGAGAACGGAGGGCCGTGGCTGTTGACCCGGAGATCAAGGCCGGGGTGCTCACCCGCCTGCGGCGGATTGAGGGCCAGGTTCGGGGTCTGCAGCGAATGGTGGAGGAGGAGCGCTACTGCACCGACGTGATTACCCAGATGACCTCAGTACAGGAGGCGCTCCGCGGGGTTGGTCGTGAGCTGCTGCGAAATCACCTGAAGCACTGCGCTTCCGCCGCTATCCGATCGGACGATCCGGCAGCGACGGAGGCGATGTACGAGGAGTTGGTGGATCTGATGTTTCGGGGGGCCCGGTAGGCAGGGGGCACTGCCTTCCCGGCCTGGGTCGCTCTAGGCCTTGGCCTCCACAGCCCGACGATCCCGAAATGCCAACGCTGCCTTGTATTCGGTGACCAATCGTTCCATCATCGCCTGCCGGCGGGCGTATAGTCGCTTGAGCGGCCGCGGGGCGTGGCGCGCCAGCGCGTAGGCGGTAAGCAGCGGAAGTGCCACAGAGTTGTCCATATAGACCACCACCGTCCCCGGCAGCTGATCGGGGTCGATCTTCCCCCAGCTCACCGCCTCGTTGGGCGTGGCGCCGCTGAGCCCCCCGGTGTCCGGTCGCGCGTCCGTCATCTGCAAGAAGAAATCGTGGCCTCGCTCATCGATACCGAGTACTTCCTGGATCTGCGGCTCAGTCTGCAGCAGAAAGTTCTTGGGACTCCCGCCGCCCACGATGAATGCGCCGCTCTTCCCGCCCGTCCGCTTCGCCTCCAAGACGATCGCGGCGGTCTCATTGACGTCCGCGCTGACGTCGAATCGCAGCCGGCTCCCCGCCAGTGCTTGTTCCGCCACATTCATTCCGATGGAACTATCACCCGGCGAGCTGGTGTACAGCGGGACCTCCAGCTCGTGCGCGATAGAGAGGACGGAACGCTTGCTGAGCCCTAGCGCCTTCTCCCGCTCCCGCAGGTACCCCCCGAGCAAGTAGTGGTATTCGGCGGTGCTCATCGCCCGTTGAAACTCCGGCCCGGCTGAGACCTCGCGCACAAACGCGTCCGTCGAGAGCAGCACCGAGTAGTCGAAGAAGATGTCATAAATGCGCACCACCCCGTTGTCGCGGAGTTCGACGTCGTCGGCGGTGTGAGTCCCCTGATGCAGGGCGAGCCCAAGGCCGAAGTGCGCATCGTGATACAGGTTCGCACCGGTGGAGATGATCCAGTCGACGAAACCAGCTTCCATGAGCGGGATCAGGCAGCTCATGCCGAGTCCGGCGGGAGTCATTGCGCCGGTAAGACTCATCGCAACCGTCGTGTCCGGCGCCAGCATCCGCTCGGTGAAGAGCAGGCACCCTTCCCGCAGACGACCGGCGTTATAGGCAAGAAAGGCATCATCGATCAGGTCCGCCGCAGTCTCCCGGCCGGTGATTGCCTGCGGATTGATGC
This sequence comes from uncultured Gemmatimonadales bacterium, assembly GCA_963748035.1. GTDB lineage: Bacteria > Gemmatimonadota > Gemmatimonadetes > Gemmatimonadales > GWC2-71-9 > JADJOM01. Next base: position 687,456 of record CAVVHO010000003.1, on the reverse strand, counting down.
GTTTGCCACGGAGGTACTGCGCGCTGGGTCGCGTCATCCATCCACTCCTTCACCGCCGTTGCGTTGGCCTTTCCTGCGGGCCTCCTCGATGATCTTGAGAACCTCGGCCGGCTTGTCGGTCACGCGGAACAGCTTCAGGTCCGCCTTGTCGATCTTCCGCTCGCGGACCATGGTGTCGCGCAGCCAGTCCACCAGTCCCTGCCAGTAGTCCCGTCCCATCAGCACCACAGGAAAACCACTCACCTTGCCGGTCTGGATCAGGGTCAGCGCTTCGAACAGCTCGTCCAGCGTTCCGTATCCTCCGGGAAACACTACGAACGCTATGGAGTACTTGGCGAACATGGTCTTGCGCACGAAGAAGAAGCGGAAATACATGCTTCGGCGCACGTACTGATTGGTTCCCTGCTCGTGCGGAAGCTCGATGTTGCAGCCGATCGAGACCCCGCCCCCTTCCACCGCCCCCTTGTTCGCCGCTTCCATGATCCCCGGCCCCCCGCCGGTGATGATCGGGAAGCCCGCTTCCGAGAGCAGTCGGGCGGTCTCGACCGCCATGCTGTAGTGCGGGTCGCTGGGGTCAATGCGAGCCGACCCAAACATGGCCACGGCATCTTGGATGTCCCCCAGCTTCTCAAAGCCCTCGACGAACTCTCCCATGATCCGGAGCACCCGCCAAGGGTCGGTCTTCCGGAGGGCATCCGGACGTTCGGGGACTTTGGGGCTCTCCAGCAGCTGCTCATCAGCCGTCGGGCCGCGGGGCCGGTCTCTGTGCCGGATGTCGTTCGGGTTGCTATTCGCCACTCAGGTGTTCCACCAGCAATCGGTGGTCCTCGAGAAGATTGTAGAAATAGGGGGAGATCCGCAGGTGTCCCGGTCGGGCATCGACGATGAAACCGCATTCAGCCAGGTGCCGCACATCGTTGTGCGGATCCCGCCGCGGCAGCATCACGATGGCGCTGCGTTCCGCGCGGCTCGGAGCAACGCTGGGCTGGAGGCCGCGCTCCACGGTGAGTGCAATCAGGTCCTCAGCGAGCACCGCCGTGGCCTCGTGAATCGCTGCAAGACCGATCTCTTCGATGATCGCCAGGCCGGCGAGCTGTGCGTACACCGAGCCCATCGCCGGCGTCCCCATGTCAAAGCGATGCGCATCGCTGGCCCGCTCGAGCACTTTGGCATCGAAGCGAAAGGGGGCCGCATGCGCAAACCAGCCGGTCACTCCTGGCTCTAGCCGCTCATGCAGCTCGGGGCGCACATACAGGAACGCGATACCGGATCCACCCAACAGCCACTTGAGCCCTCCGCCGCAGTAGAAGTCCACCCCCAGACGTTCGACCTCCACCGGGATTTGCCCAGCCGCCTGATAGCCATCCGCGAGAAATAGGGCCCCGTTGGCATGTGCCAAAGCACTCACTGCGGCGAGATCCTGGATCGCACCAGAGGCAAAGAACACGTGGCTCGTCGCGACCAGGGCGGTTCGTTCGTCGATTGCGTCGCTCAGACGTTCCAGTGGCACGGTGACTCCGTCAGGACTCTCGACCACCACAACCTCGACGCCCCGAGCCGCCTTGGCGAGCCATTGGTAGGCCACTGTCGGAAAGTCGAGACTGGTGGTCACCACCCGCGGCCGAGCGGTGTAGTCCAGTGACTCCGCCACAACCGAGAGTGCCGACGAAATCGAGGGATGAATCGAGATCGAATCGGGCTCGGCGCCGACCACGCGCCCATACCCCGCCCGCAGCGTCTCCACCGCCGGCAGCCAGGTGTCGTACCATGCCGACGCACCGCGTCGGTCCCACAAATCCAGGTACTCCGCCATCCCGAGGCGAGTACGCGCTGACAGCGCTCCCAGCGAGCAGCTGTTGAGATAGCGGGTGTGCCGGAAAATCGGGAACTCGTCCCGATAGCGTGAGAGCGACCGGGCCTGGGTGGTGGCGGTCATGGAGGGGACAATATACTGCTGTTATCTTCGTCGCATGCCCGAGCCGAGTGGTATGAGTGGACTCGTCCTTCGCCTGACGGGCCGTGCTCTCTTGAGTCCCCGTGTGGCCTTCGATCTCCTGTCGCTCTCCTGGGCGTTCCGCCGGCGCGACTGGTGGCGACAGCCCCCGTTCCTGCCGCTCCCCAACCGAGAGTATCTCGCGTGGCGTCTCCACACTGCGTACGGCGAGGAGCGTGCGCTTCCTCCGGTCGAGGATGTTCTGCGTTTCGCCCGCTGGCGACGAAGGATCCTGAGTGACTGACCTGCATGTGGTGATTGTCGGTGGCGGCTTCGCCGGACTGTACGCCGCGAAAGGACTCGCCCATGCCCGGGTTCGCATTACCCTGATCGATCGCCAGAATCATCACCTCTTTCAGCCCATGCTGTACCAGGTGGCGACTGCCGGCCTCGCGGCGAGCGATATCGCCTCACCTATTCGCTCAATCCTGAGTCACCAGCGGAATGTGGAAGTGTTGCTCGGCGACGTCGCGACCATCGACACCGAACGGCGTCAGGTGGCCCTCACCGATCGTAGTACTATAAGCTACGACTATCTGATTCTGGCGACCGGCGCCCGGCATTCCTATTTCGGTCACGACGAGTGGGAACCGTTGGCCCCGGGGCTAAAGAGCCTTGAAGACGCTGAGGAGATCCGGAGGCGAGTGCTGCTCTCGTTCGAGCGCGCCGAGCGTGAGAGCGACCCGGTTCGTCGTCACGCGCACCTCACATTCATCATTGTGGGCGGCGGTCCAACCGGGGTCGAGGTCGCGGGCGCGCTGGCAGAGATCCGGCGCTATGCGCTTCGAAAGGACTTTCGCCACATCGATCCCCGCGAAGCCACAGTCATGCTCCTGGAAGGTGGCCCGAGGCTTTTGCCGAGCTACCCGGCGCAGCTCTCCGAACGCGCCAAACACGAGCTCCGGCGGCTCGGCGTCGAGGTGCGAGTGGAGACCATGGTCACCGACATCCGGCCCGGCTATGTCGTCGCAGGTGGCTGGACCATTCCGACCCAGAATGTCGTCTGGGCCGCCGGCAATGCGGCCAGCCCGCTCACCCGCACCCTGGGTGTCCCTCTGGATCGGGCCGGCCGCGTCATCGTGGAACCCGACTCGACCATCCCTGGACACCCTGAAGTATTCGTCCTGGGCGACGCGGCCGCCTTTCGCGACGATCGACTCGGCATCCTCCCGGGCGTTTGCCCAGTCGCAATCCAGATGGGCCAATACGCTGCTCGTGTTATCATCGGAGATCTCAACAATCGCCCCCGGCGCCCCTTCTCATATTGGGACCGCGGCCAGCTCGCCGTCATTGGGCGTGGACACGCAGTGGCCGATATCTGGCGCTTCCGCTTCGGTGGGCTGCTCGCGTGGCTGATCTGGATCTTCGTCCACATCTTCTTCCTGATTGGTTTCCGCAATCGGGTGGTAGTGCTGCTCGAGTGGGCGTGGGCCTACGCCACCTATCAACGCGGGGCGCGCTTGATCACCTGGCCGTGGCGAGCGGGCGCGGTCCGGGGGCCTATCGGCATCACTGGAAACACCGCGGAGCATCAAATTCCCGAGGGAATCCCAGGTTCGCCATGAACCCGACAACTGCCCGGGTCAAGGCCAAGGCGCTCAGCCTCGGCTTCGTGGCCTGCGGCATTACGACGCTCGACCCACTGCCGCATGCTGATCTGCTGGATCGTTGGCTTCGCGTTGGACACGCCGGGAACATGCGATACCTCCATCGCCAGGCGAAGAAACGAAAGAACCCGCAGCTAGCCGACCAATCCGCGAAGCGCGCAGTTGTTATTCTTGATAACTACTACTATGAGTCGACAGGTACTCTGAAGCCCAAGATCGCGCGCTATGCGAGAGGCGAGGATTACCATCGCGTGACTCTCCGGCGCCTGGAAGAGCTGGCTGTATTTCTGCGGGAGAATGGGGCCACGGTTGCGCGGCCATATGTGGACACTGGGCCAGTCGCCGAACGAGAGCTCGCTCAGCGAGCGGGATTGGGCTGGATCGGAAAGAACACAATGCTGCTTCGACCCGGTCTCGGGTCGTGGTTTTTCATCGGAGAGGTGCTGACCGACCTTTGCCTGGAAATCGATGGGCCGTTCGAGACGGACCATTGCGGCAGCTGCACACGTTGCCTGGAGGCGTGTCCAACAGGGGCATTCATCGAGCCCAGGGTGTTGGACGCGACCCGCTGTATCTCGTACGTCACGATCGAGCAGAAGGGGTCCATCGCGCCGGCGCTCGCGGAGCGATTCTCCGAATGGGCGTTCGGGTGCGACATCTGCAACGAAGTGTGCCCATGGAATGAACGCTTTGCCCAGCCCTCAATGATTCCCGAGTTCCAGCCACGCGAATACCCGGACGATGACCCGGAGTTTTTCGAGGCGATGACCGAAGCGGAGTTTCAACGACGGTTCGGGGATACCGCCCTTGCCCGACCAGGGCTCGAGCGTATGCGCCGCAACTGGAAGGCCGCTCGGGAGTCGCGAGGCTAAGTCGAGCGCGCTAGAATTTGGCATGCCCCCATCTCTTCACTCCGTCGCCATCTTTGTTACTGACATCGAGCAGGCTAAGCGATTCTACCGCGACGACCTCGAATTGCCCGTGGTCCGTGAGGGTTCCTTCGGGGCGGAGTTCCTCGAGGGAGCCACCCACCTCGGCGTGCATCCCGCCGTTCACGCCGACGCCATGGCCTTGGTCGGTCGCCATACCGGCGTCACATTCTACGTCGACGGAATCCTCGAGTACTGCGAGCGCCTTCACGAGCGCGGAGTACGTTTCATCGCCGAACCGACCCGCCAGTCATTCGGGGTTATGGCCATGATCGCGGACCCGGACGGCAATGTCTTCGCCATCTGGGACGATCAGACTCCCGAATCCGCTTGATGCAGCGACTCTTTATCACCATCGTTTCGGTCTGGACCTGGGCCGTCCTCATTGTTTGCCTGGTGCTTTGGTTGCCGATGCTGGCACTCCTGCGGATCGTCATGGCACCAGTCGATCCGGGGCGGTACTGGGCCGGCCTCTGGTTCCGCAAGTTGGCGGTGGTCACCGCTACGCTCAATCCGTTGTGGCGCTTTCGGGTCTCCGGAACGTTCCCCCCCGATCCGCGGCGGCCCTTCGTAGTCGTGTCGAACCACGAGTCCTTCGTGGACATCCTCCTCATCAGCCACCTCCCCTGGGAGATGAAGTGGCTCTCCAAGGTCGAGATTCTCCGCATTCCTGTTCTGGGCTGGGACATGTGGCTCGCCGGTGATGTTCCCGTGGAGCGGGGCACCGCCCGCAGTGCAGTCAAGGCGATGCGGCGCTGCGCAGAGATTCTGGCCCAGCGTGTCTCCGTCATCATCTTCCCGGAAGGCACTCGCTCTCCGACCGGCGAGATGCTGCCATTCAAGGACGGAGCGTTTCGCCTCGCGATTGACGCGGGTGTACCCATTCTTCCGCTGGTCGTGAGCGGCACCGGCACTGCCTTGCCGAAGCATGGCTGGCGTTTTGGTCGCTCCAACGCGGAGGTGCGAGTGCTGCCCCCGGTCGAGACGACGGGCCTGACCACAGCGGATGTTGGCACCCTCAAGCAGCGCGTCCGAGAGGTGATCGAGCGCGCCCGTCAGGAACTCCGGAACAAGTCCTGAGTGGGCGGTCGGCTTCCAGGAACAGGTGCTTACGCGCGACCGAGGTCGGCGGGGGAGCGGGTACGTCCGACAATGCCCGCCAGAACCACGAGAGTCAGGAGATAGGGAAGCATCAGAAACAGCTGGTAGGGTACATCGAGCGTCGACGACTGAAACTGGAATTGCAGCGCCATCGCCGCACCGAAGAACAGCGCCGCGATCAGCACTCTCCCCGGATGCCACGAACCCAGCGCCACGATCGCGATCGCGATGAAGCCGCGGCCCGCGGTCATTTTCTCTGCGAATGTGCCCACCTGTCCCAGCACCAGGCTTGCACCCGCGAGCCCGGCGAATGCCCCACCCACCAGTACGCCGACAGTCCTGACTCGGGAAACTCGAACCCCCGCGGCGCGAGCGTTCTCGGCTGACTCACCGGCGGCTCGGAGTTTGAGTCCCCACGACGTCCGGAATAGAAGCCACCAAAGGACCGGTACCGCCAGATAACCCACGTAGGTCAGGGCGCTCTGCTGGAAAAGCGCGCGGCCCAGGACCGGTATCTTGGAGAGCCCGGGGATCGGCAGCGCAGGAAAGGTGGGAAGGCTGAGGCCGACACCCTGTGGGCCGTAGGCGCTCCGGTAAATCGCTCCCGTCATCCCCACGGATCCGAGAGTGAGCGCCGTGCCGCTGATGATCTGGTCGGCTCGCGCACCCACCGCGATAGCCGCGAAGATCGCTGCGACTAAGAGGCCCGCACCGATCGCGAGGGCTGCTCCTGCCCACGGCCCTGCGGCCGTTGCCCCGAGCGCCGCCCCGAGGGCCCCCGCGAGCATCGCGCCTTCGATGCTCAGGTTGATCACTCCACCCCGTTCGGCCAGCATCTCCCCCAAAGCTGCTAACAGTAGGGGAGTAGCAACCCGCACCGCGGCGGACAGAAATGACGTGAGGAGATCAACGTTCATTGCTCGAGCTTCCCGTGGAGAGCTGAGCGCTCCGTCGGCGGGAGACCTCCGCCAACAACACCGCGATTGTGATGGTAGCCTCCACAACATAGACCGCAACCGCCGGCACTCCGGCTTCCCGCTGCATCGCGCTGGCTCCAGCCTCCAGGGCGGCAAACAGCAAACCCGTCGCGATCGTCGCGATCGGGTCGAGTCTTGCAAGCAGGGCAACCGCGATTCCGGTAAAGCCGTAGCCTGGCGAGAGGTTCTGAAATAGCGCGAACGTCGTGCCCGAGACCTCGATGCCGCCGGCAAGTCCAGCCAGCGCCCCGGATGTTAGGAGTGCGACCGCGAACATGCGTCGGGTGTTGATGCCTCCCATGACTTCCGCCGCCACCGGATTGAGACCGGTCGCTTTGAGCTGCAAGCCCGCCAGGGTTCGGCTCCCGAAGGCCCACATGGCTACAGCCAAGGAAATAGCCAGAACCAGGCCCAGATGAAGCCGGGTCCCCGGGATCCCAGGGAGGCGGGCAGCCAGCGGGAGCGGATCACTTTGCGGGTAGATGTGCTTGGACTCCTGCAGTGGGCCCTGCACCATCCAGCTGACGCCTGCCTCGGCGACGAAGTTGAGCAACAACGTGCTGATGACTTCGAGCACGCCGAAGCGAAGCCGGAGAATCGTCGGTCCAAGCGCCCACAGCGATCCCGCCGCAAGCCCGGCTAACAAGACGATGGGGATGGCAATGCCGCGTGGCCAACCTCCGAGCCCCAACCCCACCCATGTGGCAGCAACCGCGCCCGCGTAGAACTGTCCCTCCGCTCCAATGTTCAGCGCCCCCGCCCGGAATCCCAGACCGATGCCGAGGCCGATCAGAATCAGCGGAACGGCCCGGGGGAGCAAGGCCGAGAGCACTGCGTCAGGCGTGCCGAATGCGCCGCGATACATGGCGCCAAGCGCAGCCAGACCGTCATAGCCAGCAACCGTAAGTCCCAGACCAAGCGTTACAAGCCCGGCGGTGACCGCCAGGACGGCGGATCCCAACCCGGCCCAGCGCCTGGTTGTCACGCGGCGCTCCCACCCAGCAGACGCCGACCGATCAGATCTCTGTCGGCGCCCGGCGAGAGCTCGACCAGTATTCCGTTTGTGATAACCGCGATTCGATCCGCCAGCTCGAGCAGCTCATCCAGATCGGCTAGGTGAACGATCACCGCTACGCCCTGCCTCGCTGCGTTCCTGAGGCGCTCGTGCACCTCCGCAGTCGCACGCAAATCGAGTCCACGAGTGGGGTTCTCGGCCACGATAACCTTGGGTCGGCGTTCAAGGGCGGCGGCGATGACGAGCCGCTGCTGATTGCCGCCACTCAACGCACTGGCTGCTGACCCTGGGTCTGCGCCGCGCACACCATACGCCTTGATCAACTCCTGGCTCCGTGCACGAGCGACCGACCAGTTCACCCACGGGCCGGTCACCCAAGGTGCCGATCGCCCCTGGCTCAGAACCAGGTTCTCAGCCAGGGAAAGCTCACCGAGAAGCCCCTCAGAGCTCCGGTCCTCCGGAATGAATGAGACCGGTCGGGTAACCTCGAGTTGTCCGCTTTGGGGTTTCGCGAGTCCGGCAAGTGCCCGGAGAAGCTCGCGCTGCCCGTTGCCCTCTACCGCAGCGATCCCGACAATCTCGCCGGCTCCGGCGGTGAAAGTGGCCTGCTGTAGCCCAGAGCCACTCGTTCCCATCCCTCGGACCGACACAGCATCCATTCGAGCGCGAACTTCACCAGCCACCGACGCACCTCTGGGCTCTGGCGGCGGACCTGCTTCGCCGAGCATGAACCCGGCGAGCAGGACGGGCGTTAGCCCCGCAATTGTGCCGCTGTGCACCACTGCGCCGCGTCGCAGAACCGTTACGCGGGTCGCCACGGCGAGCGCCTCGGCCAGTTTGTGGGTGATCAGAACGGACGAGACGCCACGCTCGCGGAGTCCCTGGACCAGCGTGAGAAAGGCCCCGGTCTCGGAAGGAGAGAGGACCGAGGAGGGCTCATCAAGCAGCAAGATCCGGGCGTTGGCAGCGAGGGCCTTGAGCACTTCGAGGCGCTGCTTGAGCCCGGCGGATAGCCGTTCCACCCTCGCGTCCGGGTCGAGCCTCAGTCCTGTTTCCGCCGACAGGACGCGAAGCCGTTCTCGAGCCAGGGCCCGTTTGAGGCCCCAACCGGCGCTCAGCACGACGTTCTCCAGCACCGAGAGGGCGGGTATCGATGTGAAGTGTTGGTGCACCATCCCGATGCCGAGACCGCGGGCGTCCACTGGATCACGCAGATGCACTGGTGTGCCCGCGACCGCGATCGTCCCCGCATCGGGACGGACCAGGCCGAAGACTGCCTTCATGAGCGTGCTCTTACCGGCGCCGTTCTCTCCAAGCAGCGCGTGGATCTCGCCCGGCTCGAGGGTAAAGTCCACCTCTCGAAGTGCCTCCACCGCCCCGAAGCGCTTCGAGATTCCGCGCAGCTCGAGAAGCGGGGTCACATGCCTGTTGGGTGGTCGTGAAACTCCCACGGAAGGTTGAAGCGAGTCCCGAGGTGTTCGGCCAGGGCACGGACACCAACCGTCTCTGTCGCGTAGTGGCCCGCGTAGAAGACGTTCATCCCCAGCTCCATTGCGTCGAAGTATGTGTGCGCTGCTCCTTCTCCTGTGATGAACGCGTCGCAGCCAGCGTCTCGGGCCTGCCCGATCGCGCTGCCCGCACCTCCCGTGATTACGCCGATCCGGCTGACTTGTTCGGGCCCACCGGGGATAAGGCGAATTCCGCTCTCGTCGACCGAGAGTGTCGCGGCGATCGCGGACCTTAGGTTCTCCCTCGTCCTGCAACTAGGTGGCGCCCGACCGACGGCTCCGATGAGCACACCCTTATGGTTGCCAAAAGGTTCCGTGTCGATCAGGCCAAGCTGCCTGGCGAGTAAGGCGTTGTTGCCGATTTCGGGATGTACATCGAGTGGAATGTGGGCGGAGTAAAGCGCGGCGTCCTGATCGAGCAGCCCGCGGATTCGCCGGTACCGTCGGCCGGTCAGCGGTTGCGACCCGTCCCAGAAAAGCCCGTGATGAACCAGAAGTAATGTGGGACCTGATGCGCTCGCCTTGCCGAGCCCGTCTATCGTAACCTGGGAAGCGTCGACCGCACCCACCACGCGAGCCACCACTCCGCGATTCTCAACCTGCAGGCCGTTCAGAGCATTGGCATCATCGGGGACCTCACGGACCTTGAGGTAGCTATCCAGGTAGGTGTGCAACTCCGCCAGCGGGACCGACGGGGAACTCACGGAGATCGCGCCGGAGAGGGGGATCGGTCGTCCTGGGCAATTATCGAGTCGCGGGAGGCCGACACCCGTGCGCGGAGTGCAGCGGGGATGTTGGTCTCGAGGGCCGGGTTCGGCTCGTACCGGATCACATCGCCTTTCAGCCCAAACGTTTCCACTTTCGGCTGGAACCCGCCGCCCTTCACCTCCTTGGCCACCGCGAGGAAGGCTCGAGGAAGGTCGATTACGGCCGAACCAAGAACCCGCTCGGGAGCCAGGTCTTTCTGATCGAGGTTCGCGCCGAAGATGTACGCGTTCGGAGATTCCTTCACCGCCTGAAACACTCCGAGCGCAGCCTGATCCGCGTTGTGATGAAACATGTCCGCGCCCGTCCGCAGCAGGGCGATCGCGGCCTCGCGCCCGGCCGCGACATCATCGAACGTGTTCAGGTACGTCGACCGTGCCACCACCTTCGGGTTGACGGCCTTGGCCCCTGCAACCCATGCGTCTTCTGCCAGTTTGATCGGCGGGAGCTCGATGCCCCCTACGAAGGCGATAGTATTGGACTTCGTCATCCCGCCTGCAACCATGCCGGCGAGGTAACTGGCCTCTGACAACCGGAAGATGAGCGGGGACACGTTTCCCGCGACCCGCTCTCCAGAGGTCACGATGAACACGGTGCGGGGATACTGCGCGGAGACGCGCTCAGCGGCCCCTTGGAATTCGAAGCCGTGTCCGAACACGAGGTCGTAGCCTTGGGTGGCGTAGGTGCGGAGCGCTTCTTCCTGCTCCCCCGGAGTTCTTGCCTCAACTTGACTGACCGAGGCCCCGAGGGAATCGCGTACCCGAATCAAGCCTTGATAGGCGCCGGAATTCCAGGCTGCATCAGCGATCGAACCGGGGGTTACCAATCCCACCCGGAGCGCCTGCCCCCCAGGAGAGTATTTCCCACAACTACCAAGCGTGACCACAATTCCAACGACGGCGAGAAATCGAGGCAGTATCATGCTATTTATGTGACATTGAAACGACAGTATGCCGTGTGTAACGGAGTGAACCCCATCGGTTTCCACAAGTTCGGGGTACTTATCAACGATTGTGGGAAGACCGTGCCCCCATTCCATCTCCTCAGGCAGTTTCGCTCCGCTCCGTGGCAAGAACTCGCTCACCCCTCTCGCCCAGCCCAGCCTCCATGGTGATGTGGCCATTCACCCTGCCGCCATCCGCAATGTGCAGTCGCTGGGTCCGGATGTCGCCATCTACAACTGCGCCCGCCTGAATCTCAACTCGCTCGCCGGCATTCACGCTACCCCGAATCTCCCCGCCGGCGACAATTTCGGATCCGTGGACATCACCACGAATCACAGCCCCGGGCGCAACCAGGAGCTGTGTGCCCGCGCGCACGGTGCCTTCGACCGTGCCCTCCACTTTCACAATGCCCTCACTGGCGACATCGCCTATGACGGTGGTGCCGATGGCGATGATGGTGAGACCGGCCGGCTCGCCGCGGCGCGCTGACGTGTCCAACCGGCCGGGCTGCGAGGTACGCGAGAAGATCGCCATCAGCTCTGCTCCTTGACCAACGTGCGGGGATCGATGGGCTCTCCATCGTGGCGAATTTCAAAATGAAGGTGCGGGGCGCTGGAGCGTCCGGAGTTGCCGGAAAGTCCGATCACCTGCCCTGCGTCTATGGCCTGACCTGCGGCGACCGTCACTCGGCTTAAGTGACCATACATCGACTGGTAGCCGCTGGGGTGCTGAAGCAGGACGAAGACACCATACTCGGCTTCCTCCCCCGACTGCAGCACCGTGCCGCCGCCAGAGGCTCGGACTGGACTGCCAATTGGCACCGCGATGTCGATCCCTGGATGCGGCTCCGCACCTGGATTCCCTCCGGGCCCGGCGGTTGCCTGGCCCCGAGTCACATATCCGGGATCCTCCAAGGGCCAGTGGCGCGGCTCGGATGGCCCAAGCTCCAGAAATCCGACGCGGCCAGCAAGGTGTGCGCGTACCACCGGCGCGACCGGCAGCGTGGCCGCCAACTGAACCGGATCGGGCACGATGTCGGCGCCCAGCATGGCGCGAATGCGATCGTATCGGCGCTCGGCGCTATCCAGCGCCGCCACCAAGTCCCCGACCTTCCGGTTTTCGGTTTCGAGCCGTTCCACCTCGCGAACGAGGCCCGGCACTCGCGCCGCAGCCGCGGTGATTGGAAGGTAGAGGGCGAGTCCAAGAAGAATGAGTGCACTGAGTCCGATCGCGCCAGCCACAGCCGATCGAAATGCCCAGCGAGGAAGTCGGATCGTGCGTGTGGCCAAAGCGCCGTCCATGTGCACGACGATGGTGACGTGGGCGCGCGGCGTGCTCATCCAGCGAACGGCTCGCCGAGGAGCAGCTCCAAGACCCTGGCGAGATCATCTTCTGAGTAATAGCTCAGGCTGATGAGGCCGCGGCCGCGACGACGAGCGGTAACTCTCACGTCGGTTCCCAGCCGCTTGCGCAGGGCGTCTTCGATCCGTCGGTGACCGGTCGGAGCAGGCCGGCTGGTTGCCTTGCGAGCCGTCGCCGGCCGCCGACCGCGGACCTTGGCTTCGAGATCGCGCACTGACCAGCCCTGCTCCGCCGCAGCCTGGGCCAGCTTGGTCATCTGGGCCCGGTCGGTGAGGCCAAGCAGGGCGCGGGCATGACCTTCCGAGAGACGGCGGCCGTCCACCATCTCCGCGACTTCGCGAGGTAGTTTGAGAAGCCGGAGGGCGTTGGCGATGGTAGAGCGATCCCGTCCCACCAATCTGGCGATATCGGCCTGCGAGACCTGAAACTCGTCCAACAATCGCTGGTAGCTGGTGGCCTCTTCGATCGGAGAGAGATTGTCGCGCTGCAGGTTCTCGACCAACGCAAGCGTCAGAAGCGTGCGATCGTCCGCTTCTTTGATGACGGCGGGGATCTTCTGCCACTCCAGCTTCTGGGCGGCCCTCCACCGGCGTTCTCCCGCGATGAGCTGATAGCCATCGAGATGCTTCCGCACGACGATCGGCTGAAGCAGACCGGAAGTTTCGATCGACGTGACTAGTTCGGAGAATTGGGGTTCATCCAGCCGCGACCTGGGCTGATACGGGTTGGGCCGGATGCTCGCCATCGGCAACTCCTGGAGCGCTCCGCTGCTCTCCGCATCCTGGCGGGAGATTGGCCCCAGGAGCGCTTCCAAGCCCCGGCCCAGCCGTTTGGACTCACTCATCAGTCAGCCTCGATGCTGGGGACAGCAACCGGTGGTACGGCGGCACCCTTTGCGTTTCCTCCCTCAGTTCTACGCACCAGCTCCTGCGCCACCGCCAGGTAACTCTTCGCACCAACCGACTGCACGTCGTACAGCAGGATGGGCTTTCCAAAGCTCGGCGCTTCGGCGAGCCGCACGTTGCGCGGGATTACGGCCGGAAACATGCGAGCGCCGAAGTACTCCTTCGCATCCGCCGCAACCTGGCGGCAGAGGTTCACCCTCGAGTCGTACATCGTGAGCAGGACGCCGTCGATCGCGAGCTTCGGGTTGAAATTCTGCTGTACCAGCTTAATCGTGTTCAAGAGCTGCGAGATGCCTTCCAGTGCGTAGTACTCGCACTGAATCGGAATCACTACTCCGTCGGCCGCGGCGAGCACATTCAGCGTGATGAGGCCGAGCGAAGGAGGGCAGTCGATGAGAATGAACTCATACGAACCAACGATCGGCTCCAGCGCACGACGCATCACGCCTTCGCGCTGGGATCGCTCTACCAGCTCGAGTTCGGCGCCAACCAAATCCTGGGTCGCCGGAAGAATGTCGAGGTAGGGGAGTGTCGGGTCGGTGAGAATGACATCAGTTGGGGGCCGACCTTCGATGAGCACATCATACAGCGCGTAACGGAGTTGCTGCTTTCGAACCCCGACGCCGCTGGTGGCGTTGCCCTGCGGATCGGCATCAACCAGCAGGGTCTTGCGTTCGGAGATGGCGAGGGAGGCCGCGAGATTGACGGCAGTCGTGGTCTTGCCGACTCCGCCCTTCTGATTCGCTATCGCGATTATCCTTGCCATTGTAAGCTTCTGTTGTGTAAGTAGTTACCACTCAACGACAAAAAATACTCTCGAAAGGTATGGCGGTACGGCCCAAATATAAGCCTCGACTGCTGATAGTGAAACAACCGCAGGCTGTTTCACGTGAAACACCCAAGGGGGAGCAGGGTTGTCCAGCCTGTTTCACGTGAAACATGGGCTTGCCTAGGAAATCGGCGCTCCGATGCACTCCTCTTGATTCCGCCGCCACTTCAGTACCTCAAACACGAGGTTCTGGAGGTCACTCGGTGACACTCCAGGGATTCTGCCGGCACGCCCCAGAGACTCCGGCAGCGTGGCGGCCAGTTTTTCCCTCGACTCAGTGGACAACGACCCGAACCGGTGATATGGAAGGCCCGCTGGAAGGGTGAAGTCCTCCATGAGCGCCAGACGGTCCGCGCTGGTGCGCTCGCGCAGAAGATACCCCTCGTACTTGAGCTCGATATCGGCCCATTCCGCTTGGGCCACATCGCCTTCCCTGCCGATGCAGCTCAATAGGTCCGAAAGCCGCACCCCGGGCCGACGCACCAGCTCAGCCAAGCGGGTCGGCTCCGTAATAGGCTGCGTTCCAGTGCGACAGAGAAGCTCGTTCGCCGCCTCCGGACGGACGGACTCCTCCTCCGCCACTTGCCGGACTCTTTCCTCCTGGTCAAGTCGAGACTCAGCGCGGCGGAGCTCTTCAGTCTTCAGGAGGTCGAGTCGAATTGACGTCGGTAGCAGCCGCCTCAGTGCATTGTCCTGCCGCAGGAGCAGCCGATACTCGGCACGTGATGTGAAAAGTCGGTAGGGCTCATCGACTCCCCGGCTGACCAGGTCGTCAATCAGGACCCCGATCATTGCTTCATCACGCCGAAACACCACCGGATCAGTACCCATCGAAGCGCTTGCAGCATTGAGCCCCGCAACTACTCCTTGGCCGGCAGCCTCCTCGTAGCCCGTAGTCCCATTTACCTGCCCGGCGAAGTACAGCCCCTCGATGGTTCGTACCTGCAGTGTTGGGAGGAGCTGTGTGGGCGGCATGTAGTCGTACTCAATCGCATACCCTGGTCGAGTCATGCGAACCTGATCCAAACCCGGGACTGCTCGAAGCATCCTGAGCTGAATCGCAGGTGGCAGCGACGTCGAGAGTCCGTTGACGTACATCTCCTGGGTCTCCAGCCCTTCCGGCTCCAGGAACAATTGGTGCCGCTCGACCCCGCCGAACTTCACGATCTTGTCCTCAATGGAGGGACAGTAACGGGGACCCCGACCGCTGATGGCGCCTCCATATAGCGCTGATTCGGAGAGGGAATCTTCAACCACACGTCTCACCTCTGACCCAGCCCACGCCAGATAGCACGGGGCCTGTGGCAGTCGCTCCGCCCGGTCATGATACGAAAACCAGTACAACTCCGAATCCCCGTCCTGGCGTTGGAACTTCCCCAGGTCGATGCTCCTACCATCGATTCTTGGCGGTGTCCCTGTCTTGAAGCGTTGTAATGTAATCCCTTGGTCCGCAATAACTTGGGATAGCTCTACTGCTGGGGCATCACCCGCACGCCCAGCCGGAATCTGGGTACCCATGCCAAGGTGAATCTTGCCTCGCAGAAAGGTCCCGGCAGTGACCACAACCGAACGCGCCCTGAACTTCTGGCCTTCCCGCGTGCTGATTGATTCAACTCGACCGCCTCTCACCTCGAGCGCAACCATAGTTCCTTGCGCAAACTCTAGCCGGTCATGTCTCTCAAGCAGCGTCCGAACAGCGCGCCGATACAGCCCTCGGTCGCATTGCGCACGAGGGGACCACACTGCAGGCCCCTTCGAGCGGTTGAGCATCCGAAACTGGATCATCGCGAGATCAGTAGCCCGTCCCATGATCCCGCCGAGGGCGTCCACTTCGCGAACTACCGTGCCCTTGGCGATCCCGCCAATGGCCGGATTGCACGACATCTGCCCGATGGTCTCGAGGTTCTGAGTGAGCAGCAGAGTGCGCGCACCGGCTCGAGCGGCAGCGCTTGCCGCTTCTGCGCCCGCATGTCCTCCGCCAATCACGATTACATCGAAGCGATCCATGTAGGCCAAGCTACCCCCCTAGACGCAAGAACGGGAGAACGGTGACCCGACCCCGTTCTCCCGTCCTGCCCCTTCGGTGCGCTGATTCCTAGGACGCCCGAATCCAGCGCGACAGCTCGCGCAGACTCGGCTTCTTTCCGTAGGAGAGGATCCCGATCCTGTAGATCCTCGCCCCAACCCACACAACGGCAATGATGCCCAAAATCATGACCCCGACCCCGAGCATGATTTCAGTCATGGGGAGTGGCGCGATGGCGTATCGAACCGGAATCACCAGCGGAGTGAAGAGTGGTATGAAGGTCAGGATTCTTGCGAGGGCGCCCGATGGCTCGTTGATCAACGAGAACATGAAGATCATGCCGATCACGACGATCATAGTGACCGGCGTGGCGGATTGCTGGGCCTCCTGCTGCGTGCTGCACATCGAACCGATGGCCGCATAGATCGATGAGTACAGGAAATACCCAAGGAGGAAGAACACCAATATGACTGCGATTAGGTCCGGCGTGACATTGGGCATGCTCATGCCCGCCTGCGCCGCATCGCCCCCTGACGCCGCTGCTTCGGCAGAACGGCCGCCGAGCATTCGGGTGATGTAGAGACCGGTTGCGCTCCAGATGCCGAGCTGCAACAGGCCCGTCGCGCCCACTCCGATGACCTTGCCGAGAAGCAATTGGAAGGGAGTCAGGCTGGACACGAGAACCTCGACGACCCGGCTGGACTTCTCTTCGACCACCGAGCTCATCACCTGAACGCCGTACAGGAGGAGAGAGATGTACATGAACATGTCGACGATGTACGCCAACAGGAACGAAGTCTCGCCGCTCTCGCCTGTCACTTTCCCGCCGGTAACCTTCTTGGTGTCGAGATTCAGGCGCACGGTGGCTGCCGCCTTGACAGCCGAGTCCGCGTTGCGGCGGGTCAGACGCTCATCGCGGAGCAGCGGCTCAAGGGTCCGCTCGAGGTTGTTCATGCTCTGGAAGCTCGTCACGTCGGAACCGAGGTAGCTCACCTTCCCGCTCTCGACGCCTTCGTCCGTGAGCACCAGGACACCGTCCGGGGCGGCCCCATCGCTTTCCCGACGCCCGATGAGAGAGACGACAGAGTCAGTGAGGCTTTCCACCCGACCCGCCGCCGGCAGCAGGGTCACTGCGTACCTGGCGATCGAGTCGGCGCCGATTCGCTGCCGCGCTAGCACGGAGTCCACCCGCTTGGCGATCGCACCGGCAGCGGCATCCACAACAACGATCCGGCGGGTAGCGGTCTCCCGCTTGGTCAGCATAGTCGGCAGGTAACCTACGACGCCGGCCATGAGAGGGACGAGAAAAGTGCCGATGATGAATGCCTTGGTCCGCACCCGCTCGATAAACTCCCGGCGAATGACCGCAAAGACCTTGTTCATGCAACCTCCCCTCGAGCCGCTGGACGCGCAGCATCTGGTCCCACCTTCGCGATGAAGATGGACTCGAGTGAAGGCTCGACTATTTCAAAGCGGGATAGCCCCACATCGGCTGACACCAGCGCCTTGAGGAGCCTGTCCGGGTCCACTCCAGGGGCCAGTTCCACCTCGGCAGTCCCACCCGAGTCGTCGACCCGGGTGGCGAGAGATCGGTCGCTTAAGATCCTCAGGGCGCTCTGGGCGTTGCGGGTAAAGGCGAGGGCCACATGGGTCTTACCACCCTCGCCCCTGACCTCCGCCAGCGTGCCGTCCACGATCTTCTCTCCACCGGCGATAATCACGATCCGATCACACATCTTCTCGGCGTGTTCCATGATATGAGTCGAGAACAGCACCGTGCGCCCCGCTCGCGCGACCTCGAGGACCACCTCTCGCATGACCTGGCTGTTGACGGGATCGAGCCCGCTGAATGGCTCGTCAAGGATGATCAGCTCCGGGTCGTGCTGCAACGCTCCCGCAAATTGGACCTTCTGCTGCATGCCCTTTGACAGATCCGACACCTTACGGAGCGCCCACTCCTCCAAGCCAAGCCGACTGAGCCAGGCCTTGGCTCGCTTCCGAGCATCCCAACGGCTGATCCCCTTGGCCTCACCCAGAAAAGCCAACTGATCCAGTACCCGCATTTTGGGATAGAGGCCCCGCTCCTCGGGTAGATAGCCGATGCGCCCGGAGAGGTCCCGACCCGTCCCCTTCCCGCCAAAAAGCACCACCCTCCCCTCATCGGGAACGATGATGCTGAGGAGCATGCGGATCGTCGTGGTCTTGCCAGCCCCATTGGGTCCGAGCAACCCGAAGATGCCGCCGGCGGGAACCTCGAGAGAAAGCCCACGGACGGCAGTATGACCGGAATAGCGCTTGGTCACGCGGTCGACCTGAACGACTGAGGCAGCCATGTTTGTCCCTCTGAGTGGGGGCGTCCGGCGGGCTCCTACGCCCGGAGGTCTCGGGCTGTTTCGGAACCCTCGGCGATCGGGGTCTTGCCGAATACCGGGGATCTGTTGTAAATGGGAATACGCTTTCAATCCGGTCGGACCCTATGCCCTACCGCATTTTTGTCAACCGTGATCTCTGCGAGAGCAACGCCGAGTGTGTCTCCCTGGCCCCAGAAGTTTTCGGGCTGGACGACGAGGACATTTGTGTGGTGCTGGATCCGGAGGGCGCCAAGGACAAACGTATCCTACTTGCCGCGCGGGGGTGTCCGGTAGACGCAATCACCCTGATTGACGACAGTGGCGAAAGGGTTTGGCCCTGACGATGAAAAAGGGCGGCCTCTAGCCGCCCCTCATGGATCGCGAACCTCCTGCCCTAACTCCATTCAGTCAGCCGCGACACCCGCCGTACCTCATCCTTGGGCACGAGTTTGTGTCGGTGATCGGCGCGCACACCGAACTTGAGCGTTCGCGCGACAAACTCTTCACGCGATGGACCACCGGGAGCTGGGCGATGCTCGGCTACATCGTGCAGCAACACCCCAGCCGCCGTCTCCTCATGATATCGTCCGACGAAGAGGCTGTCTGCCGTGGTTTCCAGAACGACCGTAATCCCGTGCAGTTCGGCGTGGCCGGGGTGAAAGACGTGTCCCGACATCAGACATCACTCGTGGCGCAATGGCGGTCGAACGCAACCACCAACTCCTTCGCGACATCCGGCGCAGACCGGCCTTCAATCATGTGGCGGTGCACAAAATGCACGACCTCGCCATCCCGGAACAGCGCCACGGAGGGGCTACTCGGGGCGTAGTCGGAGAAGTACTGGCGGGCCCGAGCGGTCGCGTCGATGTCCTGTCCGGCAAAGACCGTCACAACTTGCTGGGGCCGGACCGCGTGGCTCAGGGCAAGCGCGAGTCCCGGACGGGCGCTGCCGGCAGCGCAGCCACATACGGAATTGACGAAGACCAGCGTGGTCCCCTTCGCATCTCCGAGGGCCGCGTCCACCTCGGCAACTGTTTTCAACTCGGTGGCGCCCATGCGGGCCATTTCCTCTCGCATCGGCTGGACCATCCGTGGATCGTAAGGCATTTCCTTGCTCCTTCTGTCTGTTGTGGCGCGCTCAGCGACCCGCGCCAGAGCTGCTACTCCGTGGTAATCCGGTGCTCGTTCGGCGTGTCCAATGCCGCCTTGAGCGCATGCCAGGAGAGACTGGCGCACTTGACCCGGGCAGGGAATTCCCGGATGCCAGAGAACACTGCGAGTTTGGGTGGAAGATCGTCCGCCGGCCCACCCTGCCCTGTGACCATCCGGTGAAAACTCTCGTAGATCTTGGCGGCTTCCTGTTGCGTCTTTCCTTTGACGACGGTCGTCATCAGTGATGCCGACGCCTTCGAAATGGCGCAGCCGGAGCCCTGAAAGCTGACGTCCGTGATTCGATCTCCGTCCAGCTTGAGCCAGACCTTGAGCTGGTCTCCGCACATCGGGTTGTATCCCTCTGCCTGCCCGGACGCCTCAGGCATCTGACGGTAGTTGCGAGGGGCCCGATTGTGGTCCAGGATGATGCTTTGGTAGAGTTCGCTCGCGTCTGTCATCCGCCGAACACCTTTCGAGCCTCGGCCAGGCCCTCGACCAACTGATCCACTTCCGCCCGCGTGTTGTAAAGGCTGAAGCCCGCCCGAACCGTCCCCGGAATCCCGAACCGCTGCATGAGTGGCTGGGCACAGTGATGTCCCGCGCGCACTGCGACGCCGTGCAGATCGAGCACCGTGCCAACATCGTGAGGGTGGATTCCCTCCAGAACAAACGAAAGGACCCCGACCCGCTCGGCGGCCGTACCGACCAGTCGAACCCCGGGCAAAGCACCAACCAGCTCCGTGGCGTAGGTCAGGAGGTCGGCCTCATGCGCTTGTACTGCCGCCCAGGCGAATCCTCGCAAGTAGCGGATGGCCGCGCCGAGCCCGATGGCCTGGGCGATCGGAGGCGTACCGGCTTCGAACTTGGAAGGAATTGCCGCGAATGTCGTCTCGGCGAAAGTGACACTCTGAATCATGCCGCCGCCTGCCTGCCATGGCGGCATCATCTCAAGCAGAGGACGTCGACCATAGAGGAACCCCACGCCAGTCGGTCCATACATCTTGTGGGCCGAGGCGACATAGAAATCGCAGTCGAGTTCAGTGACATCCACGCGGAGGTGCGGAACTGCCTGGGCCCCGTCGACCACGATCACCGCCCCAGTCGCGTGCGCGAGGTCCGCAAGCTGCCGGATCGGATTCACTGTGCCCAACACGTTTGAAACATGGGCGACAGCGAGGACCTTCGTCCGAGGTGTCATCAGACTCGCGGCGCCTGAAAGATCCAACTCCCCTCGGTCCGTTACCGGCACCACCCGAATCACCGCCCCGGTCGCTCGAGCGACAAGTTGCCATGGAACGATGTTGGAGTGGTGTTCCATCTCTGTGAGAACGATCTCATCTCCGGGACTGAGGACTGCTCGGGCATAGCTCTGTGCAACGAGGTTGAGCCCGCCGGTGGTTCCGCTGGTGATGACTATCTCAGCCACTTCGGAGGCATTCAGAAATCCGCGGAGATCCTCCCTTACACCGTCGTACGCATCGGTGGCCCGCTGGCTCAGAGTATGAACGCCGCGATGCACGTTGGCATTCTCGAGCAATGAGAAATCTGCTTCCGCCTCGATGACCACGCGCGGCTTCTGGCTGGTTGCGCCGTTGTCCAGGTAGGCGAGCGGCCGGCCGTGCACGCGGGCACGCAGGATCGGGAAGTCGTTCCGAATTCGGGCGACCTCGAGCCGAGCAGCACTCGGTGCCGTCGTGGTCACCGAGCTCCCTTGGCACCCTCGAGCCACTCCATTACGACGGCCTCGAGGTCCGCGCGAACTGGCTCGAACGGAATCTCCTCGAGCACCTCGGCGGCGAATGCATAGGTGAGGATCTTTTGGGCAAGGTCGCCCCCGATGCCCCGGCTCTTGAGATAAAAGGCGGCCATCGGATCCAAGCGGCCCACTGTCGCGCCGTGGGTGCACTTGACGTCATCCGCGAAGATCTCAAGCTGGGGCTTGGTATCGATCCTGGCTTGCTCGGACAGCAAGAGCGCACGGTTGGTCTGCTTGGCGTCGGTTTTTTGCGCCAACGGCGTGACGTAGATCTTGCCGTTGAAGACACCGTGGGCCCGACCGTCGAGAATTCCCTTGTAAACCTCTCTGGTGGAACAGTTCGGGTGGGCATGGAGGAGGTAAGTGTGGTTGTCCACTTCCTGGGTTCCATGGCCCATGTAGAAGCCGAACATCTGAGCCTCAACCCCGGGTCCGTCCAGCACGACGTCGAGGTTGTTGCGGCACAGCGCGGCCCCGAAACTGATCGCATGAGACACGCCGCGGCTGTCACGAGCCTGCTGCATGTGCGTCGTACCGACGTGGTACGCGTTCAGGCTTTCACGCTGGATCTTGATGTGTTCAAGGTGGCCACCCTCGCCCACTGTTGCTTCGGTGACGGCGTTAGTGAAATAGCTGTTCTGAGAGAGCCCGACGTAGCTCTCGATCACTGAGGCCCGGCCACCCTGCTCAACCAACACGAGGTTGCGCGGGTAGGTCGCGGCGCCATCCGCCTGACCGTCCGAGACGAACAGGGCATGGATTGGCCCTCCCGCATCCGCACCCGCCCCAACTCTCACGAACAACCCATCGCGCACGAAGGCCGTATTTAGCGCCGTGAAGCCGCTGCTCTCCTGCTTTGCGTATCGAGCAAGATGCCGCGCGACCTGCTCCGGGGCGCTGGCGAGCACCGCAGCGAGGTTGGTCACCGTGACTCCCGGAGGGGGAGCCGACACGCTGGAGAGCGCGGGCACAAAACTGCCGTTGACGAAAACAAGCGTTCTGACACCAGGAATCGCAAAGACGAACGGAGCGATGTCCGCCGCGCGCACTTTCGACCGATGGGCCTCGGCGAGGCGGAAGTTCTTCCCGGTCAGCGGAGCGAGGTCGATGAAGCGCCAATCCTCTTCTCGCTGACTCGGGAAACCGCTCGCCTGGAATCGCTCCAGAGCCGCGGCCCGGAGGGCCTTGAGCCAACCGGACTTCGAGCCTCCATTACTCTCAAGAGTCTCGTGATCCTCAACGTAGGTCGCCGTCACGCCGACACCGCCGCCTCGGTCAGCCACTCGTACCCCTTGGCCTCGAGTTCCAACGCGAGGTCCTTGCCACCCGATCGCACGATTCGGCCACCGGCCAGGACATGCACATGATCGGGAACGACATAGTTCAGCAACCGCTGATAGTGGGTGACCACGATCGTCGCGTTGTCGGGACGCCGCAGCTTGTTCACGCCGGCTGCGACAATCCTGAGCGCATCGATATCGAGCCCTGAATCAGTTTCGTCCAGTACGGCGAGCCTGGGCTCCAGCACGGCCATCTGCAGAATCTCGTTGCGCTTCTTCTCTCCGCCCGAAAACCCGGCGTTAACGGCGCGGGACATGATCGCCGAGTCCCACTCGACCAGTTTGAGCTTCTCCTCCACGAGATCCATGAAGTCCACCGGATCGATTTCCTCCTGCCCCCTGGCCTTGCGGATCTCGTTGAGCGCCGCACGCAGGAAGTATGCGTTCGAAACCCCGGGGATTTCGACGGGATACTGAAAGGCGAGGAACAACCCAGCCTGGGCGCGGACTTCCGGCTCCATCTCGAGCAGATCCTGCCCCAGGTAGGTAATCTGGCCCTCCGTCACCTCGTAGGCGGGGTGACCGGCGAGCACCTGCGCCAGGGTGCTCTTCCCGGACCCGTTCGGGCCCATGATGGCGTGCACCTCACCCGCCTTGACCGAAAGGGAGATGCCGTTGAGGATCGGCCGGTCACCGGCACGAGCATACAGGTTTCTGATCTCAAGCACTGGTGATGTCTCCTGTTATCCTACACTGCCTTCAAGGCTCACACCGAGCAGCTTCTGCGCCTCCACGGCGAATTCCATGGGGAGCTCCTTGAAGACTTCCTTGCAGAAACCGTTCACAATCATGCTGATCGCGTTTTCGGTATTGAGCCCGCGCTGCTTCAAGTAGAAGATCTGGTCCTCGCCGATTTTGGACGTCGAAGCCTCATGCTCCACTGCCGCAGTAGGATTCTGTACATCGATGTAGGGGAAGGTGTGCGCGCCGCAGGTGCTGCCGATGAGCATCGAATCGCACTGCGTATAGTTGCGCGCGCCGGAAGCCTTCCCGAGAACTTTGACCTGTCCCCGATAGCTGTTGTTACCGCGGCCCGCAGAAATCCCCTTCGAAACGATCGTGCTGCGGGTGTCACGACCTAGGTGGATCATCTTGGTCCCGGTGTCGGCCTGCTGGCGGCCATTCACCACGGCAACCGAGTAGAACTCGCCTACCGAGCGATCACCCTGCAGGATGACACTGGGATACTTCCAGGTGATCGCCGATCCGGTTTCGACCTGGGTCCATGAAATCTTGCTGTCGTTCCCGGCGCACTTGCCCCGCTTGGTGACGAAGTTGTAGATGCCACCCTTCCCCTCCGCGTCTCCGGCGTACCAGTTCTGTACGGTGGAGTACTTGATTGTGGCTCCCTCAAGGGCGATCAGCTCCACGACCGCCGCGTGCAGCTGGTTCGTGTCGCGCTTGGGCGCAGTGCATCCCTCGAGGTAGCTCACATAGGCACCCTCGTCCGCCACAATCAATGTCCGCTCGAACTGGCCGACGTCGGCGGTGTTGATGCGGAAGTAGGTGCTGAGCTCCATCGGGCAGCGTACGCCCTTGGGGACATAGACGAATGAACCATCACTGAAGACCGCGGAGTTGAGCGCCGCGAAGAAATTGTCATTGTACGGCACGACTGAGCCGAGGTACTTCCGGACAAGCTCGGGATGCTCCCGCACCGCCTCGCTCATCGGGCAGAAGATCACCCCCGATTTGGCAAGGGTCGCCTTGAAGGTCGTGGCGACCGAGACACTGTCGAAAATCGCATCCACGGCCACGCCCGCGAACAGCTTCTGTTCGCTCAGCGGAATTCCCAGTTTCTCATAGGTACGGAGGAGCTCAGGGTCCACTTCGTCCAGACTGCCAAGCGGCTTCTTCGACTTGGGCGCCGAGTAGTAGATGACGTCCTGATAGTCGATTGGTGGATAGGTGACGTTGGCCCAGTGATGTGGCTCCTTCATCTCGAGCCAGCGGCGATAAGCCTTCAGGCGCCACTCGGTCATCCACGCCGGCTCCTGCTTCTTGGCGCTGATGAGACGGACGACATCCTCGCTCAACCCGCGAGGAATGGACTCCGTTTCAATGTCCGTGACGAAGCCGTATTGGTATTCCCGGTTCACCAGGGATTCAACCGAGGATTCAGACGAGCTCATGTGTGCTCCCCGCGAGACGCAACCGCTTCGTCCCGCAATCTTGTAAGCGACGGCGCCAAGGCGTCGACAAACCGTACCCGATACTCACAGGCCGAACATCCGTCCAGCATATGGGCATCCCGCTGGACCGCAGCCCCCAGCACTTCCTCGAGAAACCGGCGCTCCGCTTCGCAGATTTCCGGGAACCGTTCCGCCAGGGCCCTGATCGCGCAGTTGTGCTCGATCAGTCGCAGACCGTCCTCTTCCTCGTGCCACTCCGCCATGTAGCCACCGTCCACCAGCGCCCGCAGCACCACCTCCATCCGTTTCTCCGCCGAAGCTCCGGAGAGGTCACCGCGGAGCTTGATGGCCAGATCGGTGAATCGCGTCTGGAGAGCCGAAACAACCGCTTGACGCCCGGCCTGTTCGGCCACGCGCTCCAGGACTTCGGTCAGCAACTCTCGATAGCGCTGCGGAAACAGCGACTCCCCTGAGGCACTCAGGTGCCAGGCAAAGGTTGGTGCGCCAACCCCTCGCTGCTCTCGGCGATACCCGATGACCCCTTCAGCCTCCAACTCCTTCAGGTGGTGTCGGATGGCGTTGGAGGAAAGGCCGAGCTGATCCCCGAGTTCCCGCGCCGTGAGGGATCCGGCGCGCTTCAACGCGACCAGAATCAGCCCCCGCGGGCCTTTGTGCGCGAGCGGCAGGGCCTGCTCGGCGGTGTATTCGGAAATTGAGGTTCCCATAGCGGCGCTAATCCTAAGAGCGCCGTCGGGATTTGTCAACTAAACACCAAGTAATTTGAGTGAATGCGTAAACTACTGTGGCTTAATGGTTTTCGCTATCGTCTCCCATGGCAAGCCAAACTACCGTCCTTGGGGGCGACAATAAAAGTTGTAAATACTACTACTCTATTTCATCGGTGCCACATCACTTTAGGGGAATCTCTATTGTGAAGTGGGTGATTTGGCACAAGATTGGGGTCGGTCGCCCGCTCCCCAGGACGAGACTATGACGATCCACCGCATTCGCATGCTTGGAGACCCCGTACTCCGCGCTCGCTGCGAGCCCATCGCGAAACCCGGTTCGGCCGCGGTCCGCGTAATCGTGGATGATCTGCGGGAGACCCTTCGTGATTTCCAATCCCGTTTCGGTCACGGCCGGGCGATCGCCGCTCCCCAGATCGGGGCCCCGGTGCGGGTAGTCTACGTCGAGATGGATAAGCCTTGGCCACTCGTCAATCCCGAAGTTGTGGATGTTGGCAACGAAGACTTCACAGTGTGGGATGACTGTTTTTCGTTCCCGGCCCTGCTCGTTCGGGTGTCCCGCGCGCACAGAGTGAAAGTGCGGTATCAGGACCTCAAGGCCGAATGGCACACCGTTGAGGTGGAGGGGGATCGTGCGGAGTTGTTGCAGCACGAAATCGATCACCTCGACGGCGTACTCGCGGTTGATCGACCCCACGGACTCGATCCGTTCTGTCTGCGGGAAGAGTGGAGCCGCCAGCACGCCCACGAGGGACGCTATGGTGAACCCGAGCCACGCTCGGCCAGCTACGCCTCCCAGTTAAGCGGACTCATGCTTTAGGGAACCTCGCGGAGCGCCCGACCCGCCGACCGTCGGTTTGGGTCCGCCGGTCGGGCGCTTCGGAGTGAGGGAGCCAGCAATCGCTCCCCGAAGTCCAGCCGATTCTCCAATTCCGCCACTCGTGCATCGAGTCGACTCAGCGCTTCCTGAGCGGATTCATTGAGCTCGAACCCGTCGAGCCGGTACGAGGTTGCTCACCTGTTCACGTGTCCGCCTCCAAGCCCCACCTCGACCCCACCAGCGGACCACGGCCAGGACTAGCCAGGCCCAAAGGAGCGACCGCCAGAACTCTGCATCGGGATTCACGGGGTCTGTTCCTGGGCGGGCGCGGCGTCCGACTGCCACTCTCGCTCGATCTCTTGTGCGGTGCGGCGCAGTAACTCCGCGACCCGGCGAACAGCCGGATCTCCGGGCCCGCGTCGGAAGGCCTCACGAAAGGTGCGCGAGGCAACCTGACCAAAGGCGCGGTTGAGTTCCCCCATGGCGCCACCCGCGAAGTCGCGGACAGTCTCACGGACACGGTTGATGATCTCCTCGAGATCATCCCGCCGCGATTCCAGCAGGGCTTCGCCCTCAGGAGTGATGTGGTAGACTTTTTTGCCTTCACTTTCGACGGATCGTACCAATCCCTGGTCTTCCAGCAATTGCAGTGTCGGATACACGGTACCGGCCGATGGGGTATAGCATCCGGCCATGCGCTCTTCGAGCGCTTTCATCACATCGTACCCATGTCGCGGCTGCTCCTTGAGCAGACGGAGAATGACCAGTCTGAGCTCGCCGGCCTCGAACATCTGCTGGCGCCCAGGCCGCCCTCGCCATTGAGAACCCTGCCTAGAGCCCCACTTGGACCACCATGACATCTGGTTGAGAAACTCACCCAAACCCCAGTCATCAAATCGCTTATGCATCTTGGTCTCCAGGATATAGCGTGCGCCATATCGTACGATATATCGTGCGATGTTGTTTCGCCAGATTGGGCAGCCCCGACTCCGGCGGTTCCCACCGAACCGCCGTCGCTCATCGACGTTGGGCGCTCAGGGTTCTGCTGAACCGGGGAGTGAGGTGTTGCGCCTGAGTCTCCCTCGGTCGTCAAGGAGGGAGAGGTTGGCATTGATGCGGCGCACGTAGATCAGTGTCTCCTTGTGCCGCCATCCCCGGACGTCGGGTGCGACGATTTCGACACTGGCCCAGAAACGCGGGTCGAGCGTGCGTTGTCGAGCGACACCCTGCGCTCGGAGAATCGGGATTCGGCCGGCGTTGTAGCTTCCGAACATGAAGTAACGATGGTCCTCTGTATCCACCGAATCCCGCCACTGCAGCCACAGGCGGCGGTCGTAGTAGATCCCCGCCGCGATGTTCCACTCCATGTTGTCGATTGAGGTCCAAGCCGGGTTCTTGGTCCGAATCTCGGCAAAGGTCGACGGCATCAGCTGCATGACGCCCCGCGCCCCGACCCAGCTGTGGGCATTGGGATCGAGGTTGCTCTCGGTCATCCCCTGCGCCTTGAACAGCCGCCAGTCGAATCCCACGCCGAAGTACCTCTTGGAGTACTTCCGGAACGATGGGTCGTAGCGCTCGGTCCATCGCTGCGCTTCCAACGACGTTCCCATGAACAACGAGAGCAGCGTGAGCAACACCACCGCCGCGGGCCGGCCTCGCGCACACATTAGTTGAGCGCGCCGCCGATGATGATTGCGATGGCCAGGAATATGGCCGAGATGAAGATCGCCACAGCAATGTTTCCCTTCCGCAGCTCTTCGGCGAAATTCACCTCAGGGGTCAGCCGGTCCACTACGCGATAGGCGACGTACATCAACACAACGCCCAGAACGGCGTACAGAAAGTTCAATCCGATGATCGACCACTCCATGCTCCCTCCCCTCCTGAATGGTGCGCCCGCGATGTCGGTACCTCGTGCAATATGGAGCCGCTTTGGGATTCGCGACATGATGCCCTTCAGACACTTCCTCTTGCTGAGTCTGCTGTTGCGCACGTCAGTCGCGGTGGGACAAACACTGCCCGACACAAGCGCGAGACCCATCACGCCGGCAGGAGTCCTGCGCGCTTCCGCCCGGGTAGACTCGGTGTTCGTCGACCGCAACCTGACACGGGCGAGCGTGGACGGCGGAGATTTCGTCGCTTACCTCATGGCGCGCCTGGGGATTCGGGAACTACCATCCGACTTCGGCTACAGGGTTATCGTGGACACCACGCTGATTCACATAGGCGGCCGGTTTGCCGATCTGCCGAGCGAGGCACGCCAGGCCCTGTCCCAGCTTGTGGTCCTGTTACCACCCGAAACACGCCTCGAGGCTCAGGTGGATCTGGCCGCCGCAGGCCGTGAGGCGGTGCGCTTCCATCTCCGAAGCGCCACGATAGGAGGGATCCCCGTGCCGGAAGCCTTTCTTGCTCCTATCCTCGCCGACATCGGGCGTCAGTACCCCGCGCTCACGGCCACGGGGCGGGACCTCTTTGTGCAAGTGCCCTCGGGCGCCAGCATGCGGCTCGTTCCAGGGAACATCGAGCTGATCGGCCCCTGAGGAGCCGGGTTGCGCCCCGCCATCTGATGCGGCAACTTGGGCCGCGGATACATAAGACATCCACCCGTACTGCGAGGGTCTCACATGTTGCTCCTTCTCGCGGCCCTGCTCAGCACCCCCACGGTTCCGCGCCTGCCTCTCACAACGGCAGACACTGCTCGTACCGTCAGTGGTGTTTCAATGCCCGAAACCATCGATGTGGACGGTTACACCTTGTCCCTGAACGGAATGGCCGTGAGGAAGAAGGTGGTGTTCAAGGTTTACGTCGCCGGGCTGTACGTGGCCTCCAAGTCTGCCAACGCCGGTGAGATCATGGCCGCCGACGCACCGCGCCGGATGGTGATGCATTTTGTGCGCGACGTTGACAAGAAGAAGATCTGCGAGGCGTGGGAGGACGGTCTTGAGAAGAACACTCCGGCCGCATCGACCGAACTCAAGGCACAGTTCACCGAACTGTGCAACCTGATGGACGACATCAAGAGCGGACAGGCATTCGTCTTCACGTACATCCCCGAGCGCGGCACCACCGTCGAGGTGGCGGGAGCGGAGAAAGGCGCGATCCCGGGAAAGGAATTCGCTGACGCGCTGCTCGGGTGTTGGATCGGCCCCAAACCCGGCCCCGGCGACGGCTTCAAGAAGAATCTGCTGGGCCAATCCTGAGCATGGCCCAGGGTGGCTCCGGTTAGAACCACTCTCCGAGCCGGAGAAACACCCCGTTCCTGCCCCCACGAGACACTCCGTACTCGGCCCGAATTGGGCCGATCGGAGTGTCGGCCCCGAACCCCACACGCCCGCCCGACAGCCAATGGCCGTAGGGCAGGGTGGGTCCCCCAAACACAGCGCGGCCACTAGCCGCGCTGACGCGAAGTTCCACAGGCCCCACCAGACGTCGCGTGAATAGCGCTTGGGCGAACAGCTCCCGATCACCGCGAATCTCCCCGATGTTCAATCCCGGGAAGCCGTCCAGACCACCCAACTGGAACGTACGCTCCAGAGGAAGGTTCTTGCCCCAACCGAATCGGACGCTGGGCGTAAGTCTCACCCCGGCCCCGATGCCAATGGCATGTCGACCCTCCACCTCTACCCTGCGGTAGGTATTGGTGAGTACTCCCTCGCCCCAAATGCCGGTACCGCGGTAACGCGGTCCGCTCGTAATCCGCAGCAGCCCGCCTAAGGCGTTGGTCCCGTCGGAACCTGGGGCAGCCCAGGCGTGGCCGAACCCACCGAGAGCCACTAGCCATTCGCGCCCGAATCGCCCTTCGATTCCCAGAAACCCCGTCACCTCCCTAGTGCGAACCTCCGGGGCGGCAGCGCCGCCAGAGGTGAACCGGCGAATCGACTCTCTCGCGATGGCGCCGGACAGCACGAATCGCCGCTGATGCTGCCCTATCGCGGCAGGATTGAACCCCAAGCCGAGTTCTTGGCGTAGCTCACCCAGGGTAAGTCGGGCGGAGCTCTCAAGTCCGGGGACTAGAGTGCCCCGATCCACTCCGCCAAACCACATCTGGCCGCCGAGGTCGTTGTCGTAACTCAACCCGAGCGCCACCAGCCGCGCGGGGGCCAGATGCGTAACGAGGGAAAGCGTGAGCGAGTCCGATGGGCCGGTAGGATGAATCCAGACCTCTTGGTAGTCATCGGACTCGCTCAAGGTCTGGAGCCGTGTTCGCAACCCGGGAACGTCTAGCCAGTCCCCCTCTTCGATGCCGAGCTGCCGGCGCAACAGGCGATCGTGGGAGTCCGGGCCCTCGGCGATGCGGATTCGCTGAATCCGATAGACTGCGCGCCGCGCGCGCGGAACCCCGCCAGCGTCACAGATAGGGTAGCCCGCGAAAGCCGCCGTGGCCGCCTCGTGTCCCCGCCGGATGATTGTCCCGATCTTCTGTGCGTTGAAGTCAAGGGTAGCGAAGGAGTCCACCTCGGGGCGCACCAGGCGATCATCCGCATAGAGCGAGTCGAGCGGCTGCGTGAACAGATATGAAACCAGCAGATCGGCGATCACAAGTGGATTGTCGGCGCGCACCGAGTCCGGCGGTCGCCAACTCACGTCGGAGACTATGACCCGCGCAGCTCCCGCGCGCCGGGCCGCTTCGACTGGTACGTTCGCGGCGATGCCGCCGTCGATGAGCTCGCGACCATCAATCCGCTCGGGATCAAACACCAGGGGCACCGCCATGCTGGCGCGAACTGCCTGTGCGAGGTCGCCACCGCGAAGCACGACCTGCTGCCGGTTGCGCAGATCTGTCGCGATGGCACGGAACGCAATGGGGAGGGAATCAAAGTCGCCACGCGCGGTCAGATTGCCGTTCAGCAGGACCCGATTGAGGGCGGCCCCGACGGCCTGTTGCCTTGCGCTCGCGTCTGCAGTCCGAAATCCGCCCGCCCCGGGTTGCCACACAACCAACGGGCGACGCTCGCCAAGCGATCGGGGTGTACGCAACCCCTCGCCGCTGAAGAGCTGCGCCAGTCCAAGGCTCCTCGCCTGCTCTTCGATCTGGTTGGGGCTGTAGCCGCTCGCGAACATGGCCCCGACGATGGAGCCCATGCTGGTCCCGACGATGAGATCTGGGCGAATACCCAGGCTGTCCAACACCCGCAGTACGCCGATGTGAGCGAGACCCTTCGCGCCGCCCCCGGACAGAACCAGCGCCAGCGGCCGAGGCGAGTCACAAGCCTGGGCAGCGAGGGATCTGGTCGAACTTCCAAGGGCGAGAACGAGGAGAACGACGAACGCGGACACCGCGCTGTTCATGAGGCGTAACTTAATCGCCCCTTGCGCAGCACCTTAGCCCCTCGTAATACTTGGCATCTTGGCTCCCCGCGTCCGCAGGACCGGGCCTCGCCGAGCTAGTGAAATTCCCCAAGAGGAGTAGCGGCATGACCTACGTGATCACTGAAGCCTGCATCGGCGTCAAGGATCGCGGCTGCGTGGATGTCTGCCCCGTGGATTGCATCTACGAGGGTGAGGACATGCTTTACATCCACCCTGACGAGTGCATCGACTGCGGGGCCTGCGAGCCGGAGTGCCCGGTCACCGCGATCTTCCCCGAGGAGGATGTCCCCGCGAACATGCAGTCGTACATCGAGATGAACAAGGTCATCTTCACCAGCGACACGCCGCCGGGGAAACCGAAGA
Organism: uncultured Gemmatimonadales bacterium; assembly: GCA_963748035.1. GTDB lineage: Bacteria > Gemmatimonadota > Gemmatimonadetes > Gemmatimonadales > GWC2-71-9 > JADJOM01. The sequence goes on along the minus strand of CAVVHO010000003.1, from coordinate 655,525 downwards.
AATAGCAATTCGCCAGGCAGCCCCTAGGACACTCCCGGTTTACCGACCCTCCGCCCTCTGGCGGGGGGTCGCTTATTTCCGGCGCAGACGGTTTGGGGACCTGGGAAAAGAGAGGCGCCCCGGAACCGTACTGCTTGGCCGCGGTTTCGGGGCGTGGAAGGAAGGGTCTCTCAAGCGCCGGCGCCACCGAAGTGGGTTGCCTTCGCTCACAAGTATAGACGTTGGAGCCCTGAGAAAGGTTGCAGCGCTAGGTGGAACGTCCCGCGCCGGCCAAGAAGTCCGCCAATAGGGCAGTGACCGCCTCCGGCAATTCCAGCGGTGTGAGGTGGCCGGCGCCGGGAAGCACCGCCAGTCGAGCTCCGGGAATTGCGTCGGCCATGGATTGGGACGAATCCGGCCGCAAAATCTGATCGTCGTCCCCGGCGATGACGAGGGTCGGTGTCTCGGTGAGGGCCGGCAATAGGGCGAGGCTATCGGGCCGGTCGCGCATGGCGCCGAGCGCGCCGAGTATGCCGGCAACGGGTGTGGCCTCGATCATGCGCCGGAGTCGTTCCACCAGTTCGGGGTTGTTTGCCGGGGCAGTGCGGGCCAGGAGGCGCGGCAACATCGACTCGGCGACCAATTCTGCGCCCCCTTCCCGCGCCGCTGCCGCCGCCGAATCCCGGGCCTTCCGAGCGTCGGCGCTATCCGCGTCCGCACGCGTGTTTATCAGAATCAGAGCACGCACCCGTTCTGGCGCCCGTCGCATGATCTCGAATGCGACGTATCCCCCCATGGACAGGCCGCAAAGGGTCACTCGCTCGACACCCAGCGTATTGAGGAGCGCGAGCAAATCTTCCGCGTAGGTGGCCATGCTGTAGCCAAGGTCCGGTGCGTCCGACTGGCCCATCCCGCGCAGATCTGGCGCGATCCGCATCCAGCCGTCCAGGTGCCCAAGCTGGTGTTCCCACATTGTGTGATCCAGCGGGTAGCCGTGAATGAATAGCACGGCCGGGCCCTTGCCTCTGACATCAACCGCCAGGTTCACACCGTTGACGGCAATCCGGCGGAGGTTTCCTGGCAGCTGGCGGTCAGCCATGACCTGCGGAAGCGACTCCGGCACCGGAACGGGCGCCCCTTGCTGGTCGACACAGACGAAGACCAGTTCCGCGGTCGCCATCAGGGAGTCATCCCGCAGTCGGCGGGCTGTCTGCCGGATGGTGAAGCTGGTGCGCCCGAGGTGCACAAGCACCTGGGTGAAGCGGAGGACATCGCCGGGAAGGGCCGGGGCGTGGTATTCGACCAGCGTCTTACGGACCGCGGGCCATGAGCCTTGGCGGGTGAAGAAGTCCATCCCGGGGCCACGAGCCAGCATTTCCCAGCGCGCGCGCTCGAACAGCGCGAGGAACGCCGCCTGGTTCAGATGACCGTAGGCGTCACACTCGTCGGGATAGACCGTCAGATCGATTTCAGGTGGGGCCACAACATCTCCGCGTGCCCGCGCGCGCTGCGCAGGAGAGGGTGCTCTTGCAACGGCTGGGACACGAGCCTGGCGTCAAAAGTATGCCACAAGCAAATGGCCGGGAAGGAACTCGCCAGGGTGGCGATCGCGGCGCACGCCTTCGCGCCGTAGGTCAGGTCAACGGTAATGCCGGCATCCGCCATTCGGGACCGCAGTTCCTCACCCGCAGGGGTCGGGTGACCATAGCCTGAGCCGAGTTGGTCACCCACGACACGGAGCGAGGCGGGTCCGGGGGTGGGGGCAGCCCCTAGCTCGCGCAGGACAGCGAGGGTCTTCCGGGCGAGCGAAAGGACGCGGTGACGGTTCGCATACCATGGATCAGTCACGCGAACCGCACAGATTTTGACTTTCCATCCCGCCAGCCACATCCCCACGAGGAGACCGGCCGCTGTGCCACCGGTTCCCAGCGGAACGACGATCGCATCGGGACGTCGCCAGCCGCGCTCACTGACCTGTGCGACCAGCTCCAGGGCAGCATTCACGCTCCCCAGCACGGCAACCGGTGTTGCGCCGCCCGCCGGCAGCCAGCTGACCGGACCGTCTCTACGGGCCCCACGCCATGCCGCGACGATCGCGCCGGGAAGGCCCCAGCGCGAAGCCGCGAGGTGCACTTCGCCCCGCGCAATGGTGGTGGACAGCGTTCCCGCCACCGTTGGCGACCATGGCTGGGGGAACAGGGCGACGTGGACGCGGGTCTGGTTGTGTTCGCTCGCCGCGGCGAGCGCCGCACACCAGGTAGAGCCATAGCCCCCCATGGTGACCATGGCGCGTCCGCAGGTCGGCAGCAGCCACTCAATCGCCCGGAGCTTGTTTCCCCCGAAGGGTGATCCGTTGAGGTCCTCTCGCTTCACTATGAGGATCTCGGCACCGAAATGACGAGCGAGCTCGGGACGGTCCTCCAGCGGCGAAGGATACGTCCCGATCTCGAGGCGCGGCGGAAGTCGAGAAACGAAACTGGAGAGCGGCAGAGTCACGATCGAGGAGCGTAAGGCCTTCGGCGGTTGAGGTACAGGGCAAAACCGTACGGGCGCGCCGCCCAACCGACTAGATTGTGGCGTCGGGCCGCAGAAGTGAGCACGCCAACCTTGAGCAACGAACCGCTTCACATGAAACCCGCCACCGATTACATCCGCCATGCCGCGAAACTCGCGCGCAAGCCTCAGATGGACGCCGCCATGGGAGGCGAGAGCGAACCCGACGCGGAATTTCACAAGGCCGCCTCCAAAGTGCTTGATGAAATCGCCGCCGGCTTCGAGATGGTAAGCGCCCGTGAGTGAGATTCCCGCAATCGGGCGGGAGTTCCTCCACATCGAATCTCAAGCAGCCTTCGACGATCTCGCAACCCAGCTTGTCGGTACGCCCATCCTCGCGGTGGATACTGAAGCCGCCAGCTTCCATCGCTACCGAGATCGGATCTATCTGGTCCAGCTCTCCACCCGCGAACTGACCGCCGTGGTCGATCCCCTCGCGGTGTCTGATCTGACGGGCCTGGGACGTCTGCTTGCCGATCCCGCGGTCGAGACGCTCTTCCACGATGCGGACTACGATCTCCGCATCCTGAATCGGGACTATGGGTTCACCGCCGCGAATCTCTTTGATACCCGGATCGCCGCACAGCTGCTGAATGAACCGGGAATCGGGCTGGCCGCACTCCTCGACAAGTACAGCGGTATCGCTCTCGACAAGAAGTACCAGCGAGCCGACTGGTCCATGCGGCCACTCCTGCAGGGGATGTTGGACTATGCGGCCGACGACACTCGTTTTCTTCCCGCCCTGAGGGACCTCATGAAAGAGCGGCTCGTGGCGGAGGGCAGATGGCGCTGGGCAGAAGAGGAGTTCGGCCTGTTGGGGGGAGTGCGGTGGACGGTGTCCGGGCCGCCCGAAGAGGCCTACCTCCGACTCAAGGGAGTCCGGAGTCTCAAGGGCCACCAGCTTGCCGTCCTGCGTGAACTCTACGCTTGGCGGGAGCGTGTCGCGGGTGAACTCGACCGCGCCCCGTTCCGTGTCCTCATGAACGAGGCCCTCCTGGCGATAGCGAAAGCGGTGCCGGGGGACGAGGCGGCATTGAGGGAACTCAAAGCGCTCTCACCAGATCAGCTCCGCCGACGCGGCGGCGACCTGCTGAATGCGGTGGCCCGCGGGATGCAGGCGCCCATGGACAGCATTCCGGTGTTCGAGCGCAGCCGGCGGCAGGCGCCAGACGCCGCCTATGAAGCCCGCCTGGAGCGACTCAAATCCGCCCGCAACGCCATCGCCGAGCGGATACCGTTGGCCCCTGGCGTGCTGTGCCCCAACGGGATCCTCGAGGGCATCGCCCGATTGGAGCCGATGGAACCGGAGCAATTGAACCAGGTGGAAGGAATGCGAAACTGGCAGCGTGAATTGCTCGGAGAGGATCTGCTCAAGGCAGCGCGGGGGACGAAAGCAGGGTGAGATCGTGGGCTGGGCTGCCCCGCTCACCCGCCCAGCATCACCCTCCCAGAAACGCCCGAATTCGAGGATCCATTTTCTCCGGTGTCCAGTAAGGCTCCCAGACAATCTCGACCTCGACCGAGGTCACCCCTTCCAGGTCCTCGATTGTCTGCTTCACGTCGGACACGATTTCGGCCCCTGCCGGGCAACCCGGTGAGGTGAGTGTCATCTGGACGTGTACATCCCCCGCTTCGCTCACCGTGATCTCGTAGACCAGCCCGATGTCGACGATGTTCAAGTTCAGTTCCGGATCCTTCACTCCACGAAGCGCCTTGCGGACGGTCTCTGGCGTCTGCATAACCACCTCCTCGCGGGAACGTAGCGGAGAGTCCGGACCCGGGAAAGGGAGACTCATTGCCGGGCCAGTTCTCGAACCAATGCATCGGCCAAGGCTCCCCGTACGGCGCGCAGGGCACGGATGGAGTGGCCTATCCTGGGATTGTATGACCGATTCGTGAGAAATACCGTGAAGATGTCTTGCTCCGGATCCAACCAGAGGAGCGTCCCGGTCCAGCCGGTATGGCCGTAGGCGCGGCTCGAGAGGAGATGACCGTAGGCGGAGTCGCCGCGATGGCGGGGGTCGGGACGCTCCCAGCCAAGCACTCGGGTCGCGTCGATCCCCTGCGGGCTGAGAAATGCGCGCACGGTTGCGGCGTCGAGGATCCGTTGGCCATCGAGGGTACCCTCGTTCAGCCACAAGCGGGCATACCGCGCCAGGTCCATCGCAGTGCTGAAGAGGCCCGCGTGTCCCGCGGCACCTCCGAATCGTACGGCGTTCTGGTCGTTCACCTCACAACAGACCGGATGGCCGCGCCATTGCCCGGTGGGCGCCGTGGACCGCGCCGCCGATTTGCCAGGGCGATAGACGGTCTGCCTCATGCCCACCGGCTGAAGCACCGCTCGAGTCACATACTGGTCGAGCGGCTCCCCAGACACTCGCTCCACGAGCAGACCGAGCAGGAGAAAGTTGAGATCGCTGTATTCCACCACCTTCCCAGGCGGACGCCTGAGAGGGGTTCTGTAGAGCAGCCCAATGGCGCTGTCGCGGGTGGGGGCAAGCTTGAAGAACTGCAGGTAGCTCGGCAATCCACTGGAATGATCCAGCAGCTGCCTAACCGTCACCGTCTCCTTCCCGAGCCCGGAGAATCGCGGCAAGTAGCGACTGACGGGCGCATCCAGCTCAATGCGATGTTCTTCGGCCAATCGCATTACGGCGGGCGTCGTACCGACGACCTTTGTCAGGGAGGCAAGATCCCACAACGTCGAATCGGGGGAGGGAACCGGAGAAGCCGATCGCCACTCGAGATGGCCGAAAGCCCGCGCGAAGAGAATGCGATCGCGCCGACCCACGACCAGCACCGCCCCAGGGTAGATGCCCTTGCTGATACCGCTCTTCACAATCGAATCCGCAGACCGGAATTGCTGGGCGAGGATCGGCTGAGCGGTCACGATGCACGCGACGGCGGCAGTCAAGCAGAAGTTCACGGACTCACCGCGCGAATTGAGGTGCCGATCCAGCCGGTGGGCAACTCGTACAACAGCCGGAGTGAGAAGCGATCGCGGTCGGTGAGTGCGGTGGCCGTGGCCACGGGATACATCACATCCTCAGGATGCGTGGAGTGTGGTAGCCCCAGCGCGTGGCCTAGTTCATGGAGCGCGATGGCACGGCGGGCCTCCGCGCCAAAGGTTTGGCCCGTGGTGGGAGATCGGGTTCGCAGATAGACCGTGACTCGATGAATGCGGCCGCCCTTGTCCCAGGTGACGTCGGTGGCCCCGGCGCGATCGGCCTCGAGCGTGTCGGCCCACCGAATGGTCATGTCCGCCCCGACGGTATCGTCTTGCTCCAGAAAGCGCAGTCCGGCTGCTGCCGGTGACCAGAGGTCGAACGCGGTGCGTACCTCCGACGTCATTTCGGGCAAGAAACCCTCGGATCCCCCGGGGATGATCGCGATCATGATGGCGCCGCCGTCAACCGCCCAGTGACGCACGATCGAATCGGGGCCGGCGAAAAGAGAGTCCAGGTAGTGGCGCTGCAGCTCCGCTCCCAGCCGTATGCGGGCACCTGCGCGCTCGAGGGAGTCGAGTGGGCGGGGAGGCGCGCCCATGAAATCGTTCGCGCCCACCGGCCGAGTACCGGCGTGGGCACCAAGCGTCAAGTCGTGACGCACCGAATCCGCGGCCGCGGCCGCGGCGTCACGGGCATGAGGCCGCGTGGCTTCGCGGACCTTCGCGCCGACGGCGAGGACCACAAGCAGCACCAGGAGCGACGTCAGAAATCGAATCATCATGCTGGAGCGGAATATCGGGGTTTGGTGCGGTTGGGCGCCACCGCTGGCGTCCCGACGCATGGGCCTCTAGAATTTCGCGAGCCGCACCGCCTCCACCCCCCGCCCATTTCCGGGAGTTTCCCAGCGCGTGGCTTCCTTTGTACCGCGGGTCATCATCCGTTGGCGCTGGGCGATCATCGTCTTCTGGACGGTGATCGGGTATCTCGCCGCGAAGAAGTCTCCACAGGTCGTCGAGGTCCTCAATGTCCGCGGTGGAACGCGGGAGCCGACCGAAGCCTCACATGCCGACAGAATTCTTCGCACCCGGTTTGCCAAACCCCTGAACGACTTCTTCGCGGTGACGGTAGAGGCGCCGGAGTCTATGGACAGCGGGCCCGCGCTGGTGCTGCTCGACAGCCTGTTGGCAAAGTTTGCGCGCGCGCCATACATCGCCACCGTCGCGTCGTTCCGATCCACGCAAGATTCGACGTTCATCAGCAAGGACGGCCACCGGACCTTTCTCGTGGTGGCCGTGGACGCCGATCGCGCGGACAGCGTCTCAAAACTGGTGCTGCCGGTACGCAGGCTCGTACACGAAGCGATGGTCCAGACCCGCGTGGACTCCACCACACACCGGGTGCTGGTGACTGGCCGCTCCCCCTTGGATCTGGATGTCCGCAACGTGGTTGCGGCGGACAGTCGGCAGGGCGAGATCAGACTGCTCCCCCTCACGGCTGGAATCCTGCTCCTCGCCTTCGGTGCACTCGTCGCCGCGATCCTGCCTCTCGTCGTGGGGTTTCTGGCCATCTGGGTGACGCTCGCTATCGTGGTGCTGCTGGCCGACTACACGCCGATGTCGGTGTTCGTCTTGAACATGACGACGATGCTCGGGCTCGGCGTGGGCATCGATTATTCCCTTCTCATCGTCACCCGCTTTCGCGAGGAGTTGAATCGCGGCCTGCGTCGCCAGCAGGCGGCGTCGCGCGCGCTGGCCACGGCGGGCTCCGCGGTGCTCACCTCGGGCATGACGGTTGTGGTGGGCTTTGCGGCCCTCCTGCTCACGCCGCTCGTGGAGACCCAGAGCGTGGGAATCGGCGGGCTGGTGGTGGTTGCCGTGGCCGTGGCGTTGTCCACCACGCTGCTGCCGGCGCTCCTCGCCGTGCTCGGCCGGCAGATCGATCAGCCCCGCTGGCTGGCGCGGCGGCTCACGTGGTACCACGCGCCGACAGCCTGGGAGCGCTGGGCGCGCGGTCTCTCGCGCAATCCGCTCCGGGCGCTGGCAATCGGTGGGACCATCATTGCACTCCTCACCGCCCCGGTGTTCTGGCTCAAGATCGGGCTTCCCTCCAGGAACTGGTGGCCACCGGCCACCGAGGCGGGTCAGGGTGTCGAGGCGCTCAACCGAATGGGCGTCGCCAACATCATTCTCCCGGTGCGGGTACTGGTCGAGGTACCTGAAGGCCAGAGCATAACCAGTGCTGCCAACCTCCGTGGGCTCCGAGCACTCTCAGACTCCCTGAGGGCGGATCCCCGGGTTGCCCAGGTCCGGAGCATCGTGGACCTGGAGCCGGGGACGTCGATCCTGGAGTACTCGGTGCTCTACAGCGACATGGCCGACGCCCACGCGCAGTACGGCGCGTTTCTCGACGCATACTTGAGCACGGATGGGCGCGTCGGGCTGGTTGATGCCGTCCTGCGTGACACCACCTCGCTTCCCTCCGGGATGGATGTCTCGCGACGGGCCCGCGCCCTGGCGCACGACCGACCCAAACAACTCCGGGACGCCAGAATCCTCGTGGGAGGCTATACCGCGGCGTCTCTCGACCTGCAGGATGTGCTCTTGAAGCGGTTCCCCACCTTGGTCTTCCTCATTCTCGCCTGCACGGCGGTGATGCTGGGACTGGTGTTCCGTTCGGTGCTGGTGCCAATCAAGGCCGTGATCATGAACACGCTATCGGTCAGCGCCACGTTCGGGCTCATCGTGCTCGTGTTCCAGCATGGATTCGGCGCTTCACTGTTCAGGCTCGAGGGGCCAACCTCGGCGATCTTCGTGGTGGTTCCAGTGCTGGTCTTCGCCGTGGTGTTCGGGCTCAGCATGGATTACGAGGTATTCCTGCTGGCCCGGGTGAAGGAGGCCTTCGACAAAACGGGAAACAACGAAAAGGCCACCGAGGAGGGCCTCTCCGCGACGGCCTCCGTGATCACCTCGGCCGCACTCATCATGATTCTGGTGTTCGGGGTATTCGCGTTCGCGCGGGTTCTCGCGATGCAGTTTCTGGGGTTCGGGCTGGCCGTCGCGGTGCTGTTGGACGCCACGATTATTCGAATGGTACTCGTGCCGGCGATCATGCACCTGGCGGGTGAATGGAACTGGTGGCCCGGAGTGCGCAGGAGCAAGAAACAGTAGTACTCAGCCTCAGTGCTTTGCATCCAGCCAGTTGGCCCCCGTGCCCACGTCCACAACCAGCGGGACTTTCAGCGTCGCCGCCCCCTCCATGTGGCTCTTCACTAACGCAGCCACTGCATCCACCTCACCTTCGGGAGCTTCGAGCACCAGCTCGTCGTGCACTTGCAGAAGGAGCCGGCCCCCGGAGTGCTCGGCCTTCAAGACATCGTGGATTCGCACCATCGCGATCTTGATCAGGTCCGCAGCCGATCCCTGAAGTGGCGAGTTTGCCGCGGTCCGCTCGGCAAAGGCGCGCAGATTGAAGTTCTTGTCCTTGATCTCAGGGATGTAGCGCCGCCGACCGAAGAGCGTTTCCACATAGCCGTGTTCGCGGGCCAGCCTCACCTGCAGGTCGAGATACGCCCGTACCCCGGCAAAGCGTGTGAAATACTGCTTGATGAAGTCCTTCGCCTCGTCCTGGGTTATGCCGAGTTGACGGGAGAGGGCGAAGGCCCCCTGTCCGTAAATCGTCCCGAAGTTGATGGTCTTGGCGCGGGCCCGCATTTCCGATGTCACCTGGTCCAGTGGCACCCCGAAGATGAGTGAGGCGGTCTGTCGATGGATGTCGCCGCCCGACCGGAACGCCTGGATGAAGGCGGGATCCTCGGACAGGTGCGCCAACAGACGCAGCTCGATCTGGGAGTAATCCGCCACTACGAAGCGGAACCCTTCCGCCGGCACAAAGGCCTTCCGGATTTCCTCGCCACGTGGAGTCCGGACCGGAATGTTCTGCAGATTCGGCTCTGACGAGCTGAGCCGGCCCGTGGCTGCACCCGTCTGGTTGAAGCTGGTATGAATCCGACCGGTCGCCGCATTGGCACGGGATGGAAGCACGTCCACGTAGGTGGACTTGAGCTTCTGAACCTCGCGGTACTCCAGGATCAAGGCGGGCACCTCATAGCCCATCTTCGCCAACTCGTCCAGAACGTCGGCGTCGGTCGAAGGTCCGGTCTTGGTCCGCTTGAGCGCCGGCAACTGGAGCTTATCGAAGAGCAGGGCCGCCAGTTGCTTGGGAGAGTTCAGATTGACCGAGGCTCCGGCCGCCTGGCTGATCCGCTGCTCCAGTTGCATCAGGTCCCGGGCCAGCTCACCAGAGATCCTGGCAAACAGCGGACGGTCGATCGCGATGCCCAGCCACTCCATGTCCACCAGCACCGGCACCAGCGGCATCTCCACTTTGCGGAGCAGGGGCTCCAACCCCATCTCCCTGAGCGAAGGGGCGAAGAATTCGTGCAGTGCCAACACCGCTGCACAATCAGCCCCGCAATACTCGGCCGCATCCAGGACTGACACTTCTGCAAACGGAATCTGTGACTTGCCCTTTCCGGTCAGGTCGCTGTATTGGCGCATGCCCCGGCCAAGGTGTTCCAGACTCAGAGTATCGATCGCGTGGGAACGCCGGCCCGGATCGAGCACAAAGCTGGCGAGCATCGAATCGTACGTTACTCCTGCCAACTCCACGCCCGCTTGTCGCAGCACCTGCCAGTCGTACTTGATATTGTGACCCGCCTTCGGGACAGCGGGATCGCTCAGCAGCGCGACAAGCGGGGCAAGACGCGGATCACGTAGCGAGGGGAGGTTGGTGACTGGCGCCGGGGCGGCCAGCTCCCCACCGGGCGGCCGGTGGCCAAACGGCAGGTACCAGACTTCGTCAGGACTCGCGGCCAGGGAGAGCCCGATCAGGTCGGCGTCATGCGGCTCGATGGATGAGGTTTCTGCATCGAGCCCAATCAGGGGCGCTCGCCGGAGCCGCTCGACCAGCGCCGGGATTCCGGCCGGATCGTCCAGCACTGCGACCGCACTCCGTGACGGTGCCGAACCACCCGGTGCGGGAGCGCCGGGTACGGGACTGACAACCGCCCCACCGATTTCTGAAGCTTCAAACCGTTTGACAAGTGAATAGAACTCAAGCTCCCCAAAGAGCTTCAGCAGGAGCGCGTAGTCCGGGTCTCCTTCCGTGAACGCGGACTCCTCCAGCTCCACCGGCACGTCGTCGCGAATCGTCACCAGCTGCCGCGACAACCGGGCATCATCGGCGTGGTGCTCCAGCGCCTCCCGAGCCCGCTTCGATTTCACCTCGGGCACCTTCGCGAGAATGGTCTCCAGGCTGTCGAACTCCTGCAGCAGCTCGATGGCTCCCTTTGTGCCGATGCCCTTCACCCCGGGGATGTTGTCGGAGGCGTCGCCCACAAGGGCGAGGTAGTCCACTACCTGGCGTGGCGGCACACCCAGTCGTTCAGTCGCATTGGCGTCGTCGACCCAAAGCTCGTCGACCGCCGCCGGGCCTCCACGACCCGGATTGAGGAGCGCCACGCCTGGTCGGATGAGCTGATAGAAGTCCTTGTCCCCGGACACGACGACCACCTGCCAGCCGCGCTCCACACCCAGCCGGCTCAGCGTACCGATGACATCGTCCGCCTCGTAGCCCCGAACACTCACTACCGGGACTTGAAAGGCGCCCAGCAACTGTTCGATGCGCTCGACCGAGCGGTCGAAGTCTGCCTGCAGCTCATCATCCAGCTTTTCGCGAGTGGACTTGTACTCCGGATACACTTCGGTCCGAAAGGAATCGCCGGCGTCGTGGACCCACGCGAGGTAATCGGGCTGGTACTTCTCCCGGAGTCGGAGCAGGAAATTCACGACCCCCCAGGCCGCCGAGGTGTTTTCGCCCTTGGAGGTGCGCAGCGGCCGGCTGATCAACGCGAAGAAGGCGCGATAGATCAGCGCATAGCCGTCGATGAGAAAGAAGTGCGGTGGGCTGTGGCGAGGCATGGGGGGGAAGATGCCGCAGCCCATCGGGGGGCGGTAGGCGGAGCCTCGATCCGCCTCCCGCCAACCGAGGTCAGTCCCCCAAACGGCTCAGGCGGGCGACAACTCGCTCCATCTCGGCACGGGATGACGGGGACATCCGGAAGCGCCCGAAGCCAGTCTCATCCACGAAGTAGATGGCGAGCTGGTAGCGGGTGTATCCCCAGCGAATCAGACGGCCTTCGCTGGTGGGACTCGCATCGAACACCTCGTCAGGCTCGCCCAGTCGGACCAGGACTTCGCCACGGTCGGTGCGCCAACCGGCGATGCCCTCGCCCCGAAACCGCTGGTTCGCCACCGCAACCCGGGCGAAGTATTCGTCCAGGTCCTCGTGCGCGGGGGTGGCGGAATTGGGGTCCGTCGCGCGCCAGAACGCCTTCCACAATCGGCCGCGCTCAGCCGGTGGCGACTTGCGCAGCGAGTCCAGCGCCGGGGAGGGCGGGAAATACCGCAGCAGCGAGAGCATGTCATCGAAGTTGGTGATGACCCATCCCTGCGAGAACGACACGATCGCCAAGGCACTGTCGCTGTGAGGGGGATCGCCGACAACGATGCTCAGCTCCCCGAGCGGCGCCGAATCGGGGGAGAAACGCAGAATCGCGCTCTCGACCTCACTGCCACCTGTGAAGCGGAGCGAGTCCTGGAGAATCAGACTGTCCCGGACGTCGAACAGCCGGACTGGCAGCGAAGTCCGTCCTGGCATCTGGTACGCTTCGACGTAGGCGAGCGCGGTGTCCCCGCCATAGGCGAGGGTGCCGCGTGGATTAAGGATGACGGCTATCGGGGCCGAGCGAGCGCTCCTGGGCTTGGCCTGATACGTCAGGTGCGGGGCGGAGAATGAGCCGGGTCCGAATGACGGCACCTGATAGGTGGCCTCGACGCGACTCGCCTTTCCCCCGCTGCGATCGGTGATCGCGACGCTCACCTTCCACGCCCCTGCGCTCAGCGTGAGGCCCTCTTGATAAAGGATGCTCTCCTCGGCCCGCTGGGTTTCGGCGAAGGTCGCGACATTCACCGCCTGGTCCTTGGCGACCTGCACCGTCCGACCACCGGCACCGGGTACCGCCGCAACCTCGACCCGGTAGCGTGCCTGAAAGGAATTGCCCTCTCGCTGGAAGGCGAGGCTGCGGTTTTCCAGAGACAGGCCCACCACTGCGATCGTGGAATCCCCGGGGCCGGCGAAGAAGGCCACGTCCGCCACGAACGGAAGCGGGTCTCCCGCTGTCAGGCGACCCAGACGCTTGTAGACGGTCGAAAGATCGAGTATCTGGGTAAGCGTCTCACCCTGGGAGGGCGTGGGACGGCCGCTGCCAACGCGACCCCAGGACCCGCAGCCCGTGAGGAGGAGGGAAGCGACCCACAGGCGAGACGAGAGGAGGCGCGGCATAGACCCTTAGCTTAGTGATCGTGACGGACGAGCGTCAAGCAGAACGTGCTTGCTCGCCCTACGGGGGAGGACTAGCTTGGGGGTTCATGAGCGAGGATAGTCTCATCGGCCGGACTATCGCCGGCTACCGCCCGCTGCAGCACGTCGGCGAAGGCGGCACGGCGACGGTCTACAAGGCCGAACACCCCGAACGCGGCCAAGTCGCCCTCAAAGTCCTGCGCGCCCGGTTGGCGCAGGATCCAGTGGCGATCAAACGCTTCCTGCGCGAGGCGGAATTCGGTACCCGGGTCAATCACCCCAACATGGTGCGGACCTACGACTACGGGCACACGGATGAACTCTATTACCTCGCGATGGAATGGGTCGAAGGTGAGGCCCTGGAGAAGTTCGCCATCCGAAGCGGGGCCCTCGCGCCGACGCTGGTCGCGACGATTATCGAACAGATCGGGGCCGCACTCTCCGCGACCCACGCCCAGAATATCATTCATCGCGACCTCAAGCCGGCAAATATCATGTATAACCCCAGCACGCAGCGCGCCGTGCTGCTGGATTTCGGGATCGCGCGCGACGCCGACCTCAAGCCGGAAGAGCGCCTGACACGCACCGGCTTCTTCGTGGGGACGCTGCAGTATGTAGCTCCAGAAGCACTCTCCGGTGAACTGGTGAACGAACAGGCGGACGTCTACAGCCTCGCCACCATCGCCTATTACCTGCTTACCGGCACGCTCCCGTACAGCGGACGCTCCCCACGCGAACTGTTTCAGCAGCTCCTGACCCAACCGCCGATCCCGCTTAACCAAGCTGTGAAAGGAATGCGGTTTCCCTCCTCGGTGGAGGACGCCCTCATGGCCGGGCTGGAGCGAGACCTGAGCAAGCGTAGCAAGACGGTGGACGAGTTCACCGCCAACCTTTGCACCGCGCTCCGTCAGGGCGGGGAGCGCAAGAGCTTCCTTAAGGGGCTGTTCGGGAAATGACGACGGGCGAACAGGCCGCGATCGACCGCATGCTTTTGGAGCGATCGGTGAAACGCGGCCACTTCGTCCTCGCCTCCGGACGCACCTCCGACTTCTACATCGATTGCCGGTTGACGACGATGTCAGCCGAGGGCCAGGTGCTCATTGGACGACTCGGCCTGGAGGCTATCCGCGCGCAGGGGTGGCAACCCCGATCTGTCGGCGGCCTCACGATGGGCGCGGACCCCGTGGCCTATGCGGTTGCCGCTGCGAGCGTCCGCGAGCCGCCCCTTGTGGACGCTTTCAGCGTCCGCAAGGAGGCCAAGGCCTATGGCGCCGGCCGACGCGTGGAGGGCAACTTTTCTTTCGGTGACTCGGTGGTCGTGGTCGAAGACGTGATCACGACTGGAGGCTCGACACTCACGGCAATCGGCGCCATCCGTGAAGAGGGTGGCTCGATCCTGGGGATCCTTGCCGTCGTCGACCGAGAGGAGGGAGGGAAGTCCGTTCTGGAGGCCCAGGGCTATCAGGTAGTTGCGCTTACAACCTCCACCAGATTGGGACTCAAGTAACAGCTAGGTCTAGCCTTCGCGACGCATCAACGGTCGGAATCCCACCCAGATCTCCCGATAGGGCACAACCATCAACTCGATGAACCGGTGCAGGGCCGTTTCGAAGGGGAAGCGGCGCCTGAGCTCCGAGCTGGTAATCCCGAGCAGCGCGCGTACATGGCGCCCAAAGCTCTGCGGAGAGGAATAGTCCAACCGATAGGCCACGTCGGCCACAGTATAGCCCGGCCGCTCAAACAGGAGCGCCGCGTGTACCAGTCGCATTGCGGCCAGGTAGCTCTTGGGCGAGGGCAAACCCGCCCGTACAAAGCGCGACATGAGCGTGGTGCACCGCACTCCAATCTTCTCGCTGAGCTCCCGGGCCGTGGCGACGTCGGGGGCGAAGCGCACGAGTGCCTCGAGAAACAGGCGTGCGTCGGGTGGGATATCACCGAGCGTCTCGAGCAAGGGCCCCTGAATGCGTGCGGCGTCACGAGTGGAAGGTTGGCCCAGCACCTGCCGAAGGCGATGCCACCCCTCCGGCCCGGTCACATCGATCACCTGTCGGACGCCGCTCGCACCGAGGTGGAGCAGCGCCTCCGAGCCCTGCGGGTCGTGCCGGCTGACCAGGGCAACCGTCGGGATGCCTGGAAATCCACGCACCAGGTGGTCCAGGAGGTCGAGCGGCTGTTCCCGGCACTGATGCACCGAGACCAGGATCGCGTCGACCGGCCGCTCGCGGACGGCCCGAATCGCGTCGGGGATGTTTTCGCGGTACACCAGGGAGAACCACCCGCTACTCGCGGCTTCAACCCTGCCGCGCTCCTCGGGGCGGAGGATCGCGGCGACAACCGGGGAACGGGGTGGGGCGACAAGCGGGGCAGCACTCACAGGGTGGCTCCGTCCGGGACGGGGCCACAATAGGCACCCGCGCTCAACCCGTCCTCAATCGACCCCCGGCGCAGGCTGCAACCTTCAGGGGGCTGGGGGCGTCAATTAGGGAGTCCGGCGGCGTCCATCTCAGGGCCGATTGGCCGTCTCCAACATCGAGGCCTACTTTGCAAACCATGACCGAGCCATCGGAACTGATGGGCCGCCTGCAGGCGGCCCTCGGATCCCAGTACCGCCTTGAGCGGGAACTGGGGCATGGGGGCATGGGCGTCGTCTTCCTCGCTCGCGACACCACGCTGGATCGTCCAGTGGCGGTGAAGGTGGTCCACCCCGACCTCGCCGTTCATAGTTCCATCACCCAGCGATTCCTCGCCGAAGCCCGGATGA
Source organism: uncultured Gemmatimonadales bacterium (assembly GCA_963748035.1). GTDB lineage: Bacteria > Gemmatimonadota > Gemmatimonadetes > Gemmatimonadales > GWC2-71-9 > JADJOM01. The sequence continues at coordinate 639,865 of CAVVHO010000003.1, read as the reverse complement.
TCGCGCGGCTGCGGCACCCCAGCATCGTGGCGGTGCACACCGCCGGCGAGGCGACCGGGCTCTTCTACTACGTGATGGATTACGTCGCCGGCGAGAGTCTCCGGCACAGGCTGCAGCGGGACGGCAGATTGCCGGTGGCGGAGGCGGCACAGATCATCGCCGATCTGGCGGACGCCCTGAACACGGCGGGCCAGGCCGGATTGGTCCACCGCGACGTGAAGCCCGAGAACATCCTCCTCGATGAAGCCACCGGCCGGGCCATGCTCGCAGATTTCGGCATCGCCCGCGTGATGGCGGGTGAGGTTGATGGCGCCCGGACCGCACAGGGGGTCGCCGTCGGCACTCCGACCTACATGAGTCCCGAACAGGCCGCAGGGGACACGGTCGACGCCCGGAGCGACCTGTACGCGCTGGGTGTTGTCGGCTACGAGTTGCTGGCTGGCCGCCCTCCGTTCCGGGGGGATACCGCAGCCGCCGTGGCTTCCAAGCACCTCGCGGAACAGGCTACGCCAATCGAGACCGTTCGCGCCGACGTTTCACAGGCGCTGGCTCATGCGATCGGTCGGGCGCTCGAGAAGGATCCCTCCAAGCGGTGGCAGACGGGCGCGGACTTCCGCCAGGCAGTGCTCGGGGAATCGCCCATCCCGTGGTCAGGGCGGGCTTCGCGACGCCGGCCGGCGCTGATCGGGGCGGCGCTGGTCGCGCTCCTCACAGTGGGCTACCTCGCCCTCAAGCCCGGCGGACCGCCGAGCGGGGTGAATCCCCGGCATTCGATTCTAGTCCTGCCGTTCGACAATCTGCGACAGGATGCCACGGTCGAGTGGATGCGTGACGGCAGCGTGAGCATGCTGGCGCTCAATCTCTCGCAATGGACCGACCTCACCGTGGTCGATCACGAGCGACTGCACGACCTCCTGGAACGGCGCCACGTGGACGGGCATACGCCCGTCGGCCTCGACATGGCGCGCCGGCTGGCGCGGGACGCCGGGGTCTGGACGGTGGTGCTCGGCGACTACACCAAGGCTGGGGATTCGCTGCAACTGGTCGCTCGGGTCTACGACGTCGCGAGCGGCGCTCGGCTGCATGTCGCCGAGGCGCGGGGCAAGCCGGGGGACGACGCGCGGCCGCTGTTCGATCAGCTTGCGGGCAAATTGCTGAACCTCTCAGGAGCACCCTCCGAGGTGACGGCTGACTTGGCGCGTGTCACGACCGCGTCGTTGGAAGCGTATCGCGCCTACCTGGAGGGGATCGAGCAGCTGAACGGCTGGAACCTGGGGGCGGCCGAGCGCGCCTTCAACCGCGCGGTCCGGATCGATTCCACGTTTGGATTGGCCTACTACAAGCTCTCCCTGACTCGAGGATGGATCGCCGGCGCTGGGGATTCGCTCGGGGCCGAGGCCATCCGGCGAGCCACTCAACTCACCGAGCGACTCCCGGAACACGACCGGGCCATGATCACCGCATATCGGTACTTCATCGAAGGGAACCACGCCAAGGGTCGCGAGGCCTACCGGAGCCTTCTGGCGCGGGATTCGACCGACGCCGACGCTTGGTATGGACTCGGCGATGTCGCCTTTCATGACCCGGCAAGCCAGCAGGAGCCGGGGCGGATGACGGAATCGCTTCGCGCGTTCAAACAGGCCATCGCGCTTGACCCCAACTACTACCTCGCCTACGAGCACTTGGCGCAGATATACCGCTGGGGCGCGGCCGACCACCCGTTCGTGGCCCTCCTGCCCAGCGACTCCCTTTTGGCGATCAAGGAGGGCAGCCCGCGCCCCGGACTGGATTCCACTCAGCTCGCCCAGGCGATCCGCCGAGCTCGCGATGACGGCATTTCGAGCGCGCGGGAATGGCTAGCGCACCAGCCGGACAACGTCCACGCCCAGAACGCGCTCATCTACGCACTCTCGGCGGGGCATCAGTACGACGCGGCGATATCCGAGGTCGATCGCCTTACCCGGGGACCTTCCGGCCGGGGTCGCGCCGATCTGCCCTTCGTGCGCGCCCGGGTGCTCACCGAGCAAGGCGAAGTGAAGGAGGCGGCAAAGGCCGTCGCCAAGGCGCTGGATACCGCCGCCGCCAAGAACTTTGATGGCGATCGACTGCCATTCGAGACGATCCAAGAGGTCAGCAACGGCGCGAATGTCCTGGCGTATCTCGGCAAAGTGACCCTGGCAAGCCGGAACCTGGATCTGGCTGCCGGTATCAGCGCCGCGTGGATGCCGGAGGCCATGGGGTCTCAGACGGTTGGGGACCGCACGCTCTACGGCCACCTGTTGCAGAGTCACCTGTACACGGCGCTCGGCGCACCTGCCAAACAACTTCAGCCGATCTGGGAACAGGTCGCGGACAGCGCGCGCCGGGCACCGAAGTCGTCTCGGGGCAAGGTCGCCAACTTCGGATGGGCCGCTGCCGTTGGTCTCTTTCTGCAGGACCCCGAGAATGCCTCGCCGCTCAACGAGCTCCAGGCTCTCGGGGGCGTGCCCACGCCACCGGAACTCAAAGCGCTGGTCGCGCTCGAGAAGGGTGACTCCACCGAGGCGCGGCGCCTGCTGCAGCTGCCCGACTCTGCGAACGGAAAAGAGTATCTCGAGATGCGAGGCCAGTGGTTCGGCTATCGCCAGATGATCGCCGCCCACGCCTGGCATGAGTTGGGGGAGGAAGACCGCGCCCTCGGAGCGCTGCGCGGTTTCGAACCGACGCGGCTTTCGACTACCGGCTTCGACATCCGATGGCTGCTTGTCGGACAGGCGCGATTCCTTCGGGGTGAGATCTATGAGCGGCAGGGAAAGCGAGACCTCGCCCGTCAGCAGTATCAGCAGGCGCTCGCACAGTGGGAGGACGCCGACTCAGTCCTTGACGACTTGGTGGATCGGGTGAAGGCCCGGTTGGCCGGGCTCACCGGACAGGGGTAGGCGTAGTCGTCGGGGCACCTCCCGTCCGGAATTAGCCGATTTCCCATCCGAAGCGTATCTTCCAAGCACAGGCTGGACGCGATGGTCGCGGGCTGGGCAACCAGTCCGAGGAAAGTCCGAGCTCCACCGGGTAGACTGCCAGGTAACGCCTGGGCGCCGCAAGGCGACGGATCGGGCCACAGAAAACAAACCGCCTCGAGCGCGGAGAGAGCCCTCACGGGCCGACGCCGCCTCAAGGTAAGGGTGAAATGGTGGGGTAAGAGCCCACCGCGCCGCTGGTAACAGCGGTGGCACGGTAACCCCCAGTCGGAGCAAGGCCAAATAAGCGGCGAGGTGCGACCCGCACCGCCCCCACCGGCAACGGTGAGCCGCGGGTAGGCTGCTGGAGGCGGCTGGCGACAGCCGTCGAAGAGAGATGACCATCTGGATCGCAATCCGGTCCGCCGGGGCGAGGATCCAAACAGAACTCGGCTTACGGTCCAGCCTGGGCCGGGGTCGGCCGCTACGGCCCTCGATGCTCCGAAGGGGCGGCGGTTACCCCGGCCTTCCCATCCACGGGAAGCGCGGGATAGTTTTCAAGACCGCGTCGACCACGAGGGCAGGGAGCGCAGGATGTCACGCCCGACCGCACCGCAGGACCGGAACAAACCCTACCCTGAATCCTGGGAGCAGGTCGCCGAGCTCCGGGTATTCCGGACGGACCCGGATGACTGGGACCGGCTGGCGACGTGGCGTCAGGATATGCGGAAACGTGGCTGGAAATTGCTCAGGGTCACGAGCGACGACACCGAGCTCGTCGCGGTGTTCGGGAAGACCAAGTCGGATCTCAATCCTGCCAACGCCTGAGCCTGGCCCTCCTCAAATACGCCCCCTACTCCCAGAGGAAGTCATGAAGGCTCGTCCCTGGATGGTCGCGGCTCTCAGCCTCGCCACTCTCGCCGCGTGGACACCAGTCTCGTCCCTGGCCTCGAAGCGATATCGGGTGGAGCTGAAGACCTCGGTGGTCCAAGATCTCACGGCGCTCGGTCAGGGGGAACAGAAACAGGAGTTCACCAACACCGGGTTCGTGACCCTCACGACGCGGGACAGCGCGGGCGGTCAGGCGGTCACCATCGTCCTCGACTCCTTGGTGCTCGGGGAGGGCTCCCCAATCCCGCCGGATGCCGCTAAAGCGGCTGCGGGCTCGACATGGCACGGCTTCCGTGGGACCGGGGGTCGAGTACAGGACCTCAAGCTCGATAAGGACGACCGGGTTGCCGGAGCGATCGAGCCGGCCCTGCAGCAACTGCTCCCGCCGATGAAAGCCGGTACCAAGGAGGGGCAGTCTTGGACCGATACAACTGAAAACGACAACAATGGGGTCTCGGTCCGTACTGTGACGAACTTCCAGACGTCAACCGATTCCTACAACGGGGCGAAGGTCCTCAAGCTTGCCGGCGCATTCAGCAGCGCCATGTCCGGACAGCAGGCTAGTCCGCAGGGCACCTTGAACATCGAGGGAAACGGCAGCGGAACGAATGCCTGGCTGGTGGGATCGGATGGCGGGTGCCTCACGGCCTCCCACCAGGCGACTCAGAACATTTCGGTGACCGTAGCCACACTGCCGGAGCCAATTCCGGTCACGGTGAAGACTGTGGGCAACGTCTCCCTGCTCAAGTAATTGGTTGTGTCCTACTCCTTCCGACTGGTGACGGTGGCATCGCTCCTCGCGGCGTGCTCCTCAGGCCACACCGCCCCAGCCGGGCAGCCATCCCCGACTCCCTCCACCCCTCGACCGATCGTCGACCCGATGGGGGCTTCAGCGGCTGGAGACTTCGCCATTCGTTACGCCCGCAGCGGGGCAGGGATCGCGCGTTATGCGTTGACGCGGCACGACTCCGTTGCCGCCACGATGCCAAGCGGAGAGTCCCAGGTTCAAGTGTTCGGCAGTACGGCCTATGTCACGCTCACCTGGCTGGCGTCCGACACGGGCGCCAGGATCACCGCCGCGGTGGACTCGGTAGTCCCGGACAGCGGTCTCAGCTTCGTGCCCGCAGTTCTCGACAGCGCGCGGGGCGCCCGCTGGACCGGACTGCGTCGACCCACCGGGCGACTAACGGATCTCACCGGCGGCCCAAGTTCCCTGATCAGCGATCAGGTGCGCGAGCAGATTCAGCTGATTTTTCCCCTGCTTCCTGCCGATGGCGCCCGACCGGGCGCCAGTTGGACCGACTCCACATCGGGCCCCGTGCGAGTCAGCGCCTTCGAAGCTTTGGAGACGGTACAGGTAGACTCCCGAGCGGAGGTAAGCCTGACCAGCTCCGGCGCGCTGCCCATCGTGGTGATCCGGACCCGGACGGCGGCGGGCCAAGGGTCACAGTTCGGCCAGCCAATCAACATCCGCGCGACCGGTAGTGACACCCTCTCCTATCATGTTGCGGCAGACGGCCGGGTGTTGTCGGTGGAGGGGGTGCGCATGACCGCCATGATTGTGGACCTCCCCAGCATCGGTCAATCGGTGCCTGCGCGGGAGTTCTCCTCGCTTCGGATGTCTCTCCTCCGCTAGCGGCCCATGCGCCGCGCGCTCAAAGGATTTGGTTTCGTCGCAGGTCTGTTCCTCGGTTGGCTCCTTGCCGTGTGGCCCCCTCCTTCATGGTATCGCACACATTGGCCGCGGCAGACCGCGTTCATGACGCGGACGCATGTGCGGTTTTCCGCCAAGGCCCAGGCGCGGGGTAAGCTGTATCGGCCCGTCCCGCTGGACTCGATTACACCGGAAATGCAGGACGCGGTAATCATCGGTGAGGACAACAACTTCCGCAGCCATCACGGGATCGACTATCTGGCCCTGGCGCACGCGTTGGGCTACAAACCCAACACCTTCGAATGGAAGAACATCCATCAACGGCACGAACTCCTCCAGGTCCTCCCCAATGCATGGAGCATGCGCGATCGACTCCGTGGCGCGAGCACAATCACCCAGCAGCTGGCGAAGAACCTCTACCTCTCGCCCTCCCGCAACCCGCTCCGCAAAGTGAAGGAGGCTGTCACCGCGTGGCGGCTCGAATGGGCGCTGGGAAAGCCGCGAATCATGGAGGTGTACCTGAACATCGTGGAGCTGGGAGAGGACGTCTGGGGCGTGGAAGCAGCGAGCCAGTTGTACTTTGACCGGAGCGCCAACCAACTTTCGGCGGAGCAAGCCGCCGCCCTCGCCGGAGCCTTGCCCTTTCCACTTCGCTCGAACCCCGACTACCGCCCCGGCCGGATGCGCTGGCGACAGAATCTGATCCTCAGGCGAATGCGTGGTGAGGAAGTGGAAGTGCCGCAGGTGGAAGAGGAGGAGATTGCTCCTGTGGAGCTGCCGCCGTACGACAGTCTCGGAGCAATCCCGGAGGATACGCTCTTCCCCGAAACGACGTCCACCGATAGCGCTCTGCCTCAACCGACCCACCCTGACACCATACCCGCAGATACCGCGCCCTCGGTGACCCAGCCTCCCGACTCCGGGCCCAACTAGGGGCGACGTACTCTTCGGCGGCCTTCGAGGAGACCTTGCGCACGACCAGTCGAACATCCTGATTGAGTGTTTCTTCAAGGGGAAGTGGGTTGCGCAGGTAGTACGACCGTAGCGGAACGGCGCTCCGGTTGTCTCAGCCGGAGCGCCCGCAGTGATCAGCCTCCCAGCTTGGCCCGCAGGTTCTTCGCCATCTCCAGGTGCCCCACGAAGGCTGGCGCCACCTTTTCGACGAACGCCTTGAGCTCGGCGTTCTGAGTCGCCGGCAGCAGGTTCTTGGTCACGGCATCGATCACGGCCTGGTGAAAAGCAATCTCATGATCCAGGTAGGCGCGATCAAAGTCGGCCGCGCTCTTGGCGCCGAGTGCCTTCATGGCCGCGGCCTGTTGCGCGGCACTCTGGTCGCCCGCGGGTGCGACCGGGACAACACCCAATTTCTTGGCCAGATCTCGCCCTTGCTGCCGGACGGTGCGGTGGGCATCCACAAAGGACTGGGCCAGCTCCCGAACTTCCTTGTTCTTCGTGCGGCCAACGGCGAGGCCGCTGGATTCGATATCCGAGGTGTTCGCGGCATCGAAGATGGCCACGATGTTGGCGTCGGTCAGCGATTGCGCCTGTAATCCAGCGGGCGGAAGCGCGAGGGAAGCCGCCGCCAGGGCGGTAGAGAGCGAACGGAACATGGATCCTCCGAAGGTGGTTCAGTCCAGCCCCCCATGGGCCGGCCTGTGGAGGATGGCACCTTCTTGGTAATAAAGCAAGTATTTACTTGACTTATTGCAATCGACGCCAGATCCGGTATGTTGGGCGGAAGGAGAACACCGTGACTGCACCCTTAAACGAACGGTTCCTCGAGGGAACTCCGGGTCGGATCATCGACCTGCTCCGCGACGCACCCCGGACCGTGGACGATCTCGCCACCGCGCTTGCCATCACAGGCACCGCGGTACGCCTCCAGCTCGCCACCCTGGAGCGTGACGGCCTCGCCCGCGTCGAGGGCCGCCGCCCCAGCGCCCGTAAGCCCGCACTCGTCTACGGACTCACCCAGCGCGCCGACTTCCTGCTCTCGCGCGCCTACGTCCCCGTGCTGCGGGCGTTGCTGGACACCATTGGCGCACGGATGAGACCCGCGGAGCGCATTGCACTCTTGCGCGAGGTCGGGCGACGGATTGCCGCAGCGCTCCCTCGCTCAACCGGTCCCCGCCGCGAGCGTCTCCATGCCGCGAGCCGGGCGATTGAGCTCTTGGGAGGGCGGATAACCGCTTCCACCGAGGGGAAAGCGACCACACTGGTGGGCTCTGGTTGCCCGCTCGGTGAAGTAGTCCGCGACCACCCGGAAGCCTGCCGCGTGGTCGAGACTGTGGTCCAGCAGATCACGGGCCTCAGCGTCGAGGAGCAATGCGAGCGCGGTGAGCGCCCGAAGTGCAACTTTCGGGTTGGGTCATAGCAAGGAAACCGGCCCCGATGGAACGACAGATCACAGGCTTTCATCAGGACGATGAGCGGCACTGGGTCGCGGAGCTTGAGTGTGGCCATGTCCAACACGTTCGCCACGACCCGCCTTGGCAGTTGCGTCAATGGGTGCTGTCCGAGGCATCACGGCACGCTCGGCTCGGCACAACCCTGTTCTGCGTCATCTGTAGCGCCGAGAACCTCCCCGGTCCCATTGCTTCAGGCGCGATCGACACCGACGCCCTCCCCCCTGGCCTTTCTCTCAATGCGCAACGGGCCTACCTCGATGCTCGGCTGCAAGGGCTCTGTCATGATGGCGCGCTGGAGGTAGCCCTGGAGAAGGATCGAGCGGCGCCACGCCGAGGGTGACAAGACCCGAGGGGCGTCCGGGGCACGGTCGAGTCAAGCGCAGGCCGGAATCGTCGACTGGACCAGGAATGACTTGCGGGACGACGGAAAAACGCGTGGCTAGTGGCTAGAGGATCTGCTTGCCGAAAGCGGACTGGACCAGCTCTACTGCGAACCGGGCGGAGCTGTTGCGATCATCGAGAATCGGATTGACCTCGACCAGTTCCAACGACGTCATGACGCCGGCTGAACTGAGCGACTCCATAACCAGGTGGGCTTCGCGGTAGTCCAAGCCTCCCTTCACCGGGGTCCCGACGCCCGGTGCCAAGCTCGGGTCCACCGCATCCAGATCGAAACTCACGTGCACGTAGCTCACATCCTGAATCACGTTTGCGAGCGCCTGCTCCATCACAGTGTGTATCCCCTGACGGTCGATGTCGGCCATCGTGTACACGTGGACACCCAGTTGGCGCAGGTGTGACCGCTCACCCTGGTCAACGCTTCGAATCCCCACCAGCGCGACGTTTCCCGGATCCACTTTGCGGAACCGGCCACCGATCCGCCCCAGAGAAGCGGGTCCGAGCCCGAGCAGCGCGGCGAGTGGCATACCATGGACATTTCCGGAGGGAGATGTCCGCGGAGTATTGATGTCACTATGGGCATCCACCCATAGGACACCGACCTTCTTCTTCCGGGCGCGCGCGTAGGCCGCGACACCCGAGACCGTCCCAGCGGCGATCGAGTGATCCCCGCCGAGGACGAGCGGGAAATGGCCGCGGCGCATGACCCGCAGCACTTGGTCGCAGAGCAAGCGGTTGGCGCGGGTGATTTCAGCCAGGTACCGGGCATGCGGATCACCAACTTGGAGTGTCTCGACATTGCGGAGTTCCAAGTCGCCTTCGTCGATAACGCTGCGGCCGAGTCGGCGGAGTTCCTCACCCAAGCCGGCGATGCGTATGGCGGAGGGGCCCATGTCCACTCCACGACGCCCGGACCCGAGGTCCATGGGAACGCCGATAATGTGGATAGGAGCTTTGCGACCAGGCATGCGGAGGGGTCTCAAGTGAGAAGTGAGAAGTGAGAAGTGCGGGGAGTTGAGATCACTTCTTACTTCTCACTTCTTACATCTCACTCAATCGACCAGCCTAAGGGGCATCACGAGGGTAAGGTATGCCGCCGGGTCATTCCAGCCCACCGGTTCGCAGGTCGCGGCGCGTTCGGGCCCCTTGAACGTCAGGCGCACTTCGTCGGTCGGCATGTACTTCATGATTTCGAGCAGGTACGCGGCATTGAATCCGATTTCCAGATTCTCCCCCTCGTAACCCACAGACATCTCTTCCTGCGCCTCGCCGAGATCGGGCGTCTGCACCGAGAGCTTGCAGGAGCCGTTTGCGAGGCCCATGCGAATGCGATGGGTTTGATCGCTCGCGACGATGCTCATGCGGCGGAGCGCGGAGGCCAGCGCAGCCTTGTCCGCCGTCATGACCTTGTCGTTCTCGCGGGGAATGACCTGCTCGTAGTTGGGATACGGACCCTCGATCAGCCTGGTGTAGACCTGCGTAGTCGCCGAGCGGAAGCCGAGGTGGTTTTCGCTGCGCGCGATCTCGAGTTCGTCCTGATCCGCAAACAGGCGGCGGATCTGATCCAGCGCCTTCGGCGGAATGATCAAGTCGGCCTGTCCCTTGCCGATGCCGGCAGTCACCGGCACGTCCATCCGGGCGAGGCGGTGGCCGTTGGTCGCAACCATCCGCATCCGCTCGGGGCGGAGCTCCCAGAGGACTCCGTTGAGAATCGGCCGACTCTCCTCGGTGCTCGCCGCAAACGCCACGTGGGAAACAAGCTTCTGAACGTCCCCGGCCTTGGACCGCCAGGCGCTATCAAACTTCACCGAGGGGAACGCCGGGAATTCCTCCCGCGGCAAACCCAGCAGCCGGAACTTGGCGCGACCACACTCGATAGCTGGCGCGTTGCTCACCCGTGCTGGTGAGCCGGATCGCCGCACTGGGCAGCTCACGCACGATGTCCGATAGCTTCTTGGCAGGAAGCGTGATCGCTCCCTCCTGGTCAACCGACGCGGGTACGGTGGTACTCACCGCGATGTCGAGATCCGTGCCGGAGAGTCGCAGGCCGTCGGCCGTTGCCTCGAGCAGCACATTCGACAGGACCGGGAGGGTTGTCTTGGTTGGAATGGAGGCGCTGACCGCCTGCAGTCCTTCCTGGAATTGCTCCCGCGTAATTGTGAACTTCATCCCGTTCCTCAGCGTGCAAGAAGAGACTACTACTTCTCAATATTCTATATCTAGTAGTAGCAGTAGGGAGTCTGGATATGTGGACGGATGCGCCATCTCACGCGCCGCCTGCAGGTTCCGGACTTTCCCTCTGTGGATCTCATGTGGAGGCCGGGGATGTTTTGGGGGTGACTCGCCCGTCCACCACCATTTACCCCTGCCTTTCGACATCACCCACATGCGCGTGGGTAACTACTGTGTAACCAGTTCCGAACGTGCGCTTTCGATCCGTTCCCGGAATCCCCGATCCCGGGTCATCTGGCGCTGCACCTTGTCGACGCTGTGGATCACCGTTGAGTGATCCCGCCCGCCGAAAGCCTGGCCGATCTCGATCAACTGCATCTGCAGGATGTCGCGCGCCAGGTACATCGCGATCTGGCGCGGCACCACCAGCGTCTTGATTCGGGCCTTGGATCGCAGCTGCTCCGCGGTGACACCCCAGCGGCGGGCGACCACGTCCTGGATGCGGTCGATCGTGGGGAGGGTCCGCGGAGTCGACGGCAGGTCTTCACCGGGACGGATCTTGTCCGCCAAGGCCTCCCGGGCCAGCTCGATCGACACCTCGCGATGCTTGAGCGAGGCGTACAGCAGCAGCTTGATGATGCAACCCTCCAGCTCGCGGACATTCGAGCGCACGTGCTCGGCAATGAATCGGAGCACGTCATCGGGGATGGTCATCTCCAGATGATCCTGCTCCTGCTTCTTCCGCAGGATCGCGATGCGGTGCTCGAGGTCCGGCTGCCCGATGTCCGCCACCATGCCCCACTCGAACCGGCTCACCAGCCGGGCTTCCAGGCCCGGGATCTCCTTGGGCGGGCGATCCGAGGTCAGCGCGATCTGCTTGCCACCCTCGTACAGCGCGTTGAACGTATGGAAGAATTCCTCCTGGGTTGCTTCCTTGCCTTCAAGGAAGTGGACGTCGTCCACCAGGAACAGATCGATCTCGTGGCGATAGCGCTTGCGCAGCTCCGGCATGGTGCGCCGGGAGATGCCCTCGATCACCTCATTGATGAACTGCTCGGCGCTCACATACAGCACTCGTGTTCCTGGGCCGCGCCGCAGCATGGCGTGCGCGATGGCCTGCATCAGGTGGGTTTTGCCCAGCCCAGTGGCGCCGTAGATGAAGAGCGGATTGTAGGTCTTGCCAGGGGCCTCGACAGCGGCGTGTGCTGCGGCCGCCGCGAGCTGATTTGATTTGCCGATCACGAACGATTCGAAACTGTAGCGTTCGTTGAGCGGCTGGTTGCTGGGGTTGGTAGCGGTCTGCCCGCTCGGCATCACCATCGGCGGGGAGACGAAGAAATCCATCTGAGGTCGACGCTGGCGGTCTTCCTGGACGCGAAAGGTCACCGTGAGCGCTTTCCCGGCGATAGCCTCCGCGAGCCGGGAGAGCAGGGCGCCATGGTTGGTCTCGTTCCATTTGGCGGCGAATTCGTCGGGCGCAGCCACAACAAGCCTGTCGGCCTCGAGGGCGACGGCTTCGGTTGGCTCGAGCCAGGCTCGAACCACCTTGTCCGGAAGCTGCCGACTGGCTTCGTCGAGGATTTGCTTCCAGACGTCTTTGGCGGACTGCTGCATGCTGCGCTAGGACGGGTAGGGCGTTCGCAAGGGCAGCCGATTGTACGAGCGCGATGTGGAAAAGTCAACCTTGACCTTCGAGGGGGCAGACGGGTAGCTTTGCGGGCTCATTTGAGGGGACTTTAGGCATGAACCCGTCATATCGTCCGCGCAACAAGCGCCGCATCGCAAAGCACGGCTTCCGGGCCCGGATGGCCAATCGCTGGGGCCGGGCGACCTTGTCGCGCCGTCGCAAGAAGGGCCGCAAGCAACTGACCGTGAGCATCGGCACGAAACACGGGAGCCGCTGACGGCGGACGAACGGCGGCCGCGGGCGAGCCGCCTCGCGGACCGAGTCGACCGCACTCGGGTACTCGCATCTGGTCGACGGCGACGGTCGCGGTTTCTGGAGTTTATCTGGATGGACAATACGGCGGGCCACCCACGGATGGGACTGATCGTACCGAAGTTCCAGTCCAATGCGGTGGCCCGCAATCGTTTGCGACGCCGGCTGAGCGAGATCTGGCGGCGTGAGCTACAAGGCCCGCAGGGTAGCCGCGATCTGCTGATCCGAGCGAAGAAAGAGGCCTACGGCGCGACCTTCGAAGAGCTACGGGCGGAGTTGAGCGCGTGGGTGGGAGCGCTGTGAGGGACTCCGTACCGAGTACCGAGTACCGAGTACCGAGTACCCTCTTCCCGCGGCCTCGTCACGCTCGTCGGCTGGATCCTCGCACCGCTCACTTGGCTGTTCATCGCCCTGATCCGCCTCTATCAGATCTTCATCTCACCGGGTCTGCCCCGGAGCTGCCGGTTTGCGCCGAGCTGCTCGCAGTACGCACTCGAGGCGATGCAGCGATACGGCGCGCTCAAGGGCCTGTGGCTCGGCACGCTGCGGCTCGCACGCTGCCACCCTTGGCACCCGGGCGGCTTCGACCCCGTTCCCTGACCCTGATTTCCTGAATCCCAATGGATCGTCGCCTGATTTGGGCGATCGCGCTGATGATGATCATCGCCATCGCGCCTTCGTTCTTCATAAAATCGCCGAAGACAGCACGGGCCGGCCGGCCCGACAGCGCCGCGGTCAGCCCTGACCGGGCCGGGCAAGCACCATTGCCCGGCCCGGGAGTTGAAGCGCCGTCTATCAAGCTCCCCACGGTCCCGTCGCTCCAGGCCCCCGCCGAAACGGTTTCGGTCAGCTCGAAGCTCTACCGCTACGACATCTCGACTCGCGGTGGGGCGATCGTGCAAGCGACCCTGCTCCAGTACAAGGCACTCGATCCTGCGAACAAAGGCCTCCCGGTTCGCTTGCTCCCCGACAGCACCGCGATTCACCAGCTTGCGGTCATCGTGGGAAATGACACGCTCCATCTCGCCGACTGGGATTTCACTCCGTCGGCTCGGCGGCTGACCGTCACGACGGCTAGTGAATTGAAGTTGACCGCTCAACGCGGCGATGTGTCGGTCGAGCTCAGCTACTCCTTCCACCCCGACGACTACCTGATTGGCGTTCGCGGGCGAATCGTCGGCATCGGACCCATCGGTGGACACCTGCTGATCGGCCTGGGGAATGGGATGCGGCAGACCGAGTTCGACTCGGCCGCGAATTTTTACACCTACGCCGTGGTCACCAAGACCGACCAGTCCCAGTCCCTGCCATTCTCGAAACTCAAGTCCGCAGAACCCGCGAGAACCCTCGAAGGACCGTTCGATTGGGCGGCGGTCAAGTCGAAGTACTTCGTGACCGCGCTGCTGGCCAGTGACACCGGAACCAGCCAGATCAGCGGGGCATTGGTTCGCCCTCTTCCTGGTCAGGAGCGGGTGACCCACGCCGCGGTGACGCTCGGCCTGCCGGTACCGCCTTCGGGTGACTTTGCCTACCGGCTTTACGCCGGCGCGTTGGAGTATCCGCGGCTCCGCGCCGTGGGGCACGATTTCTACGATATCAATCCTTACGGATGGCCCGGCTTCCGCACGCTCATTCGGCCGATCGCCGTGGGCGCCCGGTGGCTGCTGGTCTCGATGCACGAGCGGCTTTCACTTGCCTACGGGATGGTCCTGATCCTGTTCGGCATCATGATCCGCATCGTCCTCTGGCCGCTGAACCAGAAGGGCATGCGGGCGAGTATCCGCATGCAGGCCCTGCAGCCGGAAATGCAACGGCTGCAGGAACGGTACAAAGAGGATCCGCAGCGGTTGCAGCAGGAAATGATGGGGCTCTACAAGCGAGAAGGGGTGAATCCGTTCAGCGGTTGCTGGCCTATGCTGCTCCCCTGGCCGGTGCTGCTGGCGCTGTTCTTCGTGCTCTCGAACTCGATCGAGCTGCGGGGGCAGTCCTTCATGTGGTTGCCGGATCTCTCGCTCAAGGATCCGCTGTACATCATCCCGGTTCTGATGGGCGGCTCGATGTTCGCGGTCAGCAAGGTTGGCATGATCGGGGTGCCGCCGAACCCGCAGTCGAAGATGATGCTGTACTTCCTGCCGGTGATGATGACCGTGCTGTTTCTCAATTTCGCCTCCGGCCTCAACCTGTACTACTTCGTCCAGAACGTCGTCAGCATCCCGCAGCAGTGGATGCTGGCGAAGGAACGGGTGAAGGCCAAGGCTGCGGCGGTGGTACAGCCACCGTCTGGGAAGAAGAAGTAGAAGGCGATAGGCAACAGGCGACAGGCGACAAACTCCCGCCGGTCGCCGGTCGCTTCTAGCCTCTGCCGTCGCCTCTCGCCTGTCGCCTTATTATCCCTTCCCCATGCTCTCCGATCCCATCGTCGCCCTCGGCACCCCGCCGGGTCGCTCCGCATTGGCCGTCATCCGGCTGAGCGGCATGGGGGCGTTCGAGGTCGCGGCCCGGGTGATCCCATCGTTTCGAGCGACGCCGCCCCGTGAGGCGCGGTTGGCACTATTCCGCGACCAGGCCGGCGAGATCGATCGCGGCCTCTACCTGGTATTTCCCAAACCGCGCAGTGAGACCGGCGAGGACGTGGTGGAGTTCCAGTGCCACGGCGGCCACGTAGTCCCCGCGCGGCTCCTCGCGGCCATAGAGGCCGCTGGCGCTCGCCCAGCGCACCCCGGCGAGTTCACCAGGCGCGCCGTGCTCAATGGCAAGATTGATTTGCTGCAGGCCGAGGGGCTTGGCGACCTGATCGATGCGGAGGCCCCGGCACAGGCGCGAGCCGCTCTGCGCCAGCTCGGTGGCGGGCTCTCCCGCCGGATCGCGAAGCTCCGCTCCGCCATGCTGGACCTGGTCGCCATGTTGGCGTACGATGTGGATTTTCCGGAGGAAGACGACGGACCCATCCCACGAGTTCGGATGGAGGCCAAGCGGGCCGAAGTGGCGGCCGAGGTGGATGGACTGCTCGCCACGGCACCGCTCGCAGAGCGGGTACGAAAGGGCGCCTTGGTGGTGCTGGCCGGACCACCTAACGCGGGGAAATCGTCACTTTTCAATGCGCTGCTCGGCACGGAGCGAGCCCTCGTGACCGAGGTGCCGGGCACAACCCGTGACGCCGTCGAAGCGCCCGCCGACTTTCTGGGCTGGCCGATTCGATTGGTGGACACCGCCGGTCTGGGCGAGACGGCCGATCGGATCGACGCGCTAGGCCAGGCAATGAGCCGGCGGTACGCAGAAGCCGCGGACCTGGTGGTGTATTGTGAGGACGGACTCGGTGACTCCCCGGCTCGGCGGCTCGGCGGCTCGGCTGAGTTTGCAGATCGGCAATTGATCGTCGAGACCAAGGCGGATCTGCGGACGCCAGCCGCCAATGGCCACCAAGGCCTGCGCGTATCCGCGGTCACCGGGGAGGGACTCGATACCCTCCGTCGCGCCGTGGCAGAGCGACTCTTCGCCGCTGGCGCCGCCCTGGCCGACCTGGAGCCGGCGCTGACCCGTGAGCGGCACCGGGTGGCGCTGGCGCGGGCGGCCGAATCGCTCGTTGAGGCCGCCCCCCATCTCGCACCGCGCGGCGACGCGGTTCTCGCCGCGCATCACGTACAAGAGGCGGTGCGGGCGCTGGACGCGCTGATCGGGGCTGTGGATCTGGAGGAGGTGTTGGACCGTCTATTTGCGACGTTCTGTGTGGGGAAATAATAAGAAGTGAGAAGTGAGACGTAAGACGTGGGGAGTGAGAAGTGACCGCCTCACATTCACACTTGACCTTCTCACTTCTTACTTCTCACGTCTTACTTCTTACTTCTCACTTCTCACGAGCTACACCGATAACCTTGTCTACGACCCCCATCCTCTCCTCCCTGCACGTCTACCCCATCAAGTCCTGCGCGGGGCTTTCGGTCACTGAGTGGGAGGTTGATGCCTTCGGCTTCAAGCACGACCGCCGGTGGATGCTCACGACGCCGCGAGGGCACTTCCTCACTCAGAGAGAGTTGCCGGCGCTCGCGCTGGTGCGCGTCGAGATCGTACCACCGCATCTGCGGGTGAGCGCGCCGGGATACCCGGACCTGATCACGCCGCTGGCCCCGATGGGCGGCCGGCCGGTCGCGACCCGTGTGTGGAATGACCCATTGCAGGTCGTCGCACCGGACCACAAGGCGGACGAATGGTTCTCCAGTTACCTGGGCCACGAAGTTCTCCTCTCCTACATGCCGGAGACCGTCGTGCGAGAGGTGAATCGGAATTACGCGCCCGACGGCGGCCGTACGGGATTTGCCGACGCCTTCCCCTTTCTGCTGATAAGTGAGGCGTCCCTCGCTGACCTGAACGAGCGGCTCGAGATTCCGCTCCCCATGAATCGCTTCCGACCGAACCTCGTGGTGCAGGGCAGCACGGCATTCGCGGAGGACGGCTGGCGGCACATTACAGTTGCCGACATCCCGATGCAGGTGGTAAAACCCTGCGCCCGCTGCGTGGTCACGACCACCGACCAGGAAACATTGGCAAGGACTGACGAGCCGCTACGAACGCTGGCCAGCTTTCGGAGGCAGAATGACAAGGTGATGTTCGGGCAGAACGTGGCGCACTACGGGACCGGTGTGCTGCGGGTGGGGGGCGCGGTGACCCCCATGGGGCTGGCGGGATCACCTTCCGAGAGCTAAATCATCGCACTGTCAATTCATTCATCTCCAGATGCTCAACATTAGCGCCTCCTCCTCCCTCGAGGTGGGTATGTGCCGCGCCACTCCCGTCCGTCACGTCCTGTTCGGGCTCCTGCTTCTGGTGGCGTGTGGGGGTGGCAGCGACGACGGTTCCGGCCCGACCCCTGTGACAGTTGCGGTTGTGGTGACACCGGAACGCGACACCCTGACTGTCGGCACGACCCAGACCTTGGTCGCCACGGTCTCCGGTAGCACCGACCTTACGGTGACTTGGAAGGTTGTCGAGGGGACTGGCGGGAGCGTCGACGCCTCAGGCCTCTATACGGCAGGACAGACAGCCGGGTTCTTCCACGTCGTCGCGACCAGCGTCGCAGATGCTGCTCGCTCCGACACCGCTACTATCCTCGTCCTCAACGCGCCGCTCGCCCCAATAACGGCTACCGATAGCGCTGTAACTCAGCAGGTCGGGCTAATCGCTTCGGTACCGGCCCTCTCTGCGGTGACGTTCACTTGGTCCGTGACCGGTGGGACCCTCACCGCTGGACAGGGCACTCGAGTCATCACCCTGACTTCCGGCGCCGGCGCGACGGTAGACGTCAGCTGTACGGTTCGAAACCTTGCGGACTCCGCGGTGACGGGCTCGCGGAGCATCGCGCTCGTTCCCGCGCCGGTGATCACGAGCTTTCAGCCCAACCGGGACAGCGTGGCCACCAGCGAAACCGTGCTGCTGACTCCGGTGTTCACAAACGGTGCCGGGAGCATCGACAACGGCATTGGAGCGGTGGTGTCCGGGAACAGCATACGCGTAGGGCCATTTTCCGCTGCGTACGTGGCGAAGACCTATGCGCTCACGGTGACTGGATTCCGGGGGGCGTCCGTTAGCGCGCAGGCGACGGTCGTGTCGGTCAACTCGCCGGTTCTCGGCCTCTTTCAAACCGTCGGGCACCGTGTTCCTGTCGGTGGCCACGCGTATTTCCTCCTTAGCTGGAATACCGATCCCGGCGTCGTCGCATCAATTCAGCCAGGGATCGGCCAGGTCACGACCTCGGTAGTTCTATCACCGGTGCTATCGACACCGGGGTCGATTCTCTACACCGCAACGGTGACGACTCCCGCGGATTCGACAGCCAGCGACACTGCCACCCTGACGGTGGTTAACCCATCTCCCGGCAGCTTCACCCTCACCGGTCCGCCGCATGCGATGCACGACCGTCCCGGCGGGGCACTGTTGAACGACGGGCGGGTCCTGGTGGAAGGTGGCAGCGACGGTACTACGGGAAGTCCGATCTCATCCGCGGAATTGTACGACCCGGCGAGCGGGTCGTTCTCGTTAACAGGCTCCATGACCTCGCCGCGCAACAAACCGGCCTCCCTGCGGCTTGGGGACGGTAGGGTGCTATTGGTTGGAGGGGATGTCGACGGGACCACATCGGAGATCTACGACCCGCAGTCCGGTTTGTTCACATCGGGACCGAACATGGTCGACACTCGGTTCGAGCCTTCCGCTGCACTGCTCCCCTCAGGCCAGGTCCTCATCCTAATGGGCTTCCCAGCCCGACGATCGGCCGAGTTGTACGATCCGGTGCTGAATCAATTTGCGCTCACGGACAGCTTGGCAACCGCACGGTGGCTAGGTGAGGTCGTGCCGCTCGCCGACGGAAAGGTCCTCGTGACGGGCGGGCTCGACGGCTTCAACAACGAGGCTCTTGCTACGGCGGAAATCTACGATCCCGTCACGGGCCACTTCAGCACAACAGGATCGATGGCGTCGCCCCACTATCGCGGAACCTTTACGCGACTCGTGAACGGCCGAGTGCTAGCTGCTGGAGGGCAGTCAGCCGCAGGTTCCGTGGATCTTGCCCGTGCCGAAATCTATGATCCGGTCAGCGGACTCTGGACCGACGTAGGAGAATTGGCTTTCCCGCGCTCTGAGCACACAGCAACCCGGCTGGCGAACGGCACCGTATTGATCGCAGGAGGGGTGATTCCCGGATTGGGCGAGCTGGCGCCCTACGCGGAGGTCTTCGACGCCGTCACATCCGAATTCACCCCAGTTCTGGGCACGTTTGTAAAGGTGCGGGCCTCTCCGTTGGCCGTGCCCCTCCAGAACGGTGCAACCCTGATCGTCGGCGGGCTCGGTGCCGAAGCCGCAACCAGTGCGGAAATCTTCCAATAGCGCAGCCAAAAAAGTTGAATGACCATCACCCTCCTCGGCGTCCCCTACGACGGCAGCTCTTCCTTTCAGCGCGGCGCCGCCGGCGGCCCCGCCGCCATCCGCGCGGCGCTCCGCACCGAATCCAGCAATAGCTGGAATGAGGATGTTGTCGACGTCGCGCCGCTCCTCGCAGATGCCGGCGATGTCGTGTTCGACGGCGCCGGTGATCCCCGTGCCGCCATCGAGACCAGAGTCAAAGCGTTGCTCGCGGGCAACGCGCGCCTCATCATGCTCGGTGGCGATCACTCCATCACCTGGCCGATTATTCGGGTCGTGCGCCCAGGCCTGGAACGACTCACCATCCTTCACATCGACGCGCACCCGGATCTCTACGACAGCTTCGAAGGGGATCGGTTTTCCCACGCCTGTCCCTTCGCACGGGTCATGGAAGAGAAGCTCGCCGATCGCCTGGTGCAGGTGGGGATCCGTACTTGCAACGCGCACCAGACGGCCCAGGCCAGACGTTTCGGCGTCGAAGTCACCGCCATGCGCGCCGGGATCGAAGCGATGGTGACCGCGGCCCGCCGCCTCGAGGGTCCGGTCTACCTCTCGCTGGATCTGGATGTGCTCGACCCCGCGCACGCGCCCGGCCTCAGCCACCCGGAGCCGGGCGGACTGAGCACCCGCGAATTGCTGACGATCATCCAGGCGATTCCCCGCGGCAGGCTTGTCGGAGCGGACGTGGTCGAACTCAACCCCGCAAACGACTTGCGTGACCTGACAGCCCGCGTGGCGGCGAAGGCCGTGAAGGAGATTGTGGGGCGGAGTGAGGAGTGAGGAGTGAGGAGTGAGGAGTGAGGAGTGAGGAGTGAGGAGTGAGGAGTGAGGAGTGAGGAGTGAGGAGTGAGGAGTGAGGAGAAGTGAGAAGTGAGAAGTGAGAAGTCAAGGGATCGGTAGGACTGCGTTTCAAGATTCAATCCCTCAATCCCCCAATCCCCTCACTCTCTCTTATGGCTTCCATCGCAAAACGGCTTCGTCGCCGACTTGCCACAGCCGCAGAACTTCACTACGCCAGGGGTTTTTTGAAGCGGGATGGGAACTTCGTTTCCGTCCTCGTCGTGGACGACCACGGGACCTTCGACGTGGATGGTGCCCTTCTTCTTGAAGACGATTTTCCGCGGGTCGCTCATGCCGACTGAATGCCGCGCGCCTGATCCTCCGCCACTTGGAACTCCTGCGCGGTGGCGCGTAGCGAGCCGGCGATGCCGCGCTCCTGAACCAGGGCCTCGGTCATGCGATGGCCAAGGTAGTAGCCGGAACGTTCCGGGAGCACTCGGCCACCGACCAGGCGGGCGGAGGGGCTCATCCCACCAGAGAGATACCGAAGCCGCAGACCGATGCCCCGCCCCTCGAGTTCGGGATCTACCACCCGGCGGAGGAAGGCTTCGAGTTCCCGAAGCCGGCGGTATTGCCGTCGGGGGTAACCGAAGTAATTGGCGGGATCGAGGCCGGGGGCAACCGCCTGGGCGGCGTGCACCGCGAGCCCTTCGTTGACAAGCAGCTCTCTGAGCGTCGCGCGACTGCCGGTCACCCAATAGTCGTAGTAGCCCCCCAGGTCGGCGACGAGGCGCTTGAGTTCGCTCTGGCTGTTCGGAGAGGTGTAGCGGACGGTGTGCGCCAGCTCGTGGCCCACCCAGAGCGGAATCAGCTCGGGCGGCAACCCCATGCCATAGGTCTCGGGGTTGGCGCGTCCGGTGAAGTGCTCAAGGCAGATGAAGGCGACTCCGCGACCGCCGACCACCAGCTCGCCGGCGTTCGCGCCGCCCATCCCAACCATGAGATAGACATCCGTCGGGCGGTCGATCTGGAGCAGGTCCTCCGCCTGCGCGATCGCGTCCTCCACAATTCCCTCGACGTCCGTGGACTCGAGGAGCTCGTGGAGATCGGAGCGATCTGCGTTGAGGGCGTGCGCAATCACCGCTTGGGCCTGCGGGCTCTCGAGGTCCAGAACGAAATTGTGCCAGTATGCGGAGAGCACTGCGCGGTGAGCGCTGAGGTACTGCTCGAACGCCGCCTCGCGATCGGATGCCTGAAGAACGGCGAGGAATTCGGGGACGAGGTTGATCAGCACGTGCCGGAATATCGGAGATTCATCACGTGGCGCAAGCCCTTGCGACGCGGAAAATTTCATCTCTCCGCTGACGTGACACTGCGCTGAGCGTCGAGCGCAAGAGGGATTGCCTTCATCGCCATTACCATGGTCACGAAAGCAGCGTGAGATGAAGTTGGGCCCGCTCAAATCGCGGACCGGAGGGCCTGCTCCGCGTCTTTCGGGTGTTCACAACCTGCGGATGTCGCCAAGCCGGCACTGTCGGCGACACCGCGGCTTTCGCGGCAATCGCGGCAAGGCCCACCACGGGCTGAGGGGCGTAAGTGATGTTCGCAACGTAAGTACCACGCCGGCGACCTCCCTCCGCCCAGCATGCTGCGTTCCGGGGCGCTGTCGGCGGTTCAGCAGGTTGGCAAGCTCGAGGGTTGCAGCGGGTAAGCCGATAACCGGACTGAAAACCGCCTTGCAGGAGCATCAGGTGAGTCGGGCGAGGGAGCGGCTGAGATTCTCCCGAGCCGCTGTCTCGTAGCGCGTCGCGAAATGAGCCGTCGTGAAGATGGAGGGACGAGCGAGAAATTCGGCGAGGATCCGGGCGCGGGTTGCCTTGAAGACCGGTTCTGGTACCCAGGCGTACTCCCGGCGAACCTGTTCCTCGTACTCGTCGAACCGGGCGGCAGGCGCGCCCAGAATGCTCAGGTCTATGTCGACCATCAGCGCGGCATCCCCGGGCGATGGCGATACTGCATGCCGGGTTGCCAGTATCAAGTCGTGCACCCGTTCGCGCTGAGGAACAGAGCCACCGGCCGTTCCGATAACCTCCACAGCCCACTCGGCGCTCTTCTGCTCGTTGTCAGTGGCGTGGGTGTCGTACACCGCATCGTGAAACCAGAGTGCCACGAGTACCTCACCCGCTCGCGTGGCCAGGGATTGGGCCTCGCTCCACCTCATGAAGCATTCTTCCAAGTGCTGCAGTGTGTGGTAGGATCGCGCCGGGTCGCCGTAGCTCGCCAGCAAGGCGTTAAGCACCCCAGCCTCAGGGGTTCCAACCCCGAGGAGCGACCACGCCTCCCGCCAGTAGTCGTTCACAAACACAGGCTCACCCACCCCGGTGCCGGAGAAAAGCCCCAACAGAGGCCGTTGATCTGCAACAGCAAGCGCCAACCTCAACACCGCTCGCGCCCTCCAACTTCGAGCGGTAACTTAACGGCTACACCCCCTAGCCAGACCCGGAGATTGCCATGAAAGCGCACCAGCGCATCACCCTGTTGGGTGCGATTCTCGTCTCGGCCGCCTGCGGTGGCGGTGATGGCGGCACCAATCCGCCGCCGGGTGGGCCTGCTGAATGGACGGTCATGGTCTACATGGCCGCAGACAACAGCCTCGCGGTGCAGGGAGTACTCGATCTCGACGAGATCGAGAACGCCGGCGTGGACTCCCGGGTAGACGTCGTCACGCAGGCCGAGTTCAGCCCGGACGTCCTGGGACAGTATCAATGCGACGCCTCCTGTTTCAATCGAGCCAACTTCAACACCTTCCGCTACTTCATTACTCAGAACGGCGGCAGTGGAGTGAACGGCCCGGATCGCGGAACTGTGCAGGACATCGGGAACGTCGATATGACCGACCCGAATACCCTGAAGAACTTTATCACTTGGGCAAAGCAGAACCATCCGGCCAACCACTACCTGTTGGTGCTGTGGAATCATGGCGGCGGGTATACCGGCCTGATTCAGGATCAGACTACGGCTGGAAGCTCACTCATGTCGCTGGCGGATCTCAAGACCGCGCTGACCGGCGTAGGGCCGATCGACATTGTGGACTTCGACATGTGTCTCATGGCGGGGTACGAGACCTTGGTGGACCTTCAGGGTCTCGCGGACTTCGCGGTCTTCTCCGAAGAGGTCGTGCCGGGAGAGGGGAATCCCTACACCCCGATCATCAACGGCATTCAGGCCAATCCGGCAGCCAGTCCCAGTGCCATAGCCAACCTGATCGTAAATCAGTTCCACACTTTCTATGTCAACAGCAACGCCAAGTCGTCGACCACTCTCTCCGCGTACGACCTGGCGGGATTCGCGGCCTTTGATCAGGCCCTGGGCACCTTTGCGACGGCACTGACCAACGCCATTCCGACCGAGGCGACGAACATCGCGAATGCCGCGGCGCTCAGCCAGAAGTATACGATCGGTGAGCTTACCGACGTGGTCAACTTTCTCGACTCGCTGAACGCCAAGGTGACCAATGCCCCGCTCAAGACCCAGATCGCGGCGCTCAAGGCCTTGGCGTCCGCGACGAGCTTCCGCCTCAACAGTCAACGTCGGAACGGATCGGGAAGCGGCCAGGAGTCGGCCTCCGATGTGCTTCGTTCGACCGGATTGCATCTCGTGATGCCGAGTGGCCTGGGGCAAGATGTGTTCAACGCCAGCGGCACCAGGAGTCTCGCAGCCTACCAGGCACTCTATCCCGGCCGACCATGGACCAACTTTCTGACGACTTGGGTAACCGGGCAGGGCCAGACGCCGACACAGGTCGTGGATCAGGGTGACCAGACCAGGCTCGAGACCTATCTGGTGTGGGACCAGGGCGCCATTGGCGCGGGAGCGGACGTCGATTTCTGGGTGCTGGAGCCGGACGGCAACATCTACATTCCGGCCTTCGGCAGCGTTTCTCCCAACGGAACCCTCTCCAACGACTCCTACGCCGACGGTGTCAACTTCGAAGGTTACCTCACCAACCGCGTCATTCAGGTGGGTCAATACAAGATCTACGCGAACCTCTGGATCGATCCCCAGGACTTTCAACCGATCTACGACCTGGCGTTTCGGCTCGATCAAACCCAGAACTTCTCGCTCCTCTACGGTGCGGGGAGCCAGCCGACGCTTTCGCTCACCACTTCATGGCTGGACGATCCGACGCCGACCCTGGGCGAGATCGAGTCGGGCGCCTACACCGATCTGCAGTACGTAGCGATCTCCACCTTCCCGTCCCCACCCGCTCCCGCGCCGTCGCTCGAGCGCCCGGGGGCGCCCATGGCGAGCACCGTGAAGCCCAATCGCCATGAGGTTACTTCGGCGCAGATGGCGACGATCCGTGGCCTCCTGGCCGAGCGCACGCTGAATCGTTCGGCTCCCGGCCTCCGCCGGTTCGGTCAACCCATGCCCTTTACGCCCGGAGGTCGCTGATGCAGCTGCTCCTTGGGACGACCATCCTCCTGGCGGGCTTGGCGGCATGTCATCCGGCTAAGCAGGACACGCCGACACCCCGGGGAGGAGACCCCGGAAAGGCAACCGTACACCAGGTACTCACTGACGCAACGCTCGTTGGGCTAAGGGTCGAGGTAGTGGGGACGTGCCTAGGTTATTCCTCGCCCACGATCGCGAAGGGTTCACCCCCGCTCACTCGGAGCGATTGGCAACTCGAGGATCAGGGTGAAGCAGTCTGGGTGAGCGGACCGATGCCTGAGGGTTGCACGGCCACCGAGCCGGCGCAGTCGGCTTCCGTGATCACGGCCTACGTCGCGCAGGATACGCTTGAGGCGTTCGGCGGGGCTCCGGCTGAGCCTAGACGCTACTTAGTGCGGTAGAACGGGGAACGGGGAACGGGGAACAGGGAACGGGGAACCGGGAACAGGGAACGGGGAACAGAGAACGGGGGAACGGGGGAACGGGGGAACGGGGAAAACACGGGCTGAGTACTCGGGAGGCAATTGCGCGGTCCGGCCGTTTGCCCTCTCTCTGATTGAAAAACCTCCGAGTCAGCGCCTGGAGGTTTGTGTGCCTACCGTCAGTTTCTGGCCCGTTCTCCCGTTCCCCGTTCCCTGTTCCCCGTTCCCCCGTTCTCCCGTTCCCCGTCTTAATTGATCTCCCGCTGCTTCCGCTTGGAGACCTCATCGAGGAAGCGGCGCTCCTCCGGAGTGAGACTCTCGATCCCCTTGGCGCTGATCTTGTCGAGCACCCGGTCCACTTCCGTGGCGACCGGATCGGAGCCGGGCCGCGGCGGCAGCGGTCGACCGGCTTGGGGCGCCCGCGGATCGGCATCTCGCGCCGCAGCGGTTTGCTGCACCATGACCACCCGTTCTGGTTGCTGCCGGGGCAGGGAGGGAGGACGCCGGTGGGCGAACGACTGGGCCTTGAAGAAGAGCCACCCCGCGAGCATCCCGCCCAGGTGCGCTTCCCGCGCAACCCCGTCACGAACCCAGATCGCGAGGCCCAGATTGAGCGCTGCGAGCCCGAGGACGAGCGTCCGAGCCTTGATGGGAACCGGAATCAGGAGGACCATTATCTCCGCATCCGGCCAGAACATGGCAAAGGCTACCGCGACTCCCAAGACCGCCCCCGAGGCCCCCACGATCGGGCTCTGGTGGGAGATCAGAGTGAGGAGCAGAGCGAACAGTGCGGCTCCCACCCCACAGTAGAGGTAGTAGAACACGAAGGTCCGCGACCCCATTCGGTTCTCGACCGCCGTTCCGAACAGGTACAGACCGAGCATGTTCGTCGCGAGGTGGAGAATGCCCCCGTGGACGAACAGGTAGCTCACCGCTCCCCACGGCTGGCTGGCGAACCCACCAGGGTTCATCGCGAGGAGATTGGTGATTTCCGGGGAGGTAAACACGGTTTCCAGCAGCAGCTGCGCTACCGCCGTGATGACAATCAGGCGGGCGACCCAGGGGGTCAGGCGCGGAAGTGTGGGGCCGCTGAAGGACATGGGATGCCTAAATACTCAGACCCTTGAGGTTCCCTCGTTGTTCCGACCGCTCCGCTCACCGGCAGTGCGGCAAATCCGGTCACAAAGATCAGCAAAGTCGATGCCCGCCGCCCTGGCGGACTGGGGCAACAAGCTGGTAGCGGTAAGGCCCGGTAACGTATTCACCTCTAAACAGAACAGCCGCCCAGCCGGTGTCAAGCGAAAGTCGACTCGGGAATACCCGCCCAGCTTGAGAATCCGATGCGCCAGGAGGCCCAGGCGCTGGCACTCGGCAGCGATTTGGGGGGACAGATCCGCCGGAAAGATCTCCTCCGACATCCCCGGGGTGTACTTGCACTCGTAGTCGAAGATCTCGTGCTGCGGAATGATCTCTCCGACCGCCAGAGCCTGGTCGTCGAGGATGCCGACAGTAAGCTCCCGCCCGGGTACGAACGCCTCCACCATCACCTCGTCGTCGAACTCCCCGGCGTACCAGACCGCGCGCTCGAAATCCTTCGGCTGTTTTACCACTGTGAGCCCCACGGTAGAGCCCTGCTTTGAGGGCTTCACTACCACAGGCCATCCTAGATGCTTGCTGGCCTCGCCAGCCGTGACGGGCGCCATCAGCCACGACGCGGTCGGGATGTCCGCATCCCGAAACAGTCGTTTGGACACGTCCTTGTCCATGGCGATCCCGCTCGCGATCGGTCCGCTCCCCGTATAGGGAACGCCCAGCG
Source organism: uncultured Gemmatimonadales bacterium (assembly GCA_963748035.1). Lineage (GTDB taxonomy): Bacteria > Gemmatimonadota > Gemmatimonadetes > Gemmatimonadales > GWC2-71-9 > JADJOM01. The sequence goes on along the minus strand of CAVVHO010000003.1, from coordinate 613,081 downwards.
TATCGAGGATCGTCTGGATGGTGCCATCCTCACCCCGCCCGCCATGCAACGCGAGAAATGCGACGTCCGCATCGCGGACCTCGGCCAAGGAACCGAGCGTCGTGAGGAAGAAGGTCCGCTCCCGGTCCTGCAACTCCGCGACCGAAGGCCACGTCGCCCCGACCTTGCCGAGCAGATGGTCGGCTTCCTTCGTGTCCGGAACCGGACCGGTGACCGTGTCTACCACGACCACCTGATGACCCTTCGAGCGGAGGGCGGGAACCACCTGTCGTGCCGACGCCAAGGCGACGTCCCGTTCGGCCGACGCGCCCCCGGTAAGGACCGCGACCTTCACGCGGCGGCTCGGCCCTGAAGGACTTCCTCGGGCCTGGGTCGCGCTGGCGCGCTCCCAACGGGCCGTCGCTCGCTGCTCGGCAAGGTCGCGGTCACCTGGTTCCAATCAGCTGCTGCAGGACGTCGTAGCGACTCACGATCCCGATGAGTCGGCCGTCCTTCTGCACCAGGGCGGCTGGGCTCTCCCGGGTCAGGATCGGCGCCAAGCGGTCGGTCTGGGTGAGGGCATCCACGACCGGGAACGGAGCGTCCATCACCTCGCGTACCGGACGGTCGAGCAGCGCAGGCTGCGCCAGCGCCTTGGTCATCAAGGTGTTCTCGATCAGGCTGCCAACGCACTGCCCCGCCTCGAGGACCGGGATCTGGCTCACCCCCCAGGTGCTCATGAGAGTCAGCGCCTGGCGAACCGCCGCAGCGGGGGCGACGCTGACCAGCGCAGGGGCGTTGGCCGCGCGATGCTGGAGCAACTGCTCCACCGTCATGCGCGGCACCTCCAGCAGCTGGTTCTCCTGCATCCACTCATCGTTGAAGAGCTTTGACAAGTAGCGTTCGCCTGTGTCGGCCAGAATCGTGACCACGCAGGCCGTGGGGTCATCCAGTTCACGCGCGATCTCTAGTGCCAGAGCCACGTTTAGGCCCGACGATCCTCCCACCAGCATGCCCTCTTCCCGCGCAATGCGACGCGCCATCGCGAACGCGTCCCTGTCGGGGACCTGTCGGAACTCGTCCACGTAGTCAAACCAGATCGTGCTCGGGATCTTGTCGCCCCCGATGCCTTCGACTTTGTAGGGATAACCCTCGCCGAGCTCCTTCGTCTTGGCGAACTGAGTGTACGACGAGCCCTGGGGGTCACCGGCGATGACGCGGATCCGGGCGTTCTTTTCCTTTAGATACTTGCCGGTGCCGCTCACGGTGCCGCCCGTGCCGGCACCGGCGATGAAATGGGTGACCCTGCCTTCGGTCTGGGTCCAGATCTCCGGACCGGTGGTCTCGTAGTGGGCCTGGGGGTTCACCTGATTGTAGAACTGGTTGGCGAGGATCGCGCCCGGCGTTTCCTTGACCAGTTGTCTGGCCTTGTTCACGTAGTTGTCGGGATGATCCGGTGGTACCGCGGTCGGGGTAATAACTACCTCGGCGCCGTAGGCCTTGAGCAGCCGGACCTTTTCCTGCGACATCTTGTCAGGCATCGTGAAGATGCAGCGATAGCCCTTGAGCGCGGCTGCGACGGCCAGCCCGACGCCGGTGTTTCCGCTGGTGCCCTCGACAATGACGCCGCCCGGCTTGAGTTCCCCCCGCTGTTCGGCGTCCTCGATGATCTTGAGTCCGATTCGGTCCTTGACGGACCCGCCCGGATTCACATACTCGGCCTTGGCGAAGACCGGCGTGCGGATTCCCGCGCCAATTCGCTGCAGCCGGATGAGCGGCGTCCAGCCGATGGTCGACAGGACGGAATCGTGGGCCTTGGCATGCGGCGGTGTCACGGCGTCGTTCCTCCGGCATCGGGGTGCCGAAAATGTACCGGTTGCAGGAAGGCGGCGGCGGCTGGCGCCCCGTTCCGGAGCGCCGGCGCAAACCGAAACCGCGGAGCGGCCGAAACCGCCGCTGAGTCCAATGCGGGATAACCGGAAGACTCCGCGATCCTGGTCGAGTCGGCCACCAGCCGTCCGGCTTCGTCGACGTAGAGGCGCAAGATGACCCGTCCCTCGATCCCCCGTGCAAACAACGCGGCGGGATACTCAACCGGAGATTCCGGATTGATCATCACAGGCGGTTGGTCGCCGCGGCGCGCCGTCTGGTCGGGGAGCCGTACGGTGTTGGAGTCAGACCGTGAACAGGCCGCCAGGATGAGCAACAACGGGAGAACGGGGGAACGGGGGAACGGGGGAACGGGAGAACGGGACAGCGGGAGAACGCGAGAACAGGACAACGGGAGAACGGGGCGCAGTGGTGGCCGCCCGTTCTCCCGTTCCCCCGTTCTCCCGTTCCACATCATCGGCCTACTCCAGAAAGTAGCAGCACCGCCAGCCCGATGGCCGTAATAACCAACCCGACGGCGACCACTTTGGTCACCTTAATAAGGAATAGCGCCAAGGCAGCAATTCCGAACCCGATCGCGGCGTGGGTTGCCGCGGCTGCGGGCGGATGACCCTGCCCCAACGAGACCCCTCCAGCCAAGGCACCCAGGATGCCTGCCAGAATCAGAACCTTTCCGATCTTGATCACGACGATCATTGCGAGCACCAGCAACACCATTGCGGCTGCGTTCAGCGGATTGAGGTGGGTGAAAAGCTGGCTGAGTTGTCCCACCTAGGTCTCTCCGCTCCGCCGTTTGAGTTCCGCGAGCCGATTGAGGGCCTCAATGGGCGTCATGCGGTTCAGGTCGAGCCCTTTCAATTCTTCTACTACCGGATGCGGCAGCGCTCCGACAAAGAGGGCGAGCTGAGACGGATCCGGTGCTGCGGGGGTTCCCGGAACCACCCTGTGATCTCCCTCTAAAGTGCCGAGGACTTCTCGTGCCCGTTGAACGACCTCGGCCGGTAGCCCGGCAAGCTGCGCCACGTGAATGCCGTAGCTCCGATCGGTCCCCCCGGCCTCCAGGCGATGAAGAAACACCACCTGTTCCCCCGATTCGCGCACCGCGACGTTGAAGTTCCGCGCGTGCGCCAGCTTTTCGGGCAGCTGCATGAGTTCGTGATAGTGCGTCGCGAACATCGTCCTGCACCCTACGGTATCGTGCAGGTGTTCGCTGACTGCCCAGGCGATCGCGACCCCGTCATACGTCGAGGTGCCGCGGCCGATCTCGTCGAGCAGCACCAGGCTGCGTCGCGTAGCGTTGTGGAGGATCGCGCTGGTCTCGCTCATCTCCACCATGAAGGTGGACTGTCCCCGTGCGAGATTGTCGCTGGCACCCACTCGCGTGAACAGCCGATCCACGACCCCGATCTCCGCCGCCTCGGCGGGGACGAAGCTCCCCATCTGCGCCAGGATTACCGACAGGCCAATCTGCCGAAGAATCGTGCTCTTGCCCGCCATGTTCGGCCCGGTGACCAGCAACAGCCGTTCGGCGGGGTCGAACTTCACGTCGTTAGGAATGAACGACTCACGCGGCATGAGTCGCTCGATCACCGGATGACGACACTGCCTGAGTGTCAGGGAATAACCGTCGTGCACTGCCGGCCGCACATATCGATGCATGACCGCGGTCTCGGCGAGCGAGGCCCATAGATCGAGCCGCGCCAGCGCGGAAGCCGTACTCTGGACTCGCGCCGTGGCTCGGCCCACCTGATCCCGCAATTCCCCGAAGAGCACCGCTTCTCGTGTCGCCATCCGCTCTTCCGCACCAAGGACTCTGGCTTCGTAGTCCTTGAGCTCGGGTGTGACGTAGCGCTCGGCTCCGGTCAGAGTCTGCCGCCGCTCGTAGTCCGCCGGCACCTTGTCGACGTGGGCATTGGTGACTTCGAGGTAATATCCGAAAACCTTGTTGTAGCCGACCTTGAGCGAGCTGATTCCGGTCCGCTCCCGCTCGCGTTGCTGCAAGGTGGCGATGTACTGCTTCCCCCCGTCCCGCAGATCGCGAAGTTCATCCAGCTCAGCGTCGAAACCGGGACGGATCACGTCGCCATCGGCAAGTACCGCCGGTGGCCGGTCGCTCAGGGCGAGCCCAAGCGCCTCCGCGAGGTCCGCCAGCAGGTCGAAATCCTCGACGACCTGATCGAGCGCTTTGCTCCCGTCCCGATCCGCGAGCCCCGTCAGTGCTTCCAGCACATCGGGCAACCTGCGGAACGAATCACGGAGCGCACCCAACTCTCTCGGGGTGGCCCGGCCGGCTGCTGCCCGTCCGGCCAGTCGCTCGAGGTCCCTGACGCCGTCCAATGCCTCGCGTGTGCGCGCCCGCCCGCGACTATCCGCCACCAGCACCGACACCGCATCGAGCCGAGCCGCAATGGCCTCCGGCTCCCGGAGCGGTGAGAGCAGCCATTGGCGGAGAAGGCGCCCACCCATGGGGGTCACCGTCGTATCGAGAACCTCGAGCAACGTGGTACCGCGGGCGCCGGCCCGCAGCGGCTCTACCAGCTCCAGGTTTCGGCGGGTCATTTCGTCGATCCACAGGTGCCGTGCCGAGCGCCGCACCGCGGGGCGGCGGAGATGGGGGAGGCCGGAGGGTTGCAGCTCGGCGATGTAGCGGAGCAGGGCCCCGGCGGCGCCGACCGCCGCCTGATCCTCGGGGCCAAGTCCGAGTCCATCGAGGCTGGCAAGGCTGAATCGGCGCGCCAACTCCGTGCGCGCCAGGTCGGCATCGAACTCCCACTTGTCCCGCGGTGTCCGCAGCACACCGTCCTCCAGCACCAACGTGGTTTCCGCGGGGAAGACGACCTCTGCCGGTGACAGACGGCCCACCGCCTCTGCCAGCTCGCTCGAGGCGATCGTCTCCAGCAGGAATTCTCCGGTGGAGAGATCAATGGCGGCCAGGCCACCGGACAACGGCTCCGGGCCCGCTGCGACCGCCACCAGAAAGTTGTTTCGGGTTCCCGGCAGGCAGTTCTCGTCCAGGACGGCGCCGGGTGTGATCGTCTCGATCACCTCTCGCTTGACGATCCCCTTGGCGAGCTTCGGATCCTCGACCTGCTCGCAGATCGCGACGCGATGTCCCGCCGCGATGAGCTGCCGGAGATAGTCGGCCGCCGCCTTTACCGGGACACCGGCGAGCGGCACGCCATCGCCGCGGGCAGTGAGGGTGATGTTGAGGATCCGCGCAGCGAGCTGGGCGTCATCGAAGAACATCTCGTAGAAGTCGCCCATGCGAAAAAAGAGAATCGCGTCCCGATGACGGGACTTGATCTCCCGGTACTGCTGCATGAGCGGGGTGCCGGCAGGCTCGGCGGCGCGACCGGTCACTGTTCCTTTACCAGGAAAGGCGAGTGGCCCAGCTTCTTGCGAATCTGCTCCGCCGCAGTCATGGCCTTGGGACGGTCGGCATAGGGTCCCGCTCGGACCTTGAAGAGGCCGCCCTCCTTCACGACATAGGGAGTGAACCCTGCGCCCTTGAGGTCCCTCGAAATCTTGTCGGCCGCCGCCTGAGTGTTCACCGCTCCGACCTGCACGCCGAAGCCGGTGCGCGCTAGTGTCGATCCAGCGGGGGCGGGAGCGGGCACAGGTGGCGGGGCCGGCGGTTTGGTCGCCGAGTCCATGCCGACGGCCGCTACCGGCGGAGCACCGCTGCAGCGCCCATTGAGGTAGTCCAGCCGATTCTTGAGTTCGATATCCTGGCCTGCGCCCTGTACGCCGAGTGCCAGCCACGAGCAGGCTTCCTGCTCTCGCTTCAGATCGAACAGCGACCGTGCCGCCCATTCAGATGCGGCAGGCAAGGTCGGAGAGTCCGGATAGTCGTTGCGAATGCGGTCGAGTTGCCGGATCACCCCTGGATAATTGCCCGCCGCGTAATCAAGGAGCGCGAGGCGGAACACCGCGTCATCAGCCCAGGGTGAGTTGGCGTACTCTACCGCAATGCGAGTGTAGTTCTTGCGCATTTCATCGACGCTGCGCGAGACCAGACCCATGGTATACAGGATCTGGGGATACGTCGAATCGGTTGGCGGGGTCGCATTGAGGAGATTGGTGACGAGGACCCGCGCCGAGTCGCTCGCCCCCTCCTGCGCGATATGCAGCGCATTCACCAGCCGCGGGTCGCTCTGCGCGTTGAGCTGGCTACTCATCGTATTCACGCCGATGAGGAGCGCCGCGGCGGACAGGCGGAGAAGCGGACAGGCGGCCGGTACCATCATTCGTCGCTAGCTCCTCAGCTCGTGAGCACTGCTCGAGATTCAGAATCCGTCCGCCCCGTCCGCCAGTCCGCCCCGTCCGCCAAACGCAGGACCAAATCGGTCAGCACGCCGATGTCATCTGACACGCGGGTCCCCTTGAGTGCCATGTCCGCCTCAAGCGCACTGCGAACCGCCGCCCGCAGCCGCGTCGCCGGCCACGTCTCCGCCCATTGACTCCAATTGCGAGTGGCGGCCTTCCAGTCCCCAATTCCGAATGGCCGAACCTGACGCAGGCGATCGAAGAGCGTGCGCTCCAGCGCGCTGCCACGGAGCCCCCGGTCATAATGCGCCCGCGCCAGGCGAACTCCAACCAATGTTGTGCCGAGCGTCGCGACCATCTTGACTCCGGACATCCCGGCCTGCTCCACTACCCGGCGCCCGAGTGTCACCGCCCGTGGGGCGTCACCCCCGAGAACCGCCTTGACCCAATCCTCCAGCGTCTCGCCGTGGCGGACCCCCACCAGCTCAGCAATCTGATCTCGGGTGATGGGTCCCTGGTCGGTGAGGCTGCCGAGCTTCTCCAGCTCGGAGCGCAGGAGCCCCAGCTCGTACCCCGTGGCAGAGGCGAGATGTTCCGCCGCGCCCTCCGCGAAGCTGATTTCCAGTCGCTTCCCCTGATAAGCCAGCCATCGGATCACCCGGTCCGGTGACAGCGGGTCAAAGCTGACCGCGTAGGAACGACTGGCGATCGCCTCGTCCGGCTCCCACCCCTTCTGCTTATCCTCGGGCGGCGCTCCTTCGACCAGCACAAGAACGGTCTCGTTCGACGGGTTCTCCAGATACCGTTGCAGAACTTCGCGACTGCCGGTCTTCTTCTTCCAGATCTCGATGTCGCGGACCACTACCACTCGGCGGGTGGCCATCATCGGAAGGCTGTTCACCAGCGCGTGAAGTTCCTCCGGGTCCAACCCCTGTGCGCTCCGCTGATCGAGGTTGAAGTCACGCTCGTGTGGCTCGAGCGCCCGTTCCAGAATGGCGCGCGACGCCTCCTCCTTGAGGATGTCCTCGGAGCCGAACAGGTAGTAGACCGGGGCGAGTTCACCTCGACCCAGCGCGCGGTGCAGGTCGTCGTGGCTGTGGCGGGGCATGGCAGGAAAAGTAAAGCCATTAGCCATTAGCCGTTAGCGGTCGTGCGCGGGGTGAAACCAGCAGAGGGTCCGATCTGCCGACACCGCAACCGACAACTAGCAGCTAATGGCTAATGGCTCCTTCACCTGCCCGCTCGAATGCGATGAAGGGGATTCCGGGGACCAGTCGAGGTTGAGCGATCACCATCGGCTGCACCTCTGCGGCCACGGGAGGCGGCAGTACCATCAATTCCTTGAGAGTCAGGCTCACCAGGGCGAGAAGCAGCCCGGCAGCGATCGTGGCGCCCCAAGGCGAGACGCGAGGCGGGAGGGCCTCCGGGACCGGATCCGAGGTCGCGAGACGCAGGGTAAGCCGGGCCAGAAAGTCAGGCGAGGGAACCAGCTGTTCACCACGCAACAAATCAGTCCCTTCCCGGACTGCCCGGTCGAACCCGGCGCAGTCGAGGCAGTACTCGATATGGTCATCCACTTCTGCCGCCAACTCTGGATCATGCGCGTCCCGATACGCAGAATACCGACGGCGAAATTCTCGACAGTCCATAAAGACCAGCGTAGATCAGAGTATCGGGTTGAACCGCCCACCTGCATCCCCAGCCAGCCAGACCTCGAGGTTATACAACTCGGCGCGCAGAAAGTTCCCTCAACAACCGCGCCTGCATCACTCCAGGTGTGGTTGAATCAATTCCGCGAAGCTCTGACGAGCCCGATTGAGGCGGCTTTTCACCGTGCCCAGGTTGCAGTGCATGATTTCCGCGATCTCCTCGTAGCTCTTTCCCTCGAGCTCCCGCAGGACGAACACTTCGCGGTGGTGTGAGGCCAGTTTGGCTACCGTCTCGTCCACAAGCGCCTTGAGGTTCCGGCGCTCGTAAAGATCATCCGGGCGGCTGCCGGTATCCTCGAAATCGATGTTGCGATGATCCTCGTCATCCCCCTGCGGACGCGTCTGCTCAAACGCAATCAATGGCGAGCGACTCCGATTGCGGAGCTCGTTCTTTGCCAGGTTGGATGCGATGGTGTAGATCCAGGTGGAGAACTTGCGACTGCGGTCAAAGCGATCGAGGTGCCGATAGACCCTGAGGAAGGCTTCCTGCACCAGGTCCTCCGCCCGCTCCCGATCACCGATCATGCGATAGACAAAGTTGAGCAGCCGAATCTGGTAGCGCGCCACGATCTCGCCGAAGGCCCGCGGATCCCCCCGTAGATGGGCTTCGATAAGAGTGTTGATCTCCGTCGGTGGACCGGATGCGGACCGCTCCCCAGGGCCGATCGGCCTGAGCACTGACTTGAGGAACCGGAAGAAAGCCATCGTTCGTCCTCCTGCCCGCTACCCGCGCCCGATGGCACGGAACTTCGCCGCATACAACAGGGCCACCAGGGTCTTGGCGTCCTGGATTTCCCCGCCCTCCATCATCCTTATGACGTTTGACCACGGCATCGCATGGACTTCCATGAACTCATCCTGCTCCCGCCGGTGCGTTCCCTCTTCCAATCCGTCTGCCAGAAACAAGTGGATTCGTTCGTCCGTGAATCCCGGCGTGGTGTAGATCGTCGTGAGCCGCGACAGCCGGCTCGCCTGCATCCCGGTCTCCTCCGCAAGTTCTCGCCGGGCGCAGACCTCCGGTGTTTCTCCCGGTTCAAGCCGCCCCGCCGGTATCTCCCAGATGGATCCCTCAGTCGCGTGGCGGAACTGGTGCAACAGCAGGATCCGCGGATCGGCGGCCTTCGGGTCATCCAGCAGGGGAACTACCGCTGCCGCACCGGGGTGCCGGATCATCTCCAACTCGCCGGTCGACCCGTCCGGGAACTGCACAGTGTCTACATCCAGACTGATGACGCGACCCTCATATCGGCGCACCGTCGAGATCAGCGTCATCGCGTCAACATGGCTTCAGTTTGCCGGGGGGACAAGTGCGGGTGGGTAGGGGACCGAACATAGAGAGAAGGCGACAGGCGACAAGAAACAGGCGACAGGCGACGGCTGTCTGTCGCCTGTCGCCTGTCGCCTGTCGCTTTACGGCTCCCGGCCCTCGAGATCGCGAACACTCACGGGCCCGAGCCCCAACGCCTCAATGCGCGGACGGATCTTGGCGACGTCGCCCACTACGACCACGTCCACCTTCGCCGGATCGAAGTAGGCCCGAGCCACTCGCTGGACATCCGATACACTGACCGCCATGACTCGGCGCACATAGGTATCGAAGTATGTCGTCGGCAGCCCGAATGTGAGCAGCTCGCCAATCTGATTTCCCATCTGACCGGTAGTTTCGAAATCGCCCGGAAGGCCGAGCACGATATAGTTGCGCGCGCGCTCAAGTTCGGCATTGCTGACGGCGCTGTCGCGAATCCCGTTCAATTCCGCGAAGAATTCGACCAGGGAACTGTCGGTCACGTCGGTTCGCACTGCGGCGCGTGCGACGAATGGTCCGGGGACCGGGCGGTAGATGAACTGTGACCCCGCGCCGTAGGTGTACCCCTTGGTTTCCCGCAGGTTCTGATTGAGTCGCGATGAGAACGATCCACCGAGGATCGTATTCATGACCTCGATGGCGGCGAAATCCGGGTTGCTGCGTGCCACACCGGGTGCACCAATCATGATGATCGATTGTGCCGCGCCCGGCTTATCCACCAGGAACACCTCGCGGCGGCCGGGTCGTGGCACGACCGGCGGGATCGCGGCTCTGGGCGGTGCCATGCGGTTCTGGATCCACTTCCCCAACCGCTTCGTGATCTCGGCCCGGGCTTCCGCGAGGGTGATGTCGCCGGTGATGACCAATTCCGCCTGATCGGGTCTGAACGTGCGGCCGTAGAAACCGCGCACCGTGAGCGAATCGAGCCGACTGGTGGCGGCCGAATCGCCGTTGAGCGGGCGATGGTAGGGGTGATTCGCCGGAAAGAGGATGGCGCCGAATGCGAGAGCCGCCATGCCGTTGGGCTGATCGCGCTGCTGAACGATCTGCGCCAGCCGCAGGTCGCGTTCCCGAGCGACATCCGCCGACTTGAAGCTCGGCCGCAGTGCGACGTCGGCGAGCAGGTCCAGGGCCGGCCCAAGCGTGCGTCGCGGCGTGCTCAGGTTCACGTAGCTGTGGTCCCAGTCAGCGGCACTGCTCAGAGTGGCGCCGAGGTAGGCGGCTTCGGATGCGATGCCGAAGGCGTCGCGAGTTCCGGCGCCTTCGTCCAACAGGTTGGCGGTGAACGTGGCGAGTCCGGGCAAATCGCCGTCGAGTCGCCCGCCACCCTTTATGCGCAAGGTCACCCGCACCAGCGGTACCTCGTGCATCTCGACCACCCGCAGCGTCAGGCCATTGGGCAGCTTCGCCAACGCGACCGGCGGCAGCTTGAGGTCTGCCGGAGGCGAGAGCTCGGGCGGCTTGGTCCGGTCGAGAGCTTGGGCGCTTGCAGACGCGACGGTCAAGACGGTCGCGACGGTCACGACGGTCACACTGCGCCACAATTGTCCGCCCAGCGCGTTCTTCCAATCTCTTCCATCCTGACCGTCCTGACCGTCCCGTCCGCTTATCCGCCCGTCCGCCTGTCCGCCCGTCATGGTGTCACCTCCACCTTCTTCGCCGCCAAGTCTGTTCGTCCCTTGGGCACCACGCTCAAGGTGACCCGAGGCGCCTGCAGGTACTGCTTCGCGACGCGCTGGATATCTAGAGCGGTCACCGCGTGGTAGCGATTCAGGTCGGTCTGGAATCCGTCGGGCTGCCCGGTGCGGACGTAGAAGCTGTTGAGTGCATCGGCCTTCCCACGAACGGTCTCCAGTCGGCGCAGGTACGACGCCTCGAAGGCGTTCTTGGCCTGATCCAGCTCGCGCGGCGTCGGGCCCTCGGCGGCGAGTCTCATCAGCTCGCGTTCGATCAGGTCCTGCAGCGGTGGCAGCGCCCGGTCGGGCTTCGCCGTCGCAATCACCGTAAAATCGCCGGCGACCCGCTTGCCATCCTGGTAAGCCTGTACATCGGATGCGACCTGGCTCTCGTAGACCAACGACTGTGTGAGGCGGCTGTTCTTCTCCCCAGCCAGGACGTAGCCCAGCAGGTCGAGGGCCGCATCGTCGGGGGCCAGGTTCTGCACCGTCGGCCAACTGTAGTACAGCCGCGCGAGCTGGACCCGATCCTCGATCACCCCGCTGGTGTCCCGGGCAAGCGGCGCCGGAGCGGCGCCCGAGCGCTCGATCGCCGGCCCGCGTGGAATCTCGGCAAAATACTGGGCCGCGAGCCGCATGGCCTCCGCCGGCTTCACGTCGCCCGCGATGACCAGCGAGGCGTTGTTCGGTGTGTAGTATCGCCGGAAGAAATCCTTGACATCCTCGAGCTGTGCGGCGGTGAGATCGACCATGGAGCCGATCACCGGCCAGGAGTAGGGGTGCCCGGCGGGGTACAACATGGCGAGGATGGTCTCGTTGGCGAGGCCGTAGGGCTGGTTCTCGTAGCTTTGCCGGCGCTCGTTCTTCACCACGTCGCGCTGCAGGTCCACTTTCTCCGTGGTCATCGTGGGAAGCAACCAGCCCATGCGGTCAGCGTCCAGCCACAGCATCAGGGGGAGCGCGTTTGCCGGGCCGGCCTCGTAGTAGTTGGTGCGGTCTTCGGTCGTCGAGCCGTTATTGTCCGCACCCGCCGCCTCCAGCATCCGGTCGAAGGCCGGGTATTCCGCATGCTCAGACCCCATGAACATCAGGTGCTCGAACAGATGCGCGAAGCCGGTTCTCCCCGCCTTTTCATCCCCGGACCCGACGTGATACCACATGTTCACCGCGACGATCGGCACGGAATGATCCTCGTGCACGATCACTGTCAGCCCGTTGTCCAGGGTGTCCACCACAACCGGGACCTTGAGCGCCGGGGCCTGGGCCGCCAGCGCGGTAACACCGGCGGCGACGAGTCCCAGGCCCCACCCGCAATGTCGAAACCACATGAAGCGATTCTCCTCGAGGGTCATGGTCATGCGCCAGCGCGGTTCCGGAAGCCCTGTACGCGCAGGCCGGGGTCGGGGATTCGACTCGGTCAGCTCGGCTCAGTGAAGCAGCACGACAGGAACCTTCCACGCCTCGGTGCTGAAAAAGAAGAGCTCCGATCGCCAGTTGGCGGAAATCGGGCTGGTGCGGGTCGGTGAGGTGAATGGCTGCAGGGAAGTGCGGCCCGCCTCGAGGCGGAGGCGGAGCATATGAAATGGATCGCTCACCAGCAGCACCCGGTGAACGCCGTGATCCCCGGCCCACTCGGATACGGACTGTATCGAAGCCTGAGTTGATCTTCCCTCGGGTCGCACCACCACGGCGGCCTCCGGAATGCCCCGCCCGACGAGATACTTCTGGCTGGCCGTCGCCTCGCTCACGCGGTCTCCGTCACCGATGCCACCCGTGACAACGACGGTCGGAGCCAGGCCCTCCTTATAAAGCATGTAGGCATGATCGAGCCGAGCCCGGAGAACCGGGGAAGGCTTGCCATTGTACTGCGCCGCACCCAAGACCACGATGGCATCGACGGATTGCTTCTGATCCTGACGACTCGCCGCCACCACAGCCAGAAAGGAGAGCAGGTACACGACCGCCGGGACAGCCACGAGGGCCAGTAAGAGGCGACGGAGGGAGGGGCTAGGCACAACGAAAAACTAGGGTACTCGGTGAGAAGTGAGAAGTAAGAAGTGAGAAGTCGGTGGCGGGATTCGATCCTGTGCCACGGCCCCGCTCACCGTTCACTTCTTACCTCTCACTTCTCACTTCTTACTTGCACCGCACTCCTCACTTCTAGCCGGCAAGCTCAAAGCTCTCCCCAAGCTTGGGTATGTCCACCTGCCGCACGCCCTCCTCATGCAGAATCTGGCCCATCGCCTTGGCTGCGTCGGGCTCCCCGTGGACCACGAAGGCCCGGCGGATCGGGCCGCCGAGTTTTCGGAGCCAGCTTCGCAGCTCATTCCGATCGGCATGCGCCGAGTAGCCGCCCAGAGTCGCCACCTCGGCGCGAACCTCGCGCTCCTCGCCCAGGATCCGCACCGACTTGGCCCCTTCCTGAATCCGGCGCCCAAGAGTCGACGCCTCCTGAAAACCCACAATGAGCACCAGGCTCCGATGATCGCCGATATTGTTGGCCAGGTGGTGCAGGATACGCCCCGCTTCCGCCATGCCACTGGCGGCGATGATCACCGCCGGACCGGGCATGGTGTTCAGTTTCTTTGAGTCCATAACATCCCGGACGTATTGCAGCAGCGGGAAGTCGAACAGCGCCGTGGTCCGTTCGATCATGCCCTCCTCTCGATCGAAGAGATCGGGATGCAGCCGGAAGACGGTCGTGGCGTCCACCGCCAACGGGCTGTCGACGAAGATCGGAATGCTGGGAATTCGTCCGGCGCGAAAGAGCTGGTGCAGGCTGTAGACCAGTTCCTGGGTGCGACCCACCGCGAACGAGGGAACCAGAATCTTTCCACCCCGCGCGGCGACTCGGCGGACGATTTCGCCCAGCTTCTCCTCGGAGTCCGAAATCGACTCGTGCTGCCGGTTGGCATAGGTCGATTCGATGATCAGCGTGTCCACCGGCCCCGCCGGAGGATCCGGATCGCGAATGATCGGGAGGCCTGCTCGGCCGATATCTCCGGAGAACACCACGCGGTGACCAACGGTCTCGGTTACCCTGAGATCAACGGAGGCTGAGCCCAGGATATGTCCGGCGTCAGTGAACTCGAAGGTCATGTGCTTGCGGATGTGATAGGCCCGACGGTAGGGAAGCCCCATCATCAGGTCCTGTACCGCCACCGCGTCGGCCATGGTGTAAAGCGGTTCGCTCTCCGGTCCGGCCTTGCCATGCCGCTGCAGGTGCTCCGCGTCTTTCTCCTGGATGTGGGCCGCATCCGGCAGCATCACCGCCGAGAGGTCCCGGGTTGCGGGCGTGGCGAAGATTGGGCCGTGATAGCCGGCGTTCACCAGCAGCGGCAGACGCCCGGAGTGATCGATGTGGGCGTGACTCAGGATCACCGCATCGATGCGCCGGGCATCGAACGGCAGGTTGGCATTGAGGGTGCGCGTCTCCGCCCGCCGTCCCTGAAACAAACCGGCGTCGAGCAACACCCGAGCCCCTGCCGCCTCGAGCAGGTGCATCGAGCCGGTGACCTGTCCCGCAGCGCCGTGGAAGGTGAGACGGACTGGTCATTGTGGGTTTAAAGTAGAGGAGTAAGACGTGAGAAGTAAGAAGTGAGAAGTGAGGAGTGAGAAGGTGAGAAGTGAGAAGTGAGAAGCCTTGAGTACAGGCGAGACGGTAGTGTTAAGAGTGAGTTACTTCTTACTTGTCACTTCTCACTTCTCACTAATGCCTCTCCTCAACGGGTTCCGAAAATCCGGTCCCCCGCATCCCCCAGCCCCGGCAGAATGAATCCCTGGGCGTTCAGCTCGCGATCGAGCGCCGCCGTGAACACCGGAACATCCGGATGGCCATCGAGCATTCGGCGGACACCGACCGGCGCCGCGACGAGGCACAGGAACCGGATCCGGCGCGCCCCAGCCGCCTTGAGCGTGGTCACCGCGGCGGTGGCGGAGCCGCCCGTTGCCAGCATCGGGTCGAGCACGAAGTAGTCGCGATCCCGCTCCTCACCCGGCAGCTTGGCGTAGTAACGCACCGGCTCGAGCGAATTCTCGTCGCGCGACATGCCGATATGCCCAACCCGCGCGGTTGGCAGCAGCTGGGCGACCCCGTCCGCCATCCCCAGCCCCGCGCGGAGGATCGGGACCAGGGTGAGCATCTTGTCGGAGACCTTCCGTCCGGTCATCCGTTCCAGCGGCGTTTCGATCTCCACTGGCTCCGTCGGGAGGTCTTTGGTGACCTCGAATGCCATCAGCATCGCCACCTCGCCGACCAGCTGCTTGAAATCGCGGGTGCTGGTGTTGCGGTCGCGGAGCAGAGACAGCTTGTGCTGAATGAGCGGATGTTCGAGGACCGTCAGGTTGGGCAGACCGGGGTGGGCCATGGGTCACAAGATGATGGTCGGTTGTCAAAGTGTCGAGGGTCGTTGAGTCGTGAGTCGTCGGGTCATGGGTCATGGGTCACCGGTTGAGTTGCCGACCGACGCTAGATTGGACGATCTTCGAATTTGCACTCTTGGCACTCTTGGCACTCTTGGCACTCCTGGCACCCAGCACCCGACCCATGACGCTCCATCACCGGCTGACCATTCTCGCGATCGCCCTAAGCGCCGCCTGCGCCACCGACTCCCCCTCGAGTCCGCCGGTGACTCCCGCCATCGGGCTCGACACGCTGATTACGGGGATGAGCCATCCGTTGTTCGTCACCGCGCCGCCGGGTGATCTCTCGCGCCTGTTCATCGTCGAGCGCACCGGGCAGATCCGGATCTTCCGGAATGGGGCCCTCCTGGCTACTCCATTCCTTGACATCACTTCCGAGGTGGACGCTGGCGCGGAACAGGGTGTGCTGGGCATGGCGTTCCCGCCTGACTACGCGACCACTCGAGCTTTCGTGGTCTACTACGTCGATCCGTCACTGAACACCGTGCTGTCCCGCTTCCATGTGCCTGCCGGCACGCCGGATGTCGCCGATCCGGCGTCAGAAGACACCCTGCTCACCATCGCGCAACCGGTGGGGGATCACAACGGCGGGATGCTGGCCTACGGACAAGACGGCTACCTCTATCTCAGCGTCGGCGACGGCGGCTGTTGCGGCGATCCGGACGGCCACGGACAGGATCGAACCGAACTCCTGGGCTCCATTCTTCGGCTCAATGTGCCGGCGACCGGCCCCTACAGCATTCCCGCCACCAATCCCTGGGCCAGCGACGCCACGATCCGCCACGAGTTGTGGAATTACGGCCTGCGGAACCCCTGGCGCTTCAGCTTCGACCGCACAACCGGCGACCTGTACATCGCCGATGTGGGGGACGACACCCGCGAAGAGGTGGACATCATCCCCCGCTCGAGTACCGGTGGGGAAAACCTCGGCTGGCGCATCATGGAGGGAAGTGAGTGCTACGCCGGCGGAACGTGCAATCAGACCGGTCTCACCCTTCCGGTCCTCGACTATGGCCACAACGAAGGCTGCTCGATCATTGGCGGCTACGTCTACCGTGGCGCCGCCATGCCCGGACTCCGCGGCACCTACTTCTACAGCGACTTCTGCTCCGCCTGGATCAGGACATTCCGCGGCATCGGGGGCGCAGCCACCGAGCCACATGAATACGACTTTCTCGACACCAGCGAGTTCCCGACGAGCTTCGGCGAGGACGCGGCTGGGGAGTTGTATGTGACGACGGATATTGGGAATGTGTATAAGGTCGTCGCGCGGTGAGAAGTGAGAAGTGCAGAAGTGAGAAGTGAGAAGTGCAGAGTGCAGAAGTGCTGGAGTCATGAGGTGAGAAGTGAGAAGTGAGAAGTGCTGAGTAAAGTCGAGGCGGCATTGTCAAGAGCACTTCTTCGCACTTCTCACATCTTACTCCTCACTCCTCACTCCTTACTTCTCACTCCTTACTCTCACCTCCACCATCCTGCACACATTCTCACCTTTCGGACAGACACTGGCTCGAACGATTCCCGTCGCATCCCCGTTGACCATCAGCACCGGTGGGGCGGTGAAGTAGCTGGAGTCGGCGGTGACCGACGCGCCTTCGAAGCGGAGCACGCTCCCATCCTTCCTTTCCAGCGCCGGTTTGAGGCGCGCGTTGATTCTGGCTCCCGGTGCCGGGCGCAGCGTCAGCCGCGTTTCGCTCCCTACCGGCGTCGACTCGAGGGAGAGGTAAGGGTTGGGGGCGCGAACCGCCGAGCAGGCGGCGAGCAGCGCAGGCAGGAGCCAGCCCTTTGCCGGGCTCATCGCTCGGCCAGCAGCGAACGGATGCGGGCATCCCACTCCTGGTGGGCCGGATCGCCAAGGTGGAATTCGCCGTACCCCTCAAACCGGATATTCCCGCGCCGATCGATCAACACGTAGCTGGGCCAGTACTGGATGTCGTACAGATCCCACGTCGCGTGATCGTTGTCCTGGGCATTGGCATACTCGATGTGATACTTCTGCAGTGCTTCCGCCACGTTCTTCCTGTCGTGCTCGCCGGCGTAGGGCGGAAACTCGGGGCGATGGATTCCGATCACGGTGAGTCCCTGGTCGCGATACCGGCGATCGTATTCGACCATCGAGGGAATCGCGCCGGTGCAATTCCAGCAGCTGAAGGTCCAGAAGTTGAGCAGCACGACTCGGCCCTTGAGTGAAGCCAGTGAGACCGGCTTGTCCTCGGGCGTGTTGAGCCAGCTTGTATTCCGCCACGCGGGCGCCGGCCGAACCGTCGGCTTGTCGCCGGTTAGTGGATTTCTGGCCTGCGCAGCGATTCTTGGACCGGCCACGGTACCGAGGGCAACGATGCCCCCCAGCGTAATGATCGTGGCGGCGCTGAGGCCGAGGAGCGGGCGATACATGAGACGGCTCGCGGGTTACGGGAGAACGGGGGAACGGGAGAACGGGAGAACGGGGGTCTCGGGCTCGGGACAATCAGGGAACGCCGCGAGTGGAGGTTTGGTTCTGTGGGTAGGAACGGAGCTAAGCTCCGCCGCTACTCAAGACATTAACTTCTGCACCGTTCCCCGTTCCCCGTTCCCCGTTCCCCGTTCCCCCGTTCCCCCGTTCCACCGTTCCCCCGTTCCACCGCAGTCCTTATATTCCCCGCCCTTCGGCTAGGTAGCTCAGTTGGTAGAGCAGCGGACTGAAAATCCGCGTGTCGGGGGTTCGATTCCCTCCCTAGCCATGCACTGACGGCTGCCGCTCCTCGTGGGCGGCGTTCCTAGTTCGGGGGTTCACCTGCAGCCGCTTTGCGGCCTCGGTGTCCTCGCCCGTTGGGCTCGGATCGATTCCCTCCCTAGCCATCTGACTAGCTCAGAACGACTTAGGCCTCCGCTACCGAGAAGGCCTTTTTCATGGAGCTGTTGCCGACGACTCGGTGCCTGTACATCGGTTGATGTGGGCTGTCCGCGAGAGTGTCAGTGGTATTTCGTCTTCAGCCGCAATTGAGTGAAGTGTGCCTCCAGCCGCCTTCTCACCTCTGGAACGATGGCCTCAGGGGCGGGTGGAGCCGCAATGACAGTTGCGGCGTTGGTGATATCCCGAATATCTGAGGTCCATACGTGATACTCGGGCGAATCACGAGTTGGGATTTGTGCGTGGACCCAGTAGGAGCGGTCGTCGATGTCGACGACGAGCGACTTCGGGCCGACTGTGCGGACGCTGCTGGAGCTGAAGAGGCGCCGGGCCAGGGAGAAACGGTTCCAGAGCTGGCGGAGGAATCTCAACGGTGCTACCCCGAGTTGACGTTCAGGAATCCAGCGGCGATGCCGGTCGCCGGTCTTATCGCCTATCGCCTAACCGCCCAACGCCGACCCACTCCCACCTTGACGATACCGATCCCTTGCCGGATACTCGCCGGAGCTGATCCCGCCGCTCATTGGTTCTGGGGCTGTCCTCAACTGGTGGCCTATGCCTCACCCGCGTCCGCGTCGGGTCCATTGGTTCTCCCGCCTCATCTCGCGCGTGTCTTCATCGACGGGGCAGTCAGCGTTGGTGCTGACCACGTTACTTGCTGTCGTCACGGTCGGCGTTGCCAGGTCCGTGGAGACCGGCGCCGGAGGAGACCTCCGGCTGTTCGCTGCCGGGCCCGATTCCGTCGATCCGTCCTATCCCCTGCCAATCTCCGCCCGCACGATCCTGACCAGTGGCGATCAATGTTACCTCACGACGGCGCAGGAGCGGGAGGCCGTCTCCAAGTTCGACAAGATGTGGCCCGTGTTGCGCCATCCGCGTTGCGTCAACTGCCATGGTGGGGTGAATCCCTACGTCGACGAGGGGACCGGAAAACACCTGGGCGGGAAGATCATCAAGGGAAACGGCCTCGCCGAGACCCTCGAGAAATGTCAGGAGTGCCACAGCGGACTCCCCGATTGGGACATTCCGCCGTCCAGCATGTTCTTCGTTGGCAAGAGCTCCAGGCAGCTGTGCAATCTCTTCAAGAAGACCAAGCTGTCCGGAGAGCTTTTTGTCAACCATATCGCGAACGACAACGGTGGGACCCAGTTCACCTTTACCGCCTTCAAGGGTGATCGCGCGCTGGATGAGGACGCGAAAGCCATCACCGAGGCAAAAACAAGGCGACCCTTTAAGGACGAAAAGCCCCCAAATACCCATGGCGAGATGATCGAATTCGCGCGGGCCTGGACCGCTGCCGTGGGCCAGGGATGGCTGGTGCCCGATTGCGGCTGCAGGGTGCACCGCTCCACCTGGACCGGAACCATCATCGGGGAGTGGGATTTCCAGATGGGGGGAGACATGGGTCATATCAGGGAGACCACCCGGGCAAATGTGCGCTACGAACTTGATTCGAGCCTCACAGATAGAGTCGCCACGCGCTGGAAGTCCACCTCGGGCCTCATCGAGTGGAGCAGCAACATTTCAGGGTCCAAGTGCACAGCCAACGCCTCGGGAACCGTACCGGTCGGTCTCGGTTCCGACCTGAATCCGATGGGGGGACTGAGCATGGAGAATAAGAACCAGGGCGGGTACCGCTTCACGGTGTCGATCGGACCGTGGCCCGACCAGTACGAACCCCACTTCTACCTCACCTGCCAGGATTCACCGCCCCTTCCGGGACTTCTATATGGCGCAGGGATCTGGTGGAGTCACCCACCGGCGGGAATGCTGTCGCCCGACGGAAAGAATCTGGTGGGATCCTATCAGACGGCCACCCCTACGGGCACGACGAGGTGGACCTGGGATCTCCAGATAGATGAGGATGACGAGGCGGGCAGCGCCAACTGACCGGCCAAAGGCTGTCGGCTATCGGCTTCCGCTGAGGGCTGACGGCTGACGGCCAACAGCAGAGGGCCACTAGCCCATTCTCTTGTGTGCCACCGATAGCCGATAGCCGACCCCTCACCCGCGCTAGCCCCCTCACCTCGCCCGGGTACATTCAAGCACTCTTCCAACCGGCGGGACACCACGACGGACCTGCGCGACCAGCTCCAGGCCGCACTTGGCAATGCCTACACCCTCGAGCGCGAGCTCGGTGGCGGCGGCATGTCGCGCGTGTTCGTCGCCGAGGAGAAGGCGCTCGGCCGCAAGGTAGTGGTGAAGGTTTTGCCACCCGAAATGGCGGCGGGGGTCAACGTCGATCGCTTCCGGCGCGAGATCCAGCTCGCCGCCAGTCTCCAGCACCCGCACATCGTCCCGCTCCACGCGGCCAGTCAGGTCGGGGATCTCTTCTACTATACGATGCCCCTAGTCGAGGGGGAGAGCCTGCGGGCGCGGCTGGCGCGGGAAGGCGAGCTGCCGATTCCTGAGGCGTTGCGCATCCTGCGGGAGGTGGCGGATGCGCTGAGCTATGCCCACAAGAACGGGGTCGTGCACCGCGACATCAAGCCGGACAACGTGCTCCTCTCCGGCGGCCACGCGGTGGTCACCGACTTCGGTGTCGCCAAGGCGGTCACCGCCGCGAGCGGCGGGTCCTCGCTCACCTCCCTCGGAGTGGCTCTCGGCACACCGGCCTACATGGCGCCGGAGCAGGCCGCGGCCGATCCGCACGTGGACCATCGGGCCGATCTCTATGCGCTCGGTGTTTTGGCCTACGAAACGCTCACCGGCGCTCCGCCCTTCACGGGCATGAGCCCGCAGCAGGTGCTCGCGGCCCACGTAACCCAGGCACCCGAGCCGCTCGCCGCTCGCCGCCCCGCCTGTCCGCCCGCGCTCAACGCGCTCATCATGCGTTGCCTCGAGAAGCGCCCAGCCGATCGCTGGCAGAGCGCGAGCGAACTGGTAGCGCAGCTCGATGGGGTGATCACGCCCACCGGCGGGATGACGCCCACCGGCACATCGCCAGCCATCTCCAGCGGCACCGAAAAGGCGATCCGAATCGCCGATCCGCTCCGAGTGACCGCGCTGTTCATCGGCGCTTCCCTGGTCATCCTGGCGCTGGTGTACGGTGTGGTCCTGTTGTCGGGTCTGCCGGACTGGGTCGTGGGGGCCGCAGCCGTACTCCTGTTGCTCGGCCTCCCGATCATGCTGCTGACGGCACGGCATGAGCGCGGCCGAGCGGTGGCGCGGACCACGAGTCTCACGACGCCGATGCCCGCAACCGGGGTTACTCGACTGTTCACCTGGCGTCGTGCGATCCTGGGTGGAGGCCTGGCGTTTGCGGCGCTTGGTGTGGCAACCATCGGATACACCGCGATGCGGCTCCTCGGCATAGGGTCCGTTGGAACCCTGATGGCGAGCGGCGCGATCGGCAACAAGGCGACCCTCCTCCTCGCCGATTTCACCGATCGTACCGGCGACTCCACCCTCGCTTCGGCGCTCACCGAAGCCATTCGGGTCGATCTCTCGCAATCGAAGGTCGTCAGGTTGCTCTCTCCGGGTGACGTGCGCGCTGCGCTCGACCGGATGCGGCGACCGGAACAGCAGCGCCTTGACCCCGCGACCGCCCGCGAACTGGCGGTGCGCGAAGGCGCCGGCGCAATCGTGGCCGGCGAGATCAACCGTGCCGGATCGGGATTCGTGCTCTCGTCGCAGCTCCTGAGTCCGGACGGTTCCCAGGTGCTTGCGGCCTTCCGTGAAACCGCCGCGGATGGCAATGGGGTAATCCCCGCCATCAACAAGCTTTCCCGTTCGATCCGCGCGAAGATCGGCGAATCGTTCAAGACCCTGCGAGCGCAGGGATCGCTGGCGCAGGTGACCACCGGCTCGCTCGACGCCATTCGGAAGTACTCGTTGGGTCTTGAGGCCGAACAACGGGGCGACTTGAAAGGTGCGGAGCAGCTCTTTAGTGAGGCAGTGGCGCTCGACTCGAACTTCGCGATGGCCTGGCGCAAGCTCGGGGTCGTGATCAGCAACGGGCAGGGGCTTCGGTCCCGGTGGATGAGTGCCGCGGAGCGGGCCTATGCGCTACGCGATCGACTCCCAGAGCTGGAGAAATACCAGACCAGCGGGTTCTGGCTCATGAACACTTCCGATGATCCGTCCCGCTCGGTGGCGCTCTATAATGAGGCGCTGGCCCGGTTCCCTGACGATCCCACGCTCTTGGCGAACGGGGCGCTCGGAATGCGACGGGCTGGCCGCTATGCCGAAGCCGAGTCGCTGGCGAGTCGCGGGCACGCGTATGGATATGCCGCATGGTCAAACCAGATCTGGGCGCAGCTCGATCAGGGTCACCTCGCTGCCGCCGAGTCCACTCTGATGGAGGTTGAGAAGACCAACCCGCAATCCCCCAACGTCAGGCTCCTGCAGGCGACTGTCGCCTGGGCGGGAGGGAAATACCGGGCGGCGGATTCGGTGGTGGCCGGATCCTCTGGTGAGGCAGGGGGCGATCCAGCGTTTCGGGGAATCGGCCTCAGCGGGTTGACCGCCAGCCGCGCGCTCGAGGGTCGCCTGGGCGAATCCCGCACGACGGCCATGGAGGCGATCCGGGTAGCCGAGGCGCGCGGGGTACCGACAGTGGCGATTAACGTCGCGGTCGTTTCGGCGAGGGCCGCACGTCGTTACGGCTTGGATCCCTCCGCCGCGGATCGTGCGATCGAGGACCTCTTGGCTCGCTATCCCCTGAAGAGTCTCGCCCCACCCGACAGGCCCTATCCGACGCTGATCGAGTACCACGCCGAGAAGGGCGACGTAGCCACCGCACGGAGGCTCATGGCTGAGTACGATGCCGCCGTCCCCGATGTCTATCGCCGCGGGGACCGGCGCCTGCCCCTGACTCGCGCGGTTCTGGCGCTCGCCGAGAAGCGCCCGGGTGATGCGGTCTCCGAGCTCGAGCACCAGCGCGAGCTGAATAGCGGCGGCGACTGCCAACCCTGCCTCTATTTTCTGCTCGGTGAAGCATACGACGCGGCTGGATCGCCCGATTCGGCCATCGGCGCGTGGGATCGCGCCCTGGGAGTAGGCACGCCGGCCATAGCTCCCCGGATGTTGTCACTCCCCCACGCCTATCAACGACTGGGCGAGATCTACGAGCAGCGCGGCGACAGGGCCAAGGCCATCGATTACTACGGAAGATTGGCCAAGCTGTGGAAGGACGCCGATGCCCCGCTCCAGCCCGTCGTGAAAGACATGAAGGAGAGGATGACACGGCTGGCGGGGGAGCCGTGAGTCCGACGGTCAGAATTGCTGATTGCTGATTGCTGATTGACCTACACTCGGTTGACCCACGACCCACGACCCTTGACTGACTCCTCTCGTCTCGCCGCCGCCCTCGCCGACCGTTACAGGATCGAGCGGGAATTAGGCGCTGGCGGCATGGCGACCGTCTACCTCGCCGAAGATCTCAAGCACCACCGCAAGGTGGCGCTCAAGGTGCTCAGGCCGGAGCTGGCCGCCACCATGGGCTCCGATCGCTTCGCAAGAGAAATCGAGGTAGCAGCACGCCTGGTGCATCCCCACATTCTCGGCCTCATCGACTCCGGTGACGTCGACGGTTTCTTCTATTATGTCATGCCCTATGTGGAGGGTGAAACCCTCCGCGACCGCCTCGCCCGGGCCGGCGAGCTGCCGGTGCACGAAGCGGTGCGGTTATTGAGCGAGATCGCCGACGCACTGGCCGTCGCCCACCGGGCCGGCGTGGTCCATCGCGACATCAAGCCCGAGAACATCCTGCTCTCCGGTCGTCACGCAATGGTTATGGACTTCGGTGTCGCCAAGGCGGTGACCGAGGCCTCCGGTCGACAGCAGCTCACCACCGCGGGCGTGGCGTTAGGCACCCCAGCCTACATGGCACCGGAGCAGGCCACCGCCGATCCGCAGCTCGACGGGCGCGTGGACATCTATGCCCTGGGCGTTCTGGCCTACGAGATGCTCACCGGGTACCCGCCATTCCACGGGCTCAACCCGCAGCAGACGCTCGCCGCACACGTGACCCAGCCGGCGGTAGCCGTCGGGCAACGCCGCCCCGGACTGTCACCGGCGCTTGAGACTGTCGTGATGCGCTGCCTCGCGAAGCGGCCGGCCGACCGGTATCAGACGGCCGACGAGTTGATCGCGGTGCTGGAGCCCCTCGCCACGCCGAGCGGTGGGATGACGCCAACACACACCCAACCGGTGACGGCGGTGGCGTCCGCCACGCCGGCAGGGCGGAACCTGGTCCTGCTGCTCGTCGCCGCGGTGATTCTGATGGGCGTCGCTGGATTGTTGCTGGCCAAGCGGGGCGACCACGGACCGCAGTTGATTCTGGCCAGGACCAGGCGACTCAGCAGCGCGCCGGGACTGGAGGTGCTTCCGGCAGTGTCGCCGGATGGGAAATTTCTGGCCTATGTCGGCGCTAGAACCACCCGGGCGAAGATCTTCCTGCAACCCACTGATGGAGGGCGGGCGGTGAATATCACCGACAGCCTTCCCGGCATCCAGATCGCGCCTGACTGGTCTCCCGACGGCCGGCGACTGGTATTTGTCTCCTTTGATTCCGGCGGCGCCAGCATCGTCACCATGCCCCCGACGGGCGGTGATGTCCGCCGGCTCTATCGCGTGCCCCTCGACGGTGGCATCCCGCGGGCGCCGAAGTGGTCGCCCGATGGAACCAACCTCGCATTCGAACAGGGCGACAGCGTCATGCTCATGGCAGCCGACGGTAGCCGGCTGACCGTGCTGGCACTGGTCAGCGCGGTGCATTCCCTGGCTTGGTCGCCCGACGGCCGCCAACTCGCCGGGGTTCGCGATAATCCAGAGTTCGTCTATGGTGGGGCGTCGTTCGGCAACCTGGCGGCGAGCACGGTGTTCGTCATGCCCGCCGCGGGCGGGACGCCAGTCATGGTGAGCGACTCCACCACGCTGAACATTTCCCCGGTCTGGCTGCCGGATGGGAGTGCGCTGCTCTACGTCTCGAGCGGTGGCGGCGGTCGGGACATCTATCGGCAGGAGATTGGCCGCGGTGGCCGGGCGGAGGGAGCGCCACAGCGCGTCACCACCGGCCTAGACGCCCACACCATCGCCCTCTCCCGGGACGGGAAGCAACTGGCCTATTCGAAGTACAGCCGGGACCTCAACGTCTGGATGGTCCGGCTGCCGGCTTCGGGGAGCGTCAACGCGCGCTCCGCCGTGCCGATCACCCGAGGCAACCAGGCCAGCGAAGTGATGCGGCTCTCCCCCGACGGCAAGTGGCTGGCCTACGACTCCGATCTCAACGGCAACGCCGACATCTTCATCGTCCCTTCCGAGGGGGGCACTCCGAGGCAGTTGACCGACGACCCTTCGGATGACCTCGCCGCCGACTGGTCTCCCGATGGGGCCATCGTGGCGTTCCACTCCTTCCGAACGGGCAACCGCGACGTCTTCACCATCGGCGCCGACGGCAGCGGCCTGGCCCGGGTCACCACCGATACCCTGAGTGACTGGTATGCCGTCTGGGGACCGGACGACAACACGCTTGCCTTCAGTCGGGGCGAAGGCGCCGCCATGACCGTCCTTGAAATCAAGCGGCCTTCGAAGTCGGCACCTTGGGGACCGCCGTCGACGCTGCACCAGCGGATCGCCACCGGCGTCACCCACGATCGCTCGGCCTACATCGGCTACCCCAATGGCAGTCTCGAAGCCGTGGCCGGCCCCTCCGGCGGGGGCGCTCCGACCACGCTCTTCCGGCCCCCGCCTTGGTTCAGGCCCAACTGGACTCGCATGGGGCCGGACGGCCGGACATTGTACATCTTCTCCCCCGATGCGACCGGTGAGCCGGTCTATTGGGCGGTGGACCTTGGCCGCGGGGCGCTTCGCAAGCTCGTCACGTTCGATCATTCCGACACCCGGACCGTCCGCGGCGTGTTCGATACCGATGGGCACCGGTTCTATTTCGTGGCCGGCGAACATCAGGCCGATATCTGGGTGGCTGACGTGGCCGAGCGATGATTCCGGAGCGCCTCACTGGGGCCCTCGCTGACCGCTATCGCATTGAGCGAGAGCCCGGCGCGGGAGTTATGGCCACGCTGCCCGCGGCTGATAGCCGCGGCTCGGCTGATGTCGCTGAAGCGACGTTGATGATTGACCCTGTGGCGGCGGTTCCGTGGCGACGCACCCCGGGTGACGACCCTGGGAATCATGATGCCTGACTCGCTCTCCCTTCTCGCCGCCGCCCTCGCCGACCGCTACCGGATTGAGCGGGAACTGGGCGGTGGTGGGATGTCGCGTGTGTTCCTGGCGGAGGAGACGGCGCTCGGTCGCAGTGTGGTGATCAAGGTGATCGCTCCGGAGCTGGCCGAAGGCCTGAGTGCCGAGCGGTTCACTCGTGAGCTCAAGTTGGCGGCAAGGCTTCAGCAGGCGAACATCGTGCCGGTGCTCACCGCGGGCGATGCGGGGGGAATGCCCTACTACACGATGCCCTACGTGCGCGGCGATTCGCTGCGGGCCCGGCTCACGCAAGGGGAACGCATTCCGCTGGGGGAAGCACTGGGGGTCCTTCGCGACGTGGCGCGGGCACTGGCCTACGCCCACGGCGAAGGCGTCGTTCATCGCGACATCAAGCCGGAGAACATTCTGCTCTCGCACGGTGTCGCCGTGGTTACCGACTTCGGCATCGCCAAAGCGATCAGCGCATCGCGGACTCTCGAAGGCTCCGGCGCCGAAACCGCTGCTACGATCACCCAGGTTGGGAGCTCCATCGGGACGCCCGCCTACATGGCTCCGGAACAGGTCGCGGGCGATCCGTCGACCAATCAGCGGGCCGACCTCTACGCCTGGGGACTGGTCGCCTGGGAGATTCTCGCGGCCCAGCATCCCTTTGCGGGTCGGGCACCACAAGCGCTTCTCGCCGCGCAGATGGGCGAGACGCCGGCGGCCCTTAAGACAGTACGCCCCGACGTTCCCGTAGCACTGAGCGACCTCATCCGCCGCTGTCTGGAGAAGGATCCGGCTAGACGGCCGGCCTCCGCGAGCGAGGTCCTCGGCGTCCTCGACACGGTGGTGACGCCGACCGGTCTGTCGCTCAAACAGATGGAAGGCGCCCGCAGCGTCCCGGCCGTGCGTACGATAGCCATCGGCGTCGCGGCGACCGCTGCCCTCGTGATCGGTCTCGTCCTGATGCTGCGTTCCCGCGGCACGCACACGCTACCCGCCGATCGCAGCGTCGCGGTGTTGCCGCTCGCGAACCTTAGTGGTGACAAGGCAGACGACTACTTCGGGGTCGGCCTCGCGGAAGAGTTGACGGGAGCCCTCTCCAAGACCGGCGTTCGAGTGATCGGCCGGGTAAGCGCCGGCGCGCTCCAGGCCAAGGGCCTCGATGAACGGGCGATCGCCAGGGAACTCGGCGTGGGATCGCTGCTGACCGGAACCGTGCAACGCGCCAACGGCCAGATTCGCATCCAGATCTCGCTGCTTGACGCGGCCGACGGCGCGGTGCGCTGGACCGACAAGTACGATCGCCCCCTGGCCAATATCTTCGCGGTACAAGACGAGATTGCGCGTAGTGTCGCCGGGAAGTTGCTGGGGTCGCTGGGTGGGGCGACGGCGGCGGCGCCGACCCGGAACGAAACCGCCGATCCCGAAGCCCACGCCCTCTTCCTCCAGGGACAGGTGTTGTTCAACCGCCGCACGGTGCAGTCGCTGCGGCAGTCGATTGGCCTCTTTGAACGAGCGGCAGCACGAGATTCCGGCTACGCCCGCGCCTGGGGGTTGATGGCGATGGCGTACTCGGTACTCCCGGCCTACTCAGCGCAGCACACCGATTCCGCCCGTGCCAGAGCTGTCGCCGCCGCCGATCGGGCCCTGCAAATCGATTCCACGATTGCCGAGGCCTTCACCGCCCGGGCGTACGTGGATCTGGCCCGCGGTGAAAATCGCGAGTCGGACTCTCTCTTCCGCCGTTCGCTGGCGCTCGACTCGACCGTCGCGACGACGTGGGGCTGGTACGGACTACTGGCGATGCATCTGGGCGATTTTGCCGCCGCCAATGAGCGCAGCACGCGGGCGCGAGAACTCGAGCCCGCCTCCTCGATCGTGCAGACGTGGGAGGCGCAAGCATATCTGGCGCAACGACGCTACGCGCAGGCCGATTCGGTCGCCGGCCAGGTGATCGCCAGGGATTCCACTTTTGCGCTCGGATGGGTGACGAAAGCCACCGCGCTCATCAACCTGGGTCGTGGGTCCGAGGCCATCGCGATTCTGGAACGGCGGGTGGCCGACCTGCCGCCGTCACTCCCTTCGGAAACTCAGGCCCTGCTGGCCTACGTGTATGCCCGGGCCGGCCAGCCACAACAGGCCCGCCGGGTCCTCGCCGACATGCAAAATGCCGCGGGCGGTCGGCTACCGGCGATCGGGACCATCGCGGCGACGCTCGATCTCCTGGGAGACCGTGACGCGGCCATCGTCGTGCTCGGTGAGGCGTTCGCCGAGTGCGATCTTTGGCTGGCGATCTTCAATCACACCGAACGTTACGATGGGCTTCGCAAGGAGCCGCGGGCGGCTCCGATGTTCGCGAAGCGAGAGGCGTGGTAAGCTATCGGCTATAGGCTATAGGCCATCGGCTATCGACTGTCAGCCGTCAGAGCTGGTCATTGGTCGTTAGACTTGACCGTCCTGACCGTCCTGACCGTCCGACTGTCCGACTGTCCGACCGTCCGACCGTCCACTTCTCACTGACTCATGAGCCCTATCCCCGACCGCCTCGCCGCCGCCCTCGCCGACCGCTACCGCATCGAGCGGGAGTTGGGACAGGACTCGCCGCCTTGATGGTGCAACACACAAGCACTACATTGTAACACATGAAGGACTCTCACCTCACACTCCGCCTGCCCGCTGGGCTGGCCCGCCTGCTGACGCGGTGGGCCGCGGCCCATGGCGTGCCCAAGTCACAGGTGGCGCGTGAAGCGGTGGCCCGGTATCTCGCAGCGCCTGGCGGGGAGGCACCGACGACCCTCGGCCTGTCCGCGCGCGATCTCGCACGGCGCTGGCCCACGCTGCCCCGCCTGCACCCCGAAGAGGCGGCGGGGCTCGCGGCGGATATCATGTCAGGGCGCGATGCGCTGCCCCCGGTGGCGCCATCGTGGGAGTGATCCTCGATACCTCCGTACTGGTGGCCGCCGAGCGGGGAACCGTCCGGCTGGAGCTGTTCCTCGAATCGCTCGGAGAAGCGCCGGTGGCCGTTGCCGCCATCACCGCCGCCGAGCTGCTGCACGGCTGTCACCGCGCCGCTGATCCGGGGGTTCGCGCCAGGCGTTTCGCCTTCGTCGAAGCGCTGCTCGACCTGATGCCGGTGCTGCCGTTCGGACTGGCCGAGGCGCGCCGTCATGCCGAGCTTTGGGCCCACCTGGCCCGGGAGGGCACGGTGATCGGACCGCACGACCTGCTGATCGGGGCCACGGCCCTGGCCCAGGGACACCTGCTCGCCACGTTGAACCGGAAGGAGTTCAGCCGGGTGGCGGGACTCGGTTTGGTCGGTCTCGATCGGTTCTTGCAATGACGGAAGCTCGTCTCGCCGCCGCCCTCGCCGACCGCTACAGGATTGAGCGGGAGCTGGGCGCGGGCGGCATGGCGACGGTGTATCTCGCCCAGGACCTGCGCCACGACCGCAAGGTCGCGGTCAAAGTCCTGCGCCCGGAACTCGCCGCGGTGATCGGCGCCGAGCGGTTCCTGAGCGAGATCAAGACCACGGCGAATCTCCAGCATCCGCACATCCTCCCGCTGTTTGATTCCGGTGAAGCAGTCGTGGGTCATGAGTCAAGGGTCGAGGGTACTGACCCACGTCCCACGACCCATGACTCGCGACCCGCGTCTTTCCTCTTCTATGTGATGCCGTTCATCGAGGGCGAATCCCTCCGCGACCGGCTCAATCGGGAGAAGCAGCTTCCGATCAGTGACGCCGTCCGCATCGCCACCGAAGTCGCCAGCGCCCTCGACTACGCCCACCGGCACAACGTCATCCATCGCGACATCAAGCCGGAGAACATCCTGCTGCACGATGGCCAGGCCCTCGTCGCGGACTTCGGCATCGCCCTGGCCGCGAGCAAGGCGGGCGGCAGCCGGATGACCGAGACCGGCATGAGCCTCGGCACGCCGACATACATGTCGCCAGAGCAGGCGATGGGCGAGCGGGAGATCACCGCGCGCTCGGATGTCTACGCACTCGGCGCGATGACCTACGAGATGCTGCTCGGGGAGCCGCCCTTCACGGGGCCCACCGCGCAGTCGATCGTGGCCAAGGTGATGACCGAGAAGCCCGCCCCGCTGAGCGTGCGTCGGGACCGGATTCCGCCGGCCGTCGAGGATGCGGTACTGACCGCGCTGGAGAAGCTGCCCGCCGACCGGTTCGCGACGGCAGCAGAATTTGCGGCGGCCCTGGCTGGAGCCGGACAGACCGAGAGGCGGACAGTCGGACGGACTTATGACAGGCTGCCGTCGGCCCGTCCGCCCCTCCGCCAATCCATCCTCCTGGCCGCCCTCCTCGCCCTCGCAGCTCTCGCGGCGTGGGGCTGGTGGCGCCCCAGGGCAAGGGAGGCCCTCGCGCGGTTTGTGGTGGCGCTGCCGTCGAGCCAGGTGCTGGTGGCGGACGTTGATGGTTCTTCCCTGGCGATCTCCCCAGACGGCCAGCGCCTCGTGTACACCGGCGTGTCGGGCAAAGGCGGGAGGCAGCTCTACATTCGCGATCTGGACCAGCTCGAGGCCAAGCCGATCGGCGGGACGGACGACGCGATCAACCCATTCTTTTCTCCGGATGGGCAATGGGTCGGGTTTTCGACCGGCAGCAAGTTGAAGA
The DNA here is from genome assembly GCA_963748035.1 of uncultured Gemmatimonadales bacterium. Lineage (GTDB taxonomy): Bacteria > Gemmatimonadota > Gemmatimonadetes > Gemmatimonadales > GWC2-71-9 > JADJOM01. Next base: position 582,162 of record CAVVHO010000003.1, on the reverse strand, counting down.
AGGTGGCCTTGGCCGGCGGCGCGCCGATTGCGATAACAGATGCCTTCAACAACCGCGGTGCCGCCTGGGGCCCGAAGGACATCGTGGTCTACGACGTCTCGAACTCGACCGGCCTCTCGACGGTTGCCGCGGGTGGCGGTACGGCCGAAGTACTCACCACCCTCGATACGGCTCGCCGAGAAATCAGCCACCGTTGGCCTACGATTCTGCCAGGTGGGAAGGCGGCACTGTTCACGATCTGGCGGTCCGATCCTGACAACCCCATCGAGATCGCTGCGGTGGCGCTGGAGACGCATCAGGTGAAGCGCCTGATTCCCGGCGGAACCCACGCCCAGTACGTTCCGACCGGGCATCTGGTCTACGGAACTCTGGACGGCGCGCTGCTGGCCGTGCCATTCGATCTACGGCGGCTCGAGGTCACCGGGACACCGGTGTCGATTCTGCAGGGAGTGCTCGCGAAGGCATCCAGTGGCAACAGTGACTTCGCGGTCTCACCCGGCGGTACGCTGGCCTACGTTACCGGCAAGGCCTCCTCGGCAACGTTGGCCCTGGTGGATCGAGCCGGCAAGGAGGAGATCCTCGGCGGCACGCTGTCCACCCCCGAATCCCCCCGGGTGTCGCCGGATGGCCGACGCATCGTAATGGACGTCGCCGGTACCGGGACAGCGTTCGATGTCTGGGTCTTTGGAGTCGCGGCGTCCACGCTGACCCGCTTCACGTTCGGCAGCAATGGGCGCTACCCGAGCTGGTCGCCCGACGGGCGGCAGATCCTGTTTTCCGGCGAAGCTCCGCCCGCGCGGAGCCGAAGCCTGTTCGTGAAGCCATCGGACGGCAGCGGCGAGGCAACCCTGCTGGTAACCCGCCCCGGCCAACTGTTCGAGGGAACCCTCTCTCAGGATGGGCGCTACCTGGTCTACCGGGAGAACATGAACGAAACCGGCAACATGAACCTCTTCGCGCTGCGCCTCGGCGGTGATACGACCCCCCTCCCCGTCGTCACAACGCCATTCAACGAACGCTCGCCGATGTTGTCCCCGGACGGCCGCTGGCTCGCGTATACCTCGAACGAGTCGGGCCGGGATGAGGTCTACGTCCGGGCCTTCCCCGGGCCGGGTGGCCGGTGGCAGGTCTCCAACAACGGTGGCTCCGAGCCGCTCTGGAACCGCAACGGTCGGGAGCTCTTCTTCCGATTGACCGATCAATTCGTCAGCGTGTCGGTCCAGACCTCGCCATCGTTCTCGGCCAGCAGTCCGAAGGTCCTGTTCAGCGGCCGGTACCTGCCAAACGACAATCACACCAACTACGACATCCAGCCGGACGGTCGCCGGTTTGTGATGCTCAAGTCGGGCAACGAGCACGCCGACCTGGTGGTGGTGCTCAACTGGTTCCAGGAACTGAGACAGCGGGTAGCCAAATGACGGTGGACCAGGGATCACGATTCCTTGCGTTCTTGGCGTCTTGGCGGTGAAAGCATAGTTCGGAACGCGCATATCTGCGTCGTCTGCGGATGGTTGTTGATTGGGTGACGGGCCAAGCGGTCAGAGCGGTCCGGATCTCAGCGCACTTGTTCAATCAGCAATTGGCAATCAGCAATTGACGGAGGACCCATGCGCTTCCTCGATCTGCTAGTGCGCTCCCTTGGCGGCCGGCCGCCGCGCTCAGCGCCCCCGCCGGCCATCGCGGCGACGCCCGTCCCCTCGACAACATTCGGGTCTCGGAAGTCGCCCCCGACACCCATCCCCTCCCCGAGATGGCCTATCGTGCCGCGGTCGAGAGCCAACTCGCTCCGCCTCCCTCGCCCATCAGCCCGGCGGAACGCCGGCTGGTCTTCGGCGATGGAGCGGCAGAGCGCCGAATCGAGCCGGTGGATTCGCGCCCGGTGGAGGCCTGCGCCCGATACCGCGGGCGTCTCCTTGCCGGTGTCTACACCCACCCGTTCGTCTCAGCGGCGCATATCGCCTTCACGCACCATCGGCCGCTCACGATTTCGCCCGACATGATCTGGCTGATGATCATGCAGGGCTTTGCCGCGCACGTGAACAACAACGCCGAGACGCTCCGCTCGCGCTTTGTGAAGCACAAGGGCCAGGCCTCGATCGAGATTCGGCGCGATGATTTCATCAAGGGGTCGCCCGAGAATCCGTGGGAAGAGGTCTTCGCCGAGTTCTCTGGCAAGGTGCGGGAGCACATCGGATCCGAGACCCATGACATCCTGCTGCCGCGCTTCTCGACCACCGGTGAGGTCGAACGAGCCGCCGCGGAGGTCGTGCTGCTCGAGGCCATGCAGCGGTACTTCGACTTCGCGTTGACGACGTTATGCGGCATCCCGAGCATCACGCTCGAAGGGGTGGCGGAAGACTGGGACCAGCTCATCCTCCGTACCAGGGCGCTGGCCCAGTTCGGGCTCGAGTGGTGGGTCAATGTGCTGGTTCCGATTCTCGAGGAATTCGGGCGCGCCGCGCGCGGGGAGGTGCGGACCTCCTTCTGGCGCTCGCTCTACAAGGAGAACGACGACAGCGGTGGTCCTTATCTGACCGGCTGGGTGACGGCGTTCTTTCCTTACCTAGTGAATCTGGCGACCTGGATCTGGGCGACGTGGATCTGGGCGGCGTGGATCCGGGCGACGACTCGGTGATTCTGGGAGGCGGCCTGCCCACCGGGCTCAACCGGTTCTTGACCGCGCCATACTGGGGACACTGGTACGATGAAGCGTCCCCGCGGCTCCCGCGCGGGGCGGGACTGACGTTTGATCAGATCCCGAGCGGGCTCAGCAGGGTGCCGTTCCGGTGGCGGTACTCTCTGGCGATCGTATCGCATGGAGTTCCTCGCCGGCTTCGTTGGCGTACATCAGGATGCCGAGACCCTCGCCCTCCGGCCGGAGATCGGATGGGCGGTGCGGGAGGCGTCGAGGAATTCCGCCGTCGTCCCTTGACCGTTAGCGTGTTGGCTGTCGGGCAGACGGTCGGACGGTCAGACGGTCAAGGCGGCCTCGTCATGACCCACGACCCACGACCCATGACTCACGACCAATGACCCACGACCCACGACTCGACCAGCCATGAACGGCAAGCGCACCATCGCCATCCTGACGGGCGGCGGAGATGTGCCGGGCCTGAATCCGGCCATCCGCGCGATCACCATCCGCGCCGTCCGAGACGGCCACCGAGTGATCGGGATCCGCCGTGGCTGGGCCGGACTGGTGGACTACCTGCCGGATCCGAAGGCCGACAACAGCGAAAACGTACAGGTGCTGTCCGAGGCCATCGTCAACCGGGCGGGACGGACGGGCGGGACCTTTCTCCATACGTCCCGGACTCGGCCGAGCCACCTGCCCAAGGACCGGGTCCCCCCGCACCTGAGCGGCTACGCCGAGCCCATCAACGACGTGACCCGGGAGGTGCTCCGGAACCTCGAGCACCTGGGGGTGGACGTGCTCATCCCCATCGGGGGGGACGACACGCTGAGCTATGCCAAGCGGCTCAACGACGAAGGCGTCAACGTCGTCGCCATTCCGAAGACGATGGACAACGATGTCTATGGCACCGATTACTGCATCGGCTTCAGTACCTGCGTGACCCGGACCATCGAGCTCACCCACCAGCTTCGCACCTCGGCGGGATCGCACGAACGCTTCCTGGTCATCGAAGTGTTCGGACGGTATGCCGGATTCACGGCGCTGGTGCCCGCCATGGCCGGCGCGGCGGACCGCTGTCTCATCCCCGAGCATCCGGCCGACATCGAGCAGCTCACCGAGTTGCTCACCGCGGACCGCAACCGGAACCCGAGCCGCTATGCGGTGGTCCTGGTCTCGGAAGGGGCGCGACTCACTTCGCACGACGGGATGAGCTTCGAGGGCGAAGAGACCGACATGTTCGGCCACCGGAAGCTCGGCGGGATCGGCGATCAGGTCGCCGCCGCTCTGAAGGAGTATTCGGGCAAGTACAACAACGGCCGCCGCATCGATGTGGTGAGCCAGCGGCTCGGCTATCTGGTGCGCTCGGGTGATCCCGACGCGCTCGACTCGATCGTCCCGATGGCCTTCGGGAACCTCGCCCTCGATCTGGTGCTGCGCAAACAGTTCGGGCGCCTGGTCAGCATTCACCACGGCTTCTACGAGAGTGTCCCGATCACCAGTGTTACGACCGAGAAGAAGGTCGTGAACGTGCCGCGATACTACAACACCGACCGGCTGCGCCCCATCTACGACTTCGACGGCGCGCCGCTCTTCATCATGACGAGCGACTGAAGCACCACCCCTTCGCGCTCTTGCGGTGAAAAGCAGTGAGAAGTGAGAGGTAAGAAGTGAGTGCCCCTTCTCCTTCTACGCTACCTACGCTTCACCTTTCACTTCTTACTTCTCACTTCTTACCCCTTACTGGTTCATGAGCCCTGTGCCCGATCGTCTCACCGCCGCCCGCCTCGGCGACCGTACCCGGCACCACACCGCGTTGCGGCTGCTGCCCTTTCTGTTCGTCGTGTACGTCACGAATTACCTGGACCGTACCAGCGTGGCCTACGCGGCGATCGGGATGTCTCGCGACCTGGGATTCAGCGACCGGGTGTACGGACTTGGGGCAGGCATCTTCTTCATCAGCTACGTGGCCCTGCAGATCCCCGGCGCCCTGCTGGTCGAGCGCTGGTCGGCGCGCCGGTTGATCTCGGCCACCATGATCGCGTGGGGACTGCTGACCACGCTGACCGCGCTGGTGCAGACGCCGACCCAGCTTTATGTGGCCCGCTTCCTCCTGGGCGCGGCGGAGGCGGGCTTCTTCCCGGGCGTCGTCGTCTACCTGAGTCACTGGTTCATCCGCGAGGACCGCGCGAAGGCCTCCGGGAATTTCATGGCCGCCATTCCCGTCTCCTTCATTATTGGTTCCCCGCTGGCGGGCTGGCTGCTGGGCCGCTCCTGGTTCGAGATGGCAGGCTGGCGCTGGCTCTTCGTGCTCGAAGGGATGCCGGCCATCGTGCTGGGGGTCATGGCGTACTTCTACCTGACCGACTGGCCCGGCGAGGCGAAGTGGCTTGAGCCCGAGCAGCGGCGATGGATCGAAAACAAACTGCGCGAAGAGAAGCCCGCCGGCGTGCATCGGACTTCGATCGGGCAGACCCTCCGGTCTCGCACGATCCTGTTACTGGCCGGAATCACCTTCCTCAACTATCTCGCGTTCTATACCTTCACGTTCTGGTTCCCAACCATGCTGAAGCGCCAGTCGGGATACTCGGACCTGAACGTTGGGCTGCTCGGTGTCCTTCCCTACCTGGCGGGATTGCTCCTGATGCAGGCGAACGGATGGCACTCCGACAAGATGCGGGAACGACGTTGGCACGCGGCGGTCCCGGCATTTCTCGCCGCGGCAGCCCTGCTGGGTCTGGCCACCCAGCCCCGGTCGATGGCGCTCTCCCTCGTCCTGTTCACGATCGTCGGCATCGGGATCGCCTATCTCCCGGTGTTCTGGGCCGTGCCGCACGAGATCCTGAGCCAGTCGGCGGCGGCAGCGGCCGTCGGAATGATCAATGCGGTGGGCAGCGTGGCGGGGTTTGCCGGTCCGTACCTCTTCGGCTATCTGAATACCCAAACCGGTTCTTTCGCATTCGGACTCGGCGTCGCCGCGGCCGCGGCACTCGCCGGCGGCCTGCTGATGCTTGCTGCTCCGAAGAGCGGGTGAGCACCCATGAGATTCCTCGCGCGCCGGAGCGCCGGTGATGCCTGATTCGCTGCCCCGCCTCGCCGCCGCCCTCGCCGACCGCTACCGCATCGAGCGGGAGCTGGGCGCAGGGCGGCATGGCCACGGTCTACCTCGCCCAGGACCTCAAGCACGACCGCCAGGTCGCCATCAAGGTGCTCCGGCCGGAGCTCGCCGCGGTCATCGGCGCCGAGCGGTTCCTGTCCGAGATCAAGACCACCGCCAACCTGCAGCACCCGCACATCCTGCCGCTGTTCGACTCGGGCGCCGGCCGATCAGTCGTTCCTGTTCTACGTCATGCCGTTCGTCGAGGGCGAGTCGCTGCGCGACCGGCTCAACCGGGAGAAGCAGCTCCCCATCGCGACGCGGTGCGGATCGCCACCGAAGTCGCCGGCGCGCTCGACTACGCCCACCGCCACAACGTCATCCACCGCGACATCAAGCCGGAGAACATCCTGCTGCACGACGGCCGCGCGCTGGTCGCCGACTTCGGCATCGCGCTGGCCGCGAGCAAGGCCGGCGGCACCCGGATGACCGAGACCGGCATGTCGCTCGGCACGCCGACCTACATGAGCCCCGAGCAGGCGATGGGGGAGCGGGAGATCACCGCGCGGAGCGACGTCTACGCGCTCGGCTGCGTGACTTACGAGATGCTGCTCGGCGAGCCGCCGTTCACCGGGCCCACCGCGCAGGCCATCGTGGCCAAGGTGATGACCGCGAGCCGGCCACCGCTCACCGGGCAGCGGACAGGCATTCCGCCGCACGTCGAGGCGGCGGTGCTGACGGCGCTGGAGAAGCTGCCGGCCGACCGCTCCGCCCTCGCCGACCGCTATCGCATCAGCTGGCGGGCGACGAGGCGCGGGCCCGGTCCGCCGGCTGCGACGACTTCGATACCAAGCCCATCGACCTGGCGCGCCTGCTCGGAAAGATCGAGGCCTGGATCGGCCCGGTTCCCAATCCCGTCCCCGAGACCGGCTCGATGCCGGCGATCCAGCCCCCGCCACCCGCCGAGTTGACGGTCACGGCGAAACCTGAGTCGCTGGCTCCGCTGCTCGAGTTCCTGGGCCGCGCCATCGCTGCCCTCGGTCTCGATCCCGACATTGCGTCCCGGGTCCGGCTGGCGGCGGAGGAGGCCACCACGAACGTGATCCAGTACGGCTACGCCGGCCGCGAGCCAGGCCCGCTGCTGCTGCGACTCGAGCGGGGGCCCGGGGCGGTCACCATCACCATTGAGGATCGGGGAGCGCCTTTCGATCCCGCGTCCCTCGAGCCGCTGCCCCTCGACGCGTCCTGGCAGGAGCGCTCCAGCGGCGGGCTCGGCTGGCACCTCGCCCGCCAAGTGATGGATGAAGTGCGTCACGAGCCGTTGCCCGGCGGCGGCAATCGGGCCACCCTGATCGTGCGGCTCACAGGCCCGGGGCACTGACCGGAGGTTTGAATCATGGAAGTGATCGTGGAACAGCGAGGCGCCGTCGTGCTGGTGCGGATCTCCGGCAGCGTGGACGGGCTGACCGCCGACGGACTGCAGACCAATCTGAACGCGCAGATCGCCGGCGGGGCCACTCGGCTGGTCGGCGACCTGAGCGGCGTCGACTACACCAGCAGCGCGGGGCTCCGCGCCCTGCTCGCCACGCTCAAGGCCACCCGTCAGCTCGGCGGCGACTTCCGCCTGGCAGCGGTGCAGCCACCGGTGCTCCGGGTGCTCGAGATGAGCGGCTTCACCAGCATCCTCAAGCTCTACCCCGACGTGGACGCCGCGGTCGCGAGCTTCAACGCCTGACTCCCACCAGGGCGAGGCCCGACATGACGACAGCAAACTCAACCGGCTCCTCCCGTGGGCCCGCGGCAAGCGGGTGGCCCTGGTGATCGGAGCCGGAGCGGTGAAATGCGCCGCGGCGATCGGACTGTGGCGCTGCCTGGTCCGCCACGGCATCGAGCTCGACATGGTCGTCGGCTGCAGCGGCGGAAGCCTGTACGCGGGCCTCATGGCGCTGGGTTATGACGTCGAGACCTGCACTCGGCTCACCCGCGAGCTGTGGACCAAGCAGATCACCGAGAAGCGGGACACCAGGGGTCTGCTGTCCGCGTTCCTCCCCAAGCTGTTCGGCTGCGACGGCAAGTTCGGGATGGTGGACGACAAGGCGATCTGGAAGGCGCTGAGCGGTCCCTTTGGCGGCCGGACCTTCGACGAGGCCAGCATCCCGCTGCATGTCGTGGCCACCGATCTCCATACCGGCGAGAAGGTGGTGCTGAGTTCTGGAAGCGTGCAGGACGCGATCCGTGCCAGCATCGCCATTCCCTATATCTGGCGCCCTTGGCAGGTCGGCGACCGCTGGCTGCTCGACGGCTGTATGGCCGACCCGCTGCCGGTGGACGTGGCCATCAACGAAGGGGCGAACATCATCCTCGCGATGGGCTTCGAGAGCCCCTACCCACGGAAGATCCGCTCCGGAATCCGCTACGCCTTCCAGGTCAACAGCATCTACACCAACAACCTGCTGCGGGCCAACTTCGCCTTCCACAACCTGGCCCACCACGCCGAGATCATCACCGTGCTGCCGGAGTTCAACCGCACCATCGGGCTGTTCGATACCGACCAGTTCCCCTATGTGATCGAGGAGGGCGAGCGGGCCACCGAGGCGCACATCCCCTACCTCGAGAAGCTGCTGTCGGGGGTGGCGGGCTAGTGACGGCGGTCGCGGGCAACGGCGAGACCCCGAGCCGCATCCTCGTGGTCGACGACACCGAGGCCAATCGCGACATGCTGACTCGGCGGCTGCAGAAGCACGGGCATCAGGTGCAGGTGGCCGCCAGCGGGCCGGCGGCGCTCGCGGTGCTGGCCCGGGAGCCGTTCGACCTGGTCCTGCTCGACATCATGATGCCGGACATGAGTGGCTACGAGGTGCTTGAGCGGCTCAAGGCCGACGAGAGCCTGCGGCATGTGCCGGTCATCATGATCACCGCGATCACCGACATGGACAGCGTCATCCGCTGTATCGAGATGGGCGCGGAGGACCATCTGCCCAAGCCCTTCAACGCCACGTTGCTCAAGGCGCGGATCGACGCCAGCCTCGCCAAGAAACGGCTGCGCGACCGCGAGCAGCTGGTCGCCCGCGCCATGACTCGCGAACTCGAGATCGGCCGGGACATCCAGGCCGGCTTTCTTCCCACCACCCTTCCCCTGGTACCCGGCTTCGAGCTGGCGGCCCGCTTCCGCCCCGCGCGCCAGGTAGCCGGCGACTTCTACGACGCCTTTGCCCTCCCGCCCCCGGGACGCACCGCGATCGTGGTGGCGGATGTCTGCGACAAGGGCGTGGCCGCCGCGCTGTTCATGGCGGTGTTCCGGACTCTGCTCCGGGCGGTGAGCCGGGAGGCCTATGTCGCCGCCCCCGACGCGGGGGACCGCTATCACCTGCCGCGCACCGTGCGGGCGCTGAGCGATTACAACGCCAGCACCCACTCCGCGGCGAACATGTTCGCGACCGTCTTTGTCGGCGTGCTCGATTCGGCGTCTGGGATCCTCACGTACGTGAACGCCGGCCACGAGGCCCCGATGCTGCTCCGCGCCGGTGGCGTGGCGGGCCGCCTCCCGCCGACCGGCCCGGCGGTCGGGCTGCTGGAGGGACTACAATTCGGGGTGGAGCAGGTGGCGCTCGCCCCCGGCGACCTGCTGCTCGTATTCACCGATGGCGTCACCGACGCCCGCGGCGCCGACGGCGCCACCTACGGCGAGGCCCGGCTCGAAGCCGCCGCGAGCCACGCCTCACTCCGGCCATCCACCCTCCTCGAGCGGATTGAGGCCGACCTCGGCCAGCACACCGCCGGTGCCGAGTCGTTCGATGACATCACCATGCTCGCGCTGGGGAGGATCGCGCCGTGACGTCAGGCTCGATCCCGCGACCGCCGGAGCCGGAACCCCGGGTCCACCCCATCGTGCGGCTCGACTACCTGGTGCGGCGCTCCACCTACCCGTTCTTCGCCGTCATGTTCTGGTCGCAGCTCCACACCACCGGCATCGGGACCTGGCACTACGTCTTCATGGTGCTCTGGGCCTTCGCCTTCCCACCGGCGGTCTACTGGATCGCGAAGCGGAGCCGGAACAGCAAGCAGATGGAGCTGTTCAATCTCACGCTGGACTCGGTCATCGCCGGATGCTGGATTCCGATTCTCTCCTTCAACCCCTGGCCGTGTGTCGCGTCCATCTACGGCATCCACTCGGGCAACGTCAGTGTTGGCGGGCTCGGATTCGCCATCCGGAATCTGGGCGCCGCGCTGATCGGTCTCCTCGCCACGGGCCTCATCGTGGGCTTCCGGTGCGGCCGGAGTCGAGCCTGCTTACCATCGCGCTCAGCCTGGGGGCGATCTTCGTCTATCTCTCGGTCTTCAGCCAGCATTCGCATGTCCAGTCGAAGCGGGTGGTGCACGCGATCAAGCAGATCGGTGAGCAGAACGCCCAGATCGAAGAGAAGCGACTGCTGCTGGAGCAACGGACCCGGGAGCTGGAGGCTGCTGGTGTGGTGGCCGAGGAGGCCAAGCGGGCCGCCGAGGAGGCCAACCGGGCCAAGAGCCGGTTCCTCGCCAACATGAGCCATGAACTCAGGACGCCGCTCAATGCGATCATCGGGTATTCCGAGTTGCTGATCGAGGAGGGGGACGAACGGAGCGTGGAGGAGCTTCGCCCCGATCTCCAGAGGATCCGCGGTGCCGGCCAGCACCTCCTCGGACTCATCAACGAGGTGCTTGACCTCTCCAAGGTCGAGGCGGGGCGGACGGATCTCTACCTCGAGGAGTTCGAAGTGGGCGCGGTGATCCACGAGGTGGCCTCCACCATCCAGCCGGCGAACTCCGCCCGCGGCAACCGGCTCGAGATCCGGATGGCCGCCGGGCTGGGCGCCATGCACGCCGATCTCACCAAGGTCCGCCAGATCCTGCTCAACCTGCTTTCCAATGCGGCCAAGTTCACCGAGCGGGGCACCATCACCCTGGCGGTGCACCGGGAATCCGGTGCCGACGATGGGGACCGGGTCGTCTTCGCCGTCAGTGACTCGGGTATCGGCATGACCCCGGACCAGGTGCAACGGCTGTTCCAGCCGTTCATGCAGGCCGACGCCTCCACCACCCGCAAGTACGGCGGCACCGGCCTAGGTCTGACCATCACCCGCCGCTTCTGCGAGATGATGGGCGGCGACATAACGGTGGCAAGTGAGCCGGGACGCGGAACCACCTTCACGGTACGACTGCCGCCCCGGGTGAAGGAGCTGGAGATGTCGTCGACCGGCACCTTCGCCGTCGTGGCGCGGGCCAAGCGCAACTCGGCCAAGGTGCCGCTGCTCCCGTATGTGGGTACCGTTCTCCTTGTGGTACACTCCCCTGGGATCCGGGACACCATGGAGCGGTTGCTCGCGCTCGATGGCTACCGGGTGATCACCGCCGACAATCCCGACGATGGCCTTGGTCTGCTGCGGGAGCTCAAACCCGATCTCCTCGCTCTCGACCTCCTCACACCCGCGCTGGATGGCTGGAGGATGCTCGCATCGCTCCCCGGCGAAGCGGCCGCCGCCGGAATCCCGGTGCTGCTGCTGGCCGTGGCCGACGACAACCATGTCGCTGCTGCCCTGGGCACCGCGGCCACGCTCGCCCTGCCCGCCGCGCGGGACGCGCTCCTCGCGGCGGTTGAACAACAGCGCGGTGCGGTGGGCTCAGGGCCAGTACTGGTGGTCATGGGCCACCCTGAAGCCCGTGCGGGGATGGTGGCGATGTTGCGCCAGAACCGGATCGACGCCGAGGGGGCGGCAGGCAGTCGTGAGGCACTTGCCCGGATCGGCGCGGGGGGAGTATCGCTGGTCCTGGTGGATCTCACGCTCGACGGGCTGGAGGGCCTCATTCTGCTCGACCGCCTGCGCCGCAACGAGGCGTGGCAATCGATACCGGTGCTGACGCTGGTTCCCGGGGAGATGACTGCGACCGACCGGGCGCGGCTCCACGCCATCCTGGCGGCTGTCTTTCCCGAGCAGTGGCCCGGCCCGGAAGCGATACTCGGCGAGGTGCGTCGCTGGATCGTGGCCCGGGCGTGAACGGGGGCATAATGACCTCGATCGGGGTATCCGCACGCCTCACCGCCCCGCTCGGGCGACGACCTTCGGAATCATGATGCCTGAATCGCTCTCCCGCCTCACCGCCGCCCTCGCCGACCGCTACCGCCTCGAGCAGGAGTTGGGCGCGGGCGGCATGGCCACGGTCTATCTCGCCGAAGACCTGAAGCACGGCCGCAAAGTCGCCATCAAGGTCCTGCGCCCCGAACTGGCCGCGGTGATCGGCGCCGAGCGCTTCGTGCGGGAGATTCGCACCATCGCGGCACTGCAGCATCCCCACATCCTCGGCCTGATCGACAGTGGAGAAGTGGACGGCACCGCCTACTACGTGATGCCATTCGTCGAGGGCGAGTCTCTCCGCGACCGGCTCGGCCGCGAGAAGCAGCTCCCGATCGCCGACGCCGTCCGCATCGCCACCGAAGTCGCCTCGGCCCTGGACTACGCCCACCGCCACGGCGTCATCCATCGCGACATCAAGCCCGAGAACATCCTGCTCCACGATGGCCAGGCCCTGGTCGCCGACTTCGGCATCGCGCTGGCAGCCAGCAAGACGGGTGGCAGCCGGATGACCGAGACCGGGATGAGTCTCGGCACGCCGCATTACATGAGCCCGGAACAGGCCATGGGGGAACGGGAAATCACCGCCCGATCCGATGTCTATGCCCTCGGCTGCGTGACCTACGAGATGCTGAGCGGAGAACCACCGTTCAGCGGCCCCACGGCCCAGGCCATCGTCGCCAAGGTGCTGACCGAGGAGCCGCGGCCGCTGCTTCCCAAGCGGCACACGGTCCCGCGCCACATCGAGGCGGCGGTCCTTACCGCGCTGGAGAAACTTCCGGCCGATCGCTTCGCTTCCGCCCTCGAATTTGCCGAGGCCCTCGGCAACGCCTCACTGATGCCGAGGACGGCGGGGAGTACTGCCGGTCGGGCCATTGGGAGACTGGGAACCGGGCGACGGGCGATTCTCCTTTTCCTGGCTGGCCTTCTTCTGGCGGCCGCGGGCCTTGTGGCGGGCCGCCGGCTGAACCCCGGGCGGGAGGATACCCGCGCCGCACAGACTCTCCCCGGCCCCGACCACCGTCTCGGCATGCCGGGCGCGTCCAATGTGGCGGTGTCACCCGATGGTCGCTCCATCGCGTTTGTCCGGGTATCCCCGAAGGGGGATCAGATCCTCTTCGAGCGAGGCGATCGCGATAGCCCGCTCACCGATGTGTGGCTGTACCAGACTGCGGGCCAGGGCTGGACTCGAATCACCTCACATCCGGAGGTCTACTACGATTTTGCCTGGTCGCCCTACGACGGAGAGCTGGATCGGGTACGGTGGCGCAGCCGATTCCCTCGCGTACATCGTCTCGCTCGATCGATCCAGTACCATCGCACTTCCAATCCGGGACAAGAACGTCCAGCTGATGCTGGACTGGTCGCCGGATGGATCGTTCCTCGCGGGGTGGGATCAGGTCGGGACCACCGGATTCGACCTGATAGTCACTCCCCTTGTCGGGGGCTCCAGCTCGCGAGTGCTCTACTCGACTCCGGGAAACGACGTATCCCCTCGGCTTTCTCCCGATGGCAAGCTGCTCGCGTTCATTTCGGACCAGAGCGGCCGGAACGAGGCATACGTGACCCGGATGCCGGATGCCAAGGCACACTGGCAGGTATCCTCCAACGGCGCACAGCTTCTGGCCGGATTCCGCAGTGGATCCTCCACCGCGCATAGCTTCTCACCGGACTCGCAGTGAGCTAGCCTGGGGGAGGAACGGTCGGGAGCTGTACTTTGTGGGCGGCGACGGTCGACTCGCGTCTGTCACCATCACCGATCAGGCTGGTATGAACATCGGGCGCCCTGTCACGTATCCCGCGGCGCCAAGGAACATCCTCAGCTTCGACACTGCCCCCGATGGCCGTCTGGTGCTGGTCTGTGATGAGGCACCGGGACAGTTGCCGTTGTCCTTGGTGGAGCACTGGCCGGCGTTGCTGGCGGGTGGGGATTCGAGAGATTGGGGGATTGAGAGATTGGGGGATCGAGGGATTGGGGGATTGAGGGATTGAGGGATTGAGGGATTGAGGGATTGGGTTTGTTCCGCGTCCCCCGTCAACCATCAGCCATCAGTCGTCCGCGGTCCGAACCAGCGATTGGCGGTTCGTCTTCTCCGCTCGTCCGCCCTTCTACCTCCCCCTCCTACTTCTTACTTCTTACTTCTTACTCCTCACTCCTCACTCCTTACTCCTCACTCATGAGCCCCATCGACCTGGGCCTGGACACCTTCGGCGACGTCACCGTGGACGCGGAGGGCCGCCCCCTGTCCCCGGCGCGCGTGCTCCGCGACGTCGTCGCCGAGGCTGAGTTAGCGGATCGGGTAGGCGTCGATTTCATCGGGCTGGGCGAGCACCATCGCCCGGACTTCGCCATCAGTGCGCCCGAAGTCGTGCTCGCCGCGATCGCCGGCCGCACCCAGCGCATTCGTCTCGGCACCGCCGTCACCGTGCTGAGCTCCGACGACCCGGTCCGCGTGTACGAGCGATTCAGCACGCTCGACGCCGTCTCCGGCGGCCGCGCCGAGGTGATTCTGGGACGCGGCTCTTTCACCGAATCATTCCCCCTCTTCGGCTACTCACTCGACGACTACGAGGTCCTCTTCGAGGAGAAGCTCGCGATCTTCGCGGCGCTCCGGGACGCCGACCGCACCGGCGAGCCGGCCCGCTGGAAGGGAACGGTGCGCCCGCCACTCGATGGCGTGCGCGTCTATCCCCCGGTAGAGCGGCCGCCGCTCAGCACCTGGGTGGGGGTCGGCGGGAGTCCGGAGTCGGTAGTTCGCGCGGCGCGCTACGGCTTTCCTCTGACGCTAGCCATCATCGGCGGGGATCCGCGCCGCTTCATTCCGTATGTTGACCTGTACCATCGGACGCTTTCCCAGCTCGGCCGGGAACTGCTGCCGATCGGTGTGCACTCGCCGGGCCATCTGGCGGAGACGGATGCCCAGGCACGTGAAGAGCTGTGGCCAGCGTACGAGGTGATGCGGAACCGGATCGGTGCCGAGCGCGGGTGGGGCCCGACCAGCCGGGCGGAGTTCGAGAGCGAAATCGCGGCGGGCTCGCTCTACGTTGGCTCGCCGGAGACGGTCGCACGCAAGATCGCCGCGACGGTCCGCGCCCTCGGCGCCTCCCGCTTCGATCTCAAGTACAGCGCTGGCACGCTGCGGCACGAGCTGCTGCTCCGGAGCATCGAGCTATACGGTCGCAGGGTGATCCCGCTGGTCCGACAGCTGCTCAACGAGGGCAGGTAGGCGTCAGCCATCAGCCGTCAGCCTGTCCGGCGGTCCTCGGTCTCCGCGGCTGAAGCCGCGGCTCGGCTGATGTCGCTGAAGCGACATCCGCTGACAATCCCTATTCTTCCCATTCGCCTGCCAGGAGGCTCGGAAAAACTTTCGGCTCGTAGGGCATCCCTAACCGCGAGTGTCCCCCGTCTAACCACGAGTGTCCCCCGTCTAACCGTGAGTGTCCCCCGTCTAACCGCGGAGTGCCCCCGTCTAACCGTGAGTGTCCCCCGTCTAACCGCGGAGTGCCCCCGTCTAACCGCGGAGTGCCCCCGTCGAACCGTGAGTGTCCCCCGTCTAACCGCGAGTGTCCCCCGTCTAACCACGGAGCCCCGCCGTCTAACCGCGAGTGTCCCCCGTCTAGCCATGGAGCCCCGCCGTCTAACCGCGAGTGTCCTCCGTCTAACCGCGAGTGTCCCGCCGTCTAACCGCGAGCGTCCCCCGTCTAACCGCGGACCTCCCCCGACTTTCGGCGAGTCCCCACCTCCTGCCAACGTGATGTGATGCACTCTTGAGCGCCTGGTCAGCACTTCATGCCTACGGCGCCGCTCTCTCGTTGTGGTTCCGCAGCCTGCCATTGACTGGTTCCTTCGCCTGTCGCCTGTCGCCTGTCGCCTCTCGCCTGTAGTTGGCCTATTGCCTGTCGCCTCCTCACGCCCACAACTTGGCTTCCTCATGCCCACCCACGACACCGACCTCCAGGCCCTCGCCGCCGCGCGCCGTCGAGTTGCTTTCCGGCTCACCGCACTGATGATCCTGATCTACTTCGGCTTCCTCGTCCTCATCGCGTGGCAGAAGCCGCTGCTGGGCCGGCTGGTCGTTCCGGGCCTCTCGCTCGGGATCGCCTTGGGCGCGCTGGTGATCGTCTCCTGCTGGCTGCTCACCTGGATCTACGTCCGCTGGGCCAACACCCACTACGATCCGGCGCTGGACCGGGTCCGTCGCGGCGAGTAGCCCGCGCCCGTGCTCTCAGTCGTGAACGTCCCCGACACGCCGACCGGCATCGGTGCGCCCAGCCTCGTGGCAGAGGCGCTGTTCTTTCTCTTCCTCGCCAGTACCCTCGCCATCACCTGGTGGGCCGCGCGGCACACCCGCACCACCGAACACTTCTACGCCGCCGGCCGCTCGCTCACGGCCCGGCAAAACGGCATCGCGCTCGCCGGCGATTACATGAGCGCCGCTTCCTTCCTCGGCATCGCCGGCCTGGTCTCCCTAACCGGGTTTGATGGGCTGATCTACTCGACCGGCTGGCTGGTGGGCTGGCCCGTGGTGCTCTTCCTTATAGCCGAGCCGCTCCGCAATCTCGGCAAGTACACCTTCGCCGACGCAGTAGCCGTGCGGCTGCAGCAGAAACCGATCCGGGTGGCCGCCGCCGTGGGAACGCTGGCGACGGTCACCCTGTATCTCATCGCCCAGATGGTTGGCGCGGGCGGACTGATCAAGCTGCTCTTCGGGCTCTCGTACGAGACGGCGATCATGATCGTCGGCGCGGCCATGATTGCGTACGTGCTCTTCGGCGGCATGCTCGCGACCTCGTGGGTGCAGATCATCAAGGCGGTGCTGCTCCTCTCGGGTGCCGCGCTGCTCGCCTTCCTAGTGCTGCTCCGCTTCGGCATGAATCCGGCCCGCCTCTTCGCGGAGGCTGCGACGCGCTACGGGGACGGCGTGCTCGCGCCCGGCAAACTGGTCAGCAAACCGCTCGATACCATCTCCCTCGGCATTGCCCTGATGTTCGGGACCGCAGGGTTGCCCCACATCCTGATGCGCTTCTACACCGTCCCCGACGCGAAGGCCGCCCGGAAGTCGGTGTTCTATGCCACCGGGATCATCGGCGCCTTCTATCTCATGACCTTCGTGCTCGGCTTCGGGGCGATGGTGCTGGTGGGCCCGGACCAGATCAAGGCGGTGGACCCCGGCGGCAACATGGCCGCACCGCTCCTCGCCGAACTGCTCGGCGGCACGGCCTTCCTCGGCTTCATCGGTGCGGTGGCATTCGCCACCATCCTCGCCGTGGTGGCGGGGCTCACCCTCTCCGGTGCCGCGGCGCTTTCGCATGACTTGTGGGTCGGAGTGGTGCGCGGTGGCAAGGCCGACTCCCAGGAACAACTTCGCGTCGCCCGAATCGCCACCCTCCTGCTCGGACTCGTCGCCGTCACGCTCGGCATCACCTTCAAGGGTCAGAATGTCGCGTTCATGGTGGGGTTGGCCTTCGCAATCGCGGCCAGCGGCAACTTTCCGGCGCTGATACTCTCGATCTTCTGGCGCAAGGCGACCACCGCGGGCGTCGTGACCGCGATGCTGGTCGGCACCTGTGGTACGCTGCTCCTGATCTACCTCTCGCCGACAGTGCAGCTGGATATTCTGCACCACGAATCGGCCTGGTTCCCGCTCAAGAACCCCGCACTTGTAACGCTCCCGCTCGGCTTCCTGTCAGGCATATTGGTGTCACTCCTCGCACCCGAGCCGGCGGCCGCCAGCGCATTCGATGCGGTGGCGCGGCGGGCGTCGTTGGGAGAATAAGGACGAGACGGGGAACGGGGAACAGGGAACAGGGGAACGGGGAACGGGGAACGGGACAAGAATTGCTCAAATGCGTTCCGACGCGCAAGCGCAGGGATCCCACTACAGGACCGAGCGTATTCCCCGATCCCTCGTCTCCCGTTCTCCCGTCCCCCGTATCGACATTCCCCTGTTCCCCCGTTCCCCGTTCCCCGTTCCCCGTTCTCCCGTTCCCCCGTTCTCCCTCCGCAGTCCACTTGACCCGCACTTGACTCGCCGTCGCCACTGTCAATCAGCCTGACCGATCACACCTGCCTCTCGCTCGGCCGCGGCACGCCGCCGAGCTGGCGAGGAGGCTGAGTGACAGGATCGGTCGCGCACGCTGCGGAAGAGATGCCTGCGGCGACGTCGGCCTAACAGTTCACTTGGGGAGGAGAAACATGTCTCACCTGAATCGAACACTCATCGTTGGTCTCGTGATCGGCGCGTTTGGTTGCGCCCCCGATTCCACGACCCCGCCTACTTCCGAGATGACGCAGGGGGTCCCGGAGTCTGACGCGGTTCTGCGCGGTGACGGCGGCCTCGTCGTCATGAGCCAGAACATGTATGTCGGCGCGGATGTGGATGCGGTCATCGGGGCGTTGGCCTCCCCGGACCCCACTGACGATCTCCCGACGCTGATCACCCAAATCGGGGTCTTGCAGGAGACCGACTTCCCCACCCGCGCAGCGGCGTTCGCCGATGCCATCGCCCGGCACCGGCCCGACGTGGTGGGACTGATGGAGGTCTCGACCATCGATATCGATCTTACGCCGTTGGGCCTGAACGTGGTGTACCACATGGATTTTCTCAGCGAGCTGAACAAGGCCCTGGCGAGCCGGCACCTGCGGTATCGCGTCGCCGGCGCGGAGACCAATTTCACGGCCTCCCCGTTCCCCGGCATCAGCCTCGTGGACCAGGACGTCCTGCTGGTGGATGCCCATCGAGTGCGGGTCGGCGGTGACGTAATCGCCCGGACCTACAGCACCAATCTGGGTCAGGTGGCGCCGGGCGTTTCACTGTCCCGCGGATTCGTGAGCGTGCCGATCATTGTCGAGGGTCGGCGCTATCGTGTCAGCAGCACCCATCTGGAATCGGACTTGGCGGGCAACAACCTTGGCCTGCTCCGCGCCGCGCAGATGCAGGAACTCATCGCGGTCACCGGGAGTGCCGAGCGTGCGGTGATCCTGGGAGACCTGAACGACTTCTCCGGCAGCCCGATGTATCAGTTGCTGGTGGGGGCGGGATACACCGATGTCTGGGCTGCACTCCGGCCGGGAAACGATGGGTTCACCTGCTGCCATGCGACCAATCTGACGAACGATCGGATCCCCGATCAGCGAATTGATTACGTCCTGACCCGGGGATTCGGGCGGCACCGCGATCCGGTCGATGGTTTCATCCGGCGCATCGGCTTCTCGCCCAGCGAAATGGTGCCGGGCCCGCTGCACCCCATCTGGGCTAGCGATCACGCCGGCCTGGTCGCCCGGCTCGACCCGAGGTGAGTCGCTGGGTCCGTCCGGGTGGAGCGCGGGGGAGATCAGGGGTGAGGTTGCTTGACTCACCCTTGATCGCTCTGGGGTATCGTGGCGCCAGATCTCTTACAGGGAGCCCTCGATGCCCCGCCGGTTCATTCGCCTGACTGCTCTTGCGCTGTATGGCCTGCTGCAATCGGGCTGCGTCAGCAGCCCATCCTGCGTCCAGCCCAGCGCGAGCGGCACGCTCGTCGAGATTGGGGGCGCCCGGTCGAGCTTCGCAGGTGACTGGTCAACCTGGACGCCACATGAAGGTGGTGAAGTCGAGATCATGCTCTTCATGTCGACGGTGGCACCCCCGGAATTTCCCCTGCTGGAGTTCAACTTTTCAGGCACGGTGCCCTCCATCTCCGGCACAACCCTGCCGCTCCCGGGGACTTACCCGGTCGGGGTCCCGGGCGGATTCAGGGCCCAATTTGCCTCGGACTATCCGCAGACAGCCGTTGCCGACAGCGGCTCGGTCACCATTCTGAGCTCAGGCGGCGTGCTTCAAGGGCGGTTCGACTTCTGGCTCCACGGAGTTTCTCAGCTGGCGGGGCGATCGTTCCATGCGTACGGAGACTTCCAAGCGACCGCGGGCGCTTCCACCGGCGTCTGTCTCTCCGGCACTGCAGTCGGCACTTCCGAGGTACGGGGCGATGAAGGGCGCACCGAGCCGGTTCTCGGCTAGCCTGCGACCCCGCCCCCCAGTGCTTCAAGAATTCTCGCCCGCTGCCCTGGGGTCACCATGTCGCTCGCCACCACGTCTCCCATGATCCGGGCGACGAAGGCGTAGCCCCTCCCCTCCGAAGTGAGCCAGCGCGACCACTCGAGCTCATCCAGAGCGCCAAGGAGGTCGTCGCCGTTGAGCCCTGCGCCCCGGCCGATCACCTCCGCTGGCACCCGGCCGCCGACCACCGCGGCCGTGATCAGGGCCTGTTGCGCGTTGCTGGTGAGCCGTCGGAAGTTGATGCGGATGGCGGCGACAACCGTATCCGGCAGATCGCTCGGTAGGCTCTGATCCAGTGTGCGATGTGGCTCGGGCCAGGCTGCCGGGGATTCCCGGAGATCCAGGCCGAGTCGTACAGCATGCAACAGCTCGAACGCGAGCAGCGGGAGGCCGGCGGAATCGGTGGCAACCCGCCGGACGAGCCGGTCGATTTGGCTGTCGCCATAGACCGGCACTGCCCAGCGGCACAGCGCCCGCAGATGCTCATTCGAGAACGGGCTCAGGTCCACCGCGACCCCCGGCAGGTCCCGACCCAGCCGGCTCCGGAGATCGTCCAGCTCGTCACGAGGCGGAGACGGGGTCGCCGCGATGAGGACGCAGAGCGGCGCCGCTGCAAGGTCCCGGAGCGCGGCCCCCATGGCCAGGAGAGACTCGTGATCCAGCCACTGTGCGTCGTCGAGGACAAGAAGGATTGGCTGCTCCTCGCCGGCGGCGCGGAGCAACTCCCGAACGGCCCGCCCGATGGGCAGCGGTTCGGCTCCCCGCACCGCGTCGGCGAATCGCTCCGCCCACTCGGGTATCCTGGCCGCGAATGTCGCGAGTGCCTCCGGCTGGGCGGCGGGGATCCCTCCCGCCTCGAGCAGCCCGCCCCGGGCGAGACCTAACACACCGCTCCAAGGCTCGCTCGCGTCGGCTTCGACTCCTCGGACCGCGGCCACCGCCGCGCCATCGAGACGGGCCCGGGACAGCACCTCTTCGGCCAGCCTGGTTTTGCCCAGCCCGGATTCGGCGAGCACCACTGTACAGGCCGCGCGGCGATCGTTGTGACAACCGGTCCATGCCCTGAGGATCTGCGCCAGCTCCCGCTCTCGGCCAATGAGGGGAGACCGACGGGACGGCTCCGCCTCCTGCGTGGCGCGCGGTTGGGCCCGAAACCACACCCGTTCCCTGCGGACGCGATCTGCCAGTGCACGCGTCTCGGTATCGGGAACGGCGTTCAGCGAAGTCTCCAGATGCTTCACGAAACTCTCGTACCGGATCAGGGCACCTGAGCGATCTCCCCCAAGCGCCAGACTCCGCATCACGGCACGCACCGCGGCGTCGGAGCCGGGCTCGACAGTGAGGGCGCGTGTCGCGGCCTCTACCGCGGTGCTTGGGTCGCCTTGCGCGAGCAGGTGCTCGGCATATCCGACGAGCACGCTCACCGAACGCTGTCGCCACATGGCGCGGTCGGCCGCGAGCCAGTCCTCGAATTCCGAGGCACCCGGCACCCCGAACCCCTCGAGAAACTCTCCGGCTATAAGCGCCGCGGCGCCTTTCCAGTCGCCGCCAGCGCTCAAGGTCTCCAGCTGGTCGGTGTCCAGCTCGACAGCCTGGGGGCTGAGCCTGACTTGGCCTCCACTCGTCTCCACCGCACCGTCGCCCGCCGCGCGGCGGATGAAACGCAGTGCCTCATTGAGTGAGTGCCGAGCGGCAGCCTCGGGTTTGTCATTCCACAACAACCCAATGAGGTGCTCTCTGGTCCGCGTCTTCTTCGGTGAGCGGGCGAGGTAGATCAACAACGCCAGATGCTTCCGCCAGAGGAGTTCGGCCGGGGCACTCTCGCCCTGGACGCTCACCTCCACCGGCCCGAGGGTCCGACAGAGGATCATCGGTGACACGACGCGCCGCTTTGTTCCGCCCGCTGTTTGAGAAGCGCCATGCCCGGCTCGGCGTGTTGCCAGAGTTCCAGGACTCGGGCAATGAGTGGGCACGCGCTCGCGGTGTCACTCCGCGCCAGCGCGGTCTCGGCTCGCAGGAGGCGAGCGTAGACGCCCAGCATGTTGTCGACCTCACCTGGCTCGAGCTGCCATTGCGGCCAGCCTTCGATGCCATTGTCGGAGTTCTGGTACCAGAGCAAGGCCATGTCTGCCTGACTGTCCTGCCGGGTGGCGCGGAGCCATTCGGCCTCACGCAGGTACAGCAGCGAGCGGCTGAACGGATCGACCAGCGCTCCGGATGGCGCGTAGTTCCTCAGGGGCGCCGAGAGCAGCAACGCTGAATCGGGGTGACCGCGAGCGGCGACTCGCATGGCGGTGAGGAGCAGCGAGAGCCTTGCGATGCCCGGATTGGTGGATGCCATGCGGGCGACAACGCCTGAGAAGTGAAGCGCGGCCGTCGTATCGCCTCGATGGTAGGCCTCGGCCGCCAATGCAAACGCAGCGCGGGGAGTGCTTTGGCCGCGCTGCACCATGGCGTCGAGAGTGCGGCGGCCCCAGGCCACTGCCTCGTCGCTGATTCCGGGGAGACCGAGCACTCCGGGCATGACCCGCCACTCGGCCTGTTCCAGCAGGCTGTCGACCAGGTGAAAGACTGGCGGCGTCGGTTGCCGCTCAGGTATCGAGTAGAGCGCAACGGCCGAATCGAGTCGCGGGAGGGCCGCCATCGGCCGGCCCAGCATCATGTTTCCCATCCCGATCGCCATGTACCCGTTGGCTCGGGCGTAAGGCAGGGTGCCTTTCGATGCCAGCAGTCGTCCCAGCGGCTCCATGGCGTTGGGGATATCAAATGATGAGCCGAGCCGGGCATAACGGCCCACACCCTCCAGCATGGCCGAATCGGCGATCAGGCCCAGGCCCCAGACCTTGAGCCCGGCCAGAGATGGGTGATATCGGAAATCGTAGGCGAGTTGAAAGAACCGGCGGCGCCTGGCGTCCTCGGGCTCACCAGAAGGGCGGATCCGGACTCGATGCTGGAGCACAGCGTCAGCCTGGGCCTGCCGGCCTAGCCGGAGATACCCGTAGAGCAGGTGATCGTAGGCCGGCATCTGATCCAGATAGGGTTCGACCCTGACGGTTGAGTCGAATTGGGCTAGCGCCACGTCGAGTGGAATGCCGATCAACGGCCCACGGTGGAACAGCTCATCGGCATAAACGAACCGCGCGTAGCCGTCCAGAGGGAACCTGTTGACCGTCTCCCGATACAGCGCGAAGCGACGCTCCAAGGCAGGTTCGAGCAAGGCCTGGGCGAGCTTCCGGTACTGGATCGGCAGATCAGGGTGCCGCGCGAGGAACTCCGTCAGGTAGCTCTCGAAGGGCATCCGGAGGAACCGTTTGACGATTCCCAGCCGCCAGGCGGCCTGGACAAAACCGGAATCCAGGGCGATCGCTCTGGCGTACCGGGCTTCGGCGAATCGGTAGGCGTCGCGCTGGAAGTCTCGTTCGCCCGCGAAGTACTGCCGCCAGGCCTGGAGGCTGGTATTCGGGCTGGAGCCTGCGCCGAGGCGATGGTACTCGTCCCAGTACTGGGGGAAGACCTTGTGGACGAGGGAGTCGGCTACGACCTGGCTCCAGGAGAGTACCTCCCCAATCTGCCCGGGGATCTGCACGGTCTCAAAGGGTCGGCCAGCTCTTCGCACCGTCAGGTTCAGTACCACGCCGGCTCCGTGCGGCACCACGAGGCCCTCGGCGACGTACGTCGTCGCCGTGGAGCGGCTTGGATCTGGACGATCAGCACCCGGGGCTGGCGGCCGACACTCGGGCAGCGCCACGGCGAGGCGGCCATACCAGTCAAGCTTGGCATTCACCAGTCCGGCAAACTCCTCGCCGTCGAGGCTAGTCACCCCTCCAGTGACCTTGAATGGCAGGAGGGCGAGGTCCGCGAGCGGAGGACAGGCGGGTCGGGTGGGATGGAGATTGCGCCAGACCCCGCGACCCACCAGGACCACCGACGCGAGGATGGATATCCCCGCAACGATCCGCAGTGGGGAAAATCGGCGGCGCCGTCGTTCCCTGATTCGTGTCATTGCCGTACGAAACTCCGCCGCGTCCAGCCAGCGGTCCTTCGGTTCCCACTCCAGCGCCCGCAAAAGCACTCCGCGGAGCGATCGCGCCCCGCCGACCCATTCGATCCGCTCCGCCGGCGTGAGCGGCGGCAGCCGATGTCCGGAACTGGCCTCGTAAAGGACCAGTCCCACAGCGTACAGGTCGGTCCGCGGCGTCACCGCACCGCCGCTCGCCTGTTCGGGGGCCATGTAACCAATGGTACCGATCGGTGATCCCTGATCGGTCAGGTCGGACTGGGTGCCGCTGCTGGGCCTGGCGATGCCAAAGTCAGTGAGAATGGCATGCCCGTGCCGCAGGAAGATGTTGGAGGGTTTGATATCCCGGTGGATGACGACCCGGTGGGCCATTTCGAGCGCCCCAAGCAGTTCCTCTCCCAGGCTGAGCACTTCCGCGAGCGGCAGTGGACCCCGTGTCAGGCGTGCTGCCAGGGTCTCACCCTCCATGTACTCCATGACGTAATAGCTGAGACCGTCCCGCTCGTCTGCCCGGAAGATGCGCACGATATTGGGATGGCTTAGACCGGCGAGGGCCCGGGCCTCCCGGAGGAAGCGCTCCACCCACCTGGCGGTTGCGACGTCGGGACGGAGGAGCTTGATGGCGACGGCACAGTTGAGCTTGACGTCATGGCCAAGAAAAACCGTTCCCATTCCGCCGCGCGCGATTTCGCGCTCGACCGTGAATTCGGGCGCGACGGCGGAACGGAGTCGGTCGAGCAGGGAATTCCGACCGGTCACCATCGGCTGAGAATATGACGTAATGTTAGGGCTGCGTAAGAGGCGGGAGGTGGGGGCGCTGCCAGGCGGTCAACTCCATGCCCCGGTGGACCCTTGACTCCCGCTTGCCTCCCTGAGGGCACCATTCCCGCAGATGATCTCGCAGACTGGCTCAGAGCACGGCGCATGGAGCATCAGGATTCAACATGACAAGTGACTGGGGTGATCACTGAGGGAGAGCGACTCACGCGCCTGCATGCCTTCAGCTTGGCATGCTGGGTGATCGCGACCGGCTATGGGCTGTTCTTACTCCAGCCAACGTCACTGCCGTTGCTGGGTCTCGTTGCGGGGCCGCCGATCGCAGTGGCAACCTGGCTGGCGGCGGATGCAAAGCACACTCGGGTCGCACATGTTGGGGACAGTGGCTGGCTGTTTTACCTGTTTCTGCCCGTCGCGATTCCTTGGTACGCCATCAAGACCCGCGGCCGGCGAGGCTGGCGCCTCGCACTCCAGCTCTACATCCTGAGTGTGGCGGGGCTGCTCGGCTTTCTCAGCGGCGCTCTCGTCAATTTTCTGGCTTCTGTCGTTGGTGCGCTCGCCGACTGACCAGCGCAGGCGCCTGGGCACGGGCCCCGGACGCCCTCGGTAAACTCCATGGTCATAGTCTCTCGCCTTCTGGTATGGCTCGGCCTCCAGTCGCCTCCTCCCCCGGCTCCAGTGTCCACCGCTGGGCTCGTCCTCTTTCTTTCCGAGCTCTCCAACGCCACCGCCGCCGCGCTCTATCGATTCTCGCTCCTGGAGCAGGCCGCAAGCGAATGGCTCACCTGCACGCAGCGTCTTGCCCGCGATGAGTGGCTCGCCAGTGAAGATCCTGAAGCCCGGTTGCAGGAGCAGACCCGAATCTTCGAGGCGCTCGAGGCGTTCCTCGCCGCATGGGCCAGAGTTTCCCTTATGCTTTTTCCGTCGTCGCGCACCAGTACGGCGCGTAAACGGGCAAAGGTGCTCAGGACCGCTCTGGGTATAACCCAGGAGAGCCCGCTTACCGAGCGCAACCTCCGCGATTCCTGGATGCACTTTGATGAGCGCCTCGACAAGGCGGATGCCACGACGCAGGCTGGCGATCGCCGATTGTTCGTTCATTCGTCGGAGGTCACCGAAACCCGCAAGCGCCTCTGCATTCGGATCGTGGAGGTCAACACGCTGGTCGTCTGGTGCCATGATCGAGAAGGAAGGTCCGTACCCACCGATCTGCATCGGCTGGTCAAGGCGCTCAGGGAACTTGGTCCACTCATCCAGCCAGCCGCAGACAGACTAGTGGCCTCCGCATAGGAAGCCACGTCCGTGACCGAAGCCGAAAGAAACTCCCGCCGCGCGCCGCCGTAGAACGGAGCGTGCTCCGTAACTCATGCATTTCCGCGCAGTTGACCGTCGGCCCGTCGGCCCGTCGGTCCGTCGTGACCGTCGTGACCGTCCTGACCGTCCTGACCGTCGCGACCGTCGCGACCGCCCAAACCCTCCCCATCCGTCCCGGCGAGGTTGTCGAGCGCGTCTCCAGTCCATCGGCGTCGGGTCAGAGCTATGCGGTCTATCTGCCCAAGAGCTATTCGGCCGATCGGACTTGGCCGGTGCTGTTCCTGATGGACCCGCGAGGTCGCGCCCTCGTCCCGCTTGAGCTGCTTCGCCCCGCCGCCGAGCGATTCGGCTATCTCGTCCTGAGTTCCTACAACACCGCGAGCGATGCGGCGGTGGATCCGAACGTCGACGCGATGAACGCGATGATCACCGACGCTCTCAAGTCACTCGCGGTCAATAACCGACGCTTCTACCTCGTCGGTTTCTCAGGAACGGCCCGGGAGGGGTGGAGCTTCGGCTATCAGCTTTCACGCAACGTGGCGGGGTTGATCGGAGTCGGTGCCGGGCTCCCGCCCGGCATTCTGCTGCCGGATATCGCCAGCAGCGACAGCGCTCCGTTCGACTTCTACGGCGGGGCCGGGGTAACCGATTTCAACTACGAGGAAGTGCTTGGGCTCGACGACTATCTCGTTGAAAAGAAGATCCCGCATCGCATCCACTACTACCCGGGCGGCCACGGCTGGGCGCCAGAGGCGGTGATGACCGAGGCCGTCGAGTGGCTGGAGCTTCGAGCGATGAAGCGAGGTCTCGCCGATCGGCGGGACTCATGGCTCGACTCCCTCTTCCAGCGTCGCCGGGATACGGCCGACTCGCTCGGCCGGGGTGGAGGGTTCTATGCAGCTTGGCTGGGACTTAGTGCTCTGGCAGAAGACTTCGGCGGGATCCGCGATGTGGCCGAGGTCGCCCGGCGGGCGGGTGAGCTTGCCCGGAAGAAAGAGGTGAAGCGGGTGATCGCCCGCAATCACGACCTCCGCACGGAGCAACGGGAGACCGCCAGGAATCTGGCTGTCTTTCTGGAACAGGTGCGGACTGCAAGGAAGCCACCGAGTCTCTCGAGCGCATTGGAGGAGCTGGAGGTGAAACGCTGGCAGCACGCGTCCCGCGACCGGGATTCGGTCGAAGCCTACGCGGCCCAGCGGCGGCTCGAGAACATCATGGTCATGACATCGTACTACGGCCCGCGAGACTACCTGACATCCGGAGATGGTGCCCGGGCATTGGCCCTGCTCGATGTCGCCGAGGCGATTCGGCCCGGCCTGCCTCACGTGTGCGAGGCGCGCGGGAAGGCGCTGCGCCTCCTCGGTCGGACCAGAGAGGCCGATGCGCTGTCGTGTCGTCAAGGTACGTGATTGACGCAAGAAGGTCGAATGGTGCGGTCCCTTGCACCATCCGGCCTTCCGGTGAGCGCCAGAGGGCTCGCGCTCAGAGCGTACTAGATCTTCCCGTTTGCGACCGCGCGAACGATGTCGAGAGTGGAGATCACCCCAATCAGCCGATCGCCCTCTGCGACGAACAGGCGGTGGACTTCGGCATAGAGCATTCGTCGTGCAGCCTCTCGGACATCGGCTTCCGGTCCGATCGTGAGTGCGTGCGGCGTCATGAGATCCTGGACCAGCGTGTTCTTAATCAACTCGGAATACGCCGGCCCGTCCTCCGCTTCGGCCTCCGCTGCGAGGACGTCGGTGGCCGAAACCACACCGACCATGCGGCCATGCCCGTCGACGACCGGCATTGCCGAGATGTGTGCATCGGCGAGCGAAACCACGACATCTCCGATCACGGCATCGGGACGCACGGTCTTCACATCCGCCTGCATCAGATCGATGACTTTCATGGTGCCCTCGCAGCGGGGTTACGGACGGAACCTGCCCCTCCCGGGGTGAGTCCGGGGTGAAGCATGGATGAGAAAGCCTTCACCCGTGCGCTGCCCGGTCTTCGGGGCTACCTCATCGCTCGTTCACATTCCGACCGATAGACTCGAAGCGTCTTCTCACCTTGGAGGGGCCATGCCTCGCAACCTTCCCACCTGGGAACGGGTCCTGCGTGCCGTACTGGGCCTGATGATCCTCGGGCTTTACGGCGCTCTTCTGCCGCCCTGGCGGTACGTCACTCTGCTTGGCTTGATCCCGCTCGGCACAGCCTTGGTGGGCTATTGCCCGCTGTACGGGCTGATGGGCTGGAACCGGGCGCGGTGATGTCCCCCGCGCCGCACCCGCTCGACGCGGTGCTTCGGCCGCGTTCGATCGCGGTGATCGGCGCGGCGCGGTCCCCTGAGACGATCGGTCACGCGATCGTCGTGAATCTGGTTACTCACGGGTTCGTCGGTCCGGTCTACCCGGTCAATCCCCACGCGACGGCAATCCACTCGATACCGGCGTATCCGGACATCGCAAGCGTACCCCAGCCCGTTGATCTCGCCGTCATTGTCGTCCCCAAGCAGGCCGTGGTGCAGGTGGCCGACGAATGCGGCCGTCACGGGGTGCGGAGTCTGCTGGTCATCTCGGCTGGATTCCGCGAGGTCGGCGGCGAAGGGGTTGATCGGGAACGGCAGCTGCTCGATGTGACTCGTCGCTACGGCATGCGACTCGTCGGGCCCAATTGCCTGGGCGTGGTGAATACCGACCCCGCCGTCGCCTTGAATGCGACTTTCGCACCCACCATGCCGCCGCCCGGAAAGGTGGCCTTCGTTTCGGAGTCGGGTGCCCTGGGACTCGTGGTGCTCGACTATGCTCGCGAGTACGGCATCGGGATCGGGCAGTTCGTCTCGATCGGCAACCACCCGGATGTGAGCAGCCTGGATCTGCTGGAGTATTGGGATCAGGATCCCAACGTCACGACCATCATCATGTATGTCGAGAGCTTCGCGGAACCGCGCCGCTTTCTCGAGCTCGCCGCACGGATTTCCAGGGTCAAGCCGATCGTGGTGATGAAGTCCGGGCGCTCGCGGGCCGGCGCCCGGGCAGCCGCGTCGCACACCGGTGCGCTGGCCGGCCGCGGTGAGGCGGTAGACGCGCTCTTGGCGCAGGCCGGAGTGCTCAGGGCGGACACAGTCGAGCAGCTGTTCGATTTGGCGCTCGCACTGCAGGACCAGCCCCTCCCGCGCTCCCGCCGGACCGGTGTAATCACCAACGTTGGCGGGCCCGGTATCCTCGCCGCGGATGCGCTTGAGTCCTGTGGCCTCGAGCTCCCCTCCTTCACGCCGACTACCGAAGCGCAGCTCAAGTCACTGCTGCCGGAGGAAGCCTCGCTTCGCAATCCGGTAGACCTTATCGCCTCGGCGTCTCCGGCGACGTATGCCGCGGCCTTGGACATCGTTCTCGCCGACCCCGGGATCGACTCGGTCGTGGCGATCTTTGCGCCGCCGGTGAATGTCCAGCAATCCCAGATCGCGACCGCGATCGCCGGGCTCCGTCCCCGCCACCCTGCCAAGCCGCTCCTGGCCGTGCTCATGGGGCGCGAGAGCCTGGCACTGGCACGGGCGACGCTGCGGGAGGCCAGGGTCCCGACATACGTCTTTCCGGAATCCGCGGCACACGCGCTGGCCGCCCTGGTGCACCAACGACTGCGGGTGGAGCAGCCTGATGTACCCGCCGAGTTGCTCTCGGTCGACCGCGCAGAGGTGACCCGTATTCTTGGCTCGAGCCGGGGCAAGGGTCACGTGCTGCTGGGCGCTCCACCTCTCGAACTGCTCACGGCATACGGGGTAGCAACCGCCCCTGCAAGTCTCACCACCACGCCGGATGCCGCTGTCGCGGCAGCCGAAGCGCTGGGGTATCCCGTGGCGCTCAAGCTGATCGCACCGCGGTTCTCACACAAAAGCGACATCGGCGGCGTGATTACCAATCTGCGGAACCCCGCGGATGTCCGCCGCGCCTTCACCGAGATGCCGGAGCGCGCGCACCAGGCCGTGCCCGACCTCGCCATTGAGGGGATGTTGGTGCAACGGATGGCGGCTGGCCGCGAACTCATCATCGGGATGGTCCGCGACCCCTGCTTCGGACCTTTGATCATGTTCGGGCTCGGAGGGACGCTGACTGAGGCGATCGGAGACGTAGTGTTCCGACTCGCGCCGCTCCAGCGCCGCGATGCGGCCGAAATGGTGCGCGGTATTCGCGGGTTCCGCGTGCTCGAGCAATTCCGGGGCGCGGCACCGGTAGATCTCACAGCGCTCGAGGAAGTCCTGCTCCGCCTGTCTCAGCTGGCTTGCGATTTCCCCGAGATCGAGGAGCTGGATGTTAACCCGCTCCTCGCGACTGCCAACGGGGCCGTGGCCGTGGACGCGAGGATGGTCTTGGGGGAGGCAAGGAGGGATTGAGGGATTGGGGGATTGGGGGATTGGAGGATTGGGGGATTGGAGGATTCGGGGATTGGGAGATTGGGAGATTGGGGGATTGAAGCAACAGCGATGAGACCGTAGAGTTTTTCAATCCCTCCATCCTCAATCCCCAATCCCTCAATCCCTCAATCCCCAATCCCCCAATCCCTCAATCCCCAATCCCCAATCCCGCCCCACTTCACGCTGAAACGTCCGGAACTACCGCAGTGCCCCCGCCGTACTGGGCCTCCACTTCCCGAATGTCGCCAAGAGAAATCCACGGAGGTTCCATGCCCCCACGCAACTCGTCCGTCACGGGTCTGTTGCTGCTACTGATCGCGCCCGCTGCCGCTGTTTCACAAGGGCCACCGATCCTTACCGTTCCTAAAGAGAGCCCCCGTGCCACCGCGAGTCAGACGGTCGGACTCACTGAGATTTCGCTGACTTACGATCGGCCAGCAGTGAAGGGGCGGAAGATCTGGGGCGGTCTGGTTCCCTATGACTCGGTCTGGCGGGCCGGCGCCAATCAGAACACGGTCCTGACCTCGAACTCTGCCTTCACCATTGGCGGGACGCGGCTCCCTGCCGGTCGCTACGGACTGCACGTGATCCCGAATCCGACCGCCTGGACCATCATCGTGTCTCGGCAGGCGGATGCCTGGGGGAGCTTCAGCTACGATGCCAAGGAAGACGTGGCCCGGTTCAGCGCCACGCCCCGCGCTGCCGATTTCATTGAACGGTTGCAGTACACCTTCGAGGACCCGTCCGACTCCTCCGTTAATCTGACGCTTCATTGGGAGAAGCTCGCGGTGCCGTACCCCATCACCGTCGCGACACGGCAGGTCGTGCTCGACAGTCTCCGCCAGCAGCTTCGCGGCCTGCCCCGATTCTTTGGAGCGAGCTGGGGCGAAGCTGCGCGCTGGGCGCTGACCCACAACACCGGTCTTGACCTGGCCGAGGCCTGGGCGGACACCGCGGTGCGGCTCGCACCGACCTTCGGACACATGCAGCTCAAGGCCGCCTTGATGCAGCGCCGCGGCGACGCGGCAGGAGCCGACGCCCTGCGGCAGAAGGCTCTGGCGGTCGCGAACGAAGCCGAGGTGAACATCTACGGTTACCAGCTGCTCGGGCAGGGAAAAACCGATCAGGCGATTGAGATCTTCCGCAAGAATGTCCGGGACTATCCCCGCTCGTGGAACACCTATGACAGCCTGGGCGAGGCGCTCGGCAAGAAGGGTGACAAGAAGCAGGCGCTGGCGAATTATCAGAAGGCGCTGGACATGGTGACCGACGAGCAGCAGAAGACCCGTATCCGGGGAGCGATGGCCGCGCTCAAGTGAAGAGCTTCTTCTTCCCTGCGGCCTCCCGCTCAAGCCGGCCGCACATGAGCTCGCACAGCTGGAGCACGTCGCCGTCGGCCAGGCGGTAGTAGATACTCAGCCCCTCCTTGCGCCGCTGGACGAATCCAGCGGCGTAGAGGACCTGGAGGTGCTTGGAAACATTGGCCTGACCCAGCTGGGTCGCTTCGAGGATCTGGGTGACGGTGCGCTCGCCGCGCCTGAGGGCGCTGAGAATCTCCAGACGCGAGGGCTCGCCCAGGGCCTTGAAACGCTCGGCGATGACGTGAAGCTGCTGAGGGGTGAGCGGCTTTGCCACGGGGTGTCAGGGCCTTTGCAACAAGGGTTCCTGGGATGATCATGAAATCTCGATGCCGGCAACTGGGTTGCCGGCTTCTTGACACATCTAGTATATAACTATATGATCATATACAAGTTTAATCAAGAGTCTTCATCCCCGCGCTCGGGAATCCACGGGTTATGCCCATTCCCAATCGGTTCTGCTGGCATCTCGGCATCCTCCTGGTTTGCGCCCGGGAGGTATTGGCCCAGACTCCCCTTCGGCTGGAAGAGGCCCTGGCGCGCGCGGAACGGGCGGCCTACCCCAACCGCATTGCGGCGGGGGTGACCCGGACCCGAGCGGCGGAGGCATTAGCTCCGCTCAAGGGAGTGTTGCCGTCGCTCAGGCTCGAATCGGGCTATCTGCGAACCACCGATCCGCTCAACGCCTTCGGCTTCACTCTGCGCCAGCGAAGTGTTACTGCCGCGGCGTTCGCGCCGGCCCGGCTCAATGATCCGCCCGCCATCGGCGACGTCATGACCGGCCTTGTGCTTGAGCAGCCGCTTTTCAATGCCGATGCCTGGCTTGGGCGCCGCGCTGCCCGCAGCGCCCAGGCGGCTCAGGCCGCGTCGGAGCAGTGGACCCGTGCAGGCACCGCGATGTTGGTCTATCGCCAGTACTGGGGAGCGGTGCTCGCCGTTGAACAGGTTCGCACGTTGGAAGCAGCAGCGGCGGCGGCGCAGGCTCATGTCAACCAGGCGGAGTCGCTGGTCCGACAGGGCATGGCCACCCGATCCGACGCCCTTCTCGCCTCGGTCAAGGCGGGCGAGACAGCTGCCCTGCTGCTCCGTGCTCGGAGCGACGCGGGTCTCGCCCGGCGCTCCCTGGCGGTCCTCATGGGGGACCCGTCGGACACCGCCTTCACGGTTCCCGACTCCTTGCCGAGCGGAGAACAGGTGCGGGTCCTCGCCGCGCTGGCCGCTGGAGATTCAGCTCCGCCTGCCGCTCGCGCGGATGTCGTTGCGGCCGAGCGGGCTCGTGAAGCGAGCGCTGCGGACGCCCGCCGTGCGGTGGCACTCTACCTCCCCCGTCTCAATGGTTTCGGCCGAATCGACTGGAATGATCCCGACACTCCTTTCGGTGGGACGTCCAGTTGGAGTCTCGGCGTCATGCTGTCCTGGTCGCCGTTCGCTGGCGCTTCCGAACTGGCGGACATCCGAGCAGCCGGCGGGCGCAAGGCGAGTGCAACGGCCATGGCCGATGCCGCCTTCGCGCAGGCATCGCTCGAGCTGCATCAGGCCAACGAAGCCCTGGTCGTGGCCCTCGCCAGCCTGGCCATCGCCGAACTGAACGCTTCCCAAGCGCGCGAGGCCCACCGGATTGTGGCCAGGAAGTACGACGGTGGCCTTGCTTCTGTAACTGAACTACTGGATGCCGCGGCGGTGGAAACGGGCTCGAGCCTCGGCGTATCCGCTGCGCGATACGAGGTGCTTATCGCCTCGGCGGAGCGGCGTCGGGCCCAGGGCTTGGACCTGACGCCACTGGTGCAGGACTAGTCGGCTCGGCGGCGCGTTCCGCGATACGTACTGGAGGGACAGTTGGCCATGCGGATGACACTGACTGCAGTAACTACTCTGGCACTGGCAATCGGCTGCGGTCGAGCGGCCGAGCCCCCGACTCAACGAGCCGCCGAACCTGCTGCGGGCTCGACGTTCACGGTGGCCGAGACCACGATTGTCGCGACCTTCGATGCGGCCGGGGTGGCACAACCGCTCCAGCGCGCGAGCCTCTCCACCCGGTTGATGGGCAGCGTCACCCAGGTGCTGGTAAGAGAAGGTGACCGCGTGCATGCGGGTGCTCTACTCGCCCGGATCGACGTACGGGAGCTGGAAGCGAAGCAGGCGCAGATCGAGTCGGGCATCGCTGCTGCGGAAGCGGTTCATCAGGACGCGTTGACTCAGGCTCAGCGCCTGAGGGCCCTCTACGCCGACAGCGCCGCTACCCGTTACCAGGTGGATCAGACCGAGACTGGTCTCGCCCGAGCCGAAGCCGGGCTGCGCACCGCTCGCGCCGCCCGAACGGAACTTGAGGCGGTTGCGGCCTATGGGGAGATTCGCGCCCCATTCACGGGGATCGTGACCAGGCGCTATGTGGATCCGGGTGCATTTGCCGCTCCGGGATCGCCGATTGCCGAAGTCCAGGACGTATCCCGCCTGCGGATCAGCGTCTCGGTTCCTCCGACTGTGGCTGCCGCCCTAAGGCGTGGTCAGCGGATCGGTGCGACCATCGAAGGACGCCCAGTCACGGCGCTGGTCGAGGGCGTCGTACCCGGCTCCGCCGGATCCGTGTACACCGTGAATGCAGTGGTGGACAATCCGCAAAACGATCTGCCAGCGGGTGGAGCGGCCACGCTGCAGGTGCCCCAAGGGCAGCGTCTGACCGTCATCATCCCGGTGGGAGCGGTTGTCCGCGAGGGTGAGCTCACCGGCGTACGGGTGATGACCGGACCGAACAGTGAGCTGCGCTGGATCAAGCTCGGCTCGGAGGTGAATGGCGGGGTCGAGGTGCTGGCGGGACTCGGGGCGGGTGACATCATCCTGGTGCAAGGGATCTGACCATGGGCTTCGCCGGACGAGTAGCTCGCCGCTTCCTCGATTCGAAGCTGACCCCGCTGCTGATCATCGCGTCGTTGGCGGCGGGAATCGTGGGCCTGCTCGCCACTCCGCGGGAGGAAGAACCGCAGATTTCCGTGCCGATGATCGACGTGATCGCGGCGCTTCCCGGAGCGTCGCCGGCCGAAGTCGAAAACCTGCTGACCCGGCCGATCGAGCAGCGCATGTGGGAGATCCCGGCTGTCGAACACGTGTACTCGATGGCCGGCGATGGCTACACACTCGTTACGGTACGCTTCCGGGTGGGCGAGGATCAGGAACGGAGCGTCACCCGGGTTCACGCCAAGTTGTCCGCCGACCTGGATCGGATGCCGCCCGGTGCATTACCGCCTCTGGTCAAGCCGCACGCGATCGACGACGTGCCCATCCTCGCTCTCACCCTGTCTTCCTCCCGGTACGGATCCAACCAGCTTCGGCTGCTGGCGCTCAATTTGGAGGACCAGATCCGAACGGTGACCGACGTCTCGGCCACCGAGATCATCGGGGGTGAACCGCGGCAGATCCTCGTGGATCTAGATCCTGTGCGTCTGGTCGCCGCCGGCGTTACTCCCGCGGAGGTGGCGCAGGCCCTGCAGGGCGCAAATGCCCGGCTCGAAATGGGTGAGTTCGCCATGGCGAACCGGAGCTACCGGATAGCGGTGGGAGCGGGACTCCGATCCGCCTCGGAGGTACAGGGCATTCTGGTGAGTGCGGGTCGAGGGGTGCCGGTCTATCTCCGCAACGTCGCCTCCGTTCGGGAGGATTTCGGCGATCGGACCAGCTACGTCAGCCACGCTGCCCACGACTCCAGCGCCACAAGCGCGGTGACGATCACGGTCGCCAAGCGGAAAGGCGCCAACGCCACCGAGGTGGCCCGTCAGGTACTGGCCCGGGCGGATGAGGCCCGACTGCGGCTCATTCCGGCAGACGTGGGCATCAGCGAGACCCGCAACTACGGCGAGACCGCGCGCGAGAAGGCCAGCGAGCTGATTCTGCACCTCGCCATCGCCACGCTTTCAGTCACCGCGCTGATTTGGCTGTTCCTCGGCTGGCGCGAGGCGCTGGTCGTGCTCGTCGCCGTGCCAGTGACCCTCGCGCTCACCCTGTTCGCCTACTATGCCCTCGGCTACACCCTCAATCGCATCACGCTGTTCGCGCTGATCTTCTCGATCGGCATCCTGGTCGACGACGCGATCGTGGTGGTGGAGAACATCTACCGCCACCTGCAGCTGGGATCGCGCCCACCCGCCGAGGCGGCGATCGAGGGTGTGGACGAGGTCGGCAACCCGACGATCCTGGCCACCTTCACGGTGATCGCGGC
This sequence comes from uncultured Gemmatimonadales bacterium, assembly GCA_963748035.1. Taxonomy (GTDB): domain Bacteria; phylum Gemmatimonadota; class Gemmatimonadetes; order Gemmatimonadales; family GWC2-71-9; genus JADJOM01. Next base: position 546,217 of record CAVVHO010000003.1, on the reverse strand, counting down.
GATCCTGCCAATGGCGTTCGTTCGCGGCCTGATGGGGCCGTACATGCGCCCCATTCCGGTCGGGGCCTCGGTGGCAATGCTGGCCTCGCTGGCCGTCGCGTTCATTATCACGCCCTACCTGGCCCTGCGGTTGCTGCGCGGTCACGTGAAAGCCCTCGGGCATCAGCCGGCCGGTACGGCCCATCCGCCGGAGGTGGAGGGGCAGTTTTCCCGCCGATATCGCTCGGCGATGAACGCCTTGATGGGGCGGCCACGGCTCCGGTTGTCATTCTATGCGGCCGTAGGAGCTCTGCTACTCCTTTCCATGGCGCTGGTCGCGTTCCGGGCCGTGCAGGTGAAGATGTTGCCCTTCGACAACAAGTCCGAGTTTCAGGTGATTCTGGATCTGCCGGAAGGGGCGACGCTCGAGACGAGCGCGGCGGTGGCGGCCGACATCGCCACCTACCTGCGCGGTGTCCCGGAGGTCCACAGCACGCAGACCTACGCGGGGACGGCCGCACCGTTCAACTTCAACGGACTGGTGCGGCATTACTTCCTGCGCCGTGGGTCGAATGTCGCCGACGTGCAGGTAAACCTGGTGCCGAAACAGCGCCGCCACCGCCAGAGTCACGCGATTGCGGTTGCGGTTCGCCCCGCAGTTGATTCGATCGCCAGACACTACGGGGCCCGGGCCAAGATTGCCGAAATCCCTCCCGGTCCGCCGGTGCTCTCGACCCTGGTCGCGGAGGTCTACGCCGGAAACGACAAAGCCCGACTGGAGGCGGCTCGCCGGGTGTTGGAGGTGTTCGAGCACACGCCCGGGGTGGTTGATGTGGACTGGACCATCGAGGCCCCGGAGGCCCGACTAGTCCTGAGGGTGGATCGAGCTCGAGCCGCCGAGGCGGGCACCAGCGTCGAGGAGATTGTCCAGACCGTCTACCTCGCTCAGGCCGGACGTCCGGTCGGCCTGCTGGAATCAGCCACGGCCCGGGAAGGAATCGCCATCGTCCCCCGGCTTCCCCTCGAGCGTCGTTCCTCGGCCGATGCGCTCCTGGCGCTGGCGATTCCAACTGCCAGCGGACCGAAACCACTCGGGCGCTTCGTTCGGGTGGACTCGACGGTGCGGGAGCCTGCGCGGTTTCGCCGCGACCTTCGCCCGGTGATCTACGTGACCGGTGATGTGGCCGGGGAGATCGAGAGCCCGGTGTACGCCATTCTCCGGATGAACCAGGCGCTCGATTCGGTGCGGGTCGACGGGGCAGAGATCCGTCGCTACAACGCCGTTCAGCCGGCCCGGCTGGACGAGACCGCACTCAAGTGGGACGGTGAGTGGCAGATTACGATCGAGGTCTTTCGGGACCTCGGGCTCGCATTCGCGGCTGTCCTGTTGCTCATCTACGTGCTGGTGGTATGGTGGTTCGAGTCCTTCTCGGTGCCGCTGGTGATCATGGCGCCGATACCCCTCACCCTGATTGGCATTCTACCGGGCCACGCTTTGGCCGGGGCGTTCTTTACGGCAACAAGCATGATCGGCATGATCGCGCTCGCTGGAATCATCGTGCGCAACTCCATTCTGTTGATCGATTTCGTGCAGCTCGCCGAGGCTCGGGGCATGCCGCTGCACGAAGCCGTGCTGGAAGCGGGCGCGGTTCGTTTCCGGCCGATTGCGCTCACCGCGGCCGCCGTCGTGGTCGGTGGCCTGGTCATGGTCCTCGACCCGATCTTTCAGGGCCTGGCGGTCGCGATGATCAGTGGCGCGGTGGTCGCGACCATGCTGACCATGGTGGTGGTGCCACTGCTCTATTGGGAGTTGAAGCGGGTGAGGAGTGAGGAGTGAGGGGTAGGCTGTGAGAGGCAAGAAGTAAGAAGTAAGGAGTGAGGAGTGAGGAGTGAGGAGTGAGAAGTGAGCAAGCAGGGAGAAGGAGCCGTACTCCTTGCCTCCACTATTTGGGGGTCAAAATGTGCAACGATCTGGTCATCCGGCGCTTCGCCGGCACCTTTGTGCTGCTCTCTCTGGCCTTGGGCTGGTGGGTGAGTCCGTACTGGTTCCTGTTTACCGCCTTCGTCGGGGTGAATCTGATCCAGTCCACAATCACGAAGTTCTGTCCGTTGGAGCGGATCCTCGGGCGGTTTGGGCTCTTCGGCTGCAAGCCGGCAGTCGGATCGTAGGCGAGGTACCGGGGCCATATCGACCCCCGACCCCGCCCGTTCGGCGATAGGGAGAGTCCGCTTGGCGGTGTGATGGCCGTCACCAGCTTAACGTCGGCACGGCGGAGGCGTCCCCACTGGCGAAGGCAAGCCGGTTCGTGACCACTTCGAAGGGAGTTTCCGCTATGCCGCTACCCCGCATGAGGGCTGGAGCCGCCGTGTTTGCGGCGCTGGCCATGACCCTGGGCGCCTGCTCTGACGGCAGTGGCCCCAGCAGCAACCCCAGCAGCATCAGTCAGGTAGAAGCCAACGATCTCGGCTCGGATGTCACCGAAGACATCGATGATCTGGCCGAGCTGTCGATCTACGATCAGTCGAACGGCGTTCCGCTCCAGTCCGCCTCGGCGAACGCGAGCGCCGCCGGCTGCCTGCGTGACGGTCACCCCCAATCCACCCACGAACAGCGACGGAGATGCGGTGCCTGACTCCGCGCGGTTCGATTACAGCGCCTGCGGATTCTCGCGGGCGGGCGGGGCCGTTACCGACTCGTTGACGGGCACCATCGACATTATCGACCCTCTGCCGGTGACCACCAGTCTCGGAGTCCGTCGCATCTTCATTGATTTTGGTCGGAAGCGGGTGAACACGGTTTTCCCGCTGCGGAGCTTTTCCGTGGTGCACAACGGGGTACGGGAATGGGGCGGCAACGCCGACACCCTCGGTCATACGATCAGCAACTTCGTGTCAGTCTGGACCCACCCCAGCGGCCGGGTCACGACGCACGAGAAGGACTGGGTCGCCAAGTTCACCGCGGCAACGCCAGGTACCATTTCGCTCCTGACGCCGCTGCCCGCTGGGAGCTTTACCGTCAACGGCACCGGCAGCTGGAGCTCTCTCAATCGGAACTTCAGCCTGGCGATTTCCACGGTGACTCCGTTGGCCTACGACCCGACCTGCACGGTCGCGCCTCGGTTTACAGCGGGCGAGCTGGCGCTCGTGGTTACCCGCAACACGCAGGTTACCAACGTCTCGATCGTCTTCACCGCGTGTGGCAGCTATACGGTGACGCGTAGCTGAACAGCAGGCTACAGGCGATAGCGACAACTGCAGGCAACAGGCGATAGGCGACAGGCGACAAAGGGCATGCCTTTTGTCGCCTGTCGCCTGTCGCCTTCGCCTATTGCCTATCGCCTATAGTTGTCGCCTGTCGCCTGCTGTTTGTCGCCTGTCGCCTGTTGCCTGTCGCCTACTATATTCCCGCCCGTGCCAGCAAGTCCCGAGACCCCCTTTTTGGAGTACCCATGAAAGTCCCGGCTTTTTCGCTCCTGATTGTCACTGCGCTGGTCGCCTCCGGGTGTGGCCAGCAGCCAGTCGGCAGCAGCAAGCTCGCCACTGCAGATGACAGCGTGAGCTTCATCCTCGGATTCAAGATGGGCGAAAACCTCAAGCAGCAGTCGCTTCCTGTGAAGCCGGAGCTGATCTTCCGCGGCCTGAAGGAAGGCATGGGCGGCGGTAAGTCACCCATGTCGGACTCGGTCATGCAGGCCTGCATGCAGGCTTTCCAGGTTCGCATGATGGGGATTCAGCATCAGAAGGACTCAGTGGCCGCGATCGAAAACCGGTCGTCCGGCAGCCAGTTCCTGGCCGACAACAAGGGGAAAGACGGCGTGAAATCGACATCCAGCGGCCTGCAGTACAAGGTCCTCAAGGAAGGCACCGGTCCCAAGCCCAAGGCGACCAGCCAGGTAACCGTGCACTACAAGGGCACGCTTCTGGATGGCAAGCAGTTCGATAGCTCGTACGATCGCGGCGAGCCCGCGACGTTCGCCCTGAATCAGGTCATCCCGGGCTGGACCGAGGGCGTACAACTCATGAATGCCGGATCCAAGTACCAGTTCTGGATTCCGAGCGATCTGGCCTACGGTCCCCAGGGCTCTCCTCCGACGATTCCGCCGAACTCCACGCTGGTGTTCGAGGTGGAGTTGCTTTCCTTCAAGTAGACCGTTCAGGGCGATCCTGGTTTTGCCCGAAATCCCGGCTGCACTGAGCAACGCGCTCGAGGGGCGATATGCCCTCGAGCGCGTTGTCGGTCGTGGGGGGATGGCGACGGTCTACCTCGCCCGTGATCTCAGATACACCCGCCCAGTGGCGCTCAAGGTGCTGCATGCGGAACTGAGCGCCACGCTCGGGGCGGAGCGGTTCCAGCGGGAGATTCAGATTGCGGCGCGGCTGCAGCACCCGCACATCCTGATGCTCATCGAAGCAGGCGAGGCGGCCGGTCAGCTTTACTATGTCATGCCCTATGTCGAGGGCGAATCGCTCCGACAGCGCCTGCTTCGTGACCGGGTGCTACCTCCGGCACAGGCCGCCGGTCTGGTGCGGGAGGTAGCCAGTGCCCTCGACTATGCCCACCAGCGGGGTGTGATCCACCGGGACATCAAGCCGGAGAACATCCTGCTCTCGACCGGGCACGCCCTGGTTGCGGATTTTGGAGTCGCCAAGGCGCTTACCAGCGCGACCGACCAGGCCATCACGAGAACGGGCTACCCCGTTGGCACCGTCGGCTACATGAGCCCGGAGCAGGCGGCCGGCCTCCCTGATCTCAGTCCCCGGACCGACGTCTACAGTCTCGCCGCCACCACCTACGAGATGCTGCTGGGTGAGCTGCCGGGCATGTGGCCCGGAGAGGAGGCAGCTCGTGCCAATCGCTTTGTCGACATCGCTCCGCGGCATCGCAGCGCGCTCGACAGGCTCCCAGGGGCACTCGAGCCGGTGCTGGTCCGGGGACTCCTGCTGCGGGAGGCTCAGCGCTACGCAACGCCGGGAGCCTTCGCCGAAGAGCTGACCGCCGCACTGAGCCCGACGCCACGGTTCAACACCGCGGACGCCGATCAGATCTTCGCGCGTGCCGCTGAGCTGGATGCCTCCCGGCCCACGGCGGATGCCGGCCTGTCGCTCGGCGGGCTGCAGCGGATCGCTGGCGAGGTGGGGATCGCGCGGGAGCATGTGGCCGAGGCGGCAAGACAGGTGGCGCGTCGAGACTCTCGCGCGGTCGAGGTCAATGCGTTTCTCGGTTCACCAACGCGACGCGTCGTCGAGCGCGTTGCGGGACGGGAGCTGACCGAGGCGGATCTGCCGGCGGTGATTGAGACGCTCCGCAACAACTTCGGAAACCTGGGCCAGGTATCCAGATTGGGCCGTGAGCTTTCCTGGCAGACTGTTCCCTACAGCGGCGGTCAGGTGCGGCAGGTCTTCGTCACAGTTCACGTGGAGACCGGTGCCACGCGAATACGCCTCGAGGAAAACCTCCGCCCCATGGCTGGCGCCTATTTCGGTGGCCTGATGGGCGGTTTGGGTGGCGGTGGGATGGGCGTGGCCATCGGCATCGGAATGGGAGTCCTCCACTCGCCTGCGGCAGCGGCGGGGCTTGTCTTTTCGCTGATCGGTGGGAGCTATACCCTCGCACGTACGCTATTCCGCCGCCACGGACAAAAGCGGTCGGCGGAGCTGGAAGAGCTGGCGGATCGGCTCGTGGGCTACATCGAAGGCGATAGGCGATAGGCGACAGGCGACAAAGTGCGTGCTTTTCGTCGCCTGTCGCCTATCGCCTGTCGCCTTCTTTACGGCACCCTCACCCTCTCTATCCTCCGAGTCTTGTTCGGCACATTGTAGATCACGAGCTGCACGATCGAGCCATGGCCTGCGGCGCCCAGCGCCGACTCTGCTTCGCGGGGGCTCGGAACGGCCCTCCCCTCGATGGACACGATGACATCAGGGCCGCCTTCGTCAGGCGAGGCGACGTGATCGGCTGAGGGCCCGTCCTCGTCCACCGCTGTCACCAGCAATCCCGCGACGCCATCCAGTTCTCCGGCACGGACGCTGAGTCCGAGCGAGCCGAGCTGTATTGCGGCCGTTTCGGCCTTGCCGCTGCGCTCCGCGCGAGCCAGCTCCGCGCTCGCGGGCGGCGTCGGAGCCTCCTGCAGAGTCACGTGCAGCGTGCGATGAACGCCGCCTTTCCGCGCCACCTCGACCGAAACGTCGTCGCCCGGCTTCCGGAAGGCGATCGCCTGCTGCACCTGGGCGACGTAGTCCACCGACTTGCCGTCCACGGCGACGATCACGTCCCCCTGCTCCAGCCCGGCCAGCCGCGCGGGCGACTTGTCGTCGCCGAGATCTTCGACGACCACGCCATGCACGTTAGGCAGATTCACGTACGCCGCATCGGTCTCCGTCGCGTCTTTCACCTTGACGCCCAGCATCGCGCGGTGGACTCGGCCACCGTGGGCCAGTTCGTCCATGACCCGGCGAGCGATGCTCATCGGGATGGCGAATCCGTAGCCGGTGTAGTAGCCGGTCTCACTGGCGATGGCGGCATTCACCCCGATGACCTCCCCGCGAACGTTCACCAAGGGGCCGCCGGAGTTACCGGGATTGATCGCCGCATCGGTCTGGATGAAGTCCTGGATGCTGCGCTCGCTCTGGTTCGGAAGCTCGAGTGTGCGACCCTTGGCGCTGATGATTCCCGAAGTCACCGTAAAGGAAAGGTTCTCGCCGAGCGGATTGCCGACCGCGAGCACCCATTCGCCCACCCGGGAGTCATCGCTGTTTCCGAGAGTGGCAGGGGTCAGGCCGGAAGCCTCCACGTGAAGCAGGGCGATGTCGGTGGTCGGATCGGTGCCAATGACTTTCGCCGTGAACTCGCGACGGTCGAGGAGCCGCACCATGACCTTGTCCGCACCGTCTACCACGTGAGCGTTGGTGAGGATGTCGCCGTCAGGAGAAACGATGAAACCCGATCCCGATCCCCGCTCTACCTCGGGCTGGCGTCGAGGATGCGGCACGCCCTGGAAAAAGGGCGCAAATTCGCGGGGGATGCCATCGTTCTCCTCCGGACGGCGTCGGTGGGAGCTTTCGATGTACACCACACTTGGCTTCACCCGCTCGGCGACACTGGCATACGCATCGCTCAGGCTCACCAGTGCGGCGTTCGGTGGACCAACAGGCGCCATATTCGGCGCGGCACTGCTGTGCAGAGGAAGATTCAGAATGCCGGCTACCAGCAGACCGGCGGCAAACGAGCCAGTGACCATTCCGGTCACCTTGTTGGGCCAGGTGGGAAACTTCATGTACTCCTCCAGTCAGTCTGCGTTCCCGTGTCAATGTGTCCCGACGCAGTCAGCTCGTCGGACACAATGGCGCGGGCGCGCAGGATTTCGGTGCTAACCCGCGAGGATCAGTCGCTCGCGGCCACCGCTGACAGAGGAATAGGCAGGTGCTGTGCCAGTCTCAAACGGTCATGGGTCATGAGTCATGGGTCCATAGGGGGAGTTCGCCCATAAGACCCTCGACCCATGACCCACGACCCATGACCCATGACCCACGACTCATGACCCATGACTCACGACCGTCGCCGTCCCGCGATCTCCGCTGAAAAGCTAGAAGGAGACTTTGGTGATGTGACCGCCGGGGCCGACCAGCCATCCGGCGGTGCGGTTCGCGAATCCTGCGCTCCAATAGTTGAGTGAATCCAGCGGTTGCCAGGTCTGGCCGTCGTCGCGGGACCAACTGGCACCCTTGGGGCCGACCGCGACGACGGTCCCCGAAGCGCCGGGGACATACGCCGCACCGAAGATCGGCCCCGGGAATGACGGACGGCCACCGAGGGCCCAGGTCGTACCGCCGTCCGTGGTGCGCACGACGTTGTCGGTGAACGCGTCGTTGTTGGTGATGTCTCCGCCAACCGCGATTCCAATTTCGGCGTTTCGGAACGTCACCGAGGTGTGCCCGGTGGTTGGAGTGCCCTGCACGATTGGCGTGGTCACCCTGGTCCAGGCAAGGCCGCGGTTCGGGGTGTGAAAGAGGCGCGCCGCTTTTCCCGCACCGGTGGCCACCCACGCCGCCTGCGCGCCTTCGGTGACGACGCAGGTGCCACTCGCGGCGAACGCCCCCTCCCCCGCGGTGGCCCCATCCAGGAAATGCCCCTCCCAGGTTTCGCCGCCATCCTTGGTCGTGAGGTAAGGGAACCGCCCGCCTGAGTTATCGCTCCAGGCGATCCCGCTCCTTCGGTCCCAAAACGCGAAACAATCATAGAACGCGACGCTGTCGCGGTTGATGTATTGGATCTGCCAGTTGAGCCCCCCGTCCACCGTCTTGTAGATGCGGGAGTTGGTGCCGTTCCCGGAACTCAGCAGATAGGCAGTCTTGCCATCGAAGCCCTGCACGTCGCGGAATTCGAGACTATCGGCCGCGGCCACGACGCCAGTACGCCAGCTCGCCCCGCCATTGAGAGTGACTCCGAATGTCCCGCCAGTGCCGCTCACCCACACGATGCGCGGATCCACGACACTGACCGCCTGCAGGCGCTCGGTGGTCCCGGAGACCTGATCTTGGAGTTTCGGCCCCGAAGGCGACTCCCGCGGCGGCGGCAGTTGGACCGGGGCGGGCTTGGGTGGCTCCGCCGGATGGTACGGATTGCACCCGAGGAGGGCGAGCAGAAAAACGGTGCTTCGGTTCAATGACATCGCGAGTTCCGCGGCAAAGTGACCAAGAAAGGTAGTTTGGATCGGAGAAGGCGAGAAGGCGAGAAGGCGAGGAGCGAAGGGCGAAGCATTTATCCTCGCCTGTCGCCTGTCGCCTGTCGCCCTTCGCCTTCTCGCCTGCTCTCCCTTGTGAGGTCCCGATTTGAGACGAATATTGCGCTGTCGCGGTGATCCTCTACTCCCACCAAGGATCCAGCATGGCCGCCGGGAAGGATGGCGCACCGAAAAAGGCTCGCAAGAGCCGCAAGAAGGTCGCGGAGGCTCGCGGACTCACCCCGGCACAAGTGATCGGCGCGCACGCCCCTTCGGGCATCGAGCGTCTGGCCCGCGCGATCGAGGAAGATGGTGGCTCGGTGATTGGAACCTATCGCGATCCCCTCGGCAGCGAATGGCAGTTGTTCGCGGCGCTGCCGATTGGGCTGGTGGAGCCGACCCCCTACCAGCGGGATCTCTCGGACACGCATGTCGCTCGCCTCTGCGACGCGATCGAGAAGCTGGGACGGTTCATGGACCCGGTCATTGCCGTGCGCACCGAGGACGGGAAGTACTGGACCCCCAACGGGAATCATCGCCTCGCGTCGATGCGGAAGCTCGGAGCGCAGGCCATCATCGCGATCGTGGTGCCGGAGCTGGAGGTGGCCCACCGGATTCTGGTGCTGAACACCGAGAAGGCCCACAACGTCCGAGAACGCGCGCTCGAGGTCATTCGCCTGGCGGCGGCGCTGTCGGAAATGGATGACCGGGCGGAGAAATCCTATGAAACCGAGTTCGAAGAACCCTCGCTGCTGACGCTGGGCTGCTGCTACCTCAAGAATGGGCGATTTTCCGGCGGCGCCTATCACCCGGTGCTCAAGCGGGTGGAATCCTTTCTGAACGTGAAGCTCTCCAGCGCGCTGGCCGTCCGTCGGGAGCGAGCGGAGAAGTTGCTGGAGCTGGATGCTGCGGTGGTGGAGGCGATGAATGGCCTCAAGGCGCGCGGCTTCGAGAGTCCCTATCTGCGGCCATTCGTTCTGGCGCGGATCAATCCGCTCCGGTTCACCCTCAAACGGGGCCAGAAGGCGGATTTCGACGAGACCATCGGGAAGATGCTGGCCAGCGCGAAGAAGTTCGACACGACGAAGATCAAGGCTGACCAGGTGGCGCGAGCGGGTGGAGCGCCGGACGAATGAGGGATTGGGGGATTGGGGGATTGGGGGACTCCGCCGAGTGGCCATCCGGGTCAATCATCGCTAGCAGCGCAGAACCACGCGCCCCGATGGTAGCAAGGGTAACGGCGGTAACGTAGCTTACGCCGAACCCGTCTCTCTCCAAGGCCCACTAGTTGAGCGATCTCCTTGCCCGTCTCAAGGTTGCGCTGGAATCCCGCTACGCGATCGATCGCGAACTCGGGGCGGGCGGCATGGCCACGGTGTATCTCGCCGAGGACGTGAAGCACCGCCGCAAGGTGGCGGTGAAGGTGCTGCGCCCCGAACTCGCCGCGAGCCTAGGTCCGACCCGGTTCCTCCGCGAAATCGAAATCGCCGCCCAACTGCAGCATCCGCACATCCTGCCACTGCTCGACTCCGGGGAGGCCGACGGCTTCCTCTATTACGTCATGCCCTACATCGATGGAGTATCGCTCCGGGATCGACTCACCAAGCAGGGTGAGCTGCCTGTCGCCGAGGCGACTCGGCTGCTCCGAGACGTGGCGGACGCCCTGTCATATGCTCATGGCCGCGGGGTGGTGCACCGCGATATCAAGCCCGACAACGTCATGCTCTCTGGCCGCCATGCGCTGGTGATGGATTTCGGCGTGGCCAAGGCGGTGAGCGAGGCGACCGGGAGGCAGAATCTCACCACCATCGGGGTCGCGCTCGGAACACCGGCCTACATGGCTCCGGAACAGGCCGCCGCCGATCCGAACGTCGATCACCGGGCCGACATCTACGCGCTCGGGGTGATGGGCTATGAGCTGCTGACCGGACGTCCGCCCTTCACCGGGCTGACCCCGCAGCAGGTCCTCGCCGCGCACGTCACCGAGGCGCCGAAGCCGGTCGCGGAACAGCGTCCCGCCGTGCCCGCCGGCCCTGGCCGAGACGGTCATGCGCTGCCTCGCGAAGCGGCCGGCCGACCGGTGGCAGAGCGCGGACGAAATGCGTGGAGCGGCTGGAGGCGCTGGGCACATCGAGTGGCGGCACCACGCCGACCCAAACGCAACCGACTCAGGCGGTGCGGATCGAGGATCGCTGGTACGGGCACCCGGCGCGGGTGGCGTCGCTGTTCGGCGTCGTCGCGCTGGCCGTGCTCGGCGTGGTGTATTTCCTCACCATTCAGCTCGGGCTGCCGGACTGGGTGCCGTGGGGCGCGGTCGCGCTGCTCGGTGCCGGACTCCCGATCATGATTGTGACCGGCCTGGTCGAACGACGCCGGGCGAAGGCGAAGCAGACAGGCGTCTATTCGCCGAGCGGGGAAACGGGTCTCCGGGGCTGGATCACCTGGCGGCGGGCGATCCAGGGAGGCATGGCGGCCTTCTCGGTGCTCGGCGCCGGGGCTGTCATCTACACGGCGATGCGCCTGCTCGGGATCGGGCCGGTGGGAACGCTGGTGGCCTCGGGCAAGCTCTCGGCGCGGGACAAGTTGCTGGTCGCCGACTTCGTCAACAAGGCCGCGGATACCACGCTCGGAGGTTCGCTGACCGAGGCGTTCCGCATCGACTTGGCTCAATCGCCGCGTGATCTCGGTGATGAGCACCTCCGCAGTGAGTTCGGCGCTCAGCCGGATGAATCGCGATCCGGCCAAGGCCCTGGATGCGACCACCGCCCGGGAACTGGCGGTGCGCGAGGGAGCCAAGGCCATCGCCGCCGGAGAGATCAGCCCGGTCGGGAAGGGCTACGTCATCTCCGCCCGGGTGCTTTCGGCGACCGACGGGAGTGAGCTGGTGGTGCTCCGGGAAACCGCTGACGACGACTCCCAGATCCTCAAGGCGATCGACCGGCTCTCCAAGGCGGTGCGCGAACGGATCGGGGAATCGCTCCGGAGCATCCGAAGCAACGAACCGCTGGAGCAGGTGACCACCGGGTCACTGGAGGCACTGCGCCTCTACACCGAGGGCGTCCGCGCGACCAGCTGCGGCAGACAACGACCGAGCCATCGGGCTGCTCCAGCAGGCCGTCTCGATCGATACCGGCTTCGCGATGGCCTGGCGGAAGCTGGCGGTAGCGCTGAGCAACTCCGGCGGAAGCGCCGCCAACGCCGTCGATGCCGCCACCCGGGCGTACACGCACCGCGACCGGCTCCCCGAACTGGAGCGGTACCAGACCACGGCGTTCTACTTCTGGAAGGTGGAGCAGGAAGACGACAAGGCCATTGCTGCGTATCGCGCGGTGCTCGCTATCGATCCCAACGATCTTACCTCACTTGTCAATCTTGCCGGGATCTTGAATAACACCCGCCAATTTGCGGCGGCGGAGACCCTCGCAGTCCGGGCGCGCCAGGTCAACCCCCACACGGTTGCTGTCTACGACAACCTGATGAACTCGCAACTCGGCCAGGGCAAGGTCACCGATGCGCGGGCGACGCTCGACCGACTCATCACCGAAATGCCCACGAGTCCGGCCGTGGGTTATTACAGGGTGGGTTTCTACGCGGCAACTGGGGCCTTCGACAGCGCAGCGACAGTTCTCAATTCAGCCCAACCGGAGAAACTCGACCTCAGCTTCCAGGCCGGAATCGCGTTTGGGCGCGCGAACCTGGATCGACTTCGCGGCCGCATCGCTAGCGCGGAACAACACCTCCGCGAAGCAGCCACGGTCTCCGAAAGGAGAAATCTCCCCGGACAAGCGATTGAGGCTGCCGCGCTCATCGCAGGTGACCAGACCCTGTTCCTTCGCGACCCGGCCTTGGGCCTCAAGACTCTGGACCTGGCGCTGAAGCGCCACCCGCTCTCCGGCATCTCCGTGGTTGATCGTCCCTATACCAGCCTCGCCATCGCCTACGCGATTGTGGGTCAACCGGCCATCGCGAGACGATACATCGCTGAGTACGAGGCCAATACCCCGGAGATACTCCGCAAGAACTCGAACGCCGGCAATTGGGCCGCCGGTTACCTCGCGCTCGCCGAGAACCGTGGCCGAGACGCCATCACCGCATTTCAGCGCGCGCGTGACGAAGGCTCGTGTACCAACTGTGCCTTCTTTGAACTGGGCCAGAGCTACGAGATGGCGAACCTGCCCGACTCCGCCCTCGTGGCCTACACTCGCGCGGTCGAAACCCCGCACGACGCCAATAGCCTCGATGACCGAGCGTTCAACGACGCGCGGACGTATCGTCGGCTGGGCGAGCTATATGAGGACAAGGGCCAGAGAGAGAAGGCGCTCGACTACTACGGTCGCTTCGTGGATCTCTGGAAGGGTGCCGATCCCGCTCTGCAGCTCCAGGTGCGTGAGGTGAAGGAGCGGATGGCCAAGCTGGCCGGGGAGCCCACGGGTAGGGGCGGGGCTTAGCTCCGCCCCTACTTTGATATCGACCCACACGCCGGGCGGAGCATAAGCTCCGCCCCTACAAGGCCAGTTTCTCCAACATTGCGGCCGCATCCTCGACCACCCCGGCGTAGCGATTCAGCGTCGCGGCAACCCTACCCATCTGTTCGTCAGCCTCACTCCAGTGCTTCGCCTCGATGGCCTCTCGCACCGCCGGCAACGTCTTCACCCCGTAGCCGAGCAGGAGACCAGGGGCGTAGATCTCGTGCTGGTACCATAGCCGTCCCGGCAGACCCTCGCTGCGTCCGAGCGCGCGTTCATTCTGAATGAGCTTCGCGTTGAGCTCCACCACTTCCGGACGAATCAGGGCACTGCTGTCGGCCATCGCCTTGGTGAACGCGGCCTCATAGCGATCTGAGGCGCGGGTGATGCGAACCGCCGCGTTCTCCAGCGGCGCAAAGTTGAGGAACGGCGGAATATCTTCCTTCGGTGGCGCCACCGAGCGCTCGCGCGGATCAGCTGTTCCGGAGTAGACCCCTTCCTCCAACTGTCGATTGCGCTCGGTGATCTCCTCCCGCTCCTGATCCAGTTGCTTCTTCACCTCGCCGACGTAGCGGTTCAGCGTCTCCGCGAAGCCCGGAAAGTGGTAGGGCAGGATGTCGGCGTCCGCCAGTCGCATGACAATCGTACCCACCATCTGCGACAGGGCTCGACCGTACACGAACGAGGTATCCTCGAACCGCGTGTACCAACTGAAGGAGTCGTAAATCGAGTGGTACACGCCGTCGGCGTCGGGCTGCTCGCCACCGAAACCGAGATTGAGCGACGCGATTGTGGCGTACTGCAGGAACGGGGTGAAGTCGCTACCCGAGCCCAGGGCGTCGATCCGGAGATCGCCCCGCTCACGCGCATCCTTTCGCCCATCGGTCGTGCCATCCTTGATCTGCCGCAACTGTTGCCGCTTCCACACGCTCAGTCCGGTCTCGGGGTCGGTAATCTCCCGGGCGACGTCGTTCACCAGCCGTTCCAGGGTGTGAGATCCTGCCGCGCCGAGATAGCCACGTCCGTTGCCATCCGTGTTGATGTAGGCAACCGCGTGGGTCTGTAACTCCGCGCGGTGTTGCTCGACGTATTCCGTAGAACCCACCAACCCTGGTTCCTCCGCGTCCCAACCCAGGTACACCAAGGTCCTGCGGGGGCGCCATCCCTGCCGAGCCAACAGGCCCAGCGCGCGGGCTTCCTCCAATTCGGCCACCATGCCGGCGAGCGGGTCCTCCGCACCATTCACCCATCCGTCGTAGTGATTGCCGCGCAGGATCCACTCGCCGGGGAAGTCGCTGCCCAGGAGTTTCGCGACGACGATGTAGATCGGCGTGGGCTTCCAGTTGAACTGTGCCCTGAGGTGCACCAAGGCTGGCCCGGGCCCGATGTGATAGGTGAGCGGCAGTGACCCGCGCCAGTTGGCCGGCGCGACCGGGCCTTCGAGCGCCTTGAGGAGTGGGGTGGCGTCGCCATAAGAGATCGGGAGCACAGGGATCCGGGTGAGCGTATGCGCACTGTCCATTGGTAGCGGCGCCGTCCCTGGTTTGGCGCCGACGAATGGTGTAAACGGATCGCCTGCGGCGACGGGGGCGTCCTTGACACTGCCTCGCTGCGCCCCTTGTTCGGGTCGGTAGGGGCCCTTGGGATAGACATCGCCACGGAAATATCCGTCTTCATGCGGGTCCGAGTAGATGAGGCATCCCACCGCGCCGTGCTCCGCGGCGAGCTTGGGCTTGAGCCCGCGCCAGCCTGCTCCATAGCGCGCCAGCGCGATGGCTCCCTTCACCGAGATCCCCATCCGCTCCAGTTGTTCGTAGTCCTCGGGCATGCCGTAGTTGACGTACACGAGCGGGGCGGTGACGTCGCCGTCGATCGAGTAAGCGTTGTAGGTCGGTAGCTGCTCGCTCTGTTGAGCCGAAGTCGGATCTCCGGCAAGCGCGGGTTCGCGGAGCTGAGCCCGAAATCGGGTCGGCTTGAGCAGCTCTACCACGCGCTCCTTCGGGGTTGGAAAGAGCACCTCGAACGTATCGATGCTCGCGTCCCAGCCCCACGCACGGAACCGACTCACCAGCCATTCCGCATTGGTTCGGGTGTAGGGGGAACCGATATGATGTGGTCGGGCCGACAGTATGCGCAGCGCCTCGCGCAGGGAATCGGGAGACGGAATCGCCCGGAACCGCGCCTCCCAATCGCGCTGAACGGTTGCATGAGCCGTGGTGTATCCGCGGAGCGGGGGATCGTCGGTCAGCGGCGGGACCAGCGTCAGCGAGAGACCGGCGAGCCACAGCGAGCGAAGCAGCATGTTCTCGGATCCGATGTCGGACGTGGGAAGAGGCGAAGGGCACTAATGAACCAGTGACGGGACCGTTCGTCCAGTGTACCGCAATGCGGGGGAGGCCTGATCGCTACTTGGAACGCGCCAGGCCCATGGCGATGATTCGGACAAACCTGGCAGTGTATCCGGCTCCCCCAAACCCGGAATCGTAGTCCGCGAGAGGCAGGGCGGCCGCGATCGTCTCCGGGGCCTCTCCGGCAAGGACCTTGGGGGTGATCCGCTCTCGGACGGCGACCAGCATGGAACGATAGGCCATGACCGCATTGCGCCGGACCGGATTACCGTGACCGGGAACGTACACTGTCCGATCATTCGTGATCCTGAGCACCTGATCGATTCCGGCAATCATCCCATCCAGCGTGCCGCCGCCCCACCAGTCGAGGAACGGTGGCGCGCCGATCTCGAGCAGGTCGCCGCTGTGGATGATGTTGAGGGCCGGAATCCAGATCATCGCATCGCCGCTGGTGTGTGCGGCTCGTGGGTGCAGCAGAATGACCGTCTGCCCCTCGTGGTCAAGCATCAATGAATCGTCGAAGGTACGATCTGGCAGGGCCTCCGGGGGCGCTGGCGTGCG
Organism: uncultured Gemmatimonadales bacterium; assembly: GCA_963748035.1. Taxonomy (GTDB): domain Bacteria; phylum Gemmatimonadota; class Gemmatimonadetes; order Gemmatimonadales; family GWC2-71-9; genus JADJOM01. The sequence goes on along the minus strand of CAVVHO010000003.1, from coordinate 530,143 downwards.
GTGCCACTCCAGTTCGGTGATGGTGGTGTCCTTGCGGGCCTCTACCGTGAGATTGCGCTGCGCGATGATCGTCGCGCCCCGGGCCCGCCAGTAGGGGTTACCTCCGATGTGATCTTCGTGGTAATGGGTGTTGACGAGGGTCCGGACTGGAAGACTGGTCACCGTGTGGAGCGCCGAGTCCGCGAGCGACACTCGCTTTTCGCTTTGCGCGTCCACCAGCAGTACGCTCCGGGAACCGACCAGCGCCAGCAGGTTGCCGTTGGTGAAGCCGGATATGACATAGACCTGTGGCGCGAGCGCCTCGATCCGCATGACCAGCGGGTCCTGGGCGAGCAGGGATGCCGGCGCGAGCGACAGGAAGAGCCAAAGCCGTTGTCTGAGCATGGGAGTGGTACGCCTGGCGCTGAGGCCGAGTTTCGGGAGGGCCGACCGTGATTGCACCTCGGCGGCGCTTGGGCCTGATTCTTGTATACTTTGTGGCGCTTCTTTCCTTGAGGGTTGGGTATGCGGATTCTCGTGACCGGCGGCGCCGGATTCATCGGCAGCCACACTTCGCTCGAGTTGCTCAAGTCAGGCCATGACGTAATCGTCGTGGACAATCTGAGCAACAGCAAGCCCGAGGGGCTTCGGCGGGTGCAGGAACTCGCCGGGCGTCCGCTGCGCTTCGAGAAGATCGATCTGCTGGACCGGGACGGTCTCGACCGGGTCTTCCGGGAATCCCAACCGGAAGCGGTGATTCACTTCGCGGGCCTCAAAGCCGTCGGTGAATCGGTATCCCAGCCACGACGGTACTATATGAACAACGTCGTCGGTACGCTCATCCTCACCGAGATCATGGAACGCCACGGGGTCAAGCTGCTGGTGTTTAGCTCTTCGGCCACAGTGTATGGCGACCCGGCGAGCGTGCCGGTGGAGGAGCACTTCCCGCTCAGTGCAACCAATCCCTATGGTCAGTCCAAGCTGATGATCGAGGTCATCCTGCGCGACTTGGCCGTTGCCGACCCGACTTGGCGGATTGCGTTGCTGCGCTACTTCAACCCGGTCGGCGCCCACGAGAGCGGCCGCATCGGCGAAGACCCGAACGGCGTACCGAACAACCTCCTGCCCTATGTCACCCAGGTCGCGGTCGGCAAGCTGCCTCACGTCCGGGTGTTCGGGAACGATTACCCCACTCCCGATGGCACCGGAGTCCGCGACTACATCCACGTAGTAGATCTTGCAGAGGGGCACCTCAAGGCGCTCGAACGGCTCCAAGGCATCACCGGCTGCGTGTCCTGGAATCTGGGGACTGGCAAGGGCGTGAGCGTTCTTGAGCTGGTGCACGCGTTGGAGAAAGCCAGCGGCCGGAAGATTCCATACCAGCTGTATCCGCGCCGGCCAGGCGACGTGGCCACTACGTATGCGGACCCGTCCCGCGCCAAGGCGGAATTGGGCTGGGTGGCCATCCGGGATATCGATGATATCTGCCGCGACGCTTGGCGCTGGCAGTCGCAGAATCCGGGAGGATACCCTGAGTAGCAGGCGACAACTGCAGGCGAGAGGTGAGAGGCGACAGGCGACACGTTATGAACGCGTCTCCGGTCGCCAGTCGACCGCCGTTTTCGCCTGTCGCCTCTCGCCTGTCGCCTTTCTCCGCTTGATGACGCCCCTCGCATTAGTCCTCGCCTGTTCCGGCGAGCCGAGGGCCGGGACGTTCGTGCAGATGATCGATAACGCGTTCAGTGCCAGCGTCACCCGGGCACCGGTGGGCGCACGAGTGATCTTCCTGAACGTCGGTGGCAACCTGCACAACGCGAGAGCCAGCGATTCCAGCTGGAAGACCGCTGCGGACATCAAGTCGGGCGGCGAAGAGACCGTGGTCTTCGATCAGGCCGGCGTGTACCACTACTACTGCACCTATCACGGCACCCCGGACGGCAAGGGCATGGCCGGGGTGATCGTGATCGGCGATGTGCCCTACACGCCGAGCCCCAAGGGGGTGATCCCGGCGGTCGCGATCGCGAGCGGTGTGACGCGGAACGTGCCAGGGGGGTATCCCACCATTCAGTCGGCGGTCGATGCTGCCGAACCCGGCGACCTGATTCTGATCGGGCCTGGCGTCTACAAGGAAGAAGTCACGGTCACCACGCCCTCGCTGATCATCCGAGGCACGGATCGAAACGCGGTCATCATCGACGGCGAGACGGTCCGCGGCAACGGCATTGCGGTACTCGCAGACGCCGTGGCGATCGAGAATCTCACCGCCCGCAATGCCCGGCTCAACGGCTTCTACTGGGCCGGCGTCACTGGCTTCCGGGGATCCCATCTCACTGCCTACAACAACGGCGACTACGGCATCTACGCCTTCGGCTCGACCGATGGGCTGCTCGAAGACTCGTATGCGTCGGGCTCGCCCGATAGCGGCTTCTACATCGGGCAGTGCTATCCCTGTCGGATCGTCATCCGGCACGTCACGGCCGAGCGCAACGCCATCGGCTACTCCGGCACCAATTCGGGCGGCGAGTTGTACGTGGTCAGCAGCATTTGGCGCGACAACCGCGCGGGGCTGGTGCCCGCCTCGCTCGATATCGAGCTGCAGGCGCCGCAGCGGGAGACGGTCATCGCCAGGAACCTCATCGTCGGCAACAGCAATCGCTCGGCGCCCGCGTGGGCGCTGCCCGGCATCGCGTTCGGCAGTGGAGTCCTGATCGGCGGCGGGGTGGGGAACATTGTCGAGCACAACGTCATCGCCGATCACGCGCAGTATGGCGTCCTGGTCACCCCGATGCTCGACAAGAACTTCTACCCCGCCAAGAAGAACATCATTCGCGACAACCTGGTCGTGCGTTCTGGGCGAGCGGATCTCGCCGTCTCCGGGCCAGGCAGCAGCGGCAACTGCCTGAACGACAATCACGCCATCGTGGTGGCGCCGGTCGGTCTGCGGACGCTCCATCGGTGCGGTGGTCTCAACCTGCCCTGGAGCTTGGACCCCTTGGCGTTCACCGCGCTTGTTCTGGTTCGCGGAACACTCATCCAGTCAGCGCATTTTCCCGATTGGAAGACTCAGCCAGCCCCGCCCGCTCAACCCACGATGCGTGATGCGCCAACCGCCCCGGCGCAGCCGGCCTTCCATGTATTTGAGGGTCTCAAGTTTGATGTCAGTGCGGCCAGGCAGCCCGCCGAGGCTGAGGCGTACTACAAGGCTCAGGACATGGTTGGGGCGAGTCTCTTCACCCGGATACTGAACAGCGCATCGCTGATCGCCCTGGGCTTGATCGTGGTACTGTGGCTGGTGTTTGAGCTGAGAATGCGGCGGAGGGAGACCCGGTTTCGCTGGCTATGGCGCATCGCTGGGCTCGCCGGGGCCGCGCTGCTCTACGTCGCCATCATCCTGGCGGTGGCGATCCCGCTCGGACGGGACTTCTGACGTGGGCTTTTCCCGACGCGACTTTCTCTTTCTCTCAATGGGCGCCGGCGGCGCGCTCGGTGCTGGGTGGCTCGCGGGGCACTGGCCGCGCTACACCCGGCCTGCGCTCTCCGCCGGCTCTCCCCGGGGAGATTCCGCGAGCGCCTATCGCGGCATGGCAATGCCGCCCGGTGAGCTTGGGCCGGCAGCGCTGGACGCCTTGACCATCCCGCCGCCACGGCGGGGTGGACCGGTCGATACCGAGCTGCGGGTCGAGGAGCTGTTCGTGAATGTGGGCGAGCGCCGCGGTATGTCGGCCTGGACCTTCAACGGTCACATTCCGGGTCCTGTCATCCGCGCCACCGTTGGCGAGGAAATCTCAATCCGCTTCAGGAATCTTGGTGACCGTCCGCATAATCTGCACTTCCATGGTGCCCACGCCCTCGCAGCGGATGGCTGGGAACCCATGCCTCCCGGCGGCGAAACTGTGCGCCGTTTCCGCGCCGCCCCCACTGGGCTGCATCCCTATCACTGCGACATGACACCCGGACCCGAGCACATCTCGCACGGACTCTATGGTGCGCTGATCGTGGATCCGCCGGGTGGACGGCCGCCCGCCCGTGAAGTTGTTCTAGTGCTGGGCGGCTTCGACACCGACGGCGATGGTCGAAGCGACCTCTTCGGCTGGAACGGAGTGGCCGGTTACTACATGAAGTATCCGATCAAGGTTGGGGCGGGTGAGCTGGTGCGGGTGTACCTGCTCAACATGGTCAGCGACGAGCCACTGGTTTCATTTCACCTCCATGCCCAGATGTTCGACGTGTACCGGAGCGGCACCGCGCTCGAGCCTGACGAGCGTACTGATGTAGTGACCCTGGCGCAGTCGGAGCGCGCCATCCTCGAATTCCGACTACCGGAGCGAGGGCGGTATATGTTCCATCCCCACCAGACACAGCTGGCCGAGCGGGGGGCAATGGGGTGGTTTGCCTCGGTGTGAGCGCCCGGACGCAGTGGACACGTGAGGCTTCCAATTGGCAGAGAGCAAGTGCTGATGGCTCATGAAACCCGGGTGCGGATATCGGTTTGGGCCTCGGTCGTCGCGCTCACGCTGGCCGGCGCGGGGACGACGCTCGCCCAGGATGCCGCTTCAAGTGTCCCACCACGGGTTTTCGCCGAGCTCCGAGACTCGATTCGGGCACTGTACGTGGATCCGATTCGGCCGGAGAGTCTCAGCCGCTTCTCAAGCGCCGAGGCGCTGATCGCTTCACTCCGGGACCGGCATACAGTTCTCTTCTCTCCCGCCGACCGGAAGGAGTTTGAGGTCGAGGCCGGGATCGCATTCGGTGGGATCGGGGCGAGGATCGGCGTGCACAACGACACGACGTTGATTGCCGGAGTGGAGCCCGGAAGCCCCGCCGAGCGGGCCAAGCTCCGTCCCTTTGATCGCATCGTCGGGGTGGATAGCGCCACGGTCGTCGGGGTCGCCGCCGATAGTGTGATTTCACTGATCCGCGGTCCCATCGGCACGCCGGTTTCGCTTGGGTTGATTCGGGGACCGGCGCGCACGCCCCTCCGGGTCGTGGTAGTGCGGGAAGCGGTGCAGGTGCCCTCCGTACCAGCCGGCGCACTCCTACCCGGCGGCGTGGGTGTCGTCAGGATCGCACAGTTCGGTCCCCAAACGACCAGGGAAGCAGTGCAGGCACTGGATTGGATGGTTCAAGGGGGGGCCTGGGGACTGATCCTCGATCTTCGCGAAAACCCGGGCGGCGCGCTGGAAGAAGCCCTGGCGATGGCACAACTCTTCCTTCCCGCCGGCACCGGCCTCGTGCAGGTACGGGGCAGGCCGGGAAGCGGCGTGCAGACGGCACGCAGTAGTCAGGCGCCCCGCTATCCGAAGATTCCGCTCGCGGTCCTGATCAATGAGCGCTCCGCCTCCGCAGCCGAAGTGCTCGCTTCGGCGCTGCAGGAGAGCAAGCGCGCAATCATTGCGGGACGCCAGTCGTATGGGAAGGGCTCAGTGCAGCACATCGCGGATCTGCCCGATGGGTGGGCCGTCAAGCTCACCATCGCCCGGTGGTACACTCCAAAAGGCCGGCCCATCGACCGTGGCGCTCAGCCGGCCGGTGTAGTGATCGACCCCACGGCCCAGCACGAAGGAGGCGTGCGACCCGATCTCCCGCTGGCATCGGATAGCGCCGACGCGTTGGTGGCCATGGCCGCCATGGCTCTCGGTCCCCGGTGGGACAGCCTCAACCTTGGAATCCTCGACTGGGTAGAAACCGCCGCCGACACGATGACCAGCCCAAGTGAGGAATTCGAGGTTGATCGTTCCACGGTCGGCGCGTTGCTCGAGCGAACCGAAGTGTCCGCCATCCTCCCCCCGGGCACCGACGAAGCACTACGCCATTGGGTGAGCGATGCCATGAGTCGTGGGGTGGTCGCCGCGCGACTCGGCGTCATGCAGGGAGGTGCCTGGGCCCTCATGCACGACCCGGAAGTGCGGCGCGTCGCTCAAGAGCTGAGGAAAGTCAAACGCTGAAGAGTCCGGCCTAGCGGCCTCCCGCCGGCAGGTTCCTGGTCAGGTAGTTGGTTAGCATCGTGAACAGGTGCAGGGTCGTCCCCTCACCTTCGAAGATGCCGTGGCTCCGGTTTGGGTACGCCATCATCGAGAACGGCTTGTTCGCGGCCACCAGCGCATTGATCAGTCGCTCGGTGCCCTGGTAGTGCACGTTGTCGTCACCGGATCCATGCACGACGAGGAGATTGCCTCGAAGCCGATCAGCGAACGTGACCGGTGAGCTTTGTTGGTAGTCCTCCTCGTTGTCCTGCGGCAATCCCATGTAGCGTTCCTGGTAGATCGTGTCATACAGGTGCACGTCAGGCACCGGGGCCACCGCCATTCCCATCCGGTATACCTCCGGGGCGCGGAACATCATGTTGAGCGTCATCGATCCGCCGCCGCTCCACCCCCAAACGCCAAATCGAGTCGAATCCACCCAGCGCCAGCGCCCGATCGCACGCGCCGCGCCAGCCTGATCCTCTGTGGCATACACGCCGATTTTCCGATAGACCGCCTTGCGCCACGCGCGCCCGCGGAGCGACGGAGTGCCGCGGTTGTCCATCGTGATCACGGCGTACCCCATCTGCGTGAGCATCAGATGCCAGGGATCCTTCGACCACCAAATGTCGGTGGCGGTCTGTTCAGCCGGCTCGCCATAGACGTTGAACAGCACCGGATACTTCTTCGTGGAATCGAAGTTGACCGGATACATGACGAGGCCGTCGAGGGTTACCCCGTTTCCAGCGTCCACGCGGAAGAACTTGGCCGGCCCCTGCTTGAGCAGGCCGTACCGATGCTTGAGTTCAGCGTTGTCGGCCAGGTTACGAATAACCTCATGTGTGGGGAGCCGCACGAGGTCAGTGACCGGCGGGGTCTCAATGTTCGAAAAAGTGTGCACCGCGTACCCCGCGCCCGGGGCGAGGCTGTAACTGTGAGTCCCCGTCTGGGTGGTCGGTGAGAGACGTTCCGCGGGCGCCGAGCCGTCCAACCGGGCGCGGTAGAGGTAGCGCTGGGTCGGATTGTCCGGGGAGGCCCGGAAGTAGATCCATCCGCCGGTTGTGTCCACCGAGACAACGTTCGCGACATCGTAGTCGCCCGTCGTGATCAGTTTCGCGTCCTGGCCATCGCGGGAAATGCTCCAGGCATGCCGCCAGCCGTCGCGCTCGCTGATCCAGAGGAAGCGCTGACGGCCGCCGAGCCAGCCCCAGTCATCGACGACGTCAACCCACGCGCTATCCCGGTCCACGAACAGCGACGAGGTCCTTCCCGTCTTGGCGTCGCCGAGCAGGATCGTGAGCGTGTTCTGGAGCCGGTTCAGGTGCTGCATCATCACCTGAGTGCTGTTGGCGGCCCACTCCATCCGGGCGAGATAGATGTTCCGGGGGTCACCGGGCAGCTGCATCCACCGGGTTGCCCCCCGCTCGCGCTGACGACCCCTACCCGCACCGCGGAGTTGGTCGTGCCGGCCTTGGGATACTGTACCGGAACGGTGAACGAATAGAGGCTGTCGGTGTCGTTGATGAGCAGAAAATCCCGCACTCCAGAGGCATCGAGTTGCCAATAGGCGATCCGCGTGCCGTCCGGGCTCCAGCGAAAGCCGTCGCGATCATCAAATTCTTCCTCGTAGACCCAGTCGAATGTGCCATTGATGAGCGTGCGGGAGCCGTCCTTGGTGAGAGCGGTGATGCTGCCGTCGCTGAGCCGCTCCACGTAGATGTTGTTCTCGCGCACGTAGGCCACGCGGTCGCCCTGAGGCGAGAACTTCGCGAACATCAGGGTCGAAGGTTTGGCGGTCGGGCCACCGAGCTTTCGCAGCGTCCCGTTCGCCAGGTCGAGAGCCCAATAGTCACCGCGGGTATTGAGCCTCCACACCCGGGCGGTGTTGGTGTAGATGAGGAGCTTCTTGCCATCGTCAGAGAACCGGAAGCTGGCCATGCGGAGCGGAACGGTATCCCCTGCCGGGGTGAGCTGTTCGCTTCGTACCAGGACCGTCTTCTCGCCGGTCACCGGGTTCACCCGCGCCAGATCCGGCCCCTTCGCTTCGGGCCGGCGATCGTACGAGTAGTAGGCCTGGCCGTCGGGCGTCCACCGAATGGGTGGCGCGAATTCTCCGCTCAGGTAATCGGAGTTGAAGATCCGGTCGAGCGTGAGGGTGGTGGAGTCGGCGTCCTGGGCCGCGGCATGAATTGGGGTCCCCGCAACGAGGAGGGCCAGCGCGGTAATGGTCGGGCGAAGCGACATGGGGTTGAGCACCGGGGGGAAGTGAAATGGACACGGGCGACCCACAGGGTCGCCCCTACAACCAAACCGCCGCACCGGACGGCTGTCCAGTGCGGCGGGTTTCTGCTCGACGGCTTGGCGGCTCGGCGGCTGGTAGTTCCTCCGTGCAGCACCGAGTGCCGGGCAGTCCCGGAGGGCGCTCGACCTCTATTACTGATTCGTTACCCTCCCCCGTCCGCCCGCCTAGTACCGGTAATGCTCAGGCTTGTACGGTCCTTCCAGCGGCACCCCGATGTACTCGGCCTGATCCTTCGACAGCGTCGTCAGCTTCACACCCAGCTTGCCGAGGTGGAGGCGGGCCACCTTCTCGTCCAGCTTCTTGGGCAGCGTGTACACCTTCTTCTCGTTGTAGACCGTTCCCGACGGGGTCGGCTTCCGCTGCGAGCTGAGGTGCAGGTCGAGCTGCGCCAACACCTGGTTGCTGAACGACGACGACATGACAAAGCTCGGATGACCGGTCGCACAGCCAAGGTTGAGGAGCCGTCCCTCCGCCAGAATCAGGACGCTGTGCCCGTCGGGGAAGACGTACTCATCGTACTGGGGCTTGATGTTCACCCGCTTCACGCCCTTCACCTTGTTGAGCCCAGCCATATCGATCTCGTTGTCGAAGTGGCCAATGTTCCCCACGATGGCCTTGTCCTTCATCCGGGCCATCTGTTCCGCGGAGATGATCTGCTTGTTGCCGGTCGCGGTGATGAAAATGTCGGCCGTCGAGATCACGTCTTCGAGGGTCGTGACCTGGTAGCCTTCCATCGCTGCCTGGAGCGCACAGATCGGATCAATCTCGGTGATCACGACTCGAGCGCCCTGGCCCTTGAGTGCCTGGGCGCAGCCCTTGCCGACGTCTCCATAGCCGCAGATCACCGCCACCTTCCCCGCGAGCATCACGTCGCTGGCCCGGAGAATTCCGTCGGTGAGCGAGTGCCGGCAGCCGTAGAGGTTGTCGAACTTGCTCTTGGTCACGGAGTCGTTGACGTTGACGGCGGGAAAAAGCAGCGTCCCCGCCTTCATCATTTCGTACAGGCGGTGGACGCCGGTCGTCGTCTCTTCGGAGACACCGTGGATGTCCGCGGCCACACGGGTCCAGCGACCGGGATGTTTCTTCTGTTCCTGACGGAGCAGGTCGAGAATGACGCCCCACTCCTCGGGATCGCTGGCGGCATTGAAGGCGGGGATTTTCCCGGCCTTCTCGTACTCCGCGCCCCGGTGAACCAGCAGCGTCGCGTCGCCACCATCATCCAGCAGTAGGTTCGGGCCCGAGCCGTCCGGCCACATGAGTGCCTGGTCGGTGCACCACCAGTATTCCGGCAGGGTCTCGCCCTTCCAGGCGTAGACCGGGGTTCCCTGGGGATTCTCGACCGTCCCATCCTTGCCCACCACCACCGCGGCGGCGGCATGGTCCTGGGTCGAGAAGATATTGCAGCTCACCCAGCGGACATCGGCACCGAGTTCGACCAGGGTCTCGATCAGTACGGCGGTCTGCACTGTCATATGCAGCGAGCCCATGATCTTGGCGCCCGCGAGCGGCCGCTTACCGGCATACTCGTTCCGGATCGCCATGAGCCCCGGCATCTCATACTCCGCGAGCCGAATCTCATTCCGGCCGAACTCGGCAAGCGAGAGATCCTTCACCTTGAAGGGCTCCCGACCCGCATCGCGGGTGGTCTGGAAGGGGTGACTAGGGGCGACGGTCGTGGCCATCGGTTCGGTCCTTTCGAGGATTTATGGCGGCGCAGGCCCTTGTGCCCGCGCCTCTTCGTATTCACGGGCACGGAGGCCCGTGTTACTGCTTCACTCCCACCGCGACGAAGAGCATCGGCCCCTTGGCCGCGGGATCGAGTGGCGCCGAGCTGTAGCGGGCACCCACCAGGCCGGCATCGGTCATCCACCCGAGCACCGGCGCCTCCGCGAATCCCTGCCACTGATGTCCCATCGTCTGACGGTATTCGGCTCGCTCATGGGGCATCAGGTCCGTCACGACCAGCTTCCCACCGGGCTTGAGCGCCCGGACCGCTTCCGCAATCACTCGATCCGGCTCCGCTGCGTAAGGAAGCACGAGGAGCAGGAAGGCCGCGTCGAGCTCGCTACCCTCGACAGGCAGCTGCTCCAGGTCGCCGCGGCGAATGTCCACGTTCGGCAGGTCGGCTAAACGGGAACGGGCCGACCGGAGCATGGCGGCCGAGCCGTCCACGGCGACTACCCGAGCGACGAACGGCGCCAGCGCCTGAGTGAGATGCCCCGTGCCACAGCCCAGGTCGCCCACTGTCCACGTCGGCTCGAGAAGGGCGAGCAGCGGCAGCAACTCGGTGCGTCCCCCGAAGAGCTCGGCGCGCAGCCCGTCCCATTGGCCCGCAGCCGAGGCGAAAAACTCCTCTGAACGCGACCGTCTGCCCGCGAGCACGCCCCGGAGCCGTTCGGCGTCACGCAGAGCAGCAGGAGCGCCGGCCACCTGTTCCCGTACCACCTGCCATAACCGCCTCGCCGCAGGCTCGAGATCGGCCAATTGCATCCGATAGAGCCGGCTCGCGCCGTCGGCTCGGGAAAAGACCCAGCCATCATCGGCCAGGACCTTCAGGTGACGGCTCACCGTGGACTGAGGCAGCTGGAGCGCCTCGCACAGCTCCGAGACCGTGAGCTCCTGCCGCTCCAGCAGGAGCAGTAGCCGATTCCTTGTGGCATCGGCGAGAGCCTGCAGTCGGGTGACAATGGTGGTGCCCATTGAGGGAGCAGTATACATCCTTTCATCCGGATAGTCAACTATGTGTAGCGGGGAACGGGGAACAGGGAACGGGGGCTGGGGAAAGGGCACAATCCCCTTCCCTGCAGGCATTTCCCGTTCCCTGTTCCCGGTTCCCCGCTCCCCGCTTGTTACGGCGTCGCTGCCCCCGCCATCCCCACGGCATCAAGCATGAATGCGTAACGGAAGGCGACCTCCTTCAGTCGGTCGTATCGGCCCGAGGATCCGCCGTGTCCGCCGGCCATGTTGATCTTGAAGAGCAACGGATGATCGTCGGTCTTAGTGGCGCGGAGCTTGGCGACATACTTGGCGGGTTCCCAGTACATCACCTGCGAGTCATTGAACGAGGTGGTGACCAGGAGCCAGGGGTATTCCTTCGCGGCGATGTTGTCGTACGGCGAGTACTCCAGCATATAGCGGTACTGGGTCTCGTCGTGCGGGTCGCCCCACTGCTGCCATTCCTGGGCGGTGAGGGGCAGCGAAGCGTCCATCATGGTGTTGATCACATCCACAAAGGGCACGTCGGCGACGACGGCTCGGAACAGGTCCGGGCGCATGTTGGTCACGGCCCCCATGAGCAAACCGCCGGCGCTGCCACCGTTTGCCACCAGTCGATCGGGGCTGGTGTACTTCTGTCGCACCAACTCGTCCGCGACGTCGATGAAGTCATAGAAGGTGTTCAGCTTGTGCATCATCTTGCCGTCGTCATACCACTTGCGGCCCATCTCCTGCCCGCCGCGAATATGGGCAATGGCGTAGATGAACCCGCGGTCCACCATACTCAGCACATTGCTGTTGAAGGTGGGTTCCGTCGTGGCCCCGTAGGAGCCGTAGGCATAGAGCAGGAGGGGGCTCTGGCCATCGAGCCGAGCTCCGCGGCGGAGCAGTACGGAGACGGGGACGCGGGCGCCGTCCCGCGCCGGGGCCATGAAGCGTCGTACTTCGTATTTTGCGGCCTGGAAGCCGCTGGGAATCTCCTGCCGCTTCTTGAGGGTGCGCTGCCCCGTGCGCAGGTTGTAATCGTACACGGAGCTGGGTGTGGTGAGGCTCGAATAGACGAAGCGAAACAGCTCGGTGTCATACTCCGGATTCCCGCTCGGGAAGACCCCGTAGGCCTGTTCGGGAAAGCTGATGTATTTGATAGTCTTATCGCGCAGGCTGGTGATCCGGAGTCGGCGCAGGCCGCCAGACCGCTCGCTCACGACGACATACCGTTTGAACGCGTCGACCCCTTCGACAAATACGGAATCACGGTACGGCAGCCAGTCGACCCACGACGCCGGGGAAGGATCGGTGTCGGGCGCCCGCAAGATCTTGAAGTTGGTCGCACCGTCGTTGGTGTACATCAGGAACATGCCCTCGGTGTGGTCGATGTTGTATTCGACCCCTGCTCGCCGAGCGGCGATAACCTGCGGAGCCACCGCGGGAGTCGCGGTGGGGATCAGCCGCCATTCGGACGAGGTGTAGCCGTCGGCGGAAATGAACACGTACTTCCCGCTCCGCGAGCGGAACAGGCCGACGTCGTTCAGGACGTCATCCTCCTGAAAGACCTTGGCATCCTGCTCCCGCTGGGTTCCAATGACATGCCGCCAAACGGCGTTGCCACGCTTGGCCGAATCGGCCGTCATGTAGAAGAAGGTGCGATTGTCGTTCGCCCACGCGGTGCCGTTCCAAACACCGGGGATCGCGTCGACGATCTGCCCGTTCTCCAGATCCTTGACGTAGAGGGTGTAGTTCCGGAACGCCGTCGTGTCCTCGAGGTATAGAAGCGTCCGGCCATCGGGGCTGACATCCATGCCGCCAAGGGCGTGGAACTGCTTTCCCGCCGCCGCCTCGTTCTGATCGAAATAGACCTGCTCCGGCGCCTGGAGCGTCTTGAGCTTCCGGCAATAGATCGGATACGACTTTCCCTGCTCCGTGCGGGTGTAGTACCACCAACCGCCATCCAGCACCGGGACCGAGAAGTCGGTCTCCTTGATGCGTCCCAGCATCTCCTGGTACAGCCGCTGCCTCAGGCCGGCGGTGTGCGCGGTCTGTGTTTCCGTGTACGCATTCTCCGCCTGGAGATAGGCGGTAACGGCCGAATTGGCCTTCTCGCGGAGCCAGTAGTAATTGTCGACCCGAACATCCCCGTGCAGGGTATCGACTTTCGGGATGACGGTCGCAACGGGCGATTCGGCGGGAGCGGTGGCCTGGGCTGTGACGATGGTCGGGGCGAGAAGAAGCGAGGCGAGGGCAGCTGTCCGAGCGATTGTCATTCTGAACTCTGAAAAGTAAGAAGTGAGAAGTGAGAAGTAAGAAGTGAGCCATGAGCGGTGAGAGGCGAGCGCTTCACCTCAAGCGCCCACTTCTCACTTCTTACTTCTCACTTCTCACTTTCGAGGGCGTCTCGCCCTCAGCCAAGCCAACTGCGTCCAGCAGAAAGGCAAACCGGAAGGCGATTTCCCGCAGCCGATCGTAGCGCCCGGAGGCCCCCGTGTGGCCCCCCGTCATGTTCGTACGGAGGTAGAGGGGATTAGTGTCGGTCTTCCTCGCGCGCAGTCGCGCCACCCACTTGGCGGGCTCCCAGTACATCACCTGCGAGTCGTTGAGTGAGGTGGTCACCAGCATCCAGGGGTAGTCCTTGGCCGCGACGTTGTCGTAGGGCGAGTAGCGCAGCAGGTAGCGGTACTCCGCCTCGATCTCCGGATTGCCCCACTGCTCCCATTCCTGCGCGGTCAGCGGCAGCGAGGCATCGAGCATCGTACTGATAACGTCCACGAACGGTACCTCCGCGACGATCGCGCGGAAGAGATCGGGCCGCATGTTCGCCACGGCACCCACCAGCAGTCCGCCGGCGCTGCCGCCGCTCGCCACCATCCGGTCAGGGCGGGTATAGCCGCGACGTACCAGTTCGCTTGCGACATCGATGAAATCGTGGAAGCTGTTGAGCTTGGTGAGCATCTTGCCGGCGTCGTACCAGGCCCGTCCCATCTCCTGTCCGCCGCGCACGTGGGCGATCGCATAGATAAAGCCCCGGTCGACCAGACTGAGCACCGCGCTGTTGAACGCGGGCTCGGTGTTGGTGCCATAGGCCCCATACCCATGCAGCAGCAGCGGGCTGCTTCCGTCGAGCACCGCGTCGTGGGGGACGAGCAGCGAAACCGGTACGTCAGTCCCGTCCCTGGCCGGCGCCATCAGGCGCTCTACCCGATAACGCCCCGGATCATATCCGCTCGGGATCTCCTGGCGCTTCTTGAGCTCTCGCTCGCGGCTCGCGACGTTGTAGTCGTAGACCGAATTCGGCGTCAGGAGGCTCGAGTAGGTGAATCGGAAGACGTCGGTTTCGAAGTCCGGATTGAGTCCCGGAAATACCGCATACGCCTGCTCGGGGAAGGTCACGTAGTGCGCGCGATTTCCCGGCAGCTCCATCACCTGAATCCGCCGGAGTCCCTCCGATCGCTCGTGTACGACGACGTGATGCCGGAACACGTCCAGCCCTTCCACAAATACACCATCTCGAGCCGGAAGCCAGTCGGTCCAGTTTTCGGGAGACGGATCGTCCTCCGGGGCCCGGACGATCCGGAAATTCACCGCGCCATCGTTGGTACAGATCAGGAACACCCCATCGGCGTGGTCCACGAAGTATTCGACGTGCTCGCGTCGCGGCGCGATGACGCGAGGCGCCGCGGTGAGGTCATTGGTGGGAATGACCCGGCATTCCGAGGAGGTGAAGCAGTCCGAGGCGATGAAGACGTACTTCCCGCTGCGTGAGCGGGTGAGCGTTACGGAGTAGAGGACGTTGTCTTCCTCGAAAACTCTCAGGTCCTGCGCGCGCGAGTCGCCCACGGTGTGCCGCCAAATGGCGCTGCCGCGCTTGGTGGCATCGGCGGTCGTGTAGTAGAAGGTGCGGTTATCGTCCGCCCATGCGGTACCGTTCCATACGTCGGGAATTTGATCGACGATGTCGCCGCTGGTCAGGTCCTTTACGTAGAGCGTGTACTCGCGGAAAGCCGAGGTGTCCTCGAGGAAAAGGAGCAGCTGGCCATCGGGACTCACGTCCATCCCGCCCAGGTCGTGGAACGCATGACCCGCCGCTCGTTCGTTCTGATCGAGGTAGACCTCTTCCGGCGAAGTCAGCACGGCGCGCCTGCGACAGAAGAGCGGATAGGACTTCCCCTCCTCGGTTCGCGTGTAGTACCACCAACCGCGATCGAAATACGGGACCGAACGGTCGGACTCCTTGATCCGACCGAGCATCTCCTGGTACAGCTGCTGGCGCAGCGCCTCCGTGTGGCCGGTCTGCTCAGCGGTGTAGGCGTTTTCGGCCTCGAGGTAGGCCGCGACGGCGGGGTCGTTCCGATCCCTGAGCCAGTAGTACTCATCCACCCGCGCATCACCGTGCAGGGTTTCCAAATGGGGGACGACAGTCGCGACGGGAGGGCCCTCGATCAGCGACGGCGATGAAACGGGAGGCGGTGCGACAGCAGTCATGACCTGGGGTTCCTCAAGCCGCAGTTGGTGCGTTCCCCGACCGGGGGAGGCGCGAGGATACCTTGAATTGGGTCGGCCTAGCAAGACCGAAAGAGTGCCGTCACGGTGCCTGAAAATGCGCCGGCTGCCGAAGTCCTTGCCCAGCAGGCTCATGCGAAAACTGACCGAAAATCAGCTCCTTGCGACCGGGCTCCCCGTCCACCAACTGCGGCGTCGAGGCTCACTCCATACACGAAAAGGGTTCGCTACGACTCGGGTGTCCCCGAGGTCCGGCCGGAAGGCCGGCATCATCAGGAAGCCCAGTCCGAGGAGAGTGACAACGCCGCCGGCGATCACGGTGGGCCACTGGGTGACTGGTATGGTGCCGTATGGGGCGGGGATGCCGAAGCCGAAGGTCATGGTGGCTACAGCGCCAGCGAAGGTTGCTCCGAATCCGAGGAGCCGGAGCAGGACGTTGAAGATTCGCCACTGCGTAGGGTCGGCGGAGAGACTCATCTGTTGTTTAACATTGAAGTGAGAAGTAAGAAGTAAGGAGTGAGGAGTGAGAAGGTGGGGTCACCTCTCACTTCTCACTTCTCACCTCTCACTCCAGCGTCTTGTGGAACCGCCGTACGCTCATGGTGACGATGACAATCGCGAACCCCCACATCGCCAGAAACTCGGGCCAGAGCGCCGCGAAGCCAACGCCCTTGAGCAGGATGCCGCGCAGGATCGTGAGGAAATAGGTCAAAGGCAGGAGCAGGGCCAGCCACTGGGCCGGCTCGGGCATTGCCGCCCTGGGGAACATGAATCCGGAGAGCAGGATGTTGGGCATGATGAACATGAAGCCCGCCTGCATCGCCTGGGCCTGGGTCCGCACAATGGTAGAGAAGAACAGCCCGATGCCGAGGCTGGCGACGACAAAGGGAAAGGCCATCAGGTACAGGAGCGTGATGCTGCCTCGAATCGGCACATTGAAGAGCAACCGGCCCAGCAGCAGGATCACCGTCACCTGCACGTAGCCGACAAGGAGGAATGGGATGATCTTGCCCAGCATCAGGCTGGTACGATTGATGGGCGTAACGATGAGCTGTTCCAGCGTACCGCGCTCGCGTTCCCGAACGACCGACATGGCGTTGATGACGATCATGGTCATCGACAGCAGGACACCGATGATGCCGGGGACGATGTAGGTGGAACTGTCCAGCATCGGGTTGTACCAGGGCCGGACGCGGAGCTCCACTGGCTGGGCGCTCCGGGTCACGCTGCTCGAGGGCCGGAACGTCAGACCCGCCAGCGAGGCGCCCTGCAGCGCCGATTGGGATGAGAGTGGATCGGCGGCGTCCACGATCACCTGAGCCTTGGCGCCACGCCCGCGTTTCAGGTCACGGGTGAAATCGTACGGGATGATCACCGCGGCGGCCACGTTGCCGCTCCCGATGCGGGCCGCGATCTCCTCTCTGCCACGCACCTCTCCCACCACTTTGAAGTAGGTCGAATTCACCAGCATCGCGATGAGCTGACGGCTCTCCTGCGTCCGGGCCTCGTCCAGCACCACAGTCGGGAGATGCCGGACCTCGGTGCGGATGGCGAATCCGAACAGCGTCAGTTGAATTGCCGGGATGCCAATCATCATGCCCAGGGTCAGCCGGTCCCGGCGCATCTGGATGAATTCCTTGCGGAGCATCGCCCAGAAGGGCCACTGTCGTACCGTCATGCTGCCACCCCTTCCTTCTCCTGCAGGGCGATAAACGCGTCCTCCAGGGTGGCGGCTCCGAGCTGAGCCGTTATTTCGTGCGGCTTTCCCACACCGACCAACCGACCGCGCCACAGGATCGCCAACCTCTCGCAGCGCTCGGCCTCGTCCATGTAGTGGGTAGTAACGAGAATCGTGGTGCCGCCCGCGGCCAGTCCGCGGATTACCTCCCAGAAATGCCGCCGGGCCGCGGGATCCACGCCGGCGGTCGGCTCGTCGAGGAATAGTACCTCGGGACTGTGTGCAGTCGCGCAAGCCAGCGAGAGGCGTTGCTTCCATCCACCCGAGAGTGTGCCGGCCAACTGGGCGCGGCGTTCCGTGAAGCCGAATTCCACAGTGAGTTGCTCGACCCGTTCTCGTCCAATGCGACCTACGAGGCCGTAGAGGCCGGCGTAGAAGCGCAGGTTCTCTGCGACCGTGAGGTCGTCGTATAAGCCATATCGCTGCGACATGTACCCCAGCCGACGGCGCACCGCCTCGGGGTCCTTCACGACGTCCACTCCGGCGACACTGGCGCGCCCGGACGTTGGCGGCATCAGGCCAGTGAGCATCCGGATCGTCGTCGTCTTTCCCGAGCCATTGGCGCCGAGCAAGCCAAAGACCTCGCCCTTGCTGACAGTAAGATCCAGTCGCTCTACCGCCACGAGGTCCCCAAACCGCTTATGTAGCGCCTCGATGACGATCGCCGGCTCGCTCATGGCTTCCCCCGGGGTGCAAATCGCACGGTGACGGGGAGACCGGGCCGGAGCGTCGAGGCTGCGTTGTCCAGTTCAACCTTGGCCGCGAAGAGCAAGTCGGCACGCTCCTCCTCAGTCAGGGCGGCACGGGGGGTGTATTCCGCTCGCGCGCTCACGGCGCTGAGCCTGCCCTCAACGCCGGATTCCCTGTCGCCACCGGCCGACACGATCGCCGCCCTACTCCCGAGCGGTAGCCCGGCGAGAAGCCTTGCAGGCAGGTACACCCTGACCCAAGGCCTGGCCGTCTCGCCGATGGTAAGCAACGAGGTACCCGCAGCCACAACCTCGCCGGGATCAGCGTGCCGACTCAGCACCACACCGTTGACTGGGGCGAATACCGCGAGCTCCCGCACATCGGCGTTGGCGCCCTGGAGCATCGCCTCGGCGCTCCGAACATCGGCCTCGGCAGCGCGGATCTGCTCCTCCCGGTTTCCTTCCCGCAGGAGCTCGAGGGTCGCGCGGGCGGCGTCGCGCTGGCGGGCGGCGGCCTCGGATCCCGAACGAATGCGGTCGTGTTCCTGTTGCGCGATGACACCGTTCTTGGCGAGGAGTTCCGCGCGGGCCAGATCTTTGGCCATGCGGTCGGCCTCCGCCGCCGCGGCCTCGAACTGGGCGGTCGCTCTATCAAGCTCGGCGCTGCGAGACCCCTCACGGAGATCGGCGAGGCGGGCCCGAGCGGCCGACAATCTGGCCCTGCGTTCCTCCACCTGAGCGGGAAGGCTGGCCTGCGTCAGGACCGCCAGGGTATCACCCAGCCGGACTGTGTCGCCCTCCTCCACCCTGAGCTCGAGGATGCGGCCGGCGACGAGAGGAGCGGCGTCACTTTCGTTGACTTCGATAGTTCCGGGGAACACACCCGGCTCTTCCCCACCTTTGCAGGAGGGGGCGACGAGCAGCAGGGCAACGACGGGAATGGCGCATCTGGTCATGGCTGCTCTCGCTTGCGATCTGGACGGACGGTCACCGCTGAGTGGGCGAAGCGCACCGCGTGTTCCGCGAAGTGGGCGACCTCCTCCGCTGGCAAGGTGCCGTCGTACCCCATTACCCCTGAAACCACGGGCTGCGCGATGAAGAACCACGCGGTTTGGGAGATGATGGAAATTGCGGTAAACGCTGGGTCGAGGTCAGGGCGAATGGTGCCGTCGTCTTGACCCGCGAGAATCAACTCGCAGAGCCGCCGAAAGGCCCCGGTACTGAGCTCACGAATGACCGGTCGCGCGTTCGCTGCCTCATGGTCAGCGAGTTCGCGGGCAAGAAGCCGGGGGACGTGGGGAGATGATTGCATGAACGCCACCTGCGCCTTGACCAGCCGGCGAATCCCCTCGAGCGGAGCAATCCCCTCGGGGAGGTTTGCAGCCGCCCGGCGGGCAAAGTCGCCGACTCGGCGATCCAATACGGCCTGGTAAAGCTGCTGCTTATCGGGAAAGTAGTAGTACAGCAGGGCGGGGTTCACACCGGCTTCCGTACCGATTGCCTTGATCGTGGTGGCGGCGAATCCCAGCCGAGCGAAGAGCGCTTCGGCCGCATCCAAGATTCGACCTGATGTGTCGGAAACCTCAGCCACGGGCAATAATTAATCAATCAATTAAGATCGGTCAAGCCTGATCATCCATCGTCGGCTGTCCCTGACTGCCGGGCATCGGCAGCAACAACCCTGGGTCAGACAGCGGGTGGCGGACGGCGCAGGGCGGACACCCGACCTACTCGTACCTGAGCGCCTCCATCGGATGAACCTGGGTCGCGCGGAGTGCAGGCAGCGAGGTAGATCCGAGTGCTACCAGGAGCAAGGCTGCGGGGATGAGCAGGAACGTCGCTGGGTCGTGTACCGTGACACCGTAGAGCAGGCCTGCCATTACCCGACTCAGAAGCAGGGCACCCACCAGTCCGAGCGCTACTCCCACGAGCACCGGAGCCATTCCCTGTCGCACCACCAATTCCCGCACCGTTCGGCCATCGGCGCCAAGCGCCAGGCGGATACCGATCTCTCGGGTCCGTTGGCTCACCGAGTAGGAGATGACGGCGTACATCCCGATTGCCGCCAGGATCAGCGCGAGGGTCGCGAAGCCGGCCATCAGCGAGGTCGTGAACCGCTGTGCCTGCAGGGCGGTCGCCATCACGTCCTCCATGGTGGCGATGGCGCTGAGGGGAAGGTTTGGATCGCGCTTGTGGATCACCCGCCCGACCGCTGGAAGCAAGCCGCGCGGATCCGCGGTCGTCCGGACAACCAGTGTCATGGCGGGACGAGCCGAACCCCAGGAGTTGGCGAACTGATTGTGGGGCAGGAACCAAGCCCTCTTGGCCGGATTGGTGAGACCGTTGTGACGGGTATCCCCCACAACCCCGACGACCACACGCCAGGGGCTATCCATTCCGCCCACTCTGATCCGTTGGCCGATCGGATCTTCGCCGTCAAAGTACTGGCTCGCCAGCGTCTGATTGATCGCGATAACCTGCAGTCCATCCGGGGTATCAGTGTTGTCGAAGAAGCGGCCTCGGACCAGAGGAATTCGCATCGCCTCGAAGTATCCTGGTGTAACCGCCTGCCAGTCCGCTGAGCGGTTGGGCTCGCCCGGGGCGACGGGCTTGCCCTCGATCGCCATGCCGGCATCGCCGATTTCATCGGCCAGCGGAAGCACCCGCACAAAGCCCGACGCTTCGACTCCAGGCAAGCGATGGATCTCGTCGCCCACCTCCTGATAGAACCGCACGAGGTCGGCGTCGGCTGGGTAATCGGAGGCGGGAAGCGAGAGTCGAAGGGTCAAGAGGTTTCTGGGATCGAACCCGGGATCCAGCCGGCTGAGGTTGTGAAAGCTCCGGATGAGAAGTCCGGCGCCGATCAGCAACATCACCGCGATCGCAGTCTCTGCTGTCACCAACAACGCCCTCCCGCGGCGAGTGTGGCGGCCTTCTCCACCCCGCCCCCCTTCATTGAGTGACGTCACCAGGTTGATGCGTGCGACTCGCAGAGCGGGCATGGTGCCGAAGAGGAATCCCGTCGCGACCGAGAGCAACAGCGTGAAACCCAGCACGGCGCCATTCACCCCTAGCTCCGCAGCACGCGGAATACTGGTGGGGGCGAAGGCGGTCATGAGGCGAACTCCACCCCACGCGAGGAGGAGGCCTAGCAGTCCACCCACCAGCGCGAGCAGCACACTTTCAGTCAGCGCCAGGCGGAGCAGCCGACGTCGACCGGCTCCCAGGGCCGCGCGCACCGCCATCTCGCGGGCTCGCGCGTCGGCCCGGGTCAGCAGGAGGTTGGCCACGTTGGCACAGGTGATCAGGAGTAGCAGACCCACTGCTCCAAGGAGGACCAGCAGCGCTGTCCGCACTCCCCCGCTCACTTCCTCCTTGACCGGCAGTGTAAAGGCGGAGAACTGCATGCTCTCGGGATAGCGGCCCTCCGCTGTCCAGCGGCGTGTGAGCCCCCGGAGTTCCGCCGTTGCCTGCTCTGCGGTGACCCCGGGCTGCAGCCGTGCGACACCGTAGTAGCTGTGATTGCCCGCGGTGGTATTGGCGGGATCCAGGCGCAGCGGTGTGATCAGCTGGGCCGTCGCGAGGGTTTGGAATTCGAGCGGGAACCGGAAGCTGCGTGGCAGGACTCCTATCACGGTTACCGGCTCGCCGTCGACGCGAACCGCTCGTCCAACGAGGCTTGGGTCCGCGCCGAAACGCCGTCTCCAGAGATCGTGACCCATCAAGGCAATTCGAGGTCCGTTAGGCACGTCCTCTTCAGCGGTGAAACCCCGGCCCCGAGACACTGAGACACCCAGGACATCAAAGAGATTGTGGGTAATCCTCGCGGCCGCGACGCTTTCCGGGCCCTGATCGCCGGTGAGCGACACATTACCATCGGTTTCCCAGGCCGCCGCGTCCTTGAAGAGCCGGCCCTCGGCCTGGTACTGGAAGTACTCCCAGTCCGACACCCAAGTCTTCTCGAAATTGTTCCAGCGGCTCCAGATGAGCACCAGGCGGTCGGCGTCCTTGT
Source organism: uncultured Gemmatimonadales bacterium (assembly GCA_963748035.1). Taxonomy (GTDB): domain Bacteria; phylum Gemmatimonadota; class Gemmatimonadetes; order Gemmatimonadales; family GWC2-71-9; genus JADJOM01. The sequence goes on along the minus strand of CAVVHO010000003.1, from coordinate 508,251 downwards.
ACGGGAGCGGTCGGAGTAGAACCCCGTCAACCACACTGAAGATTGCGGTGTTGGCGCCGATGCCGAGCGCCAACGTGAGGAGCACGCCCGCCGCGAAAAGGGGGCGACGGAGCAGCGAGCGTACCGCTAGCCGGATGTCGGAAAGGAGTGTCGACACGGGGACCTTTCTCGTGAAGCGGTGCTCTGGTTGGCTTGAGAGGCCCCGAAATCGGGGGGCAGGCACATTGACCGCAGCGGGCACAGGCCGCGAAGCAAGCAGCCTTTACGTGCTTGAGGTGGAAGTAGTGGCCGTCTGCATCGCCTCGGGTTGGACAGCCGGCGGGATCGGAGAGTTGGAGCGGTCCTGGAGCTTAGAGCCCGTGCCAGAGGAGTGCTCGGAGCAACCGAAAAGCCAGCCAGACCGTGAGCGCGGCGAGCAGCACCAAAGGTGTCGCCAGGAGGACAAGGAGCCAGGTGCTCCGGCGCCGAGTCTGGTGCGGACGACTCAGCCAGGCCTCGAGCAGTGCAAGATTCCGCTGGTTCGCCCGGAAGGCGAAATCGATCAAGTCACCGAGAACCGGTACTGCACCCAGCGCCATATCGATGCCGAGGTTGAGCAGCATTCGGGCGAGAACGACGAGGGGTGCCCCGAGCTTGGCACCGGCGTAGATGCCGTAGCCACCCAGCAGGCTCCCGGCGGCGTCGCCGAAGCCTGGAATGAGGCCAATCAGCGCGTCCCAACCGAAACGGAATGGTGTGCCCGGAATGCCGAAGCGCGCGTCGAGGGCTCGGGCGAGCCTGCGGTACCGTTGGAGATGTTGTGAGGGCTGGGCCGGGTTGGGCATGGATTCAGGGCTTGAAGCGAACCGCCGCTTCAGCGGGGTGCCAGGGATGCTTGGGCTCGAAGTGCCGCCACAGGAGGCCTGAGAGATTCCGGATCAGTACCCATCCCTCGTTGTCCTGCTCCCAGGTCGTGTCGGCCTGGTTCCTGGTGATGACGCAGAAGACGTAGTCCCCCGACGGAGCGTTCACCAGCGCGACTTCCGATCGAGAGCGGTCTACCGCGGTCTGATGCGGCCCAGCCATCCCCGCCCGCGCTCCTCCCCCGGGCGCAGCCTCAGTTGTTGTTCTCCGGCGGACGGGGGTCGGTGCCGGTGATCGACGTGAGCGCCTTCCTCGCCATCGAGGCGACGTCATCGCTCCGGTCCTCGAGTGCCTTTGTGAGAGCTGGAATGGCGTCCTTTGCCGCTGGTCCAATCTCCCGCAGAGCTACGCACACGGGGAACCGAACCGCAGCCTCCGGATCGTCCAACGCCGCGATCAGCGCGGGGACTGCGGGTGCGCCCTCGGCACCCATGCCGCTGATGGCATAGGCGGCGATGTTCCGGCTGTAAGGGGCGGGAGCCTTGAGGTCAGCGATCCAGGCCGACAGCGGCCGGCCGTCGAACTCCGGTTCCTTGTGCTTCTGCTTGCCGGCCTGCGCTTCGGCACGGGCAACGAGGAGGGTCAGCGCCAAGAGGCTGGCGGCGATTGGGCGAATCATCATGTTTCTCCCTGCTACGAGTAATCCTTCGAAGGGAAACTACACGGCCGCCGCGCTCGGTGACAGCGCGGCCACGAAACCCCAGACCCCGCGCCCGCGTACGCGAGGCATTCCCCCGACATCGAGCCTGGTTTGCATGCTGCTCGCGCTGCTCGCCCTGTTTCATGCCATGCCGACCGATTCCATTGCCGTCTACGATGGCCGGAAGCAGGCGCTCTCGGTGGCGCTCCCCCGACTGGATGCCGCCGTGGTGGTGGACGGCGTCCTCGACGAGGCCACGTGGCAGAGCGCCGCGATCCTGACGGGCTTCTCGCACTTCCAACCGATCGACGGCGAGCCCGCGGCGGACTCGACGGAAGTGCGCATCTGGTATTCGGCCACGGCGTTATACCTCGGCGTTACCGCCCTCGAGCCGCACGGTGAGGTACATGCCACGCTGGCGGACCGAGACCGGATCTTTGCCGACGACTACATGCAGTTCCTCATCGGCACGTTCGATGACGGGCGTCAGGCGTTCATGTTTGCAGTGAATCCCCTCGGCGTGCAGGCGGATGGAGCGATGGTCGAGCGGGGAGTCACCGCCGGAGGCGGGTTCGGCGGTGGTGCCGCAGCGGCCCGAGAGGGTTCTGACCTGAGCCCGGATTACGTGTTCGAGTCGAAGGGTCGGCTTATCGAAGGCGGTTATCAGATCGAAGTGCGGATCCCGTTCAAGAGCCTTCGATATCAGTCCAGCAACACGCAGACCTGGCGCCTCCACGTTCTGCGCACCATCCAACACTCGGGATACGAAGACTCCTGGGTTCCGGCGCAGCGCGCCAGCGCATCGTTTCTGGGCCAGTCCGGGCTGCTGACGGGTCTGAGCGGGCTTGAACGGGGGCTCACCCTCGACGTGACGCCGGAAATTACCGCGCGACTCGACGGCAACCCTGGGAAGGGCAGCACGTGGGACTACGATCGCGCCGGCCCCGAGGTCGGCGGCACCGCACGCTGGGGCATCACCAACAACCTGTCGCTCAATGCCACGGCCAATCCTGATTTCTCGCAGGTCGAATCCGACGTCTCCCAGATTCAGTTTGATCCGCGCGACGAGCTGTTCTTTCCGGAGAAGCGGCCCTACTTCCTGGACGGCCTCGAGCTCTTTCAAGCGCCGAACAATCTGGTGTACACCCGGCGGATCGTGCAGCCCGTCGCGTCCGTGAAGCTGACGGGTAAGGCCTTCGGCACCAACGCCGGGCTCATCACCGCGGTGGACGACAAGCTGGCATCCTCGACCGGGCGGGACCATCCGCTGGTCAACGTGGTCAGACTGCAGAAGGATGTCGCCGCACGCTCCCGTCTCGGCATGGTCTACACCGACCGGATCGATGGAGACAACTGGAATCGGGTCGGCAGTGTGGACGGCCGGCTGGTCTCGGGCAAGAGCAACTTCGCGTTCCAGCTGGGCCAGAGCTTCACCAAGGAATTCGGCGTGCGACGCGACGGCCCCATCTGGATGGGCCGCGCGGTGCACAACGGCAGGGTGTTCGGGGTACGCTACGAGTTCTCGGGAGTCCATCCCGACTTCGTAACCAGGAGCGGGTTCATTCGTCGTCGGGGAGACGTCAACCTCACCATGGTGAATCTATTCACCCTCAACGGGAAGCCCGGCAGCCTGGTGGAGAGCTTCACCCCGGATGTGTCGCTCTACGGGACCTGGACCTACGATCTATTCAGCGCGGGGCAAGGGGTCCGCGACCAAAAGATTCACTTCAACCTGAACGCTTCGCTCCGCGGGGGATGGCAGGCAGGCGCGTCGCTGTTGCTGGAAAAGTTCGGCTACGATCCGCGCATCTACGGAGGCTATGCCCTGGAGGTGCCCGGCGCCGGTGGCGTGGGTCTCGATACCGTAGCCTTTACCGGCACGCCCAAAATCCCCAACCGCGATTGGGTGGTCACCCTCACGACGCCGGAATTCAGAGGTTTCTCGGCCAACGGATTCATCATCTGGGGTCAGGACGAGAACTTCTTCGAATGGGCTTCGGCCAACCTCTTCTTTGCGGATTTCGGGATCAACTGGCGCCCGACCAACCAGCTCCGCATCGAGGCCCGCTACCAGCAGAACCAGTACCAGCGGCGGACCGATGGCTCGCTGGTGGGTCGCCAGCGGATTCCGCGCCTGAAGGTGGAGTATCAACTTGCCCGGCCGCTGTTCATCCGACTGGTAGGCGAGTACAACGCCTATCAACAGGACAGTCTGCGCGACGACACCCGCACTGATGCGCCGATCCTGATTTACGATCGGCGACTGGGCGACTACGCTCGTGCGGGAGCCTTCACCGACAACACCTTTCGGGGCGACGCCCTGCTCTCGTTTACCCCGATGCCAGGTACGGTGCTCTTTGCCGGCTACGCCACCACAATGGCAGAGCGAAGCCCGTTCGAGTTCCGGGGGCTTTCCCGTCGCGCTGATGGGTTCTTCCTCAAAGGGAGCTACCTGTTCCGGATTGGGGGGTGACGACGGGAGGAAGGTTGGAAGGATGGAAGGGTGAGAAAGACGGAAGGAAGGAGGGCGCGAAGGTGCTTCTCATTGTCACTTCCTGTCTTGCTCTCCACCTCTTTCCCTTTTGACAATCACTTCACACTTTGCGTGTTTCCATCCTTCCATCCTTCCATCCTTCCGTCCTTCCATCCTTCCATCCTCCCGTCCTCTCCGTCCTTCCATCCTTCCGTCCTTCCATCCTTCCGTCTTTCCGCCGTTCCACCCCGCCCCCACAGCCGGCCGCCTCAGGGGGGCTCCCGGCCAGTTCCTCCCACCGGGCTTCACGCCGGCCGGCACTCAGCGAGATTTCCCCAATGACGGGCACTCGGCGCTGGGCACTCGGCTTTCTGGTGTGGACTGTCCTCGGACTCCTCTCTGCGAGCCAGTCCGCGCTGATTCTGCACTCGCTCGGGCAGCCAGTCCCTTGGCGATTGGTGCTGACGGACCGGCTGATCGACTGGTACTCCTGCGCGATCTTCACTCCCCTGTTCTTCCTGCTGGCGCGCCGGTTTCCCCTCGGGCGCGGGCAGTGGCGGCGGCACCTTCCCCTGCACCTTGCGGCGGCGGCGGTTGCCTCAGTGGCGAAGTTCGGGCTGCAACACCAGCTGGGTGCTCTGCTCATTCCGGAACGGCAGCGGGACTTCTCCCTTCTGCTGACCCGCTCCTTCATCACCGAGAACATGGCATTCTGGTGCGTGATCGCGGCGGTCCACGCCCTGGAGTACTACGAACGCTTTCAGGAACGTGAGCTGCAGGCTGCCCGGCTCCGGGCGCGGCTGTCGGAGGCGGAACTGGAGGCGCTCGCGGGGCAGCTCCATCCCCACTTCCTGTTCAACACGTTGCAGGGCATCTCCACACTGATTCATCGTGATCCCGAAGCTGCGGACGCGATGCTGGTGCATCTCAGCGATCTGCTGAGGAAGACGCTTGCCCGGGCGCGCGCGTACGAAGTCACACTCGCCGAGGAACTCGCCCTGCTCGAGGACTACCTCGCGATTCTCGCCGTCCGCTTTCGGGATCGTCTGGCGATCCAGCTCGAAATCCCCGAGGTCCACCGCTCGGCACTGGTTCCGCCATTGCTGCTGCAACCGCTGGTGGAAAACGCGATCGAGCACGGAATCGCGCGGCGCGCGGGCGCCGGACGCATCGTCATCCAGTCGGAGCTTGTGGCTGATCGGCTTCGGCTCAGTGTGCTGGACGACGGCCCAGGGCTCGCCAAGGCGGGGCAGGCTCCCGTGGAGGGGGTTGGCTTGGGAACCACCCGCCGTCGTTTGGCCGAGCTGTACGGTGGGGATCACAGTCTCACGCTTGATGAGCAGGCGGTGGGGGGACTCAGGGTCGAGGTCTCCCTGCCTTTTCACACCGAGCCGATGACCGGATTCGCCGGACGGGTGCCATGACTCTCAAGGTCGTGATTGTCGACGACGAGCCGCTGGTGCGGGAGCGGCTCCGAACCCTGCTCGAAGCTCATGTGGATCTTGTTCTGGTCGCGGAATGCGGCGACGGCGGCGAGGCCCTTGCCACGATTCAGTCGGTCGAACCGGATCTGCTGCTGCTGGACATTCAGATGCCCGAGCTCAATGGGTTCGAGATCCTCGACGGTCTGCCGCCGGTGCGACTGCCGGCGGTCGTGGTGGTCACGGCCCACGAGGAGTACGCAGTCCGGGCCTTCGAGATGAACGCGGTCGACTACCTGCTCAAGCCAATCGAGCGGTCGCGGTTCGATGCGGCCATCTCCCGGGCCCGGCAGCGGCTTGCCCAGGGGCGGGAGACGCTCGACGCGGAGCTCCGGCGATTCTTGGAGCATGAGCGCCTCGAGCGGGGCTTCGCCAAGCGGCTGGTGGCGCGGGCCAGTGGGCGCATCGCTTTTGTCCGAGTTGAGGACATCGAATGGATCGACACCGAGGGCAATTACGCTCGGCTCCATGTTGGCGGGACGGAGTTCCTCCTGCGCGAGCCGCTCAAGACCTTGGAGCGGCGTCTGGACCCCGCCTGTTTCGTCCGGGTACATCGGTCGGTGATCGTCAACCTGGAACAGATCGCGACCGTAGAGCCCTACTTCCACGGCGAATACGTCGTGATTCTGCGCAACGGCATCAAGCTCACCTCGAGCCGGACCCACAGCGCAAGGCTTCGCGGCCTGCTGCGGTAGCTCGACCGCGACAGCCGAATCTCTCCAGTTCACCCCTCAGGTAGTCCAGTCTGTCACCGGCGGCTTGCTCCGGCGAAGCGCTGCTCCCACCCTCCGTGCATGGGTACCCACACTCTCTCCCATGCATCGGAGTGGCTTTATGCGATTCGTCCTCTTGACTGTCGTTGTGCTGGCGATCGGCGCCGGTTCCGCCGGGGCGCAGACCGCTGCCGATACCGGGGCCATTCGGGCCATAGCGCTGGACTACGCCGAGGGCTGGTATGAGGGCAATGGGGCGCGGATGGCGCGCGCGGTGCACCCCGAATTAGTCAAGCGCATCGTGATGTGGGACAGCGTGAGCAAGCGGAGTGTCATCCAAACGATGGGAGCGACGGCACTGGTGAACGGTACCTTCCGAGGGTTCGGCAAGGACACTCCAGCCGATCGGCAGGAGAAAGCGGTAAGTGTTCTGGATGTCTTTCAGAACGTGGCGAGTGTGCGGGTCACGATGGCCGACTGGATCGACTACCTGCAGGTCGCCAAGGTTGAGGGGCGATGGGTCATCGTGAACGTGCTGTGGGAGCGCAAGGCGAAGGGACGCTGATGTCGGCGGGCCGATTGGTCAGATCCGCGCGGATGAAAGCCGCGGGTCAGGCAAGGCGCGCTGGAACTGAGGGTTTTCGTGTGGCAGCATGCCCGGTTCGCTCGAACACGCAGACACTCAACCCGCGCCGCAGGGTCCTGAGGAAAGTCCTCACCACGAAGCGCGGCAGAGGGATGGCCTTGAGTGCTGCGGCGCGTTCGACGATCGAGATACGCCGGGTCCTTTGGTATCCGAGATTGCTGATGAACCCTTCGGGATCTTCATCGATGAAGCGGAAAGTCGCGCCAAGCGCCGCGATGCGCTTGTGGATCTTGTGACTGTAGCGTTCGACGAATCGACGGGTTATCAAGTCGCAGATAAGCTCGTGATCCGGCAGCCGGCGGTGCAGGGTCTCGAGTAACTTCGAAATCTGCTTTGGCTCGAGGTATATCAGCACGCCCTCGATCACGATCGTTACGCGCCCGGCGCCGCGATAGCGCTCCAGAACTCCAGGGAGCCAGTCCGTGGAGAAGTCCACCGCTACCCGCTCCAGGGGATTGGGTGATCCCGAGCTGGGCAGGCGTGCGTTCTTGTAGGTGATCAGCGCTTGCTCGTCCACTTCCGTCCAGCGACCACCCTTCAGCCGGAACGCGCGGGTATCGAAGCCGGCGCCAAGCACGAGAATCGGCCGGGCTGCATCTTCCAGCAGACGGTCGCGCAGCAGGTCGTCGATGATCCGATGCCTGGTGACGTTGGATCCATTGGGGTACCGCTCTTCCTTGAAGGAATCGTGGACCTGTCTCCCTTCGTCATTCATGAACACCTTGGCATAGCGGTCGCCGCAGATGGGATGCGGACGCTCCGCGTCGTCCATCCGGATACCGCAGCAGTAATAGGCAGTCAGCGAAACGGAGTCCATGAGGCCCCTTACTCCCAGACGGGGAAATCGCCGAGCGCAGCCAGGTGGGCGAACGCCGAACGGAAGCTGTCGAGATAGCTCTCCCGGCTGCCGGTCCATTCGACCGGCTCTCCCACGAACACATCCACAAAGAATGGCACCAGGATGGCCTCACCCTTGGGGAGCGCCTTGCCGACGCCATGCAGGAAGACGGGTATGACCGGCACTGCGGGCCGTCGTTCCTTGAGTCTGGCTATCCCGCTCTTGAATTCCTGAAGCTGCTCGGGCTCACCCCGGGTCCCCTCCGGGAAGAAGATCAGAATCTCCCTCCGATCCAGCGCTTCGGCCAGAGGCGCGAGCGGATCATCATCCGGCCCAGCTCGTCCCCGCCTGATGGGGAGGATGCCGATGATGTGTGTCGCGAACCAGGCCAGGAGCCGGTTTCGGAGAAAGTAGTCCGCCGCCGCCACCGGCCGCACCTGTTCGAGCAGGGAGAGCGGCAACAGCGTCATGAGTACCATCGTGTCCAGATGACTGTTGTGGTTGGCCGCGATTACCGCCGGCCCGCTCGCGCGGCAGTCGTTCCCGGTTTCGGACGTTGAGTCCGAGTACAACGCCCGTAACGGCGCGAACGATGACGCCGAAGAAGATCAGTCGCAGGAAGCGGGTCATGAGTTTCGTATAGGGCCGTCAGCCGTCAGCCGTTAGCCGTCAGCCGTCAGCCGTCAGGTAAGTGCACTTGCCTTTGAGCTTGTGGCGGTTACCAAGCCCATTGGCTAACGGCTAACGGCTAACGGCTCAACGGCTGACGGCTGACGGCCCTTCACCCGTAGTAGAACCTCAAGAAATGAAAAAACAGCGGCGCCGTATACGTCAGGCTGTTCACCCGGTCCAGCACGCCTCCGTGTCCCGGCAGCATCGTGCCCGCGTCTTTCACGCCGAGGTCACGCTTGACCGATCCGATCGTGATGTCGCCCAGGAATCCACCGGCCCCGATCATGAGTCCGGCCGCGATACTGTGCGGCAGTGACAGTGGGGTGAGCAACGGGGCCAGGAGCACCGCGAGCCCGGTGGTAGTGGCGATACCCCCGATGAGACCCTCGACCGTCTTGTTAGGGCTCACGGTGGGAACGACCTTGTGGCGGCCAAGCGTCTTGCCCCAGATGTACTGAGCGACATCGTTCAGTTGGGTGAGGACCACGAGGTAAAGCACCAGAGCCGGGCCGCCGTGTGGCTGGAGCACGAGCAGATACGCCTGGTGACTGATGCTGAAAACCATCAGCAGCAGGCCCCACTGGATTGTCCCTACGGCGCGAAGAAAATCCCGGGTCTCGCCGATCAGCACCATCCGTGCGGAAATCACCATCAGCATCCACACCGGAATGAATACGATGAACATGCCGTACCAGCCGCGGTAGACCCAGTAGTACTGTAAGGGGATGCTCAGGTAGGCCCAGAACAACACGCGACGATCCGCCCGCCGAGTCGGGATCAGCGAGAAGAACTCTTTCAGCGCCAGAAAAGAGACAAAGGCGAAGAAGGCAATACTGAGCCGCTGGTCGATGGCGATGGCGACGGTGAAGACCCCGACCATCACCCACCACGACTTCACCCGCTGTGACAGCTCCAGGTATTTCTCCGCGGGACCGTGCCGCTGCAGGCGCCAGGTGACCGCGCTCGCAATCACCAGAACGCCCAGAATCCCGGCCATCACCATCCGCGCGCCCGGCGTGAGGGTCTGGAGGATCATGCGGCGGCGGTGGCCAGGGCGCGCCGGACTCGGTTGACGATCGTCAACACGCCCAGCACCGCCGCCGCCGTCAGGACGGTGGCGGTCCACTGTCCTGGATTCACGCCGAGCCCGAGCAGCAGGCCGATGCCCCCGAACACGGTCGCGCGATCGCTCTTCCCCATGGGTCCGTCGTAGCGACGCTGGGCGCCGATCTGCACGGCGACTACGCCCGCGAGTTCACCCACCAATGCGAGGACCACCACCAGGATCACGAGCCAGCCACTGATCCCCGGCACCCGCGCGAACGGCAGATATAGCGCGCAATCCGATATCGCGTCGCCGAGCTCGTTCAGGACGGCGCCCAGTCGAGATCTCTGGTCGTGTTCCCGCGCCAGCATGCCATCGATTGCGTTCAACGCCATCCGAACAACGAGTGTCGCGGGGAGAAGCAGCATGGCCCACGGCCGGAGCAACAGGGCCGCGCCGGTCGCGAGCGAGAGCAGCACCGCGGCGATGGTGACCTGGTTGGCTGTGACACCAGCCTTCGCCAGGAATCCGGCGATCGGACGCAGCAGCGCCTGGAACCGCGGTTTGAGATCGTAGACGCTCGCCATCACTGCGCCCGGATCCGGGCCGAGAAATCCGGTTGATTCAGCGCCGCTCGAGCCTTGGTATTGATGAGGAACCGGGCACGGACATCCGCCATGGTGCCGGTGGAGTCGATCAGCCCCAGGCCGTGGATCACCTCGTCACTGTAGCCCGGGAGGATGATCCGCCAGCTCGAGGGAATCTTGCCCGGAGCCAGCTGGTTGACGTGGCGAACCAGGTTCAAGGTGCAATTGTTGGTGAAGCTGTTGTAGAACTCCGGCTGCTCGCGAATGTGATTGGCACGTTCCAGCATCGCCCGAAAGACCGCGCGGATGGTCCCGGGGTGGGCGCGGATGGGGTAGAGAAAGACGTCGCTCCCATCGTACACCGCCCGGCGTCCGATCAGATCGCGCTCGTCCCCGACCACATAGAGCAGCTCGAAGCGCCGCAGCATGCCTTTCAAGACACCGTACTCTTCCCCCGCTTCTCGACGGGCTTCCACCGAGATCGCCACATACTGCCCGTCGTCGAAACCAAAGGTCACGAAGGCATGTGCCGGTCCGCGCCACTTCCGTGAGAATGGTACCAGGACGTACCACGCGCTGGCGATCCGGTCGAGATCGTAGTTCCGGTCCTCCCAGGCCGGGGCAAAGTCAGTCGCGCTGGTCCAGTGGAAGTTGCGGACGCCATGAACCTGCGCCACCGATTCCCGGAATTCGGCAAAGGGGAGTACCGACTGGTCAATGGCCCAGCGGCGGTTATGTGATGGCCGCTGCCCCAGCCAGAGAATCGTGAGGACAACGAGCGGGACCAGGACGCCGACGAGGAGCCCGGTACGGGAAATCACAGCTGGCTGGATTCCAGCATCGACTTGAAGCGTTCGAGATCGGAGCGGGTACGCTTGCGGATCATCCCGCGGATAAATGGAGCAAGCAGCCGCCAGAGGCCACGGAATTCGACATCTGTGGTGACATCCCACCGGGTGCTCGTGGGGCTCAGAGCCTCGAATCGGCTGCGGATCGCCGTTGTCCCCATCGCGGAGTCGTAGCGACCCGCAAATTCCTCCGGCTCGCGTCGCAGCGTGATCGTCTCGGTGAGGATCACGCTCCGCCCGCCTTCCTCATAGGTGAGCCGAGACACTGCGCCGGGCTGACCCGGAGTCCCGCTGATCCGGTCAAAGCCCACCAGTGTTGGCTGCCATTTCTTCATATTGTCCACGCTGTCGAACGCCCGCCAGACATCTGCTCGGGAACGATCGAGGGTGTAACTGAACGTGAATTGCATGCGGACTCTTCCGAAAGCGCTAGTCGGCGGGAACTGGGGCGAGAAACGGTTCGAACTGCACATCCACGGAATACCCATCGGCCGCGAACAGGCCCGAGAGCAGTCGGCGGGCGCTCTCCTCGGCATGCTCGCGGACCGCGAGGTCCACGGCGGCATGCTGCAGCCGTTGGCGCGCCAACTGGAGGACGGTATCGCGATCAGCTGGATGAAACGGATTCCACAGCCCGCGAGTTTCGTCGTAGGTCTTGAGGTCGATGATGTCGATGCCGATCAACTCCGCCCGCGGCACCTTGATGGTGATTCTGCGGGCGGTTTCGTCGATGTCGATGCCGCGGCTCTTGGCCAGGTCGAGGCCGACCATGGCCTTTCCGGTCACCACCACCAGGGAGCGCTTGGTGCTGCCGAGGCGGGTGTTCTGGTATACCACCACGTCGCGGATGGTGCTTTCACTCGTGACCAGCTTGGACACCGCCTCCATCCGCGACACCACAACGGAATGCGAGATGGTCGTCTGCCCGGTCGAGGAGGCGCCCCGGACGACTCTCATGACGGCTCGCCCCATTCCGACCACCACCACACCGATCAGCAGGATGATGCCGATCGACACCAGTGCGGCGCGGGATGGGCGGAATGTCACGGGCGCTCCGTTATTCGTCGCGGGTCGGCCAAGCTGCGGGGATCATCTAAGCTAGGGCCAGCGCGCTCCAGCGGGAACACCTGAACAGCTGGGATGGTTCAATAGCTCGCAAGTGGCTGGAAGAGGAGGTCGAAGACTACCACCTCCCAGCGATCTCCGTCGGCTCCAGTCACGCCTCCCAGTTGAACCAGGTATCGGTTCCCGGCGCGCACGATCATCACCGGGAAGGGTGGGTGAAGACCGGTGGATGGGTGCGCTTTGGCGGCATAGGCCTCCGAAGCCGCAATGCACGTTGGCTCATCGATGATCAACATTGCCCGGTCCGGGTCCGCTGCCCCAAGGGCCAGGCTGTCCAGCCTCGCGCGACTGCGTCCGTCGCTTGCGGAAAGGAGGAACTGGACCCGGCCAAGAAACGCCCGAGCCGCCGAGTCACTGGTGCAGACGGGAAAGTGAGAGGGGGGCTCCTGCGCGCGAACCGAGGCCGCCACCAGGCAGAGGAGCGTGACGCCCAGTTCCGCCCGGTGGCGAACCTGGCGCAGAATGGCCCATCGAATGAGTCCGCTGCCCGGGGCGATCACGCGCCAGTACCGGAGAAACGAACGACGAGTTGCCGCATCCGCGCAGCGGACGCGGGTCTCGGTGGCCAGCCGCGTTGTGTCAGGCGAGAGAGCCTGGCAATGAAAACTCCATGCGGCTTGGGCCAGGCCCGGTAACAGCGGCTCACGGAAGTGCTCCGCTTGCGTCGGCACCAGCCCGCCGGTCGGGGTCCAGAACCGGCCAGTGATGCCCAGCACGATCTCCTCGTCGGCAACGTCCTCCAGTATCGTGAATGCACCATCCAGCAGAGTTGCCGTCGGTGCCCGGTTCGCCGGGCGGCCTTGGCGCCTCAGCTTCTTCCAGGTGGCCACCGGTGACGCGAGCAGGGCTGGGATGGCCCGGAGCGCCATGATGGCTGCGACCACGGGATTGGCGCCAAAATCGGTGACCTTGAGGGCCTGGTACACCCGAGTGGGCGGCGCCCCGATTTCGATGGAGTGCAGCGCGGATAGGTCCGGGTTCGGCAGCCAGGAGTCGAGCCGGGTCAAGCCGACTGCCAGGCGCGGGAACTACAGTTCCCTGTGATAGTGCACCGTTTCCGGCTGATAGCCCAGCCGGTCGTAGAACTGGCGGGCGCGCTCGTTTTGCGCGAAGACGTTGAGGGTAATGCGACGGTACCCTCGGCTCCGGGCCCACTCCTCCGCCGCCGCCATGAGGGTCTGGCCCACTCCCCGCCGCCGTGCCGCGGGCTCCACCGCAAGCACCTCGACATGGGCGTGCCGCTCATGGGTGAAGTAGTCCTCGTGCGTCGAAGTGAAAACATACCCCGCCGGCTTGTCAGGCGCGTCCTCGGCAACGAGGAGGCTGGTCTCCGGGGATGGCTGGTGCAGCGCGTCGAGCAGAATCATGTGATCGGCCGCGGCGATTTCTGCCGCGGTCCGCCACGCCGGGACGGGGAAAGCGCTCAGCTGGTCGCTGAGCCTGAGGATGAAGGCCTCGTCCGGGGGGGTGGCGGGCCGAATTCTCACGCCAGCCCTTTTCGGGCCGCGTCGATCATCTTCTCTGCGAATCGATCGATCTCATCGACGGTGGTGTACACATTCGGCGTGATCCTGAGGCCGTCAAACTCGGCGTGGACGATGGGGGTCACTACGATGTGGTGCTTCTCCAACATCCAGGCGCCGAGCCGATTGGGATCGATCCCTTCGACGTGCACCAAGCCGAGGCCCCCCGAATTCGGGCTGTCGAGCGGGGTGAGGATGCGGAACCGCTCGCTTTCCTTCTGAAGGCGGCGGGCCCAGCGATCCCGGAGATAGCGCAGCCGGGCCACTTTGCGTTCGCCGCCGATGGCGTTGTGAAAAGCGAGGGCGACGCTGATGGCGTTGTGGTTCGCGGCGGGGTGAGTGCCGATCTCCTCGTACTTGCGGATGTTCTCATCCATCGAGGCAGGCGCGGCCATGAGCGGCCAGAGCCGCTTCTGTTTCGCCTTCCGCACATACAGAAACCCGGTACCGATCGGCGCCAGCAGCCACTTGTGCAGGCTGGTGCCGTAGTAGTCGCAGTCGAGCTGGTCACGGGAGAAGGGGAAGTGCGCGTAAGCGTGGGCGCCGTCCACGAAGACTTCGATGCCCCTGGGGCGGGCGAACTCCATCAGCTCCCGCACCGGCATGATCTGACCGGTCAGGTTGGTGATGTGCGTGACCTCGATAACACGCGTCCGCGGCGTCACCGCCGCCTTGAACTGATCAACCAGATACGCCTGCGAAGGTGGCGGCACCTTGAACCCAACCTGCTTGAGCACGATGCCGTCGCGCCGTACCCGCTGATCCCAGGTGGTCAGCATGCGGCCATAGTTCTGATTGGTGCTGATCACCTCGTCGCCTGCCTTGAGATCGAGGCCCAGGATCATGATCTCGTTGGCCTCTGAAGCGTTCCGGGTGATGGCCATTTCTTCGGGATCGCAGCCGAAGCTGTGTGCGAGCTCTCGCCGGACGCTCTCGATGCGCGGCTCCAGGGTCTGCCACATGTGTATGACGGGGAGCTCGTTGGAGAAGCGGAGGTCCCGGATCATCTGCTCCAGCACGTGGGTTGGGGTGGGGCTGCAACCGCCGTTGTTGAGGTTGATCATCGTGCGGTCGCAGTCGAAGGCCCGCTGGATCTCTGCCCAGTAGTCCTCGTCGTCCGGCTGCCCGGCGCCGGGCCCCGCGGCTGCGAGTGCGCCCACTCGGCGGATCGCTTCGGGTCTGAAGGCCGGGAGCAGCGTGGCGCTGGCGACGGCGGAGAGGAAGGTCCGGCGGCTCTGCATGTAAACCCCGGTGGGCAAAGGGTTTCCCAATCTAAGGTCGGCGCCCCCTACCGCCAGACCGCTGCTTCCTCTAGTCTTGTGCGGCGGCACGCGGTGGTGAAGCCAGGTCATGGTGAAAGGTGCGGGGGCCGCTCGATCCCTGGGCCCTGTCACTTTTCACCTTTGTCATTTCACCATCCTCATATGGCTTCGGGTTAGGCAGGATTTGATCATGGGCATCATTGCGAGTGAAATGCGCCGCGGTATGTGTCTCCTGTTCGAGGGAGAGCCGTGCCGGGTACTCGACTTCCACCACCATACGCCCGGTAACCTCCGCGCCATGGTGCAAGCCAAGCTGCGTAAGCTGCGGACTGGAACGCAGTTCGAGCATCGCTTCCGGTCGACCGACACGGTCGAGGTCGCGGATCTCGAAACCCACCAGATGGAGTTCCTGTACGCCGGCGGCGACAGCTATCACTTCATGAATACCGAGAACTTCGATCAGCTTGAGATGAGCGAAGAGGACCTCGGAGACGCGGCGAAGTGGGTGGCGCCAGGGATGAAGATCATGGCCGAGTTCTTCAACGGCCGGCCGATCGGCATTCAGATGCCCAACGCCATGACGTTCGAGGTGGTCGAGACCAATCCGGTCATGAAGACCGCCACAAAGTCATCGTCCTTCAAGCCGGCCAAGCTGGACAACGGCGTGATGGTCAACGTGCCCGAGTTTATCCAAACCGGTGAGAAGATTCGGGTGAACCCGACGACCGGCGACTATATCGACCGTTCCAAGGATTGAGCCGGCGACGCCGGGAAACCGGCGTCCGGTCTTTGTCCCCCCTCCCCCTCCCACCCTCTCTGATGGGCCAGTACCTTTCGTTGTCCCTCCCCCAAGAGTCGCGTGGCGAATCATCCGATTGCCTCCGCGGGCCAGCAACGCGCGGTGCTTCCGCGCGACGTCGGGGTGTTCCTGCCGTTGCTGGGCATCGCCCTTCACAAATGCACCACCTACCCTGAGAGGCACCCGCTGCTCCAGTCCGCAATCGACGCGGCAGCGAGCCATCTGCGGGTGGTGCTCGTCAACCGGCCGTTCTTTCTGCTCGGCGTGGCGCGCAACCAGTTGTTGGTGGAGGGCCTTGCCACGGATCCCGACAACCCGGTCTTGCGCGAACTTGCGGCCAAGCTGCACCGCCACCAGATCGGCGCGATCAAGTTCACTCAGGGCGCCAGCCGCGAAGAACTGACCGAGGTACTGCGACTGCTGAGCGGCGACGCGCGGACCGCGCCGGTGGGGAGTACGCTCAAGGACCACGATACCAGCTGGGACTGCATCCGGCTGCTCCCGCCGGCCTACGAGCGGCTGGAGCTGGCGGAGGGGGAACAGCGCCTCGGCGAGCAGGCGGTCGGTGACACTGCGGCCCACCGTCTGTGGATCGGACTGGCCGCGGTGGCCCTTGCCAAGGAAGGGGCGCCGGAACTGCATAGCGATCCGCGCGCCGTCGCCAAGGCACTCACCGAGCGGATCAAGGATCCGGAGAAGGCCAAGCAGGTGATCAGCTACCTGCTGGGCCTCTCCCGCGAGCTGAAGCTGGCGGCGGGCGCGGAGGCGGCCGCGATCAAGGAGCGCCTGGGTCAACTCCTCAATCACATCACCGAAGACACCCTGCGGGAACTCGCCACGGTGGGTGCGGATCTGGCGCAGCGGCGACGCTTGGTGGCCGACGCGGCGATGGTCCTTCCCGCCGGTGCGGTGATGACGCTGCTGCGAGCGGTGTCGGATTCCAACGCTCAGGCCATCCCGCAGGCGATGCTGCGCCTGCTCACCAAGCTGGCGTTCCAGGCCGAGAAGGGATCCCTCTCGGTGCGGGAGGAGGCCGACCTCGCGATGCGGGAGGGCGTGCGACAGCTGGTGGACAAGTGGTCGCTCGATGATCCGAATCCCGCCCCGTACACCCGGATGCTGGAGCGGCTCTCGCGCCATCCCGGCGGCACGGCAACCTCAACGGAAGAGCACCCCGCCGAAGCGATTCGGCTGGTGCTGATGGCTCTCGAAACGGACACGGTGGGTGACGCGGTGTGGACGGCGCTCCAGGAGTTGGTCAGCGACGGGCGCGCGAGCGAAATCATGAAGCTGGTGGACGATCCGAACGTCGCGGAGGACATCCAGGAACACTTCTGGACCCGGCTCGCGACTCCCGGGAACATGCGCATCCTGCTGGCCAACGAGCCCCGTGATACCGAAGTGGTCGAACTCCTGCTGGAACGGATGGGCATGGCGGCCGCGGCGCCGATGCTGGAGAGCTTGGAGGTGGCGGACAACCGCACGCTCCGCCGCCGCCTGCTCACCCGACTGGGAAAACTCGGCCCGGCCATCGGTCCGATGCTGGTCGAGCGACTGCCAATGTCACCCTGGTATGTCCAGCGCAACCTGCTCGCGCTGCTGGGCTCCCTGCCGGAGATTCCGGCCGACTTTTCGCCGGCCGTCTATGCCGAAAACGACGACCCACGAGTCCGCCGCGAGGCGGTGAAGTTGATGCTGCGTATTCCCGGTCAGCGGGACGAGGCGATTCTCGCGATGCTCGGCGATGATGACGAGGCCAACGTGCGCATCGGGCTCGCGGCCGCGCTCGAAGGCTGCCCGCCGGCCGCAGTGCGGCGCCTGATGGTGCTCCTGAACGACGGCCGGGTCTCGGTCGAAATCCGCGCTCTGGCCATTCGGGTCCTTGGTACGATCCGTTCTCCGGCGACCCGGGACTGGCTCGTCACACACGCCCTCACCAAGCCGAAGTGGTTCCGGCGCCGGCGGCTGCTGCCGCGGAGTCCTGAGCTGCTCGCCGTGTTGAGTGCGCTGGCACGCGGCTTCGGCAACGATCCCAATGCGCAGCTGGTTCTGCGACTGGCCGCGGAGAGCGGCGATCCCGCGATCCGGAAGGCGCCCCTGACCCAGGCGGAGGAGTTGTGAGCGACCCAATTCGCTTTCTCACTTCGCTCGGACAGGCCCTCTCGGCCACGGGGCTGTATACCGCGGGACATCCGGCCCGGGAACGTGCGGTGGATGCGGCCTACCTGCAGCTCGAGGCGCTCCAGAAACTGGATCCGGCGCCGAACTTCTCCTTTCTGGAAGATGACGTTCTCTACCGGCAGCAGGCGATCCGGGACTTCAAGGCCTGGGATTGGGCCCGACGGCTGGCCCGGGCAGGAGTGCAGCGGGTGGAGTTTGACAAGGAGGTCACCCGGGATGAACTGGCGGAATTCCTGGGCGAAGTCCACCGCAAGGTGTCCACCGGCGTGCCCGATGACACCAGCGATGCCCGGCAGATGCGCGAGAAGCAGGCGATCCGCTTCGGGCTGGTGAGCATCCGCGGCGCTTCGCTGGATATCTCGGTGGAGGTGGCGGAGAGCAGCACCATAGCGTATACCCTCGATGACGAGATCGAGGCGGTGAACTGGATCCATGCGGAGGTTGAATCCACCGACGCGCTGCCACTGGCCGAGGCCAACGCCGTGGTCCGGTCCCTCTCGCTGGCCATGCACAGCCAGAGCCGGATGCTGATGCCGCTGCTGCAACTCAAGACCTACGACCAATACACGACCACCCACGCGACCAACGTGTCGGTGCTCGCGATGGCCCTCGCCGAGTACATTGGCCTCGCCCCGAGGGACGTTCGGGAATTCGGGGTGGCAGGGTTGCTGCACGATCTGGGCAAGGTGCGTGTGCCGAAGGAGATCCTGATCAAGCCGGGCGCGCTGACGGCGCAGGAGATCGCCGTCCTGCGGCGCCACCCGGTGGACGGCGCGAGGCTCATCATCGCCCGGGAAAAGAACCTCGACTTGGCGGCCACCGTTGCCTACGAGCATCATATCATGATCAACGGACAGGGTTACCCGCGCTTCCGGTACGAGCGGGAAACCCATTTCGCCAGTCGCCTGGTGCACCTCTGCGACGTTTTCGATGCGTTGTGCACGGCGCGGCCCTACCGTGATGCTTGGGCTTCCGAAATGGCGCTGGCCTACATCGAAGAACGGGGCGGGACCGACTTCGATCAGCAGATGGCGGACGCATTCACCGGGATGATGCGACTGTGGACCCACCAGCGCGTGGCGATCAACTCCGGAAGCACCTCGACCGCGTGAGTCCGCATCCCTGATGCCCGGCCCGCCCTTGGTAGCTCCAGCTCGGACCCGGCTCGGGTTCGCGTTACAGGTAGTCGCCTTGGGCGCGCTGTACTTCGCAGCAGCCCGAGCGAGCTTGGCCCTGCTCGAGCTGCACGGGCTGTCTCCTCCGCTGTGGTGCCCCGCCGGTATCGGGCTCGCCGGCCTGCTGTTGCTGGGAGTCCGGGCCTGGCCCGCCATCGCCGTCGCAGCCTTCTTCACCAATCTCGATATCGTCTCGCCCGGTGGCGCGCTGGTCGTCGCCGCGGGCAATACGCTCGCCGCAGCCCTGCCGGCCTGGCTGCTGCGGCGGCGGAGTGGAGGTCCGCCCTCGCTCGAAAAACTGGGCGATGTCCTACGACTCCTATGGTATGGGGCCATCGTGGGACCGGGGCTCAGCTCTTTCATCGGGCTGATCGGACTGCGGAGCGGGGCCAGCCACGGTCAGGTGGAAGACCTGATTCTGGTCCTGACCTGGTTTGTTGGTTGCGTCGCCGGAATTGCCCTGATCACGCCGCTAGTGCTGGCTTGGACCGGCCCGAGACCCTCGCGCGTGACTCCGGGACGCTGGCCGGAGATGCTGGGTCTCCTGGCCTGCCTCTTCCTGGCCGGCGTGTTGACCACGCAGGTGACTCCGCTCTATGCGCTGCTCGCCTTCCCGCTGGTTACCTGGGCGGCGCTCCGGTTCGGTACTCGGGGCGTCACCCTCGCCATCCTCGCCATCTACGGCCTCAATGCGCTCGCGGGGCTTTCGGGCCACACGCCGCTTCCGGGCACGATGCTGCTTTCCCTCCGCCTGTTCTATACGGCGGTGCACCTCTCCTACGCCGCGACCGGGCTACTGCTCGCGGCCAGCGCGGCGGAGCGACAAGAGGCTCGGCAGGTGGAGCGGTCAGTGGAGGACGCCTACCGGGCGCTCATTGCGGCTTCGCCACTGGCGATCACCGGGCTAGACCTCGAGGCTCGAGTGACGGTGTGGAGTCACGCCGCCGAGAAGATGTTCGGCTGGCGGGCTGAGGAGGTCATCGGAAAGCGGCAGCCTAACATCCCGGCGGGACGGGAAGCGGAGTTTCAATCCCTGCTAACGCACCGTGACATTCCGCTGAGCGGCCTGGAGACCGTCCGCCGTCACAAAGACGGGCACGAGGTGGACGTCCTGCTCAGTACCTGGCCCTTGTACGACGATGACGGACGACTGCGCGGCTCGATGAGCGCGAAGCAGGACATCTCGGAGCGCAAGCGGGCCCAGGACCTGCAGGAGGCCACGTACCGGATCTCGCATGCCGCACTCACCGCTGCCGATCCCCGCCAGCTCTACGCCGCGATTCACGGGATTGTGAGCGAACTCATGCCGGCGCGGAATCTCTATATCGCATTGTTTGATTCGAGCACGGACACGATCAGCTTCCCATACTGGGCGGATGAGAAGGAGCCGCCCCCGGAACCCCGCCGAGCCCGGAAGGGCCTCACCGAATACGTCATCCGCAGTGGTCGCCCGCTTCGCGATCGATCAAACACGATCGGCTCTCTTGTCGCCAAGGGAGAAGTTGAATCGCTCGGTGCCCCGGCCACGGATTGGCTCGGCGTGCCGCTGGTTGTCGCGGGGCGGCCGGTTGGCGTCCTCACCGTGCAGAGTTATGAGGAGGGGGTACGCTACTCCGAGCGGGAGCAGGCGATCCTCGAATTCGTCTCCAGCCAGGTGGCGATGGTCATTGAACGCAAACGGGCCGAGGACATCGTGCGGGCGTCGGAGGAAGAGCTGCGCGCGCTGTTCGCGGCCATGCGCGACGTCATCTTTGTGCTGGACCGCGAGGGCCGCTACAGAAAGGTGGCGCCTACCAATCCGGAGCTGCTCTACATCCCTGCCGACCAATTGGTGGGGCGGCGCCTGCACGATGTCTTTCCGGCCGAAATCGCCGACCGGTTTCTCGATGCGGTGACCCGGACGCTTGATGGCGGTCGCCCGATCGTGACGGAATATGCGCTGCCCCTGAAAGGAGAAGAGGTGTGGTTCAGCGCCACGGCGTCCCCGGTGGACCATGATACGGTGATCTGGGTGGCTCGGAGCATCAACGAGCAGCGCAAGGCGGAGATGGCCCTGCGACGAAGCGAGGATCAGCTGCGCCAGGCCACGAAGATGGAAGCAGTTGGCCGCCTTGCCGGCGGCGTCGCGCACGATTTCAACAACCTGCTCACGTCAGTACTCGGCCACGCCGACCTCGCCATGGAGCGGATCGGGCCAGGCGATTCCCTGTACGACGATCTGCTCGAGATCAAGTCGGCCGGCTCGCGCGCCGCGGCGCTGACGCATCAGCTGCTGGCATTCAGCCGGAAGCAGGTTCTGGAACCGCGTGTCATGGACCTCAACACGATCGTGTCAGGCATCGCGAAGATGCTCCGGCGCACCATCGGCGAAGATGTGGAACTGGTCACCCGGCTGTCGCCGGAGCTTGGGCGGGTGCGTGCGGACCCGGTGCAGATGGAGCAGGTGCTGCTCAACCTTGCCGTGAACGCCCGCGATGCCATGCCCGAGGGGGGCCGCCTTACCATCGAGACCATGAACATCCGGCTGCCCACCGGCCCCGGAGTGCGCATGCGGGTCGATGACACCGGCGTCGGCATGTCAGAGGAGGTACGCGCCCACCTGTTCGAGCCGTTCTTCACCACCAAAGATGTTGGGAAGGGTACCGGACTCGGACTCGCGACGGCCTACGGTATCGTGCAGCAGAGCGGGGGCTCCATCGCCGTGACAAGCGAGGTTGGCCGCGGAACCACGTTCCTCATCGACCTGCCACAGGTTTCCGGCGAAGCGGCTCTACCGCTTCCGCCTGCGCCGCGCGGAGACACGCGGGGGACGGAGACCGTGCTCCTGGTCGAGGATGAAGAGGCCGTCCGGAACCTGACGCGTCGGGTGCTCGAGCATCAGGGTTATCACGTGCTGTCCGCGCCCAATGGAGAGTCCGCGCTGGAGCTGTCCCGGGGCTGCGACGGGAAGATCCACCTGCTGCTCACCGACGTCGTCATGCCGGGAATGAGCGGGCCGCGACTGGCGGAGATCATGGTGGCGGAGCGCGATGAGCTCCGCTGCATTTTCATGTCGGGGTACGCGGCGACGACGCTCGGACAAAAGACCCTGCTAAGGAAGAACACCGCCTTCCTGCAGAAACCGTTCACGACCGAACAGCTGGCTCGGCGGGTACGCGAGGCCCTGGATTTCGGACAACGGGCCTGGGAGGAAGTCTAGGGAGTCTGCGGAGACGACTCGAATACCAGCGTCGGGTCGCTGCCCGGGGCCCAGCTTACCCGGAAACGAGCACCGTTCTGTACCAGCAACAGGCCGCGCCCCGTGACCGAGCCGCTGGGATTGAATTGCTGCAGGCTGTCGAGCTGATAAACCTCCACCATGAGTCGGTAGCTGTGAATGCCCGCTCCGAAGCGGTCCACCGTGAGGGGCGAGACCAGGCTCATGTTGGACACGCTCCCCACCCGTAGTCCATCGACCCACAGGACCGCCTCGCTCCCAAACTTGGCGATGTCGAGATCCGAGGCACGCACCTCGAACTGTACCCGCTCCGGCTCACCGCTAACCGGCCCTACCTCGACACCGGTCTCGCCCCGCCCGAAGATCACCGTCGGACGTGGCCCCGGCAGACAGGTGAGAAGTTGCGCGGCTCGCTGCGCGCCGGTGGGATGCTCGGAATCGAAGCGGAACGGACCAAGACGGGCAAAGAAGCGGAGCGCGGCCTCCGTGGCGAGGCGCGACTGTCGGGTCCGTCTGCGCCGCCGCGTAACAATCAGCCTCGAGCTCCTGCACTCGGAGCAGGGAATCCCGGATCGCATCCGGCATCTCGATCAGCCGCATCCGGGAATGGCGGTGGTAGATGTGCCCGTACTCGTGGGCAATGAAGAACCGAGTCAGCAGGGGTCCGTAGCGCCGTACCATCACCGGGTTGTAGTAGATCGTGGGGTGGGGCAGGTCCACCGCCGCCACCGCGATGTCACCAATCGTGTCGCTGGGCAATTCCTCCACACCGGGGATGAGATTCAATCCCTGGGCGCGCGCCGCCTCGCCGCCCAGATGGACGACGGCCGAGAACAGGACAGCCAGACGGAGGGTTGATCGCATAATCCAATGTGGGAGACGACTGGATGGTGGGCAAGACTTACAGACGGGGGAACGGGGAACGGGGAACGGGGGGAACGGGGAACGGGGAACGGGGGGAACGGGGAACGGGGGGAACGGGGAACGGGGAACGGGAGAACGAGAACGGAAGTGTTGTTGACGCTTGACTGTCGTTGGCCTGGGCTTCAGTCCTCGGCTAACGGCTAACGGCTAACGGCTAACGGCTAACGGCTAACGGCTAACGGCTAACGGCTAACGGCTAACGGCTAACGGCTAACGGCTAACGGCCCCTACTCAGGCATGCAGGTCAATATCTGCCTCGCCCGCTCCGTGCCGGTCGGGTGTTCGTCATCGAATTGGATGCTGCCTAGGCGCGCGAAGAACCGCACGGCGGCCAGGGACGCGTCCCGCCGGCTCCCGCCGAGTCGCTTGGCGGCCAGGCAGTCAGCCTCCAGCTCCTTGCTCTGGAGTAACCGGTTCCTGCCGTAGGGATCCACACCGAGGGCGCTGGCCCGGGTGTGTTTGAGGGCGATGTGGGCGTATTCGTGGGCCATGAAGAACGCGCCGAGCTCCGGGCTGAACCGCTGCATCAGGCTCGGGCTGTAGTAGATGACCGGATGTACGGGATCGTAGACCGCCACGGCGACGTCGCGGAGCGACTCGTCAGGAATTTCCTGCACGAGGGCCGTCGGGTTGGCGGTCGCCACGTCACTGGGCACAGGCGTCCCAGCGCCTACCAGCGCTGCTAGCCCTGTCACCGCAACCTTCAACAGTCGTGGCATTGCCGCCCTCCTGTGTCCTGCTTGCGACGATCCCAGAAAACGAATCGGCCCCCGCGTTTCGTCCTGCGAACGCGGGGGCCGGGTGTTTGGCTATCAGGTAGCCGTTAGCCTCGCCGCGCAGTCTTTGGGTTGAGTGCAACCCCCCAGCCGTTAGGCCGGATATTGCGATTTCCGAGTTGCGTCCTTGTCCCTCGCCTTGCGTTCACGTAGTTCCCGGTCTCCTCAAGAGGCTTACGATGCTGCCCCTCATTGATTCTCAATCTCGGTGTATCAACTTCGGACCGGCTCACAGGGTGCCAGGCGGCTTTGTGCGCTGCCTCACACTTCCTAACGCCGGTGCTGCTGTCTGGGTTCCGGGGTGCTTCTAAAGCATCAGTCGTGCCATTGACCATCCGGGGCCCGGAATTACGATTCCCTGCACCGCCAGGGGTATCCCGGAACGGTCCGCGTCATCCGTCCAACGACCGCCGTCCGGGATTGAGAGACACCCTTGGAACCTGATCCGGCTGATACCGGCGAAGGGAGCGCGGTCCACTGCTCCCTCTCGGGCTATCTCGGGCTATTAAGGAGCAGTACCCATGCCTGCCATTTCCCCGCTGCCCGCCTACGGCGACGCCTTTCCCAACTCAGTGAAGCGCTACATCTCCGGGCCCGGAAGCATCCGAGTTCCGGTTCGGGAGATCGCGTTGTCTGGCGAGGAGGCGCCCCTCCAGGTCTACGATCCGAGCGGTCCCCAGGGCTGCGATGTGCGACAGGGGCTGCCGCCTCTTCGCCACGCCTGGATTGTGGAGCGCGACGTGGAGCGATTCGCGACACCGCTTCCGACCGATTTGGAGAGGGAGGGGATGATCCCCGACACGCTCCGGCGCCAAGCCTACCGTGGGCGCGGGCCGGTCACCCAACTCCACTACGCCCGCCGCGGTGAGGTCACCCCGGAGATGGAGTTCGTGGCGCTGCGCGAAGGGATGCCACCCGAACTGGTGCGGAGCGAGGTGGCCCGGGGCAGGGCCATCATTCCCGCCAATATCAATCATCCCGAGCTCGAGCCGATGATCATCGGGCGCGGCTTTCACGTGAAGATCAACGCCAACATCGGCAACTCGGCCGTGGTGAGCAGTATCGAGGCGGAGGTGGACAAGCTCCGCTGGGCGACCCTCTGGGGCGCCGATACCGTGATGGACCTGTCGACTGGAAAGAACATCTACGCGACCCGGCAGTGGATCATTCGCAACAGCGCCGTCCCAATCGGTACGGTTCCGATCTACGAGGCGCTGGAGAAGGTGGGCGGAGTGGCCGAAGACCTTACCTGGGAGGTCTACCGCGACACGCTGGTGGAGCAGGCCGAGCAGGGGGTGGACTACTTCACGGTGCACGCCGGCGTGCTGTTGGAGTACGTCCCGCTCACTGCCGACCGGCTCACCGGCATCGTGTCGCGCGGTGGGGCGATCATCGCCAAGTGGTGCCTGGCGCACCATCAGCAGAGCTTCCTCTACACCCACTTCCGCGAGATCTGCGAGATCATGCGGGCCTACGACGTGTCGTTCTCACTGGGCGACGGTCTCCGACCCGGATCAATCGCCGACGCGAACGACGCGGCCCAGTTTGCCGAACTCAAGACCCAGGGGGAGCTGACGCGGATCGCCTGGGAGTACGACGTGCAGGTCATGAACGAAGGCCCCGGACACGTACCGATGCATCTCATCAAGGAGAACATGGAGAAGCAGCTCGCCTGGTGCGACGAGGCGCCCTTCTACACCCTGGGACCGCTCACGACCGATATCGCGCCGGGCTACGATCATATCACCAGCGCGATTGGTGCGGCCATGATCGGCTGGTTCGGCACCGCGATGCTCTGCTACGTGACGCCCAAAGAGCACTTGGGCCTTCCCAACCGTGACGACGTGAAAGCGGGAGTGATCGCCTACAAGATCGCGGCCCACGCCGCGGACATAGCCAAGGGTCATCCCCGGGCTCGCGCGTGGGACGACGCCATTTCCAAGGCGCGGTTCGAGTTTCGCTGGCAGGACCAATTCAACTTGGCGCTCGATCCCGTCACTGCGCGGGCCTACCACGACGAGACCCTGCCCGCCGACGGCGCCAAGCTGGCCCACTTCTGCTCGATGTGCGGCCCTAAGTTCTGCTCGATGAAAATCACCCAGGATATCCGCGAGGCGGCCGCGGGGATGGCGGAGAAGTCGGCGGAGTTCCGGGCGAAGGGTGGGGAGTTGTATGTGCCGGCAGGCTAGCAGGCTAGCAGGTGACAGGCGAGAACTGCAGGCGAGAGGCGACAGGCGACAGGAGGGATGAACCACCAGTCCCCGCTCTCACTCCTCAGCGTGCACACTCACGAGGACTACGTCCTCGGACGCCGGATGCCTGATGCCCTCAGGTTGGGGTCCAAGTTTGACGATCCAATGGTCGCGCTTGCTCACCCAGAAAGCGAACCACTCGCTCCTGATCTCCAAAGGTCACTCTCCAGGACTCGAACGTTCCGGCGGGGACGCTGATTTGCTCAGAACCGCGAACCCGTAGCTCCAATCGGAAGTCAACAGCACTCCCGTCTCGACTGACTCCCAAGACGCGGAAGCTACCCCGCCACTCTGCTGTAAGGGGGACCACCTGTAGCAGGGCTCGCATACCCTCCATCCCCATCACTCCAGGGCCAAGTAAGGGCGAGAGGCCGGGAGCACGCGTCGTCGTATTCGCCATCGGCCTCGAAGACCGAAACCGATGAGTCCGCTGTGAAAACATCCTTGAGAACGAAGCCCGCTGCCAGTCGCACCGTGCGTGCAAGTGGCCAGAGGTCTGCCTTGCCGAACCCAGATGGTTTCGCTGGGCGCGGTTAGCGAGCCGCCGTGTTCTAAGTAGCGCCGGGAGTGAATCAGCAGCCAGGCGGAATCCTCGTTGAATACGCCGGCGCGGACGGTAACCGTGTCCTCCCACTCCGGCCGCCCGGCAGCGCCCCCGATGGGCCGGCGGCGATAGACCCAGGTCCCGGGTTTGAGTAATGAGCCATCCACTGAGCGGATCGCGAATGAGTCACTCGCCGGCGTGGGGTTCTCAGCGGCCTGCGCGATCAGCAGGTCGGGCAGAAAGACCGAGTGTTGAGCCGATCGGAGTTGGGGCGTGATGGGATCGTCGCTTGGACGTGCGAAGGCAACCCAGGCCACACCCGCGGCGGCGGCCGCGACCCAGTAGCGCATGCGGACCCGCTTCCGGGCGACGCCTAGTTCGACGTATTCGCCTCGATCTCGCCGGCGCAGCACATCATCGAATCCCCTCGCAGGCGAGTCGCTGGAGTCATTCGCGTATGCCGCTTGGATTCGATCGTCGAGTAGCGTCGTCATGTTCAGTCTCCCAGCATCTGTCTGAGTTTTCTGAGGGCCCGCAACAGCCGGACTTCGGAGGTGCCACGACTGATGCCGAGCAGCTCTGCGATCTCGGCGTGGCCATACCCCTCGATGATCTTGAGGACGACCACCGCACGGAGCCCAGGAGGAAGAGCCTCGACCGCACGTCGTACTTCTCCCGCATCGTTGCCCGCGTTCAAGGGCGAGGAATGCGGCTGACTCGCGAACCAGGCCAGTCGCCGCCGTCCCGACCGTAGGCGTTTGAGAGCCAGGTTTATCACGAGAGCCCTCAGCCACGCGTCGAACCGCCCTGTCTCACGGTATCGTTTGAGAGCCTCCGGCAGGCCAACAAACAGGTCCTGCACCACATCCTCGGCGTCGCTCCTCGACGCCAAGAGTCGCGCGGCCAGCCGAGTGAGCATGCCGGCACGGCGGTGGTACAACTCGCCCAGCGCATCGCGATCCCCCCGCGAGGCACGGCGGGCCAGATCCGCGTCAGGTTCGGGCGGAGCCGATTTCCGGTGGGTCAAGGTCATTACAGGGGGAATCCCGGAGGGGGGTGGAATCTTACAACTGCAGGCGAGGAGGCGAGGAGGCGAGGAGGCGAAGAGGCGAAGGCGACAGGTGACAAGCGACAGGCGACAGGCTACAGGCGATATTGCGGGCCGTTCTCCCGTTCTCCCGTTCTCCCGTTCTCCCGTTCTCCCGTTCTCCCGTTCTCCCGTTCTCCTCCTCGCCTGCAGTTTGTCGCCTGTCGCCTTTCGCCTGTCGCCCACTTAAGATTTCCCCCGTTCGCCAGCCTCAAGACCCACCCACCACCCGAGGATCCCGCTTGTGAGGTTTGCCAAACTTCTTCCCAGCGTGCTGCTGCTTGCGGCCGCTTGCTCCAAAGCCAAGACTCCCGCCGTTCCTGCCGCCGATAGCACGTCGGCCGCCCCTCCAGCGCCGGCGCGTGTTGCGGTGGCCGAAGGGTTCAGCACGCCTGAATCCGTCCTCTGGGACGCGGAACAGCAGGTGTGGTTCGTCTCGAACATCAATGGCAACGCATCCATCAAGGATGGGAATGGCTTCATCAGCCGGCTCAACCGCGACGGTGCAGTGGAGAACCTGCACTTCATCGACGGCGGCAAGATTGGCGTAGTGCTCAACGGGCCCAAGGGCCTCGCCATGGTGGGCGACACGCTCTGGGTGGCCGACATCGATGCCGTGCGCGGGTTCAACAAGAAGACCGGCGCGTCCGTCGCCAGCGTCGAGTTCGGCAAGCAGGCCACGTTCCTGAACGACGTGGCGGCGGGCCCCGACGGGACACTCTACATCACGGATACCGGCATCCGGTTCGACGCGAAGGGCGCTATGACCCATCCGGGTACGGATCGGGTCTTCGCGGTGAACGGCCGCAAAGTGAGCGTCGCGCTCGAAGGTGCGTGGCTTTCGGGCCCCAATGGGATCACGTGGGACCAGGCCGCGGGCCGTTTCATCGTGGTTCCGTTCGGTGGGCCCACGCTCTTCGGCTGGAAGCCGGGTGAGACCAGGGCCGACACCATCGGTACCGGGCCCGGCGGTTATGACGGAGTCGAGGTGGTAGCCGGCGAGATCTACGTGACTAGTTGGGCCGATTCCTCACTGTTCATCGTCGGCGCAGGCGGCAACAAGAAAGTCATCACGGGGGTCCAGTCGCCCGCGGATATCGGTGTGGACCCAACCCGTGATCTGGTTGCGATTCCGGTATTCATGGCTAACAGAGTCGAGGTCTGGCGGGTGAAGTAGGGCCTTTATCCCGCCTGCCTCGAGGGAGTGCCTGGCGATGTACCGCGCAGCGCATACGGCAGCAGACAGCGCCCGTATCGATAGCACCGTGCCCCGTCTGGCAGGCGTCCACAACCCTGAAGCGAAGAGCTGCGGGTTCACCCGCACCGCGGCCCGCTGGTGAGAACCATGAGCCAACGCCGCCTCCGCTCGCTGTTGCTACTTGCGCTGGTTGGGACAACATCCTGCTCACCGGGGGCCGACGCCCTGCCCGACAACGTGGCGCGAAGTGAAGTGGCCGCCGCGTTGCAGCGTTACATGGTCGCGGCGCGGGCTGTGGACCCCCAAGCCATCGCCGGCTTCTTCACACCATCAGGCATCCTGTTCGAACCCGGCATCTTTCCCATCCAGGGCCCCGACTCCATCCGGGCGTTTGTGGCCTCGTTCCCGGGTGTGCGGGTCGATTCCGCGGTGTCGCTGCCGGACACCATCGAAGTATTCGGCAGCACGGCGCTGCTCTGGGGCTCGTACTTTGAGCGCCTCGCCTTTCCCGGCCAGCCCGTCAGCGAGCAGCACGGCCGCTTCGTGATTGAATGGCTGCGGCAACCAGATGGTCAGTGGCTCATTCATCGGTACTTTCGCGTGCCGCTTCCTGCTCAAGCACCGCCGGCCACACCGTGAGCGGGCGGGCGTCTGAGGTTTCTCCGTGACCCTGCCCCAACTCAAAACATTGCTCCTGGCTGTGGGCGGCCTTCTGCTGGGTGTCGCGCTGGGTGTTGCCTATTTCCTGTTCTCGTCCAAGGCGGATATCGCCGGGTGCTCAACTGCGCTCCAGGACTCCGTCACCGCGCCCGACTCCTCCCTCAGGGGGCTGCTCTACCGGACGACCTGTCGGGCCCCGCTGGGAGCTTCAGTAGATGTCCTTTTCGACGACCCTCACGCGGCTCTTGCGGTAGCACACGCCGGGGCACCTCGACTCGGGTCAATCCCCGTGGGGACCGGGCCCACCGAAGAGCTTGGACTTGCCTGGCGGAGCTCCGACACCCTCGTGGTCCTGAAGGCAGATACGGTCGTCGGGATCTGGCGACGCATTCGCGATCCGCAATCCGGTCGGCTGGTGCTGGTGCGACTGCCACCACGCAGGTCTGACTAACGAAGGCTCTGATGCTCCATCGCTGCGCCGGCCGGGTCCTGTTGACCATCCTGATGATCACCGCCAACCCGGCCGTCGCGCAGATGTCTGTCCGCCTCGTCCCGGACCGGCCGGTCTTTCTGCAGGACCTCACCGGCGGCGGCGTCTCCGGTGGGTCGCCGTCCTTGACAGATCGATCGAGCCTCTTGGCAGCCCCCCGGAACCACCGGGTTCGCAACGCGGTGATTGGTGGTCTGATCGGTGCCGCGACCGGCGTCATCACCTGTACCGTGATTTCAAACCTCGCTAACGACCCCGGCACCGGTACGTCCACGTGTGATACGAAGGCCTATGTCGGGTTCGCATTGGGCGGGGCGGCCCTGGGCGCGCTCGTCGGCGCGTTGTTCAAGTAAGAACCTCCCACCATGCGAAGCGGATTCCTTTGGCCCTTGCTCGATCGGGGTCGAGGACGACTTGTCAGTCATGGCATGGGGCTGCAGCTTAGTGACGAGTTTGCCCGCGGAGCCAGGATAGACCCATGCCGCGCTATCGCGCCGCGTTGCCCCAATCGCAGGGAAGCATCTTTCTCACCGACGGCGGCATCGAGACCACGCTGATCTTTCAGTATGGCCTCGAGCTGCCGGACTTCGCCGCGTTCACATTGCTCGACTCCAGCGCCGGACAGGCTGCGTTGTACCGGTACTTCGCTACCTATGCCGACCTGGCCCGGCGCCTGAAGCTCGGCCTTGTCCTCGAAAGCCCGACATGGCGGGCAAACCCCGATTGGGGCTTCAAGCTCGGCTATTCCGCCGACCGGCTCAGCGACGTCCACCGCAAGTCCATACGAATGATGGGAGATTTCCGCGCGCTGCTGGACCAGCAGAACCTCCCTACCGTCATCAGCGGCAATCTCGGCCCGCGGGGAGACGGCTACGTACCGTCCGCGGTGATGACAGCCAGAGTGGCCGAGGCATATCATCGGCCTCAAATCGAAGCCTTCGCGGAGACCGAGGCCGACCTCGTCTCCGCCGTTGACGCTCAATTATCTCGACGAAGCGATCGGCATCGCGCTCGCGGCTCGCTCGGTGGGGATGCCGGTGGTGCTGTCGTTCACCGTGGAAACCGATGGCCGATTGCCCACCGGAGAAACGTTGCAGCAGGCCTTTGAAGCGACCGACGTCGCAACTGATGCCTATCCCGCCTACTATATGATCAACTGTGCGCACCCCACCCATGTCCTCACTGGCCTCTCCTCCGACGGCGCGTGGCGCCTGCGAGTACGCGGAGTTCGAGCCAATGCCTCGCCCAAGAGCCACGCTGAGCTCAATGAGGCTACGACCCTGGACGAAGGCGATCCAGCGGCCTTCGGGGCCCTGCACGCGACCCTCCGCGAGCAGTTCCCCGCCTTGTCAGTAGTCGGGGGCTGTTGCGGGACGGACCACATACACGTCGAACAGGCGTGTCTCGCGGTCAGCGGTTCGAAAGTGAGGAGTGAGGGTGAGGAGTGAGGAGTGAGGAGTGAGGAGTGAGGAGTGAGGAGTGAGGAGTGAGGAGTGAGGAGTGAGGAGTGAGGAGTGAGGAGTGAGGAGGTGCTTCGAAACGTAGACCGGGAGATGTCAAGAGCCGGGGCGATGTTTGACGACGGGTCTCATAGCGAACCGCCGCTTGCGTCAC
This sequence comes from uncultured Gemmatimonadales bacterium, assembly GCA_963748035.1. Taxonomy (GTDB): domain Bacteria; phylum Gemmatimonadota; class Gemmatimonadetes; order Gemmatimonadales; family GWC2-71-9; genus JADJOM01. The sequence continues at coordinate 476,578 of CAVVHO010000003.1, read as the reverse complement.
GTTCCCGGATATCCCTTTGACTCCTCACTCGTCACTCCTTACTTCTCACTTCTTACTTCTTGGTTTCTAGCTCCTCACCATTCAGGGGAGACCTCTGTGGACCGGCAAACCCTCGTCTTGTTCATCCCGATTCTTGCTCTGAGCATCCCGGTAGTTGCTCTCGTGCTCAACGGGTTGACGAAATACTGGCAAGTGCGGATCGAAGAGGCGCGCATTCGGGCCGGCTCGCTGAGCACAAGCGGGGAGGTCGAGCTCGAGCAGATGAAAGCTGAACTCGACCAGGTTCGCCGCGAGCTGGGAGAGGTACAGGAACGTCTGGACTTTACCGAGCGTCTGCTGGCCCGGACTGACCGCGAGCGACTCGGTAGTCCGCCTGGTTCGCAGGCGTAGATGCCGAGTCTGGTCGCGTTTCTGAGGGCCATCAACGTCGGTGGTCACACGGTGACCATGGAAGAGTTGCGTCGACTCTTCGTTGCATTTGGGGGGAAGGACGTCGAGACCTTCATCGCCAGCGGCAATGTGATCTTCAGGTCGCGCTCCAGGGACATCACTGCCCTGGAACGCAAGATCGAGAAGGGCCTGCACGCCGCCCTGGGGTACGAGGTTGCCACGTTCCTGCGCACCGACGCCGAAGTCGCCGCGGTCGCAGCCCACAAGCCATTCAGGCCAGCCCAGGTTCAGACCGCCGTCGCCCACAACGTGGGATTCTTCCGGGAGCCACTGGGGGCGACGGTCGTGAAAGCCCTCGATGCCCAGAAGACCGACAATGACCAGTTCCACGTGCGTGGCAGGGAGGTGTACTGGCTTTGCAGGAAGAGGCTGAGCGAGGCAGCTTTCTCCAGCGCTCTGCTCGAACGGACACTGAAGGTCCGGGTCACCTGGCGGGGTGTGAACACCATCGCACGGCTGGTAGAGCGCTACGGGTTCTCCGCGACGACCCCTGATTAGCGCTCCATCCCATCAGGCCGTATCACCGCTCACTTCTCACTTTCTCACTTCGTGCCCAACCCAACTCTCTCCTTGGCTCTGTTAACCCTCATCGCTACGCCCCTTGCCGCGCAGCGGGACAAGTCCGCCGGCGGGATGGGTCGGGTTCACGAAGCGGATTGCTGCCTATGTCGACACCAATCGAATCGTCGGGGCGGGGGCGGTGCTGGTGCGCGACGGGAAAATCATCGCACGATACAACGTGGGCTTTGCGGACAAGAGCGCGGGGCGGCGAGTTGATGATCGCACGCTGTTTCACTACGGATCGATCACCAAGACCCTCGCGTCTATCACCGTGATGCAGCTCCGGGACCGCGGCAAGTTGTCGCTGGACGATCCGATCACCAAGTGGATCCCCGAGCTCCGGCAGGTGCACGATCCCTTCGGCTCGATCGACAGCGTTACCCTGCGGATGTTGCTTTCGCATACGGCGGGATTCCAGAATCCGACCTGGCCCTACACCGAGGGGCAAGCGTGGGAGCCGTTCGAACCGACGACCTGGGGGCAGCTGGTCGCGATGATGCCGTACCAGGAGTTGCACTTCAAGCCAGGCTCCCGCTACAGCTATTCCAACCCCGGGTTCATCTACTTGGCACGTGTCGTAGAGATCATCACCGGCGAACCCTGGGTCAGTTATGTGCAGAAGAATCTCTTCGCGCCCCTCGGGATGACCCGGAGTTACTTCAGTACAACGCCGTACCATCTGACCGGGGACCGCTCGCATGGCTACGACGTCAACGTCGACTCGGCGACTCAGCAGGACGTCGTGGTGGACCATGGGGCCGACTTCGACCCCGGGATCACGATTCCGAACGGCGGATGGAATGCCCCGCTCGACGACCTCGCCGCCTACCTGGCGTTTCTCACCGGCGCTGCGGCGGACACGGCGACCCAGCGCCGCTACGACGTGGTACTTTCCCGGAAGTCTCTTGAAGAGATGTGGCGGCCGCAGCGGAATTCCGCGGTCTTCTCCGACTCGAGCGGCCACCGGCGAGACATGGGTCTGGGATTCATGGTGGACCGGGACGCCGGGCACTACGACGTAGGCCACACCGGGACCCAGGGTGGATACGAGGCATTTCTCCATTTCAATCCACAGAACCGGACTGGCTTCGTGCTGGTGTTCAACACCACCTACCACGACTCGGTGGTGGGGCGGGCTCCATCGTTCTACAATGACATGATGACGGCGGCCTGGGCGTTGATTCACTAGCCCGCTGCTGCAGCTTACCGCGTGGGCCGAGTACCGAGTTACGAGTACCGAGTACCGAGTACCGAGTACCGAGTACTGAGTACCGAGTACCGAGTACTGAGTACTCCGAGTACCGAGTACCGAGTACCGAGTACCGAGTACCCGAGTACCGAGTACCGAGTACCGAGTACAAGGACTCTCTACTGTGCCCTCAGGGGATTCAAGCCCCACGGTGACGACTCGGGGCAGTTGTACCCGTACTCGTACTCGGCACTCGCTACCTTCAGGAGGAGATGAGTTATGAGCGGAGTACGGTTACTCGTCGGGACTCGGAAGGGCGCATTTGTTCTGACCTCGAGCGGCAAGCGCGATCGCTGGGACATCAGTGGTCCGCATTTCGCGGGCTGGGAGATCTACCACCTCAACGGTTCACCGGCTGATCCGAATCGGCTGTACGCGTCGCAGACCAGCGGCTGGTTCGGACAGCTCATCCAGCGCTCCAACGACGGCGGCAAGACCTGGGAGCCGGTGGGGAATAAGTTCGCGTACGATGGAACCGCCCGGGACCCATCAATGGTACGACGGCACGCAGCATCCGTGGGAGTTCAAGCGGGTCTGGCACCTCGAACCGTCGCTGACTGATCCGGACACCGTCTACGCCGGGGTGGAAGACGCCGGCTTGTTCCGTTCCGTCGACGGCGGCCAGACGTGGCAGGAACTACCGGCGCTGCGCGGGGCGAAAGGCCACCTCTGGCAGCCCGGTGCCGGCGGCATGGGGCTCCACACCATCGTGCTGGACCCCACCGATCCCGCGTCGGATCTTTGTCGCCATCTCGGCCGCGGGAGTATTCCGGAGCGACGACGCTGGCCAGACGTGGCGACCCACGAACGCCGGCCTCAAGTCACCCTACGAACTACCTGATCCGGATGCCGAGGTTGGCCACTGCGTCCACCGCATCGCGATGCACCCCTCGCGGCCCGAAGGTGTTGTTCATGCAGAAGCATTGGGATGTCATGCGGAGCGACAACGGCGGTGAGTCCTGGCACGAGGTGAGTGGCAACTTGCCGAGCGATTTCGGGTTCCCGATTGCAGTTCACGCCCACGAGCCGGAAACGATCTACGTCGTCCCCATCAAGAGCGACTCCGAGCACTATCCGCCCGAAGGGAAGCTGCGGGTCTATCGGAGCAAGTCAGGCGGCAATGAGTGGGAAGCGCTTACCAAGGGGCTGCCGCAGAACGACTGCTACGTGAATGTGTTGCGCGACGCAATGGCTGTGGACTCGTTGGATTCCTGCGGCGTCTACTTCGGCACCACCGGCGGCCAGGTGTACGGATCGACCGACGCCGGCAACAACTGGACGCCCATCGTCCGTGATCTTCCCTCCGTGCCTCTCCGTCGAGGTGCAGACCCTGCCATGATCCGAGTCGTGCTCCCGGCACACCTGAGGACACTGGCGCAGGTCGGCGGCGAAGTCGCGATGCAGGTTGAGTGGTCCGCCGACCCAGCGGTCGGTCCTCGACGCGTTGGAGGTTCGCTATCCGATGCTCCGCGGCACGATCCGCGACCACGACACGCTGAAGCGTCGCCCATTCATCCGCTTCTTCGCCTGCGAGCAGGATCTCTCGCATGAACCGCCGGACGCTCCGCTCCCGAGCCGGTCGTCGCTGGGGCCGAGCCGTTGCTGGTGGTGGGGGCCATGGCGGGTGGCTGACGCCATAGCAAACTCAATCCCATCAGCCGTTTCGCAGCCCCGTACGACAGCTTCCCGCCCCGTGTCGATTGCGCGGACCCTCGTTCGACGTACTAGTAGAGCCTTGTACACCCCGGTCGATCCCGTCCGGAACCAGCTCCTACGATAGGAGACACGAAAGATGCGGTTCATGGTGATGGTGAAGGCCACCAAGGAGAGCGAATCGGGTGCGATGCCGAAGCAGCAAATCCTTGTGGAGATGGGGGAAGTACAACGAGCAACTGGTGAATGCGGGCGCGATGCTGGCGGGCGAGGGCCTCCAGCCCAGCTCGAAGGGCGCCAGGGTCCATTTTTCCGGAAAGAAGCGGACAGTGATCGACGGACCCTTCTCCGAAACGAAAGAGCTGATCGCCGGCTTCTGGCTGATTCAGGTGAAGTCGAAGGAAGAGGCGATCGAATGGGTCAAGCGCTGCCCCAATCCGTTCGAGGAAGACTCCGATATCGAAATCCGCCAGGTGTTCGAGGCGGCGGACTTCGGTGCCGAGTTCACTCCCGAGCTGCGAGAGCAGGAAGAGCGCCAGCGCGCCCGGATCAGCGGCAAGCAATAGTCGCTGCCCGGGCGGTCGGACGGTCCGGCGGTCCGTGATTAGAGGAGCGGAGAGACCCTTACTGTGCAGAGACATGGTCACTGTGCCACGCTCAGGAACTCATGACCGTCGGACCGTCTGACCGCCGGACCGACAACCAACAATCCGAAACTCACCGCGCGATCGAGGCGGTGTGGCGGATCGAGTCGGCTCGGGTCATCGCCGGCCTGACCTCGCATGGTGCGGGATGTTGGACTGGCCGAGGAGCTGGCGCAGGATGCCTTGCTCGCCGCGCTCGAGGAGTGGCCAGAGAAGGGAATCCCTGACAGTCCCGGTGCCTGGCTCACCACGGTGGCCAAGCGCCGGGCGATCGACCAGTGGCGCCGCGCGGATCGTTTCGCCGAGAAACAGGGCGAGGTCGCCCGCGACCTCGAGGCCCGCCAGGAACGCGCGGTGGCCGACCTCGACGCCGCGCTCGACGACCCGGTCGGTGATGACCTGCTCGGCCTCATGTTCATGGCCTGCCACCCGGTGCTCGCCACGGAGGCCCGCGTGGCGCTTACTCTCCGCCTCCTCGGCGGGCTGACGACTGCGGAAATCGCGCGGGCCTTCCTGGTTCCCGAGGCGACCATTGCCCAGCGAATCGTCCGGGCTAAGCGACCCTGGCCGAGGCGAGAGTACCCTTTGAGGTACCGCGAGGTGCGGACCTGGCTGCCCGGCTGGAGTCGGTGCTCGAGGTGATCTACCTCGTCTTCAACGAGGGCTACTCGGCCACGGCTGGCGAAGACCTGCTCCGCCCCGGGCTCTGTGACGAGGCACTCCGCCTCGGCCGCATCCTGGCTGAACTCGCGCCCAGCGAGTCGGAGGTGCACGGCCTTGTGGCACTGATGGAGATCCAGGCGTCGCGGTTCGGTGCGCGGGTCGGTCCTTCGGGGGAGCCGATATTGCTTCTGGACCAGGACCGCTCCCGCTGGGACTACCTGCTGGTCCGTCGCGGCTTCGCGGCGCTGGAACGTGCGCAGGCGCTCGGTGGCGCGCTGGGGCACTACTCGCTCCAAGGCGCGATCGCCGGCTGTCACGCGCAGGCGCGCACCGCGGCGGAGACCGACTGGGCGCGGATCGCTGCACTTTACGATGCGCTTGCCCAGATCTCGCAGTCTCCGGTTGTAGAATTGAATCGGGCGGTGGCGATCGGTATGGCCTTCGGTCCGGCCGCCGGCCTCAGCTCGTCGATGGCTGAGCTCGCAGCCGACGCTCAAGGGCTATCACCTCCTGCCCAGCGTGCGCGCGGATCTGCTCGCGAAGCTCGGTCGCAATGCGGAGGCCCGCACGGAGTACGAGCGGGCGGCGTCGCTTACGGGTAACCTGCGGGAGCGCGCGTTGCTCCTCGAACGGGCCGCCCTCTCTGCAAGAGCTGACGGAAGCGTAGGTCGCTGAAATTGAAAGGACGACAGGATGAATGACACCGTCGCAAAGTGGCCGACCTTGGCGCCGCGGCTGCAGAGCGTGCTGCGCATCGTGGCCGCCTTCATGTACATCACCGCCGGCACTACAAAACTCTTTGCCTTCCCGGCCGGAGTGCCACCCGACGGCGGCAGCGTCGCGCTGATGTCCCAGCGCGGACTCGCGGGCGTCCTCGAGCTGTTCGGGGGAAGCCTGCTCCTCCTCGGCCTGTTCACCCGACCGGTGGCCTTCCTGCTCGCAGGCGAAATGGCGGTGGCGTACTTCCAGTTCCATTTACCCAAGGGTTTCTGGCCGACCATCAATGGCGGCCAGAACGCCGCGCTCTACTGTTTCATCTGGCTCTTCTTGTCCGCAGCCGGCGGCGGGCCTTGGAGCCTGGACGCCCTGCGAAGGCGGTAGGGGCCCGAAGGGCCTGGACTGACACGATGGCGAAGGCGGCCTGCGACCACACCCCAACTTGCGAGAGAATCTGCCACTCACCACGACGCCCTTTGGATTTCACTCGACTGCCGCCGAAGTAGTCGAGGGGATTGATCTCACCGGGAAACGGGTGATTGTGACCGGAGCGGCGGCAGGCATCGGGGTAGAGACGGCGCGGGCATTGGCTCGGACCGGCGCCGAGCTCACGCTGGCGGTTCGAGACGCGGCTGCCGGTGCGCGAGCCGCGGCCGATATTACGGCCACAACGGGCAATCGCAACTTGAATGTTGGCAGGCTGGATCTGACCGACCGGGCATCGGTCGCGGCGTTCGTTGCCGCTTGGGTCGGCCCGCTTCACGTGTTGGTCAATAACGCCGGAGTCATGGCCTTGCCCGAGGCGCATACGGCAGAAGGCTGGGAGATGCAGTTCGCGACCAATCACCTGGGCACTTTGCACTCGCCGTCGGGCTGCACGACGCGCTGGCCGCCGCGGGCGCCGCGCGCATCGTGTCGGTCAGCTCCAGTGCACACCAATCCTCGCCGGTTGTGTTCGACGATATCCACTTCAGATTCCGGCCCTACGACCCGCTGCTGGCGTACGGACAGTCCAAGACCGCGAATGTGCTCTTCGCCGTGGGCGCCACCAGACGGTGGGCCGGCGACGGCATCACCGCGAACTCGCTGATGCCCGGGGCCATCCCGACCAACCTTCAGCGACACCTTGGAGGGATGAAGACTCCACCCGAACGACGTAAGACACCCGAACAGGGCGCCGCCACATCGGTCGTGCTGGCCACCTCGCCCCTGCTCGAGGGAATCGGGGGGCGCTACTTCGTCGATTGCAATGAGGCTGCCACGGTCACACGCCGCACTGACGACATGAGCGGCGTCGCGCCGTATGCTCTCGATGCAACCAATGCCGACCGGCTCTGGGAAGAATCGCTGCGCTTGATCGCCAAGGGGGGCTCGTGAAACGCGCCGTCTCGAAGGCCGACTCGAAGAAGCGAACCCCGGCGAAGGACATGGACGAATATCTCGCCGCCATTCCAGCCGATCAGAGGGCAGCCCTGCAGAAGCTCCGGAAGGCCATCCAGGCAGCCGCGCCCGGCGCCATCGAGGTCATCAGCTATCAGATGCCGGCATTCAGATATCGCGGGCGGCTCCTGGTGTGCTTCGCGGCGTTCAAGAACCACTGTAGCTTCTTTCCGATGAGCCTGAAGGCCGTGCGGGTCCACGCATCCGATCTCAGGGGCTACGATGCCGAGAGGGGCACTATCCGCTTTCCTGCGGCCAAGCCGCTCACCGCGGCGCTCGTGAGAAAGATCGTCAAGACGCGTATCGCCGAAAACGAGGCGAAGAACAAGTAGGGCGGAAGCAGTCGGCTTTCTATTGACGGACACCACCAAGCGTGCCAAGCTGAGTGTCGCGGGCCACGTGTCCGAGCCAGCCAACGTAACCGATCGCCAATCGCGCCTTCGCCTTTTTGCGGTCGATGCCAGGCAGCGCCGCGGGACGGCTCGAGGTCGGAGACTCTCATGCGCTTTGCGGTCCGCTACGGGCTGTTCTTCATCCCCGTCCTCGTCGTGGCAATTGGCGTGACGTTGGGCGTCCATCGGGTCGTCGATCACTTCGGTAGACTGAATGTCCTCTGGACCGTTGCCGCCAACTGCATCCCGCCATTTCTCACGGGTTTGTTTGCCTACTACGTCATCGCCCACCGGGTCATGAGTACCTACGACAAGGCGACCCTCGGTCACCATGTCGTGCGGGCCTTTCCCCTCTATCTGATCGCCGCCCTCTCGCTCATGGTGCTGTTCTTCGATTTGTCATCCCCTGAAGCGGGCTTCACCTTTCAGCTGCTCCTTACCCCGGGATTTGCGGCCCTCGGCGGGATACTCGGTGACGTGACCGCCGCTTCCGTGGCCGGCACACTCCGGTGATCGCCATGGCCCGTCTCGAGGACCGACTCCACGCCCTGGGACTCGCGCTGCCGGCACCGAAAGCGCCAGTGGTACAACTCGACCTTGTGCTTCGGCTGAGGCGTTGATACGGGGAACGGGGAACGGGGAACAGGGAACGGGAACGGGGAACAGGGAACAGGGAACGGGAAACGGGAGAAAACGCCTATCTTCTGGCCTGTCGCCTGTCGCCTGTCGCCTGTCGCCTGTCGCCCGTCGCCCGTCGCCTGTCGTCCGTCGCCTGTCGCCTGTCGCCTGTCGCCCATCGCCCGTCGCCCGTCGCCCGTCGCCTATGAATCCCGCTGATCCCCGACTGATCGGTCCGTTACCTCGTAGCACACCTGGAGCCAAGCGGACCTTCGGCCGACGTCATGAGCTCCCGAGCGACCTGCTGAGGGAGGCGTCCCACCGGCTTCGCATCACCGCGCTCCTTCTGGCCGTCTTGTGGGTGGTCGGAATGGTGCTGTACCACCTCACGCTTCGGACGCTCACCCACGGCGATCCCCGTTGGCTTCGGCTCCAGGCAAACGACCTGATCGCCGGAGCGAGCCTGCTCATCTCGCTCGCACTCTTCGTCTATACCGGGAAGGAAGGGCGGAACCCCAGGTTGGTTCTGGACCTCGGGTTGGTCTACATGGTGCTGACGGCGTTTGCCTTCGGTCTCATGATCCACTGGGATCCAGTGCCGGAAGCCTGGCCGGTCTCGCCCATGATCAGCTGGATTGGGCCCATTGTGATGATGTTCGCGGCGATTGTGCCGAGCACACCGGGCAAGACCCTGATCGCCGGGCTCATCGCGGTATCCATGAACCCGCTCTCAATGCTCATCGCCAGGGCTCGCGGGACCTGGGACTTTGGCCCGGCGAGTAACGCGCTGACAATGCACTACCCCGATTACCTGCTCGTCATCGTGGCAGTCGTGATTTCGCACGTTGTGACACGGCTGGGAGAGCAGGTCGCCAAGGCGCGGGAGTTGGGCAGCTATCAGCTGGGTGAGTTGCTGGGACGCGGTGGCATGGGGGAGGTCTACAAGGCGACGCACCGCATGCTCACCCGCCCAGCCGCGATCAAGTTGATCCGACCCGACATGATCGGCGGCGGCACTGGCGAGTCGGCGCAGATCGCCCTCACGCGGTTCCGGCGCGAGGCCGAGGTAGCGGCGAGCCTGCGCTCACCGCACACCGTCGAGCTGTACGACTTCGGCGTCACCGAAGACCAGACGTTCTACTTCGTGATGGAGTTACTGGACGGGATGGACCTCGAGACCCTGGTCCGCCAGAAGGGGCCGATCCCGGCGAGTCGCGCAGTCTACATTCTGCGCCAGGTATGCGAATCCCTGGAAGAGGCCCACGCGCGCGGCCTGGTGCATCGTGATATCAAGCCGGCAAACATCCACGTGGGGCGCCTCGGCCTCCGCCACGACTTTGTCAAAGTGCTTGACTTCGGTCTGGTGAAGTCGGTAACGGGACCGAATGTGGAACATTCGCTGGCCACCGCGGCCGGGCTCACACCCGGCACTCCTGCCTACATGGCGCCGGAGATGGCGCTCGGCGAGGCGTTCGATGGCCGCGCCGACATCTACGCCGTGGGATGCGTAGCCTACTACCTGCTCACGGGGCAGCTCGTCTTCCAGGCCGTCAATGCGCTGCAGATGGTCGCCAAGCACATGAATGAGGCTCCAATCCCGCCATCGAAGCGGACCGAGCTCCACGTCCCGGCGCGCCTGGAAGAACTGGTCCTCGCCTGCCTGGCGAAGCAGCCCGAGGATCGGCCTGCGAGTGCCGGGGAGCTGAGTCGGTCCTTAGCGGCAGTCGGGGGAGAGGTCTGGGGAGAAGAGCAGGCGGCGAAATGGTGGGCGGTGAATAGACCGGGCTAACACGGGGGAGCGGGGAGCGGGAGCCAAAGGTACCGCGTACCGAGTACCGCGTACCGAGTACAACCGCAACCGAATGCTACCCCACCAGGAAGGCTCCGCCCAAGAGGCAGGAAGAGTGTCGTTGTACCCGGTACTCGGTACTCGGTACCCGGTACCTGTTCCATTCTCCCGCTGATTCGCGCGACGGCGTTGCTCGTTGCTACGCCAGCCCCTGAAACCTCCGCATGAACCGCCGGTCCATCCGATCCTTGAGCTTCATGCTCATTCCGTTCGTGGCAGCGAAGCCGCTGAAGGCCACAATCGCCCGCCCATCGCCGCAGTTCAGGAGCGCTACGTAGCGACCGCTCGTGCGAAATCTCGCCTCAGGCGCGCGACCTTCCAGAGCACTCCGCAGGTTCTTCGCGAGAATTGGCCCTTGCTTCGCCGCGTCTCCTACCGATTTCGGGGTTCGTGGCGCGGAAATGAGCGACACCGCATCTCCGGCGCCGAAGAGGTTGGGACAGTCGGGCACTGCCAGGGTGTCTTCCACCATTAGAAACCCCCGGCTATCCGTCGGCAGCCTGCTCCACCTGAACATCGGCGGCGCCTCGGCGCCAGTTGCCCAGATGACGAGGTCGGCGGGGACGGCCTTGCCGCCGGTAATGCGCACGTAGTCGGGGCCCACCTGTTCGACGCCGATCCCTAGTCTGAGCGTGATCTCGCCCTCCTTGAGCGCCTGCTCGGCCTCTTCCTGTGCCGCGGCGCTGCGGTCGCGGAGTACGGTGGGCGTGGAATCAAGTAGTGAAAGGGTCGCCCGGTTTGCGCCGAGCTGGTCGAGCCGGGAGCGAACCGTGAGCGCGATCTCGACCGCAAATGCCCCGGCGCCCACGATCACGACCTGCAGCGGCTCGGGCCCGGCGCTCTTGGCGAGTTCCTCCAGCCGTGTGAATAACTGGGGGACCAGGTGCGAAGGTTTGACGAAGCAGGCATGCTGTTTCGCTCCCGGGGTTTCGGCCCCGGCAGGGCTGCCGCCCACCGCGATCGATGCGACGTCGTAGCCGAGCATCGTGCCATCCTTGAGCGTCACCGCGCCGAGGAGGGCGTCTATCCGCACCGCCTCGTCCTCGATGAAGGTCGCCCCGAGCTGGCGAGCGGTACTCGGCAGGTCCACGCTCAGCTGGTCGAGGGTGTAGCGGCCTTCGAGGAACCCCGGCACCATGGGTGAATAGATCTGGCGGGCATGTGGGGAAACCAAGGTGACTTCGAGCGCCGGGAGTTTGCCCCGGGCCATGGCCTCCAGCACGAAGAGATGCGCGTCGCCGGAGCCAATGAGCAGCAGTCGCCCGGCCTTTGTCACGTTGATCTCGCGGGAAAGGCCCAGCTGAGCCACTCAGGCAGGAGCCGCTTCCAGGTCGGGAGGTCGTGCCCGCCCTGAACCGTCAGGTGCACGATGTCCCGACCCCGGCGATAGCCCTTCCGCTCCAGCTCGGCGATCAACTCTTCGGTATCCTGCACCGCGTCGATCACCCCGTTGCCGTCGCGATCGGCCGCCTCGTCCTGCTGCCCGGACTCGAACCACATGCGGAGCGCGGGATGGCCCGGCGTCTCGCGGACCCTGCGATGCATGATGCGGCTCGCCTGCTTGGCGGCCACGTCCCGATCATCCGTGCGCCACCAGAATGCGCCGGAGAAGACGCCAACGGTGCCAAACTGGTTGGAATGGCGCCAGGCGAGGTCAAAGGCCGAGAGCCCACCGAGCGACCAACCCATGATGGCAGTGTGACTGGGGCCGCCGCGCACCCTATAGCGCGATTCCACCACCCGCATCACCTCGGCGATCAGAAACTGGCCATAGAGGTCCGCCCCGGCGCCGAGTCCCTGTGCGTTAGTGACATACGCAGTGCCGTAGTCCCGGACCCGCTCGGTCGCATGGATGGCGATGACGATCACCGGAGCCATGCGTCTGGCGACCTGCAGCGAATCCAGCGTGCTCGCCAGGCCTATGGCCTCCATGTCCTGTCCATCATTGGCGTAGATGACCGGGTAGGCGGAAGTCGTATCGGTGGCGTAGCCGCGCGGGAGGTAGACGTCGATGACTCGTGTCTCGCCGAGTAGTCGTGACTCGAACGGCGGCAGCCGCTCGACCGTGACACCCACCCCGTTCTGGGTGGCCATCGCGAGCGTGGGAGCTCCCATGAGGGCGGTGAGGCTTCGCTGCGCGAGGTCGCGCCACCGTGCCATCGGTGTCTCTCCGGTTTCCAGTTCTTGGGGGTGACTCCCAAGAAGTATAGCGGCGGCCCCGGCGTCGGCGGTGACGGCCGCCTCTTTCGGACGGTGCCGGTGGCTGTATCATGGGGCACCATGCTCCCCCGGTCCGACCCCCCTCTTGAAGCACTGACCCGGTTTGAACGTTTCGCCGTCCGCCTGGTCCGGAACATGAACACCGGGGGCTGGCAACGATTCTGGTTCGCGTTCCAGCGAGGAGTCGGCGGGCGCTGGATATCCGCGATAGCGGGACCGGGGCTACAGGTGCATGGACTCGAACACGTCGCCCGGACGAGTCGCGAGCGACCGCTCCTCATCGCGGCGAATCACCGCTCCTTCTTCGACCTGTACGTGGTGATGAGTGTGCTATTCCGACGACTCCCCGGGTGGCGCGGGATCAATTTCCCGGTGCGCGGGCGGTACTTCTATCAGAAGCCAGGTGGTGTGGCGCTCAATTTGCTCGCCGCGTGGTGGTCGATGTACCCGCCATTCTTCCATGAGCCCCAGAAGCGACGGTTCGACCAATGGGCACTGGGCGAGCTTGCCTCGATCTGCCATGAAGGCCGGGGGCAACTCGTGGGCTTCCATCCCGAAGGCACCCGCAACCAATCTCCGGATCCCTATAGTTTTCTCCCGCCCCAGCAGGGCATCGGGCGCCTCATCGCCGAGGCTCGGCCGCAGGTGATTCCGGTGTTCATCGCAGGGCTCAGCAACAACTTCGCAGTCATGGTGCGACGGCGGATTCGGCCAACCGAGCCGATCCGGGTCTGGTTCGGCCCGGAGATCGACTACTCCGCGCTGCTCACCGAGCCGCCCGGCGCGGCGACCTATCGGGCTGTGGCGGAACAGGTGATGGGAGCGATACGGGCGTTGGGGGAGGAGGATCGGCGGGGGCGGCGGAACGAATTCGAAGGAAGCGACTCCTCATCCTGAGGGCACCCTCGCGAAGCGAGGGGCCCGAGGGATCTACTCCTCGTCACCTGAGAACCAGTCCCTTGCCAGGTCGAGCCACTCCGGGTTAGTGGACTCGATCAGTCGAATCTTCTTCTCTCGAAGCCAACGCTTCACCTGTCGCTCCCTGGCGAATGCCGAACGCGCGCTAAGGGTCTGTTCGAAATAGACGAGGCGCGTCACCCGGTAGCGCTTGGTGAAGCCTTCCACCAGTCCCTCCCGGTGTTCGTAGACTCGCCGCAGGAGATCCCTCGTGACTCCGGTGTACAAGGTCCTCGAAAGGCTGGCGAGGATGTACACGAAGAACTGACGTTCCATGCTTCATTGTGGTGGCATCGCTCAACCAAGGATCAACCTTGCGCGCAATGACGAGCTCGGAGCCTCAAATCACAAAATTGCGGGGTAGATCCTTCGGGGCTTCGCCCCTCAGGATGAGGAGTCATGGCACTTGAGTCGTGCCTTACTATCCCCGTACCTCCGCTCACCGCTCACCGCTTACTCTCGCCCTCCCCGAAGCCTCTGATCGCCTCGCTCGCCGCCTCCTGAAGCAATCTCGCCGTGCGATCCGGCACCGTCAGGGTATCCTCGGAGTTGGTGCCGTAGGTGAGGCTGGCGGGAAGGCCGATCGGGGAACGATTCAGCAGCACTCCCACCATTACCAGGGCGGTGAGGTAGCTGCCGATCGGAGTGGGATGGAGATTGTCGGCAGAGTAGAGGGCCAGCGTCTGGTCCCGTCTTCCGGCCGCCAGCCAGGCTTCGCTGGCAGGAAAGAACATCCCCTGCGCCTGGGCGGCGGCTTCAGCATAGGAATCGCGTGCTCCGCCGAAGTCTCCGGGGCGGTCTCGGGAGGGCCAGACGCCGAAGAGAGCGGGCTGTGCGCCGGACCGGCGGATCTCCTTGGCGAATCGGGCCACGTAATCCAGAAGCAGGCGGCGCCCTTCCGGCTGAGACGACGGGCCCTGCTGCAGCACGACCACGTCCCACTTCGCCTCCGCGATCCGGCTCCTGGCCCTCCCATCATCCCAGTGATCGCCGAGGCTCCACCCGGGGCCCGTCACTCGCTCCACCACTACACCATTCACCCCCGCCGACTCGGCCAACGCTCGGACCATCGTAGGCAGCTCGTTGAAGTAGGTGTAGCTGTTGCCGATGAAAAGGATCCGTTTGGGCGGATCAGTTCGCTGAGCGACGAGGGACTTCCCCGGCGTGGCGATAACGAGAGCAATAGCGAGGGTGGCGCGGAGCTGGAGCGGCAACGGATTGGTCCGGCTGGAGTTGTGCTCTCTTACGGTGGCATTGCCGCCCAAGCTTCAGGCCTCGGAAAGGTACCGAGTACCGGGTACCGGGTACCGAGTACAACAACTCCCGACTTCACGCAGGGAATGGCATTGACTTGCCCACGCCGCTCACCATCCTCCCGTTCCCCGTTCCCCGTTCCCCGTTCCCCGTTCCCCGTTCCCCGTTCTCCTCCGTTCCCCCGTTCCCGCCTGCCACTCAGGCGCCTCCGCTGCCGGGACCGGCACCTCTGCCTGTCAGCCTGACCGATTCTTCCGCTTCTCCCCCGGCACGCCGAATGCAAAAGCCCCAGGTGCGTTGGCCGGTGGATCGCCCGGCCCTAGACGCTGACCGATAACCGAACGAGGATGGAGGACTTATGGCACTCGTAGTGCGTCGTCCGGCGGAGTTCCGCCGCTTGAACCAGGTGCTGGATGCTTTCAATGGCTGGCCGTTTTCGCAGGAGGGCCCCGACCTCGTCACCTCGGCGTGGGTGCCTGCAACCGATATCTTCGAGGACAACGACGGCCTCAAGATTGCCGTGGAGCTGCCGGGCCTGAAGCCTGAGGATGTGAAGGTGACCGTGGAGAACCAGACCCTCACCATCCGGGGGGAGAAGAAGCAGATCGCCGAGGAGAAGTCGACCCGGGTGCACCGCTACGAGCGGACCTACGGCAGCTTCGAGCGGTCGTTCACGCTGCCGAGCTTCGTGGACAGCGACAAGGTCGCGGCCAAGTTCGACAACGGCGTCCTGACCGTCGCTCTGCCCAAGGCCGAGAAGGCGAAGCCGCGGGAGATTGCGCTCAAGGTGGGCTAAGGCCTCAAGGAGGAGCGTACAGCGTACAGCGTTCAGCGTACTGAACCCGCACCCGAGGGTTGAGACGCTGAACGCTGAACGCTGAACGCTCAGTACCACCCGATCGGCGCCTCATCCAGATTGATATAGACCTGTTTCGTCTCGAGATACTCCTCTACACCCCAGTGCCCCAGCTCGCGGCCGAAGCCGGAACCCTTGTAGCCACCCCAGGGGGCCTCGAGCATCGTCGGCTGCATGTGGTTGACCCAGACGACACCCGCCTCCAGCTGCTTCACCACCCGGAATGCCTTGAAGATGTCCCGCGTCCAGACCGCTGCTGCGAGCCCGTAGGGGGTGGCGTTGGCGATCTCCAATGCCTCGGCCTCGTCCGCAAATGGGATGATGCTCATGACCGGCCCGAAGATCTCTTCCTGCGCGATTCTGGCACTGTTGTCCACGTCGTAAAAGATCGTCGGCTCGACATACCAGCCCTTGTCGAACTTGGGCGACCCGCCACCCGCTGCGACCTTGGCTTCCTTCTTACCGATATCCTGATACTTGCGCACCCGGTCTCGCTGCTCGGCACTGACCAGGGGCCCCATCTTGGTATCCCGCTCGATGCCGGGGCCGAGCTTGATCGTCTTGGCTTTGGCGGCGCAGGCGTCCACGAACTTCTTGTAGATCTCCTTCTGCACCAGCACTCGACTTCCCGCCGAACAGACTTCACCCTGATTGATGAACGTGCCGAAGAGCGCGCCGTCCACGGCCGCCTCGAAATCGGCGTCGGCGAAGAAGATATTGGGCGACTTTCCGCCCAGCTCGAGTGACACTCGCTTGAGCTGATCCGCCGCGCTCCGCATGATGAGCTTGCCCACTTCGGCCGACCCGGTGAAGGCGATCTTCCGCACATCCGGATGGGTGACGAGCGGCGCTCCCGCATCGGGGCCCATCCCGGTGACGACGTTGATCACTCCCGGTGGCAGCCCGACCGCCTCGAAGTCCTTGGCGAGCTCGAGCAGGGACAGCGGGGTCTGTTCCGCGGGCTTGATCACCACGGTGCAGCCGGCGGCGATGGCAGGCCCGAGCTTCCAGGCCGCCATCGCGAGAGGGTAGTTCCATGGGATGATCTGACCGGCAACACCCATCGGTTCCTTGACCGCCATGACCACGGCATTGGTCGGGACCGGGATGACCTCGCCGTTGATCTTGGTCGCGAGACCGCCGTAGTACTCGAAGCACACCGCGGAATCGTCCATATCAAACTCCGATTCCACGATGGGCTTGCCCGAATTGAGGGTCTCGATGCGGGCTAACTCGTCCCGCCGAGCCCGGATCCGGTCGGCGAGCCTGAGCAGGATTCGCCCGCGATCCTGGGCACTGGTGCCGCGCCAACCCCCATAGAAGGCCTTCTTGGCCGCCTCGACGGCGCGAGCAACGTCCTTGGCATCCCCGGCCGGGCAGGTGGCTATGACCGCCTCCGTGGCCGGGTCATAGACGTTGAAAGTCTTGCCGTTCAAGGCGTTGACGAATTTCCCGTCAATGAACATCTGGTAGGCTGTCACGATTGGGGCTCCCGTTAGGTTGGCGGGGGAGGGGCGGGCTTGTTTCCCCGCGCCGAGGTGTGCATAATCGCATTAAGCTATCCCTCCACAAGCGGACGGCAATGCGGATCGGCACGGGTGTCTCCCACTGCTGGCGTTGGTGCTCTGCCCTAGTGACGGCAGGGCTCCTCGGCTGCAGCGAAGACGCAATCGGCCCTCGGCCCGTCCCTACGGCGATCACCATCGCGGCCGGCGAGTTCCAAACCGGAACCGTCGGGCTGCCGCTGGACACCGCCTTGACCGTATTCGTCACTGACAAGTTCGGGGACCCCGTTCCCGGTGTTCTGGTGCGCTTTGAGGCCTCCCGAGGGTCGGGACGACTCGAGACGCTGACCCAGACGACTGGGCCCAATGGCCACGCCCAGAGCACCTGGTCCCTGCCTACGAGCGCCGGTACGTACACTGCCATCGCCGCGGCGGCGGGACTGGACTCGCTCACCTTCCGTGCGACCGCGCTTCCTGCGGCGCCGGCCAGCCTGACTCTGGTTGAGGGAGACTCACAGGTGGCCGTCGCGGCGACTGCGCTGAGCCGCCCCGTGGTCGTCATCGTGCACGATGGCTACGGGAATCCGGTCTATGGGGCCAATGTGACCTTTCAGGTCGCGAGTGGCGCTGGAACGGTGGTGCCGGAGGCGGTTCGGAGCGATACGATTGGACGGGCCAACGCCACTTGGACTCTGGGTACCGAACCGGGATTGCAGGCTCTCGCCGCGAGGGTGGACTCGCTCCGGCCGCTCCGAATCCACGCCAAGGCACTCGGCCGGCCGACGGCCGCGCTGCTGGGCGTCACCGGATTCATGGGAATGGGAATGGGCGGCGGAGACCCTGCCATGCCGGAATCCGGCGCCGAAGCCCCGCGCTCTCTGTCCAACCCGAGCCTGTCGCTGGGTTGCTGGCGGAATGCGCTAGGGGTGACGGAGGTTGGTGGCGCTAGCATCGCTTGCAGGGAAGAGCCGGAGTTCTGAGGCGACAGGCGATAGGCGACAGGCGACAAACAGCCTGCCTTTTCTCGCCTCGTCGCCTCTCGCCTGTCGCCTGCCTTTCTCGCCTGTTCGCCTATCGCCTATCGCCTTCTTCCATTACCGCCTACCTCACCCGTCCTTCAAAATCTCCCTCGCCGCATTGTAGCCGCACGCCCCCATCACGCCTCCGCCCGGATGGGTGGCGGCGCCGCACATGTACAGGTCCTTGATCGGCGTGCGATAGTCCGCGTAGCCCGGTACCGGTCGCATGAACGCCAGACTCGAGAGTGACATCGTCCCCTGCATGATGTTGCCGCCGGTGAGGCCGTAGACCCGCTCGATGTCCATCGGCGACAGCACCTGATAGTTGAGGACCGATCTCCGGAAATTCGGCGCGTACTCCGTCATGATGTCGATGCAGCGTTCCGCATAGCGTCGCTTGTTGTCCTCCAAGCTGCCCGCGTCCGGCGCCAGCTGATACGGGAAGTACTGGGTGAACATGGACATGACGTGCTTACCCGGGGGCGCAACGGTGTCGTCGAGCGAACTGGGTATGGTCGCTTCGATGATCGGGCTGCCGGAGATGCGGCCGTACTTGGCGGGATCGAACGCCCGCTCGATGTACTCCCGGGTGGGACAGAGGTGAATCGTGCCGCGGTGCTGCGGCCCGGGACTGGTGCCCCGCAGGCAGGTGAAGTCCGGTACCTCTGATAGCGCCAGGTTGATCTTGCAGCTGCCGCTGGCGTAGTCGAGATGGCGAACCGATGCGACGAAGTCCTCCGGCAACTGCTTCGTGTCCATCAGCTTCAGGAAGGTGACATTGGCGTCCACGCCGGAGATCACCTTCTTGCCGAGGTATTCCATCCCATCCGCCATCGCGACCCCGTAGGCCCTGCCGTTCTTCACCAGGATCTTCGCTACCGGCGCGCTGGTCTTGATGTCGGCACCCTTCTCCCGGGCGGCCGAGGCGATCGCATTTGAAAGTGCGCCCATCCCGCCCTTCACGTAGCCCCACACGCCCCGGACTCCGTCGCACTCACCCATCACATGGTGGAACAGCACATACGCTGTCCCGGGCATCGAAGGTGTGGCGAAGGCGCCGATGATCGCATCGGTCGCCACGGTGGCCTTGAGCTCTTCCGACTCGAACCAACGATCAAGGATCGGGTTCGCCGCGCCGGTCAGAATCTCAATCGCCTTCTGCCCATCCGTGCCGAGCTTCCGGAAGGCGAGGCCGAGCTTGAGGAGCTGGATCAGGTTGCCCGGCGCCAACGACCAGGGGCTCGGCGGCGTTTGCACCAGCGTGGGCTCCAGGAAGTCCGCCACCCGTTCCAGCATCGCCTCGTACTTCGGCAGCGCCGCGGCGTCCTTCTTCGAGAACTTGGACACCTCTCGATGGGTCATCTCCTTGTCTGGACCCATCATCAGGTAGCGGCCATCGGGGAATGGCGTGAAGCTGGAAGGGCTTCGCGGCAGCATCTGGAAGCCGTGCCGCTTGAGTTCAAGATCCCGGATGATCTCGGGACGAAAGAGACTGTTGACGTAGCTCGCGGTGGAGACTTTGAAGCCGGGCCACAGTTCTTCGGTGACCGCGCAGCCGCCGAGCATCTCGCGGCGCTCCAGCACCAGCACCGTGCGGCCGGCGCGGGCGAGGTAGGCGGCGGTGACGAGGCCGTTATGGCCTCCGCCGATGATGATGGCGTCGTAGGGTTGGGTCATGGCGAGGGAGATAATAGCGGGGGAACTGGGAACGGGGAACAGGGAAGGGGGAACGGGGGAACGGGGAACGGGACTGCAGACAGAATAGCAGGCAACAGGCGGCGGGGTGTCAGGATCTTCCAAGCGGTCACACCTTCGGCCCCGTTCTCCCGTTCTCCCGTTCTCCCGTTCTCCCGTTCCGTTCCCCCGTTCCCCGTTCCCAGTCCCCGCAGTTACGCCTCTTCTCTCAGCAACCTCGCCCAGACGACAATCACCACCACCGACAGCGCGAAGATCACCGTCGCGGCGGCATTCACCTCCGGTGTGATCCCGCGCCGGAGCAGACCCCAGATCTGGAGCGGCAGGGTGTTTTGCCGGCCGATCAGAAAGAACGAGACTGCGATCTCATCCAGGCTCAGGGTGAACACCAACAGTCCGGCTCCGAGGACTGCAGAACGAATATTGGGGAGGGTCACATGCCAGAAGGTGAGCCACTCGTTGGCATAGAGATCCTGACTCGCCTCCTCCTGCGCCCGGTCGAAGCGCTGCAACCGGGCGTAGACCTGCGTCACTACGATCGAGGTGAGGGCCACTCCGTGCCCTAACACGAGCGGCCAGCCCGGAATCAGGGGAAACCCGCTGGAGAGGCTCAAGCCCACGAACTTGAAATAGGTGAGCAGCGCCACTCCGGTGATGATGCCGGGGAGAATGAGCGGCAGCAGGACCAGTCGCCGGAACACCGTCTTTCCCGGAAAATCGAAGCGATCCAGGACAAACGCCCCTGGCACCCCCACCGCAAGTGCGATGACCACTGCAAGGAGCGCGAGCTTGAGGCTCGCGAGCGCCGCGTCCAGCATGCCGCGGTCATGGGCGAGCGCGGTGTACCACCGGAACGTGCCGAGTCGCAGCGGCCAGGCCACGATCGACGCGTCGTGGAAGGAGTAGATGATCACCACGACCAGGGGCAGATAGATGAACAGGAATACCCCGATGCCCGTGGCCCAGAGGAGCCCCGTCAGGCCGTCCCGCAAGGCGGACGGGCGGTGAATCGTCACCGCCATCAGGCCACTCCCTGCGGCAGACGCCCCGCCAGCCGCTCCTTCGATTCCGCCGCTCCGCCTTTGGGCACTTCTCCCACTGCTCCAAGTGCGAGCTCCAGCCGGTTCGCCAGCCAGAGCAGGGTGAGCGTCAGGCTGAGCATCACCACGGAGACCGCGGCCCCGAGCGGCCAGTTGAAGGCCACACCGAACAGGCTCACGACCAGGTTGGAGACCATCAGCGCGCTATCGTTCCCGCCGAGCAGCTGCGGGGCGATGAAATCGCCCATGCTCAGCACGAACGCGAAGGTGCACCCCGCGATCACCCCGGGAAGGGAGAGCGGCAACACGACATGCCAGAAAGTCTTCCAGCGGCTGGCGTAGAGATCCTGACTCGCCTCCTTGAGCGAGGCCGGAATCGACTCCAGCACCGCGTAGATCGGCATCAGGGTGAACGGCGTGTAGATGTGAATGAGGGCCAGGATCACCGCCCACTTGCTGTACAGCAGGAAGGCCAGCGGCTCCCGGATGATGCCCAGCGTGATCAGCAATCCGTTGAGCACTCCCTCCTGACCCAGAATGATCTTCCAGGCATAGGCCCGCACGAGGTAACTCACCCACAGCGGTATGATCACCGCCATGTACATCAGGTTCTTGTTCTTCTTGACCTTGAAGGCGAGCAGGTAGGCTAACGGGTAGGCCAGCAGCAGCGACGCGATCGTGACCCGGGCGGCGATGCCGGCCGAAAAGAGAATCGTGCTGGGGTAAAGCGAGTTGCCAAAAAGCCGGCGCGTAGTTCTCCAGCGTCAATTCATGGGTCAGGTTGCCGTTGACCAGCCGGAAGAACGAATGCGCGAAGAGAAAGAGGTAGGGCAGCAGCAGCAGCACCGTGACCCAGCCGACCGGGATGAGGCTTCCGAAAAACGTCTTGAGCCCACGGTGCCGGCGGACATAGTCCAGCACGTTCGGCGCGTTCGCCGGTTCGATTGCCGGAGGCGCCTCACTCACCGACACACACTCCCCGCTCGGCCGGCCAGTGGACCTGGATCGCCTGGCCCGGCTGGATCATCTGCTCGCCCCGTTCCGCGTGGATGACGATCTGCCCGCCGTCGGCCAGGGTCGCGTACAATTTCGATATCGCCCCGACGAAGACCGTGTCTCGCGCCGTCGCCTTCAGGAGGTTGTGCCCTGCGGGTACCGGCCCGCCCTCGGGGGAGACCTGCAGAAACTCGGGGCGGATCGACAGCCATGCCTCGCTGCCCGATCGCATCGGCCGCGACATGATCGCCCCCAGGGTCACGCCGGCAACCTCGAGTCCGATCGTCTGGCCATCCGACCGGCGCACCGCGCCGCTGATCAGGTTGGTTTCCCCGATGAAGTCCGCGACGTACCGCGACATCGGCCGGTCGTACATCTCCTGCGGCACGGAGAGCTGCTCGATCCGTCCGTTGCGCATCAGCGCGATCCGGTCGGACATCGTGAGCGCTTCTTCCTGGTCGTGGGTGACGTAGATGAACGTGATGCCGAGCTGCCGGTTGAGCTCCTTGAGCTCCAGCTGCATTTCCTTCCGCAGCTTGAGGTCGAGCGCCCCGAGCGGCTCGTCGAGCAGCAGAACCCGGGGTTCATTGACCAGGGCCCGGGCCAGCGCCACCCGCTGCTGCTGGCCGCCCGAAAGCTGCTTCGGCGCCCGGGCGGCCAGGTGCGATAGTTTGACCATCTCCAGGGCCTTGTCGACCCGGGTGGTGATCTCGGCGCGCGGCACCTTCCGCATGCGGAGCCCGTATCCCACGTTGTCCCGGACGCTCATGTGCGGGAACAGCGCATAGTGCTGGAATACGGTGTTGATGTCCCGCTTGAACGGCGGCAGCAGGGTGATCGGTTTTCCCTGCATGAGGATTTCGCCTGCCGAGGGCAGATCGAATCCGGCGATCATCCGGAGCGTGGTGGTCTTGCCTGACCCCGAGGCGCCGAGGAACGTCATGAACTCGCCCGGCGCGATCGCGAGCGACAGATCGTCCACCGCCGCGAAAGTGCCGAAGCGCTTGGTGACGTGCTGCAGGTCGATGATGGGGGTCGTCATGGTCACTGTGCAATGTGTGAAGTGAGAAGTGAGGAGGGAGTGACGAGTGAGGAGTGAGGAGTGAGGAGTGAAGGTGAGAGTTTCACTGCTTACTTCTCACCTTCATCTTTCAGCCCTCACTTCTCACTCCTTACTCCTTACTCCTTACTCCTCACTCCTCACTCTACTTCGCAGCCTTCACTTCATTCCACACTTCGGTGTACTTGTCGCGCCGCGGGCTCCACTGCCAGAAGTTGACCTTGTCGCCATAGTCCGCGATGTCGCGCTGGGTGGCGACCTGTTCCGGCGACATGTAGCCCTTCGCCCCGGGGTTGGCGACGATGTAGTTGGTCACGTCGGCCAGCAGCTTCTGGGTGAACGGCTGCGCCGCATACTCCAGCCAGGCGTAGGCCGCGTCCAGATTCTTGGCCCCGGAGGTCATCACCCAGTGGTCGGCCCAGGCGGTCGTGCCTTCCTTGGGAATCACCTCGCCGGCCGGAAATCCGGCGCTCCGGAGCTGCGCCGTCATGAGCGGCCAGCCCTCGCCCGCGACCACTTCCTTGTTCTGGAAGAGCTGCGTCATGTCTCCGGCCGTGGCCCAGTACTTCCGGACGTTGGGCTTGAGCTCCAGCATCTTCGCCTTGACCTTGCCGAGCTCTTCGTCGGAGAGGTTATAGATGTGGCTCCGGTCGTTCGGGTCGTCCATGCCCAGGGCCTGTGCCACCATCCACAGCGTGGCGATGTCATCCTGAAGCGAGAGCTTGCCCCGGTACTTCTTGTCCCAGAGATCGTTCCACGACTGCGGGGCCGCGGTGATCTTCGTGGTATCGTAGATGAGCGGGTTGGGTCCGAACGCCCACGGCTCGCCGTAGACCAGAGTGTCCTTCCTGGCCATGCTCAGGGCCCGGAAGCTGCCCATCAGGTCGTCGAAGCTCGGGATGCGCTTGAGATCGATCGGCTTGGCGAGGCCCGCCTGAATGATCTGGGTGATCGCGTCCGATGACGGGGATACCAGGTCGATGGTCTCGGCGCCCCCCGCCCGGAGTTTCGCCACCAGGTCGTCGCTGGAGCCCATGTACGTGGCGTTCACCTTCACGCCACAGGCATCCTCGAAGGGCTTGGCGAAGAGGGTGTCGGTGTAGCCTTCCCAGACCATGAAGTTGAGCTCGCCCCCGATGGGCTTGGGACAGAGCTGCTTCAGGTAGGTGACGGCGTCAGCGCGGGCGTCGCTGGTGGCCTGAATGACGATTTTCTGAGTGGCGCCGCCGGCGCTCTGCTTCTTCTCGCC
The DNA here is from genome assembly GCA_963748035.1 of uncultured Gemmatimonadales bacterium. Lineage (GTDB taxonomy): Bacteria > Gemmatimonadota > Gemmatimonadetes > Gemmatimonadales > GWC2-71-9 > JADJOM01. The sequence goes on along the minus strand of CAVVHO010000003.1, from coordinate 452,491 downwards.
GCCACCACAGGCGGTCAAAATCAGCGCGCCGAATGACATGAGTACGGCGGCGCGGGCCGTACGCGGGCCGGGATGCATCACAGGAGACCTCGTTAGGGCTTGGGGAGTGCGTCCGTGGAACGCGGGTAACCTACACATCCGGCAACGGAGCGCAAACCACGCAGGGCGGCTGCCCTCGACAATTGGTTTCGCCGGCGCTAAGCTCGGCGTTCACCCTCCTGCACCGCCGGAGTTCTCAAGATGGCGCGCGTAATCGATCTCAAGACCGCAATCCCCGGCCCCAAGAGCCAGGCCCTGCTTGCCCGACGGCAACGCGCCGTTCCGCGCACCGTCGGCCAGGTGACCGCGGTGGCGGTCGCCCACGCCGATAACGCGGTCCTGACCGATGTGGACGGCAACCGATTGATCGACTTCGGGAGCGGGATCGGGGTGCTCAATACCGGGCACCGCCATGCCAAGGTGGTGGAGGCCGTGCGCCGGCAACTGGACGAGTTCACTCACGTCTGTTTCCAGATCTCGATGTACGAACCGTTCATCGAGCTGGCCGAGCGGCTCAACGCGATCGCCCCTGGAACCCACGAGAAGCGGACCTTCTTCTCCAACAGCGGCGCGGAAGCGGTGGAGAACGCCGTCAAGGCAGCGCGCCGCTTCACCGGCAGGCAGGGAATCGTGTGTTTCGAGCACGCCTTTCACGGCCGGACCTACCTGGGGATGACGCTGACCTCCAAGGTGATGCCCTACAAGGCGGGCTACGGGCCTTTTGTGCCTGAGGTCTACCGTATGCCCTTTCCGTACTGTTACCGATGCGGCACGGCGGGCCAGTCCACCTGCTGCATGGCCACCCGCACCTCCTTCGAACGCTGGTTCGCCTCCAACGTCGACCCCGCCTCCGTCGCCGCGGTCATCATGGAACTTGAGGCCGGTGAGGGCGGTTTCATTCCCGCCCCGAAAGAGTTCGTGACTGAGCTGGCCGCCTTCTGCAAGGACCACGGAATTCTCTTCATCGCGGATGAGATCCAGACCGGCTTCGGCCGCACCGGCAAGCTGTTCGCCAGCGAACACTACAATCTGGTGCCGGACATTCTGGTGACGGCCAAGTCTCTCGCCGGCGGACTCCCACTCGCCGCCATCACCGGCCGCGCCGATGTCCTCGACACCGGTAACGTCGGGGGACTCGGAGGCACTTACGGCGGTAATCCGCTCGCCTGCGCCGCGGCGCTGGCCGTGCTCAAGGTCATGGAGGAGGAGAAGCTTCCCGCCCGGGCCCAGAAGGTCGGCGACAAGATCCGCGAGCGCTTTACCAACTGGGCCACTCGCTTCCCCCAGATCGGTGACGTCCGGGGGCTCGGCGCCATGATCGCCATGGAACTGGTGCAGGATCGCCAGTCCAAGGAACCCGCCAAGGATCTGACCACGAAAGTGCTGGCCGAAGCCCTCAAGCGCGGGCTCCTGCTGCTCAGCGCCGGTACCTATGGCAACGTGGTGCGAGTTCTCGTGCCGCTCACCGTAGAGGATGCGGTGCTGGACGAAGGCCTCGGCGTGATGGAGGAGGCGTTGGCGGCGGCGCTTCGGGACTAGGGGCCGGAATGCCGAGCGGGCCGACAGTCCGCCAAATAGTGCCAAAAGTGCCAGTAGTGCCAATAGTGCCAAAGTGGGTTTTGAGCACCCGGCACTCTTGGCACTCTTGGCACTCCGGCACTTCTGACAATGATCGACCGCGCCCACCTCGCCTCCGTCTACGCCGCCGAGCAACGACGGTTCACTGATTCCCATCCCAAGTCGCACGCGCTTTACCAACGGGCGAAGGGGAGTCTGCTCGAGGGCGTCCCCATGCACTGGATGGCGAAATGGGCCGGGGGATTTCCGCTCTTCGTGGCGGAGGGTCAGGGCGCCCACTTCACGGATGTGGACGGGCTCCGCTATCTGGATCTTTGTCTGGGCGACACCGGGGCGATGACCGGTCACGCGCCCAAGGCGACGGTCGAGGCGGTGAAACGCCAGGCAGAGCGGGGCTTCACGTTCATGTTGCCGTCGGAAGACCACGTCGTCGTGGCAGAGGAACTGGCGCGGCGCTTCGGGCTCCCCTGCTGGCAATTCGCGCTGACGGCGACCGACGCCAACCGGTTCGCGATCCGCCTCGCGCGGATGCTCACCGGCCGTCCCAGGATCCTGGTCTACAACTGGTGCTACCACGGCACGGTTGACGAGACCATCGCCACCCTTCACGGCGGTGCGGTGACTCCGCGGCCCGGCAACATCGGCCCCCCGGTGCATCCCGCTGAGACGACGCGAGTGGTGGAGTGGAATGACATCCCGGCGTTGGAAGCCGCACTCTCGTTCGGCGACGTTGCCTGCGTTCTCGCCGAGCCTGCAATGACCAATATCGGGATCATCCATCCCGATCCTGGCTATCACAACGCGCTGCGGGCGCTCACCAGGAAACACGGCGCCCTGCTCATCATCGACGAGACCCACACCATTTGCGCCGGGCCCGGCGGCTACACCGCGGCGTATGGGCTCACACCGGACCTGCTCACCATCGGCAAACCCATCGGCGGCGGGGTTCCGGGCGCCGTGTACGGATTCTCGGCCGAGGTTGCCACGCAGCTGGCGGGACGGATTCAGCTGGCCGACTGCGACACCGGTGGGGTGGGTGGTACGCTGGCGGGCAACGCGCTTGCTCTGGCCGCAATGCGGGCGACACTGGAGCACGTTCTCACCCCTGAGGCCTATGCGCGGACCATTCCACTGGCGGAGCGGTTTCAAGCCGGGGTGGAAGCCGTCATCCGTGAGTACGCCCTGCCCTGGATTGTGAAGCGCCTCGGCTGTCGCGCCGAATACTGGTTCCGCCCGGCGCCTCCCCGGAATGGCAGTGAAGCCGCGGCAGCCGTCGACTTCGAACTGGATCGATTCATGCACCTCTTCGCGCTCAACCGCGGGATCCTGCTTACTCCCTTCCACAACATGGCGTTGATCGCGCCCGACACAGCCGAGGCGGATATCGATCGCCATACGGCGGTGTTCCGCGAGAGCGTCGCTGCCTTGCTCGCCCGCTAACGTGGCGCCCGTCGGCGATGTGCTCTGGTGGGCGGGTCGCACGCCGCCTGTCTCCATGACAGAGCTGCCCCGCCGCGCCGATGTGGCCATCATTGGCGGAGGCTACACCGGGCTCGCCGCCGCCAGGGCGTTGGCGCGGAATGGGGCTTCTCCCGTCGTGCTGGAACGGGAGACCATCGGCGCCGGTGCCAGCGGCAGGAACGGCGGGATGGTGCTTCCGGGCTACAAGGCGGAGTGGGCCGACGTGCTCCGTCGCCACGGGTTGGTCGTGGCGCGGCGGCTCTTCGAGGACTCGCTGGCGGCGATCCGATTCGTGGAGTCGCTCATCCGCGAGGAGGCCATCGCCTGCGACTGGCTCAAGTCGGGTCACGTCACTCTCGCCGCTCGGCCCGAACATTTGAAAGGCCTGGACGAGGCCCGTCAGCTCCTCGCGCGCGAGTTTGGCTACGAGACGGAGCTGCTGGGTCCGGCTGAGATCGGGAAGGAGATCGGTTCCGCCCGCTACCACGGGGGCCTGCTGGATGCGGGCGCGGCGTGCCTGCAACCCGCCGCCTATGTGAGCGGTCTGGCCGCCGCGGCCCGACGTGCCGGCGCTCTCTTGTGCGAGAATGTCGAAGTCCGAGAGATGGAAGTGACGGGCGGCGGGGTTCGACTGGAGACCAGTCGCGGACCGCTCGCCGCCGGGGAAGTGCTGATCGCCACCAACGGCTACACCGGCCGGCTCGATTCCTGGCTCGCGCGGCGGGTGGTGCCCGTTGGGAGTTATATCATCGCGACCGAGCCCCTGCCGCCCCACGTTCAACGTCGGCTCATCCCGCGTGGCCGACTGCTGTCCGATACCAAGAACTTGCTCTACTACTTCCGGCTTTCGCCTGACGGGCGAATGGTGTTCGGCGGCAGGGCGGCGTTCGTGCCCACGGCGGTCGAACGGAGCCGTGAGATGCTGCGCGAAGGAATGGTCGAGGTCTTCCCGGAACTGATCGCAACACCGGTCGAATACGCCTGGGGTGGGACGCTGGGGTTCACCCGGGACCTGATGCCTCACTGCGGCCAGCGAGGCTGCCTCTCCTACGCGCTCGGCTATGGCGGTCACGGAGTAGCGCTTGCGAGCTGGCTCGGCGACAAGGTTGGGCAGGCGATGGCGGGCAAGATTGTCTGGCCCACACTGGCCGATCTGCCCTTTCCATCAGTTCCGCTCTACCGGGGAAGCCCGTGGTTTCTCCCGCTCGCGGGGGCATATTACGGGCTTAAGGATAGGGTTACTTAAGAAGTGCCAAGAGTGCCAAGAGTGCCGGGTGCCGGGTAGATGGTACCGAGTACCGAGTACCTAGTACCGAGTACAAGCGCCATTGACAGTCGATGCCCGATGGCCAACGGCTAACGGCTAACGGCTAACGGCTAACGGCTAACGGCTAACGGCTAACGGCTAACGGCCAACGGCCAACGGCCAACGGCTAACGGCTAACGGCCAACGGCTAACGGCTGATGGCCAACCCCCGAAAGGAGCGCCGATTAATTGCGGTTGTCGAATGACGAAGTCCTGACGGTCGGTCGGAGGTACCTCGACCTGATCGGTGGCCGTGAGATGACCACTCCCGAGAAAGAGGCGTTCATCGCGGAGACGGTCGACAGCTACGAGAAGCACGTCAATCGCGGGTTCCTCACCTACCGAAAGTCGGTGACCCAGGCCGGCCAGTTTGCCGCGCTGGAGTGGTCGGGCCAAGGCGCCATCCTGCGCGACCTGCTCGGTCGCGAGTACATCGACTGTCTCGGCGGCTACGGAATCTTTTCCGCCGGTATCAATCACCCCAAGATCGTGAAGGCGGTGCAGGATCAGATGTCCCGCATGGCCCTCAACAGCCAGGAGCTGCTCGAACCCTGGCGCGCCGGCCTGGCGCGGCTGCTGGCCGCGGTGACGCCGGGCGAGCTGGGCTGCTGCTTCTTCATCAACAACGGCACCGATGCCATCGAAGGCGCCATCAAGCTCGCGCGGCTCTACACCAAGCGGAACACGTTCGTGTCTGCGCTGGGCGGGTTTCACGGCAAGTCGATGGGTGCCCTCTCGCTCATGGGCAAGGCGTCGTTCCGGGAACCATTCGAGCGCGGATTGCAGGACGTGCGTTTCGTGCCCTTCGGGGACGCGGACGCGCTGGATCGCGAGATGCAGACCCTCGAGGCCGTCGGCCAATTGCCCGCCGCGGTGGTGCTGGAGCCGGTGCAGGGAGAAGCCGGCGGGGTCGTGCCACCCGACGGATACCTCAAGCGGGTCCGCGAGATCTGCACCCGCCACGCCACGCTCTTTATCGCCGACGAGATCCAGACCGGCATGGGCCGGACCGGCACACTCTGGGGCGTCGACCACTCCGGCGTGGTACCGGACATCATGTGCCTCGGCAAGTCGATCGGCGGCGGCGTCATGCCGCTCTCCGCGTTCATCTCGACGCCCGAGATCTGGGAAGTGCTGATCCCCAACCCGATCATTCATTCCACGACCTTCGGCGGCAACCCGATCGCCTGCGCGGCGGGCATCGCAGCCATAACCGTGACGCTCGAGGAAGACCTCCCGGGCCAGGCGGCGCGGAAGGGCGAGTACCTCCTTAAGGAACTTGGTGCGCTCCAGAAGAAGTACCCCCAGGTCCTCACCGATGTGCACGGAAAAGGCCTCCTCATCGGGATGGAATTTCCCACCGATCCGATAGGCTACCAGTGCGCTGCGGGACTCTTCAAGCGGGGGGTGCTGGTGGCGGGGACATACGCCAAGGCGCGGACCATCAGGATCGAGCCGCCCTTGGCGATTCCGGATGCACTCCTGAAGGAGATGCTCAACAGGCTGGAGGATACCTTCAAGGAGATTGCCGGGGGGAAGAAGTGAGGAGTGACGAGTGAGGAGTGACAAGTGAGGAGTGAGGAGTGACAAGTGAGAAGTGAGAAGTGAGAAGTGAGAAGTGAGCAGGGGTGGCGCTCCGGACCTCGGTGCGCCACCCCTTCTTACTTCTTACTTCTCACTTCTTACTTCTCACTTCTCACTTCTCACTCCTCACTCCTCACTCCTCACTCCTCACTCAATAGGCTACTCAGCCGCTTCTTTGCTCCCACCGAGCGCCTTCGACCAGCTGATCGTTACGCCCCCCCAGATCTTGGTATCGTGGAGCTTGCCTTGGTTGCCGAACTTGGTGAAGTCGTCGTTCGCGATGACGAAATGGAATGAGGGCGTGATGGACACCGGCCCGGCGCTGAAGCCGGCGGCCGCTGACAGGTCCACGTGAGTGAGGCCATTGTCGGCGAAGTTGGCGCCGAAATCCGTGCCGACCTCCTGGCCTCCGGTCCATCCTGCCAGCGCCCCGAAGGTAAGCGTGGCTGCGCCGATCGGGATACCGTGCGAGACGCTGCCCTCGACATACAGGCCCTTCACCTTGTCCACGTCGTAGTAGGCGGAGACCTTCGGGCTGAGCAGCGTGCCAAGGGCGACCTTGCCGTACAGCTCGATCGTGTTGAAGTCCTTGGTGAGGCCTGCGTCATTGGGATAGATATATCCCGTCGCACCACCGGTCAGCGTTGCGATGCCCACCGGAACCCCGATCTCCCCCCACCAATCAAATTCCGTGAGGTCCGGCCCGGCCAGGCCGCCACCCTCACTGATGTCTCCACCATCGTACTTGCCGGGCTCGATGTTCGCCCACCCACCTGCAGTTAGCGAGGCTTTACCCACAGGGATGGTGAGATAGAGGTCCGGCTCGATAACCGGCTTGCCACTGAGTGTTACTCCGCGCCACACGTAGCTGCTGAAGCCGGCGACGTCCCAGCCGAGCGTCACCTGCGCAGTTGCCGGTGCGGCGGCGGCCAGGGCGGTAAACAGGCCACCGACGACGAGTACACGCTTCATGATCTTCCTCGCTTTTTGTGAAGTTGTGATCGTGCCCGAAAAGACGACTGGCCCGCCCCCAGGCTGTGGCTTCATGTTACCCCGAATACGCTTCCAAGCAAGGCCTGTCAGGCTATAATCTTTAGTATCCCATGGCCCGCTTACCCAACTCCTCCAGCCCCCTATCTGAGCTCCTCGGAACTCTCGTCCAGCTGCTGCGGACCTCGCCCAAGAGCGACGACCGGATCCGGAAGGCCTTGGACCTGATTACCGCCAAAGTAGCGCGGGATCCCGGCGTTATCGAGGGCGGAATCGAGAACAACTGGGCCCTCGATGGAGATCAGCTGAAGGAACGGCTACAAATTCGTCAAGTCGATGCAATACGCATTGCGGCGGGGGCCAGCCGCAACGATCTGTTGGCGCTCGCCAAGGCCCTCGCCGCCGATGAGGGCCCGATGCCGGTCGGCACCGCGGTTGAAGTGCAGCGCTTCCCCGAGTCGGTGCCCATCCAGACGTCTGGACAGCGGTTCGCCGTTGTGGATCCCAATGTCGCGATGGTGCCGCGTGCCCGCCCGGGGGACCAGCTCGCGCAACTGGTCGAAAGCGTGCTCAGGGAGATCGACCAGGCGATCCGCGACGAGGACTGGCGCATGGTCCTGCACGGCTCTCAGGCCGCGATGCGCATGCTCCCCGGACTGTCGGAGGAGGTCCGTCGCATCAATTTCATTGCTCTCCGGCGCCTGCTCACCCGTTCGGTCCAGGAAGCGCTGATCGAGCAGGTGTATCGGGTGCCGGAGGAGGCGGCTCGAACCGCCGAGGTGATGCGGGTCGGAGGGCTCCACGCCGCCGAGCTGATGCTCGAGATCCTGAATAAGAGCGACACCGTGGGGCCGCGGGCCTTCCTGGTCGATTCGCTGGCGGGCATGCCTGAGGCGTTTCAGATCATCGCGCCCCTCGCCAGGAGCCGGCGTCCCGCTGAGGCTCGTCTGGGCGCCGAGCTGCTCGGTCGGCTGGGGATCCCCGAGTCGCTGCCGCTCCTGACCAATCTCATGCAGCATGGCGACGAGAAGACCCGCCTGGCCGCCATCGACGGTCTGGCCCGCTACCGGGACAAGGCCGCCGTCGAGCCGCTGCGAAAGGCGCTCGGCCACCAATCCGCGGTCATTCGCGGCCGGGCTGGAAAGGCTCTCGCCTCGCGGGGATCGGGGGCGATTGCGATGCCGCTCCTCGTCGCCCTCGAAGCGGAGCGGGACCAGGGGGCCTGGGAGGAGTTGCTCGGCGCGATCGCGGGAATCGACGCCCCGGAAGCGGCCGCAGCCCTCAGCCGTATCGCGCTCAAATCCAAGGGGCTGTTCGATCTGGGAGGCAATCTGCTCCGCCAGCAGTTGCTCGTCGTGAAGACTCTCGCCGCCTCAAACACCGCCGCCGCGAAGCAGGCACTGGCCCGGATCGCGGCGGAAGGGGAGGGAGAGGTCAAACAGGCGGCAGGGGACGCTTTGAACTCCGAGTAAGCGTTCAGCGTACAGCGTGCAGGGACTACCGACTCGTCCCGGCGTGGGCGCTACCTTCCGGTGACGCTGAACGCTGAACGCTGAACGCTGAACGCTGAACGCTGAACGCTGCACGCTATCTCTTCACCCCCAACGACTCCACATGCAGCGAAAGATTGTGATTCACCCGTAGCCCCACGATTCCATCGGTATCCACGCCCGCGGCCGGGGCCGAGTAGACCTCCTGGCCGTTGACCCGAAAACTCACCTTGTCTTTCCCAACCACCACCAGAAGCTCGTTGGCGACCGAACCCTCGGCGCCGACTTTCACGATGGCGGCGGACGGGGTCCAGTCCTTGGTGACATCGGTCGCCGAGGCGCCGTTCCGCCGTTTGATCTTGAAGGTCCCGTCGCCCCGGATCAGGAAATAGGTGTACCGCTGGGCTGGACCGGCCAGGTCCTTCCCGCCGATGAACAGTCCGAACGCCTCCTCGCGTGCCCCACCGCCCGCAAACAGGTGGAGTTTGGTGCTCGCCTCGTACTTGCCGTTCGCCTGGTCCGTGGAGCGGTACATGATGCCCGAGGTCGCGGTCACCACGTGCCACCCGGGTGCCATCGAGACCAGGCTCACCTCGGTGACCTTCCCGCCTTCATCTGGCCGGGCTGCCCAACCGGCTGGGAAGACGCCGCCGTTCTCGATCTTTGGGGCGGCACCGTGCTGGTGTTCGTGCTCTTGGGCGGTCAGGGGCAGGGCGGCAAGCGGAACCAGGAGCAGGGGCAGGATTGGAAGGCGCATTACATCCTCGGTAGTTGATCAGGGAAGCCGGACCAAGTAACCTATTACCTGTGTTCCGACCACTTCTTTAGAGCGGGCTGAGTCATGGAACTCTCAGGACGGATTTTCGCCGCCATCGGTGCCGCCGGAGTAATCGGGGCGCTGACATTCGTGTCGATCCTCATCGGCGTCTTGGTCCACGGCATGATCATTCTCATGGCCGGGAAGCCGATTGACGACCACTTCCGGAAGAAGGGCGAGGACGTCTACGAGCCGGGCTCGGCGAAATAATCCGGGGGGCTGGAGCAGATTTGTAGGTTGGTGTAGGGGGCGGAGCTTAGCTCCGCCCCTACTGCGTTTCCCCGCCCATCGGGTCATGCGAGGCCTCCGGGATGGAGGCCTTTGCTACGGCCGCGGCATAGGTGGACTTCACGTTGCCGATGCAGTCGCGGAGGCTCCGAATCTTCACCTGCAGGCCCCCGCCCCTTCTCGCGACCGAGCCCATGTTACCGAGCGCATCGGCCAGCCCACTGATCTTGAGCTGGGAGGCGCCCGCTTTCATCTCGTCCAGGACCCGGATCATCCCCCGGATCGCGGTTTCGTCGAGCTTGGGATTCTGCATCTGTTCGATGACGGAATTGATCCTCTGGAACTTCGGAGGCAGGAGCTGAAGGAACGTCAGCTGCGACTGCTGGGCCGTGCTTAGTTTGAGCGCCATTAGGGAAGTAGCGGGAGGGGCCTTGCCTTATCAAGACCCCACCCTGCTACCTTCCCCCCCTCCGATGAAACCCCGGAGCCGGTCACCCGTCATATGGCCGTCCTCCCCAAGAGAATAGCCGGGGGTGCTCAGCACCACCGGCATGAGTTCCGTCGCCGGCAAAGAAGGGACGCGCCGGCGGGTAACAGGCAGGGGTCGTCCCTGCCGTTTCACGATCTGTGCTCCGCGCGGGTGATCCTATGAAGCTTTCCGACGTTTCAATCAGCCGCCCCGTACTCGCCAGCATGCTGAGCCTGGCCCTGGTCCTCTTCGGGGTGATCGGCTACGTCAACCTGCCGGTCCGGGAGTACCCGGACGTAGATCCCCCGGTCATCTCGGTTTCCACGGTCCTCCCCGGTGCCAACCCGCAGGTGGTCGAGACCGCGGTAACCGACATCCTGGAAGAGGAGCTCTCCACCGTTCCGGGGCTCCGCACCCTCACCAGTTCGAGTGCGGAGCAACAGAGCAACATCACCCTCGAATTCACCCTGGATCGGGACGTCGATGTCGCCGCGCAGGACGTCCGGGACAAGGTATCCCGGGTCCGGGATCGCCTGCCCGAGGACGTCGATGAGCCGGTCATCGCGAAGCAGGACGCGGATGCCGATGCCTTCTTCTGGCTGGCGCTGTCCGGGAACAACTACGACCTGCTGCAGCTCTCCGACATCGCCGACCGGCTGGTCAAGAAGCAGTTGCAGAGCCTGACCGGCGTGGGATCGGCGTTCATCGCGGGAGAGCGCCGCTATTCCATGCGCATCTGGCTCTCGCGTGCGGAACTCGCTTCCCGGGGCCTCACCGTGCAGGACGTCGAGGCCGCGGTCCGGAGCCGGAACGTCGAAATCCCGGCGGGTCGGATCGAGTCGAACACCCGCGAATTCACCGTGCGTTCCCTCGGAGAACTCAAGACTCCCGAGGCCTTCCAGGAGCTGACGGTCTCGAGCCCCAACGGGCAGCTGGTGAAGCTAAAGGATCTGTCCCGCGTGGAACTGGGCCCCGAGGATGATCGCAGCACCCTGCGCTTTAAGGGGCAGAACGCCCTTGGCGTTGGGATCGTGCGCCAGTCCAAGGCCAACCTGATCAAGGTCGCGGACGAAGTCCGTCACGCCCTGCCCAACATCCAGGCATCGCTACCGCCGGGCGTGAAGGTGGATGTGGCCTTCGACGGATCGGTGTATGTGCGCCGCTCGATTCAGGAGGCCGAGGAGACACTCCTCATCGCGGCGGGCCTGGTCATCATGATCATCTTCGTGTTCCTGCGGAACCTGCGAGCGACCATTATCCCCGGCCTCGCGATCCCGACCTCGATCGTGGGCGCATTTGCGGTGATGTACTTCCTGGGGTTCTCGGTCAATAACCTGACCCTGCTCGCGCTCACCCTGGCGATCGGCATCGTCGTAGACGACGCGATCATTGTGCTGGAGAACGCCTACCGGCACCAGGAGGAGCTGCATGAGGACCCGATCACGGCCGCAATCAACGGGACCCGCGAGATCGCGTTCGCGGTGATCGCGACGACCATCGCGCTGGTGGCGGTGTTCACCCCCCTCGCCTTTCTGCAGGGCAACACCGGCCGGCTGTTCAACGAGTTCGGGATCGCGGTGGCCGGGTCGGTCATCATCTCGGGCTTCGTGGCGTTGACCCTGACGCCGATGCTGTGCGCCCGGGTGCTACGCGTGCCGCCTCGGCACGGAGCCCTGTATCAGGCCCTGGAATCAGGGTTCGAATCCATCGCCAACGGCTACTCCCGTTCGCTCGCCTGGGCGCTCCGCTACCGCGGCGCGGTCGTCGGCCTGGTCGTGGTCACGGCCGGCCTGGCGGGACTGATCTTCACCCAGCTCAAGCGGGAGTTCGTTCCGCCCGAGGATCGCGGCTGGTTCCTGAGTTTCTCGATTGCTCCCGAGGGCTCCACCCTCGCGTACACCGACGCCTACCAGCGCCGGCTTGAGGCGATTGTCGCCAAGACCGAGGGCATCGAGAGCTACTTCAGCGTGGTCGGCGGCTTCACCGGCACGCCGAGTCAGGGAATCTTGTTCGCGCTGCTGGAGGACTGGGGGAAGCGCAAGCGGAGCGTCGAGCAGATCATCGGTGAAGTCCAACCGCAATTCTTCGGCGTGCCGGGCGTGCTGGCGTTCGCCTCAAACCCGCCCGCCTTCGGTGGCTTCGGGAAGCCGGTGCAGTTCGTGGTGCAGAACCCCGACTTCGCCCTGCTGGTGCAAGGCGTGGATACCATGGTCAAGCGAGCCCGGGCGATTCCGGGGCTCACCAACGTGGATTCGGATCTCCGGGTGAACAAGCCGGAGCTGACGGTGAATTTCGACCGCGACCGCGCCGAGGACCTCGGCGTCCCGGTGCGCGATGTGGCCGGCGCCCTGCAGACGCTGCTTGGCGGGCGGAAGATCAGCACCTTCACCCGTGACAACAAACAGTACGACGTCATCGCGCAGCTGGCCCCGGAGGAGCGCGCCACCCCGAGCGACATGGACGGGATCTATCTGCGGGGACGGGACGGCGGCCTGGTCCAGTTGCAGGCCATGGCGAGCGTGAAAGAAGGCGTGGGCGCCCGCCAGCTCACCCACTTCAACCGGATCCGCTCCGCCACGATCGACGCGAACCTGGCGCCGGGCTTCACCCTGGGCGAAGCGATTGATTCGCTCCATGCCCTGGCCAAGGAAGTACTGCCCAAGGGGTCGAGCACGGCGCTCTCCGGCGAGAGCCGGGAGCTGGAGGAGTCGGGCGGAGCGCTGTACTTCGCGTTCGTGCTGGCGCTGGTAGTGGTGTTCATGGTGCTCGCCAGCCAGTTCGAGTCGCTGATCCATCCGTTCACCGTGCTGCTGGCGGTTCCGCTTGCCGTCACCGGTGCGCTCCTGACCCTGCTGATCTTCAAGTCGACGATCAACCTCTACAGCCAGATCGGGATGGTATTGCTCATCGGCCTCGTGACCAAGAACTCGATCCTGCTGGTCGAGTATGCCAACCAGCTCCGGGAACGCGGGCTTGAGGTCGTGGACGCGGTGAAGGAAGCCGGCCGCATCCGGCTCCGACCCATTCTCATGACCTCGGTCGCGACGATCATGGGAGCCCTGCCCATCGCGCTGGGACTCGGCGCCGGCTCCATCAGCCGCCGCCCGCTGGGCTACGCCATTGTCGGCGGCATCCTGGTTTCCACGGTCCTGACGCTCTACGTGGTGCCGGTGGTGTACACCCTGTTCGACCGGCTCCGCGTCCGTGAGAAGCACGATATCCACGAGTTGGCTGAGGTCCTGCACGGCAACCCCGTCGAGGGCGCGCGATGATTTTCGAACTAGCCCTCGTGGCGCAATTGTTGGCTGCGGTGACGGGGAACGGGGAACCGGGAACGGGGAACGGAACAGCAGGGAACGGGGAACCGGGAACAGGGAACGGGACTGCTTTTACCGTTCCCCGTTCACCGTTCCCCTTTCCCCAGGACTCGATACCAGTCCTCACGCTGTCAGAGGCTCTGGAGCGCGCCGTCAAGCTCAATCCGGATTACGTGCGCGCGCTCGGGAGCGTGTCCGAGGCCGACTGGTCGCGCAAGGCGGCGCGGGTGGCGTTCTTCGTCCCGTCAGTGAGCGCGACGCTCGATTACACCAAGTACTCCCTCCCGTTCTTCAACATCGGGACGTTCGCGCAATCCAGTACGTCATCGACGTTCCAGATCGTCGGGCAGTACGACATCTTCAGCATGCGGAAGTTCACCGAACTCGGCCGGACTTCCGCCGAGCTGGAGAGCGCCACGGCTACCGAGGTGCAACGACGGTTCGCCGCCGCCCTGCTCACCGAATCGGCCTACTACGCCGTGCTTGCCGACCGGGAACTCGCCCGGGTGGCGCAGTCCCGCGCCACCCGGGCGGAGGAGCAGCTCAAGCTGGCGCGCGCGCGCGTCGCCTCCGGCGCGGCAGTGCAGTCCGACTCGCTCACCGTGCGACTGGAGCAATTGCGCGCCCAGGTGGACCTGCTTCGGATCGAATCGACCCTGCGGGTCTCCCGGCTCGAACTCGGCCGGCGCGCCGGCATCGACGGTCCCGCCGACGCGGCCCCGCTTTCCGACGAGCCGCCCGCTGCGCTCCCGATCGGCCTCGGCGAAGCCATCGCCCAGGCGCTTGAGCAGGGCCCCGAGTATCGCGCCGCCAGAGCCCGGGAGCGGGCGGCGAACGCCAGCCTCAAGGGAAAGCGGGGAGACTATCTCCCTACGCTCACCCTCACGGGGGCGCACAACCGCTTCGATGTGAGGCCGTTCCCCAGCGCAACCAACGTGAGTTCGATCAGTGTCGCCCTTAACTGGACCCTCTGGAACAACGGCACCCGCGAACTCGCCATCATCCAATCTCGCGCCGACCGCGATGTCGCCCGCGCGGTGCGCTCGGACCTGGAGCGCGCGGCGCTCCGCGATGTGACCGAGGCATACGATGGCTACGAGACCGCCCGGGCCGCGGTCGCGCTGGCCGACGAGGGACTCATCGTCGCGCGGGAGAACTACCGGGTGCAGGAAGCCCGTTACAAGGCAGGCGCCACCTTCGTGCTCGACCTGCTCACCGCCCAAAATGGGCTGAGCGATGCGGAGGCCGGGGGCGTTCAGGCCCGCTACGTCGCCCGACTGGCCCTGGCGCGGCTCGAAGCGATCCTCGGCACCAGGCTCCAGACCCTCAATGGAGGCAGTCAGTGATGTCGCACCGGATTTTCATCGTCGGCATTCTCTGCCTGGCGGTCGCATGCAAGAAGGGCGGCAAGGCGGCGGGCGGGGAGGGCGGCGGCGCGGGAGGCTTCGCCCTCCCGGTGGAAACCGCCGCGGCGCGGCAGGACACGGTGGTCGACGCGATCATCGCGACCGGCGAGGTCGAGGCCATACAGTCCGCGAGTCTCCGGCCCGACATCGAGGGCCGGGTCACCGAGATCCTGATGCGCGAAGGCTCCGAGGTGGTCAAGGGCGCCGCGCTGTTCCGGATCGACGACCAGGAACTCAAGGCGCAGGTGGCGCGGGCCGAGGCCGAGGCCGATCTCGCGGAGCAGGCGCTGGCCCGCACCAAGGGGCTGGTGCAGCAGGACGCCGCTTCCGCGCAGGACCTGGAACGGGCCGATGCCACGGCGCGGAGCAGCCGGGCCAGTCTCGATCTCCTCAAGCTGCGGCTGTCGCGCACCACGGTCCGGGCCCCGTTCAGCGGGGTCGTGGGGCAACGCTTCGTGAGTCTCGGTGACTACGTCACGACCTCCGACTCGATGGTCATCATCCAGACCGTCGATCCGGCGCGAGTCTCGTTCACCGTGCCGGAGCGCTACGCCAGCGTGGTGCGCCGCGGGCAGAAAGTCACCTTCCGGGTCGCGGCGCTTCCGGGAGAGGAGTTCAGCGGCAACGTAGAATTCGTGAGCCCCGCCATGCAGCTGCCGGCCCGCACCATGCTGGTCAAGGCCGTGGTTCCCAATGGCCGGCGCCACCTGCAGGCGGGAATGTTCATCGAGGCCCGGCTGGCCACCGAGATCCGGCCCCGCGCGGTCGTGGTGGCGGAAGAGGCAGTGCTCGCGGTTCAGGGCAATTCCTATGTCTGGGTGGTGGACAGCGGCAAGGTGACCCGACGGGCCGTGGGTATCGGCGTGCGATCGCCCGGCGAAGTGGAGATCACCAGCGGGGTGCAGGCCGGAGACCAGGTGGTGGTCGGCGGGCTGGAGCTCCTGCAGGAGGGCATGCCGGTCACGCCGACGGTGGTGGAGCGGGGGAAAGTGGAGAAGAAGGAGTAGGACATGTAGGGGCGGAGCTGCAGCTCCGCCCTTCTGCGAGTTGAGCGACGCCGTAGGGGCGGAGCTGCAGCTCCGCCCTTTTCTGCGCAAACGATGGTGTTGTAGGGGCGGAGCTGCAGCTCCGCCCTTCTGCGAGCTGAGCGACGCCGTAGGGGCGGAGCTGCAGCTCCGCCCTTTTCTGCGCAAACGATGGTCTTGTAGGGGCGAAGCTGCAGCTTCGCCCCTACGTTGCTCTCGAGCTTTTGGCACGGGCGGAGCTACAGCTCCGCCCCTACGTCTATCCACAACCAGGGGTACTCCGCAATATCGGGCCATCGCCGGCGAGGATTTGCAGCGACGTACCGAAGTGTTTCTTCCAGTTCCGTTGGACTCCTGACCATTCGATCGTAGTACTCGCGCTGCCAGAACGGAGCTTGACGACCACTTGGTCTCAGGCGGTCTACGGAACTCGACTTCCACCCTTGGACAATTCGGGCAAGGGGCCAACCGGGATGAGGCGTGACCACGACGTGAACGTGGTCATCCATGACTACGACGGCGCGAAGAGTGAAGTGATGACGATCATAGTGACGCACGACGGCGAGTATCCCGTAGCGCTCCTGGGGATGGAGGGCAGCCTGTTTGCGGTGCAACCGCCAGGTCACAAAGTAGGTCGCCCCATCCGCTCGCCAATGCGGAAGCCGCCGCCGATAGACCCGAAGCCCCATCCGCTCAATGTTCTGGCTCAGGGCGACGGCACATAATCCGGCTCGATCATCGGGGCGACGCGAAAACGCAGGATTCGTTCGGACGTAAGGGCGGAGCTGCAGCTCCGCCCTGCGTCGCTTCCGGGTTGGATTGTAGGGGCGAAGCTGTAGCTTCGCCCTTGTGTGCGCAAACGACGGTCTTGTAGGGGCGAAGCTGCAGCTTCGCCCTTTTGTGCTCAAGCGACGGTCTTGTAGGGGCGGAGCTGTAGCTTCGCCCTTGTGTGCGCAAACGACGGTCTTGTAGGGGCGAAGCTGTAGCTTCGCCCCTACGTTGTTCTCGAGTTCTTGGACGGGGGCGGAGCTACAGCTCCGCCCCTACGTCATCCCGCACTCACCGAAAGATTGCCGCCACGCACCCAAACGCTGACGGCCGACTTCCCCCGACTTCCGGCGGACCTCCCCCGACTTTCGACGGACCGCCCCCGACTTCCGGCGAGTTTCCTCCGTCTAACCGCGAGCTTCCCCCGACTTCCGGCGAGGTTCCCCCGCCTAACCACGAGCTTCCCCCGACTTCCGACGAGCTCTCCCCGACTTCCGGCGAGTTTCCCCCGTCTAACCACGAGCTTCCCCCGACTTCCGGCGAGGCCCCCCCGTCTAACCGCGGACTTCCCCCGACTTCCGGTGAGCTTCCCCCGTCTAACCACGAGCTTCCCCCGACTTCCGACGGGCTTCCCCGGCCTAACCACGAGCTTCCCCCCTCTAACCGCGAGGTTCCCCCGACTTTCGGTGAGCTTCCCACGTCTAACCACGGGCTCCCCCCAACTTTCGGCGAGCTTCCCCCGTCTAACCACGGACCTCCCCCGACTTTCGGTGGACTTCCCCCGTCTAACCACGAGGTTCCCCCGACTTTCGGCCCGTCCCGACCCCCTGCAGGCCGACCCCACCTAGCGTCCGAGCGCGTTCACCACTTTTCCCGAGGCATGCCCCGGACCGCCGGCAGCCATCCCACGCACAACAAGAAGGGCGGCCTCTCAGCCGCCCCTCTCATCCGCTCACGTCATGCGGGCGGAGCTATGCTCCGCCCCTAAGCCGCGCTCAACTCACTGATATTGGATCACCGCGGGCGCTATCTGCTGGCTGCGCGAGAATCCACCGGTTGGATCGTTGGAACCGGACATGATCAAGGTATAAGGCGCGGCATTGCTCGACGCCGCCCGCACGTACAAGCCTCCAGTGCCTAGGGTCGTCTGCAGCTGGGTACCGGTGAATGTGATCGTTCGGGCCGAGAGTGAGGTCCCCACCGCCGTCACGTCTATCAGCGCGACAGAGTTGGGAGATGTCGGGAATCCCAGGAACGAGACGTTGCTGAATTGGTGTGTGCGGGTGACTCCTCCCTCATTCAGCACCATTGGAATATTCGTCACTTGCAGGCCGTTTGCGACCAGCCACTGCTTCGCGGTCAGGGCCACGCCGACCCCCGAAATCTTCGGCGCGGCTGCCCCAACCGAGACGATCAGCGCGCTGTCCACAAAGGCGCCCGTAGTGAAGGCGAGTCCGCCGGTGGCCGCCGTCACATCGAGCGCGTTGAAGTGCGAACCCGCGGCACCGGTCCCCGGGGTCTGGAACGAGATCGTGCCCGTGATCCCCGTGATGGTCCGGTGCAGTCCGCTCGGCGCGAAGCTGAGGTTGCTCCCGCCGGCGTTAAGCTGATCCAGGCCGGCTCCAAGACTGAGTACTCCGTCGGTCATCAGGCCGGCCGTGCTGCCGCCGGCAAACACGGCGGCACCAGTCACGATCAGCTGGTCCGCTGGGTTCTGCATCACCAGGGTGCCAGTGCCCGCGGTCGTGAAATTGCCGGCGACCGTGAACTTGTGCCCAGCCATGTCGATCGGCCCGCCGCCCGTGGCGAGATCGTGGAAGAACTGCAGGTCCGTCTGGGCGGTCATGCCGCCCGGCCCGACTGTCAACGTGGAGAACTGGCTGCCGGATCCGGCGCCGGCCAGGTTCACGATCTGCGGTGTTGCTCCGATCAGCTGCACCACGTGGTTGCCGGTGGCAAAGAAGCTGGCTGTACTGGTCGTGTTCGTCTGGAAGAAGCTGCCGCCAACTGACAGGCTGCCGTTAGTCAGGCTGCCGACGGTGCTCCCGCCGTTGAACTGCGCGTTTCCGGTGACGATGACCTGGTCCGACGGATTCTGCATCACCAGTACGCCGTTGCCGTTGGTGTTGAGGTCCGTGCTCACGAATAGCGTTGAGCCGTTCAGGTTGAGAACACCGCTCACGCCGACGTTGTCCGCGAAGGTGAGCCCTGACAGACTGTAGCTCGCGCCGGCCTCCACCGACACCGGTCCAAGAGTGCCGAAGGCGGTCTGCCCGGAACCGGTGAGACTGAGGACCCCGCCACCGGACTGTGTAATTGTGCCGTTCGCCGTGACGCTGCCGAGGACCTGGAGCGTCGCGTCGTTGATGACCAGCGTCGCACCCGAGAGCACGCTCAGGTCCTTGACGGCTTGGGTGCCGGTGACTCGGGGATCGAACGGTGTCCCGGCCGGAATCTGGGCATTGTCCGAGGCCGTCGGGACGACGCCGCCAACCCAATTCGAGGGATCGGTCCAGCTGTCGTTGTCACTGCCCCCGCTCCAGATGATCGGCGCCCCCTGCCAGGTCACCGTGGCCGTGCCGTCAGTCTTGGTGAACGCTGGGCCGTTGCCGGGGTTGTTGCCGAAGATGTCCACGAGCAGGGCGGCCAGTGAGCCTCCGTCGGGGTCAACGGCGCTCACGTAGAAGCCTGGATCAGTGCCGGTCAGCGGAGTCCAGTTGATGTTGCCGAGCGTGTACGCGGTCCCCTGGACGAAGCCTGGGTGGATGACCGTCAACTGCACGGCCGTGTTCGGCTGGTTGATGAAGTCGACGTTGCTGAGCCCGAAGCCGATGCCCGTGGGGTCGTTGATCACCAGCTGCGCGCCATCGAAGGTGACGCCGCCGGAAAAGATCTGCTGGGCCGTGAGCGTCGTGGTCCCGCCCCCCTTGATAACGCCCCCGAATCCGTCCCCACCGTTGATCAGGCACTCGACCGTCACCGAGCTGCCGAGGGTGAAGGTTTGGCCGAAGGTCCCGAGCAGAGTGCCAAAGTGAGAGGGGCCTGGGGTCGCAAACGAGATGGTCGGAGCCGGGTTGATGAACTCGGTCTGATGGCCGCAGGTGGCGGCGTAACTCGCCGGGCTATTGGTATTGAGCTGGGTGAAATTCCCGCCGATGGTCACGCGACCGCTGTCGAGGGCACCGCCGCCCGCGCCGGCGAAGATCGCGTCGCCTCCGATGTCGACACGATCGTTCACCAGGTTCATCGTGAGCGTCCCGATCCCGGTGGTGGCGAAGGTGCGCGCTACGGTCAGGGTGTTTCGGTTGATCGTGATGTTGCCGCCAGAGATGTTCACGGCACCGACAGATACCGGAGAAAACAACACCGGCTGACTGCCGACGTTGGGAATCACGACGCTGTCGGAAGAACCGGGAACCAGGTTGGTGCTCCAGTTGAGCGGATCGTTCCAATCGCTATTGCCCTGTGATCCGTCCCAGATCGGCGTCGGGTTGGCCGGCCAGTTGACGGTGGCGCCGCCGGTGACCTGAACGAACGGGGCACCCGAGGCGGGAGAGCCGTTGATCACGTCCACCACCAGCGGAACTCCGTCGCTGGTATTCACGTCGGTCGCGCTGATGTAGAAGCCGCCGGTGGTTGGCAGGGTGTTGAACGTCACGTTGCGGAGCCCGACCGGAGTGGCACCACCCGGATGGCGGATGGTCAGTTGCGTCGCCGTCGACGGGAGTCCCTGGAAGACGAAGTCGTCCAGGGTGTCGATGGTCGAACTCACCTGGTCGATGATCAGTCGGACGTTGTTGAAGACCACGGCCCCCGAGTCGGGCCCGCCTCCCCCGCCACCTCCGTTACCGCGTAGGGTGAGCGACTGCCCGCTCCCAATGAGCGACAGCGTACCGATGCCGAAGCCGTGGGGGCTCCCCTCGACGACGAGGTCAGACGCCAGGATGAGCGCGGATGGTCTCAGGAGCCCCAGCTCCTGAAAGTGGGAGAAGCCCAGGCCGGACCCGGGGTTTGCGAAGGTGATCGTCGGAGAGCCGGTGAAGATCGTCCCGTGCGTCCCGGTCGCGGCGAAGCTGCCCGCATTGCCAGCCTGATTCAGGTTGCCAGCAATCGTGATGATGCCCGCGGACAGCAGGTTGGTCTCGTTGCCTCCTCCAAAGCTCGCATTCCCGCTCACCCGCAGGCTGTCCACCAGGTTGGTCATCGTGACGGTGCCGGCGCCGGTCGTCGCAAAAGTCCGCGCCACCGTGAGGATCCGTCCGTTCAGGGTGAGCGTGCCACCGGTGATGTTCACCGCGCCCACGAAGGCGTTCGCCGTCAACGTTGGCTGGTTGCCCACGATCGGGATCACCACACTGTCGGTCGGCGAAGGGCACCACGCCGGAAGACCAGTTGCCCGCAACATTCCAGTCCGTGCTCACCGTGCCGGTCCAGGTCGGTGCCGGTGCCACCGGGGGCCAGTTGACCACCGCGCCGTTCGTCACCGTTACGAAGCCGCCGGGTGATGTGGGCGTCGAGTTGGTGACGTTGATCGTGAGCGGCGTGGGTGACGGGCCGTCCTGGTCGGTTGCCGAGATGTACCGGCCCGCGCCGGTCGGCGTCACGCTGAAGGTCAGGTTATTGAAGGTGAACGGCCCGCCGGTTCCTGGGTGGTTCACGGTGAGCTGGATGGCCGTGTTCGCCAGCCCCTGGAAGGTGGCGTTGCTCAGGGCGAGCGGTCCGCCTGTCGGCTCGTTCAGGCCGAGCCGCGTGTTGCTGAAGGTGATCGGGCCGGCACCGACGTAGTTCCCGACCTGCAGCAGATGGGTCGCGCCGCTGATGATGACGGGGGACGTGCTCGTCGTGGTGAATGAGACGTGCGCGTATGCGTCGCTCGTCAGGTTGAGGGTTCCGGTGCCGGCCCAGGTGAACTGCTGGAAGTGCGAGGTGCCCGGTACGTCACCCGGCGTGGCGAAGAAAATCGTCGGGTTGTTGCCGGTGAAAATGGTCTGATGAGTGCCCGACGTATGGTAGGTATCGCCGGTCGATCCGGTGTTCTGGGTGAGGTTCCCGCCGATGCTGAGGACGCCGGCATTCAGCGAATCCAGCTCGAATCCACCCGAGAAGACCGCGTTGCCCAGGACGTTGACCAGGTCGGATGGGCTCAGCATGACGAGCCGGGCGCTGCTCTGCACGTTTAGGTTCCCGCCCACCGTCAGGGACTGGCCACCGACGACGTAGCTGCCCGCGGTGCCCGTGACGGTCAAGTTTCCGGTGGCGGTGACGGTCGCCGACTGGGTGATCTTCCCGCTCAGGATGAGCGACGGGAAGTTGCCCCGGATCTGCGCCGGCGTGGCGATCGCGATCGCGCCGGTGCCGGTGATGGCGCCGTCGGCGAACACATTTCCGGCCGCAGTGCAGTTTCCCGTGCCGAGGTTGAAGCTGGCCCCGGTGTTCACCGTGAGGGTCTTGACTGAGCAGCTAACGCTGAAGATCGGGTTGTTGGGCGTACCCGCGGGGATGAGCACGTCGTCCGTGCTGCTCGGCACTTGCGCCGGGGTCCAGTTGTTGACGTCGCTCCATAGGGTACTTGCCGAGCCATCCCAGGTGATGATTGGCAGGGTCGAGGGCCAGTTCACCGCCGCCCCGCCAGTCGTCCGCACGAACCCGCTAGGCGTCGCCGGCGTGGCGCCCACCATGTTGATCACCAGGCTCGGCGCGAGGCCGTCAGCGTCGGTCACATCCATGTAGAAGCCGTTCGGCGCCACCGGCGTCGTCGCGAAGCTGAGGCTGGTGAAGGTGAACGGCGTGGCGGCGCCCGGATGGTTCACCGTGAGCTGCGCCACCGTGGTGGGCATGTTGGTGAACTGGACGCTGTTGAATGCCACAATCGACCCGCCGCCAATCGCCAGCGTCGCCTGGTTGACCACCAGTCCGGTCACGCTAACGCCCGCGGCGGTCAGCTTGTGGGTCGCTCCGGTGGTGCCGAGCGTCGGGGCCGCCCCGCTCGGCGTCGAGAGGAAGAGCCCGTTCGCAAACGCGTCGGTCGCCAGCGACAGCGTGGCGGTGTTGCTGATGTCGAGGGTATTGAAGTGCGAGCTGGTCGTGCCCGCGCCCGGCGTGCCGAAGTTGACCGTGTGGCTGGCGGTCGCGCCGATGAACCCTGTGCTATGCGAACCGCTGGCCGCGAAGCTCGCCGCGTTGCCGGAGCCGGTCTGCGAGAAGTTGCCGGCGATGGTGATCGTCCCGGCCGTGAGGGCGCCGTTTTCGTCCCCGCCACCGAATGCCGCCGAGCCCAGGATGGCGAGTTGACCGCCTGCGGTGGTCATGATCAGCCGCCCGCCGGAGCCGGTGCTGAAGTTGCCACTCACCTGCAACAGGGCGATCCCGACATTCAGGGTCGCCGTGCCGCCGGATACCGCGACGTTGCCGCTCACGGTGGTATTGCCCGCGAGGGCGATGGTTCCGGTGATCGAAGCGTTCGCAACCTGGCCCAGCAGGGTCTTGCCGGTACCGCTCAGCTGGATCGTCGGCGTTCCGCCGGAGACCAGCAGGTTGCCGTTGGCGGCGAGATTGCCGGCCACGTTGAAGGTGAAGGTCGTGGCCAGGGTGACGCTGGCGCCGGCGGCGATCGTCAGATCGTTCATGTTCGCCGTCGTCGAGACCACCGGCTGATTGGATGTAACCGGGATGGTGACGTCGTCGGCCAGGCCCGGCACCTGCGCCGGGCTCCAGTTGCCGGCGGTGTGCCAATCGGTGCTCACCGCGCCGGTCCAGGTTCTACCCGGCACGAGGATCGCAACGGTGATCGTGGTGGAATCCTTGATGACCGCGCTGGTGGCGGTGGGGCTTGCCGCGTGCACGAAGTAGGTGCCCAGCGCGGCGGGCGCGGTGTAGCTCCCCACGGGGTCGATCGTGCCGGCGGTGGCGCTCCATGACACGTAGAACTGGGGGAGCGGCGAACCGGCGGCGAATCCCTGCACCGTGAAGGGGACCACGGCACCCGGTGGCACCGTCGTATCCCGGGGTGACACCTGCAGGCTGTCCACGTTCGAGCCCGGCCCGGCGTACGTGACCGGGACGGCTGCCGCGGGCGGGATGACTCCGGCCTCCACCGCCACAGTATCCGTACCGGAGAACAGCAGGGTCGTGCCGCTGTACAACTCGATGACGACGATCAGGTCTTCTGACGTTGACTGCAGCGGAATCTGCGAGGCAGTGACCTGGATCTGATTCTGATTGGCTGGGAAGGATTGCGTGACGGTCTTGATCGTGTCGTTCGGCGGCCTGATGACGAGGATCCGGATGTTGTCGAGCGCGAGCGGAACCATTCGCGCGCTGGCATCAAAGGTCGGATAGACCCGGATCTGCCCCATGCCTGCCCCACCCGGTGCCGACGGGTTGTCGGTACAGGTGATGAGGAGGAGCGAGGTAAAGGCGGTCAGGGCGGCGCGGAGCGCGCGACCCGCCACCCCCACGTTACGGGGGGAATTCGTCAGCAGGGGCATATTCCTGTTACTCAGTAGGATGCCCCAATTGGCCGCCTGATGAACCGGATGTCAATGGTAGACAAGCGACCGGCCGGGAAGTGAGATCCACTCCCGGCCGGACGCGTCTATTTCGACTGTGGTGCCGAGTCTACATGAGCCCCGACTTGGCCGCTTGCCAGAGCTTGACCAGGCGGTCGAATCCGTCCTGCAGAATCTCGACCTGCTGCGGACTCGGTCTCGCCTTCAGGGCGACCTCCAACTCCCCTACGAGTCGGGTCATTTCCTTGCGGCCCTGCTGATCGCTCTCCACCCGGATCTCGGCCAACTTCTTTCCGAGTTCGGTTCGCATGTTAATGTCGCCCGGGACCTGCCACAGGTAGGCGGCACTGTCCCGACCGCTGATGCACAGTTCACCGAGGCGATCCACCAAGGGGAACCCCGGTTTGCGCCCGTGACCCAAGCCGCTTTCCTGCATACTTTAGCCTCCGTTAAGTCTGCCGGCTCGAGCCATTCTGGCTCCGCTGGCCTGTGCCCTATTGGTTCAGCACGAACTGCGCCTGAGTGTTGCAAACGTGCGACGGATCACCTCGGGGGCGTGTCGGCCCTCCAACTGTACATCATGCCCTCTTGGTACTCTGCGATGCAAGCTACATATCGGATCGCGCTCTTGGCTATGCTCGGCGCCGGCTCGCTCGCCGCTCAGCAGACCCGCCCAGAACGCACCGGGGGCAAGGAGACCTCGGCGTATCAGGATGTGCTCGAGTTTCTCGACTCGCTGAGCCGGAGCGGTGCCCCCCTCCGCATCGCGACCCTTGGTACCAGCCCGGAGGGCCGGGCGATCCCGCTGGTCATTGCTTCCCGCCCGCTCGTCGATGCCCCCGGGGACGCCCAGCGCAGCGGCAAGCCCATCATCTACGTCCAAGGGAACATTCACAGCGGCGAGGTCGAAGGCAAGGAAGCCGTGCAGATGCTGCTCCGGGACCTTACCGTGGGCCCGTTGGCTCCGCTGCTCGACAGCGTCGTGCTGCTGGTAGCGCCGATCTACAATATCGATGGCAACGAACGTTTCGGCCCCGGGGAGCGGAATCGGCCCGGGCAGAATGGCCCCGCCATCGTCGGGCCCAGCACCAACGGCCAGGGTCTCAACCTCAATCGCGACTATGTGAAACTGGAGGCCCCCGAAACCCGCGCGGCGTATGCCCTGCTCAACGCGTGGGAGCCGGACATCTTCGTTGACCTGCACACCACCGATGGGAGCTACCACGGGTACGCCCTGACCTGGTCACCGGGGCTCAATCCCAATTCGAGCCCGGCCAATGACTACGCCCGCGATCGTTTCCTGCCGACTGTGCGTGAACGTCTAAGGAAACGCTACCACCTCGAGACCTTTCCCTACGGCAACTTCAGGAATCAGGAGCCCGATTCGCTGATGCAGGGGTGGGAGACCTACGACTCCCGGCCCCGGTTCGGCACCAATGCGATGGGCATCCGTGGCCGGATCGCGATTCTGAGCGAAGGCTACAGCAACGACCCGTTCCAGACGCGGATTCGTTCCACATATCTGTTTCTGCGGGAAATCCTTTCGCTCGCCGCTGAGGAGCGTGCAGTGGTGAAGCGGGTCGTCCTCGCTTCGGCGACCTGGCGGCCAGACTCGATCGCGCTCCGCGCGGCGTTTGCACCACCCACGAGACAGGACGTCATCGCCGAGCTCACCGAGGCCGATGGCGACGGCAGTCACGGGTTCGCGCGCCGCCGTCGCACCGGTGTCTTCAAGACGATCCGGATGCCGGTCTTTGATCGTTTCTCGGCTACAGCCGTGGTTGCCCGGCCGGCCGGCTACCTGCTCCCACCCCAGCACCATTACCTGGTTGAGCTCCTGAGGGCCGAGGGTGTCGTGGTGGCCCGACTGGGCGCCAGTTGGCGAGGGACGGTCGAAGGATTCACGGTGGACAGCCTTGAGGTGGCGCCCTTCGTGTTCGAAGGCCATCGCACCGTGGGTGTCACGGGACACTGGAGTCCGCGGGAGGCGGAGCTCGACGCCGGCTGGTATTACGTATCGACCGATCAGCGCCTCGGTGTGTTCGCCGCGTATGTGCTGGAGCCCGGTTCCGAGGACGGCTACGCGACCTGGAACTATCTCGATCGCGACCTGCGACAGAAGCAGGAAGCGCCGATTCTCAGGGTTCGGCAGTCACTGAGAGTGCCGATGACGGTAGAACGGTAGAACGGTAGAACGGGGGAACGGGGGAACGGGGGAACGGGGGAACGGGAGCCCCAGCGTCCTCATCGCGAGCGAGCAAAGCAACCAAGGGATGACGGATTACCCGTTCCCCCGTTCCCCCGTTCTACCGTTCTCCCGTTCTCCCGTTCCCCCACCCTCATTTCTCTAACCACTCACTTCCTATGTTAAAGCCCGGCGACAAAGCCCCGACATTCTCCCTCCCTTCCGACGCGGGCGATACCGTGAAGCTCGCGGACCTCAAGGGCCGGAAGGTCGTCCTGTACTTCTATCCCAAGGATGACACCACCGGTTGCACGACCGAGGCCTGTGAATTCCGCGACAGTTGGGCGGCGGTCAAGGCCGAAGGCGCGGTGATCTATGGCGTCTCCCCGGATGGGATCGGCTCGCATCAGAAGTTCCGCACCAAGTACCACCTGCCGTTCCCGCTGCTGGCGGATGAGGATCACGCAGTGGCAGAGCGCTACGGCGCGTGGGGCGAGAAGAGCATGTACGGCAGGAAGTACCAGGGCATTCTCCGCAGCACCTTCATCATCGGCGACGATGGTCGGCTGCTGGCCGTGTTCCCCAAGGTGAAGCCCAATGGTCATGCCGCGGAGGTTTTGGCTGCCCTGCGCGGCGAGTGATTTGGGTCACATCCATTTTGTGGTTGACAAGTTAGACCTCCGCCTGACAGAACGTTGACTCCTTCTTGCAGCGCGACTAACTCTCGACGGTCACTGCAGTCTGAAGGAGCTAATTCTTTTGGTGGAGGTGCTATGTCAACGCGAAGTCTCATTGTTGCGGGCGCATTGCTGTTAGGCACTGCGACGCCTGCAATTGCTCAGAAGGCCGGAGCTGTCGAGCTCGGCGGGTTCGGACGCTACACCAAGTTCGATTCGGACCTGAACTTCGACAACAAGATCGGTGTCGGCGGGCGCTTCGGGATATTCCTCGCGTCGAACCTCGCCGTCGAGGCCGACGCCAGCTACACGACGACCAAGAGTTCCGGCGGCGCCGATGTGCACTACATCCCGGTTCACGCGGGCCTGACCTACAACGTCCCGGTCGGCGGAGCCGCCGCCTTCCTGCTCGGCGGCCGTTACGTCCGCAACCTCTTCCGCTCGGCGTACCGCGAGACATCGAGCGGCGTGGGCGGACTGGCCGGCATTCGCATCGGCACTTCGGGCCCGGTGTCGCTGCGGATTGAAGGCACGGTCGACTACATACCGACCGCCGAATCGGAAGCGGTTCCGCCGCAGTTGGCGGGGATCAACCAGGCCAAATCGAACCTGCACCTGGGCGCGCAAGCCGGCCTCTCCCTGCTGCTCGGGGCCAAGCGCGATAACGACAAGGACAAGGACGGTGTGCCAAACCGGGTGGACAAGTGTCCCAACACGCCACTTGGAGACCGGGTGGACGCCGTCGGCTGTACCCTGCCGAAGGACGCCGATCACGACGGCGTGGTCGACGCGCAAGACCGGTGCCCAGGCACTCCGGCTGGCACGCCCGTGGACGCCACCGGCTGCTCCAAGGACAAGGATGGCGACGGCGTGTCGGACGATCAGGACCGCTGCCCCAACACCCCGGCGGGCACCGCAGTCAACGCCTCCGGCTGCCCCAGGGATTCCGATGGTGACGGGGTTCTGGATCCGGACGACAAGTGTCCCAACACGCCGGCGGGCGCACCGGTGGATGCTACCGGTTGCCCCAAGGACACGGATCGCGACGGGGTCACCGACACCCTGGACAAGTGCCCCAACACGCCGGCCGGGACTGCGGTCGACGACACCGGGTGCCCCAGGGATAGCGATGGAGACGGGGTAGGCAACGTGACCGACAAGTGCCCCAACACGCCAGCGGGGCTCAAGGTTGATGCCACCGGCTGCCCGGCGCTGTTCGTGGCCGGTCCGAGGTTGGTGTTGCAGGGAGTGAACTTCGAGACCGGCAGAGCCACGCTGTTGCCGGAATCCATGGTCACCCTCGACCGTGTGGCGGCTTCGCTGAACAACCTCCCGGATGTGAATGTCGAGGTCAGCGGCCATACGGACAGCAAGGGCGGTCGTGCGCTGAACATGCGGCTATCAGAAGCGCGGGCCAAGAGCGTGCGCGACTACCTCATCAGCAAGGGTGTGGACGGTGCTCGGATCACCGCCAAGGGCTACGGCCCCGACAAGCCGCTGCAGAGCAACGCCACGGTGGACGGCCGCGCGGCCAATCGCCGCGTGGAGTTGAGCCGGACCAACTGATCCTGGAACCGACGGGGTCAGGGCAGATCCTGGCCCCGCCGGCTGGTCTGCAACATCTGCAACAAAGAGAGGGCCGGGGACTTCCCGGCCCTTTCTGTTCCCCTCCACCCCGTCCCCGGCCGCGATTATTGTTCCTGCCCTATGCGTACCCGCCATTCGGTTCGCGGTCTCGCCGCGCTGCTCGTGCTCGCCTGCCACGGCCCTGGCCCCGGTGCCTCCCGCACCTTCGTGGCGCCGGAACCCGGGGAGCGGCACCTCAAGAACATCCGCCAGCTCACGTTCGGCGGCAACAATGCGGAGTCCTATTTCTCCCGATCCGGCCGGCAGCTGATCTTCCAGCGACAGGAGCAGGTGGACGCCGGCTGCGATCAGGAGTACATCATGAACATCGATGGCTCCGGGATGCGGCGAATCTCCAACGGCCTGGGTCGCACGACCTGCGGGTTCTTCTACGCCAATGATTCCCGGGTCTGGTACAGCTCCACCTTCAAGCACGCCCCCGAGTGCCCGGTACCGCCGGATCGGTCGCACGGATACGTCTGGCCGCTTGGTCACCTCGAGATCTTTACCTCGAAGCCCGATGGGTCCGACCTGCGGCAACTCACCAACAACGGCGCCTACAACGCCGAGGCCACCCTCTCCTGGGACGGCAAGAAGATCAT
This sequence comes from uncultured Gemmatimonadales bacterium, assembly GCA_963748035.1. Lineage (GTDB taxonomy): Bacteria > Gemmatimonadota > Gemmatimonadetes > Gemmatimonadales > GWC2-71-9 > JADJOM01. The sequence continues at coordinate 423,415 of CAVVHO010000003.1, read as the reverse complement.
TTTCACGAGCACCCGGGACGGGGACATCGACCTGTACACGATGAATACCGACGGGAGCGATGTTCGCCGGATCACCAACCGCGTCGGGTACGACGGTGGGGCGTGGTTCTCCCCCGACGGCAAGCAGATCGTCTGGCGCGCGGCCTATCCCAAGACGGCGCAGGACACCACGGACTACATGGGACTGCTGGCGCAGCGGCTGGTTCGGCCCGCCAAGGTCGAGGTCTGGGTGGCGGACGCGGACGGCGGCAATGCCCGGCAGATCACCAATCTCGGCGGCGCCAATTTCGCGCCGGTCTTCACGCCCGACGGGAAGAAAATCATCTTCTCGTCTAACTACGAGAACCCGCGCAGCGGCGAGTTCGACTTGTTTCTCATCAATCCGGACGGCTCCGGGCTCGAGCAGATCACCACCCACAAGGACTTCGATTCGTTCCCGATGTTCAGCTACGATGGCAAAAAGCTGGTGTGGGCCTCCAATCGAAATCAGCAGAAGCCGGGCGAGACCAACCTCTTCATCGCGGACTGGGTCGAGTGAGCCCCGGCGAGGGCCGGTTTGAAGGCCCGGCGGGGTCGGGAGCACCCACTCCGCGATCCCCCTGGAGACCATGACCGACGAGAACGCAGCACCCGCACGGCCCACCGTCAACCAGGCGCTCTGGGAATGGACCAAGTCCATTCTCGTCGCCGTGGCCGTGTGGCTGCTGCTCCGCACCTTCCTGATCGAGGCCTTCCGCATCCCGTCCGGCAGCATGGAAAACACCCTGCTGATCGGCGACTTCCTGTTCGTCAACAAGGCCATCTATGGGGCCGAGGTCCCCTTCACGGGAAAGCACCTGCCGGCGTTTCGCGAGCCGGTGCGCGGCGACGTGCTGGTCTTCGATTCGGTGGAGGAAGAGGGGCTCAAGGTCGTCAAGCGGCTGATCGGCACGCCGGGGGATACCCTGGCGATGACCGGCGGGGCCTTGTCCCGCAACGGTCAGAAGGTGGACGAGCCGTATGTGCGGCACGACAACCCCGGCAAGTCCGAGTCGCCCGAGTTTCGCCAGAAGATGCACGACTGGCAGGTGAAGCATCTCGCCGGCGATACCGCCAGCTACATGCCGGACCTGCAGGACTGGGGGCCGATCGTCGTGCCGCCGGACTCGTTCTTCATGATGGGTGACAACCGCGATCTGTCGTACGACGGGCGTTACTGGGGGTTCCTGCCTCGCCTCAATGTCCGTGGCACCCCGCTCATCATCTACTACAGCTACGATCCCAACAGCTGGAAGGTGCTGCGCCCGCTCACTGCGATCCGCTGGGGCCGCCTCTTTACCCGCCCCCGCTGACCGCGGTCCAGCGCCCTCCCGAACTGATCACGGCCGAGATCCCGGCCAATCCCGCCGCGCCGCTCGCGACGAAGAAGGCGCTCGGCGCGCCCGCATGGCCCGCAACCGTGCCGGCGATGATTGGTCCCCCAATGCGCGCCACCGCCCCCACACTCTGCAGCAGCCCCAGTGCCCGTCCTTGTTCGCCGGCCGAAGCCACCCGGCTGACGTAGGTAGCCGCGCTCGGCGCGATTACCGCTGACCCGAGCGCCACAACCAGTAAGGTCACCAGGAGCGGCGCGAGCCGCCCATGCGCCCCGGCCGCAAACGCATAGGGCAGGAGTCCGAGCCCGAGCGCGAGCAGGAGCGACCCGCCGATCATGAGCCGCTGTTCTCCCAATCGGCGTACCAGGTGGCCGATCAGCCCGCCCTGAACCACAGCGTGTACGATTCCGATAAGGACAAAGAAGTAAGCGGACTGATGCCGATCGAAGCCGAGGGCCCGTTCCAGCTGCAGCGGGAAGACCACGTAAAGGACCGTAAAGGCCACGGTGGAGAACGCAATCACGCCGAACGCCATGATGAAGCGTGACCAATGCACCGGTGGTTCGGTTCCCGCCGCTACTTGGGCGTGGCGAGACTCAGGCAGCCATCGCCAGGCTAGCAGGAAGTTTGCTGCCGCAAGCGCCGATGCCAGCAATCCTGGCGCAGCGTTGCCGAACCGGCTGCTGATCCCGCCCAACGCGGGCCCCACCACGAAGCCGAGACCAAAGGCCGCTCCGATCAGCCCCATCGCCTTGGCGCGCTTATCCAGCGGAGTCACATCGGCGAGGTATGCCTGGGCGACATTCACCGTGGCTCCCATTCCGCCCGAGATCATGCGGGAGAGGAGCAACAGCCAGAAACTGTCCGCCAGGCCGAAGAGTAGATAGGAAGCCGCGCTGCCGGCGAGGCCCACGAGCAGCACCGGGCGCCTTCCGATACGGTCGGAGAGCCGGCCCCACCAGTGGGCCAGGAGGAACTGCATCAGCGAGAAGCTCGCTACCAGCAGGCCGATCTCGGCGTCGCTCACGTGGAACGCAGCCGCATAGCTCGGAAGCAGCGGCAGCACGATCCCGAAGCCGATCAGGTCGAGAAATACGGTGCTGAAGATGAGCAGAGTTGGGGAGGGCATTCCCCGCAATCTACCGGCGTCGCGGTTCTTCCGGCGTGCTGACGGACGCGCGCACAAGGTAGGAGGCGACCCGGCCGCACCCCTTGCAGGTGAGGGTAACCCGCCCAGCGGGCTCCTCGTTACGTTTGGGGTTGCGGTCGATGCTCGGGGTACTGCAGGTGGGGCAAACCAGAGGCCTGTGGTCGCGGTCAGCCGCGATCAGCACTAGGGCTTCAGCAGCGCGGTACTCTTTGATTCCCCGACGTCCCAACGGACCGTCCTTCCCGGTGACGCCCGCGCCAAGGCGCGGACCTCACGTTGGCCCAATGTACCGACCGCCAAAGGGGGGCGCAAACCATGTCACGTGTCCGATGTCTCAAACTGATCGCTCTGCTCCTCGTGGGTGGCGCCTCTCATCTGTATGCCCAACGGATCCACCAGGTTCGGATTCTCCAGACCTCGGCCGAGTCGTTCCGCTTCGAGCCGCCGCGCGTGAAGGCACGGGTGGGCGATGTCTTGGAGTTCGCGGTGATGAGTGGCGGGCCCTATGTCATTGGATTCGAACCCAAGGATCTCTCTGAGGCCGATCGGGTACTGCTGAACCAAGCCATCCCCGGCGGATCCGCGCTGCTTCGGGGCCCGGTGCTCCCCGGCCCGGGCAGCCGACTGCGGATCACCCTGCCGGCTCTGGCCAAGGGTGCCTATCGGTATGTCAGCGTTACCCATCTGGCGTATAGAATGGGAGGCGTGCTGGTCATCGAATAGGCTCGACGGCGCGGTGGTTCTCAGTGTTGCGGATGTCGCGGATCGAGGTCGCCAAAAAAAGTGCCGCCCCGACCGAGGCGGGTCGGGGCGGCGAGCGGTGCAGGTGAAGCATCAGGTCTTGATGAGGATCTTGTTCTTGATGGCGGTCTCCACCTTGGGCAGGCGGACCGTGAGAATTCCCTCATTGTAAAGCGCTTCCACCTTGTTGGCCTCGACCGCTTTGGGCAGGCGAATCGCCCGGACAAACTTCCCTACTTCCCTTTCTACCCACAGCACGTTCTCCGTGGTCTCACGCGCGTTTTTCTCCCGATGGCCGGTGAGGGTTACGACATCGCCCTCAAGGTGGACATCGAGGTTCTCACGCGGTACGCCCGGGATCTCAGCCCGGATGATGAACTCCTTCTCCGTCTCTGTCAGGTCAAGCGCCGGGACCCACGTGCCTTCCATGGCCTTCTTCAGAGGATCGGCACCGAAGGCGGGAAATGGCAGGGGACCCATCAGGAAGCGGTCGAACATGTCGTCGACATCGCGTACCAAGGTCGGAACGCCGGCCTGTGTCTTGGTGATTCTCATATCGTCCTCCTTGGGAAACCGTCTGCGAACATCCGGCTACTAACCAACGACAAGCCTAACAAGTTGGCATTGAAGTGCCCTTGAACTGGTAGCTAAACTTCCTTCATGAAGGTTTCCACGCGGTGGTAGCTGTGGCGGGGCTGGTGGAATTGTCCTGCTGTCGGGAAGGTGGGGGGTGGATCACCCTCAGCCGGCCGGGAGGCGCTGATCTGATTCGCGCCCCCGCGGAGGCCCGACGCTTGCAGGCTAGGCAGTCGATTCAGCAAGATTCGCCGGACGGCACGGTTCTGGGGGGGGGGCTTCGGTCCCCCCTCCCGCAGCCCGTCTCCGCCGGGCATGGATGGGCGGTTGTCGCTCAGACCATCGGCGTAGCTTGCGGTGCCGCTTGCAATTGCGCGACTGGAACGGGAACACGAGGGGAGGTCCCCTCTTCCCAATCCGGTGGGTCCCGGTACATTGGGACCAGTCCCCGTACCCTAATGGATCCTCATGCGGAACAGATTCTGGGCCCCGGCGCTCGCCTTGGCTGGCGTGCTGCTCGGCGCCTGCACCGGTGGTAAGACGCCACAGGGTCCGGCCCCCACCCCTGACAATCTGCCGGCGCTGGAGGCTGCGGAAAAACAGCGGCCCCGCGACGCCAGCCTGCTCACCAAGCTGGGCATCGCCTACTACGACGCCAAGCAGTATGGCCGCTCCCGGGACGTCCTCAATAGCGCGCTCGCCATCACGCCCCTGAATTACGCTGCTCAGGTCTATCTCGGCCTCGCGTTTGAAGAACTGGGCCAGCTGGACTCGGCCCGCGTCGCGTACACCAAGGCCGGCAATCAGGCGAAGGATGCCAGCCAACGCGGCGATATCGAGGACAAACTCTCGCTGCTCACCCGGAAAGAGCTGCGCTTTGCCGCGCGCGACGCGATCGCGCACGAAGCCACTCTCGGAACCCAGCCGCCGACGGCGAATGCGGTGGCGGTTTTCCCGTTCCGGTATGTGGGCAGCAACGACGAGCTCCGGCCTCTCGGGCGGGGTCTCACCAACATGATGATTACGGATCTGGGCAAGCTCAACCGGCTCACCCTGCTTGAACGGGAACGGGTGCAGGCCCTGGTAGACGAGCTGGCCTTGAACGAATCGGGACGGGTGGACCCCGCTACCGGTGCACGGTCGGGTCGCCTGCTGCGGGCTGCCCGGGTTATCCAGGGTTCCGTCCAGGACGTACCCGGTAAGACCGATCTCAAGCTCGATGCCGCGGTAGTCGACGCCCGCAACTCATCGCTGGTAGCGTCCGGCTCCGGCACCGATCAGCTGCAGCAGATTTTCGCGCTGGAGAAGCAGGTGTTGTTCCGCCTGCTCGACCAGATGGGGATGGCGATTACGCCGGCGGAGCGTCGGGCTTTGAGTGAACGCCCGACAGCGGATTTGCAGGCCTTCCTCGCCTTCAGTCGCGGGCTCGAGGCCGAGGATCGGGGCGATTTCGAGGCGGCGGAAGCGGGGTACACGGCGGCGCTCGCGCGCGATCCGAACTTCCGTCAGGCCAAAGATCGGAAGGCCGCCTCGCAGCGTGCGGCCGCGGCCCAACAGATGACTCCGGCTGCCCTCGCGGGGCTCGCCCCCGGTGGCGATTTCGGCGCGAACGGTCCTGGGGCCGGCCCCGCGCCCGCTCCCGGGCGGTCCGGCGTCTTGCTGAGCGGTGTGATGAACACCATTCCGACCATCGGTTCGACCCTCAATACCCGGGTGGGGAGCACTGATGGTCCGGTCTCTCGCCAGCCGGGAGTCAGGCCGCAGCTTCCCGAGACGTTGGGCGTCGACCCCATCGTGGGCAGCTTGACCGGCATCATCATCATCATCATCACGCGACCCTGATGCGGACCACTACACTGGCGGCCTTCGCCATCGGTCTCGCCGGGCCATCGCTGGCCCAGGCTCAGCAGAACCTCTACCCCCAGGCCGCGATCGTCGGTGGAGTGGAGGCTCGGCAGTACTCCTTCGGCGACAACTTCGGGGTGTCCAAGATCCGTCAGGTGGCGTTTCCACTCGGGGCGGTGGTCCCGGTTGGGAAACGGTTTTCGTTTGACATCGGCAGCAACTTCGCCATCACCACGGTGGGAAATCGCCCCAGCGGCAGCAAGTCATTTTCCAGCTTTACAGACACCCAGATACGTGGCTCCTACCTGATCGGTAACGACGCGCTGGTTGCCAGTCTGATGGTGAATCTGCCGACCGGCGACCAGACCACCTCGCAGAGCGACTTCAGCATCGCCGCGAGTGCTTCGTCGAACTTCCTGCTTTTTCCCGTGAACTCTTACGGCGCCGGCTTCTCGGTTACCCCGGGGCTGGCCGCAGCCACCACGGTGGGCAGCTGGAACCTCGGTGCCGCGGCAAGCGTGCGGGTGAGCTCGACCTACTCGCCATTCAGCGACCCCGCGAATTCCGGGGTAAAGTACCAGCCGGGAGTCGAGACCCGGCTGCGGGCTGGGGCGGATCGGCTGGTCGGTTCGAGTCGCCTGACGATGGGCTTCACATTCAGCACGTTCAGCAACGATGAGCTCCGCGGCGGCGCGCTGGCGAGCGGCTCCTTCGACCCTGGGAATCGCTTCCTGATCGACCTGGGGCTGTTGTCACCGGTCCGCGGTGGAACGGTTGGGCTCTATGCCTGGAACTACTATCGCAGCTCGTCGGGTTCGACTGGCTCCAACGAAAACGTGTTCACCGGGGGAGTGAGCGGGAATTTTGCGCTCTCGCCGAAGCTGTCCCTGGAGCCCGTCGCCGAGGCGCGCATCTGGTCCCCGGAATCGGGCAGCGGCGTTCTCTTTGGTGCAGGAACGGCTCTGCGGGTGGAAGTCAGCCCGCATGTCTCTCTGGTTCCGGGGGCTCGGGTGGACTTCGGCAACATCCGTACGCCTACTTTCGGCAGCAATTCTGTGACCGGGTGGGATCTGAGCGCGCTCCTTCGCTACGGGTTCTAGCAAGCGCTACGCTTGGCACCCGCCGAGGCTGTTGTGCATCATACTACTACACCAAACGGCAAAATCCTCAGAGATTTGGCCGTTTTTGTGTTTTGAATTCTTGACTGCCCCCTGCCACCATGATACGTTGCCGCCCAACTAGTCCGGCCCAAGACCTAGGAGGACACGCTTGGCCTCGGAACTCGGCGCTTCCCAGATTTCGACACTGTTGGAGGCGCTCCCTGGCATCGCGAATGTCCTTCGGAGCCCGGTTGCTGACGCCCTTTTGAATGTCATCAGGGCGGGCGCCAGGGTGGGGGAATTCCAGCTCGCGGACGCGGAGGAGTTGATCCGCTACGCGACCCGCCGGGGGCTGGTCGCGAATGACGAGGGGGACCGGGTCCTGGCCGAAGTGCGTGAGGCGGCACACCGCCGGGCTGAGAAGGCGGCTGAGAAGGAAAAGGACAAGGCCGGCCGGGCCCGCGCCAGGCACAAACCGAAAGCCAAGACAGCACCCCGGAAGCAACCGCGAAAGAAGCGCTAATAGGGCGGGCCACCGTGCCCGCCTTGTAGCAAGGGCGGGCCTCTGAGGCCCGCCCTTTTTATTCCCGGTGGCTCCAAGGCAGAGTTGGTCTCAGTGCCGCTTCTAAGTAGTAAACCCCTCCATCAGCTTGTTGAGCCGCATGCTCGCGTCGAGCAGCCCGGTTGCTGAGGCCGCCATGTCCTCGGTCGAGGCGCTCTGCTGCTCGGCGGCAGCGGACACTTCCTCGCTGGACGATGCGTGCTCCGCCGCCGCCCGGCCCACCAAGGCGGTCCGTTCCGCCAGCTCTCTCACTACGTCCCGGTTCTGCGCGGCGTGCTGAGACAGGCTGGTGGCCGAGGTCTGCACTTCACTGATGGCCTTGCCGATTGTGTCGAGGCCCTCGACTACGGCCTCGGCCACCGTCTCGATGCCGCCGACCTTGGTGGTGCCGAGCTGCATGGTCGCGGCGATCTCGCGTACCTGGGCGCGGAGAAAGTCTACGGTTTCAGTTACCGCGCCCGCGGCCTTGGCGCTCGAATCGGCGAGCAGCCTGACCTCGTCCGCGACCACGGCAAACCCGCGTCCCTGCTCGCCGGCGCGCGCGGCCTCGATGGCTGCGTTGAGGGCGAGCAGGTTGGATTGGACCGATATCTGCTTGATGAGGTCGATGAAATCGGTGATGGATTCGAACTTCTGCACTAAGGCGCGGACCTGCTCTGAGGACGTGTGCACCACGCCCCGGACGTCGAGCAGGGTGGTCCGCGCGGTCTCGATGTCGCCGCGATAGCGGAGGGCGGTCCGCCGGATCTCCTCAGCCAGTCTCACGGCGCGCTGCGCCGCCTCGGTGTTGGCGGCGGAGGCTTCTCTGAGGCGACCCAGGAGCTGATCGGCCTCGCCCATCCCCTGCACCTGGTGTTCGGCGGCGCCGGAAATCTTCACCATTGCCGCGGAGATCTCTCCGCTGGAAGCGGCGATCTCCTCGCTCATGGCCGAGAAATCGCTGGCACTGGCGGAGAGCTGTCCCGATTCTCGTACCACGGTGCCCACCACATTGCGGAGCCGCGAAGCCATGTCGTCCATGGCGCGGGCGAGTTGCGCCAGTTCGTGCGGCATATCGCGGAGCTGCACCGGCCTGAGGTCCCCGGCCCCGAATCGATCAGCTGCGGAAATGAGCCGGCTCAGCTGGCGATCCACCTCACGGATCAGGCCGAGACCAGCCCCGAGACCCCCTGCCAAGGCAAGGACCGCGCAGAGGATCAGCAGCTTCTCAGTGAATCCGGCGCGCGCCTTCAGCGCCCGCGCCCGCTCCAGGGCATGGCCGGCCTGCAACTCATTGAGCTGACGGACAACCGCCACCAGACTGTCCGTGGCGCCCCCGGCACGGGTCGCGACGAAGCGGGACTCCCCTTCCTGGCCGACGTCAGCGAGCGCGTGAGCGGTGGCGTATGCCACCTCCAGCTGAGCCTGAGTCGCGGCGACCTGGTTGATCAGGCGCCGGTCGGCATTGTCGAGGTGCGGCAGTTCTCTGAGGCGGTTCTGAATTACGTAGGCCGAATCGCCGCTCGCGAGGAATTGGGCCTGTACGGCCGGGCTGGGAAGCAGCAGGTACTCCTGTGCCGCCCGGATTTGCCCCAGCACGGCGGAAACCAGCGCACTGCCCAGACTGGTTCCCTCCTGCATAACCGCGATTTCGGCGGATGACTGCCGGATCACGGTACGGAGGGCGGTGATCCCGAGGATCGCCATGGTGAAGATGAGCGCGATCGAGCAGGCGATCGTGGCTCCCTGCATCCGGCGGAGGCTGTTGAAGAACTTCACATCTCCTCCGAGAAGGGTGCTGCCCGAAACGCAGTCTCGAGTCGGTATCTTGGGTCATGCCCAACTGGACCGCGCAACCGCCCGCGGCCGTGTTTGATCTTCACGGTCAGACCGTCCTTGAGGCTGTGGCGAATGCGGAGCGGTTTCTGAACGCCCAAGCGGCCGCGCGACGGGGTGCTGTGGTCCGGCTCATCACCGGGCGGGGTCGGCCTGGCGGTGGTTCACCGATCAAGACCCGGGTGCGCACCCTGCTCCGGCGGCTGAAGCAGGAACAGCGCCTGGTGCACGACTTCGTCCTGGAGGACACCGAAGGGAGCTACCTCGTGAAACTTCACGGCTGAAGCCTCACTTTTCTCCCTTCACCTTGGTCGGCGTTACGGAGTTTTCCCGCCTTCGTCCCCAGCCATCCAGTACGTGGCCGTCCACCAGACTTACCGAGGCCACCTTCGCGCCCTTGTCGATCCGCCAAGTGAGCCGGAGCATCGTGCCCTGACGGACCCACTGCAACATCCACTGGCTCCCCTGCACGTTCGCATCAACCACTCCGAAGGCGTTCTCCAGGCCGCTCCGCCAGGAATCGAGCTCCACTCCGGATACCGGGCTCGACAGGGTCATCACGCCGGTCGCGCTGTCGATCGCCGACAGCCAGAGATCCACCGCCCGCCGGGACACCGGGTCTACAACGCTCGCACGGCACTCCAGCACGGTACGGTCCCGCCGGGATCGGTCACAGTGGAGGCCTCGCCCGCCCAGCGCCCGTACTGTCTTGCCCACTGTGTCGATCGATTGCCCCGCCTCGAAGCCGAGGAAGGCAAGGGGCGGGAGCGGGACGCTCTGCGCGCGGAGCGTGGGGGCCCAGCAGAGCAGGGGCAGGAGGATCCGGAGCCGGTGAACCATGGCAGGAAGTATCACGGCGACTCGGTACGAGTTGAAGGGCAGGCCGAAAAACGGTCGACCCCGCCAGCGCGCAGGTCTGGCCTGCGGCACCATGCGGGGCCGGTCTAGAAAGGTTACCGCTTGCTGGTCAGGCCTTGCGGACGTTCGACGCTTGCAGGCCCTTCGGCCCTTCAACGATGTCAAACTCCACTGTGTCCCCCTCTGCCAGCGATCGGAAGCCGTCCATCGCGATGGCGGTGTGGTGGACGAAAACATCCTTGCCACCTTCCTGTGCGATGAAGCCGAAGCCCTTCGCATCGTTGAACCACTTCACGGTACCCTTCGCCATTGCTTCTACCTCGGATTTGGGAGCTCACCGGCTCCGGAAAAGCCCCCGGTCGGAGTGACTGGGGTAAAACACAATCTCCGGTCTGGCTGGACCGGTGGTGACAGCGAAGCGCTGTTAGGGGAGAGCGGTGCGGACTGCAACAGCCATGGCGATAAGGTTCAGTCCGGACCTGAACTTGTCAAGAAGGCGGGTGCGATGGGAGATTCACCGTCCTCCCGTACCGAGGTCCGAGATGCTTTCGCTCGCGCTGCTGGCCATGCTCCAGCAACCCGCCCCTCCGCCTGTGCCCACGGCTCCCAAGCCGGCGTCCTCGCCCATCGCGAAGGCGGTGCTTCAGCCCGCCGAAGCGGCGGTTCTGGTGGGCGATTCCATTCAGCTCAAGGCGGTCGCCTACGATAGCAACGGGCGGGAGTATCCCGATGTCGGGGTCACCTGGTTTGCCACCGGCGGCCACTTCGAGGGGTCAGTGGACAGCACCGGCAAGGTGATTGGCGGCGCGACCGGGACGATCACCGTCACTGCCCTGTTGCGCCCCAAGAGTGGCGGAAGGGCCACCACCGCGCAGGGACGGGTGACCGTGCTGCCGCAGCCGGCGGCCAAGCTCACAGTTGCCCCTCAACCAACCCGACTCTACGTCGGGCAGGCGCTGGTCCTGACGGCGACGCCGTACGCCGCCAACGATGACCGCCGCTATGACGACGTCACCTGGGTGTCGGACCGACCCACCGTGCTCGCCGTGAGCAAGTACGGTCGGGCAACCGCGCGCGCTCCCGGGCGGGCCACGCTCACCGCCTCGGCCGGCCGGGCCACTCGGAAGGTGGAGGTCACTGTTGTCCCGAATCCGGTGACCCAGGTGGCGTTGGAACCCTCGGACGCCCAAGTCAGGACCGGGGACGTTCTCGGCTTCAAGTTCGTCGCGCGGGCGGTCGGGCGCCCGGTCGCGGACGCACGGCCCGAGTGGGCGCTCAACCCGGGCAGCGGTGACATAGGTGACGACGGCTCATTCGTGGCGAACGTTCCCGGGACCTACCGCGTCATGGCCACCTTCGCCGGGCGTACGGCGGAGGCCGTGGTGACCGTGAGCGCCAGGGACGTCCGGCGCCCGACCACCCTGGTCGGACGGCTGCCTATCAAGGGCTCTGCGGCGGAGTTCTGGCTCCATCCCGATGGCAAGCACGGCTACCTGACTACCATCGGCGACCGGATCTACGCGATCGACCTGTCGGACCCGGCCAAGCCGACCGTCACCGATTCAGTGGTGGTGGACGCGCGAACCATCAACGACCTGATGACCACCGAGGACGGGAAGTACGGCGTCCTGACGCGGGAGGGCGCCTCCAACCGGAAGAACGGCATTGTGGTGTTGTCCTTCGAGGATGCCGCACACCCCAAGCAGATCGCCGAGTTTACCGAGACGGTCACCGGCGGCGTGCACTCGACGTTCATCTACCAGGGCTACGTCTATCTCACCGACGATGCCACGGGCTCCATGCGGGTCATTGATATTCGCGACCCCTACAAGCCGCGCCAGGTGGCCCGGTGGGAGACACCTCGTGCGCCGGCGGGCAGGACGCTGCACGACATCGACGTGAAGAACGGCCTGGCCTACCTCTCCTACTGGAACGACGGACTGGTGATCCTCGATGTCGGCAACGGGATGAAGGGCGGTAGTCCCGAGAATCCGATGCTCGTGAGCCAGCTCAAGTACGACCTCAACGCACTCTACCGCGATGTCGAAGCCGTGGGTGGGCCGGGATTCATCCGAGGCACCCACACCGCATGGCGGGCGGGGAAGTACGTGTTCGTGGGCGACGAAGTGTTCTCCGCGAAGCCGCGGGCGACCGAGGGCGGAGGGGTCATCGGACTGGGCCGCGCCTACGGCCGGCTGCACGTCGTGGACGTCTCGGACGTGGAGCATCCCAAAGCAGTGGCCTACTACGAGCCCAAGGACGGCGGCACCCACAACGTGTGGGTTGCTGGCGACACTCTCTACCTCGGCGACTACCAGGGTGGGCTCAGGGTGCTGGATATCTCCGGAGAGCTGCGCGGTGACCTGCTCACGCAGGGGCGGGAAATTGCCCATGTGGTGACCGGCGACAAGCAGGGTACCGTGCCCAATGCCGCGAACGCCTGGGGAGCCATCTATCGCGATGGATACATCTATGTGCCGGACATCAATTCCGGGCTGTGGATCGTGAAGGTCGATTCGAAGAGTGAATTGACGCCGTAGGGTTAGTCGTCAGCCGTCAGCCGTCGGCCCTCAGCCATCAGTTTTCTGGGACGTGGCTGACGGCTGACGGCTGACGGCTGGTGGCTGACGGCTGATGGCTGACGGCTGATGGCTGATGGCTGATGGCTGATGGCTGACGGCTGATGGCTGATGGCTGACGGCTGATGGCTGACGGCTGTTGGTTCATCTCACGTCGATTCCCGTCCTGTTAGATTCCCTCATATGACCACCCCCCAGACCCTGAGTGTCCGGACCTTCACTGACCGGGCCGAGGCGCTGGCGCACTTCATCCTGCGCGCGGGCGAAGCCCCTCGCCTCATCGCCTTTGATGACACGATGGGCTGCCCGCTGGAAATCGCGCTGGCCGCGCTCGAGTGGACCAAGGCGACCGGGGTGCTCCCTGACGAGGATCTGGTTCACGCGGCTCGGCTCACCAGCGAAACCGCAGCCATCGTGATCGAACGCAAGGTTGAGGGTCAGCGACAGTACGTCTATCTGGGCCCCCGACTGGACGCACCCCCCATGGATGTGTTCGAGGGCAAGGTGCTGTTCGACGAGCCGGGGGTGAAAGCCGTCGTGTTTTCGGAGCGGGCGCACGCGCTGGCCCACTTTCTCCGGGCGACCAGCGGCGCCGGGGCCTTGCTCGCGATCCTCGGCCGACGTGCTCCCGAGGTCCGGCACCTGCGACGCTGGCTCGGCCCCATCCTGGGCGAAATCGACATTCCTCGCACCCTGCTCTGCGGCTGGTTTGCGGTCTCCGCGGCCGGGTGCCTGCTCTCCGCCACCGATGGCGAACCCAATTACCGCTACATCGAAGTAGGAATCGAACCTTGAACTCTCTGAAGGCCTTCGCGCTCGCGACGGTTCTCGCGGCGGGCGCCCGTGCGCTCCATGCCCAGGCGGTCGTGAAGCCTGACCCCATACTCGACTCAACCCAGAGCGTCATTCAGCGATCGGTGCATGCGCTCCGAGACTCACTGGCCTTTGTGCAAGCCGCGTCCGCCCGTATCGCGCGCGACATGCGCACCACAAGCGACGCCGTGCTCCGGGCCCGGGCCAGGGAGATGGCCCGTGGCTGTGCGGCCGCGTCTCGCACCACCACTGCGACCCGTGCGGTGGTCGTCGGTGCAAAACGCCCTGAGCCGGATCCTCGCAAGCTGCGCCCGGGCATGGAGCAAGCCCTGGACGAGTTGAAGGGCCAGCTCGACCGCTGTGTGGTCGAGTTCCGGGGCTTGGCCACCCCGCTAAAAGCACAGGAGCTTCGCGACTATGGCATCGGGCGTGGGCAGAAGGTGGAGCAAGCGATCAGGCGTTACGAGCTGGGGGTTCGGAGCTACTTCTTCGGCGCAACCGGCGTCCGATACATGCCGGGCCAGCGTGGCAGGGAAACTGGCGTCGTTTCGAACTGATTTTTGGTTGTGGACGATGTGGATACACAATTCCACATAGTGTGGAGATAGGCTGCAGGTGTCAGTCAGCTGGCCATTTAGGTATCCACAATCAAGCAAGTTGAAGTGACGTAACCCGAATAAAGACAGGCGCTTGCGGCGTTCTTCCACGTCGGTATCTTTGCTTCACGCGTCGGACGGATACGTGGCAGAACCCCCGGTTCTGCAGGCGAACCCCGACGAGTCTAGGCGGTAATTCAGGGGAGACCACCCAAGTCGGCAAGGGCTCAGGTGGTTCGAGATCCTGGTGATCACTCCGGCTTAGACAGGTTGAGCCAGTCGCGTGCTCTACCCGCCCCGATGTAGCGCCTCGGGGTGCCGTGTGAGGGATTGGTCCGCGACCTGATCCGACTCACAGCGCTCGCATTGTCGAACCGGCTGGGATGGCCATCCCGACGGGGTAGCAACGTGAGGAGCGGCCGCCGAGCCCCCGAGTTCGGCGGCTGTTTCGTTTGTCTGCCTTGGGCTCACGCGCCTGTCTCTAGTCGTCCCCAATCCGATCCGCCCCGCCAGGCGCGTCGCCGGTCGAGTTGCCAGATCCCGCGGATACTGAGCTCCCCGCCACCAGCAAAGTTGTCCGGATCCTGCAGGGCCCCCTTCATGCTTGTGGTCTTGGCGCTGGCGTTGTCTGCGTGGTGGAGGATCTCGGCCTCGAGCGTCAGCGGGGGAACCGGCGCGCCAAACTCGAGCGCACCATGGTGTGAGAGAATGAGGTGCTCCAGGATCATGAGTTCGGCCTCGGTGCACGGCATGGACGGTTCCGCCCGGACCCGTCGCTCCAACAACAGGGCGCCCAGCACCACGTGGCCGAGCACGGCGCCAGGCACCGAGGTTTCAAAGCAGCCTTCCCAGCGGTAGCTCTCCAGCTTGCCGATATCGTGGAGCAGCGCGCCGGCCAGCACCAACTCCCGATCAACCGCGGGATGGAACGCGCACACCGCCAGCGCGATCTGTGCGACTTCGCAAGTGTGCTTGATGAGACCTCCCAGTTCGGCGTGGTGGCCGGCAGTACTCGCCGGACATTCCCCGTAGCGCCGCCGAAACTGCGGATCCTCATAGAAGAGGTCGAGCGTGCGGGCGAGGCGCACACCGCGGATCTCGCTCCGCCAGGCATCCACGGACTGCCAATACCGGTTCACGTCGCCGACAGACGGCATCAGGCAGTGCCAATCCACCTGCGTCCTTGGGAGTACTCGAAGGGACTCGACGACGAGTTGACGGCGAGCGCGATAAATTCCAACGGTGCCCGTCACGTCCACCACGGTACCCTTGACGATCCCCGCCAGTTTGTGCCCGTCGGAGGGCCAAAACGGCGCGCTCGACAGCCTTCCGCTTGCGTTGCCCAACGTCAGTATTGTGTGCGGGGTATCACCGCCACGGGATTCAATATCAAGCACGATAAGCGGGTCCTGGACTCTCGACCCCGGAGGGAGATCTGGCAAGACGGGCCGGGACATGCCTTCAGCTCCGCCTTGTGCGTAGCTTGTAGGTACGATGTGGAGGTGTCGGCCCGCTCTGGGCAGGCGTCCCCATTAGTGGACCGGTTGGTGAGCGGGTGCGCGGCTGCCCCCAAACGCAGTCGCTGCAATAGGATTCGTCACGGTCCGCGCCTCACAATTGACCAAAAGGGGGGTAGAACTGCAATGAAACCCTCTCATATTCTGGTTCTCGACTCGGACTCCAGCCGTCGTGAAGGGCTGGTGAACGCACTCAAGGGGTCCGGACATCTCACTGTGGTCGTGGGCGACTTGGCGGAGGCGGCACGTGCCCTCGCCGTGCCGGGACTTGATCTCGCGGTCGTCTCGCTGGCGGCTCCCGGTCTGGATCAGGGGCTGCTCCGCGAGGCGCTCGCCCCGGCACAGCCCGCCGAACCCGAAGCGCTCGACGACGTCGAGCGGCGCCACATCGCCAGGACGCTGGCGTACACCCGGGGCAACAAACGCCGAGCGGCGCACCTGCTCGGCATCGCCCGGTCAACTCTCCTCGCGAAGGTCCGCAAGTACGGGCTGGACAACGGCGCCGCGCCGGATTCCAGTACTGAATGAGATGGGTTACGCTGCTGCTGACCGGGGTGGTGTGGTCCACGCCGCCCGCGGCAGCCCACCAGCAACCGGTCCCGGATGGGGTGGCGCGCGAGGGCACGCTGAGTTTTGACGCCAAGGCCAGCGCTGGGGACTTCACCGGACTGACGTCCACGGTCAGTGGTGAGCTCAAGGGTGCGAAGGACCTTGCGCTCGTGCGTGGCTGGGTGGAGGCGCCGGTGAGTTCGCTCACCACCGGCAATGGCCGTCGCGATCGGGACCTCAACAAGGTGATGGAATCGGCGGCCTATCCCGCGTTGCGCTTCGAGCTTGATTCGGTCGAGATTGGTACCGGAACATCCGACAGCCTCCCAGCGACCCTCAAAGGACATCTCACGCTCCACGGTGTCACCCAGGAGGTCTCGCTCCCCGCCTCGCTCACGATGCTCACTGATGGCGTTCGTATCAGGACCACGTTCCCGCTCAACGTCAAGGACTACAAGGTGAAAGGCCTCAGCAAGTTCCTCGGTGTGCTCAAGATGGACGAGCACATCGTGGTACATGTGGATGTCACCTTCGGATACAGTCATTAGCGGGCAGTCTTCGGCCGTCTCCGCCTGGTCACCGCGGCTGCTGGTTCTCACTGCACTCGTACCCTGCCATAGCGCGACACCACGATCTGTTTCCTGGCCCCACCCCGAGTCAGGAGGTAGGTGGCGTTCGCGATCCCCATGGTGACGCCGCTCGGCGCAAAGAGGATATTTCGCGGGACGCCGGCAATTGCCACACCCTGGAGGGCCGCTCCCGGGCCGTGCCAGCGCGGGGCGGTATCGGCAGGTGTCTCAACCGCGCGCAACACCAATGAATCCACGGTGAGGGTGAGTACCGCCACTCGACGCTCCGTCACCGCCACAAGCCGCGCGCGGATATGGGCAGCCAGGATGGCCTCGGTCGCGGTCTCGACCGCGAGGCGATCGTGAAGTGCGCTGAGCCCGGGTATCGCGAGAGCGGCCAACAGGCCGGCCAGCATGATCGCGATGAGCAATTCGATGAGAGTGGAGCCTCGTTGCATGGACGCAACGATGGGGAGTGACCGGTCTTGGAACGGTACCGGGACGACGCGAGCCGGTACTGGCTGACGCGGCGGACCCCGGACTTGCCCTCGCCCGTTCTGCGGGCCATACTAGCGGCTCCCCAGCGGCCCAGATTGCTATCCCGTGACCCTTGCCGTGCCGGCTCCCTCTGTAACCGCCGATGCGCTGGCGACACTCCGCCAGTACGCGGCACTCGCGCCTTGGAGTCTGCGGGATCTCTCCGCGCTGGCGGGCGCGATCCTGGAGGTCTCCTCGGTCTATCCGGTTAACGCCGCCGCGAGCGCCCGTCCAAGCGAGCGGACCATTCGTTTCTACGTCACCCGAAAGCTGGTGAGTCCCCCGGAAGGGCGCGGGACAGCCGCGACCTACGGCTACCGCCACCTGTTGCAGGTGGTGGCGATCAAGTTGCAGCAGATGGAAGGGGCGACCCTCGACACCCTTGTCAGTGAGTTGGGTGGACTTCCCGGCGACGTTGTCGAGCGGCGTGTGGCGGGAGCGCTGGGGAGCCGTTTGCCGCCGCCCGAGCAACTGCAGCTCACCGTGCCGGAGGGAGCGCCCCGGGGCAAGGTGGGTCGCGCCCTGCAGGCATGGGCCAATGGGGATGTGGCTTCCCCCATTCGCCGAGGCCGAGGGCAGCTGTACCGGCGTATCGGGCTCGGCCCTGGGGCGGAGTTGTTGCTGGACGAACGTCACCCACTCTTCGAAGCGCTCGAGGACGACGCGATCGCCGATCTGCTGCGCCGGGCGCTCGACGTCCAGGGCGATCGGCCGTAGCACTCCGCCTTCCTCCGCCTTACTCTTCCGTCATTACTCCAGCAAGGCTGAGCCATGGGCATAGTGCTGCTCGTAATCGTTGGTGTGGTGGCCTTCTGGGCCATCATGGCCTATAACAGACTGATCGCGCTCAAGAACAATGTGGCGAACGGCTGGAAACAGATCGACGTCCAGCTCAAGCGGCGACATGACCTCATCCCCAATCTCGTGAACGCCGTGAAGGGGGCGATGGACTTTGAGAAGTCCACGCTCGAGGCGGTCATCTCGGCGCGCAACAAGGCGGTGGGGGCGAGCGGCGTGGCCCAGGTGGCCAAAGCGGAGGGAGAGCTCACTCAGGCGCTGGGCCGGTTGTTCGCGCTCTCGGAGAACTACCCGCAGCTCAAGGCGACAGCCAACATCCAGCAGCTTCAGGAAGAGTTGACCGCAACCGAGAACAAGGTCGGCTTCGCGCGGCAGTTCTACAACGATGTCGCGACCTCGTACAACACCGCCCAACAGCAGTTTCCCACCAACCTCATGGCCGGGCTCGCCAAGGCGGCTCCTGCCGAACTCTGGGAGATCACGGATCAGGGAGAGCGGGCAGTGCCGAATGTTGACTTGAAGATGGGCTGAGCGAACATCACAGTGAGAAGTAAGAAGTGAGAAGTGAGAAGTGAGGGCGAGACATAGCGGTGAGACGTTGAAGCGCTACCTTCGGCTCACTTCTCACTTCTCACTTCTCACTTCTCACTTCTCACTTCTCACTTCTCACTTCTCACTTCTCACTTCTCACTTCTCACTTCTCACTTATCACTTCTCACTGCCTCCGCCGTCACATGACCGCCCCCAACCTATTGGAACAGCAGCAATCCAACCGGCGTAGATCCTTCTGGCTGGTCACCGGATTCGTGCTGTTCTTCGCATGGGTGGGGTTCGGTGGTGACGTTGCATGGTATCTAATGACGAGCACGCCGGATCCTGAGTCCGGAGAGCCCGCACCCCATCGGCATACTTTCCCATTCGTTGGTCTCATCACCACCCTCATCGCCGGCGGCATCTGCTGGTATTCCTGGAAGAAGGGCGCCGACCGGGTGCTCTGGGCGACCGGCGCGAAAGAGATCTTCGAGCCAACGAACGAGGGGGAGCAGCGCCTGGTGAACGTAGTGGAAGAGATGGCAATCGCCAGCGGTCTGCCCAAGCCGAGGGTCTTCGTGGTGCCGGACAGCGACCCGAATGCGTTCGCCACCGGGATCGAGCCCGGCAAGGCCTGCATTGCCGCAACCCAAGGCCTCTTGGACCGACTCGATCGTGACGAGTTGCAGGCGGTGATCGCGCACGAGATCGCCCATGTGCGGAACTTCGATACCCGGCTCATGACGCTGCTGGCCGCGATGGTGGGTGCTATCGCGCTCATGTCTGATGGCACGGGACGCTTCCTCCGCTATGGCAATATTG
Organism: uncultured Gemmatimonadales bacterium; assembly: GCA_963748035.1. Classification (GTDB taxonomy): domain Bacteria; phylum Gemmatimonadota; class Gemmatimonadetes; order Gemmatimonadales; family GWC2-71-9; genus JADJOM01. The sequence goes on along the minus strand of CAVVHO010000003.1, from coordinate 404,102 downwards.
GCGGACGGGGCGGCGGGGGTGGTGGCCGCGGCGGGAAAGGGGGCAATCCCCTCGCCATTGTCGTGCTGGTCTTCTGGGTACTCACCCTTATTCTGGCGCCCATCATCTCGCGGTTCCTCGCCATGGCGGTGAGCCGGAAGCGAGAATACCTGGCCGACGCCACCGGTGCGCAATTCACCCGCAATCCGCTGGCGCTGGCCTCCGCGCTGGAGAAGCTCGATCAGGCCGCCGAGCCGACGCGCGCCATCACCCGGGGAGCGGCGCACCTCTGCATCGTGGATCCGAGCGCCAGCCAGATCTCGAACAAGGAAGGTTTTCTCGGCGACATGTTCTCGAGCCACCCTCCGATTCGACTGCGGATCGCTCGGCTGCGCGGCATGGGCTATCAGTTGTCCAAACATGCGGCTGCGGGTGAGGGCGACCTGAGTTGATGCCACCGCGCTGGCGAGACTGGCCGAAGGGTGTAGTCTACCCGGCGTGACCCGAATCCACTGGCCGCTGGCGATTGCGCTGCTGCTCCTCGCCGCGCTCGGCGCACTTGGTGTTCTCTTTGCTACGCGAGCGGTGCTCCGGCGACGGATCAGGCACTGGGCGCGGCACGCTCTGTGGCAGTTCCGGGCGAGAGTCGACCGGTACAAGCTGGTAGAACGCGATCGCATCCGCGCGGCCCTGCTCAGCGATCCCACCATTCAATCCGCCATCGCCGAGCACGCCGTCGTAACCGGCAAGGCGGAGAGCCAGGTTCGCATCGTCGTCAACCAGTACGTGGACGAGATCGTCCCTTTCTTCAATGTCCTGTCCTACTACAAGTTCGGATACAACCTCTCCCGGCTCATCATCAACCTGCTCTATAAAGCAACCGTTGAACACCGGGACCAGGCTGCGCTGGATCGCATGCCGCGCCGCGATGTGGTGGTGTATCTGATGAATCATCGCAGCAACGCCGACTACGTGGTGGTGGCGTACGTGCTGGCCCGGGTAGTGAGCATCAGCTACGCGGTGGGAGAGTGGGCCCGTACCTGGCCGCTGGAATTCGCCTTCAAGAGTTTCGGGAGCTATTTCATCCGGCGGCAGTATCGTGAGGCGCTGTATCACACCGTGCTTGAGCGGTACGTGCAACTGATCACCCGGAACGGCGTGACCCAGGGGATATTCCCGGAGGGCGGACTCACGCGCGACGGGGCGCTCCGGCCAGTGAAGATCGGGCTGCTGGACTACATCGTGCGCACGCTCAATGATCCGGTGTTCGACCGGGACATCTGGCTGGTGCCGGTGGGAATCAACTACGACCGTGTGCTGGAGGATCGGTCGCTGATCCGGGAGCGGATCGTCGGCGGTCGCCGCCTGGCACGCTGGCGCCAGTTGGGCGGAGTGCTCTCGTATCTGGGTCGCAACACGCTGCGGCTCCTCACCGGCCAGCTCAAGCGGTACGGGCGTGTGGCGGTGACCTTCGGCACTCCTATTTCGGTGCGCGAGTGGTTGGCACGCCAGCCAGCTGACATCCTCAACCTGCCCAAGGCCGACCGGCTGCCTCACGTTCAGCGGTTGGCGGAATCCGCACTCGCGAGGATCGCGGAAGTCATCCCGGTAACGTCGGTTCCGCTCGCCGCCGCGGCGCTCCTCTCGTTTGGGCAGAGCGTCGTTCCCAAGGCAAGATTGTTGGATCGCATGGACGAGATTCGCGACCGGCTCGCGGAGCGAGAGGCCAAGATCGTGCGGACCGAACTGCCGGTGATCGAGGTGTGGCAGCGGGCGTGGCTCATGCTCTCGATGCGTCACCTGGTCGTGGAGCAAGGCAACGACCTGGTGATACTGCCCTCGGAGCGCCCTCTGCTGGAGTACTACGCCAATTCAATCCGCCATCTACTCCCGCCCGAGCTGGTCATCGCTTACTCGCCAGCGGACGAGAGCGACACAACCCTGCCCAGGCTGGCTACGCGCGAGGAGATGGATATCATGACCAAGGAACGGCCGGTCGCTCGCAAGGGTCCGCGCTGAGCACGTTCAACCGATGGCCCACTGCGGGGCGGCGGGATATGAGACAGCCTTGCCCTCCGAGAGCGCTCTGAGCTCCCTTGGCGGAAGACCGTTCGACATGCCCAAGAAAGGTCCTCGGTGATTCGTGCCACGCCTCCTGCTGCTCTCCAACTCCAAGAATGCCGGGCAACCGTACCTGGAACATGCGCGCGAGGCGATCGTCGCCCTCCTCGGTGGTATCCGTGAAGTCGTATTCATCCCCTATGCCGGGGTACAGATTCCGCCTCGGGACTACACGGCACGAGTCGGCGAGGCGCTCGCCGGTCTGGGGATATCCGTGCGTGCAGTCACCGAATCAGCAGATTCTGTGGGGATGGTGCGAGATGCTCAAGCGGTGGTGGTCGGGGGAGGCAATACTTTCCAACTGCTCAAGCGGGTCGTCGAGACCGGGTTGCTGGAGCCACTTCGCGCGCGCGCCCAGGCGGGGATGCCCTATATGGCCTGGAGCGCCGGGTCCAATCTGGCCTGCCCAACGATCCGGACGACGAACGATATGCCGATCGTCGAGCCACCATCATTGCGGGCCCTCGGCCTGGTGCCGTTTCAGATCAACCCACACTACACCGAGGCGGTACTCCCCAACCACGAGGGGGAGACACGGGCGGAGCGGATCGCGGAATTCGTGACGCTCAATCCCACACTGCGGGTTGTGGGGCTCCGCGAGGGCAGCTGGCTTCAGGTGGATGGCCAAGCCATCAAGCTCCACGGCCCTCATTCGCTCAAGCTGTTCGAGTCGGGGCGAGATCCTCGCGAAGTCCGGCCAGATGCCGAGATTGATTTTCTGCTGAGTTGAGGGGCGCTGGCTCTAGCCTCGCATGACAGCGAGCAGATCGTTCGTGAAAGTACCCGGGTCGAACGGAAGCTGCACCACATGGTCCGCCCCCGCCGCGCGCGCCGCCGCACCGTCTCTGTAGACAAGGGTCACGAGGGTATACCTGCGGTTGACGCCTGGCATGAAGCCGCCGAGCGGATCGGCACCCGGTGCCTCACCGCCGAGGACCACGACGAGCGTCACTCCCCGATCGTTGGCGCGATGGCCGAGTGTGCCGGGATCGGTAAACCGCTCCACGGCGAAACCCGCGTGCTTGAGGAGTGAGGCCACTACCCGCGCAATGCTCTCATCCGTCAGCCAGAGGAGCGCGTCCCCGGCGTTGACCGGGGTGGGTCGGCTGCGACGCGAAAGGTCGATCATCTCGAGCCCGCCGGGGTAGGCCGTGGTTTTGTCGTGCCTGAGTGCATTGACCTGCTCCACAATTTCCCGGATCCGCTGTAGCGCCTTCTTGATGGACTGGATGGATGTCCGCTGCTCGCTCGAGAGCTTGGTGTCGAGCAGCAGCATCTCGGCCTCTGCGAAGGCCACCATCAGCGGGTTATTGATGTTGTGGGAGATCGTGACGTTCAGTTGACCGATGGCCGCCATGCGCTCCGCGTGCACCAGGTCGCGCTCGGCAGCGCCGAGCGCCTCCTGCAGGGCGCGGTGCCGGCGGGCGCGCTCGATCACTTCGGGGAGCAGGCTCGGGAGAGTCGGATCCTTGACGAGGTAGTCATCCGCACCGGCCCGAAGGGCCCCGGCGGCCAACGCCTCGTCGCCGTGCGCGGTGACCAGAATGACCGCCGGTTGACCTGGCATGGCCTTGAGGGCGGGGAGGAGGTTCAGGCCATCCGTATCGGGGAGTTGGTGGTCCAGCAGGACCAGGTCCGCATCGGCCGCAAGCTTGAGACCTTCGGCCCCGGTCGAAGCGAGTAGCGGCGTGCCGAACCCGGAGCGTTCGACGATCACGGAAACAAGGCGGGCATAGTCCGGGTCGTCGTCCACGACGAGCACCCGAAACCGTGTTGCCTCAGGCGGCACGCACGGCCTCGGGATGCTTCTGGAAGCCCTGCCGCGCGAACTTCTCCCAGCCGCTCTTGCCACGCCACGCATCCCACAAGCCGCGCAGTCTCCAATAGAGCGTCAGGAACCGCCAGAAGAAATTCTCCAGCACGGCGTACCCGAGCAGGGTGAGCACATCGCGTTTGCGGGTGAAGGGCAGCAGTCCGCGCTGCAATCGGTCGGCCAGGCCGTAGCGGAACCGCCAGGCGCCGACCAGCACCGCGAAGACGTTGACCAGAGTGCCCCAGCCCAGGGAGGCGAGCAGGAATGCCACCGCGTACTGCTCGTTGAGGATGCGGATCTGGAAGATCAACTCCATGATGAGGAACACGATCACGAAGAGATATCCCAGCGCCTCCAGCACGGGGCCGTAGTACTCGAACAGCCAGAACGTCGGCAGGGCGAACCAGCCGATCCGGCCGTATTTCCTGCGAAACAGCATGTCCCGATGGTAGAAGAGCGACTCCCGCAGGCCACGATACCAGCGCCCCCGCTGCTTGCGCAGCGACTCCAACCGCTCGGGCACTTCCGTCCAGGCAACCGGATGCGGGAGAAACGCGATGCGCCGGCGCCGGTTCTTGTCACGCACAAAACGGTGCAGCCGTACGATGATCTCCATGTCCTCGCACACCGTCCCGGCGCTTCCGCCGACGTACTCAGCCACCAGCCGGTGCTGGACCAGCGGGGTGAGGTAACCACCGGCGCGGATCACGGTCTCCTTCTCGAACACCGCGAACACCCCGGACAGGATCAGAATCGAGTCCAGCCGGTCGAGGCCGGTCCGGCCTGTGGTGAAAGAGCGCAGATACTCCACCATCTGGAATCGGGACCAGGGATGCGTGGGGAGACCCACACTCACTACCCGCCCGCCCCGGATGGTGCAGCCGTTGGCGATCGCGACCTGCCCGCCCACGGCGACGATGAGCGGATCCTCCTGCACCATCCGCATCAGTTCCTTGAGGGCCCGCTGGTCGAGGATGCTGTCGGCGTCCAGGCTGACGAAGTACGGCGCCGTCGACGCGTTGATGCCCGCGTTGAGCGCGTCGGCCTTGCCGGCGTTTTCCTTGTCGAGCACGACGAGCTGCGAAACATTGGGTGGCAGCGAGGCGGTCGCGAGGTACTTGGCTCGTACCCGCGCTGTCCCGATGGCGTCGCGGTACGGGAGATCGGTGCGCCGCAGGCGGAAGGCCTGCTTCAGCACCTCGAGGGTGCGGTCGCTCGAGCCGTCGTTCACCACCACGACCTCGAAACGGGGATAGTCGCAGTGCACCAGGTTGGTGACGCTGTCGACGATCGTCACCTCCTCGTTGAAAGCCGGGACGATCATCGTGAGCGGCTTGGTGTAATCGCCGGCATCGATGAGATCGAGGTCCTCGATGAAATGCCCGGCGACGCGCCGCCGCACCTGCTTTGCGGAAAGTGCGATCAGCAGCAGCAGGTACCCGTTGTAAAGCAGGAAATAGACGAGAAAGACCGGCTGGAGGACCAGGCCGATCGCCGAGGCGATGGCAGCGACGTTTTCGCCCATTACGCGGAGTGCCGCGCGTCGGGCGGGTCCTGCCAGCTGGCGAGCATTCGCCCGACCCGATCGCGCACCGCCCAGATCGGATCGCTGCGCGCCACCGAGTAGGCGGTCTCATCACCGAGCACCGCAAGGGCCAGGGCGGCGGAGAGACGCCGCCCCTGGTCGCGTTCGCTGCTGGCCATTTCACGGAGCGAGTCCAGCGGAATGGCTTCGAGCACGGCCGTCGCCGCCGAAGAGCGCGGGAGCCGCGGCGCCGCCGGCGGCTCGCTGCCCTCCCCTCGCAAGAGACGGGTGACGAAATGCGCCGCCCGGACCATCTCATCGGGGTCGAGGGCGAGCGGTGCCAGCGCCTCGGTGTTGGGTGCATCGAGAAATGACCGGGCAATGGCCTGCCGAACGCTCGGATCGGGGTCACCCAGCATGGCGGCGAGCCGATCGAAACGGCGGGCAGCGGCCCATGCGGCGACCGTCGCACGGCGCACCGGCACCGAAGCGTCCACCGTCATCGCCTCGAGCGCACCCTTGTCGGTGAGGTCGGGGCGGGCCGTCCAAAGGTCCGCCACGGCTTCGCGCACTGGAGCGGCCTGACTGCGACCGAGCACGGCAAGGACCCGCTTGAGCTCGGGGTGCTGCATGTACCGCGCGAGCCGGGTAAGCAGGACCGCCTCCTGGCCGTTGCGGTCCAACGCCAGCGCGACATCGAGGAAGGTGGGGAAGGCGGCCTCGGCCTGTTCGGCGACTGCCTGCAGGACGACAGGGTCTTCTTCCTCGCGAAGCAGGTGCAACAGGTCCGGAAGTCCCCTGGCGGGCTCGATCCGCTTGAACAATGCGACAGCGGCGTTGCGTACCGCCTTATGGGGATCAACCAGGGCGCGGCTGGCGATGAGGTGCAACTCGTCTGCGTCGAGCATATCGCCGACCGCGGTGAGCGCCGTAGCCCGCACCTCGGGACTCGGGTCGCCCCGAACCACCGCCAAGAGGGCACTGCGGCTCCGCTCTCCCTGGAAGGCGCGGAGTCCCGCCAGGAGTCGCATCCGCTGCTCAGGCGAAAGCAGGCCCCGCATCCCTTCGGCGAGAGTCTGCTCCATCTGCTCCCGGCTGACGCTCCCCAACGCGCGGAGTTCGATCTGGCGCGCCTCACGCAGTCGCAGGCCGAGCAGACGGAACTCCGCATCGTTCTTCATGCGGTCTCGAAGCAGATCGCGGAGGTCCGACTCGTCGGCCATCTCCAGGGTCCGAGCGACGAGGCTCTCCTGGTCGTAGGCGCCGAGGGCGAGGAGGGCGGCGGCCCGCACGGGCAGGGGCTGTTCCTGATGCGTGACGGCGAGGAGCTGTACCTCACCCCCCGGAGTGCGGAAGAGGCCGGTCGCGAGCGCCGCGCGTTCCCTGACCAGTGGGGATGGATCATCCCGGAGCAGAGAGAGGATCTTCGGCGCGGAGGTCTCGTGAGCGAGGCGCACGAGGCCGTTGATGGCCGCCACCCGAACAGCCTCGTCGGCATCGGTGAGCCCCCGCTGCTGGAGTGCCGCCGTCGCCGGTCCGGGTACCTGCGTCAGCACCTCGAGGGCAGCCACCCGAACCTCCGGAGCCCGATCGCCAAAGAGCGACTCGAGCAACTTGACCGGGTATGGGGGCTTGAGGCCGCCGATGGTTCGGACCACGCTCGCGCGGCTGGCTGCATCGTCGCGCTCGAGCAGGATTCCGATCACCTCGCTCAAGGCGTCGCGATCGATGCGCGCCACGGCCTGCGTGATTGCCTCGGCGAAAGCCGGTGCCGCATCCCGGTAGGCTCGGATCAGGGCTGGCACCGCGGCGCCATCGCCGAGTTGCCCGAGTCCCCGCGCCGCCGCGATGCGCACCGGTTCGTGCGGGTCGGCGAGCAGTTCGAGCAGCAGCGGCGCGGCCCCCTTCCAGCCGGCATCCGCCGCGCCGGCCGCGGCGGCCGCCCGCACTCCTGACTCAGGATCCCGCAGCAGCCGGGAGAACTCACGATCCGCGGTGGCCGCGGGGACCAGGCCGAGCGCACGGGCCGCGGCCGCGCGTACCAGCGGATCCTTGTCGGTGGACCGAGGCTGAATGACCGAGGCGAGCTCGCTTCCGCCGAGGGCGCCGAGCAGGGAGGTGGCCGCGGCCCGCACCCGCTCGTCGCCATCGCCGAGCGCAACGAGCGCGGCCGGCACCGCTTCGCGGGCCCCCAGCGTCCGGAGTGCCTCCAGTGCCTCGGCGCGCACCATGGGATCGGAATCGGTGACGACCCGTTCGATCAACTCCGGCGCGAGGTCCTGGCGTTCGGCCCGACGAATGGCGCCGATGACGGCGCGACGGACCTTTGACGAGCCATGGTGGAGGTGCTCCGCGAGCAGTTCACTGGCCCCGGCTACGCCGAACTTGGTGAGGGTGCGCTCGGTCTCCGGGCCGTCCTGGCCGCGCTCGATTTCGCTCATCAGCCGTGCCGGCACACCGAGACGCTCAAGCGCGACAGCGGCGCGGATGCGGATCTCGGGATCGGGGTCGTCCAGCGCGACCGTGAGCGGCGCTTCCGCCGTGGGCCCGATCTGCTCCAGCGCTTCGACACTCCGCATGCGCACCCACCAGGCCGGGTCTCCGAGGGCGCGGACCAGTCGCTCGATGACCTCGTGATCCGAGAACTGTCCCAACGCGCCCGCGATCCGGGCGCGCACGAACGGTGCCGGATCCGCGAGCAGATGGTCAAGGAGATAGGAGACTGCCCGGCTGTCGCCGAGCTTGCCGAGGGCACCCGCGGATTTGGCGCGGACTTCGTCGTCGAGATCCTTGAGTGACGCCACCAGCATCGGGAAGGCACGTTGCGCCTTGAGTTCGCCGAGTACGTTCGCGGCCCAGGCGCGCGCGGGATGCCGCGACTCGTCCTGAAGAAACGCGATCATCGGATCGACCACGGTCTCACCGTGCCGGACCAGGATGTCGGCGATGCGCGGCGCGAGCCAGTTCTCGGACTGCTTGAGCGCGAGCACCAGCGGCTCAACCGCTCGATTGTCCCCGATCCGCGCGAGCGCCCGGAGGGCGATTTCCCGTACGTCGGCATCCTCGGTCCGAGTCGCCTGAATGGTCTCGAGCAGGACGGGAACTGCCTTGGCGTTGCCAACCCGGCCCAGCAGTTCGGCCGCGAAGGCGCGCTCCCGCCAGCGCTTGGCGGTGCGCAGCCGCTGGACGTACTTGTCGACCAATCCGAGGCGGTCGTAGGTATCGAGCAGCCAGGAGGGGCGCTCGGTCAGCCCGCGGGCCTGCTCCTCGAGGACCGCTTCCAAAGCCTCGAAGTCGCGCAGGGTGTGCAGCTGGCGGATCTCAGGCTCCAGCAGCACGCGTTCCCGCTGAGCGAGCCCCGCGACGGTGTCGCGGTAGAGGCCCTTCCGGCGAGCCAGGCGGCGCTCGACTCGGGTGAGCCAGGCCGCGTAGCATAGCCAGGCGAGGACCGCCAGGAAGCCGATGCTGAGAACAACAGCAGCGAAGAGCAGGATGATTTGGAGCAGGGTCACAAGCGCTCCGTCACTCTATACGGAACCGGGCGCCCCGTTGGCTTCCCCGGGCTGATCTTCAATGCAGACAGAATGGTTTTCGTGCTGTCTCCTGCATCACAATAATGCCCCAAAGGCCGCGCTAGGCGCGGCCTTCAGGTGGTGAGGTGAATGGCCGCGAACGGGGTCGCTCAAGTCCGCGCATCATCCAGATAGACGAGGGCCTGCCGCCGTTTTACGGCTGCCTCGAGGGAGCGGTACACCGCCGGGTCCAGCACGCTGCCGGCGAGGTCCCGCATACGCTCGCTGGCCACTTCGGGGGGCATCTTCTCCTGATACGGCCGGGCGGTCGTGAGCGCGTCGTAGATCTCGGCTGCCCCGAGAATACGGGCGCCCAAGGGAATCTCCTCGGCGCGAAGCTTGTCGGGGTAGCCCGCCCCGTCCCATCGCTCGTGATGGCTCCGCACGAAGGAGATGATGTCGCCCAGATGGGCCAAGGGCGCCAGAATCTGTGAACCGATGACCACGTGCCCCTTTACCTGTTCATACTCTTCGGCCGTCAGCGGGCCTTCTTTCGTCAGAATCTCCTCGCGGATGCCAATCTTGCCGATATCGTGCAGGCGGCCGGCCATCCGGACCGCCTCGACCTCCTCGTCCGACAGTCCGAGTTCGGATGCGATCATCGCTCCCATGTCCGCGACACGGGCTGAGTGCCCCCGGATGAACGGATCCTTGGCCTCCAGCGCATTCACCAGGGCCTCGAGAGTCGCTACCGAGAGTCGCTCCAGTTTGGCGCGCTCCCGGCGGAGCTCCGCGGTGCGAACCGCGACTTCTTCCTTCAGCCACTGATTCAGGTTGGCCGCTTCGATCTGACTGTCGCGGCGGCGGATGGCCCGGAGAATTGCGCGTGCGAGGTCGGCGAGGTCGATCGGCTTGGTGAGGTAGTCCATTGCGCCGCGCTGCATACACAGCGCCGCGGTGGTCGCGTCGTTCACGGCAGTCAGCATCAAGATGGCAATGGTGGGCTCGGCTTCGAGCACCTGGGGGACGAGATCAATGCCGCTTCGTCCCGGCATGCGAACATCCAGAAGCAGAACTGAGATCTTCTGCCGTTGCAGGACCCGGAGGGCCTCGTCCCCCGACGCCGCGATCGTGACGTCGTACCCCTGTTGGGTCAGGAACTTCTTGAGGGCATTCCGGATCGGCTCTTCATCGTCCACGACGAGGACGCTGATCGGGACATCAGCCAGCGGCACCGGCGCTCCGGGGAACAAGGGGATTTGGAGACCTAAACCTATGCGACGGAAGATTATAACAATGGTTGGTGGGAAGCCATAGCCGCAAAAGGCGACAGGCTAGGCGGCGTCAGATGAGGCGACAGGCGACAGGCGATAGGCGACAGGCGATAGGCGAGAGGCGAAAGGCGACGGGCGAAGGGCGAGAATCTTCACATTCGCCCTACCGCCTTATGCCCCTCGCCTTTCGGCTCCTCAGCCCACAAACTCCACCTTCACCGCATGCGGAATCACGCCAGCCCGATGTCCGCGGGCCAGCAGTTCGCGCACCGCCGCTCGGCCCTGGTCGCCGTAGTCCACGGTCCACTGGTTGACGTACATCCCGACAAACCGATCGGTCTTCTCGTCGCCGATGCCGCGGTTGAAGCGTTTGGCGTGCTCCAGCGCCGGTGCGCGATGTTCGAGGGCGTAGACGATGCTGGCTTTCAGGTCGCGTGCGACCTGCTGGATGATCGTCGGGCCGAGGTCGCGACGCACCACGTTCCCGCCCAGCGGTAGGGGCAATCCCGTCTCCCCGTACCACCACTCGCCCATGTCAGCCCAGAGGTGGAATCCATCGTCCTGATAGGTGAGCTGCCCTTCGTGGATGAGCAGGCCGAGGTCGACCTCTCCCTGGCGGACCCGGGACTCGATCTGATCGAAAGGAACCACCACTTCGACGAAGTCAGGCTGAAACAGCTTGAGGGCGAGGTAGGCCGTGGTCAGCTTCCCGGGCACGGCGATCCGCTTTCCGCGGACTTCGTCCGGTCGGGCGGCTGAGTTGCCCGCGCGCGGAGCCGCCGACACGAGCCGGGGGCCGTAGCGATCGCCCATCGAGGAACCGCTGTTGAGGAGGGCATAGCGGTCGGCCAGGTAGGCGTAGGCATGAATCGAGACTGCAGTCACCTCCAACTCGCCAGTAAGCGCGCGACGATTGAGGGACTCGATGTCCGACAGCTCGTGCTGGTAGCGGAGGTTGCCGGTATCGATCTTCCCTTCCGCGAGGGCGTAGAACATGAACGCGTCGTCGGAATCAGGTGAGTGGGCGACTCGGATTGTTTGTTGGGCCATTTCCTAGTTCGGGAGAGTGCCTATTGCGTGGCGCCCAAGAGTGCCAAGAGTGCCAAGTGCCAAGAGTGCCAGGTGCCGTGGGCCGAGAACGTTGTACCGAGTACCGAGTGCAACCATATTCGGTCGCGTTCCCGTTCCCCGTTCCCCGTTCCCGCTCTTACCGACTCACCTGTCGCCTAAAATCCTCCAGCATCGTCAGGTGCTCCTCGTACTCGGGCCGCTGGGAGGCAAGCTGGGCGTCGTAGTGGGCAAGGAAAGCGCGCCGACTTCGTTCGAATCCCGCCTTGTCGCCGCTGGCTTGGGCCACCTCGGCCCGCAGGAGGTCGGCGAAGAGGTGGTCCTTCACTTCCGCCTGGATGGTGTCGGCGAGGGCGAGGGCGGCAGGGAACTGACCCAGTCGGATGTGGATCGCCCCGGCGTGGTAGCGAACGTCGGGATCCCGGCTGTCGAGCATGCCGTAAGCCGCGAGCGCCATAGGGGCGAAGCGCTGACCTGTGGCCGTGTCCCCCTTCTCCATGGCGGCCATGATCCGATCCTGCAGCCGGAGGAAGCGTTCCCGCGGGGTCATCTGGCTGATGTCCGGGGGGGCTCCGCCGCCGGACGGGCCGTTACCGCCGCCGTCGGCGCCAGCCGAGGGCGCAGCCCCGGTGTTGGCCATGTCGGGTCGGGTCGGCGCCGCACTCTTGGTATAGGCGGCGTAACCGATGCCACCGATCGAAACCGCGACCATGATCCAGGCTGCACTCCAGACCAGGCGCTCCCCTGACTCGGTCGCAGTCACCGCGCGGCCACAACGGTGGCAGTAGCGCGCTTCTCGCGCGAGGGGCGCGCGGCACGCGCGACAGGTGGGGTCGGGAGTCGGTGGTGTCATGGCGCGGGAATCTATGCGGGCGGGTCGACCAGCGGAAAGGAGCGCGCAATTCGCTGCCGCGGTTCCGCCGGTCCACCTTTCACCTGACCGCCTTGCCTTGTCCACCTGTCCGGCCCTCATTAGCCTCCATGTAGCCCGGAGGATCCATGGCTCAGCCGCAGCAACCGCCGTCGGTTCCCCTGCCTGACGCGCCCATGGCCCGTCACCTCGGCGACCTTGCCCGGAGTCAGACGCGCTGGAGCGTCTACCTCGAAACTCGCACAGTCGGGACGATGGCCCAGGGACGGCTCCATTTCGTGGAAGGCACCCGGCACAAGAGCACCGGATGGATCTTTCGGGAATGGACCGAGCAGGATATCAACGAGCGATTCAATGAATTCAGTCCGATAGAGCTCTGGAAGATTCTGGAGAGCCTAGCCTGAACCGTCCTTCCCTCAGCGAGTTCCCCCGCCACCTGTCCGGGTCTACCAAGGCCCAGGTCCTGAAGCTGGCCGCCGAATTCCAAGTGGATTTCCTGCGGCTGCAGTTCACGGACATCCTCGGAATCAACAAGAACGTGGAAGTGCCGCGAAGCCAGTTCGAGAAGGCGCTCGACGGCAACATCATGTTCGACGGGTCCTCGATCGAAGGTTTCGTGCGGATCGAGGAGAGCGATATGCTGCTGGTGCCAGATCTCGACACCTTCCGCATTCTTCCGTTCGATGATGAAGGCGGCCGGGTTGGCCGGCTGCTTTGCGATATTTACACCCCGGAGCATCAGCCCTTTCCCGGGTGTCCCCGACTCACGCTCAAGCGGCAGATTCAGCGGGCCCGCGACCTCGGCTACACTATGATGGCCGGCTGCGAGGTGGAGTTCTTCCTGTTTGAGCGGGACGCTGAGGGCAACCCCTCCACCGCGACCCACGATGCCGGGAGTTACTTCGACCTCACACCGGTGGACAAGGGTGAGGAACTCCGCCGGCTGATCGTGCAGGACCTCGAGTTCATGGGCTTCGAGGTGGAGGCCGCGCACCACGAGGTCGCGCAGGGACAGCACGAAGTGGACTTCCGCTATGCCGACGCCCTCACGACCGCGGACAACATCGCCACCTTCAAGTTCGTGGTGCGCAGCCTGGCCAACCGGCACGGATTTGTGGCGTCGTTCATGCCGAAGCCGATCATGGGGCAGGCGGGAAGCGGGATGCACACCCACCAGAGCCTGTTCAAGGGCAAACACAACGCCTTTTTTGATCCCAAGACGGAGCATCAGCTGTCGCCGGTGGCGCTCTCGTACGTTGAAGGGCTGCTGCAGCACGCCCGCGGCTTCTGCGCCATCACCAACCCGCTGATCAACAGTTACAAGCGGCTGGTGCCCGGATACGAAGCCCCGGTGAACGTCGCATGGAGCATGCGGAACCGCTCCCCGCTGGTCCGAATCCCGGAGCGGCGGGAGGACGGCACCCGGTGCGAACTCCGCATGCCGGACCCGTCCGCCAATCCGTACCTTTCGCTTACCGTGCAGCTGGCGGCTGGGCTCGATGGGGTGGAGCAGAAGCTCGAATGCCGTGAGCCGGTGAATCGGAACATCTTCCGGATGAGCTTTCGGGACCGACGGAAGTATCAGATCGACGATCTGCCCCGTGACCTGCACGAGGCTCTGGACCGGTTCGAGAAGGATGACGTGATCAAGCAGGCGCTCGGAGAACATCTGACCGAACGGTTTCTGGAAGCGAAGCGCGAAGAAGTAGCGCTGTTCAACCGGGAAGTGACGGAGTGGGAAATTCGGAGTTACCTGGGTCGGTACTAGCTCCGGGCAAGACTCAAAGGCCAAGCCGGACTAGCGGGGCTCCGCGGTGAGGGAGACCAGCGCCTGGGCGGGGATATGCGCGGGATCCGGATCGAGCCGCTGGCTTCGCCACTCATCCGGTGCGCTGTTGGTGCGGGCGCAGCCCACGGTACAGTGCGCCTCGCAGCCCTTCCGGGTGTGGAACTGCCGGGCCAGGTCATCACGGGAATAATCGGCGAGCGGAATGCCGAAGCGGTCCCGCTGTTGACTGCACCAGCGCACGATCCCGAATTCATCCACATAGAGGTACCGGGCGCCGGCCCGGCACTTGAACGGGGCTTCTTCCCCGGCGAGCAGCCGGGTGCGGTAGTCGTGCGCCTCATCGAACCGGCCCCCGATCGCGCGGCGGACCGCACGATACTGAGCCTGGGCCGCCGGGCCCAGCTTGAGACTGCCATCTCCACCATGAATCAGCAGCACCCGGGGGCGGAACTTGTGCTGCTTGGCAAAGTTGACGACCTCCATCACGTCGTCTGCCTCGGTACTGCCGATGACACCCGAAAGGGTCACCTGGAAGCGGGCCACCCGCGCCAGGACCTCAAGCTTGGCGCGCAGGGGCTTCAGAGTCTTCATCGTGACTTCGTTCGGCTCAAGGCCGTCGACGCTCACCTGCAGGTGATCGAGCCCTGCGGCGTTCAGCGCCTCCACCTTTTCCTCGTTCAGCAGGAATGCATTGCTGATAAGCATCGCCCGGTAGATTCGCTGCCGTTTCGCCTCGCGAATCAGCTCCGGCAGATCCGGATGCATCAGCGGCTCTCCCCCGGTGAACTCGATACTCCACGCCCCCAGCGCCCGGATTTGCGCGATACGCTCGAAGAGCACCTCCGTGGGGACCGGTGGCGAGTGGTCGTCATATTCGTTGCAGTAGCCGCAGGCCAGGTTGCAACGCCGGATCACGACCAGTTGCACGAGGAACGGCGCATAGCGCAGGCGGTGGAACATCACGACTCCGGGGTGGTTCAGTTAGGAAAGTTAGCTCCTTGCGCGCAGCCGCGGCCAGAGGGCCGCGCCTCCGGACGTAGGGTCCACCCCGCCTCGACTGGCGGTCGCGCCAGTCTCCCCATAGGTTGCGCCACCGCAACGGCTCCTCGCATATCGGCCCATTCCCGAAGTTCATGCGCATCGCCTACGTCTTCGATGTCCCGCTTCCGGGCACCGGCGCCGACACCGAACAAGTGGTTAACACCGCTGCCGCACTGGCCCGCCGCGGTCACTCGCTGACCCTGCTGGTGCCCGGGCCCGCCGACGGGCCGGCGGACGTGGACCACCTTCGCGACTACTACCATGTCTCCGGCGAGTTCGCGGTGCAGCAGCTCCGATTCCGCTATCGAGGACTTCGGCTCTTCGAGAAGTGGTCTCATGCGCTCCGGGCCAGCCGACACCCGGCGCTCGGCACCGTCGATGTGGTCTACACCCGGAACCTGCCCGTGGCAGGGGCGATGCTCCGAGCAGGCCATCGCGTAGTCTACGAACACTTCCGGCCCTGGGGGGATCAGTACCCCCTGCTCCAACCCTACCTCCGCTGGCTGCTGCACCACCCCGCGCTGCTGGGCGCCATCTTCCACTCCAATTTTGCCCGGACCAGCTATCTCCGTCTGGGCGTGCCGCCGGAGCGGCTGTTCGTCGCCCACAACGGATGGGATCCCGCCCGGATGGAGCCGCGACTCTCCCGTGAGGCCGCGCGAGCCCGTCTGGGTCTCTCAAACGATCCATTCACGGTGGTGTACAGCGGCCGGATGAACCTGCGAAAGGGGCTGGACATCCTGCTCGCTGCCGCGCGCGCGGCGCCCGAGATTGCGTTCGTGCTCATCGGCTCCGAGGGTGAAGGGCCGGTCGAGCGCGAGGCGAGGGCGGTCACCAATGTGCGGGTGGTACCCTGGCTCAAGTTCAGCGAACTGGCTCCCTGGCTCTACGCGGCTGATGTGCTGGTGATTCCGCCCAGCCTCGCGCCGCTCGAACGCCACGGCAACACCGTGTTGCCGATCAAGCTGTTTCTGTATCTGGCCGCAGGCCGTGCCCTCATCGCGCCGAGGGCACCCGACACCGTCGAATTACTCAGCGATGACGACAACGCGGTGCTGGTCCCACCCGGGAATGCACCTGCGCTGGTCGCCGCGCTTCGGGCCCTCGCGGCAGACTCCCACCGGGCCGCCCGGCTCGCTGCCGCGGCTTTCCGCACGGCAGCGGACCTGACCTGGGATGCGAGGGCCGGACATATCGAAGACTTCCTGGAACGCCGGCTTCATGCACCGGCCAGCACCTCGTTCCCGCACCCCGATACGTGGTCCGCCGCTCGATGGCTGGGGGAGAGCATCCGACGGATTTTGAGGCGACCCGGTGGCCGGGGCGGGGATCGGTACTAATGTGTATCGATCGGGGGCGGTCCCCACATGGTCACGAGCGGAAGGACGATCGGCATGAAACGCATCGTCATATGTTGCGACGGCACCTGGAACTCTCCCGACCAACAGGCCAGTGGGGTTCCCGTGCCCACGAACGTGACCCGCTTCGCCGACGCCGTCCTGCTTGAGGACCAGGGGATCCCTCAACTGTTGTTCTACCATCCCGGAATCGGCAGCGAAGGCTCGTGGTTCAAGCGGGTCTTTGACGGATACACTGGAACCGGCATCAGCCAGAATATTCTCGACGCGTACCGCTTTCTCGTAAACCACTACCGACCGGGCGATCAGCTCTTTCTCTTCGGCTTCAGTCGGGGGGCATTCACGGTCAGGAGTCTGGCGGGATTCATCCGGAACAGCGGCTTGCTCCGACAGGACTCGCTCTCTGTGCTGGGCCGTGCCTATCAGCTCTATCGGGCGCGCGGCGACGCCACACGGCCGCGCGGTCACGAGGCCACTCTTTTCCGCCGGACCTACGCCGTCGCGGACGCTATTCCGATTGAGTTTGTAGGTGTCTGGGACACCGTGGGATCGCTGGGGAACCCGCTCCTGTTTGGGAAGCTGAGTCCTCAAAATCGTTTCCACGATACCGACCTCAGCACCATCGTGCGGCACGCCTACCAGGCGCTGGCCATCGACGAAAAGCGCTGGATGTTCGAGGCCTGCCTGTGGCACCAGCAGCAGGATGCTCGAGACCAGATGATGGAGCAGGTCTGGTTCCCGGGGGTGCACTGCAATGTGGGTGGTGGCTACGTCGACGCCGGTCTGTCGGACGTGGCTCTCGAGTGGCTGGTGGAGAACGCGAAGCGATGCGGTCTGCGGCTCGGTCCGCTGCACCTGACGCCGAATCCGGAGGGGAAGATCCGGGAATCCTGGCGGGGACTCTACTGCCTCTTTCCACCAGTCCGACGCTCGATCGACGTGCCCACCAAGGGAAGGGGTCCCACAAACGAATCACTTGATCCTTCGGTGCTGGCGCGGTACCGTGCCGATCCCTCCTATCGGCCGAGAAACTTGGAGGACTACTTCACGCGCCACCCGGAGGAGCGGCCGAGGGCCTAACTGGTCCGGGATCTCTCTCACCGGATGCGGCAGAGTCGTTTCAACTGCTGGATCTGGCCGGTATGATACGCGTCGTGAGCAAGCATTCCCACGATCATCTCACCGTATGTCCATTTTCGTGCCGTTGCCGGCCGCCGATTCAATAGCCGAACGGGGAAGGCTTGGACGGCGCGAACGAACCTCGCGTGCTCCTGCGCCAGGAGTTGCTTGTCGGCCTCCCACGCCTCCTGGACTGCCCCCGCCGGCACGGCGGGCCAGTTGGCCGGGCTTCTGGGAAAGCGAGGGCCCACTTCATCCACCAGATGCCGCCGCACCGCGTATTTCCAATAGGCGATGTGGAGCATCAGCTCCCAGATGTTGTGCCGACCCGGCGCCGGTCGCCACCGAGCCTGGGCCGCGGTCACCCCTCGGACGGCACCGACCGGTGTCGGCCCGCCATGCCATGCGCTGCCGCGCCCGCGCCCGGGTTCAATGGTGCGGGCAATGAGATCAATGATACGCTGACTCACGGGTGGTGCTCCCGCACCAGTTGCATGAGCTCCCGAACGACGACCTCAGGCTGCTCCTCATGAATATGGAGTCCTGCACCATAGACAACGGCCATGTGAAAATCTGTCAGTCGGCTCTCCAGAGTGCGGATCCGTCCCGGCGGGACACCCCCCTCGTGTGCAGCCCCCCCCACGAGGAGACGCACCGGAATCTTCAGCTCGGCCAACCGGGGACTCAAACGCTCCGGCTCGACTGCTTTCTGCATCCCTTTCAGGGCGCGAAGCACTTGGCCGACGTCACCCGCCGGGCCAGCGGTGTAGTGGTCGATTACTTCGTCGGTAACCCATGTGGTATCCCCGGAACTGGCGAGCAGGGCCTTCTTCAACTCTTTGCGGACCCGTCCCCGCCCCGCGAAAAGCTTGATAAGGAATCCGAACTTGAGTGCCCGCTTCACTCCGGGGACGGCGGCAGTCTCGAGTGCGCCCCCCTCCATAAGGAGGAGATGCGTCACTAGGTCGGGTCGCGCCAGCGCCAGCCGAAGCGCGATCGCGGTTCCCACGGCATGTGCCATCACGACCGCGTGGGAAACCCGGAGGGTGTCGAGGACGGCGGCAATGCGCGCAGCCTGTGCCGCGTGCGAATAATCAGCATCTCCAGGCCGGGACGACAACCCGACACCGAGAGGCTCGATCACGACCGCCCGCACGCCTGCTTCTGCCAACGGCGGAAGCACATGCCGAAAAGCATATGCAGGGCTGACGAGCCCGGGAATGATGACAACCACCGGGCCGTCGTGCGGCCCATCGACGGTGACCCGCAATGATTCGCCCGGCGCGACCTCGATGGACTTACTCGTCGAGTCCGATACCGTGAGAGCGAGAACGAGGGCAGCGTGGATGAGCATGGCGCGGAATGTCGCCGGGTCTCAGAGGTGGGGCAATCCGTCCGAAGGGCGTTTGACTGACACGCGGCAGAACGACACGACGGGCTGAATGAGCGATGGCTGCTCTGCTTCGGGTGCCGCCGCGCGGCGCCGAGTATGTGCTTTCAAGTCGTTGCAATACCATGACTTAGCCATGTGCCTCCTGGAGCACTTCTGCCGCTGAAGCGATTTGAAATAGCGGGCACCGTTGTTGCCTTCAAGAACCGGGATCTCGTTCTGCGGTATCCACTTCGGCGATCGGACCACGGCGGATGCACAGCAAGCTTCTGGGAACGCGTCAGACGGTAATCCTCGCGGCAGGCAACGGCTCGCGGCTCTCTGCCGCGCGCGCTGGTTTGCCGAAGCCGTTGGTGCGGGTGGCGGGACGGACCCTCATCGAGCACGCGCTCGACCAGGCAGTCGCTGCCGGAGTTGAGGAAGCGGTCATCGTGACCGGCAATGCGGCCGATCAGATGCGCGCCCATCTCGATACCGTGGAAACGCCGCTCAAGCTGACATTGGTGTTCAATTCGCGGTACCACGAGCCCAATGGCGTCTCTTTGCTCGCGGCAGAACAGCATGTGCGTGGGCCGTTCTACCTCCAGATGGCGGACCACGTATTCGCCCACCCCGTACTCCGGATGCTCGACCGTGTGGACGACGACGCGCCGGTCGGGGCAGGGCGGTTACTGGTCGACTTCCACCCGGTCAATCTGGACGAGGCAGACGCGACCAAGGTGCAGGTGGCGGACGGCCTCATCAGCGCCATCGGCAAGGAGATTTACCCGTACGACGCTGTGGATACCGGTTGCTTCCGTCTGGAGCCGCGAATCTTCGCGGCCCTGAAGGACGTCGCCAGGACCGAAGCTCCCTCGGTGACACTCGGGATGCGCCGCCTGATCGCTGAGGGCGCGTTTGCGCCGGTCTCGCTGGTGGGGGTGCGCTGGACCGACGTGGATACCCCTGAGGACCACGCCAAGGCCGAGCTCCTGCTCGGCGCCGCCGTGCGCCGCCGGGCGAGCCGCGAAGTCGCCGTGGCCTGAAGCGCCGGCAGTATCAGTGGTGCCTGAGCGCGACCCATTGCGGTCGCGCTTTTCGGGTGATATATATAAGTAAATAATTATATAAGCCATGACCTATCAAACGACTCTTCTCGCCCTGGCCGACCCGACGAGGCTGCGTCTCTTCGAACGGCTGCGCCGTCGCCCTTACACCGTAGGAGAGTTGGCCCGCGCCCAGGCCATCTCTCAGCCTGCGGTCTCGCAGCATCTGCGCGCGCTCCGGCACGCCCGGCTGGTAGACGTGCGTCCTGAAGGCACCCGGCGCTACTACCGTGCGACACCGGCAGGTCTCGAGGAACTCAGGACTTGGCTCGAGGCGATGTGGGATGACGTGCTCACCGCTTACGCCCACGGTCCGGGTGCCCCCCGGAGGGAGTCACCATGACCACCGCACCAGAGCCGATCCCACCACTCCGCAAGTCGATCATTGTGCCGTGGACGGTGGATCGGGCGTTCCGACGCTTCACCGACGAAATCGCAAGCTGGTGGCCGCTCAAGACCCACTCAGTGGGAGGTGTCCGGGCTGTCAGGTGCGCAGTCGAGACACGAGTAGGAGGACAGGTCTACGAGGAGTTGAACGACGGAACGCGGCATGTGTGGGGCACGGTGACGGCATGCGAGCCGCCCGGCCGGATCGTCTTTACCTGGCATCCGGGCGCAGCCATCGAAACCGCCCAGGAGGTGGAGGTGAGGTTCGTGGCCGACGCCGGTGGAACGCGCTTGGAACTCACGCACACGGGATGGGAAAGGCTGGGAAAGTCAGGTCGGCGAGCCCGACGGGCGTACCCGCTGGGCTGGACCTACGTGCTCAACCTCTACGCGGACCGACGCCACGCTGCCCTCAACGTGGTGCTCAACGGGGTGATCTTCGTTCTGATGGGATTGCGGCGGCTCCGCAATCGTGGCGAGCCGGTCTCTGACGCCCGCTAGGAGCCGCGTGGGGCTGGCGTCGGTCCGCCCCATACGAGCCATTGAAAGGCCGAACCGACGCCGGATGCAATGAAGACCAGCCCGGCCCAGACGAGGGCGATGATCGTAAGGTCAAGCAGCGCGGCGGGCAGATAGAGGAACGTGAAGAAGTCGCGCCGCATGCACGCCTCGATCACCTCCTTGACCCGCTGAACCAGTCCTGCTGGCGCGCGGGGGGTATGGTGGTCGGCATCGCGCTGACCGCGCCAGCGAATACTCGTGACGCTACCGCTGCCACCGCCCCGGGTAATGAGCGCGATGTAGAGGGCCGCCTGGTAAGTCAGGTGCAGCGCGGTGCCCGCGATCGTCAGCGGCAGGGCGATCGGCGACCCATCCGCGGCGAGGACCAGTCCCGCCGCCACAAAGAATCCCACATTCACGACGTCATCCAGGACCTGATCAAGCCACTCCCCCAGTCGTGAGCGGATGTACTTGAGCCGTGAGATCTCGCCGTCACAGCCATCGAGGATGGATTGGATCTGGAGGAGGAGCGCCCCGGGTACCAGCCAGGGAACGCCACCCAAGGCAACCACCAGAATTGCGGCAAACCCGAAGCCCGAGGCGATGACGGTCATCTGGTTCGGGGTGAGCGATGTGTGAAGCAGGAAGCGCGTCACCCGAAGGGAGATCCGGCGATTGATCGTCCGGGAAATGAGGCCATCGGTTCCCTTGAGCAACGACTGCAACAGGAGGGCTTCGGCGCGAGCCCGGCTCTCCGCGGTATCTGCCGCGATGATGAACTCGTCGGACTCGAGCAGAGTTGCCTCGATGTCCCCGCGATAGCCCGTCTTGACCAGACGCCGGGGCAAGAGGCGATGCCACACCAGGCCGAGTCGCGCGGTGAGGACATAGCCGGCAGCCTCACGCTCGGTACTCGCCGGGACCACGCTCAGGGTAAGACGCGGATCCACCGGAAAGCGCTCGGGGGGAAGCCCTTCGATCGCCACTTGGTCGATGCCAGCGTCCTGCAGCGAAAGAAGCTGACGGAGCAGCACCGACAGGCCCGCGACGCTGGTGAAAGGGTCGCCAGCCGGCGGTGACGTCAACAGGGCCCGGCCGGTCATGAGCGACCCTGCCTCGGCTCGAGCCACAGGAGTACGACGAGCAGGATGTTGAACACGGTTGCGCAGATGATGAAGTAGCCCGCAATGGCCAGTGGCCACCAATAGGCGGCGGCGCCGAGCAGGTACCCGAGGGCGAGGTGAGTGCCGATCCCCAGAAAAGTCCAGGCCCGCATTCGACCGGCGTTGGCGGCGCGATAGGCCACCGGATCGGCGACCGGCCGAACATGCAGCGCGACCTGCTGGGCCTTGGAATAGCGCTCGTACACCCAGAACAGCATCGCGTCCCGGTAGCGCCCTTCCTTCCATGCCCTGACGCGTTCGTTGGTGATGCGCTGAACGTCTTCCTCGCGCTCGGAATAGCCACTGCCCACGCGGACCGCATACGCTGTCTTGGTGTGATCGAACAGCGCCGATTGCACGGCGGTACTGACCAGGCCCGCGAGCCCGAGCAGCCAATACCATGGGTTGTGGTAGTAAGCGACGAGAAAGTAGGTCGCTCCAATCGCGACCGACGTGCCTACGATGTAGTCGGAGACACCGTCCACTATCGCCCCGGTGGTCGACGAGATCTTCTTGGCTCGGGCCAGCTGTCCATCCGAGCAATCGAAAATGACGGACAGGAAAAGCAGCGCGGCGCCGACAAGCAGCCAGGGGGATTGGTGTCCACCCGCCGCGACCGCGATCGCGGAAGCGACACCCAGGATGCCCGCGAAGATCGTCACCTGGTTGGGCGTGATCGAGGTGTGCACCAGCAGGGCCACGATCCGGCTCGCCAGCGGGCGGTGGAAATACTGGTCCACCAGCTCTTCGATTTCGGGCGGCTTGACTGGCGGGGGTGTTGACACTGCCGTCACGGATCCCTCATCGCGCGAATCGGGCGCGGGCGTCCTCGAGGTCGGTGAGGTCATCGATCTCGGTCCATTCATCGTGGCTTATCGGAACGGTGCGGAAGGTAACTCCCGCGTGGATCATTCGCTGAAAGGCCTCCTCGTAGTACCCATGGGTGTCGCCGGCGGTCCTCATCGAGTCCAGGGTGGCCCAGAGGATTGGCAGGGCGGTTCCCGTCACCTTCTGGATTCCGATGGATTCACCTGCCACACTCCCGGGATCCAGTTCCTTTGAGAGTCGCCGAACGCTTCCCTTGGAGTCGAGCTCGGCCTTCATCTCTTCCGCGCCCAGGTTGGTTTCGGTGTCCAGCAGCAGGGCCGACGCGGCTGCATCGCCCACCAGGCGCTGGAGCGCATTGCCGGTCAGCACTACATCGCCGTCGCAGAGGACGATGCCGTCTCCCGCGCATGCGTACCTGGCAGCCAGCACGCTCATGCAGTTGCCGGTCGTGGCATACTCAGCGTTTGGCGCCAACTTGACCGGGATCGGAGCCGGTGCACTGCTCAGATGGGCGGCGATCCGATCGCCGAGATGCCCGGTGACCACGACGGCTTGGGTAATACCGGCCGCGGCGATCCGCTCCAGTTGACGCGTAAGTATCGTCTTCCCCCCCACGTCGAGAAGGCACTTGGGGGTCGTGTCGGTCAGCGGCTTGAGTCGCGTGCCGGAGCCGGCTGCGAGAATGACGGCGGTCAGGTTCATGGATTTGGAGGTAGCGCCGGCATGAAACTACCCCCCGCTCCACCGCGGTGGAACGGGGGGTTCTGAGAATCGCGCCAGGCTCGAGGCTATAGCTCGGAGATGGTCGCGACGGCTTCGAGAAACCGGTCGATCGTCGCGATATCCAGGTTACCCATGTTGGCGACGAGGAATGCGTCGTGGCTCACCGGGCCCTTTCCGCGATAGACCAGGAAGCCGCGCGCACGCAGGTCGTTGTAGAACGTGTCGAACGTGAGCCCGTGCGGCAGCTGGGCCACTGTGAGGGAAATGGCGCTGCTGGGGCCACTGTTCCGAATCGCCAGGCCGAGGCCGATGAGCCCGGCCCGGAGCCGGGTATTCAGGGCCTCGTAATGCGCCCGCCTCGCCGGTACACCGCCTTGATCCTCCAGCTCGTGCAGCGCCGCCTCAAGGGCGGCCACCGCCGGCACGGAGGGGGTAAACGGCGTCTGGCCATTGTCCCGAAACGCGTTGCGATACCGGTGCAGGTCGAGATACATCGAGCGCGGCCGGACGTGAGTGGTCTCGTCCCAGATATCGCGCTTGGTGATCACGAAGGCCGCACCAGCGACGCCGTGCAGGCACTTGTTGGCGCTGCCGATCGCGACCGTGGCGCGGCTCCGCACCATGTCGAATTCTTCTGCGCCGAGGCTGGAGACGACGTCCACGAAGTAGCGGATATGCCGTGGCGCCAGCAGTCGCCCTATTTCGTTGATGGGGTTCAGGCAGCCGACACTGGTCTCGTGGTGTACCATGGCGACAGCGCGAATGCGCGGGTCGCCGTCGAGCATCCCCTGGACCTGCTCCAGCATGATTGGCTCGCCCCAGTCGTAGCGGAGGTGGCTCATCGGGATGCCCAGGCACTGGGCCATCTCCGCGATTCGCTCGCCGAAGGCTCCGTTGGAGACCACGAGGATTCGTTCGTCGGTTGCGACGAAGGTTGCCAGCGCTGCTTCGGTCGCCGCAGTGGCACCGCCGGCGAGTACCAGTACTTCGTGGTCGGTGGCGCCCGCAATGCGGCGCAGCCGATCGACCACCCGAGCGAGGATGTCAACAAAGGCGCGGTCGCGATGCGCGATGTCCGCCTGCGCCAGCGCCTGCTTCACTCTCGGCGATGAAGTCACCGGCCCGGGACAAAGCAGAGTCAACTCGAGCTCGGCGCCTTCCGTTCGGGTCGAAATGGCCCGGACAGTTTCGACCGCGGAACGCCGCTGGCGTGTCAGGCTGTCCAGTGCACTGTGTGCTTTCATCACGATCCCGATAGAAGGTTGTGTGACACTGACGCATCACAAACAACAGCCCAAGTGCCTGCTGCATTTGGACTTGCATGCCATTGTGCGATTCCCGCTCCCATACCGGCTGTCGCCGGCAGCGAGAAGGTGCACGTCTTCAAGCAGGTTCCGCGCCCATGGAGCGCCGCGGCGGTCTCCACGATGCGGCGGCTTGGAACCGTGATGCCACGCGCCCTACCCCGGGCTGCTCGCGAAAAAATACTCGCTGTTGAAAGTCTGGGCAGGCGGGCCTGATTTGAGGCGTACAAAGTCTTCTGCGTTGGCGACGCGCTGCACGATGTTTCGGTCGATCAGGTCCTGCATGTACTCGGCGCCGGGCAGGTCGACAATGAATGTTCTGCAGCCAAACGCTAATCCCTCATACAGGGCAGTCGAAAAGACCCCCACCTGAAAAGCCGACTCCGCAAACCATGCGTAGAGCGGCCTCTCACTGCGCTCCACGACCTCCACATTCGCGAGCGATGCGGCCGCGGCCAGCCCCGGGTACTTCCGCCGCCAGCCGTCCACTTCTCCAGGGTGCAGCTTGTAAACCACCCGGCACTCTGGCAGGCGGCGGGCCACTTTCAGGGCAAAGTCCGCCAGACCAGGGCCAATGACACCCTGGGAAATGAAGAGCACCTGATCCGGCCGCCGAGCGATGTCCGCGAATTGCGCCCTCTGCCGAGTGAAGTGCGGAAATCCGTAGGTCTTGATCCGCTCCGGAGGCAAGGGGAGCCGGGCCGCGGTCCGCCAGTAATCGCCGAAGCTGTAGAACGTGGTGGGAAAGTGCTCCAGTTCACCCTCGGTCTCGGGAAAACTGTAGCCCAGGTGATAGGGACTCAGGGTACCGTGCTGGATCTCGATGGTCTCGATACCCAGTTCCTTTGCCAGGGCAAGGAGCGGCCGCTTGTAGAAGGAGTAGGACACCACCAGGAAGATCTGCCGCGGCCGACGCTTCTGCAGCAGCTTCCGATAGTATGCGGTCGCAAACCGGTAGTGGTTGATCTCCCGGCGGAAAATCGCGCCTAACTGGATGGAGACCCCGAACTCCCGCTGAATCCCGGCCTCCACTCGCCGGATCCAGTCCCGCTCCTCTGGTGAGAACCGCACGTAGTGCGTGACATGGTACACAAAGGAGCCGATGGTGACGGCATCCAGGAAGCGCCGGTTTGGTTCCGGTCGTTCGAGGTGCTTGCCGAGGTAGAGACTCTCGAGGACGTCGTAGGAGCCGGGCGGTAGAGTCCGCAGCAGGCCTTCGGTGTAGATGTCGACGTGCCGCCCCTCCACCAGTGGCTTCCGGGCGTGGTCGAACACGAGATATTCGCGCTGATAGTCGCCTCGGAGCGGGCTGCGGGTGATGGCGGTGATGAGGACGCCGGCCGCCCGGATGGCATTGAGCAGCCCCTGCTTCTCCGCGTGTGGTTCCGCAAAGACCCCCGCCTCACGGGCGATCTTGTAGTAGATCACCATCCGTAGCAGCTGCCATACCCGGACACCGGCGATCTCGTGGTCGAGCAGTTGGTGTTCCCGCTCCAGGCGCCACAATCGCTCGCACATTTCCTTCACCGACAACACGCTCACGGCCTCACCGGGCCAGAGGCTCCCCGGCATCTCGCCGTTTGCGGAACACAAAGAGGTAGACCGCGAGCCCCATCAACAGGAGCCGCATCAGCAGCAGCAGGGGGTAGGACGCTACCGTGCGGGTGAGGACTATGAATGCGACGGCGATCCCACAGGTGACGAGGAGGTGGGGTATCAGTTGGCTGATCGACAGCACTTTTTCCTTCAGGACCACCCGGGCGTTGATGTAATGCAGCAGGAACAGCAGCGCGAACGACGCCAGCGTCGTGTATGCCGCAGCCTGATAGCCGTAGATCGGGATGTAGTAGTAGTTGAGGCCAATGTTGGCGAATCCGGCGATGAACGTGTTGATGGAAATGAGCCCGGTCCGGTGCCGAAAGGCCGCATACTGGAAGAACAGGGTGTACAGAAAAACGAACACATATCCCAGCACGATGATGGGCACTAACGGAAGGGCCGCGTGGTACTGCTTGTCCGCGAGCAGGATCACCACATCGCTCGAAAACAGGATGATGGCTACCGCCGCAAGGTAGATATGATTGGCATACTCCAATGCCATCCGGTTGATCTTCTCGAACTGGCCGGTGCGATAGTCCTCGAAGAAGAATGGACGCCACGCCTTGCCTGAGGCCATGACCACGAGATTCATGGCGGTTCCGACATCATAGGCAAATGAGTACAGCCCGGTCGCCTCCGCGGTCGTCAGCTGCCGGATGATGATCCGGTCGTAATATCCGAGAATGAAGCGGGAGATAGTGTGCGGAATGAGCGGCAGCGAGAACATCAGCGCGTAGCGGATGTGCTTGGCCTCGATGGTGAAGTGCGCCAGCCGACTCAGGTAGTAGATGGCGTAGCCGGCGAACAAGCCCGAGACGAGGAAGTCGGCGTAGACTTTCCCCATGTACTTCCGCTCCTTGAGGAGCACCACGAGGAGCACGAATACGGCAAGTGTGGCGCCGGTCCGGAGCACCGTGAGCACGGAGTACTTCCCGCTCTGCTTCGACGCGTTGAGGAGGGCCAGGTGGATCTCGATGAAACCCGCGAACATCGACACGCCCACCGCGAAGAGAAACACATCCGGATCGAGGGATGTGAAGGCCGCCAGCGGCCGGCGCGCGAAATAGAGGACCACGCCCGCGACCAGGGTGAACCCGAACATGAACACCAGATTGCTGCCGAGCGAGCGGTCGAAGTCCTTAGGATCCTCAAGGTAGTAACGGGTGATCCCGCTGTTCAGGTTCAGCCCTATCACCACGGTCAGGATGGAGACCACCGAAGTGAAGACCGAGATGACGCCGTATTCCGCAGTCGTGAGGATCTGGGTGAGCAGCGGAACACTGAGGGCGACCAGCGCATTCCCGACCAGCGTGCCGGAGAGATAGTTCCGACCGTGGGCCAGGAACTCGCGGTTCTCCGCGCTGGTAAACCCCGAGAGCTTGCGCCGAATGGTCGCGAGCATGCGTCGGGTCAGTCCGGCAGTCCCGCGACAAATCGCTTCATGATCTCATAGTGCGTGTCGAGCACGGCCGGGACGCCCGCGAATCGGGCGAAATTGTTCGTCAGCTCTTCCTCCAGGTAGCTCGTCAGCATCTCGAGGGCATACCGGCCCGGCTTGATTCCGCGGCGCCAGAAGGGACCGGTACGTTCGAAGGCGTCCACTCCGACCACGTTGAGTGCAGAAGACATGCCGCGGCCGCGGCCGTCCTCGTGCAGGAGAAACGAAGGCCGGCGCTGGCTCAGAAAGTAGAGATGCGAGTGGACCCGATAGCCGACGTGGAGGTCGCATTCATCGTAGAAGCGAATCCGCTCGAGGTCGTACGACGTGTCCACCACTTCGTATCCCGCGCGGAGCGCCGCCGCCTGGATGCCGCGGTTGTTGCGCCGGTCCTCGACCGGCATGAGCGCATCATCACGGTCGATGCCACGGTTGAACGAGCAGTAGCGTCGGGCGTTCGGGAAGCGTTGCGCGAGTGTCGTGAGCAGTTCGATGGACTGCTGCTGATACATTGCCCGCTGGGCCGGAGTTACGACCAGGGTCGAGACCGTTGGGGGAGTCCTGAGCGGCTGGCCCAGGAAGGGCAGGTGAAACCACGTCGGGCAGCCTGTCACCAACCCGTTGGGGATCCCGTTGCGGCGGAGGACCTCGCGGCTCAAATGATCGCGACACCCGAGGTATGGTGTCCCGGCGGAGATGCGCCGAAGCGCCTGCAGGGATTCCCCGCTAAACCGATAGTTGCGGACGGTTTCCCAGTCGCCTGGATAGCCTTTCCAGCCAAGCCCGAGTGGAATGATCGGTACGGTGATGCGCGCCAAATCCTGGGTGAGACGGTACACCCCGGGATAGAACCGTGGCTGATAGCCCGGCCCGCCGAGGATGATCACGGCAGCACTCCGATTGACTTGGTCCAGGTGCGGCTCGAGCGACTCCCAGTGAGGCAGCTGGAGCAGCGTGTGCTCGGGCCTGAGGTGGGTCAGCAGTTCCTTGGCGCGCTGGGTGATCAGGAAATCACCCATGTTGATCTTGGCGCCGGAGAGGACGGTGTACATCAGGTGATCAGAGGTCTTCCCAGCTCAGCAGAGCGTCTTCGGCGATCCGGCGCCGCGCCGGGCGGCCACGGAGCTGGTCGAAGAGACTGGGAGAGATGCCGGTCCCAGGCCGCTTGAAGGTCACGTTTTCCTCGGTGATCGGTTCGCCAGGCTCGATATCCCGGGCGGCGACGATGCTGCGGCGGGCCTGGAGCCGCGCGGCAGACTCACACGGCAGCGGCCGCTTCTCGAACTCCCCTCGCACGGTCTCGATGAGCTCGACGTTCCGCACGAAGGTCGCGAGGTCTGTGGGGTCCATCGCGTGATAGTGGTCGTTTCCCTTGAGTGACTTGTTGAGAGTGAAGTGCTTCTCGATGACCTTCGCGCCGAACAGGTAGGCGGTCGCGAGCGTCATCATCGACGGATCGGGGCGGACGTGGTCGGAGTACCCCAGGAGGAATCGGGGAAATACCTGGCCCAGATGCCGGATCATCTGGAGGTTCGCATCGGCGGCGGCCGTCGGATAGTCGAGAATGCAGTGCAGCAGGCAGATCTCCCCGTTGCCCTCGCCGAGAATCGTCTGGACCGCTGTGTCGATCTCACCGATGGTCGACGCACCGGTGGAGAGCAGGATCGGCTTGCCTTTCCGGGCCAGGTGACGGATGAACGGCAGGTTGGTGAGGTCTGATGACGAGATCTTGAAGAGCGGCATCAGCGGGTCGAGATAGTCTGCGGACTCGATATCGAACGGGGTCGAACAGAAGATCACGCCGACGGACCGGCAGTGCTCGGCCAGGCGGCGATACTCGGATTCGCCGAACTTGTCGAACTTTTGAAACAGCTCGCGCTGGGTGGCGGTGGGCTCCTCATTGCGGTCCCAGTACGCGGGGGAGTTCTTCGAGACGATCTTCTCCGCTTTGTAGGTCTGGAACTTGACCGCATCCGCGCCGGCCGCGCGGGCCTCCTCGATCATCCGGAGTGCCGCGTCCAGGACGCCGAGGCCGAGGTCGGCTGCGACGTCGTAGTAGTTGACGCCGATCTCTGCAATGACAAAGGCGCCCCGCTTCGCCGCGATGCTATGAAGGAGGCTCACCTGGCCTCCAGGGCGCGGAATGACTCGTATCGGGAAAAGACGAGGCGCAAGATGCTATCCATGCCATGACGGAGATCGAAGCGCCGCATGAGAGCGGCGCAGCGCTGGCGGAGTGCCAGGTCTCCCGCCAGGGACTGGTAGGACGCCGCGATGGCAGCGTCACTGAGTTCGGAGCCGAGGCCAAGGTTCACGATGCCATTCTCGGCCCGGGCGAAGTTGTGGTGCAGTTCGCGCGGGTTTTGTGCCAGTACGATGAGCGGTGTCCCGAGCGAGGCGACCTCGTAAACGGTGCGTCCGGCAGAGGTAAAGACCAGATCGGCACGGCGCATGTACTTGCTGATGGTCGTGGTATTCCGGACCAGTTCCACGGAGAGTGGCAGCCCTTCGATCAGCCGGGTGAGGGATGCGAGCCGGCCATAGCCGAGGCCGAGAACGATCGTCACCTTGGGTGGAGGGCTCGGCAGCCCGGCGAGGATCCGCAGGAGGCGGGCGGTATAGTCGTTCGCGTCGGTGCCACCGAAGCTGATCAGCACCTCCTCGACAGCGCCGGTCACCGGTCGCGGCTCGAGCATCACGAACTCCTCCCGCAGGTCGATGTAGTCCGGACCCCAGACGGCGTTGTCCGAGGGAAAGGTCTCCTCGTACAGGGCGTTGATCACCAGGTTCGCCACCCGACTGCCGGGGCCAAGATCCTCGAAATTCACGACGAAGAGCCCCCGGGCCTTGAGAGCGCTGATGTACTTGGCGTCGGTGTCGAGGATGTCGTTGACAACGATGTGCGGGACAAAGTCGTCGAGCAGCGCGTTGAAGGCCGCTTCGTCCCGAAAGGTTCGCATCGGATAGAAACTGTTCGCGATCATGTCACAACCCAGGCGATGGATATCGCGACAGGCGAAGAGTACCTCGTGATCAATGAGCCGGGCCGCCAGCATCAGCATGCGATAGACGTGGCCCAGGCCGATCTCCTCATATCCATCGACCCGGAGCACGATCCGGCGTTGGTTGACGAGCTTCTCGCCCAACCACCAGTCCATTGGTGTGTCGATGTCCACCGATTCGCGCGGCGCGATCTCGAACAGGTCGATTCGGGAACCGAGACGGCTGGCGGCGGTCACCGCACCACGCCGCGCGACGAGAATGCCACCGGTCTCGCGAAAGTGCGGCGGTAGGAACTGCCTGTTGACGCGCTTGGCATAGGCGGGGACAAATCCGCCGTCCTTCGTGGTCCAGGAGAGATGGCGATCGTCGATGACGGACAACAGGGAATCCGCCTTACCCGCGAAGAACCGCTCGATCGCGGCGTCGATCGTTCGGGCGGAGAGCAGGGGACTCGTCGGCTGCAAGGTCACGACGGCATCAAACCGCTCGCCATGCTCGGCCTCCCAGGTCGTCACCGCGTGATAAATCACCGGATCGAGGGGGACCGCGTCGCCACATAGCTCCGCGGGACGCCGCAGCACCTCGGCGCCGGCTATCTGGGCCACGTGGGCGATCTCCTCGTCGTCGGTTGAGACCACTACTCGGCTGATCCTGGTGCTGGCGAGCGCGTTCTCGATGGCGTAACGGATCAGGGGTTTGCCGGCCAGGAGGCGGACGTTCTTGCGGGGAATACCCTTGGACCCACCGCGGGCGGGGATGACCGCGAGAACTCGAGGTGACGCCATGCCAGGCTCAGTCAGGAGGAGCCGCCCGCGCTGCTGCCAGGGCGGATTCACGCAACACTGCTTGCAGGGCGGTATAGTAATCTAGCGCTCCGGTGGATCACCACTCTGCGACGGTACCTTGGGGTTCGGGACGGGTTTATTATCTCCATGCCTATGAGGATAACGCGCCCGCTTGCGACGCTGTTCGCCCTGCTCGTGCCGGCCACCATGGAGGCCCAGGACAGCCTCCCCCCCGCTGACACCACGATCAGCAAACTCCCCGTCGATTCGGCGGGTTTTCACCCTTCCCCGGTGATCATCGAAACCGACTCGCTGGGTCGGCCCATCATCAAGTACATCAACGTGCGCGGCTCGGACATCTTCGACTCCAGCGAGGCGAAGGGCTTCCTGCCGAAGCTGATGAACGGGCTGCACATCACGACCCAGCGCCGCGTGATCATGCGGGAGGTCCTTCTCAAGCCCGGCGATCCGTATGATTCAGCCAAGGTTGCGGAAACCGCCCGGAACCTCAGGAACGTGGGCATCTTCCGGAAGGTGAAGGTGGACAGCGTCACGACGGACTCGGGGTTGGTCCTCCAGGTCTATGCTCAGGACGGCTGGTCCACGCAGGTGGACGTCAGGTTCCGGAGTGCCGGCAGCCAGACCGACTGGCAGCTCTCTCTGTCCGAACGGAACCTGATCGGCACTGCTACGCGGTTCACCACTCGATACCGGCATACGCCGGATCGCTCCCTCATCAACTTCCAGTTTCTGCAGCCCCGGCTCCTGGCCCGCACTGTTTCGCTGGGGTTGCGCTATGAAAGCCGGTCGGATGGTAAGCGGGGCTCGGTGGCGATCGAGCGGCCGTTCTTTTCGCTCTCCGACAAGGCGGGAGTTTCCACTCTGCTCGATGTCCGAAACGAGCGGGTGATCCAGTTCCGCGATGGCAACGCCGATCCCAGCGACTCGCTCCGTCGGCGTTATTTCCTAGGGAAGGTGGAAGCGGCCAGAGCTCTGGACGCGAGCAGCAGGGGTTATGTCAGGATCGGCCTCAGTGCTCAAGTCCGGCGTGACGACTACACGATCTGGCCCGTGAAACCGACGGAGCAGACGATTACCGGGGCGTTCGGCCCGTTCATCGAGTGGCGCCGCGCGAACTTCCTGGTCACGCGTGGCTTTGCTCGTCAGGGCCGGGATGAGGATGTTGATGTCAGCAATTTGGCACGTCTTGGGTTATTCCTCGCACCCTCTTTCCTGGGATACGACACTGGAGGCGTAGGGGTGCTGGCCCAGCTGAGAGTCGGCACCAAGTTTGGCAGTAGTGGATTCGCCTGGATCGACAGCCGGGCCAACGGTATGTACACCTCCGCCGGACTCGATTCGGGATCGGTGAGCGTCGGTGGAACGATCGTCCTATCCCCATTTCGGCGTCACCTCGTCATCGGACACGCGGACATCGGGTGGATCAAGGATCCACTTCCGGGTGCTGAATTCGATCTCGGCTTCGCGACCGGCCCTCGAGCCTTTCCCATTCACGCGTTCACGGGCGACCGTACCTACTTCGCCACCGCAGAGTACCGCTATACCGTGGGGGAGGATGTCTTCAAGGCCTTGGACCTGGGGCTCGCCGGGTTCGTGGATCACGGCGGCGCGTGGTACCACAATGCACCGCGCCGGACCGGCACCAACGTGGGGTTCGGGGTGCGACTGTCGGCCTCGCGGGCGGCGGACGCCAATACGACCCGGCTCGATCTGGCGTACCGCTTCAAGAACGATCAGGAAAAGGCTGGCTGGGTCTTCGGCATCGCCTCGGGCTTGGTGTTCTCCACCCAGCCTCGGCAATAGCAAGTGGCTTGGCGTGCAGCGTCCCGCGCCCTACATTGGCGGCCATGACCATTCCCAACCCTTCTCCGCCAGAGCCGCCGCGGCGCCGCCGCGGCCGCCGTGCGCTCATCTTCGCGATTCTGCTCTCCCCTGTCGCGCTGTTCGCGCTGTACACCTGGTTCGCACTGCACTGGGACTACTCGAACGGCTACCGGAGCGGGATGCTGCAGAAGTTCTCTCAGCGCGGTTGGGTCTGTAAGACCTACGAAGGTGAACTGTGGCAGTCGGTGGGACCCAACATCGCTCCGGTGATCTGGCAGTTCTCCGTCCGCGAAGATCAGGTCGTGCATGGGCTCGACAGCTTGGTCGGAAAGCCGGTTCGGCTCCACTACACCGAGCATCGCGGCATCCTGGTGAATTGCTTTGGGGATACCAGGTATTTCGTGGACAGCGTGACCGTGGTGCGGGAGTAGACGGATTTAGGGATTGGGGGATCGGAGGATTGGAGGGATTGTACTTCTTCCTGAATAGCGTTCTCCCATTCTCTCAATCCAACCTCACTTCCTCAATCCCTCAGTCCCTCCATCCCTAAATCCCTCAATTCGAGCCACTCGCATCAGCAGCAGATCCCCGTCCCGAATCACCTCGCCCCGCAAGGTCAGAGTACGTCCGACCAGTTCCGCAAAGCGCCGATGCGCGGGCCGCCCGTCCGCGTCGGTCAGCAGCAGGTGAATCATCGCTCCGGTGGAATCCTCGGTCATGAGCAAGGGTGGGATGCCACCACTCAGACAGCGAGCTGCACAGCCGCGATGCACGTTGCCTCGCGCGGGTTTCATGACGCCGAGCCAGCACTTGCTGTCCACGATTTCGCCCGAGAATGTCATGGGCCCGAGCGATTCCGGTGGGGGCATCGGGATGCCTAACCGAACGTTCGAGTCCGGCGGCGTGACCGTGACCCCGCCAGCCGCGATCTCCAGCATCTCCCGCTCGGGTCGGGCGATGCGGGTCGCCGTGAGGCTTGCCCACTGGCCGTTGAGTCCCGCTACTAGCGACTGGGCTCCATTCTTCCCCTCGGCGACGAGGAGATAACGAGTGTAGGCGGCGCTGCGATCGGTGAGGCCTGAGCCGGGCACGAGGAGCATGGGATACGGGAACTCGCGGACCTGGCCACGCACACTCCGTGGGTGGCCGTACTCGAAGACTCCGGGCTCCGCTTTCCGCTGCGACGAGGCAAGCAACACTGCGGAACCCACCACGAGCGCGCCGAGGCCAAGCAACACGCGCCGAACACCACGCGCGATGGTCGCCGGGGCGACGGGGTGATAGCCGACGTAAAACGGGTCGTTGTCAGGCATAGCCGTTACGGAATCAATGTTGGCGGCACGCGTGTGCCGGGGGGATTAGGTCGCTCGTGTACCAGCACTCTCCCGGCCAGTAGCCGCACGTTGAAAGTCGGAATCTTCTCGGTGAATGGCGGGGGCGACTGCCCGGTGTCGGGCAAGTATTGATAGCCATGCCAGGGACAGGTGATGCACCCGTCCACGATCTTTCCTTCGCCTAGCGGCCCGTTCTGGTGCTGACACACGTTGGACACGCAGGAGAGCTTGCCGGAGTAGCGGAACACTGCGATCCGTTCTCCCCCCACCATGGCGATCTTCGCCCGACCCTCCCGAATGTCACCCACGCCGCAGACGTCCACCCAACCTTCGGCGCCCGGCGCGGCCTCGGCCCGGTCAATCGAGTGCTCCCGCCGGCCGGTGTGGAGATGGAGACCGAGAACCAGAAACACGCTCGTCACGAGGAGCACCGCAGCGCTTGTGCCGGATTCCCGCTGGAGACTCCCCAGCGCAATGTGGGCGACCAACAAGCCGTAGGCGACGTAGACCAACATGTGCAGCGCCTTCCACACCGGGGCCGTCAGGGTCGCCAGCCAGAAATCGTGACTTGTGGCGGCCATGATGCAGATGATCGCGAGCCCGCCCACGCCGAGCAGTTCGAATGGAAAGGTGCTCAGATGCCTGACGTCCGCCGCCCCGGTCAGGAGACTGACCAACGGGTTCAAGTCCCCCAAGGTGTGGAATTGGATGACGGCGAAGGCCGAGTGGGCCAGCGCCAGCAGGCACATGGTGACGCCAAGGTGTCGGCGATTGTAGAGAATGGGCAGGAAGCGGCTGTCGAGCCGCGCCAGCGGACCAATGGCAAGGACGATGCTGAGCAGCACGAACGCTGCGGTACCGAGGCCCCGAATCAAGGCGGTCTCGAGCGTCGCCCCCGAATCGCGCGAGAGAGTGACAGCCACAAAGGTTGTGAGATAGACCAGGACGTATCCCGCGAGGAGGCCGTCGAAGATGAACTTCTGACGGTTCCAGTTCACCGCCCGATAAGATGCGCTCATCTAGACGTTTGGGCGGTTGGGCGGCTAGGCGGTAGGGTCGCACGTGTAGCGGAGAGTGCCCACGCCAAGGCGAGTATTGTCGCCACCGCCACCGCGAGAACCAGCCAGCGATGGCGTTCACGGAGCCGGCGGATCACAAGATAGATCTCCGGTGGGCGGTGCGCTCGATTGGCGGGGCGGTGTCGCCGCGGATGAGGCGCCTGACGAGCAGGGGCCAGAGTAGCGTCGCGCCCGGGAGGAGGAGGAATCGAAACGGTCGGGTGCCATGCGCGGCGACCGGGTCCATCCGATCGACGAGCCCGAATGCGAACGGCACAGCGAAGCCCAGGCCGATGCCGAGGTAGGCGCCGGTGAGGCGAACGAGCCAGATCGCGACGGGAACAGAGACCATATGCCGGAGCCTCAACGCACAGAGATGGGGAAAGGTTCCTCTCGAATGACCACAGGGGAAGCACCTGCGCCGGTGGGTTGCCAGCCTGCAGTGGTGTGTTGTCCAGCCGGTAAAATCGACCGAGCTTGGTAACTCATTGTCACAGCGTCTGAAGAGTCGCCTAATTGGCTTGACAGCCAATTATTGGTTCGGTAGGTTGCCCGCCGATGAGTCGCCCCACATGACCGCGGAACCCGCCAATTCCCCCCGCTGGCAACGCCGACCGGAGCAGCGTCGGGCGGAAATCCTGGATGCCGCTATCAAGGCGTTCAGCCAACACGGCTTCCGGGGCGCCACCCTGAGTCATGTGGGGCGGGGCGCTGGGGTCTCGTCCGGTACCGTGTCTCACTACTTCGGTACCAAGGCTGATCTGTTCGAGGCGGTGATCGTGGAGCGCTTCGTCCACTTCGTGGAGCACGAGGAGGCGACGCTCACCCTGCATCGGGGGTCGGTGCGCGCGCTTCTTGATCAGCACCTGCGTCGGCTGTGGGCCCACACCTGGACGCCATTTACGCTCGAACTGATGCATGTGGTACAGGTCGAACTGGCCGAGTTTCCAGACTCGGGGCGGCTCCTGTTCCGTCAGCTGAGTGAGCGCTGGCGTCGCCTCCTTGGGGCGATCCTCGACGCGGGGATCGCCGCCGGGGAATTCCGCCAGTTGGACGTGGATCTCGCCACGCGCTCGATCCTGTACGCCCTGGTCGGCGCGGCTCAGCGGGTAGCTGCCTTCACCCCATTCGATCCGACCATGCCCGACCGTGAGGCGATGGGGAGAATGTTGTTCGAAATGATCGAGCGATTCGTCCTGGTGGAACCCGGCCTGGCCCGGCCGGATCGGGGTTGACGAACGAGGAGAGGATTTGTGAGCGGAAGGATCATTTGCGCGACCGTGTTCTCGCGGACACTGCTGTTTGGACTGGCCATAGTCGGCGGGGCATGCAAGCATGCGGCGCCGCCATCGGCTCCACCGCCCCCCGAGGTGGCCATTGTAACGGTGGCTCCCGAAACGGTGCCCGAGAGCTACGACTTTACCGGCGAAGTTGTGCCGTTTCGCCGAGTCGAAGTGCGGGCGCGGGTTGAGGGAATCATCGAGAGCCGACCCTTCGTTGAAGGAGCGCAGGTGAAGCCGGGTCAGATACTCTACCGGCTCGACCACGTCCGCTACGAGGCGGCCTACCGCAGCGCATTGGCCCGCTACGAGAACGCTAAGCTGACTTTCGATCGGCTCGAGCCACTTCTGGCGCAGCACGCGGTCGCGCAGCAGGACGTGGACAACTCCCGCTCCAGTCTCCAAGCGGCGCAAGCGGCGCTCGACGAAGCGAAGAAGGATCTCGACGACACCATGATCCGTGCCGAGATCGCGGGCCGGGTCGGCCGCACCGAGATGGAGATCGGTGCGCGGGTCACAGGATCAGCCGATCTGCTCACGACCATCGATCAGCTCGATCGGGTTTACGTGCGCTTCAGTCCCTCGACCCTGCAGCTGCTCACCTGGCGCGAGAACCCCCGCACGCGGGCACTGATCCAGCCGGGTGGCAAGCTGATGGTGCAGGTGTCGCTACCGGATGGGTCGGTGTTGCCGGTGACCGGGCGGCTCAATTTCGTGGCACCCTCCCTGGATCCGGCGACCGGGACGCAGGAATTCCGCGCCGACTTCAACAACGCCGAGCGACTGCTCCTGCCTGGTCAATTTGTGCGAGTACGTCTCGCCGGCTTTACCCGCGACAGTGCGATCGCCATTCCACAGCGGGCGGTGTTGCAGGCGCTGGGACGGCAATTCGTGTACGTGGTCGGTGCGGGCGATACCGTCGCGGCCCGGGAGGTAACGCCCGGCCCCTGGAGCGGAGCGCGCTGGATCATTGATAAGGGGCTCGCGGCAGGTGACCGGGTGATCGTGGACGGCGGTCAGAAGGTGGCGCCCGGCCGGGTGGTGAAGCCCAGTCCCCCTGGCCGACAGCACGGCCGGGTCCAGCCCCGCCAGCCGTGCGACGGGAACGTCCAAGTGAGCGCACCATCGGAAGCCGTCGCGAGCGGGGAAATCCGGTACTTCTTCATCCGCCGCCCGGTGCTCGCGGTCGTGATCAGCATCATCATCACCCTGCTGGGACTCTTCGCCATCCGGCTGTTGCCGATCTCGCGCTACCCGCAGATCACCCCGCCCGCGGTGCAGGTGCAGGCAACCTATCCCGGGGCTACCGCCGAAGACGTCGCCGAGGCCGTCGCGGCGCCGATCGAGCAGCAGCTCTCCGGTCTGCAGGGACTGCTCTACTACTCGTCGGCCAACGCGAGCGACGGGTCCATGACGTCTGCAGATCTACTTCGACGTCACCCGGTGCCAGGACCTCGCCGCGGTGGACGTGCAGAACGCCGTGAAGCTGGCGGAGCCGCAGCTTCCCGACGCGGTGCGCCAGAACGGCATCACGATCCTCAAGGCAAACACCGACATTCTCGGTGTCGTGGCGCTCACCTCCACCGATCCGCGCTACGACGCAGCGTACCTGACCAACTACATCAAGCTGTACATCGAGGACGAGATCAAGCGTGTGCCGGGCATCGGCAACGCGCTGACCTTCGGTGGCCTCGAATTCTCGATGCTCATCCAGCTCGATCCGGACCGCATGGCGCAGCTGGGGATCACCACGGCCGACGTCGCCGCCGCGGTACGGGAGCAGAACGCGACCAATCCGGCCGGTCGGGTGGGCCGGGAGCCGGCGCCGGAAGGCACCGAGCTCACCCTGCCGGTGACCACCCTCGGGCGACTCAAGACCCCGGAGCAGTTCGCCGATATCGTCGTCCGCGCGAAGCCCGACGGGTCGCTGGTCCGCATCGGCGACATCGGTCGAGTGGTACTCGGCTCCCGCAACTACGACCTCGCCGGCCGGCTGAACGGGTCGCCCACGGCGCCACTGCTCCTCTATCTCCGCCCCGGCGCCAACGCGCTTGAAGTGCGGCGAGGCGGTGGCGCGAGCGGATGGAGCGAGCTCTCCCGGAACTTCCCGCGTTGGAGTCCAGTACAAGATCCCGTTCGACACCACGCCGTTCGTCACCGCATCCATCAACGAGGTCGTGCATACCCTGGTCGAGGCGATGCTGCTGGTGACCCTGGTGGTGTTCATCTTCCTGCAGAGCTGGCGGGCCACGCTGATCCCGATGCTGGCGGTGCCGGTCAGCGTGATCGGCACGCTTCCTGGGGCTGTTGGTGCTCGGCTTCACGATCAACGTGCTGACGCTGTTCGCGCTGGTGCTCGCGATCGGCATCGTGGTGGACGACGCGATCGTGGTGATCGAGAACGTCGAGCGTATCATGGCCACCGAACGGGTCTCCGGCGCGGCAGGCCGCCGACCGCGCCATCCGCCAGGTGGCCGGCGCGCTGATCGCGATCGTGCTCGTCGCTCTGCGCGGTGTTCGTGCCCGTCGCGTTTCTTGGGCGGCGTCACCGGCGAGATGTTCAAGCAGTTCGCCGTGACCATCGTGATCGCGGTGGTGCTGTCCGGCATCGTCGCGCTCACGCTCACGCCGGCGCTCTGCGCGCTGCTGCTCACGGAATCGACTGAAGCCCACACCACCGGTTTCTTCGGCGTGTTCAACCGCTGGTTTGGCCGCGCGTCACGGACCGTTATGCCGGAGTAGTGGACCGGGTGCTGAGCCGTCCGCAGGCCTGGCTGGCGGCGTTCGCGGTGCTGGTCGTGCTGGCGGTCGTGCTGTGGCGGCGGGTTCCGACGGGGTTCATCCCGACCGAGGACAAGGGCTACTTCGCGATCGCGTTCCAGCTCCCCGACGCCGCGTCGCTCCAGCGCACCGGCGTGGTGGTCCAGCGGGTGGAAGGGTTTCTGCACGAGAGAGCCGGCGGTCCGGAACATTGTGGCGTTCGCCGGGCTCGACGTGCTCACCCGGACCAACCAGACCAACAGCGCGACGATCTTCATCAACTGCTCCTGCCGTGGGATGAGCGGGGCCGCGACGAGTCGATCGAGGCGATCACCGAACGGATCAACGGCAAGCTGTTCGGCATGAAGGACGCCATCGGCTTCGCCTTCAACCTTCCGGAGATCCCCGGTCTTGGGGCTACGTCCGGCGTCGAGGCCAATCTGCAGAACCGCGCCGGAAAGGACGTGCGCGACTTCGCACTGCAGGTGCAGGCATTCGTCCAGTCGGTCAACAAGCTGCCGGCCGTGCAGGCGATGAACACCAACTTCCGCGCCAACGTCCCGCAGCTGTACGTCAACGTGGACCGCGTCCACCGCCAAGGCGCGCGGAGTGAGCCTCACCGACCTGTTCGGCACGCTGCAGACGTTCCTGTCCACCCTCTACATCAACGACTTCAACCTCTACGGCCGGACCTATCGAGTGCAGGCGGAAGCCCAGGCGCACTTCCGGCAGTCGCCGGCGGATCTGGCCGCCTCTACGTGCAGGACGCAACGACGAGATGATCCCCGTCTCCTCGCTCACTCGCACCGAATTCCGGAGCGGTCCTACACAGCTGCTCCGGTTCAACGGATTCGGCTCCGCGCTCTTCACTGGCACCCCGAAGACCGGGCGGAGCTCGGGTGAGGTGATGCGAGAGATCGATTCAGCTCGTGGCCACCGATTTTGCCAGCCAGGGCGTCGGGATTGCCTACTCCGGACAGTCCTACCAGGAGCGCGCAGGGAGCGGTCAGGCAGGACTGGTCTTCGCACTCGGACTCATCATCGTGTTCCTGGTGCTCGCCGCCCAGTACGAGAGCTGGTCGATCCCCTTCGCCGTGCTGCTCGGCGTGCCGTTCGGCGCGCTCGGCGCACTGCTCGGCATCTGGATCCGCGGCACTCCGAGCGACATCTACTTCCAGGTGGGGCTCATCACGGTGGTAGGGCTGGCGGCCAAGAACGCGATCCTGATCGTCGAGTTCGCGAATGAGATCCGGAGCCATGGCCTTTCAATCCGTGAAGCGGCGGTGGAGGCGGCACGCGAGCGCTTCCGGCCGATTCTCATGACATCCCTCGCATTCATCTTCGGCGTTTCGCCCCTGGTGGTCGCGAGCGGCGCCGGCGCGGCGAGTCGGCACTCGCTCGGCACCGGCGTCTTCGCGGGAATGCTGTTCGCCACGTCGATCGGCATCTTCTTCATCCCCCTCTTCTTCCGCGTCATCCGCGGGCTCGCGGAGCGGGGGTCAAGACGCGACGCTCCGGTTCGGACGGTGGAGGCAACGTCATGACCCGCCGAACATTCGTTCCAATGGCGTTGCTCGCTGTGGCGTCCGGGTGCGCTGTCGGGCCCGGCTACAAGCCTGCTCCCGCCGTGCCCCAAACTGCCCAGGTGGGTTCGCCCCATCCCGCGACTCCAGTCGGGCCTTCTTCGACTCGCTGGCCGAGGCGCGTCAGGCAGACTCCGGCATCTCGCCAGGGTTCGCGACGCAGACGCTCACCGTCCAGGCGCTCGCCGACCTGGCGTGGGTGGACATGCTTCGCGATTCGACCATGCTTGCGCTGATCGAGACCGCGCTGCGACAGAATCGCGACGTGCAGGAGGCCATGGGCCGGATTCGCGAGTTCCGGGCGCAAGTCGGCGTCGCCCGAGGCCCGCTGTTTCCCAGCATTACCGTGAACGGCAGCGCCAGCACCAACCAGGTTGCCCTGGGAAGCTTCCCGCCCACGTCCTACGACGCGTTCCGGGTTACCGGGGACGTGGCCTGGGAGCTCGATTTCTGGGGCCGGCTCCGACGGGGCGTCGAGGCGGCACGCGCCGACCTGGCGGGACAAGAGGCTGCTCAGCGCGCGGTGGTCCTTTCGCTCGTGAGCGACGTGGCCACAGGCTACCTGCAACTCTTGGAGTTCGACCAGGAGCGCGCCATCGCCGAGCGCACCCTGGGGTCTCGTCGGGCGACGCTCGGCCTCGCGCAACAGCGCTTCGACCGCGGACTCATGTCCGAACTCGACGTGCGGCAGTTCGAGGCCCAGGTGGCTGTCCCGGCCGCTCGGCTCGCGCAGATGAGCCGGCTGCAGGCGCAGGCGGAACATCGGCTCAATGCGCTGCTCGGCGAGCCCCCCGCCGCGATTCCTCGGAGTCGAAACCTTGACTCCGCGATTGCCGGACTGATTGTGCCCGACTCACTTCCCGCGGAGCTGCTTGGCAGGCGGCCGGACGTGGTGCAAGCGGAGCGCGCGTATGCCGCAGCCACCGCACGAATCGGGGCCGCCACGGCAGCGCGGCTTCCGACGATTGCCATCACCGGTTACTACGGCACCCAGGTGCCGAACACCGGCGCGCTGTTTACCTCGCGCGGCGAGATCTATCAGCTGCTTGGCGGCATCTCGATTCCGCTGTTCACCGGCGGGAGACTGGAAAGTCAGGCCGGCGTGGCGCGGGCCAGGGCGGAGCAGGCTCGTGCGCGCTACGAGCAAACAGTGCTCACCGCGCTTCACGAAGCGAGCGACGCTCTGTCCGGGCTGCAGTCCTCGCGGGACGAGGTAAGCGCCCAACGAACTCAGGTCGGCGCGCTTCGACGGGCGGCAGAGTTGGCCGAGCTTCGGTATCGCACCGGCATCGCCAGCTACCTCGAGGTGCTCGAGGCGGAGCGCACCCTGTTCGATGCCGAGCTGGCATTGAGTCAGGCGGAGCTCGGGCAGGTGACCGCTGCGGTGTCGCTCTACAAGGCGCTGGGGGGGAGCTGGGGCGAGAGGTAGTTCCGAGGCACAGCGAAGCTGGTGGGGGGCGGCGGCCAGTGCTAGTTTTTGCTCCCCCGGCGCCGTAGCCAAGTGGTAAGGCAGAGGTCTGCAAAACCTCCACCGCGAGTTCGATTCTCGCCGGCGCCTCTCAGGACCACCTCGGGACCAAGCCCCGCCGCCGAGCCGCAAGCCACGATTCTCCTGCGTCCTGCACGCACTCTCCACTCTGAAATCGCGGGTCCGAGCACCTGTGGGTGGTGTCCTCCCACACCTCCTGTGGGCTGCGTAAGACTGGTATTCACTTCTCGTTGGCTTGCGCTGTCGGCCTGTCCCCGAGCTTCAGGCACGCTCCTGTTTGGCGCGCGTTGGTCACCTAGTGGCCGCTTTTCATCCCCGGAATTGCG
Organism: uncultured Gemmatimonadales bacterium; assembly: GCA_963748035.1. Taxonomy (GTDB): domain Bacteria; phylum Gemmatimonadota; class Gemmatimonadetes; order Gemmatimonadales; family GWC2-71-9; genus JADJOM01. The sequence goes on along the minus strand of CAVVHO010000003.1, from coordinate 360,751 downwards.
GCTGATTTCCGCCGCATAAATTTCTTACAGCCAGTGTTTGCATGAGTGATACACAATACTCTAATAGCAAATCATCAAATAACTTACATGGTCAAGCAGCTGTTGCACCACCATTGTGATCCGCGACACCTGCTCCGCCGCAGCTCCCTCCTTAAAGTAGTGCTCCGCTCCGGCACGCCGGGGCATCCGACGTAACCGCACCGCGTCAGTCGAGGAGCAACACCATGGGTACTTTCCTTCGGAACCTCCGCCGAAGCGGGTCGTCTGACGACCTGGCGGAACTGCAGCAACTGGTCTCTCGCCTCGACTCGCAGCGCGACAGCCTCTCGCAACTGGTGCAGCACGCTGATCGCTCGATCGGTCAGCTACAGCGACTGGCCACATTGGGAGAACGGGTGAGCGCGCTGGAGCGTCAGCTCAGCTCAGTGGAACAGTTCGTGGCACGGCTCGGAGCGGCCGAGAGTCAGCTCGCCGGGCTCACCGGGAATCACGGCCAGCTCGAAGCTGCGCTGAGCGAAACGGCCAAGGGTGTCGATCGCGCCCAGGCCGACGCCGCCCAGATTACGGAAACCGTCGCCTCCGCGATGAGTATCAAGCAGGAGCTGACCGGTTTGCTGGCGCTTGAAGGGCCGTTCCGTCAGCTGCGCGGGGAAATGGACGCGCTGCAGACTCAGAGTGAGACCTATCGCGGCGACCTCGCTCGGCTCCGCGATCAGCACGAAAAGACTCTCGGACACTATCGCGCAGCCGGGAGTCGTATCGAGGCGTTCGACGCCGACTGGCAGCGGGTCGCCCGCACGCTGACCGAGACCGAGCACCGGGTGGCGGGCTTGGAACAGCTCATGGGCGACATGGCCCCCGTTGCCGAAACCGTAGCCCAAACTCGCCGCCAGCTGGCGAGTGCCCGCACCGCGGCGGATCAGTTGGGCCAGAAGGTGGCGTTGCTCGAACAGCAGCGGGACCAGGTGGATCGCGCCACCGCAAAACTCGAGCACCTCACCTCCCTCATGCAGCGCGCCGACGCCGGTCTCGAGCGGCAGGCCGACGTGGTACGCACGTTGAGCGACCTCCGGGCCCAGCTGGAGCTCATGACCGACGGCCACGCGGCGCTGCATGATCGTACCCGCCAGGTTACCGAGCGCCTGGACCGGATCGAGGCTGGCCAGTCTTCCGCCGAACGGTCGCTGGGCCTGCTGCGCGAAGGGCTCGATCAGAGCGTCGAGCGGTTGGCCCACGAAGGCCGCAGTGTCGAGGGCGTGGCCCAGCGTATCAGCGATCTTCGCCGGAGCCTCCTCGAATGGGAGGAGCGCTTCAATATTCTGTCGGCCGGTGCGGAGGCGATCAACACCGCGGCGTCGCGCGCCGACAGCCTCTCGACCCAAGTGGCCGACCTCGGTTCCGAGCTCTCCCGGGTGTCGGAGCTCGGGCATCGGGTCCGCGCCGGGCTCAGCGATCTCGAACGACTCGAAGAGAATGTCAGCGGCCTCACTGAGCGCACCTGCCGTATCGAGGAGACCCGGCCGGTCCTCGATCGCACCGTGCGGGATCTGCAATCCCTCACCGCGACGGGAGAAGCGATTCGAGATGCGCTGGAGCAACTGCGCACCGCCCGGCAGGAGCTTGCCGATACCCGTGGCCGGGTCGAGGGAACGCGCACCTGGCTCGGGGACACGGAGCGTCAACTTGGCTCGCTCCAGACGGATGTGGCGGGGCTCGACCGCATGCGTACCATGCTTGACAACCTGCGGCAGGAAGTGGAACAGCTCAACGCCGCGATGAGCGTGGTGGAGGCGAGGCGCGGCGTCGTCGATGAGGTCCAGCGCCGGCTCACGGACTCGGCTGCCCTCGGTGCATCGATCGATGAGCGGGCCCGCGGTCTTGCCGAGCGGCTGGCGTCCGCGGAGGATCACCTCGGTACTTTCGGACCGCGGCTCGAGGAAGTCAGCCGAGCAGGCAATCTGTTGATAGGGTTCGGGGCCGAACTCCGCGACATGGAGCAGCGGGTGCGGAGCGTTCAGGGAACCGTCTCCGGTCTCGAGGACCGGGCCAAGGGCATCGGGACCGTGGCCGACCGCATGCACGAGCTGGCGCGAGAAGTGGACCAGCGACAAAACGCCCTGGCACGTGCCAGTGAACACCTCGAGCGCGCCACGGTGCTCCGGCAGGAGGCCGCCGAGGCTGCCGAGGCCCTCGCGGAGCGGGCGCGAGAGATGGATGAGGTGTTGGACCGGGCGGACGACCGATTGGATTCGTGCCGGACGCTCTCCGGCGAACTTGAGTCGCGGATCGCGTCCTTGACCGGGATGCAGGACCGGATCAACAGCTTCGAGACCCGACTCGCGGAGTGGCGCGGCGCCGAACAGCAGCTCACCCAGGCCATGGAACAGGCCGGAATGCGTCAGGCGACGGTGTCGGCGTTGCAGGGAGAGATCCGCGCTCTCTTTGAGGTGGCGGAGCGGACCCAGGAGGATTCTCGGGTGGTGGCCGAGGCGCAGCCAATGGTGGCTCGCACCCGGGCTGAACTCGATGCCCTGCTCGACCGGATCGGTGACGCCGGCGGTGTGCTTCGGGTGCTTGAGGAGCGCCGCCGTCAGCTCGATCGGACCGAGGAGCGCCTGGCCCACGCCGATACGCTGATGTCCGATGTGCGCGTCGCCCTCGAAACCCTGCTATCCCAGAAGGCCCAGGTGGACCACTTCCTCGAGAAGGCGACCGCGCTTTCGTTGGAAACCCGGCGGGTTGAAGGGCTGCTGGAGACGCTGAGGGAAGAGCGCCGGATCACCGATCGCATCCAGATGTCGCTCGCCGATCTTCGGCGTCAGGACGAGGCTTCGGCGCGAGGCACTCCGGCGGCCTGAGGCCGCCCGCTTCCGATCCGGGGGCGCCGTTGGCACGTTTCAGTGCCGACAACCCCCGGATCGCTTCATGGATTCTGCCGCACTCCGCGCCCTGCAGGCGCCAATCAAGAACCGCTATCGTGAAGACCCCGCCACGGCGCTGGTGACATCCCGCGCCGCGGGTGGTCTCGTGCCTGCCGCCATCGAGATCACCGTGAATGCAGGAGGTACGACGGTGAGCGCGGGGCTACACCCGGCCACCGGCGGTAGCGGCAAACTCCGCTGTTCGACTGACATGCTGCTCGAGGCGCTGGTGGGCTGCGCCGGGGTCACACTGCAGGCAGTCGCCACGTCCATGGGCATCGACATTCGATCGGGGGAAGTACGTGCCGAGGGAGACTGGGATGCGCGCGGTACCCTCGGAGTAAGCAAGGAGGTGCCGGTAGGTCTGATTGCTGTTCGGCTCTATCTGGATCTTGAGACGGATGCCACGGCCGAGCAACTCCAGAAGCTGAGTACACTGGTGGAGCGCTACTGCATCGTGGCACAGAGTCTCAACGTCGGTGTGGCGGTGAAGGTCGTGAGGAGTGAGGAGTGAGGAGTGAGGAGTGAGGAGTGAGGAGTGAGGAGTGAGGAGTGAGGAGTGAAACGTGCGGTGCACTGCACCGATCAATAGCAAGGAGCGGAGGCACACTCTGCGGGTTTCGTCGTTTCACTGCTCAAATTTGAGTCTATCGCTCACTCCTCACTCCACACTCCACACTCCTCACTCCTCACTCCTCACTAACCTACCGCCTAGGCTCCAGGCAGCTCGACCATGCTCACCCGCTTCGCGCCCGCCCCCACCGGCTACCTCCACCTCGGGCATGTGGTCAACGCCCTGTACGTCTGGGGCGAAGCGCGCGCGCGGGGTGCGCGGGTGCTGCTGCGGCTGGAGGACCACGATCGGCAGAGGTGTCGCCCTGAGTATGAACGGACGCTCCTTGACGACCTCGACTGGCTGAACCTCAGACCAGATCTCGGCACGACTGACGACTTCCGTCGTGGCGCGTCGCCCTATCGACAAAGTGACAACCAGACCGCATATGCCGCGCAGGTGGATTCGCTGGGCCAACGGGGACATCAGGTCTACGCTTGCGACTGCTCCCGCGCGCCGGAGTCGCTCTCCGGTGGGGACGAGCAATCGACGCGCCCGTATAGCGGTCGTTGCCGGACACGCGGTCTTGTGCCCGGCCCCGGCCTGGGGCTCAGGGTGGCGCTGCCCGCGGGAGAGGAGCGATTCGAGGATGAAAGGCTGGGTCCGCAACGGCAGGAGCCGGCACGACAGTGCGGTGATCTGCTCATCCGGGACCGGGTGGGGAACTGGACCTATCAGTTTGCGGTCGTGGTGGATGATTTCCTCCAGGGGGTGGACCTGATCGTGCGAGGGGAGGATCTGCTTGAATCGACTGGCCGCCAGCTGCTGCTGGCGCGAATGCTGGGGCGGGCGGGTGCCCCGGTCGTGCTGCATCACCCCCTGATCCGCAGACCGGATGGGACCAAACTCAGTAAGGCGAACCGCGACACCGGCGTGCGCGAGCTGCGGGAGCAGGGTGTCAGTCCGGAGGCCGTCTACGGCATGGCGCTCTTTGCGGCCGGACTTGTGTCGGAATCGCAACCTGTGGATCTCGATACAGCAACATGGCTTACGGCTCTGTCTTGATTCCGGCTGGAACGATTGCAGTTCGAACTTGACAAAGTGCCGTTCGCACCGTAACTCGGCAGCGCAGTCCCGTATTCTCTTCATTTCACAATCCGGCAGAGCAACCACGGAGAGCCTATGAAGCCTCGGTTGGTATGGCTCGCGGCCGCGTGCCTTGTGTTGACAGGCACGGCACTGGCCGCACAGGAGCGGACCCTGACAGGGACCGTGACAGACTCGGCTACCGGGGATCCCATCGCGAGTGTGACTATCGCGATCCAGGGAACCCGGCTGGTCACCCACACCAAGGACAACGGTGCGTTCATTCTCACGAACGTACCGGACGCCGACGTCACGCTGCAGGTGCGCTACATCGGCTATCGCAAACGCGATGTCCGGGTATCGGCTGGCGAGAGCGTGGTGGATGTGGCGCTCGCCAGGGACATCTTCAAACTGGAAGAGATCGTGGTGAGCGGTCAGGCCACGGGAATCGAGCGGAAGAACCTCGCCAATGCCGTCTCGGTCGTCACCAGCGACGACATCAACTCCACGCCCAGCGCGAGCGTAGAACAGCAGCTGGTCGGCAAAGTCGCTGGTGCGGACATTCAGAGTAACTCGGGTGCCCCGGGTGGCGGCCTGCAGATGCGGCTCCGCGGCACGACCTCCATCAACGCCACGGCCGAGCCGTTGTATGTGGTTGACGGAATCGTGGTGAGCGATGTTGCGATCCCGTCAAACCAGAATGCGGTCACCAAGGCAGCCGCCGGCGGCAACACATCGCCGGACCAGGACGCCCAGGTCAACCGCATCGCCGATGTCAACCCGAATGACATCGAGTCCATCGAGATCCTGAAGGGTGCCTCGGCCTCAGCCATTTACGGCGGCCGTGCATCCAACGGTGTGGTGATCATCACCACCAAGCGGGGGCGCGTCGGCAAGCCGGTCGTGAGCCTGACGCAGCGCTTCGGGTTCTCGGAGCTTGCTCGAGAAGTCGGCTCGCGAAAGTTTGAGACTGCGGCCGAGGTGGACGCCAGATACGGGGCGGGGACGGCGGCGGCCAACAACTATACGCCCGGCTTGGCGTTCGATTTGGAGAAGCAGCTGGCCAACCGGAAGTCGCTGGCGAACGAGACAGCCGTCAGCCTGAGCGGTGGCGGTGAGGGCACCCAGTACTATCTCTCCGGTCAGGTCCAGAATACTCCCGGGATCATCGACAACACCGGGTTCCAGCGTCAGTCGGTACGGCTCAATCTCGATCAGCAGGTCAGCCCCCGACTCCACTTCGGGCTGACATCCAACGTGCTCCACACGCTGGCCAACCGCGGGCTGACCAACAACGACAACTCGGGCACGAGTTATTATGTCGTGCTGTCGAGCACGCCCAGCTTTGCGAATCTGCAGCGCCGGAGCGACGGCAGCTTCCGAAACAATCCCTTTGTACCGAGCAATCCGCTGCAGACCGCGGCGCTCGCTCGAAATGACGAGAATGTGTGGCGGTTCCTGTCGTCCGGGACGCTTGATTTCAACGTATTCTCCAATGCCCGACAGTCCCTCAAGCTCATCGGGAGGGGCGGACTCGACTTCTTCAACCAGGACAACTCGCTCTTTTTCCCACCCGATCTGCAGTTCGAGCCCAACGACCAGGAGCTGGGCACCGCACTTCTCAAGGAAAGCAACAATCTCAGCCTCAATCTGGATATCGACGCCGTTCATAGCCTCACGCCCAGCAGTGGCAGCTGGACCGCGACGACCTCAGTAGGAATCCAGCATACGAGGCGGACCCTCAACGTACTCCAGAACGAGGGATACAACCTGGTCGGTGGACAGCAGAACATCGACGCCGCCACCCGTAAGGTGGTGCTCCGGAACCGGGACCTGCGCAAGAGCCTCGGCTACTTCCTGCAGGAAGAATTCCTGGCGCTCCAGGATCGCCTGTTGCTCACTGCCGGCATTCGCGCCGACCAGAGCAGCCTGAATGCCGATGCGAGTAAGCTGTTCTGGTATCCCAAGGTGGCGGGATCCTACCGGTTCCTGAAGCCGGCCAGCTTCGTAGACGAGTTCAAGCTGCGGCTGGCCTACGGCGAGTCTGGTCAGGAACCCGATTACGGCCAGAAGTTCACCCGACTCGATGCCACCAAGAACGTGGAAGGGTTGCCGGGCATCGTGGTGCTGGGGACCCTTGGAGCTCCGGATCTCCACCCCGAACATGAGCGGGAAATCGAAGGCGGCTTCGACGCCTATTTCTGGAACCAGACCGCCTCGCTGGAATTCAGCGTGTATCAGAAGAGCATGAGCGATCTCCTGGTACCTCGCGCGCTGCACGAGTCGTCGGGCTACATCACCGAGTTCCTGAACGGCGGTTCGATGAGGACTAAGGGGCTGGAAATTGCTGCGGCCGTAACACCCATCCAGCGCAACAACTTCACCTGGGTTAGCCGAGTGACCTTCTCCACCACCAAGAGCACGATCACGAAGCTGGACGTCCCGGCTTTCGAGACCGGTGGGTTTGGCACTTCGATCGGCGCCTTCAAGATCGAGAAGGGGGCGAGCGCAACGCAGATGGTTGGGAACGACACAGCGGCCAACGGCGCGGTGTTTGTGGGCAAGGTCGGAGATGCCAATCCCAAGTTCCGAATGGGATTCGTGAATGACGTGTCCGTCGGTGCCTTCAATCTCCACACGGTGCTGGACTGGCAGAACGGGGGGAGCATCCTCAACCTGACCAAACTGCTGTACGACTTTGGGCAGGTCACGAAGGACTACGACAAGCCGATCGCCGGCAGCGCCCAGACGGTTGGTCAGCGGCGCATCGCCGGTTTCGGCAAAGTGACGAGGAACTGGATCGAGAGCGCGAGCTTCCTCAAGCTTCGCGAGGTCACGGTTTCCTACAATTTGCCGCGCAGCGTCGTGGGTGGATTGTGGCGCGGTGCCTCATACGCCAGGGTCTCCCTGAGCGCCAAGAACCTGTTCCTGTCGGCACCGTACGACGGGCTCGATCCCGAAGTCAGCAACTTCGGCAACCAGCCGATCGCGCGGAATATCGACGTCGCCCCGTTCCCGCCGAGCCGGAGTTTCTGGCTCACTATCGACATGGGCTTCTAACCGGCACCCTGAGAGGATTGACGCCATGAGAACGATTCATCGCATCACGGCACTCACGGGGCTGCTGCTCGCCAGCGCGTGCAACACGCTCGATGTGCCGGATCTGGATAACCCCGGGCAGGATCAGCTGGAAAGTCACCCGACCCGGGCTCTCGTAAACGCCGCCGCGAGCGGCATGCTTTACGGTTCGCGCGTGGGGATCGCGGCTCAGAATGGCTATGTGATGGAGCTGGGCATTCTGGGCCGGGAGTCGTACAACTTCGATCCCGCCGATCCGCGATTCGTCACGGAACTCCTGCAAGGCCCATTGGACGGTGGCAGCGGTGCGTTCGGAGGCAATCTCTTCGCCGCGCCCTACGCCGATATCCGGGCTGGCAACATCATCTTGCGGGCTCTCACCCGGCTTCCCCCCTCGGCGATGACGCCAGCGGAGATCGAGTCGACCACCGGTTTTGTGCAAACCATCCTCGCGCTCGACTTCCTGCAGGTGATCAATACGCGCGATGATCTGGGCGCCCCGATCGACGTGGATATCGACCCCACCGGCGCCCCGGCGCCGATCGCCACGAAGACCGAGGTGTTCGCGCATATCGCCAATCTGCTCGACTCCGCCGCGACCCATCTCGCGGCCGGCGGCGGCACGTTCACGTTCCCGTTGAGCAGTGGCTTTGCCGGGTTCGACAAGCCGGCCACCTTCCTCCAGTTCAATCGGGGACTCCGTGCCAGGGTGGCGGTCTACACCGGCGACTACAATACGGCGCTGACCGCGCTCGCGGGCTCGTTTCTCAACACCGCCTCCCCCCTCACGCTTGGCGTGTACTTCGTCTTCTCGGTGAACGCCGGCGACAATGTGAATACGCTGGTCGACGCCAGCGACCCGGATACCGTCGCTCCTCGGGCGCTTCTGGCCCACCCGTCGATCCTGACTGACGCGCAACTACAGACCGGTGGCGCGTTGGACCAGCGTGCGTTGGATAAGGTTTTCGTCTTCCGCCCGGCTGCATCGACGCAGGGTATCACGGATTCGGTGAAGTTCACTATCTATCGGAGCAACCTGACGCCGATTACGATAATCCGGAACGAAGAGCTGATTCTGCTGCGCGCCGAGGCCAACATCGGCCTGAACCAGCTGGGGCCAGCGGTCACGGATATCAACCTTATCCGCGCCACTTCGGGCAACCTCCCCGCCTACGCCGGGACGGTGGATCAGCCTTCCCTTCTTACGGAGCTGCTGTACAACAAGCGTTACTCCCTGCTATACGAAGGCGGGCATCGGTGGATCGATCTCCGCCGTTACAACCTGTTGAATACTCTTCCCAAGGATGTTGCGACGCACAAGATCTTCAGTCGGATGCCGTTCCCACGGAACGACTGCTTGGCCAGAAATCCGCAGCCCACTGGTTGCACGCCAGAGGCGGGCTTCTAGGGCTACCTCAACAGGGTGGATGTGCAACGACCCTCCGGCATGTACTGCCGGAGGGTCGTTTGCTTGCTGCAACACGCGGGGTCAGTCTCGGCGTGCGGACCTCAGCGAGCGGACCGCACGGCTCACTCCTGCAACCGTCGGCGTCCCCGCTACCGCCGCCGGCTCCCAGCCGAGCGCCCTTGCCGAGCGTGCGGTAGATGGCCCGAGGCAGATCAATGCCGGTCGCTCTCCGGCGGGCTTGATCCGCGCGACCGCGGTCAGCACGCGGTGGCTTCCAATCAGGACGAGGTCCGCCTCCTCGAGTGCGTCGGCGATCTCTACGTCCGAGGCCAGCCGCGCCGCGTAACAGACGATACGCCGCACGGCCACACCGCGAGCCGCAAGACGATTCGGCAACTCGTCACGGTGATCTTCTCCACACGGGTACAGCACCGGCCCTGTGACACCTTCGTCAAGCATCTGTGTCGCAAGCGCCTGGGCATCGCTACCCGGGGCGGCAATGCGCACCTGCGCCACTCCCTCCCACTCTGCCGCGGTTGCCGGGCCAACGGCCCAGACGACTGGAAGGCTGTGTGCGACGTTCGGTGAAAGCGCCATGAGGCGTTCGCGCAGGACCCGGGCCGCTCGGGGCGAGCTCAGCGCCACGGCAGTGAATTGCTCGCAGTGAGAGAGGGCCGCGTCGAACTCGCTCCAGTCGCTTGCTTTGGGTGAAGCGGAGCAGCGGCCTCTCCCTTACGTCGAGCCCGAAGCCCTGACGCACGCCGGCCAGACCGGGCAAAGATCCTGGTGATAGCGTGCTCGTGATGATCATTCGCCCCGTCCTCCCGCGTGCTTGCGCGCGGCCGCCAGGAGCGCCTCGGCGCCGTTCGTCAGCAGTCGCCTAGCGAGCAGCTCTCCCATGCCCTGCGACCGTGCCAACGAAGTCACCTCCTGTGCGATCGACCCCTCCACTACGTTCCGTCCGTCGAGTGATAGCACTCGTGCTCGAAGCCGGAGGTCCGGGCCGGCCTCAAACTCCGCGAACGCCGCAACCGGCACATGGCATCCACCCTCCAGGGTGTTGAGCAGTGCCCGCTCGGCGGCGGTCGCGAGCTCGATGGCGGGGTCGTTCACGGCGCGACGAAGCTCGCCGATCGCGACGATGTCGTTGCTGCGCACCGTAACGGCAAGCGCCGCCTGTCCGGGGGCGGGGAGCATGAGGTCCAGCGGCAATCGTTCCCCGATCCGGTCACCGAGGTCGAGGCGCACCAGGCCGGCGACGGCCAGGATGATCGCGGTCCATGCGGGCGTCGAGTCGAGCTTCTCGAGTCGAGTGCCGACGTTGCCTCGAAGCTCGACGACGTTGATGTCCGGTCGGTCGCGCAGAATCTGCGCCTGACGGCGAAGGCTGCTGGTGGCGACCGTCGCGCCCTGCGGGAGCTCCAACCACCTGACCGGCTGCCGGCCGATCAGCGCGTCGCGCGGATCCGCACGGCTGCTGACCGCCGCGAGCGCGATCCCGTCAGGAAGCACGGTCGGCAGGTCCTTCAGGCTGTGCACCGCGAAATCGATCCGGCCCTCACACAGGGCTTCGTCCAGCTCACGGCTGAAAACGCCCGGTTGCCCAAAGCGATCCAGCGGAGTGTCCCGGTCGATGTCGCCGGCGGTTTCCACGCGACACAGTTCCGTCGTTCGCCCATGGGCGCGCAGCGCTTCGCAAACTTGCGCCGTCTGCCACAGTGCCAGCGGGCTCTCTCGAGTGCCGGCCCGGAGCGAACTCACGCTGCGGCGACTCCTCGGGCCTTGCGGGATTTGAGCCAGCGGACAAACGACTGGAGCTCCTCGGCCAGAATTCCCTTCGCCGCCGCAAGTGACCCCTCGCTGATTCCCAAAACCATTGCTTGTCCGGTCACATCCTCCAGTCCCAGCAGCTCGATGCCGCTGAGCCGAGCCACGCTCGGCTCCACGTTGTGCGGTACCGCGAGGTCAACAATGAGCAGCGGTGCGATTTGCCCTGCCTGAAGCCGAGCCGCCCGAAGTGCCTCGGCGGTCACCGTATGTTCCTGAGCGCCGGTGGCAACCACGGCGGCGTCGCCTGCAGTGATCACCGCATGGCGTCTGTGGTATGGCGCGAGGTCGGCGCCGAACTTCTGAGCGAGCGTGGTGGCAGTCTCGGCAGTTCGGTTCAGGATGGTGACATGCATGCCGCGAGCGACCAGCGCGCGGACGGCACTCGCCGCCGTTGGTCCGGCGCCGATCACGGCGACTCTGGGAACGATCGTTGGCAGCATCCGCGCTATTAATGAAGCGGTGGCTCCACCCACCGTTGACTGCCGTGCGCCGAAGTCGGTCTCGGCATGAACCCGCTTCCCCGCCCGGAGTGTCGTCTGGAACAGCCGATGCAGCTCGGCTCCGACGCTTCCACACTCCGCCGCGAGGGCATACGCCATGCGCACCTGGCCAAGCACCTGCACATCTCCCGGCACCTGCGACTCCAGCCCAGCGGCCACCCGCAGAAGGTGGAGTGCTGCGGCTTCGCCCGAATACACGTTCGCGCGCCGGAGGAACCTGGTCGCGAGGGATGGGGACACCAGCCGGGCTATCGCCTCAAGGCGGGTCAGCGCGACCGAGGGCGATGGTGCGCTCACCCAGGCAACGACCTCGACCCGGTTACAGGTCACCAGCAACGCCACCTGGCCTCCGCAGGCCCGCCGAATCAATCGGCCGAGCCTGGATCGTTCCGCGGCAGGAATTGCGAACGGCTCGCGCTCGGCGACGCTGGATCGGCGGTGGTCGAGGGAGAGCAACATCAGCATGACGTCCCTCCCTCGGCGTGCCTCGCGACCTCGCCGATCACCGTAACCAACGGCGAGACGAGCCCGTCCCGATCAGCGGCATCGGCGAGCGTCGCGAGCGTCGCCACCGTCACTCGCTGCCGCGACGTAGTCCCGTCCTGAATACATGCGGCAGGAGTGAGCGGATCTCGACCTGCTGCGATCAGGGTGTCGGTAAGCTCCCGGAGCACCGAACGCCCCATGAGCAGGACCAGGGTTTCAATCCCCTGATTGCCGCCGAGCGAGGTTACTGCCTCTGGCAATCCAGCAGAGTCCTGCCCCGTGACTACCGCGAAGGAGCGAGCCTCACCACGTGCCGTGACCGGGATGCCCGCCGCCGCGGGGACCGCGATGGCGCTGCTTATTCCTGGCACGACGGCGCAGGGGATGCCTGCCTCACGGCATGCCTCCACTTCCTCGGATCCTCGCCCGAAGACAAACGGGTCGCCGCCCTTGAGGCGGACGACGGTTCGACCCGCGGTCGCGTATTCGATAATGAGTCGATTGATCTGCGGCTGACTTGCACCGCCGCCACCGGGAAGCTTGCCGACGTCAATCAAGTGCGCATCAGGCCGGGCCTCCAGAAGCAACTCCGGCGCAATCAGGCGATCGTACAGCACGACATCCGCAGTACGGAGAAACGCCCGACCCTTGACCGTGATGAGGTCGGGGTCCCCCGGTCCCGCGCCGACCAGTGTGACGGTCCCCTGACGGCGTGTCGCACCAGCATTGATTTCCGGCAGTTCCGCGGAGGCTATCTCGATAATCAGGTCCACCAGCCCGTCGTAGGCACCGATGGGTATGTCGAGTACCACGTGGCGGCTAACGACGATCCCCTCGATCGGCTGAGCAAGTTGACGCTCACTTAAGCCCAGGCGCCGCGGAAGATCTTCAGCCGCGTGAGAGCTGCCACCGATCAGAAACGGTACTACAAGGGTTGTAGGCTGGGTCACCGCCAGGGCCGCGGTTTCCACATCCGGCTCATCGTCCAGGAACGCCGCGACAATCTCAGCCGCGATATTCTCCGCGGCAAGCGACTCAACCACTCGATCGGTAGCGGCCCGACTCCCGGCGTGACGCCGAGTGCCGTGTCCCACGATCAACAAACTGGTACGTTGGAGGTCGAACCCGGAGAGCCTGGCAACTGTGGTCACCCGATCCCGAACCAGTTCGAACAGACCGGGATGAGTACCGATCGGGCGAGTCTGGGTGAGGCTGACGGTCGCATATCGGTCGCTCGCCCGGAGGGCTCGCGGCAGGACCTCACTGGTGTAGTACCCCTCACTGGTGAAGAGCGGAATCACCAGCACACGCCGAGCCTCGAGCCGGTTGAGCGCCTCGGTGAACCCTGGCTCACCCTGATGGAACCCGGCATTCACTTCGTCCGCGATTCCGCGGCTTGCCAGGTCGGCGGCGAGGCGTTCGATGCGAGCGTTCGCGGCCGGATCCCGCTGGGAGCCATGGGCTGCGAGCAGGATGGCAGTCTTGGTGCTCATCGTGAGAGCTGGAGCTGGACCAGCGGCGCAGTGGGTGTCTCTCGGCCCGTGATGGATTGTCGTGGAGTGTCGCGGCCGAGCAAGCGCTGGTAGAAGTCGCCCAGCGCCTCCCCTGGCAGACCGTCGCTGGACCAGCGCTCGAGGAGGGGGCGAATCGCCGTGACCAGATCCGGCTCCTTGACCTGAGCGAGGTAGAGATCGGCCACGCGGTCGCCGGCAAGGCTGCCACCCACGTAAATCTGATACAGCCCGAGTGAGCGTCCCACGAAGGCGAGGTCCGCTGTATAGGGGCGGGCACAGCCGTTCGGACAGCCGGTCATCCGAATCGTGATCGGATTGTCGCGGAGGCCCAGTGCCGTCAGCTCCACCTCCAGCTGGTCGAGCAGCGATGGCAGGGAGCGCTCCGACTCGGCGACCGCCAGGCCGCAGGTCGGGAGCGCCGGGCAGGCCATCGAGTGCCGCCGTGCAGGAGTCAGCTCGGGTCCTGGTGTCACGCCCGCCTGACGCAGCTCCGCCTCGATCTCGCGCGCGGTGTCCTCGGTGAGGCCGGTGAAGAGCAGGTTCTGCTGCCCGGTGAGGGCGAGCCGGGGCTGATGTCGCTCGATCACCCGGCGGAGCGCGGTCCGAAGTGGCTGTCGGTCGCTGTCGGCGATCCGGCCGCTCTGGATGAAGACTCCATAGAACCAGGAGCCGTCCGCGGTGCGATGGGCGCCAAGGTGATCGAGATACGTTGGCGTGGGGAGGGTGATCGCCGGCTCCAGCGCGAACGACTGCCCGTTTGCGAAACTCTTCGCGGAAGCGATCGATTCCCCACTCGTTGATCAAGTACTTGAGCCGGGCGTGACGCCGATCGCGCCGATTGCCATGGTCCCGGAAGATCGCCGCGACTTCACGAACCGCGGCCGCGCCGTGCTCCTCGGCGACGAAGCCGAGCGGCTCGGCGAGTCGGGCAACGGTATCGCCCTTGTTGTGGGTCATCCCGAGGCCACCACCTACCAGCACGTTGAAGCCGCGAATACGGTCCTGATCCAGCACCGCGAGCAGCCCGACATCCTGGGAATAGACGTCGATGCAGTTGTCGGTTGACAGCGCCACACCGGTCTTGAACTTCCGCGGGAGATACTGGGAGCCGTAAAACGGCTCCTCGGTTTCGGTGCTCACTTGGCGTTCGCCGCCGAGCCAGATCTCATGATAGGCCTTCGCCTTCGGGCTAAGTGCCTCGGCGATTCGCTCGGCCGCGTGGTGCACCGCCCGGTGCGCGGGATGCTCAAGGTCAACCGGACAGGCCATCACGTTGCGGCGCACGTCACCGCAGGCCGCGAGGGTCGTGGCGAGCGCGTGATTCACACCGGCTATCGTCGGCTTGAGCTCGCCCTTGAGCACACCATGAAACTGGAAGCCCTGACGCGTGGTCACGCGGAGTGTGCCGTTCGCGTGCCGACCAGCCAGCTCGTCAAACGCCAGATACTGGGCGGCGGTGAGGAGGCCTCCGGGCAGTGCCACCCTGATCATGAAAGAGAAGGCCTTCTCCTCGTTCTCCGCGCGAGCCTTCCGCCGGTCGCGATCGTCCTGCTGATAGCTGCCGTGAAACTTGAGCAGCTGCAGGTCATCGTGGTCGAAGTGGGTCGCATCGGAGGCCAGCGTCTCGGCGATGGTCCCTCGCAGGAAGTGCCCCTTCCGCTTGGCCGCCTCGACTTTCGACTCTGCGCCCGCAGCCGCAGGCTCGTCCTCGTCGCTTGTTGGGTTCATCCGGTGCCATCCTCTCGTCAGATGCCGCTGCCGTTGCTGTGCAACCCGCATTCCGTCTTGGCGGTGTTGTCCCAGCGGCCCGCACGACTGTAGTCGGTGATGCCCGAGCCGGCGACGGCACGGGTGCAGTGGGTGCAGCCTATGGTGGGGTAGCCCCGCTCGTGGAGCGGATTGTAGGGAACGTTGTGCGCCTTGATGTAATCCCACACTCTGGCGCGGTCCCACTGCACCAGCGGGCTGATCTTGACCAGCTGGAACTGCCAATCCCACCCGATCATCGGAGTCTCGGCGCGCGCTTGGGTCTGTTTCCGCGTGATCCCCGTGATCCAAACGTCCACGCCGGTCAGCGCGTCCCGCATCGGATCAACCTTTCGAATCCCGCAGCAGAGATCGGGGTCACGGGCCCAGAGCTCGGCGCCGTGCCGTGCTGCCTGGGCCTCCGCGGACATCGTTGTTCCGCGATTCTCGAAGCTGAGATGGGGATACCGCTCCGCCATCCGGTCCCTGAGGGCATAGGTCTCCGGAAAGAGAAACATGGTATCCAGGTACACGACGCTGAGGGGCACTCCCTGCGAACCATACATGTCGATCAGCGCGCAGCCCTCCATTCCGAACTGCGTTGTCAGCACCATGCGCAGGTGACCAAAACGCTCCAGCGACCACGCGACGAACGCCTGAGTGTCGGTGGCCTCGGTGATCTCCGCCTGCCAGGCGGCGGTTGCAACGGTCCCGGTCATGACAGCCTGGTGTCTTGCTGGAGTGGAAAAATGAAAAAGGCCCGCGGTATTCTCCCGCGGGCCGGCGAACAAAGCTGAGATCCCTCTCAGGCCACCCTCAGGAGCATCCTCCATGCGAGTCGATACACGCGCACGCCGAACAGTTCGGCATGCAACAACAAACCTTCGCCGAATTGGCGGCGGGGAGCGATTGCGGAGTGCAGGTGAGGGGTGTCATGGCTGCATGAATATGCGTCGAGGGAAGAGTTCAGTCAACGAGACGTTTGGGCGGCGGCCCGAATCGCCACCGGGACGGCTCTGGCGAAGTGCTCCAGTTCCGCCATCCCGTGAGCGCCGGAGGCAAACGAGGCCTCAAACGCGGAGGGGGGGAAGTAGACCCCATTGGCGAGCATGGCATGGAAGAAGCGGGAGTATGCCTCCCGGTCGGAGCGCCGCGCCGAGGCATAGTCGGTGACGGGACGATCGGTGAAGAAGGGGGTGAACATCGTCCCTACTCGCTGTACACTGAGCGCCAGGCCAGCCTCACGGGACGCTCCCACGAGCAGCGACTCTGCGGCCGCCGCCCAACGCTCTGCGCGACTCCACGCATCATCACGGACCACGGCGTCGAGGGTGGCGATTCCAGCGGTCATTGCCAGCGGGTTCCCGGAGAGTGTTCCCGCCTGGTAGACCGGCCCTGCCGGGGCAATCTGCTGCATCAGATCGCGCCGGCCCCCATAGGCTGCGGCAGGCAGACCACCCCCGAGCACTTTCCCGAGGCAGGTCAGATCCGGCGCGATCCCATACAGCACCTGTGCGCCAGCCGGATGCACTCTCCATCCTGTCATCACTTCATCGAAGATCAGAAGCGCTCCGCTTCGACTGGTCGCGTCGCGCAGTTCTTCCAGGAAACCGAGAGCCGGGGGCACGACTCCCATGTTCCCTGCGACCGGCTCCACCAGCACGGCGGCGATCCGATCGCCTTGCTGGCGGAAGAGCTCCACCACCGCCGAGCGGTCATTATACGGAAACACCAGCGTGTCCTGCACCGTCCCCGGTGTGACGCCGGGAGAATCCGGTAGTCCGAGCGTCGCGACACCGGAACCGGCCGCCGCCAACAGCGCATCTGCGTGGCCGTGGTAACAGCCATCGAACTTGACGATCGCCGTTCGACCCGTTGCGGCGCGGGCCAGGCGCACCGCACTCATCACGGCCTCCGTCCCGGAATTCACGAACCTGAGCATTTCCACGGACGGCAATTTTGCGACGACTCGCTCCGCCAGCCGCACTTCGAGCTCGGTCGGTGCGCCGTAACTGGTGCCTTGTTCGATGGCGCCGCTCAGCGCCTGCACCACCGCCGGGTGAGCATGACCCAGCAGGAGCGCGCCCCAGGACAGGACCAGGTCCACATATCGGTACCCGTCCGCGTCGGTCAGCCACGCCCCGTGACCACTGGTGATGAACCGCGGCGTACCCCCGACACTCCCAAACGCCCGGACGGGACTGCTGACACCTCCCGGCATGAGCCTCAGTGCCCGGGCGAAGAGCGCCTCGGAACGGGGCCCCGCGGGCGTCGTCACGCCTCGTGGCCCTCCGCCAGCCAGCCGGCGACATCGGCGGCGTGATAGGTAATGATGGCGTCGGCGCCCGCTCGACGAATCCCGGTCAGAGCCTCCAGCGCCACTTTGCGCTCGTCGATCCATCCCTTCTCGGCCGCCGCTTTCACCATGGCATACTCACCGCTCACATTGTACGCGACCAGCGGCTTGGTTGTCCGGGCGCGGACCGACTGTACAACATCCAGGTAGGCGAGTGCCGGCTTGACCATCAGCATGTCGGCCCCCTCGGCCTCATCCAGCCCCGCTTCGCGAATGGCCTCGCGGCCATTGGCCGGGTCCATCTGGTAGCCCCGCCGGTCGCCGAAGCTCGGCGTACTCCCGGCAGCCTCCCGGAACGGGCCGTAGAACGCGGAGGCGAACTTCACGGCGTAGCTGAGGATTGCCGTATCGACGTGATCTGCCGCGTCGAGCGCCGCGCGGATTGCTGCGACCTGTCCATCCATCATCGCGCTGGGCGCAACGATGTCCGCTCCCGCCAGGGCGTGGCTCACCGCTGCCTTGGCCAGCAAGGTGAGCGTGGCGTCGTTGTCCACCGCGCCATTGCGCAGGACGCCGCAGTGACCGTGGCTGGTGTATTCGCAGCAGCAGACATCCGTGAGCAGCAGCAGGTTGGGGTGGCGCTGACGCAGCCGTCGCAGGGCCCGCTGCACAATGCCGTCAGCGGCGAAGTTCTCGGTTCCGATCTCGTCCTTGGCCTCCGGCAGGCCGAACAGAATCACCGCTGCAATTCCGGCGGCGACCAGCCTGTCCGCTTCACGGTCGAGGGAGGCGTCCACCGAGTAATGCCGGATGCCGGGCAACGAGGGTATCTCCCGCGCCACTTCCTTGCCGTGGACAACGAACAGCGGTTGGATCAGGTCGGTCACTGTGAGCTGCGTCTCGCGCACCAGCGCGCGGAGCGCGGGGGTGCGGCGGAGCCGGCGCGGGCGATCTCTTGGGAATCCGGTCATTGGCGGGTCGCGATCGCCTTCTTGAGCAGAGAGATCTGCCCAAGGTGATAGGCATCGTGCTGCAGCAGGCCCTGCAGCATCTCCTCGCAGGTGACCCCGGTGCCAGCCGCCGGGTCTCGCTCCGCGCCGACTCGTTCGCCAAGCCGCGCCGGGGAGACGCCGGCGAGGGTTGCCCGGAGATCCGTGTGCGCCTGCAGCAGAGCTCGCACCGCCTTGCTCCAATTTGCTGCAGTCGTCTCGGGTGGCGCCGGCCAGTCGCCATTGGCCGGCTCCTGCCACCCGCCTTTCTCCAGCCGCCGATTCACCTCGCGCACCCACCCGGTCATGTGCAGGACCAGCTCCCAAATCGAGTGCCCGCCGGCCAGGGGATGCGCGACCGCTGTTTCGGCGGTTACGTCGGCGAGCACCCGTTCTATTGAGGCGCCGTACCACGGGTCGCCAGACTGGATGCCGGCGAACTCACTGGCCAAGGAAGGGATGCTGGGCATAGCAGATGACGAGCCGCTTCAGGTTCAGGGTCCTAGGAAGGTACTCGACTCACCCGAAACCTTGAACGCTGAAGGGAAGGGCGAGAGAGCCAAACAGGCGAAAGGCGACAGGCGACGAGGGCTCCTGCCTCGCATTCCCGCAGATAATCGCCTCGCTCGCGTCAGTGAGCCGGCGGTGGCAGGTCCACTCTGTACAGGTGCACGCGCCAGGCGGCCTCGGAGTCCTTGAACATGCCCTCGTAGTGGAGGAACGGCAGCAGCGCGTGTTCGCGCAGCTCGTACGCCGAGAAGATGTATGTCACGCCGAGATCGCGCAGTGCGTCCGGCTCCAGTGCCAGCGAGTTGAGTACCCGGAGATCCTCCGGCGGGCGCGTGTCCATGAGTTGTCTTGGTTCGCCAGCGACGAACAGGTATGCGCGACTTCCTCCCTCGTTGAAGTATCGTTGCAGCTCAGGGTCGTGCTGCAGCTCAGGCCCGTTCAGTCTGGCGAAACGGAGCCGGTACTCGAGGGGATAGTTGTCGTGGTAGCCGTCGGCCACCTGGAAGCCGTTCAGCACCGCGATGGCGGGATGCAGGCCAAGCGACAGCACGCGATACGATGACTTTGGCCTGGCGATGTGCGCGTCGATCTGATCGAACAAGCGTTTGGCCACGAATTCCTGATAGGAGATCTCGCGTGGCCGGCCGCCGTGAGCGCGGGTCCAAATGGCGACGTAGTTCGGCAGCAGTTCATGCTCCGCCTCCATGGGCACGGTCACGACCCAGGCCAGATTCAGCAGAAGCGCAACCTGCACGCCATGGCGGCGGTTCCACACGCCGCCCCAGATGCCGGCGATCAAACCCAGCGCCGCGAACCAGAGGGTCGGCAGAAACCAGTGGAACCGAAGGTGCACCGTGCGGGTGAACGGCACGGCGTCCCATAGGGGGCGAAAGCCTTGCCACGCCGCGAACCGCTCCGAGAACGAGAGTAGCGCGCTGACTAGCAGGATACCGAGCATCCAGCGCAGGTGCTGGCGCTGTTTGCGCACCAGCGCCACAGCCGCAGTTCCCAGCACTGCGCAGAGAATCAGCGTGTGCAGACTGGCCGAGTGATAGCGACCGAACAGGAAGGTATAGGCCCCCCGGCGCAGTACCCCGGTGAAGTCGAGAATCGCCGAGCTCCCCGGCATCATCCACACGCTGCGGTGAGACACGTAGGGCGGCAAGATCAGTGTGTGCAGGAGCCAGTAGTCGCTGATCACGACGCCTAGCGACATGGCGGCGACACCCAGTATGAGGCCTCGGCACAACCTGCGCGTATGCAGCATCGCCGCCGCCCCGACCAGCGTGGCCGCAGCGATCACGAATGCCCCCGAGGTCGGAAACACCGACACGAACGGAAACATGAACAGCAGTGCGAGCGACACGCGGGTTTGCCGCCCGTGCCACAGATTGAGCAGTGACCACGCGACCATGGGCTGAGCTGCGATCGAGGCGTCGTAGACCACGAAGAATGGCAAGGTCGCGTAGGTAGCCGCGATGAGCAGGCGCTGGCCGAAGCTGGGACGCAACGGCAGATGGTCGGTGATCAGCAGGTACAGGCCGACGAAGGCGATGGCGCGCACGGCGAGCTCGAGCACGACGTAGGCCCAGAAGGGCGTAAACAGCGCGAACGTCAGCGATGAGAGCTTCAGCGCTGACGGGTAGACCGCTCGAGGCAGCCCGCCGAGGAGCTCTGGGATCTGCGAGTGATAGTCAAAGAGTTTGCCGGGGCGGTTGATCAGAACCCGATAAATGAAATCGCTATCAAGGTTGTCGTGCAGGGCTACGATGGAGCGCTCGCCGAGCACTAGTCGCGGCAGCAAATGAACGAACATTACGAACACCAGCGTACCGCATACGGCCCACGCGCGGTGTTGAGCCGGAAGGGTTGGACGTTGACCCAGTGGGTCACGCACGCTAGGTTCGCTCATTCCCGTGTCATCCAGCCCTCCCAGCACGCCAATCCCACCCGCCGAGCCTCCTCCTCGCGGGTTGGCTGCCCTGTACGCGCGCCTGCCCGCGCCGCTTGCGGAGCTGGTGCGGTTCGGCGGCGTGGGAACTACCTGCGCGGCCATCTACTTCGTCCTGCTCTGGGCTATTGGGGATTTTTTCGAACTGCCGATGGCCGCGCGGGCCACTTTGGCTTACGCGCCAGCCATGCTGGCCAACTATCTCCTGCATCGCACGTTCACCTTTCGGAGCCTGCGGCCGCATACACACGCTGGGCCTCGCTATGTGATCGTGCAACTTGGGGGGATGCTGATCAACAGCGGCGTTCTGTGGCTGGGCATGGACGTGAAGGCCTGGCCGTATCTCTCCGTGCAGGCGGCGGCGATATGCCTCATGGCGCTGTGGAGTTTCGCCGGCCAAAAGTTGTGGGCCTTTTCCTGAATTAGTGGTGTCCGGCGGATGGCGGTGCCCATCCGGGCGCGAGCTCAGATGCGCCGCGCGACCAGCGCCCAGGACGTGCCTACCGGCAAGGGATGCAGGCGTATCATCGCGCGCTCGAGCGCCATCACGGCGCGTAGCGCCTGATCGATGACCGGTCCCGGGGGATGCAGCTCGCCGATGTCATGGGCGGGTGGTCGCAGCCGATCCCGCAGCGCGGACAGGAGAACCACCGGCGCAATCAGCGTGAGAAAGCCGGAGCAGCGCTCGACCTCGAAGCCACTGCTGGTGATCAGGTCGAGCAGCGCCCGCCGCGTCCAGCGGCGTGCCGCCATGACCACGTCGTCGTGGGCCCGGCGCAGCAGCATGTAGGCGGGCTCGGACACGATCAGCCGGCCTCCCGGTCGCAGCGACTGGCGCATGCGTTGCAGCACCTCCGAGGGGGACCGCACCCATGCATGGTAGAGCACGTGAAAGTCGACGGCGAGATCGAAACGATCCGCCGGCAGCTCGACGCTGTTCAGGTCGCCGGCGATGAGCTGCCCGTACCCTCGCGTCCGACAGTAGGCGAGGCCGGTCGGATTGATCTCGACGCCGGTCACGCTGCCATAGCGCGAGAGAAAGGTGTGCTCGGTACCAGCGCCGCAGCCGATTTCCAGCAGCTCGCGCGAGCCGTCGGGGGCGATGCCCAGCTCCAGCAGCCAGCGGGCGAAGATGGCGCGGCGATGATCGGCCCACCAGTGAGTCTCGAGGGCCTGCGCATACTGGTGATAGACCGCGTCCTGCATCACGACACTCCACTGTGTGGCCTGCATTCAAACGCTGGGAAGCACAGCCCAAAGCTTCGGATGTACCGGTTCAGCTTGTGGCCTCGGCCAGCGCCTGGCAGACGCTAGTAACGTCGGCGTCACGCAGTACCGGATGCAGTGGCAGGCTCAGCACGCGCGAGCACAGTCGCTCGGTGTTCGGCAGGCCCTCTCTTGCAGTGCGCGAGCCACGGAACCCAGGCATCGTGTGCAACGGATGCGGGTAGTGGATGCCGGACTCGATGCCCCGTTCGGCCAGCCGCTTGATCACGGCGTCGCGGTCATCGACTTCCACGACGTACAGGTGGCGCGCGTGGTCGCAGTCGGGTGTGGTCCGGATCCGCGTGATGCGCGCAGGCAACTCGCGGTCGTAGCACGCTGCCAGGTGGCGCCGGCGCTCCAGGTTCTTCGCAAGCAAGCTCAGCTTGACGCTGAGTATCGCCGCATGCAGTTCGTCGAGGCGGCTGTTGACGCCCTGACGCGCCGCATAGTCGCGCTTGGAAAAGCCGTAGCGCCGGACTTGGCGCATGGCTTGGGACAACTCCTTATCCAGCGTGAATACCAGCCCCCCGTCGCCATAGGCCCCAAGGTTCTTGGTCGGATAGAACGAGAACGCCGCGGCGTGACCGAAGCTGCCGACGGGCCGACCTGACAGGCGCCCGCCCTGCGCTTGCGCGCAGTCTTCCAGTACGAAGATGTCCTGTTTGGCGACGCGTGCGCGCAGGGTCGGCACGTCCACGGCGTTGCCATACAGATGCACGGGAATTACGGCGCGGGTCGTGTCACTGATCAGCGCGTCGACCTTGTTCAGGTCGAGCAGCGCAGTGCTGGGATCGACGTCGCAAAATACCGGCGTCGCGCCCACCCGCTGAATGGCGTTGGCGGTGGCGACGGCCGTGTTCGCGACGGTGATCACCTCATCGCCGGGCCCGATGTCCCGGGCGAGCAGTGCCACGATCAAGGCATCGGTTCCGCTGGCGACGCCGACGGCCTGCCCGCCGCCGAGGGATTCGGCCATCAAGCCTTCGAAGCGTTCCACCTCAGGGCCGAGAATCAGGATGCCCGAGCGCAGCGTCCTGTCGACCGCGCCGAGCACGTCGTCGTGGATCTCCGCGAGCTCCGTCAGGTAGTCGAACATCCTGATAGCGGTCATGCGAGGTAGTGCGCGCTGTGCTCGCGGAAGAAGGCGACGCTGCGTGTGATGCCCTCTTCGAGGTCGATCCGCGGACTCCAGCCGGTGGCTGCGTGGAAGCGCGCGAAGCTGCCGTAGTAGTCGCCGATGTCGATCAGGCGACTGTCCGGCGGGAAGGGCACGATATCGTATTGCGCCCCGCACAGCGCCTTCAGGATGTCGCAGAAATCCAGGAGCGAGTGCGGGTCCTTGGCGCCTAGGTTGAAGATCCGGCCGTGGCACGCTGGGGTGCTGGCAGCCGCCAGCAGCGCCTCCACCACGTCATCGACATAGTTGAAGTCGCGCAACTGCCGGCCGGTCCCGTACAGGCGCAGCCGTTGGCCGCGCAGCGCGCGGCAGAGGAAGACACCGGTCATGCCCTGGCGCTCGTTGGTAATCTGCTGGCGAGGCCCGTAGGTGTTGGTCAAGCGGAGCACGACCGAGCGCAGTCCGTACACGCGGTGATACAGGATGTGGTAGTACTCCGCGGCCAGCTTGTTGATGCCGTTGACATCGACCGGATCCACCGGATGGTCTTCATCCACCGGCAACGTACGGGGCCGGCCATACACCTGGCGGGTGGACGTATTGACCAGGATCGCGCCCGGGTTGTGGTGGCGGCAGGCCTCCACCAGGCAAATGGTCGCTACGCAATTGACGGAGAGGTCAAGCTCCGGATCGCGCATGCTGTCGCCATGGCTGACCTGGCCCGCGAGATGAAAGATGTAATCCTTTCCGAGGACCAGCGGCAACAGCGCGTCATGGTCACGCACGTCCGCGACCTCGACCCGCAGCCTGGAGCGTACCGTCTCGACGTTGTACTGGTCACCGCCATGTTGTGGAATCAGCGCATCGATCACGGTCACTTCGGCGCCGGCCTCGACGAGGGCCAGCGCCAGGTTGCTGCCGATGAATCCGAGCCCGCCGGTCACCAGGACCTTCTTGCTGCGATACTCCGGATGGCTCACGAGCGGCTACTCGCGCTGGGCCTCGGTGGTGGCCGTCGACTCGAGGCTGCATGGCTTGGGGTCTCGCAGTTGCGCGTGTCGCGCACCACGAACTGCGGCTCGCCGCCGACCTTGAGGAACATGCGGCCGAGGTACTCACCCAGCATGCCGAGGGTGAACAACTGCACGCCGGAAAGCACCAGGACGGTCACCGCCAGCGACGCCCAACCTATCGGCAGGTTTGGATTGCGCACCCGCTCAAGGGTGAAGGCCAGCGCAGCCAGCACGCCCATGCCGGCGACCAACAACCCCAGCAACGACGCCATCCGCAACGGAAGGATCGAGAAGCTGGTGAACATGTTTACCCAGAGCCGGATCAACTTGCCCATGGTGTAGCTGGACCGCCCCACGGCACGCTCGTGATGCTCGACCGTCACCGTGTCGATATTGCGCGTGGTGCGCAGGATCAGCCCGTCGATGTACGGGAACGGTCCATCGAATGCCGTGAGTTCGTCGACCACAAAGCGGCTCAGCGCCTTGAACGAGCTCAGGTAGAGGCCTTTCGGCTTGTTGAGCATCACGTTCGCTACGCGATCGTTGAGCCAGCTTCCGAAATTGCGGAACGCGCTGTGGCGCTTCTCCTCGTAGCGCGAGTAGACGACGTCGAAGCCTGTCTCGAGCTTCTCGATCAGCTTGGTGACCTCACTCGGTGGGTTCTGCAGGTCGTCATCCATGATGACCACGCAGTCTCCGGTGGCAAAGGTCAAGCCGGCCATGACGGCGTTGTGCTCGGAAAAATTGCGCGACAGGAATACCGAACGCACCCAGGGGTGTTGACGCGATAGCTGGCGCAATACTTCGGCGGAATTGTCGGGGCTGCCGTCATCGACCAGCACGACCTCGAGGTCATACCGACTCCGCAGCTCTTCTCCGAGGCGGGCGACGAGTTCGGGCACCGTCGCGGCGCCGCAGTACACTGGCACAACGATCGAGACCTTCAGCATGAGCGAAATGGGGCAAGCCGCCCCGCGCGAGACGCCACGTCACAAAGTTGCGTCATCCAGCTCGGCTGTTGGGTCACGGAATGTCCAAGTCGTCTGCGATCGAATCCGGCTCGGCGTCCCGCATAGCTCCCCCCTCGGGATACCTCACCAGATCGAGCAGGTACTGCCCATAGCCGTTCCCGGCGAGCTGCCGGCCCAGCGCCACCAGCTTCTCGGTGGAGATGAAATTCAGGCGCCACGCGACTTCCTCCGGACATGCGATCTTGAGGCCCTGCCGCCGTTCGATCACCTCGATGAAGCCCGAGGCCTCGAGTAGCGATTCGTGGGTGCCCGTGTCGAGCCATGCGAAACCGCGCGGCAGCCGGACCAGCCGGAGCCGTCCCGCCTCGAGATAGCGGCGGTTGAGATCGGTGATCTCCAGCTCGCCTCGAACCGAAGGCACCAGGCTGGCCGCGAGCTCGGCGACGTGCTCATCGTAGAAGTAGAGACCGGTGATCGCGTAGCTCGATTTGGGGAATGCCGGTTTCTCCTCGAGCCCGACGACCTGACCCTCCGCATCGAACTGGGCCACTCCATAGGCACGCGGCTCCTTCACCCGGTAGCCGAAGATGAGGGCCCCGTCGAACTGGGAGCCTTCCTCAAGCAGCATGGGTCCGAGGCCGTTGCCGTAGAAGATATTGTCGCCGAGGATCATGGCGCAGCGCTGACGGGCAATGAAGTCGCGCCCAATCACGAACGCCTGCGCCAGACCCTCCGGTCGGGGCTGCACCGCGTAGGACAGAGCGATCCCCCACTGGCCCCCGTCGCCCAGCAGCGCCTGGAACTGCGACTGTTCGTGTGCTGTGGTGATAATCAGGATATCGCGAATGCCTGCCAGCATCAGAGTGGTGAGCGGGTAGTAGATCATGGGCTTGTCGTACACGGGCAGGAGTTGCTTGCTGACAGCACGGGTGATCGGCCAGAGCCGGCTCCCGGTGCCTCCCGCCAGGATGATGCCCTTCACGTCACGCTCCCCAGCCCGAGGCGCTCACCGCGATATGCGCCGGAGCGGACCCGCTCGACCCACTCCTGATGCTCCAGGTACCAGCTGACCGTGCGTTCCAGCCCTGAGTGGAAGGACTCCTGCGGCTGCCAGCCGAGCTCCTCCCGCAGCTTGCTCCCGTCAATGGCATACCGAAGATCGTGGCCGGGCCGGTCCGCGACAAACTGGATCAGCCGGTCCCGCGGTCCGATCGCGGCAGACGGACTCAGGCGGTCCAGCAGCGCACAGATCTGCCGTACGACGTCGAGATTACGCCGCTCGTTGTTTGCTCCGACGTTGTAGGTCTCGCCCGGCCGCCCAGCCTCCGCCACTCTGCGAATGGCCCGCACGTGGTCCTCGACGTAGAGCCAGTCGCGCACATTCTCGCCCTTGCCGTACACCGGAAGCGGCTTGCCCTCCAGCGCCTGCTGGATCATGAGTGGAATCAGTTTCTCCGGAAACTGGTAAGGGCCATAATTGTTACTGCAGTTGGTGACTACCACCGGCAGCCCATACGTCCTTCGCCACGCCCGCGCCAGGTGGTCCGATCCGGCCTTGCTGGCTGCGTAGGGCGAGCTCGGGTCGTACGGCGTCGACTCGGTGAACTGCCCCATGCCGCCCAGCGACCCGAACACCTCGTCCGTCGAAACATGCAACAGGCGGAACTGGGCCGCCGCAACGGGCGCCAGCCCCTTCCAGTACTCCAGCGTCTCCTGGAGCAGGGTGAAGGTTCCGACGAAGTTGGTCTGGATGAATGCCGCGGGAGCATCGATGGAACGATCCACGTGCGACTCCGCGGCCAAATGGAATACCTTGGTCGGCCGGGTCTCCGCCAGAACGCGGCGCAGGGCGCCCGCGTCACAAACATCCGCGCGCTCGAAACTGTGGCGCGGGTGGTCTCGGGCCTCTCCCAGGGAATCGAGATTCCCCGCGTAGGTCAGCGCGTCGAAATTGACGACCTGGAGATCGGTCTCCGCAATCAGCTGCCGAACCAACGCCGACCCGATGAACCCGGCCCCTCCGGTCACGAGCACCGCAGCCATACGCCTACGCCCGCTGACGCCGTCTCGGGCGCGGGTCGCAGTGTGACGCTGTCGGGCCGGAGCTAGACACCGGCCCTCGCCGCTCCGGCGCGCTCAACGGCATGTATGGACCGGACGGACTGCTGGGAGCCAACGAAGAATCCCACCTGCGGCGCATAGGCCAGCACTTCCCGAGCGTGTTGATGCGGGCGGACAAGTCCGGAAGATCGCCCGCCCGCGACGGCGTAAACTCCGGGTGCACGCTCCAACCTACCATGGTGAGAGCAAGAGGCGACGACTCTACAAAGTAGCGGAGCGGCATGCAAGGAGGCGAGGAGGCAGGAGGCGAAAGAGGTCAAAGGCGATAGGCGAAAAGGCGATAGGCTTCAGGCGACGAGAGGCTAGGCAACAGGCAACAGGCGACAAACTGAATGTTGTTTGTCGCCTGTCGCCTATCGCCTGTCGCCTCCTCTTGCCGGCCTAATTCCCCATCACCCCCGCGAACAACCCATTCCGCACCCGGGCGGCCTTGGCAGTTGCGTTCGGATCAACGACCAACCGCTCGGTCGTGACCAACCTGATCCGCACCTTTCCGAGAAGCGTCAAGGTTTGTCCGTTCCGGAGCACTTTGATGGGCAGGTCGGTGCCTTCCTTGCCGGCGTAGGTCGCCCGGAACTTCTCGAAGGGGTCACCCGCGTCGAGTGCAAGAGTCACCTCTCCCAGCGCGAGCAAGACATCACCCGTCTCGATGCCGGCCTCGGCGCCCGCGCCGCCGGGAATGACCTGGGTGACATGGATCCCGGTGGAGTCGTTGTTGGTCGAGATTCCAAGCCGCGGGACCATCATGCTATCGGTCGTGAGTCGGAGCCCGGCGAGGGGCAGCACACTGTCCCAGGGGAACGGCTCGCGGCCGTCGATGTAGCGGTCATAGAAGGCGTCGAACTTCTTTCCCGCCGCGGCCCGGCTCACCGCCCCCCACCACTCCGTCATGCCAAAACCCCTGCCTCGCTTGTAGGTGGTCTGGTACACGTCGCGCATCACGGTATCGAGGGAGCGGCGGTTGTCGGTCGCGTCGCGAATCAGGATGTCGAGCATGAACCCGGCGAGCGAGCCCTTGGGGTAGTAGATGTAACCCGAGCCGTCCGTCGGATGGATCCAGGTGGAAAGCGAGGCATCCTCGAGGGCGGTCGGCGGAGCATCGTGTACGGTATTGATCTTCCCCATCGTGGCCTGGAGGAACGCCGCGGAATCCACCACGCCACCGCGGAGCAGCGTCAGGTCGGCGTAGTAGTCGGTGATGCCCTCGCTCACCCATAGCCACACTGTGGGGGTGGCGACGTCATAGCGGTACGGCACCATTTCCGCTGGCCGAAGGCGCTTCACGTTGAAGGCATGGAACATCTCGTGCGCCGTCACCGAGGTCATCCACAGCTGGCCGATTCCCTGCGTCGTGTAGATGCCCAGGTGCGAATTCTGGTGCTCGAGCGCGGAGCCCCCGCCGTAGCTGTCCGAAAGGACCATCAGCGTGGTGTAGCTGTCGTATGGCGTCTCACCGAATACCGCGGCTTCAGGCGCGAACAGCTTCTTGTACTGCTCCCAGAACGCCGCTCGCGCTTCGCCGGTGAACTTTCCGGCGGGATAGGTCGCCAGCCGGACCTTGAGCGAACCCACCATCGTGCTGTCGAGGTCGAACTTGCCCACGAAGAAGGGCATGTCCACCAGGTCGTGGTAGTTCCGCTCGCTAAGACCGGTGGCCGTCGAGGCGCCGTGCATGCCGGTCGTGACCAGCCAGTCGCTCTCGGTGTGAACCCGGACCGTGGCCGGGAAATCGAGGCTTCGTCCTTCGGGGTAGAGCAGGAGATTGGTGCCGTTGAAGAACGCGAAATCCTTCTGGCTCCAGGCCATCGCGTTGTCCAGCGAGTCGGCCAGAAAGTCGAACGTCACCGTAATCTGCTTGGCGCCTGCGGGTCGGATGCGCCAGGTGTCATAGTCGATCTTGTCCCATCGGAGGTTGGTATTCCCAGCTGTCGGCGTGAAGTCCGCCACCCAGCGAGCGAAGTTGGTCACCTCATAGGCGCCGGGGGTCCAGGATGGGAGCGAAAGGAGTACGTCACCCGAGCCGGTGACGTCGAACTTGAGCTGCACCGCCAGGCTCTGCTTGGCGGCGGTCTCGCGGGTGAATGTGATGTCGTACTGGAGATTGCTGATCGGCGCAGAGACGGCTGGGGCGGGCGCGCCGGCGGCGATGCGAAGCAGGAGCAGGGCGACAACCATTGTTCGGCACGATCCGGTTCGGGGTGAGCGGATTACGCTTCACACCCCCGAAAGGTTGCAGCCCCCACGTCAGCTCGGCCCAACCGGCTGAGGTACTGAGGCTGGCTTGGGTTGGCGCGCGAGCGCTCCCTCTCCTTCCCCTTCCCAGCGGGCCATGACGGCGGTGGCCAGGCAGTTGCCGACCAGATTCACCATGGTCCGGGCCATGTCCATGAGCTCGTCCACGCCAAGGATCACCGCGATCCCCTCGATCGGGAGCCCGAAGGAATGGAGCGTCCCTGATAGCACCACCAGCGAGGCCCGAGGCACCGCGGCAATCCCCTTGCTGGTGATGAGCAGCGTCAGCATCATGAACAACTGCTGCCCGATGGAGAGATGAACGCCCGCGGCCTGGGCGACGAACAGTGAAGCGACGCCGAGGTAGAGGGTGGAGCCGTCGAGGTTGAACGAGTATCCCGTCGGCATGACGAAGGCGACGATCCGCTTTGGCACACCGAACTCGATCATCCGTTGCATCGCGAGCGGCAGCGCCGCGTCCGACGACGTTGTGGTGAAGGCAATGACCGCCGGGTCCCTTACGGCCCGCGCGAAGGCGCGGAGCGGAATCCGTGCGAGGAGCGCGGCCGGCAAGAGCGCGAACAGTCCGAACACCACCAGGGCAGCGTACAGCGTCAACACCAGCTTGCCGAGGTTGAGAATCACCCCGATGCCGCTGTGGCTCACCGTCACGGCCATCGCGGCGGCGATGCCGATCGGCGCGAACTTCATGATGATGCCGACCAGCCTGAAGATCACTTCGGTGAGCGACTCCGCGAAGCCGAGCATCAGCTCCTTCGGTCGGCCTGGAACGCGGGTCAGCGCGATGGCGAAGAGCGTGGTCCAGAAGACGACCTGCAGGACCTCGTTGTTGGCCGCCGCCTCAAAGACGCTCCGCGGTACGATGTGCTCCATGAATCCGGCGAAGGTCGTCGGCGCTCCCGCGGGCACGCCCGCGTTGGGATCCGGCGGAGGGAGCACCACGCCGATACCCGGCTGGCTCAGGTTGCCCGCCACCAGGCCGATCGCAAGGGCGAACGTCGTCATCAGCCAGAAGTACGCCAGCGACTTCACCGCCAACCGCCCGATGCGCTTCAGGTCATCACCGTGCCCCGCAATCCCCATGACCAACGTCCCGAAGATGATCGGAACGACGATCGATTTGATCATGCGGAGGAACATCGTGGACAACGGCTTCAGGTTGATGGCAAACGCTGGGGCCAGCCACCCGGTGAGGATGCCCGCACCCATGCCAATGAAGATCCACTGCGTGAGCGTGATACGCCGGAGGAATGCCAGCATTGGGTCGCGTCGGTAAGGGGGAATGGGAGAACGGGGAGAAGTATGCCCCGGGCCTGCCGGGACCGCTACCGCAGGAGCCCGGTGACCGACTACGCTTCCGGCCATGCGGCGGCCCCTCGCCACCGGTCGAGTCCACCACCTAGCGACAGCAGATGCCTTCCGACTACCTCCGGCGCATTCTCAATGCCCGGGTCTACGATGTGGCCATCGAGACCCCGCTCGAACTTGCCCCCATGCTCTCGAAGCGGGTGGGAAATCGTGTGCTGCTCAAGCGCGAGGACATGCAGCCGGTGTTCTCGTTCAAGCTGCGCGGCGCGTACAACCGGATGGTCCAACTCACGCCGACTGCCCTGCGCCGCGGAGTGATTGCCGCGTCTGCGGGAAACCACGCCCAGGGGGTGGCGCTCGCGGCGAGCCGGCTCGGCTGCAATGCGCTGATCGTGATGCCGGTGACCACGCCGCGCATCAAGGTCGATGCGGTCGTCGCCCGTGGCGCCCGAGTAGTGCTGCACGGCGACACCTATGACGAGGCCAGCGCTGAGGCGCGGCGGCTGGGGCGGGCGAAGCGGCTGACCCTGATCCATCCCTATGATGACCCGGAGGTGATCGCGGGGCAGGGGACGATCGGGCTCGAGGTCCTGCGTCAGGCCCAGCGGCCGATCGATGCCATCTTCGTGCCCGTCGGCGGTGGAGGACTCATCGCCGGCGTGGGCGCCTGTGTGAAGGAGCTCCAGCCGCGCGTCCGGATCGTGGGCGTGGAGCCGACTGACGCGGATGCGATGGCCCGTTCACTTCGGGCCGGCCGTCGGGTGGCATTGTCGCACGTGGGCCTCTTCGCCGATGGGGTCGCGGTGAAGCGGATCGGGGCGGAAACCTTTCGGGTCGCGCGAAAGGTGGTGGACGAGATGATCCTGGTGGATACCGACGCGATCTGCGCCGCGATCAAAGATGTGTTCGAGGACACCCGGAGCATTCTGGAGCCGGCAGGCGCCCTGGCTATCGCTGGGGCCAAGGCCTGGGTGGCCCGCCATCGGGCGGTGGATCGGGAGCTCGTCGCGATCGCCTCCGGTGCGAACACCAATTTCGACCGGCTTCGATTCGTGGCCGAACGGGCGGAGATGGGCGAGCAGCGCGAGGCTATCCTCGCGGTGACGATCCCGGAACGGCCCGGCAGCTTCAAACGGTTCTGTGCCACCATCGGTCCGAGGAACATCACCGAGTTCAACTACCGCATGGCGGACGCGGACGTCGCGCGGGTCTTCGTCGGACTCGAGGTGCAGGATCGGGTCGAGACCGGGCGGGTCGTCCAGGCGCTGGAGCGGCGCGGGTTCAGGAGTCTCGACCTCTCAGGCAATGAAATGGCGAAACTGCACGTGCGCTACCTGGTCGGCGGCCACGCCCCGCTGGCGAGCCATGAACTGCTCTATCGTTTCGAGTTTCCGGAGCGGCCGGGCGCGCTGATGAAGTTCCTCAACTCCATGCGCTCGGATTGGAACATCAGCCTCTTCCACTACCGCAATCACGGAGCGGACTACGGGCGAGTGCTTGTTGGAATGCAGGTACCTCCACGCGAGATGGGGGCCTTCCGGCGTTTCCTGAACGGGTTGGGCTATCCGTGGGTGAATGAGACCCGGAACCCGGCCTATCGAACCTTCCTCGCGAAGTAGGCCCGACGCGGAGTAGGGGCGACCCGCTGGGTCGCCCTGCGGCTATAACAACCGCACGCCAAACTCGCGCTGCAGCGCGCGGCGGCCCAGGTTCGTCAGCGTCAAGGCCCTGGTGCTCCGCTTCCGGGTAAACCACTCCAGTTGCAGCACGCGGTCGAAGAGCGCCTGCCCCAGCGCGCCAGCGAGATGGTAGCGACGCTCGCTCCAGTCGAGACAGGCCCGGGATACGTATCGCCCGGTTGCCTTTGCCTCCGCCTCGACCCCTTGCGCGTCAATCCCCAGCGCGGCCAATCGCGCCCTCCCCTCGGGGCTGATCACAAAGGTGCGCCCCTCGAGTATCAGGGTGCCTTCGCCCACCAACGCTTCAGTGAGCGCCACCCCTGCCAGGCCGGCGAGGTGATCGTAGCAGCTCCGCGCCAACCGGATGTCACTCCCCGCGAGATGCTGACGGGGTATCCCCTGGCTGGGGACCTCACCAAGTGTGGCCAGCGCCTCAAGCGCCCGAACGATGTCGACGTTCGTAAGCCGGAAATACCGGTGCCGGCCGTGTTGCTCCATCGCGATCCACTTGGCCGCCTCCAGCCGACGGAGATGGGAGCTTGCGGTCGATGGACTCACCCCCGCCGCCCGTGCCAGCTCCCCCGCAGGGAGCGACCGGCCATCGATCAGCGCCCACAGGATTGCCACCCGGGCGGGATCGGCAAGCAACGCCGCCACCGGGGCGACCGACGCATCGGGGGCGCGGCCCGACCGGGTAGGGTTCGAAGATCGCAGCATGGGGGGAATGTAGGTCGGGGACAGTTTGACGGCCATCAAAGTATGGCGGCGCTATGATGGGTCACCCGACACTGGCGCGCTGTCCGCCCGGCCCGGCCGTCCATGCCCTTTGGCACCCTCCAGGAAGTGACCGATGACAATTGCCTGCATCATCCGCTACCGGATCGACCCATTCCGGCGCGACGACTTCCAGAAGTACGCGGCGGCCTGGAGTCGCATCATCCCCCGATGCGGCGGCCACCTCATCGGCTACTTCCTGCCGCATGAAGGAACAAACGACATCGCTTGGGGGCTGATTGGGTTCGACAGCCTGGCGTTGTACGAGGCCTATCGCGCGCGGCTGAAGGCAGATCCGGAGGCGCTCGAGAACTTCGGCATGGCGCGCACCGGGCGATTGATCCTGCGTGAGGAGAGAAGCTTTGTGGAAACCGTGGCCGGCACACTCGGTATCCCAGCGACTACACCAGCGCTGCTGCCTTCTGCTCGATCACCTTGAGCAAGGAGTCGAATGAGGCTGCAAAGGACTTGACCCCTTCGGTTTCGAGTGTGCGCGTAATGTCATCCAGGTGAATGCCCAGATCCTCGATGAGCCGCAGAGTGCGAGCAGCCTCGAGGATTCCGGCCTGGATCCGGAGCGCGGGCACGCCGTGGTCCCGATACGCGGCGAAGGTGGCTGGTGGAAGGGTGTTCACCGTCCGGTCGCCGATCAACGCCTCGACGTAATACACGTCGGGGAGCGCGGGATCCTTGGTGCTGGTCGAGGCCCAGAGCGGCCGCTGCACCAAGGCACCCTGCGCCGCCAGCACGCGCCAACGGGGAGAGTCGAACAGCTCCTTGAACGCGGCGTAGGCCGCGCACGCGTTCGCGATCGCGGCGCGCGAGCGCAGGCCGGCAGCGCGGCCGATCGCGTCCAGCTGCGGATCCACCTTGCCGTCCACGCGCGAGACGAAGAATGAGGCCACCGAGGCGATCCCTCCGAGTGGCCGTCCGGCCGTCTGTCGCCGCTCCAGCCCGCAGAAGAAGGCCTCTACGACCTCGCGATACCGGCTCACCGCGAACAACAGCGTGACGTTGACGTTGATGCCCGCCGCGAGACACTCCGTGATTGCGGGCAATCCCTCGGGGGTACCCGGGATCTTGATCATCACGTTGGGGCGGCCGATCCTCGCCCACAACCGCTCAGCCTGGTCGATCGTCCCCGCGGTGTCGCGAGCGAGCGCGGGCGACACCTCGATCGATACCAGCCCGTCGATGCCTCCGCTGGTGCGGTGAATGGGGAGAAAGAGGTCGCATGCAGCCTGCACATCCGCCACGGCGAGGGTTTCGAATACCTCGGTCGGCCGCTTTCCATCAGCGGCGAGCGCACGGATGTCCTCGTCGTAGAGTTCGCTCGTCGCGATGGCCTTCTCGAAAATCGTCGGGTTGGTTGTCATCCCGCGGAGTCCGTCCTCGGCGATGAGCCGGGCGAGCTCCCCTGACGTCACCAGGTCACGCGTGATGAAGTCATACCAGGGGCTTTGGCCAAGGCTGCCGAGCGTGATGAGCGGATTGGGATGCATTTGCTTCAATGTCCTGTCCCCTATCGAATGAGCGCCTTTACCGCCTCAACAACCTTCTCCGGCGTGAATCCGAACTCCTTGAACAGTTGATCCGCCGGAGCCGAGGCGCCGAAGTGATCCATGCCCAGGACGCGTCCCGTCTCACCGACCCACCGGTGCCATCCGAAGGTTGCCGCTGCCTCAATGGCGACCCTCGCGCGCACCGCAGCCGGCAGCACCGTCTCGCGGTACTCCGGCGTCTGCGCGTCGAAGATCTCCCACGATGGCAACGAAACCAGCCGCGCTCTGATCCCTTCGCGCTGCAGCCGCTGCACCGCATTGAGCGCCACATGGACTTCGGAGCCGGTGGCGATCACAATCGCCGCTGGCTGGACGCCGCCCGGAGCATCCAGCAGGACGTAGCCGCCCTTCGCGGCCAGTGCGGCCGGCGCGAGTGTGGTTCGATCCAGGACCGGGAGTTTCTGGCGTGTGAGCACGAGAACCGTGGGGCCGTCGGGTCGGCTGATCGCCGAACGCCAAGCCTCCACCGTTTCGGTGGCATCCGCTGGGCGGATGACCGTCACGTTTGGCGTGGCGCGGAGCATCGCCAGCTGCTCGATCGGCTGGTGCGTGGGACCGTCTTCGCCGAGGCCGATGGAATCGTGGGTGCCGATGTAGATCACCGGCAGGCGCATGAGTGCGGAGAGGCGGATCGCCGGCTTCGCATAGTCGGTGAAAATGAGAAAAGTGCTGCCGAACGGTCGGACTCCGCCGTGGGCCGCCATGCCGTTGAGCGAGGCGGCCATCGCATGTTCACGGATGCCCCAGTGGAGGTTCCGACCCGTCTTCCCCGCGGAGTAGCTGCCCCCGCCTTTGATCTCGACGCCGGTGCTCTCGGCCAGGTCCGCGGAGCCGCCGATCAGGTTGGGGAGCTTCGCAGCGAGAACGTTCAGCACTTTCGCCGAAGCCTGTCGGGTCGCGAGTTGGCCATCAGCCGGCGTGAACACGGGCAGGGAGTCATCCCACCCTGCCGGAAGTGCCCCGCTCAGCCAAGCGTCGAGCTCCGCCGCGTCGGCGGCGTGGCTGGTCCGAAAGCGGGCGACCTGCTCGAGCCACGCCTGATGGGTTACACTCCCTCGCGCGCGGCAGCGCTCCTGCCATCCGGCCGCTTCCGGCGCCACGTGAAACGGCGTCTCAGGCCAGCCCATGATGGTCTTGGTGCGGGCGACCTCTTCTTTGCCGAGTGGCGCGCCGTGCGCCGCGGCAGTGTCGCCCTTGGTGGGTGCGGGATCACCGATCCGGGTCTTGAGAATCACGAGTGACGGCCGTGTAGTGTCGTCTCGCGCCGCGGCCAAGGCGATTTCGATTGCCTCGAGATCGTTGCCGTCGGCTACCCGCAGCACGTGCCACCCGTATGCCTCGAACCGCTGGCCCACATTTTCGCTGAAGGACAGCTGGGTCTCACCGTCGATGGTGATATGGTTGTCGTCGTAGATCAGGTTGAGCTTGCCCAGCTTGAGATGTCCGGCAAGCGACGCCGCTTCGCTCGCGACGCCTTCCATAAGGTCTCCATCACTGACGAAGCCCCACACCCGGTGAGCGATCACTCCAAATCCGGGCCGGTTGAAGCGTTCGCCGAGCACCCGCTCCGTGAGCGCCATGCCGACGGCGTTGCCTACGCCCTGACCGAGCGGGCCGGTCGTGGTCTCGATGCCCGGCGCGTGGCCCCGCTCCGGATGCCCGGCGGTCTTGGAACCCCACTGCCGGAACCGGCGCAGATCCTCCAGTGTCACCGCGTATCCGCTGAGGTGCAGCAGGCCGTAAATCAGCATCGACGCGTGCCCACAGGAGAGCACGAATCGGTCGCGGTCGGGCCATTCAGGATTGGCTGGATCGAAGCGGAGGAATCGGTCCCACAGCACGTAGGCAGCCGGAGCAAGGGCCATGGGCGTGCCCGGGTGCCCGCTCTGGGCCTGCTCGACGGCGTCCATCGCCAGGACGCGGAGGCTGTTGATAATGCTCCAGGCAGGATCGGGCATGCCGGGGTTCGCCGCCGGGGGAGACGCGGTGGCCGGTGTCGTCAGGGCGGGGCTCCGATGAAGACGGCTGAAGATAGCAGGGGGCAGCGGGGGAGGCGAATGGGCGCGATCATCGCCGCTGGCGTATAATACTCTCCCCGCTAGCTGTGCGCCGGGTGTAAGTTCTTCCTCCACACCATCACCTCTGCGGTCCGGAGAGCCTGCCGTGTCGAACGACGAGCCGGAATACCTGAAAGCCATCAGACGGACGCAGGAGCAGCGCCGAACCAGCGCGCCAGAGCGTCCCACACAGCCATCCGTCAAGGGCGGTCCACCTTCTCCAGCCGAGCGCGAAGCCACGCGGTGGGCCCGGGAGGTCGGGGGGAAGGAAGTTCGAATTGCTGTTTCGCTCACGGGAGCGAAGGTCGCGATTCTGGTCCAGCCGATCACCCCGTTCGGCAGCCCACCTGTCACCCTCGAGGGGTTACCGAGCCGTGAGGCACTCGCCGAACGGATCAAGTCGGCCCAGGGCGCCGGGGAAAACGTGCTCGGCTGCTTTGAGCTCACGACGGGCCGGCC
Source organism: uncultured Gemmatimonadales bacterium (assembly GCA_963748035.1). Lineage (GTDB taxonomy): Bacteria > Gemmatimonadota > Gemmatimonadetes > Gemmatimonadales > GWC2-71-9 > JADJOM01. The sequence goes on along the minus strand of CAVVHO010000003.1, from coordinate 323,303 downwards.
GCTGACGGCGGAAGTACTGGAAGGCAAGGTGACCTTCACCGCAGGCCCGCCTCGCCAGATCATGAAGGCCGAGAGCCCTGAGCGGATGATCCGCAAGGCGGCAAAGCAGGCCGCGGAACTGGCCAAGTCCCGGAAGTCGGACGACCGAGATCGGGGTGGCCGCGGGTCTGGCGGACGTCGCTAAGGGCCTCAACCGCTCCGGCCCGATTTGAAGTGACCGAGTGAACCAGTCTATGGAGCGCCGAGTGAGTCCCCCGAGTGGACCCTCGGTGCTTCGGTTGTTTCCTGGCTGAACGTCGGTGAAAAATCCGGAATGGAACCGGGCAAAACCGAGGTTGTGAGCTACCCGTCTCCTGGAATGTGACGGGGGCCTCTTACCTTCCCGACGTCGTCGACCCTACCTTACTGGCCTCTCAGCCAAAAGCTCATGTCAAAGCCCAAAGTCCCGCGGAAGCGCCTCACAAAGCGCACCATCTTCGTTCTGGGGTTGCTTGCCGTCCTGCTCGGCGGGATGCTTTGGGATGGGTGTCCGCTGGGCGCGCTCGTGCTCCGGCAGGCAGTTCACCTCAAGTTCAGGGGCGTGCGCCAGGTGAGCCCGGCGGACCTGGTAGTCTGGATGAAGGATCCCAACCGTCCGCCCCCGTTGCTCATCGACGCGAGACCCGAGGATCAGTTCAAGCTCAGCCACATCGAGGGGGCGGTACGTCTCGACCCGGTACAGCCGGACCTCTCGCCGCTCGAACACGTCCCCCGCGATCAACCCGTCCTGGTCTATGATGCGGCGGGCGCGGTCGGCAGCGCGATGGTGATCGGGCTGACCCAGGCGGGATTCGAGCGAGTCTCCAACCTCGACGGCGGCCTCTTCCGCTGGGCCAATGAGGGGCGACCCATCGTCGGCGAGGCCGGACCGGCCACCAAGGTGCACTCAGTCAGTTGGGGCTGGAGCCGCCTGCTCAAGGCCCGCTTTCGGTCGTGACCCGAGCCGGGCGCGTCACCGCCCTGGCGGGGATCGTACTGGCCCTCGTTGTCGGGGCTAGTCTCTGGCGCCTCGGTCCGCTTCCCCGTCTAGGCGAGTTCCTCGATCCCGCCCACGGTGTGTGGACCGTCGCGCGACAGGCAGAACTTCCGGCTCACACCGCAGCAGCCATCCCCGGTCTATCAGCTCCGGTTCACGTCCTCTATGACGACCGGGCCGTGCCGCACATCTTCGCCTCGAGCGAGCTCGACGCGGTGCGGGCTCTGGGATACGTCGTTGCGCGTGATCGCCTACTGCAGCTGGAGGTGCAATGGCGCGCGGGCGCGGGTCGCCTCACTGAACTGCTTGGGCCCAGACTCCTCGGTGTCGATCGTGAGAGCCGAGGCCTTGGACTGGCGGACGCTGCAGCCCGTCACTTCAGCGAACTCTCCCCCACCGATCCCAATCGCCGGCTGCTGGATGCGTTCGCGGATGGCGTGAACACCCGGATACGCGAGCTTGGCCCCCGAGACATTCCACTCGAGTACCACCTGCTCGGTCGTCGCCCGGCTCCTTGGGAGCCCATCAACAGCCTGCACCTGTTCGGTCGGATGGGGTGGACGCTCGCCTCAAGCGATCTGGAGGAGCAGCAGCGCCGGGCCAGGGCCATCGTTGGGCCCGCCGCGGCCGATGCGCTGTACCCGGTTCACTCCCCCATCCAGGAACCACTGGTTCCGAACGGACAGCTCGCCCCACGCTATGACGTGGTCATCATCCCGCCGCCCGAACGGCCCGCGGATTCGACCACACCTGCCATCGCGGGTCCGGAGCCGCAGTCCAGTGCCTCGGAAGGGACACGGCTGGAGGCGCTGGGCAGTAACAACTGGGCCGTGGGCGCCGCGCGCACCGCCGCGGGGCATGCCCTGCTCGCGGGCGACCAGCATCTGGAGATGTCGCTTCCAGCCATTTGGTACGAGGTCCATCTGGTGGTCCCCGACTCGCTCGACGTATACGGAGTGACGATTCCCGGCGCGCCTGGTGTGCTCATCGGTTTCAACCGTGACTTGGCATGGACCTTCACCAACACCGAAGCCGACGTTCAGGACCGGTATGCCGAAGTCGTGGACAACGAGACCCGTCCGACGCAGTACCGCATCGACGGTGGCTGGCGACCGATCCGGCTGGAAGAGGAGCGCTATCTCGACCCGCGAGGCGGGGTGGTTCTGGTGGACACGATACGCTTCACCCACCGCGGCCCGCTGACCCGCGAGACCGATGGCCGCTGGGTCTCGGCCCGGTGGACTGTATTGGAATCGGGACTCGAGCTTAGTTCGTTTTCTCGGGCCGCGAGGGCGCACACTGCACAGGCCTGGCTCGACTCGATGGTGGCGTACAAGGCCCCCGCCCAGAATATGCTGGTCGCGGATCGAGCGGGCACGATCGCGATTCGGTCCACCGGGAGATTCCCGCTCCGTCCCGTAGTGCGCGGCGATCTGGTCCAGCGGGGCGACACCTCCGCGGCCGATTGGACTGGCGACTGGCCGTTGACGATGGTGCCGCAAGCGATCAATCCGCTGCAGGAGTATCTCGCGTCGGCCAATCAGGAACCGATCGATCCGCGGGTGAACCCGCGCTACCTGGGGGCAAATTGGTACTCACCCTGGCGCGCCATTCGTATCAATCAGCTGCTGCGGGCTGATAGTTCGGTCACCCCCGACGCGATGCGCCGGTATCAGACCGATCCGGGGAGCCCCGCCGCCGATCTCTTCGTTCCGGCGTTCTTCGGGGCAGCGCGACGCTTCCCCGATCGTGACTCGGTTCAAACCGCGGTGCGGCTGCTTGCCCAGTGGGATCGACGCTATACCAAGGACAACACCCGGGCGGTTTTGTACGAGGCAGCGATCCGCCAGTTGACGGCACTCCTCTGGGATGAGTTGGCCTGGGTGCCACCCGATGGCCCTCCGCCCCCGAGTCCGCCCGCGACGGCGATTGTCGCCGCCCTGCTCCAGGATCCCACCAATCGGTGGTGGGATGACCACCACACACCCCAGGTTGAGGACCGAGACGCACTGCTCGCCGAGGCTTTGGTACAGGCATACGCCGAGACGGTCCACCGATATGGCGACCCAGACAGTGGAAGGTGGCGGTGGGATCGTGTCCGCCATGCGAGCATCAACCATCTGTTGCGGATCCCCGCGCTCTCGGCGCTGGACGTTCCGGTGCAAGGGGGACAGTCGACGCTCAATCCCTCAAGCGGTGATGGCAGCTTCGGTCCGAGCTGGCGGATGGTGGTAGAGCTCGGACCCGAAGTACGCGGTTGGGGGACATATCCCGGAGGTCAATCGGGGAACCCGGCGAGTTCACACTATGTGGACCGGGTCCGTGGTTGGTCCGACGGGGCATTGGATACGCTCTTTGTGCCAAGGGAGCCCGAGGCAGCCCAGCGCAGGGCGAAGAGTGACCTGCGCCTGGTCCCGGCGCCATGAATCGCCGGCAACCGCTTGAGGTGGCGATACTCGCCACGCTGATCGGGCTTGGCACATGGTTCGGTGGCTGGTGGGCCATCATTCCGTTGGCGGCGCTGTGGCAGCTCATCCGTCGCAATGAGCCCTCCTCGCTGGCGGGCATCGCCGCGCTCGTTGCCTGGGGCGTGCTACTCGCGGCGCTGCCATGGTTTCCCCTCGGGCGGCTCGCCGTTCGACTGAGCGGCGTGTTTCATCTTCCGCCCGGCTCCGCCCTCCTGCTCCCACTTGGCTATGCGTGGCTCTTGGGCTGGAGTGCCGCCCGGCTCGTGCGAGGCGCCCGGGGCTAAGTGCCGCTTTGCTCGAACCGCATCGCGAAGGTCACCAGCGCGCCTCCCGGCTCCCGCACGGAGAATTCGTCCATTCCATAGAAAGTCCGATGCCGCTCCGCGACTCGCGGTGCTCCAGCAAGGGACCGGTCCACGTTGTCGATGTCCTTTACCTCAATGAACAGCGCGATGGAGTGCCCTCGCGGAGCAGCGGCGGCGGCCTTCGACTCCGCCTCCAGGGCAGCCCAGGTCTGGTACATCACTTCGATGCCATCCCGAACCAGGAGCGCGAACTGTGGCTTGCCATCGGGCCCTGGTACCTGGGCGACGCACTGGAAGCCGAGCTGTTCGGTCCAGAAGGGGAGGCAGGGTTCGACCCGGTCCACGAAGATGACCGGGGAGAGTCGCTGGAAGGCGGCGGGTATCATAGGAACTCCTGATAGTAGTCTCGTTTAGACTTGTGTCTAGTATAAATAAGACTAAGTTGACTGTCAACCATGTCCGTCGCCCTCACCCTGCCTGATCTGGTCGTGCTCTGCCTGCTGGCCGAGCGGCCGATGCACGGCTACGAGCTCAATCAGGAGCTCGAGCGACGGGAGGTGCGGGACTGGGCCGGTATCTCCAGGCCGCAGGTGTATTACTCACTGAAGAAGTTGGCTCGCAGTGGGCACCTCAGTCGCGCGGGTTCGGGTGAGGGGGGGGCCGGCCCGGAAAGGCAAGTCTGGCGACTCAACCCCACAGGCAAGAAAGCGCTCAGCCAGGCGCTCGCCCGGGAGGAGTGGGCTGTACAGCGGCCTCCGCCGCCTTTTCTCACGTGGCTGGCGCTATCTGCGTTCGCGGAGCCGGAGGATCGACTGCGTCTGATCCAGCGTCGACGCGAGTACCTGCAAGAGCAGGTGGCGCGGGAACAGGCGACTCTCAAGGAGATCCTCGTCGATGAGGGGCCCATGATCCCCGCGGCCGCCTTGATGGTGCGGCTGGTGGTACGGCAGTGGGAGGTGGAGTTGGAGTGGCTGGATGAGGTTGAGCGAGTGCTCGGAAGGGGGACCGTGGAGCAGTTGGTGAAACGTGAAAGGTGAAAAGTGATCTCGCTCCGCCGACACCTCCTCACTCTTCACTTTTCACGGAGGTTTCGGGGGGACTGGTTAGGCGAGCCCCTTTTGTCTAGATTTGAGACAATTGCTAAACGCGGAGGGACCCCTGTACCCATTCGCTGGACCCTGTAACTGTAAGGAATAGTTGTGTCACGACCAGCTCGTCGCTCACCCTCTCACGCGCCACCCAGAGATCGCAGCCTCGGCCGCCGTTCGATGGACGCCCATCGCAGGTGGCTCATCGACAAGTATGGCGCGGTCTGCGCCTACTGCGGCACTGAGATGGCTGAAGACCGCACCACCTTGGACCACGTTTATCCCCGCAAGGGTCAGACAGCCTACGACCGCCCCGACAACCTTGTCATCGCCTGCCAGGCCTGCAACGCCGCCAAAGCCGACACGCCTTTTATCGCGTTCATCGCGCAGAAGCGTTCGCGCGGTGTGTTCCTCCTCCACTACGGTGACCATCTCTCCGACTGGGTGAAGGACATGATCCGGCAAGCCTCGGAGCGCGACTGGCTTCCGACGAATCGGCCGAGATTTGTGACGTACGATGGGAACGGGAACGGCGCGCACTAGGCGAGAAGGGCGAAGAGGCGAAATAGGCGAGGAGGCCAGTGATCAATTCCCTGGGTCTCCTCGCCTTTCTCGCATCCTTCGCCGGTTCGCCCTTTCGCCTGCTTCTATTTCAACGCCTCCTCTACAATCCTTCGCTGTTCCGCCGTGTGCGCTGACGGATATCCCTCCGCCGGACTCGCTCGTTCCGGACGACCGGTGTACCGAAGCACCGTGCGGGGAGTAAGCAGGGCCTGCAGCCGCGGTTCCACGAATTGCCAGGCACCCATGTTCTGCGGCTCCTCCTGTACCCACACGACCTCCTCCACATTGCGGTACTCCGCGAACATGGTGCGCAGCTCTTCCGCGGGGAAGCTGTACAGCTGCTCCAGCCGCACCAGAGCGGTCCGCGAACGATCCAGACCACCGGCGGCGGCGAGGAGGTCGTAGTAGATCTTTCCCGAGCACAGAATCACGCGGCGGACTTGTTCGCGATAACTCGCCGCGAGCGGATCGTCCAGCACCTTCTGCCAACGTCCACCCGCCAGGTCTTCGAGCCGGTTGGTGGCTTGCGGGAGGCGGAGCAGGCTCTTCGGGGTCATGACGATCAGCGGCCGCTGTCGACTCCGCTTTGCCTGACGACGCAGCAAGTGGAAATACTGGGCCGGAGTCGTGGGATTGGTGACTCGAATATTCCCCTCCGCGCACAATTGCAGGAACCGCTCGAGCCGGGCGCTCGAGTGCTCGGGTCCTTGTCCCTCATACCCGTGCGGGAGGAGCAAAGTGAGCCGCGTGGTAAGCCCCCACTTGGAGAGCCCCGAGACAATAAACTGGTCCACGATGACCTGGGCGCCGTTCACGAAATCACCGAACTGCGCCTCCCACAGTACCAGCGTTTCCGGGGCCGCCGCGCTGTAGCCGTACTCGAAGCCGAGGGTCGCCAGTTCGGACAGCGGGCTGTTGTGCAATTCCATGCTTGCCAAGGCGCCTGGGAGTGCTTTCATCGGCGTGTGGGCCTTGCCCGTGACCGCATCGTGCAGCACCAGGTGGCGCTGGCTGAAGGTGCCCCGCTCGGTATCCTGACCGGTCAGGCGAAGCGGCAGACCTTCCACCAGCAAGGAAGCCAAGGCAAGCGTTTCCGCATGGGCCCAATCGATGCCGCCCTCCGGGCCAAACGCCGCACGCCGCCGCTCGAGCTGCTTGAGCAGTTTGGGGTGCACCGTGAAGCCGTCGGGCCACGACAGCAGCTGTTCGTTCAAGGCCTGGAGCAGATCCGCCGGGACTGCCGTCTCCGGTTCGATTCCGGAAGAATGGTCGACCGGCTTGAGCGGATCCGGAGATGCCGGCTTGCGCCACGCTGGCCTTGAACGCTTGCTGGACGTGCACCAGCCGCTGATAGCCGGCTTCGTAGCTTTGGTCGGCTTCCTGGTCGGTGAGCACGCCCCGATCGGTCAGCAGCGTCGCGTACTGTTGTCGCACTGTCGGAAGGGTGCGGATGCGCTCATACATCTGCGGCTGGGTGTATGCGGGTTCGTCGCCCTCGTTGTGCCCGTGGCGGCGGTACCCCACCAGGTCGATCAGCACATCTTCGCGGAACCGCTCCCGATAGGCCATCGCGAGTCGCACGGCGGCCAGACAGGCCTCCGCGTCGTCCGCATTGACGTGGATGATCGGGATGTCGAACCCCTTGGCAAGATCGCTGGCGTGTCGGGTCGAGCGCGCGTCGATCATGTCGGTGGTGAAGCCGACCTGGTTGTTGGTGATGAGATGGATCGTCCCGCCGGTCCGATAGCCCTGGAGGGCGCCCAGATTCAGCGTTTCGCTCACCACGCCCTGTCCCGCGAATGCCGCGTCGCCGTGGATAATCACCGGGAGCGCGCTGCTCGGATCGTGATGCGGCTCGCGTCCCTTGCGGTTGGTCTGCTCGGCCCGTGCCCTGCCGTCCACTACTGCGCCGACAAACTCCAGGTGGCTCGGATTTGGCGACAGAGTAACAGTCAGGACCTTCCCGCTCCGGGTCTTGTATGACCCCTCGGCGCCGAGATGGTACTTCACGTCGCCGGTACCACCGTCGGGCGTGAGCCCGGCCAGCTCCGCGTTCTTGGCCCCCTCGAATTCGGCGAAGATGGTCTCGTAGGGCCGGCCGACAGTATGGGCCAGCACGTTGAGACGCCCGCGGTGCGCCATGCCCAGCACCACTTCCCGGGCTCCCTGCTGGGCGGCGAGTTCGATCATGAGATCGAGCATCGGGACCAGCATGTCCACGCCTTCGATGGAGAACCGCTTGTGGCCAAGATAGGCCTTGTGGAGGAACCGTTCGAAGGCCTCCACCTCGATCAGCCGGCGGAAGAGCCACTTCTGCTCGTCCAGTGAAAGCGGCTGACGGTGATGGCTGGTCTCGATCATCTGTCGGAACCAGACTCGTTCCCCGTGGTTCGAGATGTGTTCCTGCTCGTAGGCCATGGTTCCGCAGTAGGCCTCGTGCAGCCGCGGGAGCGCCTCGGCGAGCGTCTGTCCGGGACAGGAAATCCGCAACACCGACGCGGGAAGCTTGGCCATCACTTCCTGGCTGAGTCCGAGCGGTCCGGGATCGAGGGCGGGATCGCCCACGGGCTGGCTGCCCAGGGGGTCGAGGTGAGCGGCAAGGTGGCCATGGGTGCGGTGTGCCTTGACCAGCGCCATCGCCGCCGCGACGTGGAAGAGGTCCGCCTGGGACTCGACCACGGGCGCCGACCCGCGTGAAGGGCGGCTCGTCGGAACCGGTGGTGGTGCGGAGGTGTCACCTGCCGAAAGCCCGAGGCTCCGGAACACCTCTTCGTAGAAGTGCTCGTCACCCTGCAGCAGCTGATCCATGGTGCGCAGGAACTCTCCGGACTCCGCGCCCTGGATCACCCGATGGTCGTAGGTACTGGTGATCGTCATGACCTTGGCGATGCCCAGCTCGCGGAGCTTGTCATCGGAGACGTCGCTGAATGCGGCCGGGTAGTCGATGGCCCCCACCGCGATGATACTGCCTTGGCCCGGCATCAGCCGCGGGACGGATGCCACCGTCCCCAGACCTCCGGGGTTGGTCAGGGTCATGTTCGCGCCTGACGAACGCATCCGGCATCAGCTTGTTCCCCCGAGCCTTCTCCACGAGCGATTCATACACCGCGTGAAACTCGGCGAAGGTCTTGGTGGCGGCATCACGGATTACCGGTACCACCAGGCCCCGACTGCCATCCTTTCGCTCGACGTCCACCGCGATGCCGAGGTGAACTGCGCCGCCAGGGACGCGATGGGGAGCGCCATCGATTTCGACGTAGACCGTGGTGAGCGCGGCATGCCGTGCCCCGGCGCGGGCGACCGCGTACCCGATCAGGTGGGTGAAGGAAACCTTCTCGGTGCGACCGGCGGAGCGGAGGGCGTTGTTGAGATCGCGGCGACGGGCTTCGAGCATCGCAACCGACAACTCGCGGAACGAGGTCGCCGTTGGCATTGACCGGCTCTCGTTCATGTTCGCAACGAGGCGGGCGGCGGGTCCGGTGATCGGCACTGCCGAAGTGGATTGGCGGGTGGGCGGACTGGCGGACTGGGCGACCGCGGGTCTCACGTCCGACGCGGACGTTGGCTGTGCACTGGCCGGGGCTACTACCGTCCGCTGGTCCGCCGGGCCGCCGCTCCGTCTGTCCTCCGGTCCGTGTGCCTCTTTAACCGTCGGTACGTCCTCAGGCGGTAGGCCCGAGACGCCGTTCTGGAAGAACCTTCGCCATTCCTCGGAGACCGCGGTTGGATCCCGCAGGTACTCCTCGTACATGATCTGGGCGAAGCCGGCATTGGCCGTTTCGAAGACGTTTGGTTCCACAGGGTTACCTGTCTTTCTCTGGTCCGACAATCTCGGACACAAAGATAACCCACGGGCCAAGCGCACGAGACCCACCGGGCTTGCTTCACCGGGTTGTGCCTGTAGGATCGGACAGTAGGCGTTAACGCTTGGTACACGGGAGACGGGAGGCAGTAATGCGTCGGACAAGACAAGCATTCGGACCGCTGCTGTTCGCTGCGGCGGTGGCGGGATGCGGAGGTGGTAGTGACAACTCGCCCGCTGTGACGATCAGCAAGGCGGGCGCACCCAATGGCGATACCCAGACCGCTGAAGTTGCGACGGAGCTGCCCGAGTCCCTCCGGGTGGTAGTTCAGGAAAGCGGGGCGCCGAAGGCAGGGGCGACCGTGAACTGGACCAGCACTGCCACGGCTGCGGTGCTGGACCCCACCAGCAGTATCACGGACGTGGACGGGAAGGCCGCGACGAGTTGGACCCTGGGGCACACCGCAGGGGCGCAGACCGCCCGCGCGACCCTCTCCGGGGCAGGAGGCTCACCCGTCAGCTTCACGGCAACGGGAACCGCAGGTGATGCGGCCACCCTGACCATCCAGGCGGGCAACAACCAGCAGCCATTGGTCACGAGTGCGCTGGCGCCACTCTCGGTCGTCGTCGCGGACGCCTTTGGCAACGGACGCAGCGGTGAGACGGTGGCGTGGTCGGTGACCAGCGGGAGCCTGACGCTGAGTGCCGCGCAGTCCACATCCGGGGCAGGGGGGCTCGCAACCATCGGCGCAACGGCCGGTGCGACTACGGGCGCGGTTTCGGTGCGAGCGCTGGTGCAGGACGTTGATACGGTGACGTTCACCCTCACCGTCCAGCCGTTTCCAACAACCGCGACGGTCCATGCGCCGGGAATCGCGTATCGGAGCGCCCGCAACCTCTCGACCAATCCGGCGGTGGATACGGTGGCGGTGAATGCCACGGTGACCTGGGACCAGCTCGGAAACGGTACCCACCTAGTGCGCTCAACTGGGGTGACTAGCTTCACCGATCAGGGTGTGAACGCGGCGACGTTCCAAGCCACCTTCGGGACTGCGGGTGTCTATACGTACGATTGCGCGGTGCATGGGCAGTCAATGACGGGGAGAGTTGTCGTGCTGCCGTAAGGATTCTCCGGACGCCCGGTACCTGGGCTCGCCTCAGGTCCCGGGCGCCGTAGCGGCCGGGTTGGGTTGTCGCGCCACCAGCTGCCGATAGCGCTCTACCTCCTCTTCCATCCGATCGCCGTCCCAGCCGAGCTCCGCACCCAGCAGCTCGGCTGTACGCTGGGCCCCTCCGACACCGTGGTCCGGGGCTTCGTAGAACGGGTGAATCCGCCGCACCAGCACATCCTCCACCCGCTGTGGCAACTCCCGCCGCGCCAGATGCACGACCTCCGCCTCGATGGCGGGATAGCCGGGCACCAGTTGCGCCGCCAACTCTCTCTGCTCCCTCACCAGATTGAAGACCGCTGCGCACTCGCTGCCGTACGTGCGCACGATATGCTCGACGGTTTCCGTGAACAGACCGAGTTCCAGGCCCGGCCTCCCCAGAGGCTCGAGGTCATGCACCTCGCCCCCCGGGAGTGGCTCTTCGTCGGTGGCAGGCCTGGGCGCCCGGGGTCGCCCATCCAGCTCGTGCAGGATCGTAGCCACTCGGTCCACCAGTTCGGCGGCCATGGCCCGATAGGTTGTTAGCTTGCCGCCCACAATCGTGAGCATGCCCCCGGGACCGCGCTGGATCAGGTGTTCTCGGGGGACTTGGGAGGCGCCGAGGCTCGTGTCGGTCGCGACCAGGGGACGCAGCCCCGCCCAGGTCGCGAGCACGTCCTTCTCGCTCAGGTGCGCGTTCGGGAAGGCTGCGTTGGCCGATCGGAGGAGGTACACGACGTCTTCGGCCGTGGCGTTTACCGTATCAGGGTGTTCGTCGGTGTCGGTATCGGTAGTTCCGATATAGGAGAACTCGCCCCAGGGCAACACGAACATCACCCGGCCATCGATGGGACTGGTGAGGGTGATGGCGGCTTCGTGCCCCAGCCGGTCCCGCCGCACCAGGGCGTGCGCGCCCTTCGTAAGCCGAAGGAGGGTGGTGGCGTTGGGATCCTCCATTCGGCGAAGCTCGTCACACCACGGCCCGGTCGCGTTGACCACGACGTGCGCGTGAACGCTGGTTTCCTCTCCCGTGATGGTGTCCCGGAGGCGGGCACCTTGGACCCGGCCGTCGGCGTGTAGCAGGCTCTCGACCGCCATGTAGTTGGCGATCCTCGCGCCGTGGCGCATTGCGGAGCGGGCGGTCGCCACAACCAGCCGGGCATCATCGCACTGCGCGTCGTAGTAACGCACCCCACCGGTGAGGCCCTTCTCGCGCACCATCGGTTCCTGCATGAGCAGGGCGCGCTTGCCGAGGAACCGATGCCACCGCACATTGCGGAAGGCCGCCAGCAGGTCGTACAGGCAGATCCCGGCCCAAAGCTTCCAGAGGGGCACACGGTCCCCACGGTGGACCGGAAACACGAAGGGAAGCGGGCGCACGAGGTGCGGGGCGATGTGGAGCAGCGCCCGGCGCTCACGCAACGCCTCGAAAACCAGCTTGAGATCGCCCTCTTCGAGGTAGCGCAGGCCGCCGTGGATGAGGCGGCTGGAGCGGGAGCTGGTGCCGAACCCGAGGTCCTGCTGGTCGACTAGGATCGTCCGGAGGCCGCGCATGGCGGCGTCTCGGGCGATCCCCGTGCCTGTAATACCGCCCCCGATGATCAGCAAATCGGCGGGAGCTGCCCTGAGCCGTTCAGCCGAGGACCGATGCCCGATCTCACGCGCGGTTCCCCACCGCCCGTCCTCTACCTCCCCCGGCCGAGTACCTGGCTCGCGTGGCATGACTATCTCTTCCGCCCGGGCGTGACGGTGCTCGACCTGGCTTGTGGCACAGGACGACATGCGATCCGGGCGGCACAGTTGGGCGCGCGGGTGGTGGCCTTGGACCATGACGAGGCCAGGCTCGAGTCGGGACGCGAAGCGGCAGGACGCCTCGGGGTCGAGGTAGATTTCCGCGTCGTCGACCTCACGGGTGAGTGGCCGGCATTGGGCGAGTTCAACGTCGTATTGCAGTTCAATTATCTAGACCGTGGGCGGATAGACGATATCAAGGCCGCGGTGGCCCCGGGCGGCGTGCTCTTGATCGAGGCCTACCTCGAGTGGCAGCGCGCACTGGGCTGGGGCCCGACGCGGGACGAGCACCTGCTCGCACCGGGCGAACTGAGCCGGCTGGTCGTGCCGTTCGAGGTCCTGCACGGGCGCGAGGTCTTCGAGCCCGTCGAGAGTAATAAGATTCGTGCGGTGGCCAGCGTCGCCGCCCAGAAGCAATCGTAAGCGCGCGCGGCGGTGCGCGGCAACAGCGCGCATCCACGTCGCGGAAAGTATAAAGTATAGAGCATGCAAGACTCCCGCCGTCCCTGCATCGTCGCCGGACTCCGGACCCCTTTCGCGCGCAGCGGGACCGTGTTCAAGGACGTCACGGCGGTTCAACTGGCCCGCCGGGTAACCCAGGAACTGCTCGAACGCACCGCGCTCGATGGCCGCGAGGTCTCGGAAGTCGCGTTCGGACAGGTGATCCAGTCGGTGCTCGCGCCGAACGTCGCGCGCGAGGTGAGCCTCCTGCCCCAACTGCCTCCAACCGTGCCCGCCTTCTCAGTCAATCGCGCCTGCGCCTCGGCGGGGCAGACCCTCAGCTACGCGGCCGATCAGATCGTGCTCGGACACGCCGACGTGGTGCTGGCGGGGGGCGTTGAATCGCTCTCTGACATTCCGATCCTCCACTCCAAGCGCTTCACCCAGATCCTGCTCGAGGCCAGCAAGGCCAAGTCGTTTGGCCAGCGACTCGCGATCCTCGCCAGGACCCGTCCCCGTGACCTCATCCCCGTGAGCCCCGCCATCGCCGAGCCGAGCACCGGTGAGTCCATGGGGCAATCCGCGGAGAAGATGGCGAAGGAGAACCACATCAGCCGCGAGGCGCAGGACCGGGTGGCGTTGATGAGCCACCAGCGGGCCGCCGCCGCTACCGCCAGCGCGCGACTGGCGGAGGAGATCGCGCCCTGGTTCGGGGGGCGGGCGATGGATCAGGTCGTCACCACCGACAATCTGATTCGGGGCGACACCTCGCTCGAGGCGCTCGCGAAGCTCAAGCCGGTCTTTGACAAGCGCTACGGGAGCGTCACGGCAGGCAACGCCTCCCCCCTGACCGACGGGGCCGCGGTGGTCCTCGTGATGGAGGAGCAGAAGGCTCGCGCGCTCGGGTATCGGCCGCTGGCGGCGATTCGAAGCTACGCCGTCGCTGCAGTGGATCCGGGCTGGCAACTCCTCATGGGACCGGCGTACGCGGTGCCCACGGCACTCGACCGCGCCGGGATCACCTGGAAAGAGCTTGGGCTGGTCGAGATCCACGAGGCCTTCGCGTCGCAGGTGCTATCCAACGTCGAGGCGTGGGCGAGCCGCGACTGGGCCAAGAAGTTGGGGCGCGCCGAGCCGGTGGGCGAAGTCGATTGGGAGCGCACCAACGTGCATGGCGGATCGATCGCCATTGGCCATCCCTTCGGGGCTACCGGGGCCCGGATTGCCACGACCCTGGCCAACGAGATGGTGAAACGGGATGTGCAGTTCGGTCTCATCTCGATTTGTGCCCAGGGCGGGATGGGATTTGCGATGGTCCTGGAACGGGTGTGATCGCAATGACTCTGAACAGTACCGAGTACCGGGTACCGGGTACCGAGTGCATGGCGCCTCGTACTCGATACCCGGTACTCGGTACTCGGTACCGGTAATCACATGGCCGCACTCACCCTCACTCACCACGGCTCCACCGCCGTTCTCTCCCTCGACCTCCCCGGCGAGCCGGTCAACAAGCTCAACGCGGCGGTGAAGGCCGAGTTCGAGGCCGCGCTCGCGCGGCTCCGGGATGATCCCGGCGTGCGCGCCCTTGTCATCATCTCGGGCAAGCCGGACAATTTCATCGCCGGCGCAGACATCGAGGAATTCACCCGGCTCTCGACCCGGGAAGAGTTCGAGCGGCTGGTGAGCGATGGGCAAGCGATGCTGCAACGTCTGGACGCTTTTCCGAAGCCGGTGGTCTGCGCCATACACGGCGCCTGCCTGGGCGGTGGATTCGAGCTGGCACTGGCGTGCGACTGGCGCATCGCGACCGATCATCCCAAGACCCAGCTCGGACTGCCTGAGGTGCAGCTTGGCCTTTTGCCCGGCGCGGGTGGATGCCAGCGGCTCCCACGGCTCATCGGCCTCACCGCGGCGCTCTCGATCATCATGGCGGGGCGCAGCGAGAACGGCTTCAAGTCGTTCAAACTCGGAATGGCAGATGAGCTCGTCCCTAAGAGCATTCTGCTGGAGACGGCGCTCAAGGCGGCCGATCGGCTGCTGACACAGGGTGTCCCGGCGAAGCCGGTCGTGCGGAAACCGAAGACCGGCTTCATGGGCGCGTTGCTGGACCGCAATCCTCTGGGGCGCCGGTTTGTCTACTGGAAGGCGCGGCGGGACACGCTCAAGAAGACCCACGGGAACTATCCCGCGCCGCTCGCGGCGCTGGAGGCCGTGAAGGTGGGGCTTGAGCGAGGCCGACCGAGGGGGTTCGCGGAGGAGCGGCGCCGTTTCGGGGAGCTGGCGGTGGGGGAGGTTTCTCGGAAGCTGGTCGGGATCTTCTTCGCGACCAACGCGCTCAAGAAGGACGACGGCGTGGCGGCGGGCGTCACCGCGACCGCGCGACCAGTGGAGCACCTCGCGGTGCTGGGATCGGGATTCATGGGGGCGGGGATCGCGGGCACGGCGGTGGGCAACGCCGGCATTCCGGTGCGGCTCAAGGACACTGAACTGCCGCGTGTCGGCAAGGGCCTCAAGGCGGCGACCGATATTCTCGCTGGGCGGCTCAAGCGGCGCCGGATCACCCGACCCGAATTCGAGCGCCAGGCGGCGCTGCTCTCCGGCGGCACCGACTTTGCCGGCTTCCAACGGACCGACATGGTGATCGAAGCGGTGTTCGAAGATCTCGACGTGAAGCGCAAGGTCCTCGCGGACACCGAGGCGGCGACCCGGGGACAGACAATCTTCGCCACCAACACCTCGACGATTCCGATCGCGGATATAGCCGCCGGGGCCTCGCGACCCGGCCTGGTGGTTGGGATGCACTTCTTCTCGCCCGTGGACCGGATGCCGTTGCTCGAGGTCATTCCCACCGACCGGACCGCTCCGGATACCATTGCGTCGGCGGTGCACTTCGGTCGCAAGCTGGGGAAGACCGTGATTGTGGTGCGGGATCACCCGGGTTTCTGGGTAAACCGTATCCTCACCCCCTATCTCAACGAGGCCGGGTACATCCTTGCAGAGGGTATCCCGATGGAGGTCATTGACCGGACAATGACCCGGTTCGGATTTCCGGTCGGTCCCATCACCCTGCTGGATGAAGTCGGTCTGGATGTGGGCGCGAAGGCTTCGAAGGTGATGCATCAGGCGTTCGGAGACCGACTCAAGCCTTCGGAGTTGATCGAGCGCTTGATCGCTGACAAGCGCCTGGGGAGAAAGAACGGCAAGGGCTTTTATCTCTATCCCAAGGGGCAAAAGGCCGGACCCGACGAAACGGTCTATGACCTGTTGGGCCTTCGCCCCAAGGCGCCGGCCAGTACGCAACCTGTCGAACAGCGCCTGGTCTACTCAATGCTCAACGAAGCGGCAATGGCTGCCGGTGAGGGCGTGGTCCGCTCGGTACGTGACGGCGACATCGGCGCAATCTTCGGCATCGGCTACCCGGCGTTCCGGGGCGGGCCGCTCAGGTATCTCGACGATCTCGGCGCCGCGCACGTCGTCCAGGTGTTGCGCGGTCTGGAACAGAAGTTCGGTGCCCGATTCACTCCGGCGGCATCACTGATCCGAATGGCGGAACGCGGGGAGAAGTTCTACTCCTGACGGACTCGGGTCGACAGGTGGGTGGCAGCCGCGATAGCTTCCCGAGGTGCCCACCAGGGATCCTCACCTGCCCGACGCGCCCCCCGAGCTGCTGCGCGGTCTGGGGGATCGCTATGTCATCGAGCGCGAGCTCGGTCGCGGCGGGATGGCGGTGGTCTATCTCGCGCACGACCGCCGACATGACCGGCCCGTCGCCGTCAAGGTGCTTCGCGGCGGCCTGCTGACGAGCCGGGAACACGCGGACCGTTTCCTGCGCGAGATCCGCTTCGCGGCCCAACTCACCCATCCACACATCCTGCCACTGTACGACTCCGGCGAGATCGTTGATCCCGCCGGCAGGCCGATACTTTTCTATGTGATGCCAATGGTGGTCGGCGGCTCATTGCGCGACCGGCTCAACGCCGAGGGGCGGCTGTCGGTGGAGCAGGCGATCCGCATCGTGCGCGCCGTGGGCGCCGCCCTCGACTATGCCCATCGGCGGAACATCGTCCATCGCGATGTGAAGCCCGAGAACATCCTCATGCAGGAGGGTGAACCGGTCGTCTCCGATTTCGGTGTGGCGCGAGGCGTCCGCGAAGACGAACCGGTCCCCATTGTGACCGAGCCCGGGGTCGCGGTGGGCACCCCTGCCTACATGAGCCCAGAACAGGCCAGCGGCGATCCGGTCGTGGATGCCCGGAGCGATCAGTACGCGCTCGCCTGCGTCCTGTACGAACTGCTCTCGGGCGAACCCCCGTTCGCCGGCAGCGGGAATCGCGCAACGATGGCGCGGCAAGCGACCGAATCGCCCCGCTCGCCCCGTGCGCTCCGGGCTGAGATTCCCGCGGCGGTGGAGCGGGCCTTGCTCAAGGCACTCACCAAGGATCCGGCGGGACGGTTTGACTCGGTGATGGAGTTTTGCGAGGCGTTGGTCACCCCGCTCTCCGGTCTTCCTGATCAGCCGGGTTTTCCCCGTCTGCGGACGATTGCGGTATTGCCCTTCACCAACGCCAGCCCGAACCCGGACAATGAATACGTGAGTGATGGGATCACCGATGAGTTGATCCACGCCCTGGCTCACGTGGAAGGCCTGCAGGTGGCCCCCCGGACATCGGTCTTTGCTCTCAAGGGCAAGCATGAAGACGTCCGGACCGTGGGTGCGCTGCTCGGGGCGACGGTGGTGCTCGAGGGGAGTGTGCGCCGGGCGGGAGACCGGTTTCGGGTTACAGCTCAATTGTCCGATACCGCAGACGGCCGCCTGCTGTGGTCCGAGCGCTTTGATCGCGAGGATCGCGATATCCTGGCACTGCAGGACGAACTTGCCCGGAGCATCGTCTCGACCCTGCGGGCCCAGTTCCTCGAGACCGGTGCGCTGGGCGATCTGGTACCGCGCCGGGCTACCGCGAATCCGCGCGCGTATCACTTATATCTCCGGGGCCGACACGCCTGGAACAAACGCACCGGCGCTGACCTGGTGCAGGCGGTGCGGTTTTTCGAGGAGGCGATCGCCGAGGATCCGGGTTTCGCACTCGCGTATACCGGGCTCGCCGATTCCTATGCCCAGTATGTGGACTACCGCGCCATGCCCGTGGCCGAGGGCCTGGGTCGCGCCCGCGAGGAAGCGCGCAAGGCCATCGCCCTCGATGACTCCCTGGCCGAGGCGCACACCTCGCTGGCATGGGTGCTGTTCATTCACGACTGGGACTGGGATGCGGCGGGTCGGGAGTTCCGGCGCGCCATCGAGCTCGATCCTCGTTACGCCAGTGCCCGGCAATGGTATTCGTGGTACCTGGCGGCGATGGGGCGGATTCCCGAGTCGCTGGCCGAAGGGCAGCGTTCGGTGGAACTCGATCCGACCTCCGTGTCAATCCGGCGGAGCTTCGGCTGGCTCTACTACTACGCCCGCACGCCGCACCTCGGGGTCCCGCACCTCGCCCGCGCGCTGATCATGAACCCCGAGTCGCCGGACAATCATCTCCTGCTGACCATCCTGCTCATCCACTCGGGACGCCTTACAGAGGCGCGGGAATCCGTGAACGTGGTGCTCGATCTGATTCCCGATGACTCGTACGCGATGGTTGCCAAGGCACACATCGACATGCTTGAGGGCCGCCGCGAGGAGGCCGAGGCAACCTGGGGGCGCTTTGAGGCCATGACACACGAGCGCTATGTCTCTCCGACCGACTTCGCACGCCTCGCGCTGGTACTCGGGCGGGTCGACGCGGCTTTCACCTGGTTGGAGCGGGCTCGGATTGAGCGCCGTGGGTGGCTGGTGTATGCCAAGGTTGATGCGCTGTTCGATCCGATTCGGCGCGATCCGCGATTCGCGGAACTGCTTCGGGTGATGCGGCTGGATCGATGAAAGTGGCGCTGGTCGGGCTGGGCACGCTCGGTCTGCTCTACATCGGGGTAATCCTCTGGTTCCGCGCGAACGAGGATCGCCTCATCTTCCTTCCGGAGCGGGGGTCGGTCGGTGTGCCGGCACCAGAGTTTGGTCTCGAGACCCACCGGGTCTCGATCACCAGTACGGATGGCGTCCGGCTCCTCGCATGGGCCATCTCGCCGGTCCTGGACTCGGGCCGCTGGGCCTTGGTGCTCCACGGCAACGCCGGCAACCTCGCCACACCGGGCCGCCCCGCCCACGATCGGCAATTCCACAGGCTCGGCCTCGGCGTTCTGGCGCTCGATTACCGGGGTTACGGTGAGAGCGATGGATCGCCGAGTGAGGCAGGGCTCTACGCCGACGCACGGGCCGGCTACGAGTACCTCCGGGACAGCCTCCGCGTCCCGGCGGAGCGAATCGTGATCTACGGCCATTCGCTCGGTTCCGCAGTCGCGATCGAGCTCGCAACCGACGTCCCGGCCGCGGGCCTCATGATCGAGGGGGCGTTCACATCGGTCCCCGACCGCGCGGCGGAGCTCTATCCATTCTTGCCGGTACACTGGATGGCGCGAGCCCGCTTCGCCTCACTACAGCGCATCGGATCTGTGCGGATGCCCATCTTGATCGTCCATGGGCACGACGACACGACAATCCCGCCGAGCCATGGTCGTCGGTTGTTTGCCGCGGCGAGGGAGCCGAAGTCGCTGCTGGAGGTCCCGGGTGCGCACGACGATGCCTATGAAGTCGGCGCTCGGGAATACGAGGCGGGGATTCGGCGTTTCCTGGAGAGCCTTAGGTAACAGCTTCTCAGCGGGAACAGGACGGTGCCTCCCTCCCGGCGTCGTGTCGCGGAGGTCAACGGCCGACCGCTGAATCGGGACCACAGTCGTGGGGTGAGAGGCGACAGTCGGAGGATCCGGTTCGGCAGGGTCCAAGGCACGGAGAGGGCGGCTCTCAGGAGCCTTTTCTCTCCACCATAGATTAGTATAAGTATTTGTTATACAATGACTTACTGGCATGATCCTGGTGCGATAAGTCCGCGGAACACGCCAGTCTGCTGAGGGGCGTATTGTGAGTCATTGCGCCCCTGTGGCCCGATCCTAGCTTGAGACTCATCGTGATTCCGCGGATCAACCCACACCGCGACAGCCTCGAGGGAGCCCGCGCGTGTCCGTACCAAGCCAGATGCCAGTTCGACAATTCCCGCGGAGCCTCAGAACGCGGGTGCGCATCGCGTACGCGCTGGGTTGGGAGGCGCTGCTAGAGACTCACGCTGTGCAGGCGTGCCAGTTCATCGGCGAGTTCGCCAGTCGGCTCTCACCGCTCGAGGCGCTGGAACTCTATCTCAGCGTGGTTCCGGTTTCAGAGCCGATGCAGGAGGGAGTGCGCAGCCGGACTCTCGCGTTGCTCGACCTCGACTGTCTGCCCGCCCTGTTGCCGCTACCGGTGCTGCGCGGCTGGCGGGTGCTTCGGCTGGACCTTGTCATCAAACTGGTCCGCTACCGCCGGGCCTATCACGAACGGACCGTCGAGCTGGCGCGCATGGTCGGAGCCGGCGCCGCGGAGGCGGTGACTGCGACTCATGTGCAGAATGCGCACGCCTTCGCGGAATTAGTCGAAGGCTGCATGCCGGTGGAGCGTGCGGTCGAAGAGTATTTGCGGGCGTTCTACCTGCCGCTCGGGGCAGGTCAGGTCGTCCTGCAGCGCGTGAAGGCGGCAGTGGCGGGCTCTCACCTCGCCGCTGAATACGCCCAGCCGGCGACCCCCGACCCAGAACTACTCGAAACAGACGCCGACATCGACTTCCCAACGCCGAGTCGTCAAGGACCGTCTCCGACGACTGCTTCGGCCTGAGGCCTCACAGGCTGCTCGCCAGCTCCTGATTCGAAGCGCTCCGCCGCATGAGTCCCAGTACTTGCTGCATCGCGTCCACTGATGTCATTGGTGCCAATCGATTCCGCAGGGTCTGCGCCACCTGCAATAGCGGTGGTGGCAGCAGTAGTTCCTCCCGCCGAGTTCCGCTCGCCTTGAGATCGATGGCCGGAAAGATTCGGCGCTCCGCGAGTTCGCGGCTGAGCGTCAGTTCGCTGTTGCCAGTACCCTTGAACTCCTCGTAGATCACCTGGTCCATCTTGGAGCCGGTATCTATCAGCGCCGTCCCGATGATCGTGAGGGATCCACCACCCTTCGCGGCATCGATCTTTCGTGCACTGCCCAGGAATCGCTTGGGCTTCTCGAGTGCGGAAGAGTCCAGGCCGCCGGTCATGGTCCGCCCCGTGCCTCGCTCCACCGCGTTGTATGCCCGGGCCAGCCGGGTGATTGAATCGAGGATCAGCACCACATCCTCGCCCTGTTCCACCCGCCGCCGGGCCCGTTCCAGCGTCAGTTCAGCCACCGCGACGTGCCGCTCGGCGGGAAAATCGAAGCTGGACGAGACGACCTCGCCGTAGCCGATCATCTCCATCTCGGTGACCTCTTCCGGCCGTTCGTCGACCAGCAGGATCAGCAGCAGCGAGCCGGGGAGATTCTTCGCGATCCCCTCCGCCACTGACTGGAGCACCATGGTCTTGCCCGCCTTGGCGGGCGCGACGATGAGCGCTCGCTGCCCCTTTCCGAACGGGCAGAGCAAGTCGATCACCCGGTTCGTGTAGTCGGGCTGGCCGAAGCGGCGCAGGCCGCAATCGAGGAACAACGGCTCGTCGGGATGGACCGCGCCGAGACTACCAAAGGCCGGTCGCTGGCGAGCACTCTCCGCCGGCAGGCCGTTGACGAGGGTGACCTTTTCGACGGGCGGAGACTTGTTTCGGCCGGGGGCCCGGCCGACCTCTCCCCATAGTTCATCCCCGGTGCGCAGACCGAACTGGCCTACCAGTCGCGGCGCGACGTAGAGGTCGCCATCCTCGGCGAGATAGCTGAACTCGCGGCGGCGGACGAATCCCGCGCCACGATCTGATAGGTCAAGGATGCCAAGGGAGGGAGGAGACGTCATGCGGTACGGCAATATAGTACTGCGGGCGGCTCACTTGACGCCAGAGAGGGAGTCGGGCAGCGTTTTGTTATGCCCGAACTAACGACACCAACCTTTGGATCCTCTGGCTCCACGGACTCGCGATGACCGCGCCTGCCCCGGTTCAGCACGCTCCGGAGCTCGGCACAGATCTGTTGTATTACGATGGCGGCTGTGGCCTGTGCCACTGGTGGGTGAGGTTCATCCTCGCTCGTGATCTCTCGGGTACGTTGTTCCGCTACGCTCCGCTGGATGGGCCCACCTTTGCAGCGCAGTACCCGGAAGCGGAACGGGCGCAATTGCCTGACAGCATAGTGGTGCGCACCGCCGACGGCCGGACTCTGGTTCGGTCCGCCGCGGTGATTCACATCGGTGAGCGACTCGGCGGCCCGTGGCGAATTCTGGCACGAGTCGTGAGCTTGCTCCCCGGCTGGCTGCTCGATGCCGGCTACAATGGGATCGCCCGCGTCCGTTACCGCCTGTTTTCACGGCCGGCCGACGCCTGTCCGCTGGTGCCGCCTGAGCTCAGGACGCGGTTCCTGCCCTGACGCACGGACCCGCGAAATCGGACGCGATTAGCGCCGTGCCCAGCCCCGGTTCCAGGCACTGCTGGCAGAGCTTGGTCTCAGAATGGGTCCGGCCTAACCCCGGGAGGTCCGACGGATCGGCTGGGGGACCGGGCCGCGGCTATCCCACGACAACCGTCCCCTCTCGCGCGGTCAGTTCCCGGAAGAGCGCCGTCAGCCGCAGCGTCAGCGGGCCCACGGCACCGTCCCCGATCACTCGCCCATCGATCTTCGCCACTGCCGCGAGCTCTCCCATCGTGCCGGTACAAAACGCCTCGTCGGCGCGGTAGGCCTCCGTCAGCGAGAGATTGCCGACTTGATGCGGCACGCCATGCTCAGCCAGGAGGTCGAGCACCGTCGCCCGAGTGATCCCCTCCGGACAGGCCGCCGTAGTGCTGGTCCGCACGACGCCGCGTTCTACAAAGAACAGGTGAGTCGCGTTGGTTTCGGCGATGAAGCCCCGGGTGTCCAGCATCAGGGCGTCATCGGCGCCGGCGACGTTGGCCTCGATCTTGGCCAGGATTGACTGAAGCAGGTTGCAGTGGTGGATCTTGGGGTCGAGGCAGTCGGGGGAGAACCGGCGCACCGAGCTGGTGATCAACGTCAAGCCGGTGGTCGAATAGACCGGCGGTTTGTGCTCGGCCAGAACGATCAGCGTGGGGCCCGACTGGTTGAGCCGTGGGTCCATCCCCGACGTGACCTTCACGCCTCTAGTAAGCGTCAGACGGATGTGGACGCCGTCCTTCATCTCGTTGGCCGCAAGGGTCTTTCGAAGCTCGGCGGTGATGATCTCGTGGGATGGGATGTCGGTGAAGGCGAGGGCCATGGCCGAGTGACGCAACCGATCGAGATGCTCTTTCAGGCGGAAGATGCGTCCGTTGTAGAGCCTGAGTCCCTCCCACACTGCGTCACCTCCCTGAACCGCGGAGTCGAACGGGCTGATGCCTGCCTGATCGCGATGGGTGAGGGTGCCGTTGATGTTAACCAGCAGGTCTTGGTTCCTGGGATTGAAGGACTGGAGCATGATCGTGGCTCGGCGCTCGGCGGCTTGGCTGCGGGTGGCTTGTGGTGTCGTCTCCGGGGATCATCCCTCGGCTAACGGCTAACGGCTAACGGCTAACGCAGCCGGTGCTGCGCAAGTTGCTCGTAGTACGGCATGCATTCGGCTAAGAGGGACTCGAGCTCCGAGGAGACGGTCCGCGGACGGGGCTGGAACGGTTCGAATCCGGTCGACCGCTCTACCGCTTCGTACCAGTGCTTTCCCCAGACTCCGTCGGTGCTCCGCGGCCCGGATGGCCACTGAAGCATACGATCGCTGAAGGGAACGCCCATCCGGTCGCACAGCTGCTCCAGCAGGGCCCGTGGGTTTCTCAGCACGTCCTCCGCATCGAGGACCGGCGGTGTCGCTCCGGCACGCTCACGAATGAATTCGAAAATCTCGACCTGCTGGGGAAGTCCCGTATCGCTCAGCGCAGGCGGCCCCATCTTGGCCGCCAGTGAGGGCAGCATCTCCGCGGGATGACGTATCAGAAAGGCGTTCTGAAGCCGGAGGATCCATTCGCCCCGGAGATGCGACAGCCAATGGTGCGCCATGTGCTTCTGATAGTAGATCGCCCGGCCTTGGGGGATGGGGCCGGTGAGGTCTCGGACGACCAGGCGCCAATCGGTTTCGTGGATCGCGATTACCTCGTCCACGCCGGGATGGTTCACCCGAACCTGCGTCAGATAGTGTGCGTAGAGCGGTTCGTCCACCACCCAGGCGTCGGGCCGGTTCTCCCATGCCCGCATCATTGCAGTAGAGATGTTGCGAGGCCCCGACCACATGGCGATTCGGGTCGGCTCGGACTTGCGGCCTTTCCGCCCTTGCGTCTTTCCGTCTTTCCGCTCTTGCGAATCTTTATTCACGTCTTGTAGCTCTCCTCCCGGTCCGTTTACGTTCTCCCGCTCTTGCCCGGTAAGGATTCATCGACATGATGCGCACCAGCCTGCTTTGGCTGTCTGAGCAGCCGAAAGTCTTTCGCTTTCTCCGGGGCAATCCCGTCGCACGCAAACTGGCATCCCGGTTTGTGGCGGGTGAAACCGTGGAGACCGCGATTGACGCGGCTCGCGAGCTTAACCGGCGCCGGATCACCGCCAGTCTCGATCTGCTCGGGGAGAGCGTCCGCGACGCGGATGACGCGGCCCACGCCCGGGATATGTATCTCACCATGCTGGATCAGATTGCCGAGTCCGGGGTGCAGGCGAACGTGTCCCTCAAGCTGACCCAGATGGGCTTCGATCTGGATGGGGACACCTGCGTCGCCAATATGACGGCGATTCTCGAGAAGGCCAAGTCGCGCCAGAGCTTCGTGCGCCTGGACATGGAAAGCTCCGCCTATACCCAACGCACCCTCGATCTCTTCTTTGAACGATTTTTCCCCACCTTCGGACCGCAGGTGGGGGTAGTGATCCAGTCCTGCCTCCGGCGCTCTGATACCGACGTCGACAGGCTTATCGAAACCCGGGCGCGGGTCCGGCTCTGCAAGGGTGCATATCTGGAGCCCGTCGACGTCGCATTCTCCGACAAGGCGGACGTGGATCGGGCCTATGTCCGGCTGATGGAGCGCCTGATGGAACAGGGCAACTACCCCGGGATTGCGACCCACGACCCCCGCATCATCGCCCACGCCCGTAAGTTTGCGGAGCAGCACAAGGTTGACCCATCCCGTTTCGAGTTCCAGATGCTCTACGGTGTCAGGCGCGATCTGCAGGACGAGCTCCGCCGTGCCGGCTACAACATGCGGGTATATGTCCCCTTTGGCACGCAGTGGTACCCCTACCTGATGCGCCGCCTCGCCGAGCGGCCCGCCAACATCGCCTTCATTCTGGGGAACGTCGTGCGTGAGGCGCTGCACCGCTCCCCATGAGCGATGTGACGCTGGGCGGGTACATGGCCCTCCATGATCGGGCTGCTGCCTTTGCCGGCGGCGACGGGCAGCCGTACTCGGTCGGCATCTTCGTGGAAGAATCTCCCGACGCCGCCGGTCGCTATGGCGCCTCACTGTTGTTCGTGCGCTGGGCCCAATCCGGTGAACGCCCCGTCGGCCACGTTGAATCCGATGTCCTCGCCTGGGGCCGCACGCCGGAGGAGGCGGAGGAGCGCATCAAGGCCCTGTCCCTCTATGACGTGAAGGCCGCCCTGGATCAGGCGATCGACCGGGCCTTGGGCGAGTGGTAAGCGGGACCGTCCTTGAGCGCGACGGCTCGACCTATCGCGTGCTCACCCCGGATGGCGTGGTGCGCGCGGTGCTCCGCGGGAAAGTGAAACGCGATACTTCGAAGGTGGTTGTCGGCGACCGGGTCACTCTCGATGCCGAGGGGGAGCATGGCATACTGGGGATCGCAGGGGTGGAGGAACGCACCAGCCTGCTGGCCCGACGGGTTCCTGAAGGGCGGGGCACGAGGCCTGTGGCCGCCAACGTCGATCAGGTGCTGGTGGTGACGGCGACCCGGAGTCCCGATCCCCTTCCCCAACTGATCGATCGCCTGCTGGTCGTTGCCGAGGCTAACCAGATTACCGCTGGCGTCATCCTCAACAAGATCGACCTGGATCGCGGCGATGCGCTGGCCGAGCGGTTTCGGCCCGCGGGTTACCAGGTATTCCGCACCAGCGTGAAAACTGGCGAAGGACTGGATCGGCTGCGCGAGATCCTCGCCGGCCGCGAGAGTGTCATCACCGGCCCGAGCGGAGCTGGAAAGTCGAGCCTCCTCAACGCTCTCGAACCGGGACTCAAGCTCCGCACCGGAGAGATCAGTGCCCGGATCCGCCGTGGAACCAACACCACGGTGAGCGCGGTGATGGTGCCCCTCAGCAACGGGGGATTCCTGGTTGATACACCCGGATTCAGCGAGGTGGGCCTTTGGGGGCTCGCGCCGCGGGAACTGGCCCACTGTTTCCCCGAGTTCCGACCCTTGGTAGATGCCTGCAAGTATGCCGACTGCAGCCACACCCACGAGCCGGGCTGCGCGGTCATCGCCGCGACGGCAGCGGGAGCAGTTCCGCCTGACCGGCTGAACAGTTACCGGACCTTGCTCGCGGATCTGCAGCAGGCGCCGAAAGACTGGGAATGAAGAGTGAAGAGTGAGGAGTGAGGAGTAAGGAGTGAGTAAGGAGTAAGGGGTAAGGGGTAAGGGGTAAGGAGTAAGGAGTAAGGAGTAAGGAGTAAGGAGTAAGGAGTAAGGAGTAGACGAACTGGGAGGCTAGTGCAGTTACTCCTCACTCCTCACTCCTCACTCCTTACTCGTCACTCCTCACTCCTTACGGTTTCGGCTCCCCCGTCAGTCGCGTCAAGGCCTCCTTCGCCTCTCGTACCCTCCCGGAGGCTGCCGAATCAGACTTGTCCCACAACCGCACGAATTGCCCGTAGCCGAGCAGGGCTTCGTCCTTGCGACCTGCCGCCTCGGCGGCTCGGCCGAGGGCGAAATACGCCACAGGTGCGGCCCCGAGGTCGCTTACGAACCCGTAGCGAAGCAGCTTGAGTCCCTGCTCACGGGTGTCGGGGCGCGCCGCGAGCGCCGCGCCGAGTTGCAGTCGGAGCGGGGTGGAAAAGAAAGAGTTGTTGCCGAGCCGCTCTGCCCCCTCCCGGAGCAATCGGATTCCCGTAGTAGTGTCACCTACCAGCAGCGCCCTCCAACCCAGCCCACCTACGTACGCCCCGCGCAGGGACTCCGGGAACTTCAGGGAATCGCGTACCGCGCTGTCCAGGATGTGCCCAGCCCGCTGAGCATCGCCGCGAGAGAGCAGGATGGCGGCACGAAAGTACGCTAGAAAGGGGTTGTTGATGGGGGCGCGCTCAATGCCCTCGAGAAAGGGCTTTCCGTAGCTGCCTGGGGCGACGCCGAGAATCATCGGCGCTAGATAGATCCCCCCGGCCTGCTGCGGGTTGATCTTCGTAAGCGAATCCGCGATCCGCGCCGCCTCATCAAATCGCCCCAGGCTCGACAGCAACAGCCCGCGCCCCATCGCCATCTGGAACAGGGTCTGGTCGTCAGGATTGGCTCCGGTGACGGCGGCAATGGTGTTGTCGAATCGCGCTACTGCGCGAGTACCCGATGCCCTAGGTCCGGACTGCGCCTCCATGAGAGCAGCCGACGTTGCTCCCATGTGCTGCTGGAGCGAGGCGGCCGCGGTGGAGTCGAGGCGGGTAATTCCCCAGACAATCGTGCCCGCCGCCGCGTAGGCGTCCGCTTCAGACGATGAGGCCGAGCGACGATACAGGGCGAGGTACTTGGAAAATCCCACTGAATCCCCGGCAAGAAGCATTGCCTCCAGCGGGTGGATCGCTGAAGGAGTCAGGGTCGAATCCAACGCCAGCACGCGATCGAACGGCTCTACCAGCTCCTTGGGTGTGAGCCCGGTCAGCTGGCGGGTATGAAACTGGGTCTCACCGAGCAGGTTCCAGCCTTCGATATCATCCGGGTAGGCCGCCACGTACTTCCGCATGCTGTCGATCGCAGCCAGCTTGCCGTACGAAAACATCTGATAGGCGACCACGAGGGCGCGCTCTCGAGACGGCAGCTTTCCGCTGAAGCGCAGGGCCGCCTCGCTCGCTTCCCGGGCGCGGGGCAGGGCGTAGCCGCCCTTCCATCCCAGCGCCATGGCAAGCCGGTACTGCGCCAGCGCGAACGTTGAATCCTGTTCAACACTCCGTTGAAAAGCGGCCGCGGCCGAATCCCACTCGGAGCGGCGATAGCGTTGTTCCCCCGTCAAATACTCGCGCATGGCGGCGAGGGAAGTCGTGGTGAGCGCGCCGACTCGAAGCGATGGCACCGGCTCCTTGGAGCGCCAGATCTCGCGCACCATGGCCCGGCTCAGTTCGTCCACCAGGGCGAGAACGCTGTCACTGGCTCCGTCCACCTGGGCATGTGCGAGACTCTTGCGGTCCTGGCCGTACAGGTCGGCACTGATTCGGACCCTGGGCCCGGTCGCCACGATACTGCCGAGCAGGGCTGCCTGCGCCTTGACCGCCCGCGCGACGCCGAGCGCCGCCTCCAGGTCGAGACCGGCGCCAAGCCCTTCTTTCTTGAGTCGGGTCATGACGGTGCGTGGCTCGATGGCCCGAATGCCCCCAACGGAGTTGAGATTGGTGGAGAGCAGGTCCACCATCCCCTCCCCCATTAACTCCACGCCCTGCCCCGAGGTACTGAAAGGCATCACAGCGATGCTTTCCGCACCCGCCATGACCGGGCTGGTTCGACGCGGTCCAAACACCACCCAGAGCACCGCGAGCAGCGTCACCACGAGCGGAACCCCAATGGCGATGCGGCGGAGCCGGCGGCGCTCCGCCACGGCTCCCGCGCCACCTCCGGCCGCGTGCTCCAGTGCCGTCGCGAACTCTCCGACCGAGGCGAATCGCTTGGCAGGATCGGCCGCGAGCGCACGGGTTACGATGGCGTCTGCCTCGGGTGGGGTGGTGTGCTCAACCTTGCTGAGCCTCGGCCGGGGTCCGGAGAGGCTCTGGGCCAGGACGGCCGGGGCGGTGTTGCCGCGGAAGGGCGGGGCACCGGTGACCATCTCGTAGAACACACAGGCGAGGCTGTACTGATCGGTGCGGGCATCGATCTCACTGGCGGTCGCCTGCTCCGGGCTCATGTAGGCGGCCGTGCCGATGGCGAACCCCACCTCGGTCATGCCTCCACTCGGTCCCGCCTGGGCAGCCGTGAGCGCCCGGGCGATGCCAAAATCGGCTACCACCGCGTGGCCACCGGACAGCATGATGTTCTCGGGCTTGATGTCCCGGTGGACGATGCCCCGCTCGTGTGCGTAGCTGAGGGCGCTCGCCACTTCGCGGATGAGGGTCACCGCCTGTTCGAAGGGGAGCTTGCCCTCGCGGCTGAGCCGGTCACGGAGCGATTCCCCTTCAACGAAGGGCATGACGTAATAGAGGAGACCCTGCGCGTCCCCGGAGTCGAACAGCGGGACGATGTGCGGATGCTGCAACCGGGCCGACACTTCGATCTCCCGGAGAAACCGCTCACCGCCTATGGAGGCGGCCAGCTCGGTGCGGAGCACCTTGATCGCGACCGGGCGCTGATGCTTGAGGTCGGTGGCCTTGTAAACCGTGGCCATCCCCCCCTGACCGGCTTGGCCCAGGATTGCGTAGCGTTCTTTGAGATCGGCGGTGAGACGGCTGAGCGAATCGTCCACGGCGGCCTTAGGTCTCCCGTTCCCGGTTCCCCGTTCCCGATTCCCCCGGCCTTCTTGTCCATCGATTGGCATCGCGCCGCTCGACCTTTTCCATCATGCGGTCGAAGGCCACTTGCAGGTCGATACCTTCACGATTCGCCATGCAGATGAGCACGAAGAGGATGTCGGCCATTTCCAGCGACAGATCGCCGTCGGGCTCACCCGGCTTCTTGGTCTTCTGGCCGAAACGGTGATTCACTTCGCGGGCGAGTTCGCCCACCTCCTCCGCGAGGCGGGCCAGGTTGGTGAGCGGGTGAAAGTATCCCTCCTCGAACTGGCTGATCCAGGTATTCACCCGGCGCTGGCAGTCGGTCAGTGACACCTCATGTTCCGGCATGGGCGGCCACCTCCTCTGCGCTCTGTTCGCCGATCTGCTGCCGCCACATGGCGTAATACAACCCCATCTGGTCCAGCAGGCCATCGTGCTGACCCGCCTCCACGATGTGGCCTCGCTCCAGTACGTAGATCCGATCCGCATGCATGACGGTCGAGAGCCGGTGCGCGATCAACACGGTGATCTGCGGTGCGACCCGCGAGACGGCACGGATGGTCTGGTTGATTTCTTCCTCGGTGAGGGAATCGAGGCTCGAGGTAGCCTCGTCGAACACCATGACACCTGGGTGGCGGAGCAGCGCCCGTGCGATCGACAGCCGCTGCTTCTCGCCGCCGGAGATCTTCATGCCGCCCTCGCCGATCGCGGTGTCGAGCCCCCGGTCCGCCCGGCCCAGCAGCGATTGGCAGGCCGCCTGCTCCAATACGGCGATGCACTCGGCGTCGGTGGCCCGCGGATTCACGAACAGGAGGTTCTCGCGGATGCTGCCCGCGAAGAGCTGCGTGTCCTGCGTGACGAAGCCAATCTGTTCCCGAATCTGCTCGAAGTCGATGGCGCCGCCAGGGTGACCGTTGTAGAGAATCCGGCCAGTGTTGGGCTGGTACAGACCCACGAGGAGTTTCACGAGTGTGGTCTTCCCTGAACCGGAAGGGCCCACGAATGCGATCGTCTCACCGCGTTCGACCTGGAACGAGATTCCGGTCAGCGCGTTGCGCGATGCTGACCGGTGCCGGAATCCGACATCCTCGAAGGCGAGGGTCCTGATGCTTTCGATGGGCACCGGCGAGGTCGGCCGGGCCTCGGGGGGAACCTCCAGGATCTGCTCGAAGTTCCGCAGCGAGACCTCGGTCTCGCGGTAGATGTTGATGATGTTGCCCAGCTCCTGCAGGGGCCCGAAAATGAAGAACGAGTAGATGAACAGCGAGAAGAACTGCCCGAAGGTGATCTGCTGGGCGAAGATCAGATACAGCATAATGAAGAGAATCGTGGTGCGGAGGAAATTCACCGTAGTGCCCTGGATGAAACTCAGACTCCGGATGTATTTCACCTTCTTGAGCTCCAGGCGCAGGATCTTCGCCGTGGTGTTGTTGAGGCGCGCGATCTCCTGCTGCGAGAGCCCCAGGCTCTTCACCAGCTCGATGTTGCGGAGGGATTCCGTGGTGGCACCCGCCAGCGCGGTTGTCTCGGCCACGATCGTCTTCTGGACCTCCTTGACCTTGCGGCTCAGGGTCGAGCTGACCCAGGCGATGACTGGAATGGTCGCGAAGTAGATCGGGGCGATGATCCAGTGCACGGTGAAGGCATAGATCGTCACGAACACCACTCCCACCAGCGTGGTGAACAGCACGTTGACGGAGGCTGCGATCAGTTTCTCCACGTCCGATCGCACCTTCTGCAGTACTCCCAGGGTCTGCCCGCTCCGCTGGTCCTCGAACACCGCGTAAGGCAGTTCCAGTGAGTGGGCCAGGCCGTCCGAGTACATCCGCGCGCCCACCTGCTGGGTGATGACGTTGATGAAATAGTCCTGGAAGTTCTTCGCCACCCGGGAGACAAACGCTACCCCCACCGCCGCGCCGAGCAGCAGCCCGACGCCCCGGAAAAACGCAGTCCGGGTGTAGTCCTGCGGGTGTGAGGCGTAGGTGTCGATGACGTGCCGGAAGATGAGCGGATCGAGCAGCGAAAAGACCTGGTTGATCGTGGCAAGCAGAAGCGCCAGCGCGACGAGTTGCCAGTACTGCCGCAGATAGGAAAGCAGGAGCTTCATCGGAGTGCCGGGATCAGCGCTTTCATGAAGGCTGGCAGGTCCGCCGGAGTGCGGGAGGAGATGAGGTTTCCGTCCACCACGACCGGCGCATCCTCCCACGTCATCCCGGCGTTCACCAGATCGTCGCGGATGGCCCCGACGCTGGTACCCCGGCGCCCGCGAAGAATGCCTGCGGAGATCGGCACCCATCCGGCATGGCAGATGAACGCAACCGGCTTGCCTGCCTCGAAAATCTCGCGGGTCAGCGAGAGCACCTTGGGGTAACGTCGGAGTGTGTCGGGTGCGTATCCGCCCGGGATTACCAGCCCGTGGAAATCCTGCGCCTGCAACTCGTCCACGTGGGCGTCTACCGTAACCGGGTAGGAGCCGCGCTTTCCGTGGTAGACCTTCTCGCCGACACCGCCGACCACCGTGACGGCGCCTTCTTCCTCTAGCCGGATCTTGGGATACCAGAGTTCGAGTTCTTCGTAGTAGTTCGCGGCGAAGATGAGAATACGCTTGCCTGTGAGCGTCATTGCGCGGCCTTCCGCTCCTGTAGCCGGCGGGTGATCCGGGTGATGAGCCACCGCGGCCCCACTCGGATGCCGAAGATAAGCAGCTTCATGGCGATGCCTGGGACCACGACCCGCTTGCCCCGCCGCATACTGCGGTAGCCGATGCTGGCTACGGTGGCAGCATCGAGTGCGCCCGGGAGCTCCTGCAGGTTCACGTCGACCATGCCGGAAGCGGCGCTGAAGCCGGTGGGGACCGGACCGGGGCAGAGGGCGGTGACAGTCACGCCGGTTCCCTCAAGCTCGTTCGCGATAGCCTCTGAAAAGTGGAGTACGTAGGACTTGCTGGCGAAGTAGCCCGCCATCAGCGGCCCCGGCGCAAAGGCTCCCGCCGAGGCGACATTCAGGATCCGACCGCGCCGCTGAGTGACCATGCGGGGCAGTGCGAGGCGCGTCAGCAGCGTGACGGCCGTAATGTTGACCTGCAGCAGGTCAAGGATCTGACGCTCGCCCTGACGGCCGAACAGCCCCCACAAGCCGGAACCGGCGTTGTTGATGAGCACGTCAACGCCCATGCCGCGGACCGCCACCTCTTCCATGATGGCATGTGGCGTTTCCGGGTCGGCCAGGTCCGCCACGATCACTTCGGCGCGGACACCGTACATCCCGGAGAGATACTTCGCGAGTTCTTCGAGCTTGGCCTGGTTTCGTGCCACGAGGATGACGTCGTGCCCGTCCCGCGCGCACAGGCGCGCGAGCTCGAGCCCGATGCCTCCCGAAGCGCCGGTGATAAGCGCGACCGGCCGGCTGGGTGGGTTCATCGAACCCTCCCGGCCTTGCGGAGCAGGTTCAGCACCTGGTCAGTCGGCAGTGCGTACACGCGGTAGCTGTCCGCTCCCGTCATGGTTTCGGCGGCGACCATGGCATTGACGATCGCTTCCTCGGTCGCATCCACTGTGGCCTCGAAGAGTCCATTGATTCGATCGTTCGGGAGCATCCGCACCGTGGCAACGCTGTCGGGGTTCGCCGCGCCGGGATTGGACGTGGAGAATGCTATGAAGATGTCACCGGATGAATCGCCGCCGATTCCACCCATTCGCCCGACGCCGAGTGCTACCCGTTTTGCCAGCCGCTTGAGCTGGTGTGGCAGGAGCGGCGCGTCGGTCGCCAGTACGACGATGATCGAGCCGAGCTCAGGGCGCTCGGGCACCGGGCGGGCGCTGGACCTGGCACCGCAGCGCGGCAGATCGCGCATTGAGGTGTCCGCCGGGGTATCCCCGAGTGCGACGCAGGGTTCGGCGCCGTGTATGGCCGCGCCCACCGGTACCCCGGCGATGCTCAGCCGCCTGCGACTGCCGTAGTTGCACTGTACCAGGATGCCCACCGTGTATCCGCCAGCCGAGGCTGACAGCCTCCGGGATGCCGTTCCGATCCCACCCTTGAAGCCATGGCAGATCATCCCGGTACCGCCGCCAACATTGCCCTCGGCGACTGGGCCGGCCTTGGCGCTGTCCAGCGCCTGAAAGGCATGTTCACGGGTGATATGCATTCCCTTGATGTCGTTGAGGCCGCCATCCCAGGTCTCTGCGACCACCGGCAGCGCCCACAAGAACTCGTCATACTTGCGACGTATCGCCCAGTCGATCACCGCATCGCGCACAATTCCAACGCTGAGCGTGTTGGTGATCATGACTGGACCCCAGAGAAAGCCGGATTCCTCTACCCAGGTCGTTCCGGTCATCTCCCCGTTGCCATTGAGCGTCCACCACGCAGCCATCACCGGATCGCTCGACCCACGGCCGCGCGGCAGGATGGCCGTGACCCCGGTTCGCACTGGTCCCTGACCGACCACCAGCTTGCCCTCGCCGCGGATCAGCGTGGCATGGCCGACTTCCACGCCCGCGACATCGCTGATCGCGTTGAGCGGGCCAGGGGTTCCATTGAAGGGAATGCCCAGATCCCGTGCCCGCGGTTTGGACTGCGCGGCCGCCGGCAACGAGGATACGACCAACAGGAGGTGGAACAGCGTGCGCATGGTGGCAGGGCGTGAAAGGTCGCTATAAGCTACACTGCACCGGCCGAGTCGCCGAGCCATCCACCCCCAGCCGACATCCCATGCGCCCCCGTGATCAGATCCTCGTCAATCTCGAGACCACCTACCGTGAGCAGTATCAGTATGCGAGCACCGAGAGCCAGCCACGCCGCATGATGGAACTGGACGCCGGGTTCCAGCGTGACCAGCTGATGTTGGAGGTACTGCTCGACATCCGCGATCTCCTTTCCACTCCGACCAGTTTGCCGCGACGGGCCGCCCAATGAGCCGGCTTCCTCGTTGCGCCTCCGCGACGCTGTTGCTTTCCGCCGTCGCCTGCAGTGCGGGTACTCAGCCGGCCGACCTGGTCGTCTTCGGGAAGGTCTGGACCGGCGATTCGACACGGCCCCTCGTGGGTGCGGTCGCGACCCGGGGAGACACCATCGTGGCGGTGGGAGACAGCGCGAGTATCGCCAAGCTGATCGGCGAGCGTACCCGGGTAATGCAGAATGGGAGCGCGCTGGTGACCCCCGGGTTCATGGACGGCCACGTCCACCTGCTTGACGGGGGTTTTCAACTCTCCAGCGTGGACCTGCGGGATGCCGACTCGCCGGAGGAATTCGTCCGGCGGATCGCCGCCTTCGCCGCCGAGCGACGC
Organism: uncultured Gemmatimonadales bacterium; assembly: GCA_963748035.1. Taxonomy (GTDB): domain Bacteria; phylum Gemmatimonadota; class Gemmatimonadetes; order Gemmatimonadales; family GWC2-71-9; genus JADJOM01. The sequence goes on along the minus strand of CAVVHO010000003.1, from coordinate 288,668 downwards.
CCCGGCGAGTGGATCACGGGCGGAGACTGGGATCACGAGCGCTGGCCCGGCGCTCCACTTCCGCGCAGGGAGTGGATCGACTCGGTCACACCCAACAATCCCGTCTTCGTGAGCCGGCTGGACGGTCACATGGGCCTCGCCAACAGCCTGGCCCTGCGCGCGGCGGGTGTCACCCGCACGACCCGGGAGGTTGTCGGCGGCGCGATGGTGCGGGATCGGACCACCGGTGACTTGACCGGGATTCTCAAGGACCAGGCGATGAACCCGGTGCTCGACGCGGCAGCCCGGCCGTCGGTGGAGCAGGTCGACGCCGCGCTCCAACGGGCTATGACCTCGCTCAACGAGCGGGGCGTGACGGCGGTCGGAGCCTTGAGCAGCTCCGGACGGTCCGCAGTCTGGACGGCGTGGACGGAGTACGCTGGTGTCCTCCGCGCTCGCCAGCGCGGGAGCCTCACCCTGCGGGTCGCCCTTTTCCCCCCATTGTCCGATTGGCGCTCGGCGGCTGAGAGCCTCCGCGTCAATGGACCGGGTGATGGATGGGTGCGATTGGCGGGGGTGAAGGGGTACATCGATGGTTCGCTCGGCTCCACGACCGCGCTCTTTTTCCAGCCCTATGAGGACGATCCTTCGACCTCCGGGCTGCTGGTGACGCCGGAGGATTCGCTCCGCCACTGGATTGGTGCCGCCGACTCATCAGGTCTGCAGGTCGCCGTGCATGCCATCGGCGAGAAGGCGAACGCATTGGTTCTGGATATTTACGACAGCGTCGCCTCGGCTCATGGACCACGCGACCGCCGCTTCAGGATCGAGCATGTACAGCACCTGCGCCCGCAGGAGATTCGCCGGGTTGCCGACCAGCGCGTGGTAGCGTCCATGCAGCCCTTTCACCTCAGCGACGATGGCCGCTGGGCCGGCAAGCGACTCGGTGCCCGGGTGAGCGACAGCTACGTGTTCCGCTCCCTGATCGATGCCGGCACCCGTTTGGCTTTCGGATCGGATTGGCCCGTGGCCCCGGCCGACCCGATACTCGGCATCTACGCTGCGGTGACCCGCCGGACGCTCGATGGGAAGAATCCCGGCGGGTGGATTCCAGAGCAGAAGATCTCGGTTGCAGAGGCGCTTCGCGCCTACACCAGGGACAATGCGTATGCGGTGTTCGCGGAGGGAAGCCGGGGAATACTCAAGCCCGGTTACCGCGCCGACCTCGCGCTGCTGGATCAGGACCTGCTCTCGATGCCCCTGGAGGCCATCGAGACAGCGCGGGTACGCGCGACGATTGCTGGCGGGAGAGTGGTCTACCAGGCGACGCCGTGAGGGGTGTGGACGGCATCCACCAGCCACCGGAAGTGCCGCGAAAACACTCGTCTGGCTCACCATCGCCCGGGTCGTGACGCCGAGTGGCCGCGTGATTCAGCGCGCCTACCGGGCCTCAAGGCGGAACAGTACTACAGCTTCGCTGGCAGGAGCGGGGCCGAACAAGACACCCTCAACGTCTTCACACCGTGTGGCCGTGGACAGTGGCTGGTACGAAGCGGTGGCGGACAGCGTGGCCACCCTGCTGCCCCGAGAGCCAGCTCAGCGCACGAAGTGGTACGAAGCCCGAACCGAGTGGCAGAGTCGGCTGGTCGAGCCCATGCTCGCCCGGGTGCACACCCGCTTGAAGGTCGCCGCCTCCCCCGACTCGATGCTCGCTGCCCGGCTCGGCCGCATTCTTGCACATCGGGCAGCTGAGGTGCGCTGGGGCCGGGATGCGGGGGAAGAATTCCTGGTACACAACGATCCCGATATCCAAGCTGCCATGGGTTACTGGGATAGCTTGCCGAAGCTCCTGGCCAAGCCCTGATTCGGTCGACCGGTGGTTGGCGATTGGACGCCACATCTACCGTCTGTCCACCACACTCACGATCTTTGGTCAATGGCCACTCGCGTCCGCCCCAGCCCGAAGGTCGCCCGAACGCTGGCAAAGCCTGATCTGCTCGATCTCTATCGCCTCATGCTGCTCTCGCGGCGGATCGATGATCGCGAGATCCAGCTCAAGCGCCAGAACAAGATCTTCTTCCAGATCTCGGGTGCCGGGCATGAAGCGGTGCTGGCGGCTGCTTCAAAGGTGTTTCGCCCCGCGCACGACTGGTTTTACACCTACTATCGCGATCGCGCTCTATGTCTCGGTTTGGGGATGACCCCGACCGAGATGCTGTTCTCCGCGGTTGGCGCGGCGGAGGATCCCAATTCGGGTGGGCGTCAGATGCCCTCGCACTTCGGCCACAAGGAGCTGAACATCGTCAGCTCCTCGAGTCCGACGGGGACTCAATTCCTCCAGGCGGTGGGGTGCGCCGAGGCGTGGCTCCGCTACTCGAAGGTGCAGGGGATGGCGGACAGCGTCACCGGACCACATGGAGATGAAGTCGTCTTCGTCTCTTCCGGCGATGGCACCACCAGCGAAGGTGAGTTCTGGGAGGCACTCAGCAGTGCCTCCAACTTGAAGTTGCCAGTCGTCTTCCTCATCGAGGACAACGGCTATGCGATCTCCGTTCCGGTTGAGGTGAATACGCCGGGCGGCTCGATCTCGAAGCTGGTTGCCTCCTTTCCTGATCTGTACGTCGAGGAAGTGGATGGCTGTGACCCAATCGCATCCTACGATACGCTTCAGCGTGCGGTAGAGTATTGCCGTGCCCGCAAGGGACCGGCCCTGGTGCACGCGAAGGTGATCCGACCCTACAGCCACTCTCTTTCAGACGATGAGGTGTTGTACCGGCCGCCCGCCGAGCGGGCCGCGGAGGCCGCGCGGGATCCGATCACCCAGTTTCCGAAATACCTGGTGGAGCGTGGGATCGCCACCGAGGCGGAAATTGAGGCCCTGAAAGCGCGCGTCGAGGAGGAACTCCAGTTGGCGGTCGACACGGCGCTGGTGGCGCCCCAGCCGGCGACCGACACCATCTACAACTACGTCTATTCGCCGGACGTCGACCCCACCTCGGATCGGTTCGACACCGAGGACGATCCCCGTTTCACCGGCGATCCGACCACCATGGTGGACCTGCTCAACATCTGTCTCCGGGAGGAGATGGCCCGCGACGCCCGCATCCTGGTGTTCGGCGAAGACGTCGCCGACGCGAGTCGGGTTGAGAATCTGGAACAGGTGAAAGGAAAGGGCGGCGTCTTCAAGGTGACTTGGGGATTGCAGCGCCAGTTCGGTACCGACCGGGTCTACAACTCCCCCCTTGCCGAGGCCAACATCATCGGACGGGCCGTCGGCCTCGCGACCCGGGGTCTCAAGCCCGTGGTCGAGATCCAGTTCTTCGATTACATCTGGCCGGCGTACATGCAGCTCCGGAATGAGCTCGCGCTGATGCGCTGGCGATCCAACAACGCCTTCAGCTCGCCCGTGGTAGTCCGGGTCACCTACGGCGGGTACCTCAAGGGTGGCGCCATCTATCACTCTCAAACCGGCGCGGCCGTCTTTACCGGAGTGCCGGGCCTGCGGGTGGTATGCCCGTCCACGGCCCTGGATGCCAACGGCCTGCTCCGCACCGCGATCCGGTGTGAGGATCCCGTCCTGTTCCTCGAGCACAAGCACCTCTACCGCCAGACCTACAACAAGGCGCCGAACCCCGGTCCCAACTTCATGATCCCCTTCGGCAAGGCGAAGGTGGTCCGGGAGGGACATGACCTCAGCGTCATTACCTATGGCGCGGTGGTTCAGCGCTCCATCGTCGCGGCGAAGGACTTTGAGGAAAGCACCGGAAAGTCCGTCGAAGTGATCGATCTGAGGTCTCTCTCTCCGGTGGACTGGGAGACCGTCTACCACTCAGTGCGGAAGACCAACCGGGTCATCGTGGCCTACGAGGATTCGCTATCGTGGGGATACGGTGCGGAGATCGCCGCTCGGATCGCGGATGAAGCTTTCGAATGGCTCGACGCTCCGGTCCGCCGTGTGGCGGCCACCGACACCTTCGTGGCCTATGCGCCCGAGCTCGAGGACGTCATCCTGCCGCAGGTGTCGAACCTGAGGGAGGCGATGGAAGAACTGGCGCGGTACTAATTCGCCTTCCTGCCGCCGAACTTCCACCGCCAAGACACGAAGAGCGCGAAGGATTCACCTTCGCGCTCTTGACGTCTTGGCGGTGAAACGATTCGGAATCGATTGCTACAGGTAGCTCCGCGCCAGCAATTCGGCCGCCGATTCGTCCAGCAGGTCCTCCCGCCGCAGTTCCTCGAAACGATCCAGCAGGTCTTCGACCCGGGTTCTCCGTTTCTGGGCGCCCGTCAGGTCGCACGCTACCAATCCCCGATGCAGGATCAGGATCCGATCACCGAGACGCACCGCCTGTGCCAGCGAATGGGTGACCATGAGAGTCGTGACTCGCGAGGCCGCGACGAACGTCTGGGTGAGCCGAAGCACCTGCTCCGCACTCCTCGGATCCAGCGCCGCCGTGTGTTCGTCGAGCAGCAGGAGCTTCGGTCGAACCAGCATTGCCATGAGGAGGGTCATCGCTTGGCGTTGCCCACCCGAAAGCATGCCCATCGGTGTCTGCAGTCGGCTCTCCAGACCAAGCCCCAGCGTGCGGGCTTGCTCCTGGAACTCCTCCCGCCGGGATCGGGTCAAGGCGGGGACCAGCCGGCGCGGTCGGCCGCGCCGGACGGCGATAGCGAGATTCTCCGCCACTGTTAGGTCGGCGGCGGTGCCGGCGAAGGGGTCCTGAAAGACCCGCGCGATGTACTTTGCCCGGCGGTGCTCGGGCCATCGGGTCATCTCCGTGCCGGCGACCGCGACACTCCCCGCATTGACCCGGAGCGACCCGGCGATGGCATTGAGAAGGGTCGACTTGCCGGATCCGTTCGTCCCCAGCACGGCCACGAACGCGCCCGGCTCGAGATCGAGGTCGATCCCCCGAAGCGCCACACTCTCGGTGGGCGCGCCGCGGTGAAAGGTGTGCTGGAGCCCTCGAACGCTCAGTGCCGGCTCAGTCATTGGAAGGCTCTCCCACCGCCGTACGCCGGATCTGTCGGACCAAGGGAGGGATCGCGAGCGCTGCCAGGACGAAGCCGGCGGAAACCAGCTTCAGTGCACTGGGATCGAGCCCCGCCCACAACGCTCCCGCGACCAGGATCCGGAACATCACGGCTCCCAGTATGGCGCCGATGATACGGAGCTGAATCGTCCGCTGGCTGAATAGCGCCTCGCCCAGGATCAGGCTCGCGAATCCGGTCACGAACATCCCCACGCCCATCTGCACGTTCGCGAACCCCGAGTATTGCGCGAACAGCGACCCGGAGAATCCGATGCACCCGTTTGCCAGCCCAAGGCCGAGCATTGTCGCGAGGCCGGTGTCGATCCCGGTGGCCTTCGCCATTCTGGGGCTCGAGCCGGTAGCCCGCAGTGCGAGACCGAGGTCGGTCCCGACAAAGAACTCCACTGCCAGCACGTGTACGCCCACGATGGCAACCAGAGCCGCGAGCGCTACCAGATCGCGATCGAGCATCGCCCGCGTGGGATCGGTCGAGCCGGGAAAGAGACCCGCGGCGAAATCAAAGACGGTCGGCTGGCCGGCCAACGAGAGGTTGCCGCCCCCCATGACCCAGAGCACGACCGAGTAGAGCGCGGTCGTGACGAGGATCCCGGCGAGGATTACATCCACACGCCACTTCATGTTGATGAGTCCCGTCAGCGCGCCGGCAGCCGTCCCGGCGAAGCCCCCGGCCAGGGTGGCGAGCAGCGGGGGAGCGCCATGGGTAAGCAGAGCGCCAGTCACCGCCGCCCCCAGAGTGAAGGCCCCGTCGGTCGTCAGGTCGATGGTCCGTAGCACCCGAAACGACAGGAAGACTCCCAGGGAAAGGAGCGCCAGCTGCAGTCCGACTGTCACGGCACCGAGGAACAGATTCACGCGACCACCTCCACGCCGTCCACGGGGGCGATCCAGCAGACCCCGCGCAGGAGGCCAGTCTGACCGGCGCTTGCCTCACCACGGTCGTCATACAGCAGGTGCAGGACGTCCCGCAGGGTCTGCTCCGTGAACAGACGCTCTACCAGCGAGGGTAATTGGACGGTGCGCTGCGGAACCGGGGCGTAGCTGAATACCGCCGCGTGAAAGTGTCCCTGCAGCTCACCGGCTGCGTCCAGCGGTCGCAGGTAGTCGGACAGGGGGGCAGCCGGCCGGCGGGCCGCCACCCCGATCACGATGGCAGTCGAACCGGTATGGGCTGGCTCGGGCGTAACGGAGACCAGGTCGCGAAGTCGGTGGAGGTCGGTGAGGTTGGCGTCCGCCGGTCCCCCCACAGTCGGGGAGCGGCGAAGGCTCGCGCCGATCAGGCCGTGCATCTCCGCGACAGCGACGACGGCGACCGCGTCCCGCCCGACCATCTCCGTACACACCTCGGCCAGCTCCGACAACGGTACCTGCTCGGCGTCGGGTTGGGTGGAGAATCGCATCAGGTCGGTGAACAGGCCGTGCCAAGTGATGCCCTGCGCCAGCACCGCGCTGGGCGCTCGCTTGCCATACGTCAGAAGATAGTCCGGGATCCGGCCTCCATCTGTGGGGAGGTAGGCGGCGGTTCCCTCCGCGCCGATCAACTCACCAAGTCGGGGCAGAGCATCCTCCGGTCCCTGCGCGATAGCGCCGATGCCCAGGCCAAAGGTCTGCGACGTGAAGCTGACCGTCCGCATCCGGGCCGGGTCGGGGACGTGCGAGAGCAGGCTGGTGGGCGGGCCGGAGAGCTCAAGCCGAACACCCTGGTCCAGGTAGTGGGAGACCTCGTAGGTCCCGTAGCGTGCCTTGACCGTGGGAAGGCCCCAACGACTGAACCGCCCGGAAGGGTGAGCGAGGCGGGGCAACTCGGGGTCGCGGATGTGACGCCCGCCCAGACCGGCAGCCTCCAGGACCTCCCGGGCAGTCGCGGAGGGGGAGACGATGTAGATGCTCCCCCGAAGGGCCTGCAAGGCCTCGAGGAACCGATGCAGCACTCGGATCGCGGCGGAACTGAGGTAATCGACGCCCGCAATGTCCACCTCGATCGCGCGAACCCCTTCCTGCAGCAGGTCCTCGAGCGTGGCTGAAAGGCTACGGGCCGCCTCGCCATCGAGACGGCCCGCCAGGCTCACGACGGCGTTCATGCCGTCGTGGGTAGCACTGATGCGCACTTACGGCTTCTTGGTGGTATCTCCACCGACTGACTGCGCTTCGGCGCTCACGCTGCTCGGCACCGCGACGCCAGTGGTCGGATTCACCAGGATCTTGGTCGTCTTGACCTGGAAGAAAGGAATCCCGGCCGGGCTTTCCCCCTTGAGCACCCGGCCAACCATCTTCCCAGCCTCGACGCCACCTTCCTGGAAGTCGGGATAGAAGGCGGCGAGCGCCCCCTTGGCGACTTCGAAAGGCGAGGAAGAGAACACCGGAACCTTCTTGGCCTTGGCAGCCTGGATCACGGCCTCGAAAGCCGTATGGGCGGCATTGCCGTAAATCTCGATGACGTCGACCTTCTGGGCGATCACGGCATCGGTGGCCTGCGCTGCTTCGGTCACGTTCCCGATCGGCTGGGCGACCACTGTGAATCCGGACTTCTTGGCCGACGTGGTCATCTTGTCCTTCAGAGTCACGGACAGCGGCTCGTCCGGGCTAAACAGGATGCCCAGCCGCTTCGCCTTGGGAAGCATGCGGTGTATCAGATCAACCCGCCGCTCCTGCTCGGGATCGCCGAAACCGGGCGCATATACCCCGGTGATGTTCGGGAGGTGGGCGGAATCACTGGTGCCCGCTCCCAGCGAGAAGGGGTCTGAAAGCAGGTGGAAGATCACCGGAGTATCCTTGACCCGCTCGACCGCCACCTGAAGGGTCGGGTCCTGCAGCGCGATGATCACCTTGGCCTTCTGGTCGCGTGCCTGGTCGATCAGGCTGGGCAATGTCGTGAGGTCGCCCTGGGCCGACAGGATCTTCAGCTCGTAGTCCGTGCCGTCCTCGAGCCCCGATTCCTGCAGGCCGACCTTGATCGCGTCCTCGCTCCACTCGTGGCCCATCCAGTCGGCGGCGCGAACCATCACGACGAGCGGCTTGGCCGCGTTTTGGTCAGTGGCCGGGGGCTTCTGCTCACTACCCTTGCAGGATCCGGTAAGCAGCAGAGCGGCCATGACGGCCCGCGTGTACCATGAGGTTACCGACGCCCAACGAACGCTCGACATACTGGCTGCTCTCCGATGAGGGGTCAAACACGCTGGGGTCACGAGCCGGGATGCGGGAAACCGCGCGGTTGGGCCGGCTGAGTGGAGTGACTATTTCCGGGGCCTGAATATACCGGGAGGGGGAAACGGCGGAAGCCCGTGCCGAGCGAGGTTTCAGTCCCTGCCCAGCGCCTCCCGGATCTCGCTCGCCGCGACGATTGCGTTATCCACGTCTCGGGAAAGTGCTCGAGCCTGCTGGGTCGCCATGGTAAGGTCACCCAGCGCCGAGGCGGCATCGGCGGAACGGAGGCGGAGCAGGTCGAAGCGCACATTCTGCATGGCCAGGTTGCAGCTCTCCAACTGGCTCGCGATCTGATCCCGCCGCCCCCGGAGGTCCCCGATGGTCTTCTTCTGCTTCTCCAGAAGCCCGATGCGCCGCTGGCGCTCCTCGTCGTTCGGTTCGCGCTGCAGTGCCTGAATGCGCTGGTCGATCCGGTCCACCCCCTGCACGTCCAGGTTGGCATCCATCGCATGCAACGTCTTCGCCAGATCCGTCGAGCGCTGGTACAGAGCATCGACGGTGCCTTGAACGTCGTCCGGCAGCATCTGGCGTTCCGCCTGCGACATCCGCTCGAGCAGCTTGAGAATCGCGCTGCGGTCCGCGAAGGCCTGCATGACGAGTCCGTATTGCTGGCCGAACTCGTCACCGCGGGGCGCCGGGAGCTGGCGGGGGATCTTCCCTTTGGCCCCCGGGACCAGAACGGCATCCGGCGCCGGCGGTCGATTCAGCACATCCCGCCAGGTATAACCAGCCTGCCACAGCTTCGCGTAGTTGTTCACCAGCCCGAAGCCCATGCCGGCCATGACGAACAGGAACCAGGGCGGGCTGAGCTGGCTGGTAGCCAGGTTGATCATGAAACAGCCGCCAGTGACCGCGGCCCACTTGGCGAACTGCGCCCGGGTCTTCTGCACGATCAGCGGTTCACCGGTGTCCGGGACCGGCAGCGGGGTATTGTTTGCCTTGCCGCTGCGTTCCATCCGACGGTTCGCCCGCTCCATATGCCGGTCGAGCCGCTCCCGCCAGTGCTCACCACCGCCAGGCGACTGCGGCCGCGGGGCGAGTGAGGGGAGTCCAGCCGACGACCCGGCCCCTCCCGCGATCCGCCGGGATGATTCACCTGAGAAGCGCGGCGGACTACCACGCTTGGTTTGTCCGGTCGGCCGATACCCGGTGACAGTGCGGGACTCGAGCGCGCGCCGCAGGGCGTCGGCCGATGGCCAGCGATTCTCCGGGTCCTTCTCGAGACAGCGCATCACCGCCAGCGTGAGATCCTCCGGAGCGTCCGGCCGCTTGGGTTCGAGCGGCGGCGGCATCTCGGTGATCTGCTTCATCAAGACACCGGCGACCGTCGGGGCGTTGAAGGGCAGCTCGGCGGTCAGCATCTGATAACTCACGATGCCCAGGCTGTAGAGGTCACTCCGTCCGTCGATTTCCTTTTCACCTGCCGCCTGCTCGGGGCTCATGTACTGCGGCGTCCCGATCGCCACACCGGCGCTGGTGAGCGTGGCGCCGGAACCGCCCGACATCGCCTTCGCGATGCCAAAGTCGGTAACCATGACCCGGCCCCTGGTGCCGTCGAGCAGAATGTTGTCCGGCTTGATGTCGCGATGGATGACCGACATGGCATGGGCCGCGCTCAACGCATCGGCCACTTCCTTCATGATGCGGCGTGCCTCTTCGACCGGGAGCTTCCCGCGCCGCTTGAGTCGGCCTGCGAGGGATTCGCCGTCTACATACCCCATGACGAAATAGACCAGGCCGTTCCCCTCACCGACTGTGTAGATCGGAACAATGTGGGGGTGGGAGAGTCGGGCCGCCGTCTCCGCCTCCCGAGTGAATCGGGCGCGAATCTCCGGCTGAAACGCCAACTCGGGAGGGAGCACCTTGATTGCGACGCGACGCTTGAGTTTCTCGTCGCGCGCGCGATAGACCACTCCCATTCCGCCGCGCCCGATCTCGCCTTCGATTGTGAAGGCGCTCCCAAGGGCTTCACTGAGTCGAGGCGCAAGAGCGGAGGTCGGTTCCGTCATCTGGTATCCGAATGAGCACCATAGATTTAGCAGCGGAGTACGGGGGGGACAAGGCTCGGGAACTCCACGACCTCCGCACCGGGGCGCAGAGAGGTTTGGCTCAAGACACATCGGCAGGGCCGCGTTTTCGCGGCCAGCCTCGTTGGCAGTGTCGATGTTCCAATGTGCTTCACCCAGACTAGAATGGGCTCGCCGCTACCGCTCGAGGTTACTCTCCTATTGACGCTTTCCATCGAGTGGCGATTCGCTTCCGTAGCTTGAGTCCCTGAGGCACTGAGCGAGTGAATGGCACACGGGCTGCACACTAGCATGGCTACTGGAGCTGGGTCTGCCAATTCGCCAGCTGAAAAACGGAGTCACCAATGACGTCTGAACGTCTTGTACTACCCGTCCTCCCGTTGCGGGAGGTCGTACTCTTCCCGGGGACGACCGCGCCTATCGGCGCTGGCCGTCCGGCGACGCTTCGTGCCATCGAGGCGGCACTCGCCACACCGGATCGACTGATTTTCGCGGTCTCACAGCGCCAGAATGTGGAGCAGGTGAACCCGGAAGGCCTTTACACGATCGGGACGATCGCCCGGATCGGACAGATGCAGCGGGGTCTCGCTGGAATGCAGCTGCTGCTGCACGGCGAGCGGCGTGGCATCGCCATGCACGTCAGTGATAAGTCCGGTTACCTGGAGGGCATTGTCCGCGAAGCCGAGGAGATGGCCCCGCTCGACTCGGACGATCCTGCTTTCGTGGCCCTGTACCGCGAGGCTCGCAGTCGTGCGGGCGAACTGGGCCAGAAGTCCGGGCTTCCAGAGGAAGTCGTGCAGCAGGTGCTGGCGGGCGTCCATGATCCGGGCAAGTTCGCTGACTTGGTCGCAGGCTACCTGGATATTCCCCCAACCGAACGCCAGGCACTCCTTGAGACGCTCTCCGTCGAGGAGCGGCTGCGCCGGGTGCTGGTGCACGTGCAACGGCAGGTCTCCGTCCTCGATGCCCAGGAAGAGATCAAGTCTCAAGTGCAGGAGGAGCTGGGTGAGCGGCAGCGCGAGATGTTCCTCAGGGAGCAGCTCAAGCAGATCCGCCGCGAACTGGGCGAGGACGACGAGCGGGGTGATCTGGAGGAACTGCGCGAGAAGCTTGATGCGTTGGAGCTCCCCGCGGACGCCCGCAAGGAAGTGGAGCGGGAATTCGGCCGACTGGACCGGATCAGTCGCGAGTCCATGGAGGCCCAGGTCATTCGGACCTACCTCGACACCGTAGCCGAACTGCCCTGGAATACCCGCAGCGAGGAATCCCTGGACTTGGCCAAGGCCTCGGAGATCCTGGATCAGGATCACTACGCCTTGGGCGACGTGAAGGATCGGGTGCTGGAGTTCCTTGCGGTCCGGCAGCTCAAGGAGGCAACTAGGCTGAGCGAGGCTACGACGGCTGAAACGCCGATCGCCACGGCTGCTGGCACCGAACCCGCGCCCGGATCAGGGGCGACTTCCGAAGCTGGGCTTGATGGCCACGCTGCGCCGGCCCCGAGTCCCTCAGGCGACGGTGCCGCCGAGCCGGTCAGCCACCGCTCGGACGACTCAGAAGGCGCCAAGGGCCCGATCCTGCTCTTTGTTGGCCCACCCGGCGTCGGCAAGACCTCGGTGGCCAAGTCCATCGCCCGCGCTATGGGGCGGAAGTACATCCGCATTTCCCTTGGTGGTGCGCGGGACGAAGCGGACATCCGTGGCCATCGGCGCACCTACGTGGGTGCGATGCCCGGGCGCATCCTGCAGGGGATGAAGCAGGCCGGTACCCGCAATCCCGTCTTCCTGCTCGACGAAGTCGACAAGCTCGGCGTGTCCTTTCAGGGCGATCCGGCCAGCGCGCTCCTTGAGGTGCTGGACCCGGCGCAGAACGACACATTCGTCGATCACTATCTTGGCGTGGCGTTCGACTTGAGCGAAGTGCTGTTCATCTGCACCGCGAATTTCCTCGCGAGTATCCCGGCCCCCTTGCTGGACCGGATGGAGGTCGTGGATTTCACGGGCTACACCGAACGCGAGAAGCTCATGATCGCGCGGAACTACCTGGTGCCCCGTCAGCTCCGCGAGCACGGACTCTCGGCTGAACAGATCGAGATCCCCGACGACGCGGTCAGCGAGGTCATCACCGGCTACACCCGGGAGGCCGGCGTCCGGCAACTTGAACGGGAAATCGGCAAGCTCTGCCGCAAGGTGGCCCGCAAGATCGCCGCCAACGAAGTGGAGCGAATCGCGGTAAGCCGTGAGATGGTGGACGACTTGCTCGGGCGCCCGAAGGTGCACCCGGAACGGGCGGCCCACCAGGATCAGATCGGTGTCGCCACGGGGATGTATTACACCCCTGTAGGTGGCGACATCATGTTCGTCGAAGCCTCTACCATGAAGGGCAAGGGCGAACTGGTGCTCACCGGTCAGCTTGGCGATGTGATGAAGGAATCGGCGCGAGCCGCGTGGACATACGCTCGTTCGCACGCCGCAGGGCTGCATATCAAGGAGGATCTGTTCGGCGCCAGTGACGTCCACATCCACGTGCCCGCGGGCGCGATCCCGAAGGACGGTCCCTCCGCCGGTGTCACCATGGCGACCGCGCTGGTTTCGGTGCTCTCGGGCCGGCCGGTGCGGAACGACATCGCCATGACCGGCGAAATCACCTTGAGGGGCGAAGTGCTGCCTATCGGTGGCGTGAAGGAGAAAGTGTTGGGGGCCGTCCGAGCGGGCATCACTCGAATCGTGCTACCTAAGCGGAACGAGCCGGACCTGGAAGACTTGCCCGAAGAAGTACGGAGTACACTCGAGGTCTATCCGGTTGGAAACTTGGGTGAGGTGCTCGCGCTTACCCTGCGCGGCGCCACCTTCCGGGAAGGCAAACTGTTGTTCGGAGACCAGAGTCCCGGGGATGTCGCGCCGCTGCAGGCGTATCACCACTGAGGCGAAGAGGCGAAAAGGCGAGGAGGCGAGATGTTCTTGCTTCCTCGCCTTTTTCGCCTCCTCGCCTTCGCTACAACGTCCTCAAGTAAGCCCACACCGCCTGAATCTCTTCGTCCGTCATCAGCCGAGTTGCACGCCAGGGCATGAAGGGGTTGATCGTCGTGCCGTCAGGTCGCTGCCCGGTACGGAGCGCTGCGGCGAAATCCGCCTCGCTCCAGCTCGCCGTGGGTCCGGCCGGTGTGAGATCCGCCGTTGGAGGCGTGCCGGGCGGCCCTTCCTTCAATCCGCCCTTGAGGTTGTCCCCATGGCAGTAGGTGCAGCCACCGGTGATAGCGAGGTATTTGCCGTATTCGGGGGTCAGCGACGGCGGAGTGACGGTCGGGATCGCGGCGCTGTGGTCGATGCCTGTCGCCGGCAGGATGCGTTCCGGCTTGAGCACCGTGAGCAGCCGACCGATCGGTCCGAGTCGGGACGGCGGAAGAGCATGGTCCACCGGCGGAACTGACTTCACGTAGGCGATGATGGCCGCCAGGTCCGCCTCATTAAGCTGCGCGAATACCATCGAAGGCATGAAGATCAGCGGCCGCCCGTCTGGCCGAACTCCGTGCCGGATGGCGCGGACCCACTCTCCGTCGTTCTTTGGCCCGACTCCGCCCTTGCCGGTGGTGAGATTGCTCGCCGCCAGCGCGCCCAAGGGGCCCATGTCCATTACCTGCCCGCCGAGATCCTCGCCATGGCACTCGGTGCACTTCGAGATGGCGGTAGCTAGGTGGTGCCCGCGTTCGATGGTGACCGAATCCTCCGGGATCTGCAATTCCTGGGGAGGAATGGCCTGACTCTGCCTCAGCTTCCATTCCGACGTGCCGAACACGCCTATCACCAGCAGGATCACGAGCCCGAGGATGACTGCTGTCCCGAAAGCGATCCTCCGTCCCCATCCACCAGCCATGTGTCCTCCACAGTCAATGTGATGCCTGCCCCGGTTCACACCCGGCTCTAGAAATAGTCGGCCCGCTGAGCAGGCGGAACGGGGCCTACCAGCTGCAGCCGCGGACGATCAGTTCCGCGGCACGGTCTCGCCACTGATCGGGAGGACCCCAGCGGTCGGGGAGTGGTCGGCTCGCGAAATAGCCGAGAGTCAGCAGCAGGCCCAACCGGGCATGGCTTTCGGGGTCTACATCGTCCCGGAAGAACCCGGTCGCCTGGCCCTCCTTGAGGAGATCGACGATCGGGCTGAGGGCAACGTCTGCCCAGCTTCCCGCTTCCCGTGCCCCAAGCAGGACTGCCGTATGGTCGGGGTGCTGAAGCAGGAAGTCGAACTGGCCCCGCACCAGGCGTCGCAGCCGTTCCACCGCAGTGAGCCCGACGAGGGGCAGGTGGGCGAGTTTACCGGCGACGCCCTCCGCCGCATGGGCTAAAGCGGCGCGGTAGAGCCCGGCCTTGTTCTGGAAGTAGTAGTGAATGAGTTGCTTGTTGACGGCCGCGCGACCCGCGATCCGTTGAGTGCGGGCGCCGCCGGGGCCGTGTTCGGCGAACTCGTGCAGTGCCGCATCGAGAAGTCGTGCCGGTGCGCTTGGGCTCTTGTGGGTCATGGCCTCGTCTCAACCGTATGGTTGAATCTACCAATTCCCACCGATTCCCGTCACCCTCAGGCCGTTTGCGCGCGCAGCTCCCGCGTGAATTCCACCCGGTCCCGGCCGGCCGCCTTGGCCCGGTAGAGCGCTGCGTCGGCCAACTGGGCGAGTTCGCCGGCCGTGGCCGCATCGTCAGGGTAGGCAGCCACACCGATGCAGCACCGGATGGGAATGCTCTCGCCTGCCGCCACGACTGCCGGTTGTTCGGTCAGGGCCGTGCGCAGTTTGCCGGCGAGAATCGCGGCGCCGCCTCGATCGGTGCGTCGCAGGATCATCCCGAATTCCTCACCCCCGTAGCGCCCGATGAGGTCGCTTGCCCGGGCGGTTGTCTGGAACACCCGCGCAACGTGCAGCAGCACCTGATCGCCCACAATGTGCCCATATCGATCATTCACCCGCTTGAAGTGATCGACGTCGATCATGAGGAACGCGAACGACTCCCCATGGCGTCGGGCGTATTCTACCGCGTGCTCCAGTTCCGCCATGAGAGTGGCGTGGTTGAGCAGCCCGGTCAGCCCGTCACGGTGCACCATCTCCCGGAGACGCCGTCCCCGCTCCGCGCGATTGATTACGAGATGGGTCAGGAGTTCGCGGTCTACCGGCTCCGTCAGATAGTGATCGGCTCCGGCGGAGAGCGCCTCGATCTGATCGGCGACCGTGTCGTGGTGAGTCAGGAAGACAATGGGAGTGAGCGCGAAGCGGGCGTCCTGCCGTACCAGCCGTGCGAGGGAGAGTCCGTCGATTCCAGGGAGCCGGGTGTCGGTGAGGATGAGGTCGGGGGTCTCACGGGCCATCGCCTCCCGGGCCGCAGCTCCGTCAGTGCAATGCGTGACCTTGGCGTTCACCTGTTCCAGCCAGTGGGTGATCATCTCGGCTTGTGCCGGGTCGTGCTCCACGAGGAGCACGCGGGGTGGCGGACTGCCGATCCGGGCCAGGGTCTTGGCGTAGGAAGGGAGATCGACCGCCACCCGCTCTACGGGGATAATGCTGTCGATGCCGGCGGCCAGCGCTCGGACCCGATCGATCTGCTCTGATCGGCTTATCAGGACAATGGATCTTGGCCGCACCGGTCCCGCTCCGGACCAGGCGCTGGCGGTGGCGAACGAGTCAGCCCGATCGGGATCATCGATGACTGCGACCAGATCGGGTCGCTCCGAAAGCTTCAGCTCCCGGGGTTCCCCGGCGCTCGATTCGCTCCGGACCAGGAATCCCGAATTGGCGAGTGCGTTCCGCACCTCCGTCCGGACGCTCCCATCCACCCCGATTACCAGGGCCCGCCAGCCGAACTCGGTCACCGCCGGACCGCGCGCTGGAAGGCCAAGCTCGCGTGCACCCGTGTCGAACGCAGCCGCAAGCCGATCGACGAGTTCGTCGAGCCGGGCGGCCGCGGGCTCTCCCGGGATTGGCGGCTCTGTCTTCAACCAGCGCTCGCCGCTACGCGCCAAGTCGCTGATCTCCGGGAAACCGTAGGAACCGCCGGACCCGGCGAGTTTGTGGAAGCGCCGGATTAGAGACAGGACGGCATCGCTTTCTCCAGCCCGGAATGCTGCCACATCCTTGCGCAGCTCGGCGAGGCGCCCTGGCGCGTCGAAGAGGTACTCTCGCCGCAGTTCGGTCAGGGCGTCATTCAGCGGATTGCTCATGGGGTCGTCGCGAAGTGGGCGAACGTCAGCCGTGCCGCCGCCACGAAGGGCGGGGCGCTGCTCCAGTGCCCGCGTACTTCGGACCCATCTCGGGAGGCGATCACGGCGCTCCTCTCATCAAAGACGCCAATCAAAGGCGACCCTGGCCAAGAATGGGTGGATGGAACTGCCTCCACCCGGACGAAGGGAAGCTCCACCTCGATCGGCGCCCGAAGGGTCACGTCCAGGCCGGCGCTGACCGCCCGCCGCAGTGCCGGCGCGACGATCGGGAACGCTTCGGCCGGCGCGAGCAGGTGGACCGATCGCTGGGCCCGGCCGATCTCGGTGGTCACGAGTTGGAGCAGGCCTTTAGGGCTCGACAACTCGATAATACTGAGCGTTGCGGGCGCCCCGAAGCCATCCAGCGCCCGAGAGAGTTGGTCGAGCGCCTGCCCCTGTGTGTTCGTTATCCGCGCGAGGACGCTTGCTGGCGGCTCCGCCCGGAAGACCTTGGGCTGAGCCTCAACCGCCCGCGCCGCTCCCTTGGAAACCAGCCCTTCCAACGCGCTGTAGGCGTTGGCGCGAGCAAGCCCAGCGCTCCTCGCCACAGCATACCCAGTTCCCGGCCCGATGGTCAGCAGCACTTCATACACCCTGCTTTCCGTCGGCGTGAATCCGAAGGGCGTGAGATCGATCGCGGACATAGTAGTAGTATTGAATACCCTGCCGGGCGGGGCAATGCCCGAGAATGCATCGTAGCCGTCGGACGTCAGCCATCAGAGCTCAGGTCCCAGCCTTTGTCGCGTAGATTCGCGTCGGTTTCCCCTTCTTCTGACGGCTGACGGCTGACGGCTGACGGCTGACGGCTGATGGCTGACGGCTATGGCGGCCGCCAGGCCTATACGTACTCCAAACCCCACCCGAGCACTTTCGCGATCAGAGCCAGTCGGAAGGTGACATCGACTTGCTTCCATTCGGCGGCCTTGGACTCGAGGTCGAGCGGAAAGGTGTGGTAGCTCGCCTTGTTGATGGCCTTCGGAGCTGAACGCAGTCCCTTCGGACTCCATACGCCTCGTTCATCGGTGTCCTTGAACAGCCGGGATAGGACTTTGACGGCGGGGGCGAGGCGGCGACGCCGCCCAGCCGGGCCATGAGCTCGAGGTAGTGCAGCGCGAGCGGAATGTCCTTCGGCATCCCCTTGCCATCCGCCTCGATAGGATCCCCGAGCAAGAGGTGCGTTGGCTTGATCTTCTTCTTCCCGACGGCGATCGCGTACGCCTTCTTGGGCTGGGGCTCCGCGAGGTAGTTCACGAGGCGGTCGCGGAATCCGGCGCGTTCCCGCTGCAAGTTGGGCATCGCCGCCATCATGGCCAACGAATACCAACTGGGCGGATTGGCCTCCGGGTGAAGCACACTGGCCGAGCCCGCGCGCACGAAGGGCTTTTCGGACAGCGGGCTTCGCAGGAACTCCGAGACCTCGGAAGCGATCTTGTGCGCGGCGCCGCGCACTCGCGGATCCTCGATGTTGCCGGCTTCCGCCAGTGCCGCGGTCGCTGCCTCGCGAATGGAGTTCCTGGCCCAGATCGTGTATCCCTCGTCGCCTTTGGCACCTTTCTGGAATTCGAAAAGGAGGCTGGGGTCCTCGTCCCGGGAGAGCAGCCGGTACAGCAGTCGATCCGCGAGCTTGAACGGACGTGCGGTGCCGAGAAGGCCCAGCTGGAGCAAGCGACGGTACTGCGGGATAGTCCCGACGTCCTTGATCCCTTGGGCCGCGGAAGGGGTGATCCCGAGCAGGTTACCGCCCCACGTGCCGTTCTCCTTCTGCTTCTTGATTACCGCCTGGACCGACTTGGAAGGCTCCAGCGCTGCACGTGCGGTCTCGAGGGTTTCGGGCGTGACGCTGCCTTGTGGGACGAGCTCTGCGAAGGTCCGGTAGCGTATGACCTCACCGCCCGTGGCGAGGAGCCAGCCCACCGGGATTCGGTGTGTATTCGGGAGATCCAGAGGCGCCCCCGGGAGGGAGGAATGTCGGCTGGGGAAAATCGGGCGCAATAATACCTGCAGGCGGGCGGTTGCGCTACCGCAGCCCGCCCGTTTCTGCTAACCGCTGTTACAGCAATGGCTTGTCTAGAACTCGCGGCGCTTCATCTCCTTGAAAAGTCGAGTGGTCTCACCGTCCTGCTCGGCGGCGCGCTTCCGCAGGGTGTCGTCGTATTGGGCGTCCCGATCCTTCCGGGTTGCCGCGGGCTTCCCTGCGTGCTTCTTGATCAGTGCAGCAATCTTTTGTTCCTCACGCTTCGACATCGTCTCTCCGGCTGATTGGGTCCTGGTGCTCAGATGACGCTACTGCATTCGGGCTTCGCCTTGGGCCCGGAATTCTGATCCGCCACTCCAGGTGGGCTGGGCCGGGGTGTTGGCGACAGCCAAGGCGGTTCTGAGGATTACTCTAATCTGCTGCAAGGACCCGTCCATCGAGAACCAGGCCAGCAGCTCGTCTTGGGGCTGGTGATAGCGGGTCTCGTTGTACTCATTCCGGCGCTCCTGGCCCCAACCTGATGGCCGCCCCACGTAATCTTTGCCCCCCTCGAGCGACAAGGCCGGGACGCCGGCTTTGGCGAACGGGAAATGATCGGAGCGGAAGAACGAGCCTCGGATGAGCGAGGCCGAGTCCACCGTCACCCGCATCCCCTCGGCCGCAGCAGCGGCCACAAACGTCGCGCCGAGGGAGGACTGGTCGGTCCCCAGCGCGCTCACATCCTTCGTTTTCCCGTAGAGGTTCATCACATCCATGTTCAGGACGCAGGCGAGTCGGCGAAGTGGCACGGTCGGCCGGTTGGCGAAAGCCTGCGACCCAAGTAGCCCGCTCTCCTCCGCCCCGAAGGCCATGAACAGGATCGAGCGTTGTAGTTCGACCCCGGCTCGGACAAAGGCTTCGGCTGCGGCCAGCACCGCCGCGGTGCCCGAGGCGTTGTCTTCCGCGCCGTTGTAGATCGAATCTCCCTTCACAGGCGCCCGGACGCCGAGATGATCGTAGTGCCCACCGATCATCACCGCGTCGTCCGCCCGCCGTCCCCGACCCTTGAGCCGGGCTACCACGTTGGCGGTACTGGACCGGTGGATGGCGCTTCGGACACTCGCCTCAAGCCCAAAGGGGAGGCTAACAGCCCGGAAGCCCCTGTGGCCTGCCTGGTCCATGAGATTTGCAAGATCGAGGCCGCTCCCTTGCAGGAGCCGTCCAGCCACTTCGTCCCGTATCCAACCTGCAACAACTAGGGATGTCGTCGGCTGCTCCAGCCTCACCTGCTGGCCGGTCCACGACCCCGTGACGGTGGACCAGGGATAAGTGGCGCTCTCCGTTGTGTGAATCAGCACGATCCCAGCCGCCCCTTGGCGCTGGGCCTCCTCGATCTTGTAAGTCCAGCGGCCATAGTAGGTCAGGATTCGGCCGCGGAAGATGGTGGAGTCGCGGAGCCCGGGGTCATTGACCAGGCACAGCACGATCTTCCCCTTCACATCCAACCCGGCGTAGTCGTCCCACTGCCACTCGGGGGCGACGATGCCGTAGCCCACGAACACCGTCGGTCCCGCCACATTTACCTGCTCCTCGTCTCGCATGGACCACAGCACGTAGTCGTCCCGGTAGCCGAGCGTGGCAGGATTGGCACCGGTCACCTTGAGCACCGGATCCGGGGTGTGGGCGATAACCGGTATGCGATGGAAATAGGTACCGCTATCTCCCATCGGCTCGAGTCCCAGCCGCCGAAATTGTGCCGCGATGTATTTCGCGGCCAGGTCTCCGCCGCGGGTGGCGGGTGCCCGTCCTTCGAGGAGATCGTCCGACAGATACTCGAGGTGAGCCCGAAACACGTCCGCGCTGGCAGCGCGGGCGAGCCGGGTCGCGGGCGTCGCGGCCTGAGCAGAGAGTAGGGAATACCCGGCACCGAACGCCGGGTACATCAAGGCGGTGAGGAAAAGAAGTCGTCGTGACCACAACCGGTGCATTCGATTTCCCGGATCAGATTCGAGAGAAAGTTATCATCCTTCACGTCCCGCGGTACTCAGCCCTTGGGGGCTCTCCTCCTCGATGCTAGGTGCCACACTCCGGCCGACGAAGAAAGCTGGTGATTTCCGCCGCGACGGTGTCCGGGTGCGTCTGGTGCGGGCGATGCAGCGCGAACAGCGGTACGAACTTCCGACATGGGAGGGCTGCCGCGATCCGCTCGCCAATCTCGAAGGGAATAGTCGGGTCCTGACGACCCCAGATGAGCAGCACGGGCTGTTTGAGGTCGCGCAAGCTGTCCCGAAGCGCGGCAAAATCGAATTGCTCCAGGACTCGACGCGCGGCCTGACTGGTCAGGGAATCGGCTGCCGGCTGGTACGCCAGCGCCTCCCGCGTTTCCGACAGCCAGGCGCTGTCGTGGGACGGAAGGACGTACGAGACGGCGGTTGCCACCCAGGTCATCGCCGGCGACGCGATACCGCCCGTGTCGCTCAAGAGCGGACTGATCCCGGCACCCGCGGGAGAGATCAGGACCGCCGCGACGATCCGCTCCGGATGCGCGAGCGCCATCCCCGCGGCGAGCTGACCTCCCATCGAGTGGCCCACGACGACCACCGGTCCCCTCGTCTCCTGCATGAGCAGGTCTCCCAGCCAGCGCTCGTAGGTCGGATAGTCGTATGGGCCGGGGGGCTTGCTGCTCAACCCGAAGCCTGGGAGGTCAACCGCAAGGATGCGATAGCGGCGCTGAAAGCGATCGAGGACTAATCGCCATGCGAGCAACGACTCCCCGAAACCGTGGAGGAAGATCAGCGTTGTGTCGCCGCGCCCTGCGCGCAGGGCGCGGATCCGGAGCCCGTCTACCTCGATGTACTCCGCCCGATGGGACGGAGTGCTTCGGTTGGGATTTCCGAGGCCCACCCAGAGCAGAATCGCCGCGCCAAAGGCGACCAGAAAGCGCCGAGCCGCGCGTCTAAGCACAAATGCGCATGATATGAATGGTCCCCGGCCAGTGAGTCCCCACCGCCTCACTGGTCAACACCAGCCGTCGGTCATCGAGCCACGCAATGCCCTCACCCTGGGCTTCCAGTCCCGCGATGCTGCACACGACGGGGTCCGCCAACTGGCCCATGGGCAGCACTGAGAAGAAATACACCTCGGCGTAGGTGCGGATCGCCACGCGGTGACCGTTCGGTGAAAGGGCGGCGTCGGTCACCCAGCCTCCCAGACCTCGACTCGGAATGATCGGGAGTGGCTGCACCAGCTCGGCCATCGCAGCGCCAGCCTTGAAGGTTGTTGCTGCCAGCCGGAAGAGCTTGACCCCTCCGGTGCGCCCCTTGGTGACTACGAAGACGGCGCCGGTCTGATCCACCCACATCGCCTCAGAGTCGTGCGCACCGTCGGGGTAGCTGAACACGAGTGAATCGAGGTCCAGCGGCGTCGTGTCGGCGGCACCGACGAAGTGGCTCAGGCGGACCGGTTCGCGTACCCGGTAAATAGTGACCGAGCGCTGTTGTTCCCGGTTGTCACCGATATCTCCGATGTAGATGCATGACCCCGCCGGGCAGGGCCCGATCGCCAGCGCTTCCCAATCGCGATCCCTGGTCCCGGGTATCGGCCAGCGGCCGAGAGGCAGTCCGGTCGAATCGAACGCAAAGACAATCGGGTCGTTGCCCGAGTCGTTGATCGTGAACAGGACCGCCTCCATGACCCGGCTCCGCACCACTCCCGAGCTCTCGAGCAGCAGCGGGTCCTGGAAAGCGCCCGTGCGGGTCACCTCCGCTGGGACAGACGGAGGTGCCTGGGCAGTGGCGACGTATGGAAGGAAAGCAACGGCCAGCAGGAGACGCATCCCGAATGCTAGCCGGGACGTGAAGATCTGCGGGAGGGTAGGCCGGAGGTTCCGGCCTACCGGCGCAGGCGCTCCCGCTCCCGGGGCGAGCTGGCCGCCGGCCCCGCGACCGCCACGACGATCGGGCGTGGCGCCGTCCGCTCAAAGATCCGGGGATCATATGCCGAGCGGGCGTTCCAAAGCACCCAGCCGTGGATGCCCAGGTCGGCGGCGGCTTGGATCTGTTCGCGGATGTGCCCCGGCGTGTACCGTGGTTTTCCCAGGGTGAACGCTTGGAGATACGGGCGAACTTCGGCGTGCGGCTTGCCGAGCTGGCCATTGCGGCGGATGGCGTCGGCGAGTGCGCCCTTCACGACCCGATAGGGCTCGTTGTTGGGCCGCGCCGCGCCATACATCGCGTGGTAGTAGTGGCTGGGGTAGACCATCGGCAGAACCACGTCCGCCGTGGTGACCAGATCCTCCCAGATCTGGCCGATGCCCATGTCCACCTCGACGTTGGTCGTCATCCCGAAGACATCAAGAGTGAACGGCACATCGAGCGGCTTCACCCGGTCCCGCAGCAGCACGAGGTTGCGGAGCACCCCGTCGCGATGGCTCTCGCCTTTGCGACGGGCGGGGAAGATCGCGCGGGCCATGCGAGCCCGGGGCTCATCGGGAAAGCGCACGTAGTCGAACTGTACCTCGCTGAATCCCAACTTCACCGCCTCAGCGGCCAGCTGGGCGGCATACACCCAGACCGAATCGTTAAAGGCGTCTACCCACGCGAAGTTGAGCCGGTCGTGCCAGAGTCCGCCGTCCACGTCGCGCACCGACCATGCTGTCTTCCGCGCGGCGAGCAGCGGATCCTTGGCGACCACGATGCGGGCGATCGGATGGATGCCGTGGGCATGAAGGGTCCGCAGCCGAGCCGCGGCATCCTTCGCCCTGAGTTGCCCATTCGCGCCGATCAGGATGGCGGTCGGGACGTTCGAGCGGTAAGTGAGGTACCCGGTGTCGTCTTTGACATCAATGACGAAGCTGTTGATCTCGGTCGTATCCGCCAGGCGGACCAAGCTCTCGAAACGGGAGCTGCCGAATGCCCAGGCATTCACGTAGATCGCCCTGACCGCAGCGGGCGGGCGGCGCAGCGGCGGGGCTGGCCACTCCCGCGGCTCAGGCCGGCCGATTGGTTCGGCGAACAACTCCTGCTCGGCGGCTGGTGGAGGCAATTCGTCCCCCCAGCTCCCGATCCGGGCCTGGGCGGCCAGGGGCGAAAACGAGACGGACAGGCCTAAAGCGGCAAGCATTGCGCGACGCATGGCAGCTCCCGATGTAAAAGCATGCAGGGCGGCCCAGTTGGACCGCCCTGCCATATCGGGCAATTGCCGTGCGACTGAGGTGTCTAAGGACTGCGGGTGACTCGGATTTCGACGCGTCGATTGGTCACTCGGGCCGCCTCGGTAGTGTCGGAAACGATCAAGGTCTGAGAACCCTTACCCATGGCCGTGATGCGGGTCACCAAGACGCCCTTGCTGGCGATATAGTCTCGCACGGTGTCGGCCCGGCGCTTGGAGAGTCGCGTGTTGTCCGACGGCACCAGGCGATCCTGAGCAAAACCGTCTACCTCCGCCACTGACAGGGTGTCGGCCTGGAGGACCGCGACCACCGAGTCGAGCACCGGGAACGCGTCGGGGGACAGGATGGACCCGCGCAGTTGCCAGACGGTTCCGGGCAACCGCCAGGTACGCTCCAAGGCTATGGAATCCTCCGCCGGTATTAGAGCTCCCATCGGGCATCCGTGGGTGTCCACGAAGGTCCCGATGGTAGTGTCCGGACAGCGGTCCAAGCCGTCCAGCACGCCGTCACCGTCGGCGTCACCGGGGCAACCGAGTTCGTCCACCGTTGCACCGTGTGGTGTGACCGGGCAGCGATCCAGTCCATCGAACACCCCGTCACCATCGGCGTCACTCGGGCAGCCTGTCGAATCGACCAGCGCTCCTTTCGGAGTGTCGGGGCAGGTATCGATGCCGTCGAATACGCCGTCGTCGTCCGAATCCTGGGTGCAACCGACGGCGTCGACCTTCGCGCCCTCCGCCGTGCCGGGGCAGCGATCGACCCCGTCGGGAACGCCGTCGTTGTCGCGATCAGTGGCGCAGCCATGCTTGTCCACCAGTGCGCCGAGTCGGGTTTCTGCGCACTGGTCGTAGCGGTCGTAGATCCCATCGCCGTCAGTGTCCACCAGGGGTTCGCTGCCGATCATGACGCTCACGCCGCCCTGCAGGGCCAGGTTGGAGACGGAGGTGCTCCCGAGGCTCCGGCTGAGCAGCCCTTCGTAGCGCATGAAAATCGTGGGCTTGAGAGCCATTCTGATCCCGGCCCCGGCCAGCAGGGTGCTCGAATTGCCACACGGCCCAGCACCGGAGACGGATACCGACGGACAGCTACCGTAGCTGGTGCGTCCCAAGCCGCCCTTGATGAAGAATGTGCTGGTTTTTCCCATCGCGAAATTGCCGAGACCCAGGATGCTGATCGAGGTGGTACTGATCGAGCGCTTGAGGGGAGTGTCGGTCTTGGGTTTGGCGAAGGTGGCTTCCGCTTCCACGGAGAACGGCGTGTAGAACCAGTATCCTGCCCTGACCGCTGCGCCGAAGGTGTTCCCCAACTCGAGTTTGCTGCTGTACATGTTGTACGCGGCAGCCGCGCCCACTTCGAGCTTGTAGAGTCGCTGCGCCGACAGGGGGGTGTTCGGGGCGGCGAGCAACAGCGCCAAGGCCAGCCAGGTGCGACGCCGCATCAGGACTCTGGGCACGGGAATGAGGACATGGAGAGGTGGATTCTGCCCGGCAATGGGAGTGGCCGCAAGGGGGGAGCCTGATGCGAGCCTTCAGCCTTGCGGCATATGAGGTTAGCTTGGTTCTCTGACACCTAATTCACCCCTTCCGATCCAATCCGACATGAAGATCACGATCGAATACTGCGTCGTTTGAAACTACGAGCCACGGGCCACCGGTCTGGCGGCCGAGCTCAAGCAGGCGTTCCCGGAAGCGGACATTCGCCTGATGAAGTCTTCCGGCGGCGCGTTCGAAGTGACCGCCGACGGGACCTTGGTCTATTCCAAGCGAGCCCTCGGGCGGCACGCCAAGCCGGGCGAAGTTCTGTCCCTGATCCAGAACCCGCCTCGATGATCCGATGCCTTCGCGCAGCGACATGTGTCATCCCGCTGCCGGTCAAGTCATGCGGATAGCAATCTCAACCGGCGGTGGCGACGCCCCCGGCCTGAACGCAGTCATCCGGGCTATTGTGCTCTGCGCGCATACCCGGGGATGGCAGACCTATGGCATTCGCCGTGGTTTCGGGGGGCTGCTCGAGGACGACGGTATCATAACCCTCACCCCCGACAAGGTCCGCGGCATCACCCACCTCGGCGGCACGATTCTCGGCACCACCAACCGGGGGAATCCATTCCGCTGGGTCGTGCGGGATTCGACGGGCAAGGACGTCGAGGTGGACCGTTCCAACGACCTGATCGCGGCGTTTAACGCCAGTGGATTCGAGGCGCTGATCACCATCGGCGGGGACGGGAGCCTGAAGATCGGCTACGACCTATGGCGAAAGGGCCTTCCAGTGGTGGGGGTACCCAAGACCATCGACAACGATGTGGCGGGCACGCTAGCGACCTTCGGCTTTGACACGGCTGTGTCCACCGCGACGGAGGCGATCGACAAGCTGCACTCCACGACTGAAAGCCACGAGCGCGTCATGGTCGTGGAGCTGATGGGTCGGGACGCCGGATGGATCGCGCTGCACAGCGGGATTGCCGCAAGCGCCGACGTGATCCTGATCCCGGAGATTCCGTTTGATATCGACAAGGTTTGCGCCAAGATCAAGGCGAGAGAAGAGGCCGGCCGACACTTCAGCATCGTGGTGGTGGGGGAAGGTGCCCGGCCGCTCGGCGGGCACGCGACGCTCCTCGAGCAGCGTTCCCTGGGAACGGTGGACCGCCTCGGTGGAATCGCCTCGTTGCTGGCCGGAGAGATCGCAAAGCGCACCGGCAAGGAGACGCGCAGCCTCGTGCTGGGCCATTTGCAGCGCGGCGGATCACCCACCACCTTCGACCGGCTGCTCGGGCTGCGTTTCGGCGCCGCCGCCGTGCGGGCGGTGGCCGACCGGGCGTTTGGGATGATGATTGGCTACAACCCGCCGGCACTGGTGCGAGTGCCGCTGGAGGAAGTTGTGGGGCGCACCAAACACGTGCCGCTCGACTCGGACACCGTGCTGACGGCAAGAGAGTTGGGCACCAGTCTCGGTGACTGACCGGGGCAGACCCGATTCCGTCCAGGTCGACTGACCCGCCGAAAACATCGTCTCCCACAGCCCAGCATCCGCCGGAGCTGTGCCCGACTGGATCCATCGCATTGGAGCTGACGGCCGGTATCCTGCTGGCGCACCGCGGGAATGCCGGCCTCGATGAGAGCTCAGACGATCGGGTGTGGTTACCTTGCCTTCCTGCGGGAACGAAAGGCGCGTACGTTAGTGCGGCAGTGGACTGTTCCGGCAGAAGTGTTTGCAGGCGTGGAAGGGTGATGTGGGCCCAAACTTCAGCAGCGAGGCTCTCGTGGCGGAAAGCGTCTACAAGGTCATCGAACTCATCGGTACCAGCACCGAGTCCTGGGAGAAGGCGGCCACCGCCGCGATCAAGCGGGCGTCCAAGACGCTTCGGGATCTCCGGGTCGCCGAGATTTCGCAACTCGATATGCAGTTGAAGGACGGCAAGGTGCAGAGTTTCCGCGCCAAGGTGAAGGTCTCGTTCAAGTTCGAAGGCGCGGATTGAGGATTCAGCTCCAGGGCAGGTAGAGGAACATCACGACTCCGACGAGAAACGCCGGTATGGCCGCGAGGAGAATCGCCACCACCAGTCGGCGGTCTGATGGCTTGTTGCGGCTCCTCCTGAGCCCGAGCAGGACCCATCCAACGATTACGAGCGCGCCGCTCAGCCATACTCCGGCGGCGCTGATGCGATCGGTCCACGGCCTGGCGCCAGCCGGATCGTGTAGCAGCAGCGTGAAGGCCGCCGGTATCACAAAGGCCAGGGTCACTGGTATCGGGGCGCAGCGGACGTAGATTCGCTCCGCTTTCGTCAGGGCCCCGACCGTCCCGCGGGCCAGGATGAGGCCACCCAGCAGGATCACGGCAACCAGCACGAACGCGCTAATCACGCTTGTCCCTCATCCGTCCGTCCGTTGCCACCGGTGACGTTGACGTGCGCATGTAGCTTACTCTCCATGCCCAGACCCGACTATCCCATCTCCCGCCTTGATCCGGTGGTCGAGCAACTCCACGGCGAGCTGATCACCGACCCTTACCGCTGGCTCGAGGACTCGGGCCGGGACGATGTGCGCGCCTGGACGGTCGCTCAGAATGCGTTTACTCAGGCGTACCTGGCGGGAATCACCGCACGGCCGCTCATTCGTGCCCGGCTCGAGGAGCTGCTGGCCATCGAAAGCCTGGGTGCCCCGACGCCCGCAGGTGGTCGTTACTTCTATTCCCGGCGCGGGGGCACCCAGAATCAGCCGGTCCTCTATGTACGCGAAGGCGTCCACGGTCCCGATCGGGTGCTGCTCGATCCCAACGCTCTCAACCCCGCTGGGACGACCGCGCTGGACTGGTACTTCCCGAGCGAGGACGGCCGCATGCTCGCGTATGGCCTGTCGGAAGACGGCAGCGAGGACAGCACACTCCACCTTATGGAGGTCGCAACCGGGCGGGTGCTCGCTGACCGGATCGAGCGCACCCGTGCGGCCGAGGTCGCCTGGCTGCCTGACAATTCCGGCTTCTTCTACACTAGGTACCCTCGAGTCGGGGAGGTTCCCGACGACGAGGTGCAGTACCATCGGGCGGTTCACTTTCATCGCCTGGGCGAGGATCCTGCCAGCGATCGGCTGGTGTTCCGGCCGGAAGAGAAGGAGCATTGGCCCGGAGTCAACCTTTCTCCTGATGGGCGGTGGCTGGTAGTCACCGTCGCACGGACGTTTGACCAGATGGACGTGTACCTGCAGGAGCAGGTGGCGGGTGCGGTCCTCGCGCCGGTGGTTCGGGACCTTCCCTTTTCCTACCACGCTCAGGTTGCCGCCGGGCGACTGTACATACGTACCAACGAAGGTGCACCTGAGTACCGCTTGTACCTGGCGGACCCGACCGCCCCGACCCGGGAACACTGGCGCGAGATTGTCCCACCCCGCCACGGCGCGGTGCTGGACGGGTTCCTGATCACCAAGAGTGCGCTCGGGCTCTCTTACCTTGAGCGCGCCTCCTCCCGGCTCCGGGTCACCGATCTTGAGGGTGGCAACATTCGCCAGATCGAGCTCCCGACGATCGGGAGCCTCTTCGGGTGGGGTGGCGCACCCGACTCCGACGAGCTGTTCTATGGATTCTCGTCCTATACGGTGCCACCACGCGTGTATCGCATCGAGCCCGCCACCGACCATCAGGAACTGTGGCAACGGGTTGAAGCAGACATCGAGCCCGATCGGTTCGTGGTTCGCCAGGTCGGCTATACATCGAAGGATGGCACCGAGGTCACCATGTTCCTCGTGCATCGGAAGGAGCTGGTGCGCGACGCGACCAATCCGACGTACCTGACAGGTTACGGCGGCTTCAACATCCCAATGACGCCTGGATTTGCCCGCTCGCTCCTCGCATGGCTGGAACAGGGGGGGGTGCTCGCGGTGCCCAATCTGCGGGGCGGGGGTGAGTATGGGGAGAGCTGGCATCAGGGTGGCATGCTGGCGACCAAGCAGAACACCTTTGACGACTTCATCGCCGCCGCCGAGTACCTCATCAGGGAGCGATTCACCACCCCCGAGCGGCTTGCGATCGCGGGGGGCTCCAACGGCGGCTTGCTGATGGGTGCGGTGCTGACCCAGCGTCCGGAACTCTTCCGCGCTGTCGTGATCCAGGTTCCACTGCTCGACATGCTGCGGTATCACCGCTTTCTGATCGCCCGACTGTGGATCCCGGAGTACGGCTCCGCGGAGGCTCCTGAGCAGTTCCGCTGGCTTCGGGCCTACTCACCCTACCATCACGTTCAGGATGGGACGCCATACCCCGCCGTGCTTCTGGCGACTGCCGAGAGCGATACCCGGGTCGATCCCATGCACGCGCGGAAAATGACCGCTCGGCTTCAGGCCGCGACTTCCAGTGATCGGCCGGTCTTGCTCCGGCTCGAGGCTCGCGCCGGACACGGCGCCGGCAAGCCGGTCTCCAAACTGCTTGAGGAGCTGGTGGACAGCTGGACCTTTGTGGTCGCGGAGCTCGGGGTGAACTGGCGACCGCGCTGAGTCACCGACCTATCCTCCCGTCCCGGTGGACAGTACCTTCTGGTTCCTCCTTTTTGGGAAGTCGGGTGTACCCCAATGTCAGCTGCTTCTGCTCCGATGCGCATCGACATGTCGAACCCGAGCCGGTGGCTCGCGGTCCTCAGGATTCTGGTGGGCGTCTGGTTTGTGAAGGCACTCTGGAGCAAGATGGACATCGTGCTGCTCGGTGGGTTCTTCCCGTTTCTTGGAGTCGAGCCGCGCTGGCTCGCCACGATGCCCCAACTCGTAGCCAAGCAGGCGGCTGAGAATCCCATCCTCTGGTACAAGGCGTTTCTGGAGAATACCGTGTTGCCCAATGCGGAGATGTTCGCGCGGCTCACGGCGTGGGGCGAATTGCTCGTGGGATTGTCTCTCACGTTCGGCTGCTTCGCCGGTCTCGGTGCCTTGGGTGGTTTGTGGCTCAGCGTCAACTACGGCCTTGCCTCGGCACATTTGTCTCCGGCATCGAAGGGTTTTCACTACATGCTGGTGATCACCTTCCTGATTCTGTTCTTGGCGCGTTCTGGGCGAGCGTTGGGGCTGGATGCGTGGATTGCATGGCGATGGCCGAACGGCCTTGTCACGAGGCGGCCAATTCAGTAGAGCCGTTAGCCGTTAGGCATTCGCCGTTAGGTCGGAAGCGACCCTCCACGCGCGTGGCGTAGAGGGTCGCTTGATGTACATTCGCTAACGGCTAACGGCTAACGGCTAACGGCTAACGGCTAACGGCTAACGGCTAACGGCTAACGGCTAACGGCAACGACTGACGGCCCCTACGGCTTCGGCCCGATGGCTACTCCCCAAGGTACCGAGCCGACCGATATGGTGCGGGTGAGGGTCATCGTCGCGGTGTTGATCACGCTCGCATTGTTGCCTGGACCGTTCGCGGTGTAGAGCTTGCTGCCATCACGGGTGAGCGCGAGGCCCCACGGTCGCATGCCCACCTCCACCGAGATGGTCACGGAATCGGTGGCAGGATCGATCACCGAGACAGTCTTCCCGCGGCCGTTGGTCACGTACACCCGCTTTCCATCCGGGGTTACCAGCACCCCCATCGGACGGTATCCCTCCGGCATCTTGATGAGCTTGAGGGTTCGCTTGTTGGGGATGTCCACCACCGATATTGTGCCGCTGACTTCGCTGGTGACGTAGGCGCGGGAGCCATCAGGCATGAAGGCCATGGCCCGAGGCCGCTTTCCCTGAATATCGATCATCGCGATCATCTTGCCGGTCGCGATGTCGATACCGGTGATGTTATGGTCTGTCTCGCCGGTGACCCAGAAGGTCTTGCCATCCGGGGACACCGTTACCCCCTCGGGCTCCTTTCCCACCTTCACGTTCGCCACGGCCTGACCGCTTGCCACGTCCACGATCGTGGCCGAATCTGCATCCTCGTTTGAGACGAACAGCTTGCTGCCGTCCTGACTGACATCGAATGTTTCAGGGTCGAGTCCCGCGGGGAAAACCTTGATTGTCTTTCGGCTTGCGACATCCACGACCGCCACACCGTCCTTGGTGCGGTCGGCCTGCAGCTTGTCACATTCTTCGTCCGGCATCGTCGGTGGACACTTTGGAGACCCGCTGAGCGCTACGTAGACAGTCTTTCCGTCCGGGCTCACCCGAACTCCTCGCGGGCGGGTCCCGACCGGAATAGTTGCGATCACGCTATCGGTAGCGGCATCGATGACTGTGAGATCGCGGGAATCCTCGTTGGTGACGTACACCCATTCACCCGGAGGACCCACCGATGCCCCCGGCGCATCGGCGGATTTTGCGGCCGGTTCGGACTTGCCGCAGCCGAATAGGCTGAGCAGGAGGGCGGGCAGGAATGCACTTCTCGAAATCATGGAATGAACTGGCCTCGAAGTCCGGGGAGTTACTGGCGCAAGGCTGGACGTCCAGCGGCGATCTTGCCGTCCGCCCGTCCCTTCGCATACAGGTAGATCTGCTCGATCTTGCTCATCTCGAGCCCCAGAGCGCACCAGGGAGGCATCCCTTTATCGGGGCGGCCGGCGCAGACCGTGGTGATGAACAACTCCTTGGTGGGGATCGGCCCGTCTGGCTTCAACGACGCAACCAGAGCGGGGGCGAAGGAGGTGCCTACCGCGTACTCACCGTGGCAGCGGGAGCAGTTGAGCTCGAATTGCTTCCATCCTTGATACGTCTCATTGTCCAGAGTGTCACGCGGCGCGGGATGGTAAGGATCCGCGGGTGCTGGGGTGGCGGCACCAATTGGCTCGGTCGCCACCGGCGTTGGCGGCGCTGGCTTCGAAACCGCTGCCGGTTTGGGGGCCGGTGTGGCCTTTGGAGGTTTCGGGGTCGGCGCGGCCGGGGATGGAGGCTGGGTTCGGCCAGTATCGGGAGGCACCACTGTGACTGGCGGGGCAGGCGCCGGAGCGGCAGGGGTGATGCTGTCAGGAGTTTGCCTGCCACCTGTCGACGCGGACGAGTTCGCCTCTGGCTTCTGACTGCAACTGGTCAGGAGGGCTAGGCCGATTGCAGTGATGATTGACGTACGCATGACACCGGCTCCTTCAGGGATCAAAGGTGGCTTGGTCGCGGTTGCGGGTCCGGTCGAGCCCCTTCACGGTTGACATGCCGCTGGCCCCGATGAAGATAGCGCCCCGTATGTCCGCTGACTCGAGGTTGGCGTTGGAGAGGTCGGCCCCGCTGAAATCGGCTTGTACCAGGTCGCTGTTGCGGAGGTCGGCACCCGCCAGCTTGGCGTTGATGAGCGTGGCGAAGGAAAAGTCGGCCTTGAACAGGTTAGCCCCCGTCAAATCGGTCCCTGTGAGGTCAGCGTTGAGGAACTGAGCTCGCATGACTCCCATCGACTGGTTACCCGGATCGGCCCCGATGTTCGCGCCGGCGAGCGTGGCACCGGCCAACTGGGCTTTGCGCAGGAAGCCGATGATGCGGGTCTCCCGAAGGTCCGCGTCGCGCAGGTCGGCGGCCTCAAGGATGGTCGCGAACAGGCTCGCCTTGCGCAGATTGGCGCGCCGCAGGTCGGCGCGACGGAGCGTCGAGACGTCCAGGTTCGCGCCCATGAACGAGGCACCGCTTGCCTTGGCGTCAGTGAGATCGCAGGAGAAAAGATTGGCGCTATCGAGCTGGGCGGCTTCGAGACGGGTCCCGATCAGTGTGGCCTTCCGGAATTCGACGCCCCGCAGATCGAGGCGGGTCAGGTCGAGTCCATCAAGATTGGGACTGGCACCCTCCGGAACGGCGCGGAGATAGCGCTTGACCTGTTCAGCCGTGCGCAGTGATTCCGCGGGCGGCCGGTCGGCCGTCATACCGCGGGTCGCCCCCATGGCTGGCATGCCACCCGACTCCTGCGCGCACAGGACCGTGGCGAACAACATCAGGAAGCCGGTGCTGGGGCCAGCCAGTGCGCGAGCGTGTCGCATCCCGCTGAGTCTTTCTTCGAGGTGCCACCCGCGTGAAAACACCGCGGGGCCGCGGAAGAGCCGCGGCCCCGGCAATGTAGCGAGTGCTGGTACTGCTAGCTATCGCTCTTCACCGCCGGTCGACCGATCCCGATCTTTCCATCGGCGCGCCCTTTGATGTACAGATACATCCGCTGGATCTTCTCCATCTCGAGACCCAACGCGCACCACGACGGCATGCCCTTGTCGGGGCGCCCCGCACAGACGGTGGCAATGAACACTTCCTTCGACGGAATGGGCCCGCCCTCCTTGAGGGACACGATCAGCGCCGGTGCGAAGGTGGTGCCTATTGCGTACTCACCGTGGCAACGGGAGCAATTGAGCTCGAACTGCTTCCAGCCTTGGTAAGTCTCATTGTCCACGGTATCCCGCGGCGCGGGATGATACGCGTCGTGCAGCTCCTGGGCTGCCAACCCCGACACCGTAAGCGTGAACGCCACGAAGGCTGCCACAAGGGCACGGCCGGTGGCACGAAGGACGGACGTGGTCATCGCAGTGCGCGTTCCTTTCGCAGGGGATCGAGGCCGGCTCCACGGGTGACAGGCGGGCTGGTTGCGCGCTTCAGCGCCTGGGGCCACTCGGCTTTTGGTTCGCGGTCGTATCGACGGCAAGAGGCAGGAGCGGAATTCCGTACTGCTCGAGGATGCTCCGGATCTCAGGTGCGCGGGTGTCCAGAAACTTCTGTAGACTGTCCCTGAATGCTCCCTCACGTCGCCGGGTCGCCATCCCCATGCTATACGCGAAGGGAATCCTGGTGAGCGAGTCGTCCGGCACCGGCGTCAGTATCAGGTCAGCACCGAGCTGCTTAGCGTAGTACCCGGCGATGGGTCCCCAGACAATCGCCACATCGATCGAATCGGACGCCACCGCCTTGATGATGTCCCCGGGGTGATTCTGGCCCCCCATATAGCTGGTGGGGAATCCCACAAGGTTGCCGACCACGCCGTGGGCAGATAGCGCCATGGCGGGCGGTGCATTCTCGCCATCGGCGGCGAAGAGATGGACTCCGATCTTCATCGTTTTGAGAGCCGGGTCATCGAGCCCGGTGACCTGATGCGGGGCCTTCTTGCGCTGGACGATGACGTAGCTGGTCCGGTAGTACGGACGGGTAACGCCGGCCATGTCGGAAAGGACCGGCATCTCCAGCATCACATCACAGTACATGCCGTTGAGCATCCGCATGGTGCCGCGCGGCGCCGCCCACCAGACATACTCTAATTTCGATTTCCAAGTGCTGGCCAACAACTCGGCGAGCTTGTTCTCGAGACCTTCACCAGCCTGGTTGGAATTGGGCAGGTTGTCGGGATCCGCGCACACTCGGAGAAGACCCGCCTCCATTTGAGCCGGCCGCTGCGCTGACACCGGGCCAGGGGCTGCCAGGATCACAAGGGCGAGGAGTGAAGCCCGTCTCAGTGCATTTGGGTAAGCCATCACGTCTAGTACTCCGACGGCCGGGAGCTGGGGACCGGCCGAAGAGAAGAGAAGGGCGGCCAGACCGCCCGACGTCGATCGTCCGACGACAGGACAGGGGCGGGTCAGTGTGACCCCGCCCCTGTCCCTTAACCTATCCATTGTGTAGCGCCACCTGTAGGGGCGAGAGGATCCCCGCCCCTACAGGTCCGTGTTCGATTACAGCCCGAAGACGGTGAGCACGCCACCCTGGGTCGAGAACTGTCCAGCGTCGCCGAAGGCACCCAGCGCTCCGAGACCCGCAGTCGGGTCCTCGGCGCCGATGCCAGCCGCCACGCCGATGCCAGCCCAGCCACCGATGCCGGAAAGCACGGCAATGTACTGCTTGCCATCCGGGCCCTTGTAGGTCATCGGGTTGGCGATGATTCCCGAGGGGGTCTTGAACTTCCAGAGGACCTTACCGGTCTTCTGATCGACCGCCTTGAGCCAGCCTTCCATGGTGCCGTAGAAGGCCAGACCGCCGGCCGTGGTCAGCGCGCCGCCGTAAGCGGCGAGGTTTTCCTTGATCTCCCAGACGACCTTGCCGGCCATCGGGTCCCAGGCGATAAAGCGGCCGCGATGGCCACCGGGGCCCGGGAACATCCGCACGATCGCGCCGACGTACGGCTGACCGCGGGTGTACTTAACTTCGACGCCCTCGTAGTCCATGCAGATGTGATTCGCGGGGACGTAGAAGAGGCCGGTGATCGGGGAGTACGCGACCGGCTGCTGATCCTTGAAGCCGATCGCGGCCGGGCAGATGCCCTCGCCGTTCTTCTTGGAGCTGGTGCCGTACCGGGGATCCTTGACCGGAACACCAGTGGCCACGACGCCCTCGACCGGGGTGCCGGTGCCCGCGTTCTTGGCCCAGTTGATCGGGCCGAAAGCGTTGGCCACGACGACCTTGCCGTTGGTGCGGTCAACCGTGTACCCGATGCCGTTACGATCGAAGTGGGCCATCAGCTTCTGGCCACCCTTCTCGAACAGCACGCTCTCGTTGACGCCGTCATAGTCCCACTCGTCGTGCGGCGTCATCTGGTAGATCCACTTCACCTTGCCCGTCTCCGGGTTGCGCGCGAACAACGACATCGACCACTTGTTGTCGCCGGGGCGCTGATCAGGGTTCCAGCTGCCCGGGTTACCCACGCTGACGTAGAACAGGTTCAGCTCGGGGTCGTAGGAGTACCAGCCCCAGGTGGTGCCGCCGCCCCGCTTCCACTCATCGCCCTGCCAGGTGCTGACACCGAGATCCTTGCCCTTGTGCGAGGCATAGTTCGAATTGCCATCGCCCTCGAGCAGAATCTCGCTGTCCGGGCCGGTCGAATAGCCGGTCCACAGGTGCTTGCCGGTGTTCACGTCGAACGCCGACACGCGGCCACGGACGCCGAACTCACCGCCGGAAATTCCGGTGATGACGATGTCCTTGATCACGATCGGGGCGACGGTGATCGTCGCGCCGTCTTTGTAGCCGACGGCTTCGGAGCCGGCGCCGGACGTCGCCGGATGCTGCGCCGTCCACAACTCCTTGCCGGTCTTCGCGTCGATAGCGACGAGAGTCCCCTGCAGGGCGTTGATGAAGATCTTGCCGCTCGGATGGTACGCGGTGCCGCGGTTTACAAGGTCGCAGCAGGCGATTGGGATAGCATCCGGGTTGTTCTTCGGGGTGTACTTCCAGATCTGCGGCGCGCCTTCCTTGGCCAGATCAAGCGCGTACACGATGTTCGGGAAGGACGTGTGCACAAACATCACGTTGCCGACAACGAGGGGGTTGCCCTCGTGCCCACGCAGCGTTCCCGTCGAGAACGTCCACGCTGCCTTGAGGTTGGCAACGTTCGACGTGCTCACGGAGGCCAGCGGGCTGAACCGCTGGAGGCTGAAGTCGCGTCCGGGCATCTGCCAGTCGCCATCCGGGGCATTCCTGGTCCAAGCCCCCGAGCGCGCCTGGGCATGAGCTGAAACCGCGAGCGCCGAAAGGCCCGCGATCAGCCCGCCAGACAACATCCTGCGGGTGATACCGTTCATAGATGACCTCATGATGAAGGGTTACAACAGCCGCCTCGGCTGCTGACAGCTCGTAGCTCCTCTAGGGCGCTCGCGCCGGCGTTCGCGAGCGTGTCCTATTGGTTCTAGAGCCGGTACAGCACCTGCAACTACTTACCAAAAACACCAACGGCCATCCGATTACCCGCACCGGACGGCCGTGGAACAGCCCATACCATTGAAATGAACCCCAGATTATTACGCCACGTTCCATTATTAAACATATCTTCATTCCCCTGGCAACCGAGGCAATCGACCTCAGCCGACCCTACGTGGTAGGATCGCCAAGGCCGGACGGAGATGACGTTGGCAGGAGAAGCTCCCACGGCGGTCCTCGCATCGGGCACAGCGCCAGCCCCGGA
Organism: uncultured Gemmatimonadales bacterium; assembly: GCA_963748035.1. Lineage (GTDB taxonomy): Bacteria > Gemmatimonadota > Gemmatimonadetes > Gemmatimonadales > GWC2-71-9 > JADJOM01. The sequence continues at coordinate 251,750 of CAVVHO010000003.1, read as the reverse complement.
GGATCCGGGACGCGACGAAGTAGCAATGTGTTTGATGGAAACGGGCTTGTTATCAATCGAGGAGGGGATCCCCGACTGTTGCGGCCCCACCGATCACGCTGGTAGTACCGTCCATCCGCGAAAGAGTTCCCGGCCTGAGGGAGACCCCCCCTGGAGGTGGACGGCCAAGTTACAGCCCACTCTATAGACTGTCAATTGGCGCCAACAGCGGGCGGGAGACCCCTGAAAAGCCAAGGGGTTTGGGCGATCCCGGGACCTCCGGCCCGGCGCCGAGGACTGGCGGAGCGACCGTCGGGCGTTCCTAAGCCCCTACCTGTTGCCACTGGCTGCTGACCAGGGCACCCCGCTCTGAAAACGGTGTCTCGAGCACAACGCCACGCCCTCCCAAGAACGCCCGGACCCGTTGCACGAGGTCACGGGCGGCGTCCTGGTGTGGCACCAGCCCGTAGACGGTTGGCCCCCATGAACTCTGCCCCACGCCGAGGGCCCCGTATTCTGAGAGCCGGTCCACTAACTCCCGTGCTGGCCCTGGCGCGAAGCGGCCGCCCTGAGCAGGAGCGAACCACCCCCCCGTGATTCGCTGAACCTCTGTCAGTGCGGCGCCAAAGGCGACGAGGTCGCTATCGGCCAGCGCGGGCAGGAGCTGCATCAGGACCAAGTGGGCAACCCGCTCCACCTCCCGCTCCTCCGGAAGGGGCAACTGCGCGAAGGCCGCTGCCTCCGCAGCCCCCGAGAGCCCCGGCTGCCCCTCGGGGATGGCGATAACGGCCCGCCAGGAGGAGGGGATGGGCAGGCGGGAGATCAGCGGTGCCACGGCATCCTCTCCTGGCACTCTCCCGCCCTCCAGGACGAAACCTCCCAGCGCGAAGGTCCAGGTTCCGATGGCAGAGCGGAGACCACGTCCCACTCGACGGGCCAGAGTCAGGGGCTCCGAGGGCTGGCCATACAACTCCGCGAGAGCCCTGGCGGTCGCTAGGGCGAGTTGGGTCCCCGACCCGAGACCCGCATGGACGGGGATGGTGCGCTCCACCTTCAGATGCGCACCGCTCGTGACCCCGGTTGCATCGAGATAGCGCCGGGCAAACTCCTGCGCCCGGCCTGCATCCGGCCCCTCCGCCGTGAGCCGCTCGTCGGGAGTCACTTCGAGGCGGACCGAAGGAGTTGGAATCGCGGCACCGATTCCGCCGAAGCGCCGGCCCAAGTGGCCGCGCAGATCGAGAATGCCAAAATGGAGCCGTGCCGGTGCTTCCACGGTCACTCGAATAGGCCCACGGCGTGCGGCGTTCATCCCGCGGTCGCCCGCGCGAGCTTCTCGCGAATGTGTGCCGTCACGAGCGCCATGGCCTCCTGCTCTCGCGGGCCGGCGGTCTTGTCCACGATGATCTGCAATCGGCCAAGGTCCGCTTCGATCTCGCTGGACGGAATCAGGTGGGTGCGGGTTGCGACGATTGCCGCTTCGAGGACAGCGTGCCGAGCCCGGTTGAATCCCAGGAATTCTCGCTTGACGCCGCGGTGTACCACGCGGGTGACGATTCGGGACCGAGGCGGAGAAGCATCCACCGAGACAACCTCCACTTCACGCCATGAGCATGCCGCGTCGATGACCAGTCCACGAACCACCTGTGCCGGGCTAGCCGGAAAGACTGCAGTACCCAGCGCGCCCCGCGCGAACAGCATGACATCATCGGTGAGATTGACCACGCCAGCGCGAGTCGCCTGCAGATTCCGAAAGGTCGTTGTTTCCAGAAATGGCTTCACGATGATCGTCTCCTCCCCCCATTCGACACCCATGGGCGCGAAGTTCGGCTGCCCGTCCGGCGCGAGGGTCGTGAGGATGGTTTCGATGATCATGGAAGGCGCACCGTGGAAAGCGTTCAGCGTTCAGCGTTCAGCGTTCAGCGTTCAGCGTTCAGCGTTCAGCATTCAGCGTCCAGCATTCAGCGTCGAGGGTTCAGGGTTCCGCGGAATGGCTCTGGACTCTGGACCCTCAACGCTGGACGCTGCACGCTGAACGCGATCACTGCTCCACCACCACCACCTCCACCCTCGACGGGTACTTCGCCGTCCGATACACCTTGTGGGTCTCGGCGTGGAAATCCGCGCCCTTCGCTTCGAAGATGTTCGCAACCCATGTCTGCGGGTTGCGGTCGTACACCGGGAACCAGGTGCTCTGGACCTGGACCATGATGCGGTGCCCGGTCCGAAAGGTGTAGGCCTGCTGGTGGAGGTCCACGGTGAAGGCCGTCACCTGGTTCGGCACCAGCGGCGCCGGCCGACTCCAGCTGTTGTGGTATCGCCCGCGGAGAATGTCGCTGGCCACCATCAGCTGATACCCGCCCATCCGAGGTGAGAGTTCGCGAACCGAGTCGGGATACACATCGATCAACTTGACGACCCAGTCGGCATCTCGACCCGTGGTAGACGCGTACAGCCGAGCCGTGATCGTGCCCGCGATCGTGAGATCGGTGGTGAGCGGCCCGGTCTGCCAGGACAGAACATCGGGACGATTGTGCACGAATCGCTGATCCTCGACCAGCCAGGTATACCAGTCGGACCCCCGGCCGTCATAGGTCAGCTGGATAGGACGGTTGCGATAGGGTACGGGGTGAGCGGGGTCGGAGACGAAGCTATCAAACCCGACGCTCGCTCTCGGTGCGGTGACGGACAGTTCCCCACTGTTCTCCAGATACAAGCGCCAGGGGCGGACCCCTGTGGTTGGCGGCCAGCGATCGAACGCCTCCCAGCGGTTGGCCCCCGCGATAAACATCATCGCTTCGCGGAATGGGAGTTGCCCCTTGTCCTTGAGCCAGTAGGCAAACCAGGGCGCCTGGATCTTGGCGCGATAGTATGCGCCAGTCTTCTCGTTGAAGCTGATACGACCCAGGCTGTCACCCTGTTGTCGCCCCCACCCGCCGTGGTTCCACGGTCCCATTACAAGGAAGTTGATGTGTGCAGTGTCCCGCTTCTCGAGCGTGGCGTATGTCTTGAGCGCACCATAGAAGTCCTCCTGGTCCCACCACCCACCCACGGTCAGTGTCGGGACGGCGAGACGGGAGAGATAGGTCGGCAGCGCGCGCGCCTGCCAGAACGCATCGTACGTCGGGTGGGTGACGAAGTTCGTCCAGGTCGGCACTCGACCTGCCAGCAGGGTGGTCAGGCTGGCCAGCGATCCCTGGGTGAGGTACCAGTCGTAGGTATCGTACCGATCGATCGGAATCGGCGCGGATTGGTCGTTGGATAACTCCAAGTCGGAGCTGTACTCGAACCCGTACGACAGCCGGAAGGCACCTTGGTGAAAGAAGTCGTCGCCCATCCAGGTGTCGGTCATCGGCGCCTGTGGTGAGACGGCCCTGACCGCGGCATGGGGATGGATGCCCGCCATAGCCGCGAGCCAGCCCGGATAGCTGATACCGAGGACTCCCACCCGACCGCTGTGGTTGGCGGCGTTGTGGAGCAACCAATCGACCGTATCGTAGGTATCAGTACTCTCATCGACGCCCTTGGGATCGAGGGGACGATTCATCACGAATTGCCCTTCCGATCCGTATCGTCCCCGAATGTCCTGAAAGACGAAGATGTAGCCTTCCTCGGCGAGTTCCTTTAGGTACGCGCGGAAATTCCGGAGTGGCGCGCCTGCAATCCCGTAGGGCGTCCGAATCATGAGGAACGGCAGCGCTTCCGAGTGTCCCGCGGGTCGGTAAATGAAGGTGTGCAGCTTCACTCCGTCCCGCATCGGTATCATGGCCATCCGCGCCTCGAATCCCGGCACCGTGTCGGCCGGGGCCTGTGCGGACAGCGTGCGAGACGCGATGACCAGCGCGACAAGAAGCGCCTGCTTCATGAATTCTCCAGGTGGTATTGCGTTATCACGTCGCCAACCTACCCTGGCCTCACTCCTCACTCCTCACTCCTCACTCCTCACTCCTCACTCCTCACTCCTCACTCCTCACTCCTCACTCCTCACTTTTCACCTTCTCTCCGCCGCTCCATCCGCGTAATCCGGCACGTTCACGCCATGACCCCCGGTCAGGAACCAGTCAAGCATGCGGTAGCCATACTCTGTGAGCACGGACTCGGGATGGAATTGCACTCCAACGACCGGGTGCTCCGAATGAGCCACGGCCATTATCTCACCGTCGTCGGCACTGGCGGTAACCAGAAGCTCCTCGGGAATGGACTCCGGTGCGATCACCAGCGAATGGTACCGCGTCGCGGTGAACGGATTTGGAAGGCCGGTGAAGACCGACGTGCCGTAGTGATGGATCAGCGAGGTCTTACCGTGCATGGGGCGGCGGGCGCGGACGATTTCGGCGCCATAGGCTACCCCAATGGCTTGGTGACCGAGACACACGCCGAGGATCGGAATCATGGGACCGAAGCGGCGGATCGCGTCCACTGAGATACCGGCCTCGTTGGGTGTGCACGGACCGGGGGACACAATGATGTGGCTGGGTGCCAGGGCCGCGATCTGGTCCAGGTCCAGCGCATCGTTGCGGTGGACCACCGCCTCGCCGCCGAGCTCGCGGACGTAGCGAGCCAGGTTGTGGACGAAGCTGTCATAGTTGTCCAGGAGCAGGATCATGGCGTCGTCACTGCGCCGGCCAATGCGGTGATCAGCGCGCGGGCCTTTTGTAGCGTTTCCTGGTATTCACCCTCGGGATCGGAATCAGCCACGATCCCCCCGCCCACGGAGAAGGTGACCCGGCCCGCCGCTGCCACCAGCGTCCGGATGACGATGCTCGTGTCCATCGCTCCCGTGGTGCTCATATAGCCGATCGAGCCGCAGTAGATCCCCCGGCGGGAGGGCTCCAGTTCGGCGATGATCTCCATCGCCCGAATCTTCGGCGCGCCGGTAATGGAGCCACCCGGGAACGCTGCCGCGAGGAGATCCATCGCATCCTGTCCCGCCGCCAACTCGCCGGCGACCGTCGAGACGAGGTGATGCACGGTTCGATAACCCTCCAGCGCGAACAGCTCCGGCACGCGCACGCTGCCGGGACGGCAGCAACGCGACAGATCGTTTCGGAGCAGGTCCACGATCATCAGATTCTCGGCTCGATCCTTCTCGCTCTCCTGGAGCGATTGGGAGAGCGCGGCATCGTGGCGCGGCGAGAGACCGCGGGGCCGTGTGCCCTTGATGGGACGGGTTTCGACGCGGCCCTCCGAATCCACCTGAAGGAATCGCTCCGGAGAAGCGCTCGCCGCATAGACACCGTCGAACTCGAGGTACGCGCCGAACGGAGCCGGGTTCACTTCGCGGAGCCGTCGGTACAGGTGCCAGGGATCCTCCTCGAGCGGTGCCTCGAGGCGCTGCGAGAGGTTTGCCTGGAAGATGTCGCCTGCGATGATGTAATCCCGCACCCGGGTCACGGCGTCGAGGTATCCTCGATGCGTGAACGACGACCGGAGGCCGATCTCTGCGGCGTGCTCCGTGCCTGTCAAGGAAAGCGAATAGGAAGGCGCCGGTGGATTTCCATGATGAGTCTGCAGGGTGCGCCCCGCTGCTCCAGCCGCAGGACCGACGAGCAGTCGTTTGACCCAGGCCAGCCGCTCGGCGGCGCGCCGCGCCCGGGCCGCGCCCTCGACCGGGATCCCGGTCGAGACAAGCCAGCAGCGACGGGTCGAATGGTCCCAGGCCACGACCCAGTCATAGAGACCCAGCATGGCATCGGGCAGGTTGAGATCGTCGTGGCGCGGCGCGGGGAGGTGCTCCAAGATCGCGCCGTAGTCGTAGGCAAGGTACCCGGCGATGCCGCCCTGAAACGGCGGGAGTTCGGGTATCGTATCCCCTCGGCAGCGTTCGAGGAGCACCTTGGCCTGTCCCAGGGCTGTGATTCCGCCCGGTCCCTTGCTGCGGATCAAGGCGCCCGGATCGGCCATCAAGAATGAGTAGCGGCCGACCCGCTCCTGGTCCGCTGCGCTGTCGAGAAACAACAGATACGGCTGGCCCAGGAAGCGGGCGCAGGTGTCCACCGGGTCTGGCCAGGGGAGAAGCTCCTCGACCAGCGCCGCCGGGTGCGAATCAGCCCTTGGCACGGCCCCGCCCCTTCCGCATCGTCAGCTTCACGTGTTCCCGGCGGGCGTCGTCAGGCGGCGTGAGGTAGCCCCAGTTGAGCTGCCCTTCCTGCCGATAAGTCTTTCCAAGGGTGATTGCCAGCTTGGCCTTGGCCAGTTCCTTTCCGAGGTAAAAGGCGTGGGATGGTTCGTCCACGCCCAGTTGATCGAAGATGTCCTGAATCTCGGTGCCGCGAACGAACAGCTCGTGATTGAACACCGTGATGATTTCACCATCCGCGAAGATCCGGAAGTTCGGGTCCTCAACCTGAGCCTGCAGTTCTCGCAGCTCGACCTCCCTGTACTGCAAGACCCGCGGATCCTTCACTGTCAGCAGGCGATCATCCACATGCTTCGGGACCGCGCGTTGGGTGATCGCGTAGTGCATCAGGCGTCTCGCCACATCGATTTCCCGCACGGCCCCCCGCGCCCATGGAATCACCTCGGTCGTCAGCACCGCCTTGACCCCCACCTCCTGACAGATGGCGATGAGCAGGGCGTTGATGCCGGTAGAATCGGCGCTGGTGAGTTCCGTGATGTTCCCGATCCCCATCATCTGCCCCACGCCCGGATAGCGCCGCTGCGCCTCACAATAGCGCTCGACTGAGGCGAGGAAGCCGAAGCCGATCGGCTCGATCACAGGATCGATGAGGTATTTGACGCCGGCGCGCTCCAGTGCCTGCAGGGTCGGCTCCAGCGTGGCGAGCCCGGATTCGAAATCGGGAATCGCCACGACACGGGTATTGGTGCCCCGCAGGTCCTCGATCACATCCCGGTTGGATCCGTTGACACTCAGTACCAGTTCGGCACCGGCCTCGACCGCTGTCCGGATTTCGCTTCGATCGAAGGAGTCCACACTCACCCGGCCACCGTCCGCGCACAGGTCCCGCACCAGGTCGGCGAGACCGGGAAAAGACACGCCGGGAGTGCAGCCAATGTCGATTACGTCCGCGCCGGAAGCACGGTAGTGCGAGGCTTCCCGGCGGAGATCGTCGCGCTGTCGTTTGGGCGCGTTGTTGATCTCGGCCAGGATCTCGATGTCATAGGCGCCGTAGTCACGCGCCAGTGCTGCCTGGCCAAAATACTGGGGGATCTCCCGCAGGTCCTTGGGGCCCTTCTCCACCTTCACGCCGAACTGGGATGCGAGCAGCTCGCTGTCCCCCTCGACCAAGCCAGGAAGGAGTACGAGGTCGACACCGGGCGGCACCGTGAGGAACTTGGCGATCCACGACGTCGTCATCAGCGCCGCGACCGTAATCTTGAGGACCGCAACCTCCGGCAGGAAGGCCGGCTGCATCTCGGCAAGTACCCGGCGCAGCGCGGGTTCGGCGAGCTTGCCGGTAACGAAGAGGACGCGTACAGGCGGCACTACTTCGGATCGCCCGCGCGCACCCACTTGTTGGGCGTGCCTTCCAGCGCACCGCCGGTCGGCTTCCACAGCACCGTGTCTTCGATCTTGCGCGCCAGCTCGAAGTCCTTGTCGCTGATGCCGCCCGCAGCGTGGTTCTGCAGCTTCACCCAGACCTTCGCCCAGGTCACCGTAAGATCAGGATGGTGATATGCAGCCTCGGCGAGAAAGCCGATCGTATTCACCAGCGCGAGAGTAGTAAGCCACCCATCCGTCTTATACTGCCGCCGGATCCACCCCTCCTCGTAATACCACCCTGCGAGACTCTTAAGCTTCTCGGCGATCTCGGCCTCCGAGTAGGTCTTTTCCTTGGTTGGCATGTGGGATTTCTCCGTGGTTGTACTTTCAGGGCCGTTAGCCGTTAGCCGTTAGCCGTTAGCCGATATCCGACAGCCGATAGCCGACAGCCTCCAGCCGCCCTCACATCACATCTCCGCCATTGACCATGATCATCTGACCGGTCAGGTACTGGGCCGCATCGGAGACCAGATAGACGGCCGCGCCCGCCACATCCTCAGGCGTTCCCCATCGACCCAGCGGGATGCCTTGCGCGATCCGGTCGCGAAAGGCGGCCGGCGCATCGGAACCGAAGGCTGTTGCGATCCATCCTGGAGCGATCACATTCACCCGGATCTTCGGCGCTTCGGAGAGCGCCAGGGATCGACTGAAGCCGAGCACGCCTCCCTTCACGGCCGCGAAGAGTTCGGGATTCTCGCCTTCCATTCCCTGCAACACCCGATCCCACGACATGTTGATGATCACTCCGCCTTCCGGCTGCTCCCGCATCAGGTCAGCTGCGGCCCACGATGCCAGCATGGTGCCCCGGAGGTCAACGCTCAGGAGCAGGTCGAGCTTCTCGCGGCGTGAGAGAGTCGCGCTATGGCCTGTGAGGATGTCCGCTCCGGCGTTGTTGATCCAGGCGTCCACCCGGCCCAGGGCGGCCTGTATAGTCGCGACGAGTTGGGTGAGGTCGTCCTGACGTGCGATATCAGCCCGGACAATCACGGCGCGCTGGCCCGTCTCTCGAATGTCGCTGGCCACCCTGTTGGCACCGGCCTCGTTCGCCCTGTACGTCAGCGCGACATCCGCCCCCGCGCGAGCCGCGGCGATGGCGATCGCACGGCCAATGCCGCTCGAACCGCCGGTTATCAGGATACGTTTTCCCGTCAGGTCGAACGACGAACCGGGAGTATGGTTGTCCGCGTGCATGGCTCGGCGTAACATACCGGGCCGGCCCCCCCATTCAAGGGAGTGTGAGCGGTGCGATTGCTGGTGAGCGTACGGGACGCTGCGGAAGCGGTCAGGGCTGTTGCGGGTGGCGCCGATATCGTCGACGCGAAGAATCCGGCTGGGGGGGCGATCGCCCCGGTATCCCCCGCGGAGCTCGAAGCAATCCGTGCCGCTGTCCCCGCCGATCATCGGCTGAGCGCCGCACTCGGAGACGTGGCGACTCCGCTGCAGGTCCATCAGGCACTTGGGGCAGTCTCTGTCCATCTCGGGTTCGTCAAACTGGGATTCCGGGGGATCAGGGACCAATTCCAGATCCTGACATTCCTAGGCGAGGCGGTCGAGCGAGCGGCGCTGCTCCTTGGGCGCCCGGCAGTGATCGCCGTGGCGTATGCCGATCACCAGCGCGCCGACACGCTGCCGCCGGCCGATTTCCCAGAGCTGATTGCTCAGGCGGGAGCCCACGGCCTTCTGGTAGACACCTGCTTCAAGGATCGTGGTGGCCTATTCGAATTCCTGGACCCCGAGGCCCTGACTGACCTCGGCGGTGTGTTGACACGAGAGGAGCTGCTCTTCGCGCTTGGCGGCAGTCTGACCCTGGATCAGGTGCCAACCGCGCGGGAGACTGGAGCCAGCGTGCTCGGAGTTCGGGGTGCCGCCTGTCGGGAGGGGCGGGAAGGTCAGGTCGACGAGGCTTTGGTACGGCAACTCGGGGAGGCGGTTCGGTCCCCCGGCAGGACACGAGTGGTCATTCGCTGATTGCCCTGTCCAGCGCCTCCCCGGAGGCGCTGACTACTCGCCAGCGTATCCCAGCCCCCAGGGCGCGCCTGAAGTACGGATCTACCAGTTCCTCGCCTCCGCCGAGCGGCTTGACCAGTACCAGCTCTCCCGCACCGAGCAACGTGGTCAGATAGGCCGCGAGGCTGTCGCTCGTGACGTCCCAGGTGTGTGGCAGTTCGTCGGCCGCCCGGAGCCATCGGTATGGGGCAAGGACCGGGACTGCGCCTTCGGTCAGGGCCGCGAGGATGCCGGGCCGGTCATCTACCACGCGGGCATTGGGAATGTGGTCGGCAAGCGCATAGGCGTACTGGTCCATGGCCAGGATCGCCATCCAGTGGGCTGCGTCCGGTGACAGGCCATGTGTCTGTTCGACGCCGCGGACCACATCGGCGAACGGGCCGCCACCCGGGATGACGACCATCTCCCGCCGCCGGGCTACTTGGGCCAGTGCTCCAGCCACTCGCTGGAGCACACCAGGTTCAGTCAGGAGCCCGCCTCCGACCTTCACAATCAGCAGGCTGCCGCCGCGATTGGAGCTCGGTTCGGGTGACTGGCGGGCGGTTGAGGGGTCGGACTTCACGGGTTCCATGATACCTTTCTGGGCGATGGAACTCATCCCGGTGCTCGACCTCCTCCGCGGCCAGGCCGTTCACGCCCGCCACGGCACCCGCCAGAAGTACCAGCCGGTGCAGTCGGTACTCTTGCCGGGTCGCGCCGGCGACGCCGTCGCGCTGGCCCGCGCCTATCACACGATGTTCGGCTCCTGGCGGTGCTATGTCGCCGATCTCGACGCCATCGAAGGTTGGGCTCCCCAGACCAAGCTGATCCAGGCCTTGGCCGACGAGGAGCACGGTTTTGGCGAAGGGCTCATCGTGGACGGCGGGGTCACAACGCCCCGCGGGGCCGAGGCGCTGCTGCGTTCCGGCGCGAGCGGAATCGCGATCGGCCTTGAAACGCTCCGGGGGTTTACCGAACTCCGGGCGATCGTCAATGCTGTGGGCGGCGACCGAGTGATCTTCAGTCTCGACTTGCTCGACGGCCGTCCCATCCAGCGCCGCACCGGAAGAGTCGCCAGCGAGGAGGCCGTCGTCATTGAACTCGCGGCCCGGGCAACGGATGCTGGTGTGTCCGCGGTGCTGGTGTTGGACTTGGCCCAAGTGGGAGCCGAATCAGGGCCGAAACATCTCGACCTCATCGATGGACTCAAGCGGCTGCTCGGGGTCCCGGTGTACGCGGGGGGCGGCGTGGGGTCGCTGGACGATCTAGAGCTGCTCGAGGAGGTCGGTTGCGACGCGGTGCTGGTCGGATCGGCGATCCACAGCGGACAGATCAGCCCGCCAGGGAAGGATGCGGAACCGGGCCGCCGGGGCCGTCGCCGCTAGTCCGCAGACCGGATACAGGTTTCAAGCGCCGAATCCCAGTCGGTAGGTCGCTGACTGGCCGAAGCTCTCCTCCACTTCCATTTCTATCGCGGTCAGATTCCGGATGCCCAACGAGAGGAGTTCCTCGCGGGTCCGGTGGGCGAAGTGCTGCGCCAGCATCTCCGCGGTCGTGTTCTCGATCGGGACCATGGCACAATCAACGGTCGGGAAGGTGTAGGTGTGCTCGCCGAAGTAGTCCACGTGCCGCTGCTTGCCCTCCTCTCGGAAAGCCAGCTTGGGGTTCTTGAGTGGGAGCAGCACCTTGTGATCAATCTCGTCCACCAGCTTTCGTACGGCCTTCTTGAGGACGGAAAAGTCCACCACGAAGTGGGCCTCGTCGTCGACGCTGCCTTCCGCGGTCACACCCACCCGGTAGTTGTGGCCGTGCAGGGTCTCACACTGGTGGCCCCTGAAGGTGATGAAATGGGCCGAACTGAAGACCAGATAGTCCTTGCTGACCGTGACCTTGAAATCACTTCGCACGGGGTGTCCTCTGGGGAGCGTTCAACCCTGCCTGATCAAGCAGCACAAGGAACACGGCTGCAGCGGTGAGGTCGGCGGTAGTGCCTGGGTTGCGTGAATTCTGGGGGTCTCGGAGGTCCGCGTCAAACGCCCGGAGCTGCTCCCGCCCAGCGGCAGAGCGGACGCCGCCGGCCGCCAGGATCTCGGCCGCCCGCGAGCTGACCTTCCTGGCAGCCTCCACGCCCAGCTTGCGGGCAATGAGGGTGTCCGGACGGTGGGCGAGCAGCGTCAGAAAGGTCTCGACTGTCGCGTCGTCCCAGCCGAGTCCGGCCTCCCGGCCTGCGAGAACCGCTGGGGCGCCGACCCCGAAGGTCAGCGGGAAGTCGCCGGCGTACTCCGCGGCGATTTCGTCTCGCCCGGCCGCGAGCCGCATCACCTCGAGCAGTGTCACGCTTGGTTCGTTGGACAGGTCTTGCTCACTCGCTGTACCCAGTCCTCCCGGCTTCGCCTCGCGAATCGCAGCGTAGACGGCCCGCGCGTCCTCCACTGTACTCTCACGGAGGACCGCACCGAGCGACTGCTGAAGATCCGCTTGAGTCGCCGAGTCGCCGAGTCGCCTAGCTGCCGCAATCAGCGGCGCGAACAGCAGAATGATGCCCAGATTCGTGTTGGCCGGTGTACGCATCCGGGTCGCTCGCACCGCGGAAAGGATGGTGTCACCCAGGGAGCGCTCGCCGGCGAGCGCGAGCTCGGGTCCTGCGGCCAGCGCGCTGGCGACGAAGTCGGAATAGCTCATGTCGCGGAAGGGCCGGCCCGGCGACACGTTGCCCGGTTTGGGCGCGGTCGCTTCGAGAATGCACGCCATCGCCGCCAGAAAGGAGATGTCGGCGCTGGACTCCTGGCTCACGGTGCCGACCGGGAGCGAGTCCGCGGCTCCCGGGTTCGATCGGGTTCGCCGCGCCCCAGCAGTTGATCCACCACTGCCCCTGCCACATCGATCCCGGTGGCACGCTGCAATCCTTCCCAACCCGGAATGCCGTTCACCTCGAGGACGTACACCGTGCCGTCCAGCCCGGGCAGGAGGTCGACGCCGGCGTATTCGGCGCCAACCGCGCGGGCGGCGCGAATCGCCAGGTCCGCCCACTCGCTTGAAAGGGCATGGCTCGCGACGCTACCGCCGCGTGAGAAGTTGGTGCGCCAGGTAGTCGCGCTCCGTTCGATCGCTCCCAGCACGCGATCTCCCACGACAAAGACGCGGATGTCCCTTCCTGCGTGCGGAATGAATCGCTGGAGGTAGTAGACCCCGCGAATAGTCTCAATGACCCGGAACACCCGCCAGGCCATGTCCTCGTCGCTCACCCGCGACATGCCGAGTCCCATCGAACCGAACAACGGCTTCACCACCACATCGCCCATCGCCCGAAAGGCCGTGAACGCATCCTCGGCTGATTCGCAGGCGACGGTCTCAGGAGTTGGCAGTCCAGCCTGATCCAGGATCGCGGAGGTCCATGCCTTGTCCACGGTCCGTTCGATCACCCGCGCAGTATTCATGACCCGCACGCCGTCGTCCTCGAGGCGGTGCAGGGTGTCCACCCGATAGATGATCTGTTCCAGTGAGCCTGCGGGAATGATCCGCGGCAGAATCGCCCGCGCCTCGCGGAGCACCTGCGCGCCGTTGTGCACTCCGCTCCCCGGTCCCATGCGGGAGATATTCGCTTCCCAGGGGAGAACCAGCGGGACCAGTCCGCGCGCGCTCACGGCGCGAACCAGCTCGTCGATGTGCCAGCCTGCGGTGGAGGAGAGGAGGATGACGTGCATCGGAGAAGGCAAGGAGGCGAGGAGGCGAGAGGCAAGAAGGCAAGAAGGCGAGGAGGCGAAGAGAAGGTTGAGTATCGCTCGCCTTCTCGCCTCTTCGCCTTCTCGCCTCTCCCTGCTACTTCGTCGTCAAATGCCCCACCAGAGCGACCAGCCCGCCGTCAGCGAACTTGGGCAGGTCCGCGCCCACCGCCTTGAAGGCGTCGGTCGCGGTGCCGGTCTTGAGCGCGGCAGCGTTGGGGAAGTAGAGCTTGGCCTGGCGGTAAAGCGTCGCCGGGGAGCCGTCCAGGTTCTTCGAGAACTTGTCGAGCTCGGCCCGGGTGAAGCCGATCGCGGAGGCACCCTGCCCGACGAGGGGCAGGTGGGTTGCGGCGTAGTAGGCCTCGAAGGTGTTCGCATCCTTCGGGTTCTTGTAGATCACGGTCACGAACGCCGTGGTGTCGCCCGACAGGAGCGGCGTCGCGTCGTTGGTCTGCTCTCCGACCATCGCGATGAGCCCACCGTCCGCGAACTTGGCAAGGTCATCCCCGATGGCCTTGAAGCCGGGAGTCGCAACGCCTTTCTCGAGGTCGGCCATGCTGTTGAACCACAGCACGGCTTGGCGATAGTAGTCAGGCTTCTTCCCGTCCAGCGTCGCGTCAAACTTGGTGAGTTCCGCGCCGACAAAACCGACCTCCGCCTGGTTCGCGCCGACCAGTGGTACATGGGTCGCCCAGTAGTACTTCTCGAAGGCGGCGGCGCTCTTTGGCTGGTTGTAGATCACCGTGACAAAGGCCATCGGGGGTGGCGGTGCCGGTGGCGCGACTGCCGTGGTGTCCACCGCCGGCTTCTCGGCGGGTTTGGAGCAGGCAGCCAGGGTAAGCAGGCCGAGGCCCGCAAGCAGGGTATGGCGACGCATCAGAGGGTCCTTGAAGGGGGTGGTCGGTACTTCTCGCTTTTCATTCAGGATAGAGCGACTGCTTCAGCACTTCGGTGTTTACCCGTCCGCCATGGAACGTCTTGCCGGAACTCACGCTCGTCAGCCAGACCTCGGCCGGGCTGAAGAGCAGCGGGTCGATCTTGTAGAAGTCCTTGTTGTAGCGCTCAAAGATTTCGTAGAAGGGTGTGCCGTAGTCCTTCGAGGCGCCGGCAGGCAGCTTCTCCACGAGCTCGGCGAGCTCGGTGTCGGCCGCCTTAACGGTGTACCGGGCCTGGCCGCCGTACAGCACGCAGTCGTTGGTGCGTCCAATCCCGCGGAGATCCGACTTGGCCACCGGGGCAATCGGTGCCGTCCCGATCCCGCTCACGACCTTCCGGACATCGAATCCGAGCGTCTCCATCTTGTGAAGTCCGGTCTCGAGGATCCGAGCGGAAATCTGGGTTCCACCCGCCAGACTCGCTGTTGGGGCGATCACGAAGGTGATCTGTCCTGGGGACAAGTTGGCCTTCCGCGCCACGTAGGCCGCCACCTCGTCCGTCGGCAGGTCGCGGCCCTCCAGCACCAGCACGCCCGCGGTGGCCTGCTCGGCGTAGTCCAGCCGCTCGAACAGCTCCTTCTCGACCCGGGCGTGAGACCGTAGCGGGCCCGAGCCCATCGCGAAGTACTTGTCCACGTGAATCGCCCAACCGGCGTACTGCGACCCCATGCAAGCGATCGCCGGATGGTCGGTGCGGACCTGAACGCCGGTCCAACCTTCGCCTCCGAGCGAGAGCGATGCGTACTCGACGTCTCCCAGGCCGCCCATACAGATCTCTGAAAGCAACAGGCCGGCGTTGAGGCCGCCGTCGGTCGCGACGCCCGCGTCGATCACCCGTGCGCCACCCGAAAGGGTAGTCACCGTCACCCGAAGGCCAGCGCTCTCCTCCTCCATGACGTCCGCCAGTTCGCGGGCGCGTTCGTTCATGTTGAGGCTGATCATGCTCCGGTCGGTCGAGGGACGATGCGGTGTCGCAGACAGGCGCGACAAGATAAGCGGATAGTGGGTCTGCCGGGAGGATGCCCCTGGCCATGGCAGCCATGGGGGTTCAACTGTGGATGAGGATCTCCCCCCGGCCATCGTTGGCCAGGTCCCCCATGAACCGTCGGAATTGCCAATCCGACCACGGCGCGGTCCCGAACCGGCCCGGCAACTCCCGCCAGCTCCGCGCCAGCAGAGTGAGGAACGAAAATGGGAAAGTCCCGGACTCGTTGAAGGTCGGAAGCAACGCGGCCGGCGGCTGCTCGAGGAGCAGCGTCCCGCGACGCATGGCCAAGGCGGGGAATCGGCCGACGCTGCCCCAGACCGCGATTGTCCCCGCGACCAGGCGTGAGGCACAATAGTCGCCGGCGTTCCCTTCGATGAGGAGCATCCCGCGACGCATGCGATCGCCGGCGCGATCCGCCGCATTGCCCCGCACCAGCACCACGCCTCCCCGCATCCCCTGGTGGTCGCCGGGAAGGGCTGCGGCGAGGAAATCGCCGGCGTTGCCGCCGATCCGGACCTGACCGTCGCGCATTCCGGTCGCGGCGTACGCCCCGGCGTTGCCCTTCACCTCGATGGTTCCGCCGCTCATCATGGTTCCCAGGTAGGCGCCGACGTCGCCCTCCACCACGATTCGTCCCTGAGTCATGCTTGCGCCAATCCCGTCGAGAAGATCGCATCCCGCCCGGATCTCGACCTGGTCGCCCGGGCTCCCCGAGATCGTGAACAACTGGTCCACGCGGAGCCGTTGCTTCCCGCTCGCCAGCTCCATGGCAGCTATTGCGGTCTTCGTCTGCGTGGCGAGTCGGTCGGGCGTGAGCGGCGACAGATCAACCCGCTGGGCGGGGCGCTCCTTGAGGGTCAGGACGAGTGAGCTCATGGAGCCATGATCTCGCGCAAACGGAAGTGAAATTTCCCGAGCTTCCCGCCATAGTTACCGGCGGTGACCCGCCGAATGCCCTTGGCGGCTCCCAAGTCGACCACCGCCTGGATGCCCACCTTCATTGCCGCGCTGATGTCGGGCGGAGTGAGCCCGTCGATCACAATCTCCATCACGGACCGGATCTCGGGCGAGAGCTGGCTGTTGGTGACGGCGCGGACGGTGGGACAGTAGGGATCGTTGGTCGAAGCGCTGAGGGCCTTGTACTTGGATCCTACCTTGGAGCCCGAACGCACCACGCCTCCGGGGAAGGGCATGATCACATTCGGGACTCTTCGCATGGCGGCGATTGCCGCCTCGCAGGCCGCGAGCACCTGGGGCTGGGATTCGGCGAGCACGAGGAAGTTGCCGCCGCCCACACTGGGAATCACCCCCGTGGTTTCCTCCACCAGGAACTCGCCGTCCATCACCGGAACCCGCCAGTAACGTCGCCCGGCGATCAGTTTGGAACTCTGAAACCCGTCGCCGAAGAAGCGCAGGTTCTTACCCAGCGGCACCGGTTCTCCATCCGTGATCCCCGCGAAGGCCGCGCTGGTCGGCGAGGTCAGCACACACTGGCCAATGCGCCGCTCGATCTGCTTGGCGAGTTCCTTGCCTGACACCGCGAAAAGCAGGATCGACACGCCGGGTCGGCCATCTGGCGTTTCCTCAGGAAGCAGTTCCCGCTCAATCCCCGCTTCGCAGCCGCAGCCGATGACCGAGGTGGCAAAGCCGGTTGCCGCATTCGCGGCGTGATAGGCCCACGCCATGGTGTGCGCGGTCACCAGGATGCGCGTGGCCTTCATGCCGAAGGCCTCTGCGAACTCGTCGTCGATGGCAACCCCGTTCAGGATCATGGGCGTCAGCGGCGGCAGGGATGGGTGACCATGTCGGCCCCGTGTCCGAAGGACCGCAGCTCGTCCGGCGAAATCTGGAGATGCTCGGCCCTGACCGTATGGTAGCGCTCGAAGTGTTCGGACAGTCGCCGGCCGATCCCCCGATCATACGCCGGCTCCACGGTGTGGTACCGTCCCCAGACCACCTTCACGATGCGGCCGTCCCGCACGATCACCTCGCCGCCTTTGAACACGTACTCGGGGGCGGTGAACATCCGCTCCCGGTCGGCGTCGTCCTTGTAGACGGTGATGTCCGCGACCGCGCCAGGGCCCAGGTGTCCGAGCTCGGAAATACCGAGCAGCTTTGCGGGAGCGGCGCGCGTAAGGATGGCGATTTCGTAGAGTGTGTACTCCCGGGCGAGACTCGCGAGCACGGTGAGCGCCTGGGCGTCCGGGTTGAGAAGGCCCAGGCGCTCGTTGCGGAACGTCTTATCCATCAGCAGCCGAATGAGGTGCGGATAGGTTGTGAACGGCGCCCCGTTGGGGTGGTCGGTGGTGAGAAACACCTTCCAGGGATCCTGCACCAGGAGGAAGATCTCCAGGCCGATCGCCCACTGCAGCGCATTCACGAAATTCTTGTCGCGATACTTGAACGGCAGGACACCGCACCCCGCGTCGCACTCGATGTCCATCACCACGTACTTTCGCGGGCTCGCATGGGCCGCATTGCGGTGCTGCGCCATCGCGTCGCCCGAGGCCGTCACCGTCTGGCCGAACAGGATCTGGCCGACGTCGCAGGTCGCGTTCGGTGTGCTGTTGATCGCCTCCGCGATCCTCGCGGCCGCCGAGGAGAACTTGCGGTCGCCCTCGGTCCCGTAGCTGTGGAACTGGATGTGGGTGAGGTGGATCGGCAGACCTTCCGCGGCGCGGATCGTTCCCAGCGACGATTCGAAGTTGCCCGGTACGCCCAGGTTGCTGCCGTGCACGTGCAGCGGAAACGGGACGCCCAGCTCGTACACCGCTCGACTCAGCACCCTCAGGATGTCCCGCGGGGTGACGCTGTAATAGGGATGCTTCTCGTCGATATCCAGCATCCGCTGGTTGAACTTGAATGCGGAAATCCCGCCGGCATTGACCACCTTGATCCCGATGCAGCGGCTCGCTTCCAGCGTCCAGGCCACGTAGTCGTTGATGAGCTGCTGGTCGCTGTTCGACGCCATGAGGCGGAGCAGGAAATCGTCGCTCCCGAGCATCACGTAGCCGCCCTTGTCCACCATCGGCGTGTCGCCCATCTCCATATGAGCCTGACGGGCATTGACCGGAAGCACCGCGGGCTCGAAACAGGCGGTGTAGCCCATCTCTGCGTAGCGATAGCCGGTGGCGAAGGTCCCGGGCGCCGCGTGCCCGGACGAGGACCGGGTCAGGGCTGTGCGGGTGACCGGATCGCCCCGGTGATCCTCCGGCAGCATCGCGCGCGCGATGTTGAGCTTGCCGCCGCCGATATGGGTGTGCATGTCGATCGCGCCCGCCATCACGACTCGGCCGGTCAGATCGTACTCCTGGTCGATGCGCGCGTCCGCGGCGGGCGGGGCGATGATGCGACCCTCCTGCACGAACAGGTCGCGCACCTCGCCATTGACGCCATGGGCGGGATCGTACACCCGGCACGCCTTGAGCTTCAGCAGCATGACCCTGACCTTGATGTCGCGAAAGAGAACCGGACGGACCTACAATACCGCTTCGATGGCCGCGATGGCCTCGGCGACGCTCGGGAGCGCCGATTGCCGGAGTCGCGCCAGCGGCAGCGCAACGACCCGATCCGTTCTGAACAGATCCCCGGCGTGATCGATACCCGGTGTGCCAACGGGTATGAAGACGGCCGGCTCCCGCTCGAATCCCATCCCGACCCGCCCCAGCACGACGGTGGGAACCGAAGTGGACGGCGGAGTACGCGATTCGCTGAAACTGGAGATCCAGAACAGCACATCGGCCCCGTCACTCTGGAGCAACCGCGCGGTAGAATAGTGATACGGGTCGTGAACCGGCTGGCCCTGGGCGTAGGACGTCCGAGCGCCGTAACCGGTCTGCCAGAGCAGCACACTGTCGGCGGTCATGTCCCCATCGTTTCCGGCCAGCGGCAATCCGCTGAACCGGGTCGTCTTGTTCAGGTCCTTGACCAGCTCGCAGAGGGTCTGGACCGTCAGCTCCGCGTGCGGGAAGTCCAGGTCCGGCGCGGCCCACACCATGACACCATACTTGGCCGCCTGCATGCGCTCCGCCAGTTTCTGCCAGACCGAGAGCGGGCGGCCCGCGGCTTCGGGCGCCTGCAGGGATTTCCCCGCGACCAGGGCGCGTAATGCGCCAAAGGCCTCGTGCAGGCGGGGGACATCACAAAGGATGACCTCCGGAGTGGGGCCGGCGAGCGTGAGCCCCTCCGGGGCCCCGCGCCCGAGGAAGACGACCTCACATCGCCGGTCCGTACTGAATAGCGTCTCCTGGTTCGCGAGACAGCGTTCGAAGAAACGCGGAAACCGGCTCACGATGTCGGTGCCCGCCGCGATCACGAGATCGGCGCGATTCCGGATCTCCGACAGGGTAGTGATGATCCAGCCACTGTCCTGAAGGACCAGCAGGTTGCGCAGGCCCGCCGTCGAGTTCATGTGGTCTACCACCGCGCCACACCGGTCGGCCAGGCGGCCCACTGCCCGCATTCCGGCAACATCGGTCGCAAGCCCGGCGAGCAGGGGCTGCCGAGCGGTGCGGAGCAGGCGGGCAGCCTCGCGCGCGGCCTCCTGCAGCGTTGCCTCTTTGCCCGCGATCCGGGGTGTGCCCGCGTTCGACGTGGCAACCCGTTCAAACGCGGCGGTCGCGATCCGACAGCCATTCGCGCGCACCGCGAGCCGATCGCCCGTCGTCCTGACCGTGAGATCGTCGCACAAGAGCCCGCAGAACGGGCATGTCACATTGAGACTGTCGCCTGCGGCTATCTCGGAAGCGGGCATGGTAACCGGAATGTAATATCTGCTAAGATGCTCCACCCCATGAATATCGCAATGCTGCCTGAGCCGTTCCCTTATCTCGTTGTTGCGATCACCGGCCGCGCTCTCGCCGCCTCGGCAGGGCGCGGCAATCTACCGGTCGTGGTGCTCGATTGCTTCGCCGATCGGGACACCTTCGACGCATCCCGGGCCTGTCGGGCCGTCGCCGCCCCAAACTCCATTCGCCTTGATCGACGAGCCTTGCTGGCCGCCGCGCGGGAGCTGGCTCCCCCCGAGGGCTGCGCGGGCCTGGTCTATGGCTCGGGCTTCGAGGGCCGGCCCGAGCTGGTGTCGCGGCTGTCTGTCGGCCGGCGACTCTTCGGAAACTCGGCAGCCGTCATCGAAGCGGTGAGGGATCCGTCCCGGTGCTTCCCCCTCCTGCACCGATTGGGGATGCGATACCCTGAAGTGAGCCAGACAATACCGCCGGCTCTCTCCGGTTGGCTGACAAAACATGCGGGCGGTGCCGGCGGTGCTCAGGTTCGGCATGCGGACCGTCGCGCGCTCGGGAGTGGTGGCTACTACCAGCGTTGGCATGCGGGTCGGACGCTTTCCGCGCTCTTTCTTGCCGATGGCACACGTGCCTTGCTCCTGGGCATCAACGAACAGTGGAACAGTTCGGCCAGGCTGGACCGCCCCTTCCTCTACGGCGGCGCCGTCGGCGGAATCCAGTTGCCGGAACCGGTCGAGTCGAACCTCCGATCGAGACTCGACGCCCTGGTCGCTGCGACCGGTCTCGTGGGTCTGAACGGGCTCGATTTCCTGCTTTGCAACGATGAGTGGTTCGTGCTGGAACTGAACCCGCGGCCAACCGCCACGATGGAATTGTACGATCCGGACTATCCCGAAGGACTCTTTCAATGGCACCTGCGTGCCTGTGCCGGTGAGCTTCCCGAGACGCCCGCGATGTCACGCGTGTCGCGTGCCCACGCCGTCGTCCACTCCGCCGCCGCCTGCACCGTGAGCGGCGGCTTCAGCTTTCCCCCTTGCTGCCGGGACCTTCCCCAGCCGGGAACGCGACTCGCCATCGGTGATCCGATCTGTACGGTGCATGCGGAGGCCGCCGATCCAGAGCAGGCGATAGGGCTCGTACGCACCAACAAGGAGGCCGTCGAATCGGCGCTCTTGGCGGGAGCCGCAGCGGCACTAGTCACGTGAGGATCCTGGTCTACGAGTTCGTGACCGGTGGGGGAATCACTGACCTCGGGGCGGAGGCCAGCCTGGTTCACGAGGCGGATCTGATGGTGCGAGCCCTGCTGAGGGATCTGGCGGACGCTCCCGGCGTCGAGGTGTTCACCACCCGACACCCCAGCTTGCCTCCCCTGCGCGATGTCGAGCAGATCGAGTCCTTGCCGGGAGAATCTCCCCTCACCCTGTATTCGCGGGCTCTGGCATCCGCCGATGCGGCCTGGCCTGTCGCGCCCGAGACTGATGGTGTGCTCGAGCGCCTCGCCTGGCAAACCCTTCACTTGGGCAAGCAACTCCTGGGGTCACGGCCCGAAGCGGTGCGAACAGCCGCCAGCAAGAGCAGCACCGAGATTGTGCTTCGTGAGGCGAGGCTCCCCGTCGTTCCCACATTCTCGAGCGCCGCGGATATCCCGGGGCTCCCAGGGCACTGGGTCGTCAAGCCGGACGATGGGGCGGGGTCAACTGGGGCACGCCTGGTGGCTTCGGCGCGCCTGGCCAGGGAAGAACTCGAGAACACACCCGGCCGGCTGGTGGCCCAGCCGTGGCTCGAGGGCGAGCCCCTGAGCCTCTCGCTCATCTGCGCTCACGGGCAGGCTGTTGTGCTCGCCTGCAACCGCCAGCGCGTGCGCATCAGCGACGGACGTATCCGGCTGACGGGAATCGGCGTCAACGCCACCTTCGAGCGCATCGCCGATCTCACCGAGATCGCCGAACGTATAGCCTCGGCGATGCCAGCGCTCTGGGGGTACGTGGGGGTGGATCTCGTCTTGACCCGACACGGGCCCGTTGTGCTCGAGGTAAATCCCCGTCTGACCACCTCCTATTGTGGGCTTCGCGAGGCCCTTGGTGTGAACGTCGCCGAACTGGTGTTGCAGCTGGCGCGGGATGGCACCCTGGGGACCCCGACCATTCCGCCCGGCACCCGCAGGATGGTGGAGCTTGAGCTGGAGCCGGTACTTGGCTAAGGCTCCGGTGATCGGGTGGGATCTTGGCGGCGCCCACCTCAAGGCCGCCCGACTCGATGCATCCGGGGCTGTCGAACAGGTGCTGCTCACGGCATGTCCGCTTTGGCAGGGAATGCACCATCTCGAAGCAGCCCTCCGGCAGGCGATGACGACCTTGGGTCCGGCACCATGCCACGCGGTCACCATGACCGGGGAGATGGTTGACCTCTTTCCCGACAGGCTCGAGGGGGTGAAGCAAATCATCGCGACTGTTGCCGAGCAGCTCTCCGGCGGTACGCTCCTCTTTTATGCCGGAGCCCGTGGGTTCCTGGGCAGTGAGCAAGCGAGTGTGACCCGCGCCGACCTCGCCTCCGCGAACTGGAGAGCGAGCGCATCGTGGATTGCGACGCGGCGGGATGCTGCGTTCTTCGTCGATATTGGCAGCACTACGACGGATCTTGTGCCCATCGCCGGGGGGCGGGTGCTGGCCCGCGAGTCGGACGACGCGGGTCGGTTGGCCAGCGGGGAGTTGGTGTACACCGGAGTTACCCGCACACCGGTGATGGCCTTGGCCCAGACCGTCCCCTTCGCCGGGAAATCGGTGCCGCTGATAGCCGAGTTGTTTGCGACCACGGCTGACGTCTACCGTGTAACGGGACGTCTGCCCGAAAGGGCCGATCTCTATCCTGCCGCGGATGGCGGAGCGAAGACCGTCCTCGGGAGCGCCCGTCGGCTGGCGCGGATGATCGGCCTCGACGCCGCGTCAGCTCCGCCTGTGGCTTGGGAGCAGCTCGCGGCTTCGCTGGCCGAGGTCCAGCTCAGCCGGATTAGTGAGGCATACGAGCGCCTGGAAACGCGCGAGTCTATCCCACCGGATACGCCTGTGATTGGGGCGGGTGTCGGCCGGTTCCTGGCGGCCGATCTGGCCACGCGCCATGGCAGGAGCTACCTCGAGTTTGCCGAATTGCTACCGCCGAGTGCGGCCTCGCCCAACGCGGTCTCCGATAGTGCGCCAGCAGTCGCGGTTGCCGCCCTGGCCCAGTTCCACACCATCTGAACCTCACTCCAGCCCGATTCGCCGTCGCGCGCGTTCCAGATCGACTTCGTTCAGGTAATCGAGCACTGTGCCGGTGGCCTCACGGAGTCGGAGTGCGTCGACCAGCGGCCGTTGTTCTCCACCAGCGAGCCCGTCGGCGATGAGTGCCGCGCCCTGCGCTCCTTGTTTGCTCACGGTGGCGAAACCGCCGAGGTCACGGACCGGAGCGATAGTGGAGAGTCTCGGTTCCAGTGCCTCACGAACCTCCGAGTCCTTCGCGTGGCGACCCGACAACAGGATTTCTTGTGGCCGGGATAACGTAGCAGTCAGGGCGAGCACAGCCTTGTGTGCGCCCTCGACATAGCCGGGGAGTCCAGCTGCCCCGCTGTCGATCTTCCCGCCTCGAAACAACATCGCTTTGTCGATGGGGCTGGCCAGGAACGCAGCCTCGCCATCCCAGCCCCCGCGGGACTGCCAACCCATCGGGCCGCTTGTGCCGCCGAGTCCATCCACGATCGCGCCGCGCTCAATGGCCAGGGCGGCGGAGAAGGCGCCGCCAAGCTCCAGCAGTATGAAGGAGGTGTCGCGAGGCTCACAGTGAAACCGCCGCGCCTGATCCCAGATGCCGAGCGCCGCCGCGGCAACCTTGTCGGCGGTGCCCATATCAACCCGATTGAGTTTGCGGTGCGCGGGAACGCTCGACAGATGAACGACGCCAGGTGTGTACCAGATGGGGAGGCCTGATGCGGCGAAGAGGCGCGCCAGTTGCCGGAGTCCGCCGATGCCACCCGAGTCGCCTTCCGCGGCGAGAAAGGCCAGCCTCAGGTCGGCTTCAGTAGCTGCGTCAGCCCGGATTAGTGGCAGGCCGTAGCCGGAAGGACCCGTGATAAGGGTGGGGGACCCGCCTTCTCGAAGCAGTGACGCCAGGAGTGCCGGATCCCGGAGCGCTTCGGCGGTCGGCAGCGACCGATCCAGCCAAACCGTCCCACCGTCGAGCCCGCAAAGGTCGATGGAAACGGTGCCTGGATCGATCCCTATGACGCGAGGCATTGGCTCGTTGGCGAGGTCAGGCGGGCGCCGGACCCCTGCGGCTACTTCTTCTTTACCAGTTCCCTGGCGATATCCGCAATCGTCTCGGCGTCGAGCACCAGATCATTCTTCGTGAACAAACGTCCCACGCAGTGCTTGTGGAGTTTGGTTTTGAAGTTTCCGACTCCGAAAGCCCCGAACACCGTGACACCATCCAGGACCTTCCCGGCGTCGTCCACCTTCACGCCTTCGATACCCAGTGGCGGAACGGCATTGAGGTCAACGGCTACTTTCAAGGTCTTCTGTGCGGACCACAGCGCCTGAGGTACCATCTGAACGCCAGCAGGTCCCGAGTTGAGGAGCACTTCCACCCCCTCGAGGACCTGGGGCAGATGCGACACATCAGCCATTGTGGTGGACTCGACCTGGACTTCGAATCGAGCGCTGATAAACTGCCGCGCCTTCTCGCCCTGTTCCGGCTTCCGGGAGGTGATGGTGACATGGGCGCCGTCCTTGGCGAGCAAGCCCGCCGCGCGCTGGCCTACCGGACCGGTGCCGGCCAGTACGACGACCTTCTTGCCTTTCAGGCTCCCAAGTGTCTGCTCGATCCTGACCACCGCCGCGACCGCCGTGGTGTTCGAGCCATTGGAATCGAGCATCACCGAGACGGTGTAAGGGGGGAACATGGCGTCCTGGGCCATCGCCAGCAGCTGCTCGCCCTGGGACATGTTGTTTCCCCCGATCCACACCGCCGTGTGGCGCAGGTCCTTCGGACCGCGGGTGAAGATGCAGCCATGCACAAGGTCGCGCACGTCTTCGGGGGTCACGCCACCGTAGCTCATGACTTCGTCGGCCCCGCCATCGAACCCGACGATCTGGTCGAAGACGCTGGGGAGCCGTGAAGAATCGAGTTGCAAGAGGAGGTTACGCATCGCCGGGTTATCAAGACCTCAAGTGGTGGAATGACAGAGGGGCGGGGGGTTGCCCCGCCCCTCTTGAAGACCAACCGGATCCAACCTTAGGCGTTGTCGACGCCCGAGAACGGATGCCGCGCGGTCTTGGCGCCACTGAGCACCGAATCAACCGTCGGGAGACCCTTGAGCGCCCGCTCGATCGACTGCTTGGTGGCTTCGTAGTTGTACTGGTAGATCTTCTTGTCGTCAGCAGCCAGCCAGTGAATGAACACACCAACCATGACGCACCAGTCGTTGGCCTTGTCCTTCGGGATCACGCCCGAAGACACGCTGTCGACGACCGCACGCGCAACCGCGGCCTGAGCCGGTCCGAACATCTGCACCGCCTGCTTCGCGCCCTTGATGGTCACCTTGTTGAACATGATGGTGTCGGGCTTGGCGGGAAGGTTGGGCGCCACCACGGCCAGCAGGGTGGTGAACCCGTCCTTGTTATTCGTGAGCGCGTTTACGAACGCCGCGCCGGCATGGCCGCTCTTGCTGCCGATGACCAAGTCGATATGGGCAACTTCATTGCCCTCACCGACGAGCGACTCGCCAAGGAAAAAATCCGCTGCCATGCTAGCCTCCGCTTCCGGGGATGTGAAGAAAGAGAAAATCTGGCGCCAATTAGACATAGGGGTGATCCACGAGCGTGGGGAAATCCCGCGACTGGGTGCTCGGCGCGTCGGGAGGCCACAAAATGCCGGCGGGCTCTGACACTGTCAAGGTGGCGTACCCCTGGTGCCGCGCATCTTTATTCGCCGACGTTTCTACCTGCCCGATTCCTCCCCTTCAGCGGTCACCTGGTGCCCCGCGTGTCCTTGGCTGAGGACACTCTTGGACCACTCGGTATTTCGTAACTCAATGTAATTCAACTGGTTAACTGTTTGGCACAACCTTGGCTTCAAGGGCTGGTGTCCTTCATACAAGAGGTGAACGATGAATCCCGTCCGTCTGTCTGTAGCTCTTCTGGGTGCCTTGGCCCTTCCGAGCAGTGCTCACGCCCAGCGGGTGATCGCCGATATCAGCATCCATGATGGCCCGGTAACCGGTCGCGTCATTGTGGGACATCCGCCCGTTTACCGTGAGCCGGCTGTCGTCGTGGTCGCTCCCCCTCGTTGGCGCCCGGTGAGGGTGTATCGGGCTCACCGTGCTCACGATTGGTACCGCACTCGTGGGTACCGCGATCTCAGAATCTGGTACGACCCGCACCGTGACTTCTACTACGATGAGTATCACCGCGGTCTCATCGAAGTCTCGGTGTACCAGCACGGCGGGCGTTACTACCGGAACGACTGGCAGGATAACGGCGGGTGGTATGGCCGTGACGGCCGTGACGACGATCGTGATAGGAACAACTACGACGGCCGGGTCAACCACGGCGGTCGCGACGACCATGGTCGTGACGATCACGGCGACCACCACGACCGGAACCACCACTAAGCAGCGGATTCACCAAATGGGGCGAACTGACCCTTCCTACGGCCTCTAAAGCTGTACCAACAGTTCGCCCAGCAGGCCAAGGTTCCCAGCCTTGGCCGACACCCCCGCGAGGAGCGGGGGTGTTTTCTTAATGCAGCACGAGCTCGAGTCCGCTCACCGTAGTACCCTCGACGCTGGCCTTGAGCGCGAAGACAATCGGTTCTGCCGTAGCCTTGAGCAGGCTCTGACACTTGGCGTCGACCCGCATCTCCCACTCTCCGGGCCGCACACCAATCACGTAGAAACTGCCGTCGCTGAAGGTCGAGATGACCCGCTGTTCACCACTTTCCTTGTGCTTCATGACGATGGAGACTCCGGAGACCGATCGGCTCGCAGCGCCAGGGCTTCCGGCGGCCCACCGGACCGTTCCCTCGATGACACCACCCGGCAGGATCGGAATGTCCAGCTTCCGATAGCGGTTGGGTGAGGGTTCGACCATGGCGGCTGCAAAGGCGGGGACCCACAAGGGCGAGGTCAGGCTGGCGGAATCCACCGTCACTGGAGTCGGCTCGTAGGGCAGCAGATCCCAGACTCGAAAGGCACCGCGCTCATCGGTGAAGCTGAATACCGGACCCACCACCACCCGGACGTCCCGCAACAGCTCCTCGTCCTTGTCAAACTTCCCGTTGCCGTTCGCATCGAGGAAGACCCGACCGGTCACGCCACCCCGGGAGAGCGCCGGACTTCCCGAGAAATCAACTCCACCCCTCGATGGGTTGTAGATAGCCGAGCCACTCACGTATTGAGTGCCGAGGGCGGGCTGGCCGGCGCCGGCAGTCACGCTGGTGTAGGAGCGTACAGTCGGCAGCTCCGCCGCGATCAACACGGAGAAACCGGGGCCCTTCATGCCGCGAGACCAGTTGGTGCCCAGTTCGCTGCGGAGCCCCCGGAGGACAGGGAAGCCGAAGTACGCGGACGCGCTCGACACTCCGACACCGCGCTGGAATTCCAGCGTGGTCCGAGCAGACATGCTGCCGAGGACTTTGCCGAGGCTGGGCCTCGGCAGTACAAAGGTGCTTACACCGTAGAAGGTCTGGCTCTGGTCGGGACCAGCGCCCGTCATCCGCTGGAACCGGATTGCGGGGAGCACCCGCACGTCCGCAACCTGGACCGAACCGCCGAGTCGCCCGCTGCTGATGTCGGCCCCGACACCGTGTATCCGATCGAAGCCCGCATCGACGTAGGTCCCCCCAAGCCGCGCGATGGGACGGAAGAACGCGTTCGCCGTCCATTGAGTCAGGCGGCCGTCCGGCGTAAGGATCGGAGCCCGGACTCCTTGGGCGTAACGGTTGACCTCGGCCTGTAGCTGCAGGTTCGTGGACGGTTCATAGCGCAGCGCGCCGCGGAGCACGGCATTCCCCACCGCTTCGGCCTCCGCGAGGATCGAATTGGTGACCGTCCCGGTGACCCCGATGTACGGGTGCGTCAGGCTGCTCAGGCTGTCGCGCCAAAACTGATCCAGTCCGGCGCGGACCGTCCAGCGGGTGGAGACTCCGTACCGCAGATCGAGGTTGCCAGTGGCGGTACAGAGAG
This sequence comes from uncultured Gemmatimonadales bacterium, assembly GCA_963748035.1. Taxonomy (GTDB): domain Bacteria; phylum Gemmatimonadota; class Gemmatimonadetes; order Gemmatimonadales; family GWC2-71-9; genus JADJOM01. The sequence continues at coordinate 223,685 of CAVVHO010000003.1, read as the reverse complement.
TGGTTCGGCACTGTCCGGCCGAGACGGCGTACTCGAACTGGCGGGCGGGCAGGCCTTCATTGGCCACCCGGTAGGTCTGGTTGAATTCGCGGATCTCGCCGAACGGGCCGTACGCGATGAAATCCACCGGGTTCTCGCCGTACTGAATCGGTACGTCGAAGGAGAACTGCCCCAGGGCATTGACCGAATCGAAACCGATGATCCGCCCGCCGCGGTACGCCTCGACCGTCCAGCCCGCACCGAGCCGCCCCGCAAACGGGACATCGCCGATCATCGCCGGCCGAACGTAGGGACTGTTCGAGGCGGAGAAGCCGCGCAGGGTGCGGCCGCGGGGGCCGCTCGCGTACCCATCGCCGAGACGCACTTGGGAAAACCAGGGGTTCTCGCGCCAGACGCCAGTCCATGAGGCTTCGGATCGCGGCGCCTTCCCGGCGCTCCCCTGACTCTGCAGGCCCAGACCCAGCGAGCCACCCAGAACATCCAGTCCAAGCATCGTGGAGTAGGCTGTGCCCTGAACGCCTGTTGTTGGCGTGAGGACCGAGTAATCGAAGATCAGGCCATCAACATGGGGCCGTTCAAGTCCCAGGCGAAGGCCAGTGTATTCGGTCTCGCTGGCGCGCGATAGCTGCGCCCGGACCATGGACTCGCGGCGTAGCCGGCGCGCCACGGGGAGGGTACCTGGGTCGAGCACGGCGACCTGAAGGTCCGGCCAGCTGATCTCCCACTCCAGGCTGAGCGCGCGCCCGAGAATTGCACTGCTCACAAATACACCGGTTTCGGTCGCAACCAGCTGCCCAGGGGTCACCGGGAGCTTGTCCTTTCCCAGGCGCACTTCACCCGCTGCTGGATCAATGACCAGCGGGAGATTTCCGGGTTGAACGATGGCCTGAACCACTCCATCGGGGCGCTGGGTGCTGCGGAGTTCAGCAAGCTCGAAGAAGGCACCTAAGGGGATAAGGGCATCGTCCCCGGCGCGGTATGCCTCGACCGTACGCGACGCGACACGGCCGATTTGCAGCTCGATCAGAACCCGCTCTGCGGCAGGCACTTGGGCAGCCAGGCTGGACCCGGCGCAACCGAACAGAATTGCGACGCCGAGTCGCCGAGCCGCCCAGCCGCCGAGCTGTCTCATGGGATCGTGACCTCGATCGAGTCACGGACGGGAAGGCTCTTGAGCAGGAGTTCGGTCGGGATGTCGGTGCGCTCGCCGCTCAGTTCTACGCGCAGGCGATACCTGCCGGCCGGCTTCCCAGCGATGGGGATTGTGAACACCGGTTCCGCGTCGTAATACACGGCGACGGGCTGTTGGAAGGTCGCGACGGTGGCGCCGGTACTGGTCAGCAGGGTGCCCTTCGCCGTGCCGACATACGCGGCGGTGCCTTGGCGATCGAGCCGCACCCGGACTTGGAGCGAGTCGCCCACGGGTGAGGCGCGCAGACTCGACAGGCCGATCCCGGTGCCCAGGGCGCCCTTGCGGTAGATCAGGGGGATGATCGTGCGAACCTCGAGGGAGAGTCCGATCTGAATCGCGGCCGAATCGGCGCCGGCAACCTGCACCACACCGGCCTTGGCGGAGATCATGATGCGGGACCAGTACTCGCCGTCCGGCAGACCCTGGGGCGGTCGGGCAAGGAGTCGCACCAGCTGTCGCTGCAGCGGAGCGAGCGTCATGCGGCGCGGGAATGCCTCGATCCAGCCGGTTGCCGATGGCATCGCGGCTTCGACCGAGTCCGGCACGAACAGCGTGAAGTGACCGAGCGAATCGGTCACCGGGTAACCATAGAGTGAGGAGATCGTCACCTCGGCGGGATCGGCACCCGGGTTGTAGAGCGTCACTGACGCGCTGCGGGTCCGATGGTCGAGGTACACCGCATGCGGCGCCACAACGACGCCCTGGGCGGCTGCCTCGGAAGCGAGGACCGCGAGCAGGGTGACGAAGGCGAAGGCTGGAAGGCGCAGCATGATCAGAAGAAAGTGCAGGTGAGCGTGACGGTGCCCTGATAATTCCCAGTGGCCTGGGCCGCTGCCGGGGAGACCCGTCCGCCGAGATTGACGTAGAAGTCGGCGCTGGTCACCAGGTTGAATGTCTGCGCGTTGTTCGGATTGAAGGTCACCGGTACGCTGGAGCCCGCGGTACCCTGGGCGATCCCGTCGGTCGCACCGAAGCTGATCGGCAGGTTGGCGCCGCCACCCACTCGAGGCAATTGAGTCGGGAGTGTGAAACGGATCTGTATTTGATGGTTGATCTGGTGTCGAACGTAGAACCGTCCGCTCCGGATTGGATCGTTGGGTGCGACGGAGTTCGGCACCCCTCTGATCACAACGCCGAATGCCAGGTCCCGGACTCCGGTAACCTGGGATTGCCCGGCCAGCGGCGAGGCCGCCGCGATCAGTGCCAGGACAAGCGGAAGAAAGCATCGCTGCATGAGGGGATCCCCGGGGAGGCCGCGCGGGAGCTGGACAGGAAAAGATAGCCGTGTCCAAATCACCCGCGAGCCGTCCGGAAACCCTGGAATCAGGCTTAAAAGTAGGCCGCGGTCATGGTGACCGTGCCGTTGTACGTCCCAGCCGCCTGGTTGGCAGCGGGAGACACCGTGCCGCCGACCCAGACCCACAGCGAGCCCGTGCCGGAGAACGCGCTGGCCGTCGCAGCCGCTGACGGAGTGAACGCGGTGCAACCGGTGGTCGAGTTGCTGGTGTTGTGACAGCCGGTCCAGGTGCCGATCGGCAGGTTGTTGGCGCCGCTGGTCAGGTTGGCCGGCAGAGTGAACGAAACGTTCACATTGGCGCTGTTCTGCCCGGTCATGGAGAACTGGCCGCTGGTGGCGGCGGCGACGCCGATCGTCTTGTTGACGCCCGGAAACACCGCGCCGAAATCCAAAGTGCGGGCGCCGGTGACGGTCATCGCCTGATAGACCGTCGCGGTCGCAGTGATGTTGGCACTCTGGGCCTGAGCAGCCGAAGCAGCCAGGCTCAAGAGCGCGGCCAGAACGGCCGAAACTCGGATAGTGGTTCGCATTGCCCTTCCCTCTTGTGTAAGTGTGTCTGGTGTAGTTGCACGATTCCAAGGGAATGCCAGTTCCCTGGCAGGGGGGAAGGGCAACAGGTGTGCCGCGTGTTTAGTCAGTTGCCAAGACGTGCGGTAAGTCGTTCCAAACAATGGACTTCAAGTTGTATAAGTATTTGTACACCTTGAAGCAGGTTCTGGTCACCTGCTCCCGACCAGAGTGAAGGCGCTAACCCCCAATGCCACAACGCATTCCGCCGCTTGCAGCGGCTGCAGAGGGTTCCTCCGCTCGTGTCTGCCTCCCCGAGGCTGCCCTGAGGGTCATCCGAAGCAGTGTTTGGGCGGTCGTACTCCTGGCCTTGGCGGGTCTCGCTACCCCCGTCGCGGCTCAAGACCGAGGCACCCTGCAAGTTGCCGCACAGGTGCTGCTCATTGAGCCGAGCCGGGGAGCGCTCGCCATGGGGATGGGAACCGTCAGGAGTGGCCGTGTTGAAGACACGGGGGGGCTAGCCGCCATCTCGGTTACCCCGTCGGTTGGCCTGCCTGCTGATTTGAGGGCTCGGCGGCGCCCGGCTGTCCTCACGATCGCTTTCATCCGTAACTGAGTTCGTGGGGCTGCGGACCGGCCAGTGACCCGCGCCAGCGCGGGTCTCACTGGCCATTAGCTTTCCCCCGTGCGCCCCACCCGAAACCACCAGCTCCCGCCCGATCCTGACGCCTACCGTCGCGCGGCTCACCCGCGCGGCCGGGTGATCGTCATCGCCCCGACCCGCGCCGCTTGCGAGACGATCGAGCTGGCCCTCGGGCTATCCGGGATCGACACCGTCCTGGAGCGCGAGCACGGCGCCGAGGTTCGGCAGCTTGCGGAATCAGGCCGGGGCTTCGGGATCGTGGCCGGCACGGGCACGGGGAAGACGCTCGGGATCCGCTCAATCTCGGAGTCGATCCTGGGTGAGCCACTGCGGGCGGGCGTCGTCAACCGCGAGCGCGAGGCCACGCCGGAGACGCCCAGCTGGAATGTGGTGATCGTGACGACCGGAATTGCTCGACGGTGGTTCGAGGACGATCTCATCACCAGACGGGACACCCTCATCGTCGATGAGATCCACCAGACCTCCGCCGAGCTCGAGCTTTGCCTGGCGCTGGGGAAACGGGCTGGCTGCCGGTTCATCTGGCTCAGCGCTACCGTGGATCCAGCCTTCTATTCCCGCTACCTCGAGTCCGCCCGGGTGATCGAGACCTCGGCGTTCGATCCTCGCCTTCGGGCGAAGGTCAAGGTGATCCAACAGCGCGCTGAGGAATTCCTCGACGACAAGTTCGTCCGCCACATCATCAAGGAGAAACGTGGAGTCGCGGTGTTCGTCCCCACTCGGGCCGAGGTGGAGCAGCTTGCCCGGGGGCTGGGCGAGCGGTGGCCCCGGCTCAACGCGGCATTCTACCACGGCGGCGAGCCCATACGCGTCATCCGGCCGTTTCTCGAAGGCGAAGCGAAGCACCCTTTCCTGCTCGCGATGACCGCAGCCGGCCAGTCTGCACTCAACATCCGCGGACTCGACACCGTGGTGATCTACGACGCCCGCTACGCGAACGTGGTAGACCGGGGCCGCAACGTGCTGCATCGCTTGCATCTCGGCGCCAATGAGATCCTGCAGATGGCCGGGCGGGTGCACGGCCGGGTGGAGGGAGGCCAGGTCTTCATTCTGAGCGATCGCGAAGTGGTGTTCGAACGCCTCCGTCCCACACCTCCCGAGTTCCAGCTCGCCGGCGACGCCGAACGGGTGGCCATCACCTGTGCCGCCCTGGGAGTGGATGCCGGTGAGCTCGACCTGCCGGTGCCGCTCGACCGCGTGGCCTACCGTAAGGCGCTCACTCTTCTCACCGACCGGGGGATGGTGGAAGACGGCCGGCTCACCCGCTACGGACGTGAAGTAGAGGCCATGCCGGTGGAGCGTGCCTGGGGAGAGCTCCTGGTCCACGCCGAGGTTCCCCTGGTCCCCGTAGTTGCGGTGGGATCCAACATCGACTCGCTGCATCGCATGACTCGAGAGGAGCGCAATCTCGAGGGCCTCGTGGTCAACGGCAGCGATCACCTCACCGCCTACAACCTCTTCGCGGAAGCGGTGAACAAGCACGCGGATCTGGGCGAGGTCTACGGACTTCCCCGGCACATCTTCGACGAGGAAGGACTGGCCGACTGGGCCGAGGGCCGCGGCGTTCTGGTAAAGGCGATCGAAGACATCGCGCTGGGCACGGCATCGGTGTATCGCGCGCTTGAGTTGCCGCTTCCGGGCAGGTTGCCAACCGTGAATCGCGAGATCCGCGACGGTTGGACCGATCTGGTCGCCCGTATCATGCCCTTTGATCTGGTTCTCGACGAGCACACTGTCGATGGCCAGGAAGCCCGGGTGTCGCGCAGCTCGGTGGCAGGTAGCTGGGGCGCCGTGGCCGGGACCCTCCGATATTTCGCCGACAGGTTTGGGGTGGCGCGGGCTGGAATCGAGGGCACCACGATCCCCTACGATCTGCTCCGGCGCTACGCCCGGCAGGGCATCTCACAGATAGAGATCGCCGGATCGCGCAAGAACCCGCAGCTCGTCATGCGACGGCGACTCTCGTACTTCGGCTTCGAGCTAGAAGCATCGGTGGAGCCGCTCGAGGGCGAGGTTGCTCAGGATTTGCAACCGCAGTTGGTGGAGGCGCTGGTCGGCGCGCTGCTCGGGAGCGAGACGCAGCATCCCAGCCAAGGCCGCATCCGTCGCGCCGCCCAGGAGTTGGGCGAGCTATGGCGGCGCTCCGGAGGAACGCTGCAGGGTGCTTCGCCCGAAGCTGTCAGGCTGCGACTTGCCGCTCAACTTGCTGGAGTTCGCAGCTGGCAGAGCTTTCTCAATACTTCGGTGCAGCTGGACGCCGAAGCGGTAGTACCGGCCGGCGAGCGTGTCCGGCTCCTCGCGCTGCCTTCGAGCGCTCGCATCTACGGAGACGCCGCGCCGATTCGCTACGAGGTCCGCGATGGCCACGGAGTCGCACGGCTCGAGCTGCGCGAAGGCCAAGCCCGCCGTCTGACCGAGGCCGACTTACCGAGCCTCGACCGGCCACTTCACTTTGCGGTCCTGCGGGGGAACCGCCCGGCGGTAGAAGCCGAGAATCTGGACGCCCTCCGAGCTGCCCTCCGGGACCCCAAGCACGAGCGCCGCGCCCGCAAGCCGCCTCGGTACCGGCACCGGTGAGGATTTCCCGGCCAGCGTGATTTCAGGCGCCGTCCGCAACGAGGCCAAGGACCTGCAGTTACGCCCTCCCGCCCGGTCCCCGGGGCTGGGGCTGTACATGACAGACCCCTTCCACTCGTCTACGGTATAGGACGCAACCTGAAACCCCCGACGGACCCAAACCGTAGAAGTCGCCATGGCGGATACACATACTCCGACTCCTTCCATCTTCTCTCCGCTTGCCAAGGCTCTCCTCGACGGGTTCGCCGAGGGGGTCGTGGTGTTCGATCCCCAGGGGCGTGTCCTGTACGCGAATTCGCAGGCACGTGAGGCGTTGGCCGAGATTCTCGAACCTTCCGAGGATGCGTCGAATCTCCTGCCGCGCCTGGCCGCGATGGGAGGTCGCCTCCGCCCCCTCCGGGTAGGCACCCTCGAGTTGGGCGAGGCGATGTTCATCCCTGGCCTCGATGGTCCAACCACCCTCGCTGATCGGGAACGGGATGCCATCGTCCGGACCCTGGACCAGCACGCGTGGAAGCTCGCCGAAACCGCCAAGCACCTCGGGATCAGCCGCACGACGCTCTGGCGGCGACTCAAGGCGTATGGACTCCATCGGGACGGCAGGAGCCGCTGGGCCAAGTCGGGCTCTGGCTTGGAACACTCCGCCTGATCCCTTGCTGTTCGCGCTCGCGCTTTTCTTCGCGCCGTCTTTCGCGCAGTCCGACACTTCCGCTTTCTCCGACGCTCGCACCGAAGCCCTGATTCGCCACGCCATGGAACGCCATGGCGCGGCGGATCAGGCCGTGCGGGACTACGCCGCGAAGTTCCGCTACCGCCTGAGTTTTGGTTTGGGGCGTCGCCGGTGGGCCAAGGTCCCAAATGCGTCGGTTGAGGAGCAGGCGGGGAGGGTGCAGTGGGCCGCCGCGAACGATCTGCGGGTTGAGATTCTCGGGCGTCGTGCCTCCGCCCGCTCCAACGACCTCAAGATCAATAGCGGTTTCGACCGGCCCTGGTTCATCCCCCGTTCCCTGACGGATTCCATCCGGGTTTTCGGCAACGAGATCCCGCCCCGCGCCGCCCTGCATCCGCTCGCCAGCGACGGCCCCGACTGGTACCGCTATCGCCTGAGTGACAGCGTTCAGTTGACCACGGCTGAAGGACGCCGCGTGAAGCTGCTCGCGCTCGAGGTTCTGCCGCGCCGCACGGGCCCGTCGCTGGTTGCCGGCCGCCTTTGGCTCGATGCCGCGGGCATGGATCTGGTGCGGTTCAGCTTTCGGTTCGTGGGCACCGAGTTGTGGCTCGATCCCGACGAGATGAAGGATGACGACCGTTCCGCGCGGCGGATAAATCGCCTCGTCAGCCGCGTTCTGACCCTCGATGCTGATCTGGAGTACGCCCTGCAGGAAGGGCGCTACTGGATGCCCTACCGCCAGACGGTGTCGGGACGGGTGGAACTGCCGTGGTTTGGAGAGCTGGTTGTTCCATTCGAGGCGACGACCACCTTCGAGGACTACGAGATCAACACCGGTGCGCCGGTGCCGTTTCAGGTAGCGCTGCCACCCGAGCTCAACGATCCCGACAGCATCGTGGCCCTGCTGCATGCGCGCCGGGATTCGATACGCGAGGAACGCCGGGAGCGACGGCGAGCGGGCGGTGAGCTGGCGGAGGATGAGCTCCCCAGGGACGAGGTGGGACGCTGGAATGAGGGTCGGTTCGAGATCCATCGGGTGCCTGGGGACTCGTTGCGGAGCTACGCTGCCTGGGGCGATTCCCTCACCCTGAGCGACGATCCGGTCGCCGACCGGGAACTGCGTCAGGTCCAGACGGATCTGGAGCGACTGGCGGTGGATCTACCGAGCGACCTCACGGGCAGAAAGACGCACGGATTTACCTGGGACCGGATCGTGGAGACCCTGCGTTACAACCGGGTGCAGGGCGCGGCGCCGCGTCTCGGGTACCAGTTTCAGCTCCCCGGCGATGGCTTCACAACGGTCCGCTCCGAGATCCGCTTCGGCTTCAGTGACTATCGGGTGACCGGTGGCGTCACGATCGTACGCGAGGCACCCGGCGCGCGCTGGACGCTCGCCGGCTATCGGGATCTTCGCAGCAACGATCCATTCTCACGCGGCAACGGTTTCGGGAACAGCCTCAATGCGTTGTTCGCCGGGCACGATGACGCTGACTACCATCTCGCCTCCGGGGCACGCCTCACCCGCGAAGCCTCGCTGGGGACAGGTCTCGAGCTTACGACCGCCCTGCTGATCGAAGACGAAGGCAGCGTCAGGCGCGAAGCCAAGTCGTGGCTCAACGACGCCCTTGGAGGCACGGGGCTGTTTCCCGTCAATCCACCGATCACCGGCGGCACATACGGTGGGGCTTCGCTCAAGCTCGACCACGCCACGCTGCGGAGCCGCTGGAGTCTGGGCGCCGACGTCCTTGGCAAAAGCGACCGCGCGACCGGCCGGGCCTTCGGGTCGTACCGGCGTACCCTTTGGCGAGCCGGTGGCGTGGCCACGCTTGCGGTGAAGGGCGGAGTCACGACGGCCGACCCGCTTCCACCGCAGGTCTTCAGGATTGGCGGAACCGGCACGCTCCGCGGCTTCGACTACGGCACCCGGCGAGGACAGGCATTCTGGGCCGCGCAGTTCGACTGGCCGCTCATAGGGGGCCTGGTGCAGCCGGTCGTGTTTGTGGACGCCGGGCAGGCGGCGTCGGCCTCGGATCTGTTCAGTTCGCGCACCTTGGCCGGCGGCGGTGCAGGATTGATGCTGTTAGGGGGAATTCTGCGGTTCGACTTGAGTCACCCGATCACGAGCGGTGGGAGTGGACTGCGGTTTGATCTGGGGGTGCAGGGGCTTTTCTAGATTGGGGGATTGGGGGATTGTCTGTCATTGCGAGGAGGGTGCGTAGCGCCCGACGAAGCAATCTCTCGCGTGACCCAAACCAAGATTGCTTCGGCCGCTGTCCTCGCTTCGCTCGGACAAGCTCGGCCTCGCAATGACAGAAGCCCCAATCCCTCAATCTTCCCGCCCCTTTCCGCTTTCACGGCTCTCCCTCTAGGTTCCCCGTCCATGCCCGCCCTCCTCTATCCCAACGGTGACAGGCTGGGCCGCGCCACCTTGGCGGCCTTTCTGATCCTCTTGCTCCCTGGTTGCCACACCGCGTCGCGGGGTGGGCGTCTGGAGGCGTCATGGATCGGATCGGACACCGGCCACTTCGCTGCGCCGGCCAAGGCCGCCTGGTGTCCCGTTGCTGGGCGGCTGGAGGTCACTGCCATTCAGGAAGACGCGGGCTTCGGGCTCGCGCTCTACCCTGCGGGTGAACTGGTCGACGGCGAGTACCCGGTGATAGACTCGGCGGCTGACTCGGTAACCGATTCGGGGGTGGTCTCGCCTCCTGACTCAGGCACCGATTCGATCGCGAGACCCTCTGCCTCGGGCGCGTACCGCAACTTCACCGAGCAGGTGGTGGCTGGATTCCAGGGCGACTCCGGATCAGTCTCCGTGACACACAAGGGGGGCCGAGTTGAGCTCAGCTTCCTGTTTCGCATGGCATCCACTGAAGGGAAGGACACAATCGAAGCGAAGGGCAGCGCGACGGGTCTCCTGCCGGGGGATTGCCCCAGCGATTCGGTCCCCAAGAACTCGCCGGTGCAGTAACTTTCCAGCGATGACTTCGGCTTACTTCCGTAAAGGTTTCGGGCTCAAGGCCGCGATCGAAGGTCAGCTCACCGCTGACTATTCGAGCGCGGTGGTCGATGCCTTTCGGGCCAACGGGTACCGCCTGACCGCCGGGCCGCTCGAATTCCATCTGGCCCGTGAGTTCGGTTTCTGCTATGGAGTGGATCGGGCGGTGGACTATGCCTACGAAACGCGCAGGCAGTTTCCGGACAAACGACTACTGCTGGTGGGCGAGATCATCCACAACCCGCACGTGAACGCCAAGCTCACTGCCATGGGGATCACGATTCTCTCCCGTGGCGCCGACGGCGCTTTCGATTTCTCCGACGTCGGTCGGGAGGATGTCGTGATCCTGCCGGCATTCGGCGTGACGGTGGCCGACTTCCAGCGGCTTCAGGGGAGCGGTGCGGTGCTGGTGGACACAACCTGCGGTTCGGTGCTCAACGTCTGGAAGCGGGTGGAGAGCTATGCAAGAGACAAGTTCACCGCGCTGATTCACGGGAAGTTCTACCACGAGGAGACCCGGGCAACCGCGAGCCAGGTGACCAAGTTTCCCGATGGCCGGTACCTGGTGGTCTTCGACATGGCCGAGGCACGAGAGATCTGCGATTTCATCGAGGGGCGCGGCGATGTGGCGGCGCTCGGAGCGAGGTATCGGCTGGCGATGTCCGAGGGCTTCGAGTTCGAGCGGGATCTCCAGCGGGTCGGCGTCGCGAATCAGACGACCATGCTCTCGGGAGAATCGCTGGCGATCGCCAACCAGGTGCGGGAGAGCATGATCCGCCGGTATGGTGCGGCTCAACTGCCGGAACGCTTTCGTACGTTCGACACCATCTGCTCCGCCACCCAGGAGCGTCAGGACGCGGTAATCAAGCTGCTGGAGGGGAAGCCGGACCTGATGCTGGTGGTCGGCGGCTACAACTCCAGCAACACGACCCACCTGGCCGCACTCGCGCGGGAGCGCGGGGTGCGAGCCTACCACATCGAGGACGCCGCGGCGGTCGATGTGGCCACGGGAACCCTTCGGCACCAGCCCAGCATCAAGGCCGCGGAAGAGACGGTGCACGACTGGTTGACCGGGGCCCGATCGATCGGCATCACCGCCGGAGCGTCAACGCCCAACAACAAGATCGGGGAAACGGTGCTCCGGGTCTGCGCCGTAGCCGGTGTGGAGCCAGACCTGCCCTCCTGAGTGTCGCGGCGACGCCGCGATTTCCGGTATCTCCCCCACACAGAAGTTGGCGTTCGAGCTGCGAAAGGCCCGTTTTGCCGCGTCGCCGCGTGGCCCCGATCCTGCCCCTTGGGAACCGCGGACGTGACGATACGGCCAGTCTTCGGGTGACCCCCGTTCTGGCGCGCTAGGCCCGCGAGTGGTACGTTTGCGACCCTTTCGCCCCAACTCACGGGAGTCACGTGGCGCGCATCAGGAGCGATGCCTACGAGGTGGTGCAGGCGGCCATCCAGGCAATGCCGGCAGTGACAACGAAGCGAATGTTCGGGGCGGAGGCGTTCTTCACCTTCGGCCGGATGTTTGCGTTCCTGTTCGACGAAGCGATCGTGCTCAAGCTGCCCGAGTCCGAACGTCAGGATGTGCTGGACGCGCGGCACGCGCGGCCCTTTCTGACCGGCGAACGCGCCCCTTTTGGACGATGGGTGGAGTCAGGAATTCACGGAAGCGAAGCGGCCAGTCGGGCGATCCGACTTGCGGCGGCCGCCCATGCCCTTGCGCAGAGCCCGCAGGCCGATGGTCCCCGCAAGCGCCGGCCGACCCCCAAGCGCCGCGTGGGGAGCCGGCGCAGTCCCCAGGAGACCTGACCCCCGGGTCTCACGATCCCGCAAGCTGTTCAGCGATCGCCGCGATAGTGAGCGGCGCGCTGCCCTCCGCACGGTTGTTCACCAGGATATAAGCAGGAATCCGGAGCGCCGCGGCTTGGCGGATGAGCCGGGCCACGTCTTCGCGCAGGCGTGGGTTCGGATCCTGGATTCGATCGTACGGCGCGAAGGCATCGACCGCCTCGCTGTAGGTACGGCCTGGCCGCAGCAACACCCGCGCGACCACAAATGGTGCGCTGAACACTTCCGGCAAGTCGAGTTGCGCCCCGATGGGGGGCATCCGGGTCCACGAGTTGAGCACGTGGGCCACATTGTGTTCCCGGAGCACCGCGAAGTATGGCGGAACCAGGAACTCGCGATTGCGGATTTCGACGGCGTAGGGGAAATCTCTCGGCAGGCGAGAAAAGAATGCGTCGAGCAGATCGGCGAACGACTGCCCGGATAGGCCGTCGCTTCGCGCGATGGTCTGAAACTCGAAGACAAAGGGGCCGGTGTGCCCGTCGAAGTGTCGCTGGAACGGCTCGAGTACTTCAGCCGCAAAGAGATCAGGGTTCAGGAAGTCCGGGTTCCGCTCTCCACCCTGCGCGCGGTAACGCGCCTTGGGGAAACTGTGGACGGTAATGCGGTCCCAGACCTTGCTCACACAGGGAAATGCCGGTGGCAGCGCCCGGGCGTAGCTCTGCAGCTGCTCAGGAGTAGGCGGAGCGTAGAAGCTGGAATCTATCCCCACCGTGCGGAAGAGCGGGAACCGGGCGTACTCCTCCAGCATCGCCGCGGCGGAGCCGCTCTTGGGATAGTCGCGCTGATAGACGAGGCCCTTCCACCCCGGGTAGGTCCAGGAAGAAGTGCCGAAACGGATGAGCTCGGGAACGCGGGCCGCGAGCGTTTGAAGGTGATCCACGATCTCAAGATATCATCGGAGAAGTAAGAAGTAAGAAGTGAGAAGTGAGAAGTTCTTACTTACTTCTTTTCTCACTTCTCACTTCTCACTTCTCACTTCTTACTTCTCACTTCTTACTTCTCACTTCTTACTTCTCACTTCTTACTTCTCACTTCTTACTTCTCACTTCTTACTTCTCACTATTAGGGCTGCGTGAACCGGTACAAATTGCCTGACGCCGTCATCAGGTACAGCTCTCCTCGGCCGTCCTCGCCGAAACTCGTGACTCCGCCGCTTCGGGTGAGGTCGTTCCAGGAATAGGATTCGGCGATGCCCGAGAGAGGGGACCAGCGGAAGCTCCGCAGAAACCCGCTGCAGTAATCCGAGTAGAAGTACATCCCGGCGACGGCCGGAACCGCTGTACCCCGATACACGTAGCCTCCGGTGATTGAGCAGCCCGCGCTGTGGCTGTAATCAATGACCGGGCGGAGCGCGGGGTTGCTGGAGCAGTTGTGGTCCTCGTAACAACTCTTGCCTTCCATGTCGTCCCAGCCAAAGTTCTGCCCACCCGCGCTTCCCGCCGCCACAACGTCCACTTCCTCTCGAGAGCCTTGGCCGACGTCCGCGATGTAGAGGCTGCCGGTCAGGCGATCGAAGCTGAAGCGCCACGGATTCCGCAGACCGTAATTCCACAGCTCGCCGCGAAAACCGGGTGTCCTGGAATACGGGTTGTCGATCGGAACCTCGTAGGTGGCACCGCTGACATCGAGCCGGAGCATGGATCCGAGGAGATCGGTGCGGTCCTGGCCGGTCTCGGCGGGATCGCCGGAGCCACCACCATCGCCGAGCCCGAAGTACAGATAGCCATCCGGCCCGAAGGCAATCATGCCGCCGTTGTGGTTGGTATTGGGCTGGTCGACGGTGAGAATGACGGCCTCGGCAGTTGCGGCCACGTTCGAATCGCTGCTCACCTGATATCGCGCGATGACCGAATGCCCCGCGGGTCCGCCACCTGTGGTGGTGTAGGACACGAAGAACCGGCCACTGGTGGCGTAGTCGGGAGCGAAGGCCAGGCCGAGGAGGCCCTGCTCACTTCCCTTGGTGGTCTTCGCCGTGATGTCGAGGAATGGCGCGGTGAGGAGCGTGTCATCCTGGATGATGCGAATGACACCGTTCTTCTCCACGATGAACAGCCGCGCGCTGTCGCCGGGCGGCGCGGTGAGAAAGACGGGAAAGGCGAGGCCCGTTATTACCTGTTGCAGCGCCAGCGTCCCGGCGGGCGCTGGGTCCAGGCCGCCGGGACCGCCTGAATCGGAGCCGCACGACAAGAGGAGCGACGCGACCATGGCCGCGCCCGAACCAAGGCGGAGAAGTTCGCTCACTGTGCAACAACCTTGAAGATGTTGCCTCCAAGATCGACGATATAGAGTTCGCCAGCGGAGTCCTCGCCGAAGCTGCTGACGTTTCCACTTATTGCGAGGTTGGGCCAATCCTTCTCGTCAACGATTCCTGAGCCGGTCCAATGGAAGCTCCGAATGAAGCTGCTGCAGTTATCGGAGTAGAAGTACTGGCCGGTGACGCTGGGGAGTGCGCTGCCACGATAGACGTAGCCACCAACCACCGCGCAGCCGTCGCTGTGGGTGTAGTCCAGGACCGGTAGCTTGAGACCGGTCTGGTTGCAGGTCCCGCCGCCGTAACAGCTGAACCCCTCCATGATGTTCCAGCCGTAGTTCTCGCCGCCGGGACTAGCGGCGGCCTGCACGTCCACTTCCTCGAGTGCGTTTTGACCGACGTCTCCGATGTAGAGGTCACCGGTCTGGCGATCGAAACTCCACCGCCATGGATTGCGGAGTCCCCAGTTCCATAACTCGTGGCGGAACGTAGCGTGGGTGGCGTACGGGTTGGTCGCGGGGATCGTGTATCCGCTCCCGCCACTCACGTCCAGCCGCAGCATCGACCCCAGCAGGTCGGTGCGGTTCTGGGCGTGGTTCTGCGGATCTCCACCGCTGCCGCCATCGCCGAGACCAAAGTAGAGATAGTGGTCGAGACCAAATGCGATTCCACCACCGTTGTGGTTGCTGTACGGCTGGTCCACCGTGAGCAAGGTGCTGCCTGATGCTACGTCGGCGAGGTCGGGATCGACGGAAACCTGGTAGCGGGCCAGCACCGATGTGCCGCCAGCTGAGTCGCCGTGGGGGCTGGTGTAGCTCACATAGAAACGGCCGTTGGTCCCATAGTTGGGATCGAAAGCTAGGCCGAGGAGCCCCTGCTCGTCGCCCTTAGTCACCGAGTCGGTAATATCGAGGAAAGCCGCGGGCAGCAGTGTCCCGTTCTTGATGATGCGGATGGCGCCGGTCTGCTCAACCACGAAGAGCCGCTGGGTATCACCCGGAGGATAGGTGAGGAACACCGGCTTGCTCAGTCCCGTCGCCACGGTATCGAGGCCAAGGTTCTGCGTGGCTGTGACGGTAACGCTGAGTGTCGCGCTCGCCGAGACACTCCCGTTGTCGGTGGCCGTAAGGGTGATTTCGTGCGGCCCGGTGGTGAGGCTGTCCACGGTGATCGAAGCGCCGGTACCGAGGGGGCCATCGACCGAGCTCGACCAGGCGAGTGCGGCTCCGGATAGGGCGCCGTCCTCGGGGTCGATCGCGCTGCCGGTGAACGTCACCGGGGTTTCCGAGGCCAGCACTGCACCTGGCGCCGGACTGCTGATGGTCACCTGCGGCGGCTGATTCCCAGGAACAAACGGCGTGACTGTCAGCGAGACGGTGGCGGTGGCGGTGAGGCCCTTGGAGTCGGTCGCGGTCAGAGTGATCACCTGGTTGCCGGCCGAGAGAGTTGTGATCTGGATTGAATCGCCGGTGCCCAGCGCGCCATTCAGGTTGCTGCTCCAGGCCAGCGACGGATCGGAGAGCGCGCCATCTTCGGGGTCACTGGCGTTGCCCTTGAAGATGACGGCTGCACTCTCCGCAACGGTGAGCACGCCGGTCGGCTGCGTGATGTGCGCGGTGGGCGGATCGTTCCTGGGCTCGGTAGACGACTTGCAACCGGCAGCGAGGCTCAGGGCGAGAATGACGCGCACTAGCGCGGAGAGTTTCGTCAGGCGGTTCATAATGAGATGCCACGGTCAGGGAGCGAGGGTGACAACACGATAGGCCCCTTTGGCCTGACCGGCAGGTGACCGCAATCACCCAGTGTCGTCAGGGGAAATGCTCGAGATTGGCTGCATCTCCCATATGCTTCGCGAGCGCGGTGAGGTAGCTGTCCAGTGTGCGGTGAAATCCCATCATCCCAGCCATGAGTCGAAAGAACGGATTGTCGATCCAGCCTTCCTCCGTCACCTGGAGTACCGTGCCGGTGCCTGACGGAGTCAGGTCGTAAATCCACGAGCCGCCGAACGGTGCGCCTGGCGGAGAGTCGATCGTGGTGCGCAGCAACTGCGGGGGTTGGTCCTCGGTGACCAGCAGGATCATGGCGAAGTTGTCGAGTGTGTGTTGGTACCGCTGCAGTCCGGCCTGATCGGCGAGCCGCACGGAGCGCTTCACCTCGGGCCACCATCCGCTTACCGCTTCCAGGCTTCGCACGAGCGGCCAGACGGCCTCGGGGGGTTGGGTGAGGCGAATGCGGCTCGTGGCGTGGTGGCTGCGGGGGAGTCGCGAACCGATCAGCCACAGCAGGGCGATCAGGACCGCGAGCGCGCCCACCACCAGGAAGAGGATCTTCATGGGGCCGGATGAAACAGCAGGTCCTGGTAGTTGAAACTGAAATCGGTGGACGGAAGGAACGGCGCCATGACCATGCGATCCACTCTACCGTCCGGTTTGAGCTGAAAGGTGACGAACGCATCCGCTACGTTTCTGACCCGCATGCGGGCCCGGAAAGAATCGTATTGCCAGTGTTCCAGGTCGGCCGTGAGCCCGGGTGAGTGGCTCCAGTGAAGCACGAGGTGCCCGTCCTCCACCGTGAGGTCCACGTCCCCATACCAGGCATCGGTGTACTTGCCCGCCAGATGTTCCAGCGGCAGGGAAGGACCCACGCTCCGATTGCGTGCCTTCTGAGCCGAATCCTCGAAAGTCCGGTCCCGTGCTTGGGCGCCCTCGCCGGCGGCCGCAAACGCCGCCGACCAGTCGGTGCGAGGGGCCCCCAGATAATAGTCGAGCAGCCACCAGCCGAGGGCGTTGAAGGCGTTGGTCTCGCCGTTGGTGAGGACCACGATGCCGAGCTTCTTTTCCGGTACCAGGAAGACCCGCGAGAGCATCCCCGCGAGCCCACCGGTGTGGCTAACGAGTTTGAGGCCGCGATAGTCGCGGACCCCCCAGCCCAGCGCATACCCGCTGAAATTAGCGCGCAGCGCCGCGAAGGGCCCGCTGGGCGTGCCGATAGGAATGTTGATCTCGGGGCTCCACATCGCGACGGCCTGCTCCGCTTTCCACAGCCGGCGGTTCTGGTCGATCCGCCCCGAGTCGAGCTGCACCCGGAGCCACCTGGCCCAGTCCGCGACACCGGCGTTGATCCCGCCGGCGGCGACGATGTTGTCCACGGTGTCGAATGCGACCACCTGCATGCGGTCGTCGATTCGGGCGTGCGGGCTCGCCACGTTGTCGCCCGGATGGTAGAGCCGCACGCTGGTGTTTGCGCTGCTCATGCCGAGCGGTTGGAAGATCCGCTGGGTCACGAAATCGGACCACGACATCCCTGACACTGCCTCCACGACCTCGCCGGCGACGATGAACAGGACGTTGTCGTAGGCGTAGTGGCTTCGGAAACTGGTGGCCGGCGGGATGAAGCGAAGCCGGCGGGCGATCTCCTCGCTGGAGTAATCGGAGTGGAACCAGAGCAGATCGCCGGCCCCGAGCGAAAACCCGCTGCGATGCACCAGCAGATCACGCACCGTCAGCTCTCGACTCACATACGGGTCCCCGCCGATCCGGAACCATGGCAGATAGTCGGTGACCGGGGCGTCCCACTTGAGCTTGCCGTCATCGACCAGGATGGCGAGCGCGGCGGAGGTCACGGCCTTGCTGTTGGACGCGATCTGAAAGAGGGTGCTCTCGTCCACCCGCGCGCTGTCGCCCAGTTTCCTCAGCCCCCAGCCCTGCTGGAAGACGACTTTGCCTTCCTTTACTACCGCAATCGCGACACCCGGCTGCTCGAAGCGTTTGAGCGACTGGGTAACGTAGGCGTCGACGTCCTTGGGGGCAGTTTGGGCGGGGAGGAAGGATGGAAGGATGGAAAGATGGAATGTGATGATGGAAAGACGGAAAGATTGAAGGACGGAAGGACGGAAAGCTGGAAGGACGGAAGGGCAATGGTTCAGGAAGTGGAGATGGCGCATGATATTCTGATCGCTTGAAGGGTCTCTGCCTGTGCCCCAACGCCACAGTGCAATGCTACTTCTGCAACGCATCAGGCGCTACTTCCACCTTCCCCCTTCCATCCTTCCATCTCTTTCCCATCCGCCCTCTCCAACCGTTCCAACCCAATAACCGTCACCGTCACCGCCCCAAACTCCTCCTCCACCTTTCCTCTAAAGAGAAACGGCCCCTGGTCGAACAACACGTGGCCGCGGGAGCGGTAGATATCCGGAAAGAGCACCGCCTCGATCAGCCCGTCCCCGTCATCAAACGTGGCGAACTCCATCGGCTCGTCCTTCACCGTGTGCACCGGCTTGGCGGTGGTGAGCATGCCGGCACAGAGTACGGTCTTGCCGACGTGACGCGAGAGTTCGGTGCTCTTCACCACTCGGAAGCGTGCGAGCTGCTCCGCATAGAGCGCCATGGGATGGCTGTCGGTGGTGAAGCCGAGCAATTCGTACTCAGCTCGGCGCCGGCGATCCACATCATATTCTCTTAGGGAAGGGAGTATTGATGGTGGAACGGGAGAACGGGAGAACGGGAGAACGGGAACTGCACCATGACCGCGTTCCTTCGTCCCGTTCCCCCGTTCCCCCGTTCTCCCGTTCTCCCGATCAATGATCCACAACATAGACGGTCTCGTCATCCCTCCGGCGATCGAGTCCAGTGCCCCCACTTTCACCAGCAGCCGGAGATCGTCGGGCTTGAGCCCAGTGCGCTCCCGAAAATCCGCAAAACTGTTGAACGGTAGAACGGTGGAACGGTGGAACGGGGTCTCCCCAGTTGGCCCGTTCTCCCGTTCCCCCGTTCCCCCGTTCCACCGTTCCTTCGTTGGCCCGTTCTCCCGTTCCACCGTTCCACCGTTCCACCGGGCATTCTCGATTCTCTCCACTCCCTCAGAAGACAGCCCCTTAACAAACTGAAACCCAACCCTCACCTCCCGCCCCCGCCCCCTGGTGCGGAACCGGCTCGCGTTCACGTCCGGTGGTAGCACGGTGAGTCCCATCCGCATCGCCTCCGCGACGTAGGCGAAGGGATGATAGAACCCGCCGCCGTTGGCGAGGACGCCGGCCATGAACTCCGCCGGGTAGTGGGCCCGCAGGTAGCAGGAGTGCTGCGCCACCCGGATATACGAACACGAGTGCCCCTTGCAGAAGCTGTAGCCCGCGAATGACATCACCATGTGCCACACGTTGGCGGCGGTCTCCATGCTCCGCCCCAGCGCCGCCGCGCCGGCGAAAAACTCTTCGGCATACGCGGCGAGATGCTTCACCGGCCGCTTCTTGGAAAGGGCCTTGCGCAGTCCATCACCGGTGGCGAGCGGCATGCCGGCGAAGGTCGCGCAGACATTCACCACATCCTCCTGATAGACCATCACCCCGAACGTCTCGGCGAGGGTGTCACGGAGCGAGGGATCGAGCGGTTCGTAAGCGGCGCCGTGCAGCCGCTCCAGGTAGATGCGGATGAACCGGTTCGAGGCGGGGCGGATGATGCTGGTGTTGAGCACCAGCAGCTCGAAGCTGTCGGCGCGCGACTTGGCGCAGAGCAGTCGACTGGCCGGGCTCTCGGTGTAGAAGACCCCCATCGTCTGACCGGTGCGGAAGAGCGCCTTGGTGGGCTCGTCATCGTCCGGGTCGTTCGAGGTGTAGTCGATCTGCCGGCCGGTGTTCACCCGCACCTCGGCGATCGCGTCCCGGATTACCGCGAGCGAGCGATTGCCCAGCAGGTCGATCTTGACCAGCCCGGCATCCTCGGCGCCATCCTTCTCGAACTGAATCACCGGGACCGTGAGATCCGGGTTGCCGTCGAGCTCCTTGGCCGCCGGCTCGACCGGGACGTAGTCGGTGAGAGCAGTCGGCACGATCACCACTCCGCCCGGATGGAGCGAGAGGTGCCGCGGCACACCCACCAGCGGCTGGGCCAGCCGCGCGAGATCCTGCCACACCTTCGGCAGGTTGAGTCCCTGGAAATTCGGATGTGTGGACAGAACGTCCGCGAGCGTGCCCGCCTCCATGAACCAGGGAAAGCGACGGGTGATCTCCCGGATCTCGCCCGGAGGTCGGCCATGCACCTTGGCTGCTTCGCGGAGCGCACCCCGGAGCCGGAAGCAGTTGTGGTTCGCGACCATCGCGGCGCGCGGATGAGGATAGCGGCGGAAGACCCAGGCGAGCACGCCGTCGCGCTCGTCCCAGGGAAAGTCGAGATCAATGTCCGGCGGATCTTTGCGCTCGGGATTGAGGAAACGCTCGAACAGGAGACCCGAACCCAGCGGATCCACGTGAGTGATGCTGAGCGCGTAGCTCACGATCGAGTTGGCAACCGACCCGCGGCCGCAGTGCGTCGGCCCGTGCTGGACAATGTCGTGCACCACGAGGAAGTAGTCGGCGAACGCCTTCTGCCCGATGATCCTGAGCTCGTGCTCCAGCCGGTCCCGGGTGATCGGCGCGATGGTCCCGTAACGCCGCTCCGCCCCCTCATAGGCGAGAGTGCGGAGCCGCTCGAGGGCGTTGTCAACGTCCGCAAACCTCGGTGCCACTACCCGCCCGATCGGAATCCGGTACTCGCACCGCTCGGCAAGTTCGGCGGTGCGCGTAAGAGCGTCGGGGCAATCGGGGAAGTGGCGGGCGAGGTCAGCGGTGGGGCGAAGCCAGGAGTCGCGGGACGCGAGATTGCTGATTGCTGATTGCTGATTGTTGATTGAACGACTCGCACCAATCGGCAATTGGCAATCAGCAATTGTCAATTCTTCAATTGCGGACAACACCAGATTGTGATGAATCGCCACCCGCAGCCTGTGTATCGGCCACTCCTCCGGATTCGCGAACATCACCCCGCCCGTCACGACCGACGGAATGCTGAGCTGCCGAGCCGCCGCGCCGACCGCATGGCGCTCTTTTCCGGGACGCAGCTCGGCGTAGACGTCAGTCGGGCCGCTCAGCGCGATCAGTCGTTCGAGGAAAGGGATGGACTGGGAGAGGATGAGGAGGCCGGCCCGGTCGACGGCGAGAAGAGAAGAAAGTGAACGGGAGAACGGGAGAACGGGGGAACGGGAAGAGCCTGTCATTTCGAGGCCTCTCTCCTTGAATGCCGTTCCCTCCCCCGTTCCCCCGTTCCCCCGTTCCCCCGTTCCACGCTGCTCCCCTTCCCAATGAATCGCCGTCACGACGCGGCACAGCGCCCCCCACCCCGCCGCATTGGTCGCGAGCACCACCGCTTCCTCTCCCCCCGCCACCAGGTGGGCGCCGAGGATTGGCTTGATCCCCCGCGCCTCGGCGGCCTGCTGGAACTCCACTGCGCCATAGACGCCGTTGGTATCGGTGCAGGCGAGACTGGTGAACCCGCGCGCCGCCGCCGCCGCGAGCAGCACCTCGGGACTCGAGACTCCCTCGCCGAGGGAGAAGTGGGTGTGGACGTGGAGGTGGGTGAACACGGGGAACGGGGGAACGGGGGAACGGGAGAACGGGAGAACGGGGGAACGGGAGAACGGGAGAACGGGAGAACGGGAGAACGGGAGAACGGCCGGAGAGGGCGGAGGAATGTCCCGCCCGAAAAACAAGACCTGGCCTCCCTCGTCCTCCTCGCCTGCTCGGGACGATCGTTCTACGCTCTTCGGGAGGACTCTCGTTTCTCTTTCTTTCCCGTTCCCCCGTTCTCCCGTTCTCCCGTTCCACCCCCTGGAGCCACATTGGATTTTTTGTAAGAATCCGCCGGTAAACCGGACAGTCGTCACGGTGCGCCCCGGGCAGCACACCGGTGCTCTTGAGAAACTCTCCCACGATCTCGCCACCGGTAAAGCGAAAAGTCTGTTTGAACAACTTCACCCATTCCTTTATGTGAAGCGGGTGGTGCTGGACGATCCAGGGGTGGAAGCCCCCGTGGCTATTCCGGAGTACGAGGATGGTTTTCGCGTTGGCGATCGCGGCCTCGACTTTCAGTCGATTGCGAATGATTCCCTCGTCGGCGAGGAGGCGTTTCGTATCCCGGTCTCCAAACCGCGCCACCACCGCGGGGTCGAAGCCCCTATAGGCCCTACGGAACGCCTCTCGCTTCTTGAGGATCGTGAGCCAGGAGAGGCCCGCCTGGTTGATCTCGAGCACCAGCCGCTCGAACAACTCGTCGTCCCCGCTGAGCGGGAAACCGTACTCGGTGTCGTGATATGGGCCGTGCCATTCGTGGCCGGGTGCGAGGTCGCAGTAGCTAGACATGGTCGGAACGGGGAACGGGGAACGGGGAACAGGGAACGGGGAACAAGGAACAGGAGCCACCTCATCCTGAGCGCGAAGCGCGAAGGATCTACTCAACGCAACTGGAGGCCCGGCGTGCAAGTCAGACATCGCAGTACGCCAGCTAGATCCTTCGGTCGCTCCGCGACCGAGCGCCCTCGGGAGCGCGCAGCGCGACCCGGCGCGAGGGAGTCCTTTAGGGCTCCCTCAGGATGAGGAGGCGTAGGCGACGGGTCCAAGCGCGCCCGTTCTCCGTTCCCCGCTGGCTTCGGTATTTCTTCGGTATACTACGTCCCCGTCCCCGATCGCGCAAGAAGTCGCGCCTCTTCAGGCCCGGTGTAGCTTGGAAGGCCCCTGTCCCCCAAAGCCGCCATCATGCGCGCCATCGTCCAGAAGACCCCCGGCGACACCAGCGTCCTCCAGCTGGCCGAGACGCCGACTCCCGAGCCGGGTCCGAATCAGATTCGGGTGCGGGTGCGGGCTGCCGGGCTCAACCGCGCCGATATTCTCCAGCGCCGCGGGCTCTATCCCGCTCCTCCGGGATGGCCGGCGGAGATTCCAGGTCTGGAGTACGCCGGCGAGGTGGAATCGCTGGATGCCGAGGTCACCGGCTGGCGGTTAACTGATCGGGTGATGGGTCTTGTCGGGGGCGGGGCGCACGCGGAATACGTGGTGGTGCACGAGGACGAGGTCGTGGCGGTCCCCGTGGGAATGTCCTGGGCCGAGGCGGCCGCGATTCCCGAAGCGTTCTATACCGCGTGGGATGCGTTAGTCACCCGAGGAAGACTGCAGCCGGGCGAGCGGGCACTGATTCATGCCGTGGGGAGCGGTGTCGGCACCGCCGCGATCCAACTGATCAGGCTGCTCAAGGCGATCAGTGTTGGCACGTCGCGCAATCCCGCCAAACTGAGCCGCGCCACCGCGCTCGGGCTGGACGAGGCGATCGACACCAGTTCCGTCGGCTTTCGTGAGGGGCTCTCCGCTCCGGTACACGTCATCCTCGACGTCCTCGGCGGTCCCGCATTCTTCGAGAATCTCGAAGCCCTTGCACCGCGTGGCCGCCTCGTCATGCTCGGACACCTGCAAGGGGCCAAGGTCGAAGGAAGCATCGATGCGATTCTCCGCAAGCGACTCGAAGTGATCGGCAGCGTGATGCGCACCCGCTCGCTGGAGGAGCGGGTCGCGCTCGCCCATGACTTCTCGGCCTACCTGCTGCCGGCATTCGCGGCGCGGAAGCTCGAGCCGGTGGTGGGCGCGACGTTTCCCTTCACCAGGATCGCCGAGGCGCATCGGATGATGGAGGAGGATGAGAATTTCGGGAAGGTCGTTCTAGTCTGGTAGTGTCGGGTGCCGGGTGCAACTGCAGTAGTGCCAAGAGTGCCAAGAGTGCCAGGGTGCAAGGTGCCAAAGTGCCAAGAGTGCCGGGTGCAACTGCTACTCCGAGTTCTCTAGCGTCCCACGTTCATCGCCTTTCTCCCCCAACGAGTTCGGATCCGGTCTATCGCAGTCTGAAGCGATCGATCGCGCTGCCTCGACACGTGTTCGGCACCGGGCACTGCGGCACTTTGGCACTCTTGGCACTCTTGGCACTCTGGCACTTCCCATAGCCCAAGCTGCAAGTCCGCCTCAAGGAATCGGTCTACGCTAACCCCCACCGCCCGGATTGCCACGGTACGCTGGTTAGCCAATGCGAACGCATTGAGTGCCGCCTGCCACAGTTCGCTGTCCAGCGCGGCAACGGGGAGTGCGACGGCGCGCTTGGCGGTGGCGTAGTCGGTGTAGGCGAGGCGGAGCGTGAGCCGGCGGGCGACGAGCTGACGGGCCCGAAGCCGGCTTCCCAACCGCTCGGTCAGCCGTCGCAGGATCCGGTGGAGCAGCCCGAGGTCGTTGCTGTCGTCGGCCAGGGTGTGGGCGGTGCGGAACTCCGCTTGCACAGAGGGCGGAAGCACGGGCCGAGTGTCGATGCCGCGGGCCTGGGCGCCGAGCAGTCGGCCGGGCGCTCCGAACACGGCGGCGAGTTCGTCATCGGTGATCGCCTGAATCTCGCCGATCCAGTCGAGCTGATATTCGTCGAGCCGGGTGCGGATCTTGGGATCGAGATCGGGGAGGAGATCCACTCGTTCCGGCGCGAGAAATGTGGCTTCGGTGCCGGGCTCTACGTCGAGCAAGTCGTAGGGGCGGAGCTGTCGTAGGGGCGGAGCTGCAGCTCCGCCCCTACTCTTCGCTACCTCCGAAGCCGCCTGACTCACAAGCTTGTTCTGCGCCACGCCCGCCGCGAGCGGGAGCCGCAGCTCTTTCCGCGCCTCCCGCTGAATCCTCGCCGCCACGTCCACCGCCTTGCCGAACAATCGCCCGGTGCCGGTGAGGTCGAGAAAGGCATGGCCGTAGCCCTCTGGGTTCGATGATCGGCGCGTAGCGCCGGAGGATCACGTCGAGCGCTTTGGATGCGCGGGCGTAGAGCTGGGGATTCGGGGGACGGATGATGAGATCGGGGCAGCGCTTCCGCGCCTCGCTCACCCGCATCCCCCGGGTGATCCCTGCTCCGCGCGCCTCGGCCGAGAGCGCGAGCACCGTGGCGCGATCGGCACCCGGCGCCGCCACCACCACGGGGCGACTCCGCAGTGCCGGCGCCACCAGGCCTTCGACAGTGGTGCAGAAGGCGGGGGGATCGAGGTAGAGGACGGAGCGCTGCACTCGCTACGCTCGCTGCGCGAGCTTCGCTCGTCGGCGGGGGCCGCCTGCGGCGGCCTGCGGGGTCGCTGCGCTCCTGCGGGCGCTCGCTGCGCGAGCGTGCGGGAACCACGCGCAGTTCCCGCAGGGCGCCGCAGGCGCCCCCCGCACGAGCGAAGCGAGCCCGCAGGCGCGAAGCGCCCCCGCCGGCTCGGCCCTTAGGCAGTCCCTACGATTCATCGGCCGTCGGCCCATACAGCTTCGGCACCGGCACATCGCGCAGCCGGAGATACACGGTGTACTGCGCCCGATGATGGATGAGATGGTTCATGACGAAGCTCCGCATCACCGCGACCCTGGGCAGGGTGAAAATCGTGTGGCCGCCGCTCTTGAGCGACCATTTGCCCATGAAGGTCGCATCCGTCGCCTTGGCGATCGCGGCGCGGGCCTTGGTGACGTTCTCGTCGAACATCGCGAGCAGCCCGGTGGTCGACTCGAGCTCCCGCGGCCCCCACTTGGCACCACCGGACGGGTTGAGGTCCAGCTCGTCCTGCTCCAGGGTGTAGTTCACCCAAGTCGGAAGGTTGGCCACGTGCATCACCAGCGCCCCCAGCGTGTAGGACTTGGGGTGCGGCCTCCACGCCGCATCCTTCACCGGCGTCCGCTCCAGCACTCGGCGCGTACCAGCCATTTCCTGGTCGAATTCAGGCAGTAGAGATTGGGCGATCGACATATTGTGTTCTCGTTGGTGAAGTTGCGAGTCGGTGGAACGGGGAACGGGGGAACGGGGCAACGGGTGCGCTTGGATCCGTCGCCTACGCCTCCTCATCCTGAGGGAGCCCTAAAGGACTCCCTCGCGCCGGGTCGCGCTGCGCGCTCCCGAGGGCGCTCGGTCGCGGAGCGACCGAAGGATCTAGCCGGCGTACCGCGATGTCTGACTCGCACGCCGGGCCTCCTGCTGCGTTGACTAGATCCTTCGCGCTTCGCGCTCAGGATGAGGTGGCTCCCGTTCCCCCGTTCCCCGTTCCCCGTTCTCCCGTTCTCCCGTTCCCCCGTTCCCCGTTCCACCGTTATAACAAGCTCCACTGCTCATTAACCGCCGCAATCCCCGCTTGCACCGCCGCCCGTCGATACCGCCGCCTACTTCCACTCATCCCCGCCTCCGTCTCGAACCCATACTTCCGTTGCAGGTCCTTGAACCGCGCGCTGAGGGCGGCCGTGTATTCCTTGCTCGCGGTGTCTCGGCCGCTGAAGTGGCGCTGGTAGCGTTCCGACAGCTCTGGGAACTCCTCGGCGATGTGCGGCAGGAGCCGAGCTCGAGTTGCGGGGCCGACGCGAAGGGGAAAGCCGACCACGTAGCGTGCCCCCGCCGCGCGGGCCCCTGCAAGCAGCGCCTCCAGCGACTCGCGGCTGTCGGTGAGGGCGGGGAGGATCGGCGCCACCAGGAGACCCGCGTGGATCCCCGCATCGGTTAGCCCCTTGAGGGCGCGGAGCCGCGCGTGCGGCGCGGGAGAACGCGCCTCGATCCGCCTGAGCAGCGCCCGGTCGGCGGACGAGAGCGAGATATTGACGGTCAGATCATGCCGCTCGGCCAGCTGCACCAGGATGTCCCGGTCGCGCAGAATCAGCGGCGACTTGGTGATGATGCCTAACGAGAGCCCGCGCCAGCCCAGCAGCGCCTCGAGGATCTGCCGGGTGAGCCGAAAGCGCCGTTCGGCGGGCTGATAGGGGTCGGTCGCGGTGCCGATGACCAGCGACGCCCCGGCCAGCTTGGCCGGGAAGAGGGTGCGCTTGAGGACATGCGCTGCGGAGGTCTTGACGAGAATTTGTTTCTCGAAGGCGAGCCAGGATGGAAGGATGGAAGGTTGGAAGGATGGAATGTCGGACGGAAGGACGGAAGGACGGAAGGACGGAACTTTGGCGCTAGCGCTAATAGGCTCGGCCTCCTCGCCTTCCATCCTTCCATCCTTCCAACCTTCCATCCTTCCATCCTTCCGCCCCGCCTTCTCCATCACCCACTTATGCGTCTCCCGCGCATAACAATACGTGCACCCAAACTCACACCCCACGTACGGATTGAGCGACCAGAAGCCCATCCCGGTGGTGGCGGGGGAGTTGAGGATCGCCTTGACCGGCACCTCGTGGAAGGTGGCGCCGCGGAGGCGGGCGTCGAGAAGGGCCAGGCCGGCAGTCGGACCGGCGGTCCGACGGTCGGGCGGTCCGACGGTCAGGAGCGGGAGTTGGCTAGAGCTGGTCATTGCATTCACTCGACGGTCAGATGGTCAGACGGTCCGACGGTCGACACACCGTTAGTAGATGGTTGCTTCTTACTTACGCTTTGCCTTTCGTCCCGTCGCCCGCGAGCGTGCGGGAACAACTGCGCTGCCCCGAATCAACATTTAGTTCCCGCAGGGCGCCGCAGGCGCCCCCCGCACGAGCGCAGCGAGCCCGCCGGCCGCCGCAGGCGGCCCCCGCCGGCGAGCGCAGCGAGCTGGGCCAGGTCGGCGTGTGTCGCCAGCATCTGCCTGAGCCGCACGAAGGCCCGCATGATCCCGATGTTCACCGCGATAGCTCGTGGGCTGCGGAGGACGCTCGAAAGCATGGCAACGTCTTGCTCCGTGAAGGCGTAGGGCACGTGTCGCCGCCCGCCATGCTCCTGACTTGAAGTCACAGATTGTGACTTCAAGTTTGCTGCTTCATCCGGGGTCAACTGGAACATGAAATCCTCCGGGAAGCGCGAGCGGTTGCGGCGCACCGCTTGGTTCAGGACCTTTGTCGGGACGCCGTAAAGGTCGGCCAGGTCCCGGTCGAGCAAGGCTCGCTGTCCGCGGAGTAACAGGATGCGTCGTGCGATCTGATCCGGCACTTTCAGGGTACTGGTGGGTCTCGGAGCGGGGACAGGCATTGAGCGCCTCGTGGTACGGGGTTCCCGAAGCTGGCCGTGTCGGGCTGTCCAACCGGTACCAAAAACACGCGCTTGCGCTCAATACCACTCCCTGTCCGCCAGTCCGCCTCGGGATGACATTCGTTTTTCGGGCGGAGCTACAGCTCCGCCCCTACGAGCCGTTCCCGTTCCCCCGTTCTCCCGTTCCACCGTTCCACCGCTGTTCAGTATTCCATCGCCTCCAACCCCGCATGCTTCCGCAACAGCCCCAGCTGCCCCAGGTGATAGCTCTCGTGCTGGGTCATGAAAGTGAGCAGGCCGAGCAGGGTCTGGTTGTCGATCGGAAAGCCGGGGTCGAGCGGGGCATCGAGCTCCGCGGCCTTCATCGCGTCGAACCGCTCCTTCAGCGCTTTCCCCGCGGCCGTCCACGCCTTCTGGATCTCGGCCAGCGGCGGATAGCTCTCTACGTCATCGATCTTGTTGAACCCGCCCTTGGCACCCTTGAGCGGACTGGTCCCCTTGCCGCCGATGCTGCTCAGGAGGTAGTAGCGCGAGTCCACCAGGTGCGCCGCGACGAACGCCGCGCTGTTGGTGGTGCCGGTGGGCCGGACCTTGGCCTGCTCATCGGTGAGCCCGGCGAGACAGTTCCGGTACAGCCGCGTGTTCATCTTGAGCATGTCGGCGAGGGGAGCGATACGTTGGTCCATGGTCTGGGTTCCGGTTGAGGGTTGAGAGCGGGGAACAGGGAACGGGGAACCACCTCATCCTGAGCGCGAAGCGCGAAGGATCTACTCAATGCAGCAGGAGGCCGGGCGTGCGAGTCAGGCATCGCGGTACGCCAGCTAGATCCTTCGGTCGCTCCGCTCCCTCAGGATGAGGAGGCGTAGGCGACGGGGCCAAGCGCGCCGTTCCCCGTTCCCCGTCTTCACGCCATGAAATCACTCACTTCAGCAAACGGCAGCGCACTATCAGCGAACCGAAATGTCCCCTTCTCCTTGATCTCTTTCGCCGCCCTCACAAACTCGCCCAGCGCTGCGCGGCTGAGTGCCGAGCCGACGCTGATCCGGCGCACGCCGAGGGCCTGGAGCTCGGCCACGGAGAAGGGGGCGTTCTTGAGGCCCATCACCACGTTCACCGGCTTCTTGACCGCGCTGCACACGGTGCGGATGTCATCGGCCCTGGTGAGTCCCGGCGCGAACAGCGCGTCCGCGCCCGCGGCCTCGAAGGCCTGCAGCCGGCGGATGGTGTCGTCCAGATCGGGGCGGCCGTGCAGGAAATTCTCGGCCCGTCCCACCAGCACGAACGGGAAGGGAAAGGCGCGGGCCGCCTGCACCGCCGCCGCCACCCGCTCGACCGCGTGCGCAAAGTCGTAGATCGGTCGCTTGGGATCCCCCGACGCATCTTCGATCGATCCGCCCACCAGCCCCACTCCGCCGGCCAGCCGAATCGTCTCCGCCGCCGCTTCGGGCGCGTCGCCGTAGCCATTCTCGAGATCGGCCGCGACTGGGAGGTCGGTGGCATCGACGATCGCCTTGGCATTGGCGAGCGCTTCATCCCGTGTCACCGCCCCATCCTTCCTGCCGAGCGCGAAGGCGAGACCCGCGCTGGTGGTGGTAAGGGCGGGGAAGCCCAGGGCCGTGAGGATCCGCGCGGTCCCGGCATCCCAGGGGTTGGGGATGACGAAAATCTCCGGACCCGGCATGCAGGATCTCGAAATCTGTTCGCCTTTTCAGCTTGGCTCGGGTTCGTCATTCGTCGTCGCCCGAAAGACCAAGGGCGAACAGGGAACGGGGCAACAGGGAACGGGAGTAAGCATGCTATCCGCGGAGCCGGAGCGATGCAGGCTCCCTCGAACTCGCGCGGCTGACCGCTGCAGGGGTTCCCTACCCGGAACTCTCCCGTACTCTACCACGTTCCCCGTATCCCTCGGTACTCTCCTCGCTATTGGCACTTCCCCCACCCACACTGCCGGCACGTCACACATCCCGAGTTATGCGCCACCGGCCCGGAGCACTCGGGGCAGACGCGGATCTGGGCCTGTACCAAGGGGTTGAAGACCGTCGGACGGAGCGCTGGGCGGGGGTCGATGCTGGGAGCCATGGGGACCTCTCTCTTCTACTACTACATCGGCGGTGACCGGCTGGGGATACCGAATATACACCGAAGATTGGGGAGGTCAACGGTCAGGGGGTCATGGCGGACAAGGCGGGTCGGAGGGCGGATCTGCGATCCGGTTATCGCCTCGGCGAGAACGTCCGGAGGCGCCACCGAAACGCAACAAAAGAGTTGCGTATTCCGGAGTAATGTCTTATGATATGCAACGTAAATGTTGCACGTTTTCGAAACCATTGACCGAACAGGAGCAGCAGACCGCCGTATGACCGCGAAAACCGACGAACCCCAGACCAGCGACCGGATCGAAAAGCACTTCGAGGTAAGCGCCAAGACGCTCCCGTGTCTGGCGGGCCATCTCCGACGCCGAGGAGTTCGGCACCTGGTTCGGGATGAAGCTCGACCGCCCCTTTGCCCCTGGTGCCACCGTTTTCGGCCGGCTCACCATCCCAGGCTACGAGCACGTCACCCTGGAGATCCTGGTCGAGAAGATCGAGCCCGAGGGCTACTTCTCCTATCGCTGGCATCCCGGTGCCGTGGATTCCAACGTCGACTACACGGTCGAGCCGACGACGCTGGTTGAGTTCCGGCTGCAAGGAAACCGCAGGCGGCACCGCGATCGACATCACCGAGTCCGGCTTCGACCGGCTGCCGGCCTCTCGCCGCGCCGAGGCGTTCCGCATGAACGAGGCGGGCTGGGCCGGTCAGTCCAAGAAGCTCGCCAACTATGTCGGCTAGCCGCGGCTCGGCCGCGCTCCAGGCCGCGCCGGTGTTCGCCGCCCTGGGCGACACCACTCGGCTCAGCCTGGTGCGCCGCCTGTCGACGGAAGGCCCGCTCTCGATCACCCGCTTGAGCGAGGGCAGCGGCATGACCCGCCAGGCGATCACTCGGCACCTGCACGCCCTCGGGAAGGTGGGCCTGGTGCGAGACACCAAGGAGGGCCGGGAGCATGTGTTCTCGCTCGATCTCAAGCGGCTCGAGATCGCGCGGCAGTACCTCGATCACGTCTCGGCGCAGTGGGACGCGGCGGCAGCGAGGTTGAAGGCGTTCGTGGAGTCGTGACTCACGACCCATGACCAACCAAAGTCAAACAAGAGAGGAAACAGTGGTAGACATCATTCATCGCATTGGCATCAAGGCGCCCGCGACAAAGGTCTATGACGCGATTGCGACGGCGCAGGGCGTGGCAGGCTGGTGGAGCCGGGACACGACCGGCACGGCGAAGCTCGGCGGGAAGGTCAATGTCCGCTTCCGTCACAAGGACGGAAGCGAAATCGGGCGGATGGACTTCGAGATGACCAGGCTGGAGCCCAACCGGGAAGTACACTGGCGCGTCCTCGCCGGACCGCCGGAATGGGTGGGGACCGACGTCACCTTCCAGCTGACCCAGGACGGCGACATGACGATCCTGAGCTTCGGTCACCGGAACTGGAAGGAACCGGTGGAATTCATGGCGCACTGCAGTACGAAGTGGGCGGTGTTCCTGCTGAGTCTGAGGGAGCTGGTGGAGACCGGGAAGGGGAAGCCGGCGCCGGAGGATCTGAAGATCGATAATTGGAACTAAGGGACGCCCGAGGTCTCTCCGGCTCTGCGGCTCTGCGTTGGCTGTTGGATGGTTCTGAGCACAACGCAGAGGCGCAGAGGCGGGTCGCTTTGCGACAATTGCTGATTGCTAATTGCTAATTGCTGATTGAACTACACTCGTCCTGACCGTCCTGACCGTCCTGACCGTCCTGACCGTCCTGACCGTCCTGACCGTCCTGACCGTCCTGACCGTCCTGACCGCCTCGTCCGTTCTAGGCGCCCTCCGGGCGTGCGGGCAAATTTATTCCGAAGGTCCATTTCCACGCATCGCCGTCCTTGACGTAGACCGACGTGCCCCAAATAGGTCCCACCTTCTGGCCGTAGCAGGTGCCGTCGGCGGCACCCTTAAATGTCAGGATGCCGACTGTCGGCGAGAGCATCGTGCCCGCGGCGTCGGTGACGCTGACGCTCTTGACATCGCATCCGGCCCCGGTCCAGTCCTTCAATGCATCGGCCTTGGTTGCGAAGTAGGTGCCAAAAATATTGATAAATGAAATATCCCTGGCCGTCAGGTCCTCAATCTTGTTGGCGTCGTGTGCTCTCCAGGCCTCCCAGACGGCCTTTTCGACCGCGAGCATGGCATCGGTGCCAGCATCGCGAGCGGCCGGTTTAGCCTCGTCCTCTTTAGGCGCCTCCTTCTTGTCAACCGGTTTCGCGGGAGCCGCTTTTGGATCGACAACCGGAGCTTCGGCGTGGAAGGCTCCTTTCCATTTGTCGCCGTCGCGAACGTATACGCTCGCCGCCCAACTGTTAGCCGGGACCTTTTGTCCGCCGCATGTGCCGTCAACGGTTGTCTTATGAGTGATCAGCGCCGCATCATTACCGAGCGGCTTCATCTGCTCGTCGGACAGAGCGTAACTCTTGATCTCGCAATCAGCGCCGGTGTATTCCCTTGTCGCTGATGCCTTATCGAGCTTGCCAGATGAACCATAGCCGACAAACTTGTCCGAAAGAAATGTGTCCCAGAACTTCGCGTCCTTGGACTTCCAAGCCTCGTATGCACTCTTTTCGAGTGTCACGAGTGCATCCATAGTAGGTGCGGCCGGAGGGGTCTTTGCAGCCGTGTTAGCGGCGTTTGCATTGTTCGCCGGTGCATTCCGTCGCAGGCCGTGAAAACGAGAGCGGCCGCCGCGGTCAAAGCGAAATACTTGATCGTGGCCATAGATTGTCGCCTCATGATTTGTTGACATCTGAATTCAAGGCCAAAGGCTGGTGCAAGCTAACTTGAATCTGTGCAGTCGTGGGTCGAATAGCTGTCGTGGGTCATGAGAATGACAGTCGTGGGTCATGGGTCACGGGTCCTGTAGGCGAAGCTCTCCTACGGACCCGTGACCCACGACCCACGACCGTTGACGACCCACGACCGTTGACGACACCTAGTCGTTCCTCAGCACCACCAGGGGATCGGTTCGCGCGGCCCGCCGGGCCGGGAGAAAAGCAGCCAAGGCCGCCACCGTCGTCAGTCCAAGCGGCACCAGGATCAGGGTGGCCGGGTCCAGGGGGGATACCCCCGCCAGCATCGAGGCGATGAATCGCCCGACCCCAACGGCACCAGCCATTCCGACTACGGCCCCGAGGGCCGCCGTGGCCATCCCCTCCCGCATGACCGTGCGCACCACCGAGCGCGCTTCCGCCCCCAGCGCCATCCGGATGGCGATCTCCCGGGAACGACGGGTCACCAGATAGTTCACCACGCCGAAGACCCCGATCCCCGAAATCACGATCGCCATTCCAGCAAACGCACCGATCAGGATCAGAGCGAAGCGTGGGCTCACCAGTCGGGCGCGCATCAGCTCCGGGAGGGTCCAGCTCGGGGAGACCTGAACATCCGGGAACCGTTCCGTCAGGCGCGCCGCGGCCAGCAGCCCGATCGGCCCGGGATCGACCCCCGTCCGAATCACGATGTAAGCGGCCCACCGCGTGTGCTGCTCAAAGGGCCAGTACACCTCGGCTTCTGGAGGTTCCCCGCCCGGAACGGCCGAATGTCCCTGAGCACCCCGACGACTTCCATCGGATCTCCACCGCCTTGTCCTGCGGTGATCCGCCGGCCGATGGGGTCCTCGCCCGGCCACATGCGCCGTGCAAAGGTCTCGTTGACCACTGCCGCCGCCGGCGCACCCGTGATATCGGCCGCGGTGATCCCACGGCCGCGGGACACGCCGGCTCCAAGCGCGCGGAAGTATTCGGGTCCTGCGTCATACCATCGCGCGGGGAGCGGCTCCGCTGTCGGTCGCGCGGCGTCACGGAATCCATCCGTCTCCCGGCCGCCAAAGAGCGGCCCCGCGGAGACCTGACTCACCGTCTCCACCCCGGGCAGCGCCGCGAGCTCCTGACGAATGCTCCGGTAGGTGGCGCGAACGTTGTCCTCCGCCGGAAACCGCGCCGGGGGAAGGAAGGTCCAGAGCGTTACCAGATGATCCCGCTCGAACCCGGGAGACCATCTCAGCAGGTTGAGGAAGCTCCGCCCCAGCAGTCCCGCTCCGACCAATAGCATGACCGCCAGTCCCAGCTCGGCCACGACCAGGCCGCGCCTGACGAGGTCCCTCCCATGTGGTGACTCTGAACCGGACGACCGGAGGGAGCCGGCGAGGTCCGAACGGGAGCTCCGAAACGCCGGTGCCACGCCAACCAGGAGGGGGACGCCGAGGCCGATCAGGAGTGCCAGACCGAGAATCCCCGGTTCGATCGTGACTTGATCCAGGCGGGGGATATTCTGCGGGGCGAGCGAGAGGAAGGCGCGGAGGACCCATGGTCCGAGGAGGAGACCCAGCCCGGAGCCGGCGAGGGAAAGCAGCAGGCTCTCCAACAGCAGCAGACGCACGATGGTCGAGCGTCCGCCGCCGAGTGCGGCGCGAACGGCGATCTCCCGGGCTCGGCTGTTCCAGCGGGCCAACAGCAGCGTGGCGATGTTGAGGCAGGCGATGAGCACGGCCAGCATCGTGGCGCCAAGAAAGGCGAGCATCGCCGGACGGACTTGGCCGACCACCTCGTCACGCAGCGGCTGAATATCCACGCCCCAGCCCCGATCGATGGCGGGGTACAGCTCGCCGAGCCGGGCCTGGATAGCGGCCAGCTCCACCCGGGCGGACGCGAGGGTGACCCCGGGTGCGAGTCGCGCATATACCTGAAAGCCCCGCCAGTCGCGCCGGTCCTCGGCCGCCGGATCGAACGGCAGAGGGGTCCAGACTTCGATGCCTTCGAGTTGCGGCACCTCGAATTTCGCCGGCAGCACCCCGATGACGGTGTACACTGAATCCTCGAGCCGTATGCTCCGACCCACGATGTCCGGCGATCCTCCGAAGCGGGCCTGCCAGAGTGTCTGGCTGAGCAGGGCGACCCGGCGGTTCCCCTCCTTCAGATCCGATGGATCGAAGAGTCGCCCGAGCTGCGCGCTGCTCCCGAGAGCACGGAAGAGACCATCGGTCGCGAGCCCGCCGCGGACGGACAGGTTCCGTCCCTCCTGGGCCAGGGTCATCTGCCAGCCGCGCCCTACTCCGATCTCGGACAACGAACGGCTGGATCGCTTCCAGTCGATCACGTTGGGCGTCGAGGCCACGCAGAAACCGGCGACCTGCGGGTTTCTCTCGCAGAGCGAGACCAGCCGTTCGGCGTCGGGGAACGGTAGTGGGCGGAACAGCACCGCATTCGCCACGGTCAGCATCGCGGTCATCCCGCCGATGGCCACGGCGAGCGTCAGCACGGCCGCCCAGGTGAATCCCGGATTCCGGAACAACCCCCGGGTGACAGCCCGCAAGTCGGAGCCGAGACCTGCGCGCATGGAGGAGAAGGGGGAAGGCACGGTTGCGCCTCACAGCTTGGGGGAAACGAGTCGAAGGTGAGGATGCGAAGATGAAGGAGACGTGGCGGTCGGTATTAAGGGATTTTCAGCTCGCCTGTCGCCCCTCGCCTCTCAGCCCCCGTCCGCTTCTGGGACGCCCCGTCCCGCTTTCGGGGACCGCCAGCTCCCCGCCGATCAGGTAACCCACCGCCGAACAACGCGATGCGTTGATCCTATGGGGGGCATGCGCCTTGCCATTCTGCACCGGTGTCGTGGTCTGTGTTGGTCCGTGACCTGGTACTCAGTACTTAGTACTTGGTACTCCGGCACTCTTGGCACTCTTGGCACCTTTCCGAGCGACGCACTCATGTCATCACTCTGGCAGGACATTCGCTTCGCCTTCCGGTCTTTCGCGCGGCAACCCGCGCTGACCTTGATCGCCGTCGTGTCGCTCGGCCTCGGCATCGGAGCCACCTCAACGGTATTCACCTGGCTGCAGGGCTTCGTCTTCAATCCGTTGCCGGCGATCCCTGAGTGGGGCCGCCTGGTGGTCGCGCATACCCGCGCACCCGACAACGACACCTGGGAAGTGTCCTGGCCTGACTTCCAGGACTGGCGGGCGGGTACGAAGACCGTGGACCTGGCGGCATGGGAGATGACCCAACTCGGTCTCCGCGAAGGCACCGGGCCGACCGAGCGCGCGTGGGGCATGCTGGTCTCGGGCAATTACTTCGAGGATCTAAGAGTCGGGGCCATGCTCGGGCGGGTCCTCCGCATGGGAGACGAGCAGGAGCGTGCACCGGTGGTCGTGCTGGGCCACGGCTTCTGGCAACGCCGCTTTGCGAGCGACTCCAGCGTCGTCGGGCGGACCATCACACTGAACGGGACCGGCTTCACGATCGTGGGCGTCGCGGCGCCACGCTTTGGCGGCACCTATATCGGGCTGAACCTCAATCTGTACCTGCCGATCACCACCATGCCGCTGCTGATGGGGAACGGCGAGCAAGTGCTACGTGACCGGCAACAACGGTCGTTCGCCGTGGTCGGCCGGCTGAAGCCCGAAGCGACGGCGACGCAGGCAACGCAGGAACTCGACCTCCTCGCCCGGCGTGCCGGGAAGGCGGGCGGTCTGAGCGAGCCCCTCGGGGCCATCGTGCGGCGCCACAGCGACGTCGACGCTCCCGGCGCCATGCGACCGGTACTCATCGCCATGCTGGCGCTCGCCGGCCTGGTGCTATTGATCGCTTGCGCCAACGTGGCGAACCTGCTGCTCGCCCGGGCGATCGCGCGGCGCCGCGAGGTGGCCGTGCGCTTGGCGATGGGCGCTTCGCGGTCCCGTCTGGTGCGCCAGCTCCTTACCGAAAGCGTGGTACTGGCCGCGCTGGCGGGGATGTTCGGCCTGGTCCTGAGCTTCTGGGGCCGCGACGCGATGCTGGCTCTGTTGCCCGCAGTTCCATATCCAGTCGGTCTCGACTTCCGGCTGGATGGCTGGGTGCTCGTGTTCGCCACGGCCGTCACGGCTACCGCCGCCGTCGCCTTCGGGCTGGTACCGGCGCTGCAGGCGTCGCGGCCGGCGCTCGTGCCGACCCTGAAGGACGAGATCGGCGATGGGCCCGGCAGTCGGGGCCGGTTGCAGTCCGCTCTGGTGGTGGCGCAGGTCGGATTGTCGCTGGTGACGCTGGTCGCGGCGGGCCTCTTTGTGCGCAACCTGGAGGGGTACCGCGGCAATGGACACCGGGATGCATGGCACCGACCATGTGCTCCTGGTCGGCACCGACATGCGGCTGACGGGCATCAGCAACGACAGCCTCCAGGTGACCACGGTACGGCGCCTGCTCGAGGGAATCCGGGCGTTGCCCGGCGTCGAAGCGGCGGCCGTGGCTCGCGCTGTTTTCCTCGGTCCGGGCCCGGTCAGTACGGCTCCCATGCGGATCGACGGGTATGCCCCGGCCCCCAACGAAAACATGAACATCAGCCAGAACGTGGTGTCCGGTGACTACTTCAAAACCACCGGCATCGGAGTATTGGAAGGACGGGACCTCGGCGATGCGGACTTGGCCGGCAACGCGCCGGTGGCCGTGGTGAACGAAGCCTTTGTCCGGAAGTATCTCGCGGGACGGTCGGCGATCGGCGCCCGCGTCAACACGACCGGCGACGAGTGGCTGACGATCGTCGGTGTGGTGGCGACGAGCAAGTACGACGATTACACCGAGGCTCCGCGACCGATGGTGTTCCAGGCCTATTCCGCGCGCTCCGCGCCGCCCGCCTTCACGCTGCACGTGCGGGCGGCCGGCGGAGCCGTTGGCCCTCACCGCCGCGGTCCGCGGCGTGTTCTCGGCGGTCAGCGCCGCGCTCCCGGTCCTGGATCCTCGGATCATGGCCGAGTTCAACACGATCCCGTATTGGCCGCAGAAGATCGGCGCCATCATGCTCGCGGCGATCGGAACTCTTGCCTTGCTGCTTGCGGCCATCGGCATCTACGGCGTGATGGCGTACAACGTGAGCCGCCGGACCCGGGAAATCGGCGTCCGGATCGCCCTTGGGGCCGGGCACCGGGATGTGATCGGCATGATCGTCGCTCGTGCCGTGCGCCTCACCGGTCTGGGTCTGCTCATCGGCGGCGCCGCCGCCCTTGGCGTGGGGCAACTGCTGAAGAGCCAGCTCTACGGTATCAGCCCGCGGGATCCGGTCACCTTCCTGGGGATCACCTTCCTGCTCGGCGTCGTGGGGCTCTTCGCCAGTTGGCTACCGGCTCGGCGCGCGGCGGCGGTGAATCCGATGGTGGCGCTGAGGCACGATTGACGAGGGACGGAAGGATGGAAGGATGGAAGGATGGAAGGGATGGAAAGACGGAAGATGGAAAGACGGAATGACATTACTTTCCGTCCTTCCATCTTCCGTCTTTCCATCCCTTCCATCCTTCCATCCTTCCGTCTTTCCGTCCTAACGCCTAGCAGCCCACTCCGTTCGGCGGCAGCGGAAGAATGAGGAGCGAGCGGAAGCGCGGATCGCCGTGCAGGGGGGCGAACGGCGGGTCGCACCTCAAGTGCAGCTGGAAGTGGAGGTCCCGTCGGGGTTCGTACCGAGTGAGCCACGCGAGAGCCCGATCGGCCTGGCCCAGCGCCGCATGCGCCTGGGCGATATAGACCGCAGTATGAAGCGGAGTGGGGGTGTATGCCGTGGCCAGCGACTCGGCCCGCTGCACCAGGGCTGTCGCCTCCCGCCGTTGCCCCGCGCGTGCTTCCGCCAGCGCTTTCCCGGCGAGGGCGTTTGCCGCCTCCACGTCTCCGCTCAGCCGCCCCACGGCGTCAAAGGCCGCTGCCGCGCGCGCGAAGTCGCCACGCTCAATGGCCACATACCCGGCGGTTGAACGGGCCAGGATGACGTTCGGATCCGTGGCGACCGCGCTGTCCGCCCAGACCACAGCGCTATCGTACTGTCGGCGCCAGTAGTGGCCGAGCGCCAGAAAAGCCAACCCCTGTGCGTACGACGAGTCGACTCGGACGGCGCGCCGCCAGGTCTGCATCGCGCCATCGAAATTTCCGGTCTCGGCCAGACAGACGGCGAGGATGTGCCAGGCCTCCGCGACGGTAGAATCGAGGGCCAGCGACTGGCGAACCGACCGCAGCGCCGGGCCGATGTCGGTCGGGTCGACCGAACGGCCGACCATCGCCTGGGCGAGCCACGACTCCGGATTGCCGCGGTCGCTGGTGAGCGCGCGATCCGCCGCGGCCACCGCCAGTCGGAGCACACTGTCCCGAGTCACCCCGCGCACCGTGAAATACCGATCGTACGCCCGGACGTAAGCCTTGGCGAGCCCGGCCCACGCGTCGCTGTACGTGGAGTCACGCCGGACCACCGCGCTGTAATCCTCGATCGCCTCGGTCACGCCCGCCGACGTGCGTCGGCCATAACTGTGGAGCGCACGCTGGTAGAGGGCCACCAGTTCCGGGTCCCGGCCCGGGCGGCCACGGGCACGGATGAGGAGCTGCCACCCCACCGCGCTGAGCACGACGAGGATCGCCGCCGCCAGGAGTACCAACCGGCGTGATGATTGAGGCGGAACAGGACGGGAAGTGCCTGATTGTGGGCTGTCCTGCAGGGCCTTAGCGAACGCGGCAGCAGTCGGGAAGCGATCCGCGGGCACCTTGGCGAGCGCCCGGGCCACCACTTCCTCCAGTGCCGGCGGCACGGTGTCCCGCACCACCCGGAGCGGCGTTGGCCGCTCGGTCATGAGTTTCGCGATCACCGCCTGGCCCGTCGCGCCGGTGATGGGCGGCTCTCCGGCCAGCATCTCGTACAGCACCGCGCCGAGACTGTAGACATCGGTGCGGACATCGAGCTGGCGCTCTGCCATGGCCTGCTCGGGACTCATGTAGTGCGGTGTCCCGAGGCTCAGTCCGGTCTCGGTGAGCCGGTCCCCGCCGGCGTTCCGGAGCGCGAGGGCGATGCCGAAGTCGGCCACCAGCGCGTGCCCGTCGTGCAGCAGGATGTTCTCCGGCTTGATGTCGCGGTGAATGATTCCCTGCCGGTGGGCGTAGTCGAGAGCGCTCGCGACCTCGGCCGCGATCCGTACCGCATCGGGAACCGGGAGCTGCCGCTCGCGGTTCAGCCGGCTCCGGAGGCTCTCGCCCTCGACAAACGGCATGACATAGAAAAGGAAGGTTCCAGCCTCCCCTGAGTCGAACAACGGCAGGATGTGGGGATGCTGCAGATTCGCGGTGGTCTCGATCTCCTTGAGAAACCGCTCCGCGCCCAAGATTGCCGCGAGTTCGGGGCGGAGGACCTTGAGCGCGACCGGTCGGTTGTTACGGAGGTCGTGCGCGAGATACACCGTCGCCATCCCGCCCTGGCCCAGCTCGCGGTCGAGGCGGTAGCGATCCTGAAGTACGGTGGCCAAACCAGGCGGAACAGCAGCCATGGAACCCGACAGGGGAGAGTGACTCAATCTGCGCCTGACAGGGGCGCGACGCCAGCGAGCATGCTCGAGATAGAGATAGAGTTACTCGGCGAGATAGCGATCAGTAGCCGACGACGTGAGAGAACCGCCTCGGCGCATTGCGAGGCCGCGTAGCGGCCGAAGCAATCCTTGGTCGAGTAACGAGAGAGATTGCTTCGTCGGGCGCTTCACGCCCTCCTCGCAATGACAGAAACAGGCGTCCGCCCTGTCCGCCCTGTCCGCCTCGTCCGCCTGTCCGCCCCGTCCGCTATACTCCCCCACATGATCGTCCACCTCATCGACGGCACCTACGAACTCTTCCGTCAGTTCTACGGCCAGCGCAGCTTCAACAAGGGGAAGGATAAGCGCTACGGTGCCGTAGTCGGGGTGCTCCACTCGATTCTCGAGATGATCGAGAAGGATGCGACCCACCTCGGCGTCGCCACCGATCACGTCATCGAATCCTTCCGCAACGAACTCTGGCCCGACTATAAGACCGGCGCGGGCATCGATCGGGTGCTCCGGGCGCAGTTCAAGCCGCTCGAAGAGGCGCTGGCCGCGATGGGCGTCGCGGTCTGGCCCATGATCGAGCTGGAAGCCGACGATGCCCTCGCCTCGGCGGCGCACCTCGCGTCACAAGACGAACGGGTCGAGAAGGTGTGCATCTGGGCTAACGACAAGGATCTTGGCCAGGCAGTGAGCAGCGACCGAGTGGTGCAGGTGGATCGGAGGCAGAACCAGATCCGTGACGCAGCCGGGGTACGGCAGAAGTTCGGCGTGGATCCCGCGCTGATCCCGGATTACCTGGCCCTCGTGGGCGACGCCGCGGACGGCTACCCTGGCATCGCCGGCATCGGCGCAGTCACCGCCGCGCGGCTCTTGAACCAGCATGGTCCGATCGAGCAGTTTCCTCCCAACGTCCTGGGAGAGGAACGGGATCGGGCGCTCCTGTTCAAGAATCTCGCGACTCTCCGAACCGACGCGCAGTTGTTCAGTGATGTCGACGAGCTCAAGTGGCGCGGGCCGACCGATGCCTTTCCGGCCGTGGCCGCGCGGCTGGGCGATGCGAGATTGTTGGAGCGGGCTGGAAAGCTAGGCGACAGGCATTAGGCGACAGGCGAGAGAAGGCGGACGAGGCGGACGAGGCGGAAAGGGAGGACTGAGTTTGGCCTCTTCATCCCGAGCGAAGCGAGGGATCTATTCAAACAGGCAGGGAGCCGGTCTCATCCGTCCAGCACCATTGTGCAGTTCTTGTCGCTACGCTCCTCGGGATGAGGTAGCATTTTCGGCTGATCAGTCTTTCCGTCTTTCCGTCCTTCCGTCTTTCCGTCATGAGGACCCATGCATATCGCCATCTTCGGCACCGGCGGGGTAGGCGGGTACTTCGGCGGCCGGCTGGCCCAGGCCGGCGAAGCGGTGACGTTCATCGCGCGCGGTGCTCATCTCAAGGCGTTACGAGAGCGCGGCCTTAAGGTCGCGAGCATCGCCGGAGACTTCACCATCCATCCGGTTGAGGCCACTGACGATCCCGCCAGCGTTGGCCCGGTGGACGTCGTGATCCTGGCGGTGAAGGCGTGGCAGGTCCCTGACGCCGCAGTCGCC
The DNA here is from genome assembly GCA_963748035.1 of uncultured Gemmatimonadales bacterium. Lineage (GTDB taxonomy): Bacteria > Gemmatimonadota > Gemmatimonadetes > Gemmatimonadales > GWC2-71-9 > JADJOM01. Next base: position 181,932 of record CAVVHO010000003.1, on the reverse strand, counting down.
ATGCGCCCGCTGATCGGACCCGAGTCGTTCGTGGTGCCGCTGGAGAACGGGGTGGAGGCTCCCGACCAGCTCGCGGCCGTGCTCGGCCAGCAACACGTCATGGGCGGGCTGTGCCGTATCCTCGCCTTCATCGCCGGCCCGGGGGAGATCCATCATACGGCGATCGCGCCCCACATCGCCTTCGGAGAATTGGACGGAAAGCAGAGTGCGCGCGCCGAGTCGCTCCGTCAGGCGTTCGGGCGTACGGTGGGGATTACCGCGGAAATCCCGGCGGATATACGCTCGGCGATGTGGAGCAAGTTTCTCTTTATCGCGCCGGTCAGTGGAGTCGGTGCGATCACCCGCGTTCCGATCGGCGTCTTCCGCCACATCCCCGAGACTCGGCGGCTGCTGATCGAGGCGTTCGAGGAGATCGTGGCCCTGGCCAAGGCACTCGGTGTTTCGCTGCCGAAGGACGCGGTACAGCAGACTCTAGCGTATACCGACGCCGTCCCGCCCGACGGGACGTCCTCGATGCAGCGCGATATGATGGACGGTCGGCCGTCGGAGCTGGAGGCGCAGGTGGGGGCGGTGGTCCGGCTGGCGGAGCGCGCGGGCGTCGACGTGCCGGTGCATCGGTTCATGCTGGCGGCGTTGTTGCCGCAGGAGCGGAGGGCGCGAGGGGCCCGTAGGGGCGGAGCTTGAAGCTCCGCCCCGGCCCAGGCGGAGCTCTCGTATGGGCGGAGCTTGGAGCTCCGCCCCTACACGTACGCCTTACGCCAGGTTCATCGCCTTAAGTAACGCCTTGAACCGCGGATGCGACTGCAGCGACGTGAAGAGAAACGACCCCTTGATGCCGTACACGCTGCCGGCCCTCTCCTTGTAAGCGCGCTCCAGCAGGTCCAGCGCGGTCTCCTGAGCGCCGAGTCCGGTGTAGATGTAGGCCATGTGGTAGGGGGAGACGTAGCGGTCCGTTGACAGCTCCTCCAGTTGTCGCAGTATTTCCCGGGCCTGCTCGAGCTTGCCCACCTGGCCGTAGGCCTCGCCGAGCTGCGCGAGGTAGAGGGTGTTCTCGGGTGCGAGGGTCACCGCCTGCCGCAGCTCGGCCAATCCCTGCTCGGCCTGGCCATTCTTGAGGTACGCCCACCCCAGCGTCGAGCGTCCCCGCGCGTACTCGGGCGCGAACTCGACGCATTCCAGCGCCGCCTGCAATGCCTCCTCGTTCCGTCCGGCCCGGAGAAGTTCGGTGGCGAGATCCGACCGGTGCATCAGCGGGTCGAGCTCCTGCGCGCGCGCCACAAGCTTGAGGGCCTCATCGTGGCGTCCGAGCGCGGAACAGAGCCAGCCGTAGTGGTCGTAGATATCGGCGGCACCCGGGCTCAACTCGAGCGCCAGCTTGAATCCCGCCTCGGCCCCTTTCCAGTCGAAGTCATGGATGAACTTGAGCATGGCCAGCACGGCGTGGGCCTCCCCCAGCCGGCTGTCGAGCGCGAGCGCCTTGGTGACGGCGTTCTTGGCTTCGTTGAAGGCCAGGTCCGGCCTGATCGCGCCGCCACCCTGGCCGGCCGCCAGCTCGGCGTAGGCCAGGGCGAGGCCGACGTACGCCATGGCATAGGCCGGATCGGCCGCGATGGCTTGGCGGAAGTACTCGATTCCTTTCTGAATATCGGGCCCGGTATAGGCGCTGTAGCAATGGCGGCCCTGCAGGTAGAGCTGGTATGCGTGGAAGCTGCTGGTAGGCTCCTTGTGGATCCGGGTTCGCTCGTCCGGTGACAGCTCCGCCTTGAGCGCGGTGGCGATCTGCAGGGCGACGTCGGACTGAATGGCGAACACGTCGTCGAGCCGGCGGTCGTAGGTATCGGCCCAGAGGTGATGGCCTTCATCAACATCAATGAGCTGGGCCACGATCCGCACTCGATCGCCGGCCTGCCGGACGCTCCCTTCGAGCAGGGTTGCGACGCCAAGCGTGGCGCCGATCTCCTTGGGAGACTGTTCCCGCTTCTTGAACGGCGTCACCGAGCTCCATGAGATCACCTTGAGCGAGCGGACCTTCGCGAGTTGGGCGATGACGTCTTCGGTGATCCCGTCGGCGAAGAACTCGTGCTCGGGGCTCGCCCCCAGGCTCTGGAACGGGAGAATGGCGACCGACGGCAGCGCCGGCGGGCCACCGGTGGGCGCGGTGAGCGCGGTGACGAAGGCCGGGGCGCTGGCGAACCGATCCGCCGGCACCTTGGCCAGCGCCTTCGCCACCGCCTGATCCACGGCTTCCGGCACAGCAGGGCGGAGCACCCGAAGCCGAATCGGCTGCGCGGTCATGAGCTTGGCGATCACCATCTGTCCCGTCGCCCCGGTAAAGGGCGGCTCCCCCACGAGCATCTCGTAGAGCACTGCGGCGAGGGAGTAGATGTCGCTCCGGGCGTCGAGCTGGCGCTCCGCCGTCGCCTGCTCCGGGCTCATATACTGCGGCGTACCGAGAGAGAGGCCGGTCTCCGTCAGCCTGTTGCCGCCAGCTTCCTTCACCGCCAGGGCGATCCCGAAGTCGGCGAGCATCGCCTCGCCCTCATGCAGCAGGATGTTCTCGGGCTTGAGGTCGCGGTGGATCACGCCCTGGCGGTGGGCGAAGTCGAGCGCGCCGGCGATCTGCTTGATGATGGCGAGCGCGTCGTCCACCGCCAGCTGCGGCTCGCGCTCCAGCTTCTGGCGAAGCGACTCCCCCCTGATGAACGGCACGACGTACCAGAGAAAGCCGTCGCTTTCCCCCGAGTCGATGAGCGTCAGAATGTGCGGATGATCGAGCTTCGCGGTGAGATGGATCTCGGCGAGAAACCGTTCCCGGCCCAGGAGGGCGGCCAGCTCGGGCTTGAGCACCTTGAGCGCGACATCGCGGTCGTGCCTGAGATCGTGGGCGAGATAGACCGTGGCCATCCCGCCCCGGCCGAGTTCCCGGTCGAGGCGGTAGCGGTCGGCGAGGGCGACCGGCGAGGGGGGCGGTCAAGAGCGGACGGGCGGACAGGCAGTTCGATGGTGGAACGGTGGAACAGTTGAACGGTGAACGGGAGAACGGGCCGTAGGGGCGGAGCAGTGCTCCGCCCGAAGCCCGGATGTCAATCCGAGGAATCCGTTCAGGCCCACGCCTGTTTCCCGTTCACCCTTCACCGTTCCCCCGTTCTACCGTTCTACCGTCAGCTTGCCCCTAACAGTCGAGAGGCCTTCGCGTAGTCTTTGGACTTAACCCACAGAATCATGCCGTACCGTCCGGCACCCGCGGTGACCGCATCGGCCGCGGTGACATTCACCCTGCCGGCGGCGAGCCGAGCGAGGTGCTTCTCCACCGCGCCCACTTTGTCTTCGCCGTGCACCAGGAATCCCTTCTTGGCCTTGCTGAGGCGCCAACCTTCCCTCCGGGCCACTTTGGTCACGGCACTGAGGTCCTTGGTCACGATGTCGATCTGCGCCTTGCCGCCGCCGGCGGGGAAGCCGCTGTAAGCGAGCAGATCGACCCCGGCCTTCTTGAGCGCAGCGAGGATGCTGGCGCCCTGCCCCGGTCGGCTGGGGACCTTCACATAGGTGTAGCTGACTTTGCGGACGCGATCGGCCATGGGAACCTCCGGGTTTGGGCCAGACCTGAGAGTAGCAGGAAGGCGGGCGGGAGCGAAGGGGAACGGGGGACTGACGGTAGAAGGGTAGAACGGTAGAACGGTAGAACGGGGGAACGGGAACAGCATGTCATCCCGAGGAGCGTAGCGACGAGGGATCCCTCAAACTCCGCTCAGACCTGCAGGGATCCCTCGCTGCGCTCGGGATGACAGTCGTTCCACGGTTCCACCGTTCCCCGTTCCCCCGTTCTACCGTTCTACCGTCCCAGCTCCCCCCGCCTCGCCATTTCCACCATCCTGTCCGCGGCGCGAAGCGCCAGGGCTTGAATCGTCATCGTCGGCTGGCCGCGGCCGGAGGTGACGAAGCTGCTCCCGTCGACCATGAAGAGATTGGGGACCTCGTGGGCGCGGTGGTCCCGGTCCACCACCGAAGTGGACTGGTCGTTGCCCATGCGGCAGGTGCCTAACAGGTGGACCTGGGGGAAGGCGCCCGGGCCGGGCGGGAAGGCCCAGCGATCGGTGGCCCCGGCCGCCTCGAGCAAACGGAAGCACTGCTCGGTGAGGTACTCCGACAGGCGCTGATCGTTGGGGTGAATGGTGAAGGTGACCCGGGTGGCCGGGAGTCCCCAGGCGTCCTTGAGCGTCGGGTCGAGTGAGACCGAGTTGGTCGGCACCGGGAGACTGGTGCTGTGGGCCAGCACGTAGCAGGAGTGATTGAAATACTCGGTCACCATCCGCTTGAACTCAGGCCCCCAGCGTGGCGAGTGTTCGGCCAGGCCCCATAACGCAAAGCCGATGGGCTGCGGGTCCCAGCGGAAATCGAATCCGCCCCCGCCGTGGAGCCCAAGCTTCGGGTCCAGCTCGTAGATGTCCTGGATCACTCGTGTGGCGACCACACCGCGGTAGCCATTGATGGCTCCGGGAAAGAGCCCGCCGGCGAAGGCGCCGCAGTTGAACATCAGCTGGCGGCCCACCATGCCACTGCCGTTGGCGAGGCCGTGTGGAAACCGGTTGCTCTTGGACATCAGCAAGAGCCGCGGGGTCTCGGCGCCGTTTGCCGAGAGCACGACTGCGCGGGCTCGCTGGAACACCTCGCGCCGCCTGGCGTCGAAGTACTTGACCCCCGTCACCCGGCCGGCCGCGTTGGTCTCCACCTTCCTTACATAGGAGAGGGGACGGATCTCGCACCGCCCGGTGGCCTCGGCCTCCGGGATCATGACCGCCAGGGTGCTCGACTTGGCGTTCATCTCGCAGCCGAAGGTTTCGCAAAAGCCGCACTGCACGCAGGCGGCTCGGCCCTTGTAGGGCTCCGACAGGATGGCGAGCGGGGCGGGGAAGGCATGCCAGCCGAGCGCCTTCGCGGCCCGCTCGGCGAGCACGCCGACCGACTTGATAGGCAGGGGCGGCAGCGGATAGGGGCGGCTCCGCGGCGGATCGAAGGGATTGGCGCCTGCCTGGCCACTGACGCCCATCTCCCATTCGACCCTGGTGTAGTAGGGCTCGAGGTCGGCGTAGGTGATCGGCCAGTCGTCGAAGCCGGTTCCGGCGATCGGCCCCTTGAGGCTCCGCTCGATGAAGTCCACCTCGTGGAAACGCCAGTAGTTGCCGGTGAAGTGGACGGTGCCGCCGCCCACCATGCGGCCGTACTGCAGCGTCGGCATCAGCTTGGCGGTCTCCGCCTCGGTGGCGCGGAAGGTGTTCGGCTGTTTCGCGAAGTCGTTGGTGAGCGCCGCCAGCCGGCTCACCGCCAGCTCATCGTGGCGGAAGTCCTCGGCGCGGAGATAGGGCCCCTGCTCCAGCACCACCACCGAGTGTCCGGCGCGCGACAGCTCTCGGGCGACCGTGCCGCCGGCGGCACCCGAGCCGACGACCACGAAGTCCACCACATCGCTGGGCCGGTAGCGGGCGAGGCGGGTCACCGGTCGTAGTCCCCGAACGGCGCCTGCCACACGAAGCGATCCTCGAAGCCGATCAGCTTCCAGCCGATCTTGTCCCTGTTGCCGCCGTATTCCGGATTGGCGAACAGTCCCTGAATCGTGGCGACCCGGATGGTCTCGAAGAACACCGACTTCGCGTCGTCGAGGGAGCGGAGGATGTCAGCCTGCCTGACTTGATCGAGCTTGGCATAGACCGTGACCCTGGGATCCCGCCTGTGGGCCTCCCGATCCAGCTCGACCACGCCCTGGCGGACCAGCGGCAGGTCCGCCGCCGCGAAGGTCGCGAGCGCCTGATCGATGAAGCGGACCACGCCGGCCTCGCGGGCTCCGGGAGTCTCAGTCGTGGGAAAGATCTGGGCCGTCATCGCATCGAGCGCCGCGACCTGGGCCTCGCTGAGCACCCGCCACTTGTCGCTGGGCTGGAGGCGTTGGGCGTCGAGGACGGCCTGCCTGACCAGCTCTCCCGGGGCGACGAGCCAGAGCGCACCGGCGCCGGCCGAGAGACCGAAGAGGAACTGGCGACGGTTGAAGGGGGAGTGGGTCATGGGCGGGAAGTGTGGGAGGGGGCGGGGGAGGTTGGCAAGGAGACGGTCAGAGGGTCGGACGGTCTCCAGACCTTCCACCGGACTTTCCGTGGGACTCTTGGTACTATTTCTCCGGCCCTGATTCCAGGAAATCCCAGGGGCCCTCCGCGCCCCCCTCCTCCATCTGATGGAGACAATACAGTGGCGAAGCCCGTCATCCTGGCGGTCGATGACGACCCCGCCGTCCTCGGGGCGATCGAGCGCGACCTGCGACAGCAGTATCGCGCGGACTACCGCGTGATGAAAGCGGGATCGGCGGCGGAAGGCCTCGAGGCGGCACAGGCACTCGCGGCTCGCAACACGCCGGTCGCACTGTTCCTGGTGGACCAGCGCATGCCCGATATGTCGGGCACCGAGCTGCTGCGCGAGGTCATGAAGCTGCATCCGGGGTCGCGGCGGGTGCTGCTCACCGCGTACGCCGACACCGACGTGGCGATCGCCGGCATCAACGAGATCGCGCTCGATCACTACCTGATGAAGCCGTGGGACCCACCGGAGCAGCGGCTGTACCCGGTGCTCGACGACCTGCTCGCCGAATGGCGCGCCCGGGTGCGTCCCACGTTCGAGGGCATCCGCGTGCTCGGATCGCAGTGGTCGCCGCAGTCCTTCGCCACCAAGGAGTTCCTCTCCCGCAACCGTGTGCCGTACGAGTGGGTCGACATCGACCACGACGCGCCGGCGCGCGCCCTCGCCGAGTCGCTCGCCGGCGACCTCACCCGCCTGCCCGTGGTGATCTTTCCCGATGGCAAGCACCTCGTCGCGCCGTCAACTGCGCAACTGGCGTCGCAGGCCGGCATGCAGACCCAGGCGAAGCGCCCATTCTACGACGTCATCGTGATCGGCGGCGGGCCAGCCGGCCTGGCGAACGCCGTGTATGCCGCATCGGAAGGCTTGCGCACGGTCCTCGTCGAATCGCACGCGGCTGGAGGACAGGCCGGGACCAGCTCGTTGATCGAGAACTATCTCGGGTTCCCCGCCGGGGTCACCGGCGCCGATCTCGCGCAGCGCGCCACCGCGCAGGCGCGGCGGTTCGGCGCGGAGCTGCTCACCGGACAGGAGGTCGTGGCCCTCCGCCGCGAGGATCCGTATCGCGTGGTGGTGCTGGCCGACGGCACCGAGCTCACCGCGTACTGCGTGGTCATCACCACCGGCATGAGCGCCCGGACGCTCGACGTGCCCGGACTCGAGCCGCTGCAGGGCGTCGGCGTCTACTACGGCGCGGCGATGACCGAGGCGGCGCGCTACCGCGACCGGGAGATCTGCGTCGTCGGCGGCGCCAACTCGGCGGGTCAGGGCGCGCTGTTCTTCTCGCGTTACGCGCGCCGAGTCACGATGCTTATCCGTGCCGCCGATCTCCAGCCGACGATGTCGCAGCTATCTCGTGGAACGCATCCGCGCGACCCCGAACATCGACGTCGTGTACGGCGTGGAGGTCGAGGAGGTGCAGGGTGACGGATCCCTGGAATCGGTGATCGTCAAGGCCGCCGACTCCGGCGAGCGGCGCACCATCCCGGCGGCCGCGATGTTCCTCTTCATCGGCGTGCAGCCGCACACCGACGCCTTCGGCGGAGTGCTCGAGCGCGACGAGGCCGGGTTCGTGATCACCGGCGCCGATCTCCCGCGGGAGCACGGCCGGCCGCGCGGGTGGCCGCTCGAGCGCGAGCCGTTCATGTTCGAGACGAGTATCCCGGGGGTGTTCGCCGCCGGCGATGTACGCGCCAATGCCAACCGCCGAGTCGCCGCCGCGGTGGGCGAGGGATCGGCGGCGATCTATTCGGTGCACCGCTATCTGCGGACGGTCTGACCAGTCCGGGGAGACATCGTGGAACAGGATCTGATGGCCCGCCTGGCGGAGCATCGCGCCCTCGGCAAGGCACCCAGAGAGGAGCACGCCTGGCTCGCTGCGCATGGGACGCTGCGCCGGTACGCCGTGGGAGAGGTCGTGACGGCCAAGGGCACTCAGGCGGCGAACCTTCTGATCGTGCTTGCCGGGCACCTCGTCATTCGCATGGATCGCGGCGCGGGTTCGCACAAGATCCGCGAGATGCGGGCCGGGGACGTGGGCGGCGTGATGCCATACTCCCGCGGCGCATCACCGCCCAACGACGTGGTGGCGGAGGAACCGTCGGAGGCGCTGGCGATCCCGAAGGAATCCCTGGCGGAGATGATCCAGCAGTGCCCGTCGGTGACGGCCACGCTGGTGCACGCCATGGTGGACCGCGCGCGGCAGTTTACCTCGAGCGACCTGCGCGACGAGAAGCTCATCTCACTCGGCAAACTAGCGGCCGGCTTGGCGCACGAGCTCAACAATCCGGCGTCGGCGGTGGTGCGGAGTGCCAAGACCCTGTCCGTGGCCCTGGACGGCGCCGAGGTGGCGGCGAGAGACCTCGCGGCCGCGCATCTCTCGGCGTCGCAGTTCGCATCCATCGAAGCCGCGCGCGGAATGGGTACGACGCAGGAATTGGTACTGATGTCGGCGGTGGCGCGGGCCGACCGCGAGGACGCGATCACCGAGTGGCTGACCGATCACGGCCTGTCCGAGGAGTCCGCCATTCCCCTGGCCGATACCGGCGTGCCGGTCGCGGCGCTCGACGCCCTGGCCGCCGAGGTCGAGGGCGCTGGATTCGAGGCGGGGCTCCGGTGGCTCGCCGCCAGCTTCGTGGTGCGGACGCTGTCGTGGGAGATCGAGACCGCGGCCACGCGCATCTCGGACCTGGTCGCCGCGGTGAAGGGCTTCTCCTACATGGACCAGGCGCTGACGCCGGAGCCGGTCGACATTCGCCGCGGCATTGCCGACGTGTTGACGATGCTCGGGGCGAAGACGCGTGCCAAGTCGGCTACAGTGTCGGTGGATCTTCCGGCCGACCTGCCCTGCGCCCAGGCCGTGGGCGCCGAGCTCAATCAGGTCTGGCTGAATCTGCTCGACAACGCGCTCGACGCCGTCGCGGACCGGCGGGCACGTCGCCGTGACCGCTCGAGGCGAGCGCGACTGCGTCGTGGTGCAGATCGTGGACGACGGCCCCGGCATTCCGACGGACATTCAGGGGCGCATCTTCGATCCGTTCTTCACGACCAAGGGAGTGGGAAAGGGCACCGGACTCGGTCTCGACATTGTCCGGCGACTCCTGCAGCGGCACGAGGGGGACATCGGGGTGGAGTCGGTGCCCGGACGGACGGAATTCCAGGTGAGGCTGCCGGCAGCGAAGTAGGGATGATCCCGCTCGCGATCAGCGAGCGGGGCTACGGCCGGTTCCCCTTTCTCGCTTGTCCCAAGAGCCTAACGACGGCGCATTGCGCCCCCCGGAACCGGCCGGTATGATATCGCCATCCTCAAGGATACAGTGCTCCGATGTCGCGTTGCCGTGTGTTTGGGTTGGCACTCCTGGCGGGCCTTGCCGCCCCGCCGCTCGCCGCGCAGGGTAGCCTGCGGGCGGGCCTCAACGGGCTGTTCACTTTTGGCGATTGCGCGGGCCCCTGCGTCACATCGCTCGGCGTACCGCAACTACTCCAGGGCTCTGCGTCCTGGGCACCGGCGAGACTGTTCGACCTGCTCTCGAGCTCGGTCGCGGTGGGCGTCTCCAACCTGCCGATCAGTCCCGCCACCAGCGGCGTGTCGTTCAACATCGTCGGTGGAGCCCCGGTCCCGACTTCGAGCTCCGGAGGGCCCATCTTCGGAGAGCGGGTACAGACTCTCTCGCGCGGACGGTTCCTGGTTGGCGCACACATCTCCGGAGTCCGGTTTACATCAGTCCGGGGCACACCGCTCAGCAATCTGGCATTCACCTTCACCCACCAGAATGTCTGTCGGGCGACCGGCACCCCGCCGCAGGGCGGCACCTGCCCGGCCCCGTTCGCGGTCGACAGCCTGTTTGGGAGCCCGGGTATCGAGAACGATGTGGTCAATGTCAACATGTCGATCGATCTCAAGCTGCAGGTCGCCGCGCTTAGTCTGGCGTACGGCCTCACCGACCGGATCGACGTTGGAGTGATCCTGCCCTTCGTTCGGTCCGATCTGTCCGGTGGAAGCATCGCCCGCGTCGACCCGTTCGTTAACGCGACGCCCCAGCTGTTTGGCACGGCGGCGAACCCGGTCTATTCGGCCGGCGCAGGCGTAAGCGGCACTGCCAGCGGGATCGGGGACGTATCCGCACGGGCAAAGATGAACCTGGGAGGATCGGACCGCGGCATTGGGGTCGTGGCGGAAGCATCCCTTCCCACTGGAGACGAGGACCAGTTTCTCGGCTCTGGAGAGTTTGCCCTGAGGATTGTCGGCATTGCTTCTGCCAAGTACGGCAACTTCACACCGCATGTGAACGCAGGCTACCTGTTCCGGAAGGGAGCTGCGCTCAACGACGCGGTGCTTACGACCGTGGGCTTCGATCAGTTGATGTCCGGCTGGGCTACCCTGGCAGTGGATATGATGGGTCAATGGGAGGTGGGCAACAGCGGATTCCGCCTCCCGGGGCCGGTAACATTCGCTGTGCCGGTGAAACGGAAGGTCGCTGTGACCAACATCCCGAACCGCTCGGACGATATCCTGGATGCCTCGCTGGGTTTCAGATTCCTGACGCACAGAGGGATCACGATCATCACCAATGCGGCGGTCCCGCTCAATTCGGGCGGCATGCGGGGCCAACTCGTCTGGACCGGTGGGGTGGAGTATACGTTCTAGTCGGGCGGTTAGGCAGGCGGCTAGGCGGTTGGGCGATTAGGCGATTAGACGGTTAGTGGTTAGCGGTGAGCAGTACGCGGTACTGCGACCGTCTCACCGCTCAGCGCGGGCGCGTCTTGGGAGGCGCCTGTGCTGGTTAGGCAGGCGATAGCACAAAGAGGGCCCAAGCGCCTCCTGTCCGCAGGGTCCAGCGCGAAGATGGAAGCTATGGGGCGGCACCGAGGCTCGTTAGCACAGCAGTCGCGTTTGTACTAGCCGGGTTGAGGGCGAGCGAGTGCCGGTAGCTGCTAATCGCCTCCACGGTATCACCAATGGCAAGGAGACCCTCGCCCAGGCTGTCGTAGGAGTTCCATGAATCCGGGCACATCTCCACGTTGAGGCGGAAGAGCGCGACCGCTTCGGCTGCCCGGTGCCGCTGTAACAACAGGTAGCCCACTGCGTTCACGTGGCTCTGCATATCACTAGCGCTGGACTCATGCTCCGAGCTGATGCGCCAGCGTTTGCCATCGTAACGGAACACACCTGTATAGCTGGTCACCGACGAGTCCGCTGCCGAGCTGTGCCAGATGAACTGAGCGTACACCGCCGCGGCACTCGGCCCCAAGGTGGACACTGTCACGTTGCGCCACGCAAATCGCATTGGCGGCTGCCAGCCTTCTCCATAGACGGTTGTGAGGAGCGAGTCAAAGGGAGCAAACATCAGCCCGCCATGGCCAAGAAAGACAACTCCCTTTGGATCGTATCGCGCGACGAGTGACGCGCGGTTGTTGGCCGTCAGGTCAACTGCAATGGAGTCCAGCACGGACCGTATGCGCTGGGTTGGATCGGTGCTTACGGGGGAGGGCGATATCAGCAGGGAGAGTGTTGGAGCGAGCCAGTAGACTGGATGGTATCGCATAGCAGCTCCATCGGATGGGGTGGCAGGTGCCTAGCGCCAGGTGCTCCGCCGCCTAACGGCCGCGCATGACTTGCAGGGCGCGGCTCGGTCTGGGAATCCTACGCCGAGACATCTGGTCGTGCCAGATCCGAGCCAGCTCAACCAACGGCCCCGCAAGCGGCTGGGTTACCGTACTCCGGAGGAATGCTATGCGACCGAACACGAACTGTTGCACTTCAAAGTTGATATCGCAACAACTCAAGAGCCCGTGATGACTTGGCAGGCCTCCAAGCGATTCCCATCCAGATCCCACAATGAGAAGAACCGCACACCCTCAACCTTCTCGATGGGCCCCACGGCCACGTCGCGCTCCAGCAGCGTCGCCTGAAGCGCCTCCGCATCAGTCGTCACGAGGATGGGGTACGGGACGGCGGTGCCGCGCGGCGGCAGCACCTCGCCAGGCTTCAACTGCCAAATGGTGAGGGTATGGTCATTGAACGGTAGCACGGCGAAGCCCTGGCTCGGGTCAGAATAACTGGCCCGGAGCCCGAGCTTCTCGAGGTACCAATCGGCGGCCGCTTCCCAATCGCGGACCCGAATGATCATCGTGTCGAGGCGACCAAACAGAGGAGGGGTACTCATAGAGCCCCCGGGGCGGGTTCTGACACAGAAAACACAAGGGCAGTGTGTTCAAGTACCGGCGGGTTGCTGCCTCGATGATAGTGTGGGGTACGCATCGGGACTAGGGAGGGTAGAAACCTCCCGGGTCGATCATGAGCCGAGAGCCTGCGCACGCTTCCAAGCTCCCGCGGGGCACGGTCGATGATGGCGCCTAACGACCCCGCATTAGCTGCAGGCCGAGGCGCGCTCGCGCAAGCGAGGGTGACGACGGTCGGGTGCTCCCCCCGCGCGCCAATCGATGGCCGAGGTAGCCGACCTAATGCGGTAGTGATCCGCCCCCTGGGGAGGGAAACTCCCGCCTCAGCGATTACGTCCGATTCCTGCTGGCGGCGACGCCACAAGTGAACGTGCCCCTTTCCCCTCCTGCTCCATGAATCGCTTTCTGATGGCCGCGCTCCGGTGGCCGTGGGGATTACTGCTGGTCTCCGCGGTTTCCGCCTCCGGTCAGAGTGCCCCGCCGGCGGCGTGGTCCGTGGGCGCAACGTATGATGTTGCCCGCGCCCGAGTGGTCGTGTTCGGGGGTTATATGCGGGGTTACGTGGGCGGAACCTGGGAATGGGATGGTCGAGCATGGACCCGACCGACCGAGACCGGCCCCAGTGCTCGCAACTCCCCTGGGCTCGTGTACGATGAGGCACGCCGACAGGTCCTCCTGTTCGGTGGGGACCGGGGCCCGGAAGGCGCGTTAGGCGACACCTGGGTCTATGACGGTCACCAGTGGCGGGAGATTGTGATCCCGGGCCCATCGCCGCGATCCATTCATGCGATGGGGTACGATTCAAAGCGGCGAAAGGTGGTCCTCTTCGGTGGGGTCGCTGCGGGGCATACCCTCGGCGACACCTGGGAGTGGGACGGGAAGGCGTGGACGCGCGTGGCGACCTCGGGACCGCCGCCACGAGCCCTTCACGGCTTGGCCTACGATGCTGTGCGCGGGCGGACCGTCCTCTTTGGCGGGCAGACCGTGTTGGCCCCGAATGAACCGAGTCTCGCTGATACTTGGGAATGGGACGGAGTAGCCTGGAGCCGCGTTGACGTGAGCCCGCCAGGACCGCGCGACCACGTGGCCATGGCCTTCGATGCGGCGACGGGGAACGTGTTAGTGCACGGGCTGCAGGCGGGGGGCGAAGGTCAGGGCGAGACATGGGCGTATGACGGCCATGGCTGGACCCGGATGGCTGACACTGGCCCGCGCCGTGGAGGTGCCAAGCTCGTGTTCGATGCCGGTGCCCGGCGCATGCTGCTGTACGGAGGTGGTGACGGGGCTCCGACGAACGAGTTATGGGCCTGGAACGGGGGAGCATGGGAGCAAGTCTACTGAGGGCTCGGCGCTCTGCTGCGCCGCATATCGACCGCGCATCACGCCACTCAGGTACCACTCACGTACTGGATCACTACGGCCGCCTCAGTGCGCTTCTGCTTGAGGATACGGGCGTTCCGATCGTAGGTGATGCGGAGGCGATTCCGCCCGAACCACTCAACCGTCACCGGAAGCACTGTCCCCGCGGTTGCGCTACCATCCTGGCTTGTCGCCACGAAGACATTAGCGCTCTCATTGCGCAGGGTACTACCCGCCGGCAGAATGCTTAGCTGCGTGTTCGTGCCCGCATCCTCGCAATGGCGCGCAAAGACGAGCGCAGTAAGCTCGTTGCCGGGCTAGGGATAGGCAGCCACAAACTCGTTGGAACAGGCCTCCGATCGGCATCCACTCGGAGCGGTCGCCGCTGCAACGGACTGTTGGGCAGAACGACGCCATTCACCGAACTGGTCACTTGATCGCCGCTCTCAGCGATTCGAAGGTGCCAGGAAAGTACGTGACATTGTGCCACGGCCTCTTGCTCAGGGCATCGGCCAGTGCGCGCGCCTGAGCCGCATCGCGCCCGAACAGGACGATCCGGGTGTTAAAATCGTCTCGCGGCAGGGCCGCTTCCAGCGCGCCCGAGGCGAGTGGTTCTGCCGGGACGTTGTGCGCACCCGGGAGGCTTCCCTTCGCGAACTCCTCTGGCGATCGAGCATCGAAGAACACGGCGGTGCGGTCGACGTTGAAAATCCGGACGATGCCCTCCAGTTCGATTTCGGTCGGTCCGCCGAGCGCGCGCCAGATCGGCATGCCTAGCTGGTAACGCCGCACGTTGCTGAATCCCGCGGCAACCAGCTGCTCGCTCAGTCGCCGGCTCTGCAGGCAGAACGGGCCGTTGCAGTAGACCACCAACGGCTTGCTCTTGTCCCCACTCACCAGCCGCTCGACAGCAGCGACGGTTCCGCCCACCGGTGCATCAAGGTACCGCGCTCCGGGAATGTGGCCCGCTAGGTACTCTTGCCGGGGACGCGCATCCAGAACGATCGCACTGCCGTCGGCGAGGATGCGCCGCACCTCCTCCGTGCTGACTTCCTGAGTCTTCTGGTCGGCTTCGGCCAGTGTCGCCTGATAGACGCTGCCAGCTTGAGCGCTCGCCAACGCAGGGACGGCTGGCAGCAACGTCGCTGACATTGCGAACGAGATCCATGGCGAGAAGGCGAAGGCCACATTCCTGCAGCCCATAGCTCCCCCCTTTCTGCTCAACGACCCCATGCGGATTAGGCGGCTGACGGGGGGCCGCCGGCGGACTTCCGGGTCGAGAGCCCGAAAGGCAGATAGGCGGGACACCACCCAATAACGCTCGTCACCGCGAAGACGACCGCGACTATCCCCAGGACGATAGCGAGAGTACCGCTGATGGTCCTCGTCAGGTAGAGCACGCCAATGCCGAGCGCAATCAGCAGCCGAACCCCGCGATCTACACTGCCCATGTTCTTCATCATGATGTGTCCTCCTGCGAAGGGGATTCCCGGAGTCAGGGTCTGCGGAAGTGAAGCACGAGAAGTGTCAGGCCAGCAAACAGAGCGAGGCACAGCAGGCAAGCAGCAACGAGTCGAGCTACGGAAGGTCGCGGTCTGGTCATGGCATTGGCCTGCCCTTGGACTTCGCTCGCTTCGAAGGTTTCGACCTGCCAGCACTGTTGAGGGCGACCGCCTGGCGAACGAGCGCCTTGAAGGCGGACTCGTCAACTTCTTCTCCTTCGTGGATGTCGATCGCGCGGCGTGCGTTTCCGGCGAGACTCGAGTTGAAGAGACGGGCCGGATCCTTCAGAGACGCGCCCTTGATGAAGGTAAGCTTCACGACATTCTTGTAGGATTCGCCGGTGCAGATGATGCCGTCGTGCGACCAAATCGGAGTGCCCATCCACTTCCACTCCTCGACGACGTCCGGGTCTGCTTCCTTGATGAGCTTGCGCATTCGGCTGAGGGTTTCCCCGCGCCAGTCCCCGAGTTCGGCGATTCGTTTCGAGATGAGCTCCGCTGCCGACTGGCCTTGGCTCGCGTCCGACTTTGTCATGTTCTCATCCTAGAAGTTCCAGGGATCCCAGGCGCTTCGTCGCTGGTGCTGAAGCGATCAGCGTCGTCTGTTGCGCCACCTGGTGGCATACGGCAGCGCGAACATGTACAGACCGGTGAATAGGAGCAAGGCGAGCGGGAGCAGCGGCGCGTAGGTCACCCAGGGACTCCTCACGCCTCACTCCTTACTCCTCACTTCTCACTCCTCATTCCCTACTCACCCGTCACCCAATCAGCCCGTGCTGCGCCGCGTACCTCACCAGATCCGCGTTACTCTCCACCGCCATCTTCTCCATAATCCGATTCCGGTAGGTGCTCACCGTCTTGGCCGAGATGGCCAGCTCAGTGGCGATCTGGGTGACGGTGAGGCCGCTGCCGAGGCGGCGCATGACTTCGAACTCCCGATCGGACAGCAGTTCGTGCGGGGCGCGCTGGCCGCCGCCATCGAGCTGACTGGCCAGCTGCTCCGCCAGCGTCGGACTGACGTACTTGCCGCCGCGATAGACTCGGCGGATGGCCTCGAGGAGTTGGTCGGGTGAATGGTCCTTCGTTAGATAGCCCGAGGCGCCGGCCCGGAGTGCCCGCACCGCCCACTGATCTTCGGGATGAACGCTCAGGACCAGGACCCGCACGGTCGGGTGGCGTTCCCGCAGCGACCGCAGGGTCTCGAGAAAGGGACCGCCCGGCATCGAGACGTCGAGTAGCACCAGATCGGTGGCGGCGGAGTCGAGCGCGCTGCACAGGGTCGCCGCGTCGCCGGCCTCACCCGAGATCATCAGTCCCGCATCGGCCTCCACAATCCGGCGGAGTCCCTGCCTGACGATCGGATGGTCGTCGGCGATGAAGATGCGAATCGGAGTGGTCTTCATGGTGCCGCCACCGGCTCCATCGGAATGGTGACCATGATCGCGGTGCCCTCGCCCGGTTCGCCCCGCACCAGCAGGGTCCCGCCCAGGGCCATGGCGCGCTCCCGCATGCCCACCAATCCCAGGGACACCAGCCCGCTCAGCGAGCTGGGCGCGAACCCGACGCCATCGTCTTCGACCCCAAGCAGAATGTTCGGGCCCATGCGGCGCACCGTGACTTTGACCCGCTTAGCCTTGGCATGACGGGTGACGTTGGTCAGCGCCTCCTGAATGATCCGGAAAGCGTGGCTCGCCACCTGGTCGGGGAGCCCGGGAAACTCCTCGGCCTCCAGGATGACCTCGATCCCCGTCCGCTTGCCCGCCTCCCGCACCAGCCACTCGATGGCCGCCTCCAGGCCGAGCTGGTCGAGCACGCTCGGCCGAAGCTCGCTGGCGATCCGGCGGACGATCTGCATGGTTTCGTCGATCCGGTCGGTGATCGACACCTCGTTGAGCTTGAAGGCTCCCGAGTTGGTCCGCGGCAACTGGCTCTCGAGCCAGGCCATGTCGAGCTTCAAGGCGGTGAGCGCCTGGCCCAGCTCGTCATGAATCTCCCGCGCGATGCGGGTCCGTTCCTCTTCTCGGGTCGTCTGGAGCCGAGCCGCGAGCGCACGCAGCTCGGCACGCGACTGTTCTAATTCCTCGGCGGCCAGGGTGCGGTCGGTGACATCCCGCTGAACCCCGAAGTGCCCGGCGATGCGACCGGCGGAATCGTAGAAACACATGTAGTCGCCTTCGACCCACATCGCCGATCCGTCGAGCCGGCGCTCATAGGTGACGCTGTGGGTGTGACCGGCGTCGAACAGCCTGCGCCAGCCCCGCCGCCCCGCCGCAATATCATGCTTGAAGAAGTCGCTCGGTGTCATACCGATCAGCTCCGCCGGCTCGGCGCGGAACTGCGCCGCCATCGCTGGATTCACCTTGGTCATGCGCTGACTGGCAAAGACGTAGTCCAGCACCGCGTCCTTGTCGACGCCCGGCCCCCACTCGATCGGCTGATCGATCATCATGAAGAAGAATCCGTCCTGGGAGCGCTCGAAAAACGCTTCCAGCAGCGCGGGTGGATTCAGTTCCGGTGGCTCGGGCAAGGTACCAGGCATTGCGTCTCCTGCCGCGGAAAATGGGGACGAGTCCTGTTTCAAGGAAGGACCACGATCCGCCCAGTCATGGCCGTGCTGTCCACCCCGCATTGGTACTCGTACGTCCCGGGATTGTTGAACGTCACCGAATAGGTGTAGTTGGACCCCACCAGGACAATGCTGCTCCGGAAGATTCCAGGCGTGCCGGTCGACTGGATGCTGTGCGAACCTTCGTCAACCCAGGACCACACAACTTTGCCGCCTGCCGGTATGGTGTCCACGGCGGGGTTCTGGCTTCCGTTGTGGGCACTCCGGAAGAAGACATTGCCCACCGAGACCTGACCGATGGTGCTACCCGCGCCCCCGTCGTTTGTATCAGGCGAGGTCGCGTCCTTGCACGCGGCTAGGCTCAAGAGCGCCGCTGTCACTAACCCTATCGCGCGTCGCATGTCACAACCTCTCTACAACCGTTGGAGGGTGGTTCGATCAGCCGTCAGGACCCTACCTCATCCCGAGGAGCGTAGCGACGAGGGATCTGCTCAAAGGTGCTAGATGGTTAAGACTGGCTCCCTGCCAGTTTGAGTAGATCCCTCGCTTCGCTCGGGATGAGGTGGCTACACTCAGGCCGCATCGCCCTGGTGCAGTTCAATCAGCAATCAGCAATCGACAATCAGCAATTGCTTGCCTACCTCCTAACTCTCCTTAAGGAGAGGCGGGGCCCCGGCCGGACGAGCCCGGGGACCCCTGGGTACTGCGGATTAGCGTCCGCCGATAGCCGATAGCCGGTAGCCGATAGCAATCAGCATTCAGCAATCAGCAGTTGTTTCACTGTACCGGCTGCGGTTCGCCGTAGACGAAGTCATCCATGACGACCAGATCCCGGGTACCGCCGGCGGACAGATCCTGCCTGGTCGCGTCCAGTGCGGCATCGCCGCTGAAGATCTGCACCTTGGCGATGAGCGGGGACTCGAACACCGCGCCGATGAAGGTGAACTCCTTGGCGCCGGGCCGGCCCGGCACCGGGATATCGGCGATGATGACATCGTTCGCGTCGAGGAGCAGGATCCGGGTGGAGCCGGACCGGTCCACGTCGGAGAAGACCACTCCGAAGCCCTTGGCCACGCCGGGGGTCGTGGTGGCGACCAGCTTGAGATCGACCTCAACTTTTTGGCTACCCACCGGCATGAACAGCTTCTTGCCCGAGAAGGGCTTGAACTGGGCTGGCAGGTCGGCGTTAATCGAGGCGAAGGCGGTGCTGTCGATCCGGACGCCGGTCCCGGGCGTGACATAGACCGCGCCGCGCGCCGAAGTGACGTTGAAGAAGTCCAACGGGAAGTTGTCTACGTTGGTCAGGGCGGGGGCGACCCCATCCCAGTTGATCTCGCGGCGACCGCTCGCGGCGGGCGGCGTGTTGGGGGCATTCAGGACCCCGCCCAGCGCGTCTCGAAACTGGTTCATCTCGAGCGCGACGGTGTTGCTGTCACCCTGGGCAAAGAAGGTGGTGTAACTGGGGCCCTGATTGTTGGGCGAATAGAGACTGCTGCAACCCGCCAGGGCCATCACGCTCAGGAAGGGGGCATAGACCGTCGGTTTCATCGCGCGCTCCATCGTGAATAGGATCGATCACTGACGGGGACAACGTTAGCGATGGCCCATGGATGGAAGTATCAGCGGCGATTGGCTTTGAGAGTGGGAAAGAGGGGAGGGGCGGTGTAGGACGGAGGACTACATAGGCGGACAGGGCGGACGGAAAGGCGGAAGGACGGAAAGACGGAAAGTTCTGTCATTGCGAGGAGGGCGCGGAGCGCCCGACGAAGCAATCGGTGGCGTGCGGCGGGATTGCTTCGGTCGCTTCGCTCCCTCGCAATGACAGAAGATCCGCCTTGTCCGTCTGTCCGCTCGTCCGCCCTCTCCGCCCTGTCCGCCTGGTATCAAAGCCTCGCCTTCTCCAGCAGCCTCTCAAATCGCGGCTGCGAGCGCGCGGGATCGACGCGCGGATCAACTCTGAGATAACCGATCCAGGGGGATTGCTCGTTGAAGGCCCGCTCGAGCCAGTCCAGCCCGGCCGTCGTATCGCCCAGCGCCAGATAGATGACCGCAACGTGATAGGCGGAGACGTGCTGGTGGGTCGACGCCTCGGCGAGGCGCGCGAGTGTGGCGCGGGCTTCCTTCGTCATCCCGGCTCGGGCATAGGCGTGACCGAGCGAGGCCAGGTAGACCAGGTTGCCACCGTCGATGGCTACCGCCCGTTTGGCCTCCGCGACGCCCTCCGCGAAGCGGCCGGCCTGCTCGTACGCCCAGCCGAGGTGCCAGTGTGCCGGGGCGAAATCACGATCCAGCTCCAGGGCCTTCCGATACTCCGTGATCGCCTCGTCGGTTTTCCCCGCGAAGTAGTACCGCAAACCGATCCAGGTCTGGATGATGGGCGAGAGCGGGTCGATCGTGCGGGCGGTCAGCGCCTGTTGCAGCGCTTCCTCGTGCCGGCCCATCGCCGACAGGAACCCCCCGTACCAGTGGTGCGCCGTCGCATACTTGGGATCGAGCTCGATCGCTCTGCGATACTCGCGCTCGGCCGTCGGCCAATCGTGATCGAACTCGAAGAGAATGTGCGCCATCGAAGCATGCGCCTCAGCTTGGGTGCTGTCGAACTCCAATGCCCGTAGAGCGGCGCTCTTCGCCTTCGGGAATGTCTCCCGTGGTGCCAGGCGGCTGTACCACCCGCGGAAGATCCAGGCATCGGCGATTCCAACCCAGGCACGGGAATAGCCGGGATCCAGATCGACTGCGCGTTGGAAGTAGTCGAGCGCGGTCTGGATATCCGCTTCGGTACGCTTGTTCCAGAAGTATCGGCCCTTCAGGTAGAGCAGATAGGCTTCGCGATTCTCGGTCGGGTGGGCGCTCAAGCGATTGCTCTCGCCCTCGAGCGGCGCCACACCCATCCGCTCGATTACCTGGGCTGCGATGTCCGACTGCACCTTGAAGATGTCGGTGATCACCCGATCGTAAGTCGTCGTCCAGAGTTGCCGTTCGTCCTGGGCGCGGACCAGCTCGACCGTGATGCGGGCATTTCTCGAGCGGCTGTCCGTGCCGGCCCAGCGCACGCTGCCGACCAGGAGATAGTCGGTCCCCAGCTCTCTCCCGATCTCTCGCATCGTCATCTGGGTGTGGGCATATCGCTTGACCGCCCGGCTCGGTACCAGGCCAAGACCACTCACTTCAGCCAGACGGCGGGCGATCTCGTCGGTCATGCCGACTGCGAAATACTCGTCGTCGGCGGGTCCAAGATTCTCGAACGGGAACACCGCGATTATCGCGGGCCGGTGGGCATCTCCGAGTGACGTGGCCACGACCCCGCGAAGGCCGCCGCGCAGAAACCACGCAGCCCCGATCAGGGCGATGATGAGTACAGCCAGCAGAAGCGGCACAGTCCACGAGACCCGCCGCCGTGCGTCGATCTGATCGCTCGCGCCCCCGGACGCCACCGCGTCCGCTACCGCCGCGGCGAACTCGGCCGTCGTGCCAAAGCGGTCGGCGGGTATTCTTGCCAGCGCCCGGTGGACCGCCGTTTCCAGGGCGGGGGACACCGTGTCCCGGACGGTCGCGAGTCGCGGTGCGGGCTCGCTCAGTTTCCGGGCCAGCACGGCCTGGGAGCTGGATCCGCCGAACGGTGGATCGCCGACCAGCATTTCGTACAGCACACAGCCCAGTGCATAGGTGTCACTGCTTCCATCGATATCGTCCTGCCCCAAGGCCTGCTCGGGACTCATGTATACCGGCGTGCCAAGCGCCAATCCGGTCTCGGTAATCCGCTCGCCACCCGCCGCGCCGATGGCTGTAGCCACGCCAAAATCGGCGACCACGGCGTGTCCACCCATGAACAGGATGTTTCCCGGTTTGATGTCGCGGTGGATGACGCCGAGGCGGTGGGCATAGGTGAGCGCATCGGCCACCTCCTGCACGATTCGAACGGCTTCCGAGATGGGGAGCTGATGCTGGCGGACCAGCCGATCGTGCAGGGTTTCTCCCTCCACGAATGGCATGACGTAATAGACGAAGCCGTCTACCTCGCCGGAGTCGTGCAGCGGAAGGATATGGGGGTGTGCGAGAACGGCGGCGATCTGGATCTCGCGGAGGAAGCGCTCAGGCCCGAGTGCTCCCGCCAGCTCGGGCCTCAGAACCTTGACCGCCACCTGCCTGACGTGCTTGAGATCCTCGGCGAGGTAGACCGTCGCCATGCCTCCCCGGCCGACCTCTCGCACGACGCGATAGCGGGAGGCCAGGGCAGCTTGGAGTCGTTCGAGTTGTTCCGCGGGGTCGCGCACGATGTGCAGCTCCCACCGATGGAATTGCCGAAGGCGGGAACGGGGAACGGGGAAAGGGAGAAGCGTGTCATCCCGAGGAGCGTAGCGACGAGGGATCTCCGACCTTCCCGGTCTCGATGCAAGGCGACCTCGGAGGTCAGTTCCCCTTCGGGCGGAGCATTGCTCCGCCCCTACGGCCCGTTCCCCCGTTCCCCCGTTCCCCGCTGTTTACAGCTTCCCCACCACCCCCACCGTAGCCGCGCGCAATTGCGCTTGATACGTCGGGGCCGGCTTGGGCATCCCTCCCAGCGTGACGCCCACCACCGAGGAGCCCTTGATCACAACCCACTCCGCGGCATGCGGGGTAGTGGCCCAGTAGGCCTTGTCGCCGAGTCCGGGCACCTCCGTCACGGTTGACTTCTCGTCCTCCAAGCGATCGTTCACCAGCTCCTTGGTGGTCGCCGCCTGAGCCGCGGCGCCACTGCCGAAGACTTCACGAACCACGATCAGCATTCGCGTCCCGGCCATGTAGGCGCAGAGCGTGCGCATGCCGCCGGTATCCTCGTCCCGTTCGGGGCCGCCGGGCTCCATCTTGGTGACCGGCGCTTCGAGCAGCGCACTGGCCGCGTCTTTCGACACCAGGTCACAGGGGCCGGGGGCGGCAATACCAGCGAACGCCAGAGAGAAACCGAGCAGACCGAGCATGAATGCCTCCGTTGGGGGACTGGCGAATATATAGCGCAGAGGGCGATCGGGTGGTCCGATGGTCCGATGGTCACGGCTGTCCGCTCACGTGCCTCATGACGCAGAGGCACAGAGGCCGGTGTTGTGCTCCGCGCCTCTGTGCCCCTGTGGTCTTCGCACCGCCCACTTCTCACTTCTTACTTCTCACTTCTTCTCGCTTCGCTGGCGGGGGCTCGCTACGCGAGCGCAGCGCAACCGCTGAGAACAAAGCCACCCCCGCCTAGCCTCGCATCGCCGCCATCTCCTCGCGGTTAGGCCCGAAAGTCCCCGGGCTCACGCCGCCGGCCAGCCGGCACATCAGGACCAGCTGTCCGCGGTGATGGATATTATGGAAGATCGTCCCCCACAGGATCTCCATACCGCTCATCTTCTCACCCGAGAAGAAGACGATCTGCCGCTCCAGGGCCGTCTGCTTGAGCCCACGAACCCGCTCCACCGCTTCCTTATGAACCCGGGCGTATCCCGGCGCCAGTGCCTCGACCTGCTTCGGCCGCTCCATGCCTGACGGACGCATGTCGGGGCTGAACTCTCCCTCCGCGACCCCGAGGCTATTGTAGGCGTCCCCTTCGGCGAGGTGCCACGCCATCTCGCCGATGGAGCGCCCGCCCGGATCCGGGCGGAAATCGTATTTGTCTCTGGGGAGTGCCTCGAGAACCCGAACGGTCCTCATCGCATCCTCGTCCCAGACTCGGAGGAAGGTCTCGAATTCGTGGGGGGTCATTGAGTGCTCCTTTGTTGATGGGCGCCGGTCAATGCGGCGGGGGCGCATGCGGGGGTCGCTTCGGCCGCCGCAGGCGGCCCCCGCCTGCAGTTACGGACTCACCGGCCCCCGCTTCGGTCCCGTGATCGCGATGCCGTACGGTCCGTTCAGTCCGGTGCTGGGGCCGACGATGGTGTGCACCGGCGTGGGATTGTTGTTCGCGCCGGCATCGAACAGCGTGATGCTGTTGGCGGTGACGTCGGTGACATAGGGCCGCCCATCGGTATCCAGTGCAATGTGAGCCGCGGACTGCAGCCCCGTGTTGGCGCCCGTGATGGTGGCGACCGGGGTGGCGTTGCCGGTGGCACCTGCCGCATAGACGGTGACGCCGCCGACCTCGTTTGCCACATAGATCTTTCGGGTGCGGTCGAGCGCAATGCCGCTCGGCCCGTTCAACCCGGTGGCGGCCCCGACGATGGTGTCGATCGGGACGGCGTTCCCGCTCGCGCCGTCGGCATAGACCGGCACGTCACTGGTGCTGTAGTTAGCCACGTAGAGCTTGCCGGCGCCGTCGATGGCCGCGCCGCCCGGGCCCGCCAGGGCGGTATTGGCTCCTACGATGGAATCGATCGGAGCGACGTTGCCGTCGGCATCGGGGGCAAAAATCAGGATCTTGTAGCTGCCGGCGCCCTCGTTGACGACGTAGATCCGGTTATCGAAGTCAAACGCGACGTCCACCGGTTGGTTGAGCCCGGTGTTGGCGCCTATGATGGTGACAAGCGGTGCGACGTTGCCGTCGGCATTGGCTGCATAGGCGGTGACGCTGTGGTTGCCCAGGTTGGCCACATACAGTCGGTTCAGATGATTGAGCGCGAGCCCCCGCGGCCCGTTGAGCCCCGTGTTGCCCCCGAAGATGGTGGCGATGGGGGTGGCGTTGCCGTCGGCGTCGGCATCATGAACCGTGATGCTGTTGGCGCCGATATTGGCCACATAGAGTTTCGAGACGTCGTTGTTCGGCGATGAGCTGCCGCAGCCGAGCTGGAGGACCAGAATCGCAAGCGCGGGGAGCAGGGCGGCGAGGGCGAGCTTCGGGCGGCGGGTCATGGGTTTTTCCGGGGAGTGGGCGATTGGGCCAATATACAGTTCCGGCGGGACGACGGGCGGAAAGACGGAAAGACGGAAGGATGGAAAGACGGAAAGACGGGAATGGGCCTGTTCGTCCCCGTTCTCCCGTTCTCCCGTTCCCCCGTTCTCCCGTTCTCCCGTTCCCCCGTTCTCCCGTTCCCCCGTTCTCCCGTTCCCCGTTCCCTGTTCCCTGTTCCCCTCTCTCACGGTCGAACAATCAACAACACTCCCCAAACCGCCAACCCGACCCCAACGATCCTACCGAGCAGGTCGCCGCGCGGCATCAGCTTTTCGAGCAGCACCAGCAGCGCCAGCCCGCCGACCCACAGCGGGTTCATGACCCCGCCCACGAACAGGAGCCCCATCAGGAGCCAGCAGCAGGCGAGGCAGAGGGTGCCGTGTTCCGCGCCCATGCGGAGCGCGCCCGCCGTCCCCTCATGCCAGTGGGCGCTGAAGTGCGTGATCGGGGAGCGGCAGTGGGCGAGGCAGGCGGCCTTGAGCCGCGTCCACTGGTAGGCTCCCGTCAGGATCAGGAGCACGCCTGCGGCGATGCGTGACTGGCGAGTGTGGGGAGCGAGGTCGAGCAAGGCGACGCTGAGGCGGGTTTGCAGGAGGGCGGCGAGCGCGCTGAATCCCACCCAGATCAGCAGGTATCCCAGGACAAAGGCGGGTACGGAAAGCTGAGGCCGGTCGGTCTCCCGCCGCTGACGCGCGATCATGGTGAAGAGCAGGACCGTCGGCAGCACCGCGGGGAGCATCATCCCCGCCATCATCGCCACCCACATCGCGAACAGGCCGAGGAAGGTCGCGGTGAAGGATGTTGGCACGCCGGGCATCGGCATGTCCATCGGCATCCCGGACATGCCCGGCGCCCGGGCGACGTGTACGACGTACGCCCAGGCGACGATGGTGACAAGAGTCAGGCTGGCGCTGATGGCCAGCCGGCGTTCAGGCTGCGTTAGTCCAATGGGTGACGGCATGGGCCGCGTAGCCGCCGGCGTGGGAGAGGTGGAGCTTGCCGTGCGAAGCGTTCATGACCGCCGTAGTGCAGACGTTTCCGTCGTTCCAGAAGAAGCCGCCATTGGGATAGACGATGTGCACTTCCTTGTCTGCGCCGGAGACGATGTCCTTGATCGGCGTCTGCTGCAGCTCCAGGACTCCGGAGATCCGGAAGCTCGACCGGGTCCCCTTCACCGTCATCTCGATCTTGGAGCGGATCGGGCCATCGAAGGAACTCACCGTGGCGGCCAGCGCCTCCCACGGCATGCCGCCATGCTTGCCGCTCAGGATCTGGGCGATCGCGTCGGCCTGTGCATCCGACAACGACTCATCCACGAACAGCGCCACGCTACCGTTGCCCTCGTGGATCGCGCCGGGGTAGACGCAGATGGTGACGAACTTGGCGCCATCCAGTTTGACCTTGCCAAACATTCCTTCCTGGACCCGATAGCCGATCAGGAAGTGGCAGGAGCCGTTGGTGGGCATCCCCCCGAACTGACAGGGGCAGTTCGGGGGGCAGTTACAGGACTCGAGCGCGTCGGCTCGCACATCGAAACGTGTGGCAGTCGGGTCTGTCGGCATTTGGAGCACTCCATCGGAAGAGGTGAGGGGTCCGATGAGGCGGCAATATGTGGTCTGGGGATAGGGCGGACAAGCGGACGGAACGACGGAACGACGGAAGGACGGAAAGACGGAAAGACGGAAGGACAGAATGGCACTTCTGTCATTGCCAGGGGACGAAACGACCGAAGCAATCCCGCGGCATGCATCGGGATTGCTTCGTCGGGCGCCAGCGCGCCCTCCTCGCAGTGACAGAACGTGGGGTGGGCGGAGCCAGAGCTCCGCCCCTAGGTCAGTTTGTCGCCTGTCGCCTCTCGCCTGTCGCCATCTACACTACGGACACACCGTCCCCGCCCACGTCCCGGCATCGGTGCTGTTAGGATCGTCCCAGGTGCCGGAGACGTTGCTGCCGCTCTTGGTGCCGGTCGCGAGGACGGTCTGGGTCCCCGGGAAGAGAATGGTGATGTTGTTGCCGCTGATGCTCCCATCCAGGGGGATGCCGCCGCCAGTTGCCGACGATACCGCCTGCCCGAGGAGGCTGTTGCCGTCAATCACGAAGTCCCACACGCCCTGGTCGTCGCCGGCGAAGGTGCCGCAGTAGGCCGCCGTGTTCGCGTCGGACTGTGCAGTGACAAAAGTCCCTTGAGTGGTCGGCCCGGTGTAGGTCCCCTCGAGGCGGTTATTGCCGTCGTAGGTGCCGGTGAAGGTGTAGCCGCCGCCACTCACATCCAGTGCGCCGGTCGCGTCATCATAGGTGCCGGTCAGGGCGATGGTGGCGCCGCCAACGATCTTGAACGATCCACTCGCCGCCACGGACACGATGGCCACGCCGGTTGGGGCGGGAGCGCTGGGGTTCGCGGTGGAAACAGTGACGGAGACCGAGCCGCTCTCGCTGGCGTCGTCGCTCGACACGATGCCGAGAAAGGTGGTGGTGGAGCCGCCCCCGCCGCCGCCACCGCCTTTCTCTTCGGAACTGCAGGCGGCCGTGGCCAAGGCGATTGCGGTGAAAGCGGCGAAGGCCGCCAGGGGACGTGGAATGCGCGCGAACATGTGGGACTCCGGCGTTCAGGTTTGACTGTCACCCGTTGGGTGGCCCGACCTAACCGTTGGGACAGGCAAGGGGTAGTTTCAGTCAGGGGCGTTATGCCGGCGTGTCCCGGGTGTTAAATCGCCGGCCCGAGCCCCCGCACCCCACTCCGGATTCTCTCGCGTGATCTCGCTCGACCTGCTCGGCGGGCTTGCCCTCAGGCTGGACCCTCCCGCCGAAGCGGACGCTTTGCTGTCCCAGCCAAGGCGTGTGGCTCTGCTCGCCTATCTGGTCCTGGGCGGACCGGCGGGTTTGCTGCGACGGGACACCATCGTCGCGCTGCTATGGCCGGACGCAGACCAGGAACGTGCCCGGAACTCCCTCCGCCAGGGCCTCCACCACCTCCGCCGCAGCCTCGGCGCCGACGTCATCGTGACTCGGGGGACCGAGGAGGTGGGCGTCGCGGCGGGGGCAATCGTGTGCGACGCGACCGAGTTCCTCGCGAGCGCGCAGGCAAAGGACTGGGAGCGCGCCCTCGGCTTGTATCAGGGCGACCTGCTCCCCGGATTCCACCTCACCGACGCACCCGAATTCGATCACTGGCTGGAGGAGGAGCGGGCCCGGCTCCGGGGCCTCGCGCTCCGGGGACTCGGGGCGCTGGTAGATCAGGCGACGGCGGCCGGAGACCTGGCCGCCGCGGTGGGATGGGCGGAGCGCGCGTCGCGACTCGCGCCAGCGGACGAGGCAGTTGCCGAATCGCTGATCCGGCTGTTCGACCGGGCGGGCGACCGCTCCGGAGCGCTCGCCGCGTATGACACCTACCTACAACGGCTCAAACGCGACTACGACCTTGCCCCGTCCGCTGCGCTGGTGAAGCTGGCGGAAGAGATCCGCACCGGCGACTCGGCTGCTCGGCGGCTTGATGAGATCCCACCCACGGACCGTCGAACCGTCGTCCCGTCGGACCGTCAAACCGTCGTCTCGTCGGCCCGGCGGACTCGCCTGCTGGCGGTGGGGGCTGTGGTTATCGCCGCCATCGCCTTCGGTGCGATCGGACACCGGCGCACGGAGGCCCGGCTACCCGCCGACCGCCCCGGGCGGGAGCTGGCGGTGCTGCCCTTCCGGGTGGCCGGCGCCGAGCCATCGCTCGGCTATCTGCGGGAGGGAATGATCGACCTGCTTGCCGCGAAGCTTACCGGCGAGGAAGGCGGGCTCCACGCGACGGACCCGCGCACGGTGCTCAACGCGTGGCGGCATTGGACCGGAGATACGACCGATCCGGGCCCCGAGGAAAGTGTGCGCCTCGCCCGTGAGCTTGGTGCGAGCCGAGTGCTGCTCGGCGGCGTGGTGGGACGTGCCTCGCGGCTGGTGCTCCAGGCCGCGATCTACGACGTGGCGAGCGGCGAGGCGCGTGCCCGCAGCACCGCGGAGGGGTCGATTGACAGCCTGCCAGAACTGGTGGACCAGTTGGCCGCGCGACTCCTCGCGACCGAGATCCCCGGTCGAAGCGCCGCAGTGCCGGTACTCCGGGGGACGCCGCTCCCCGCGGTGCGCGCCTATCTCGAGGGCGAGCAGGCGTACCGCGCCGGTCGCTACGCCGATGCCCTCGCGAAGTATCAGGAGGCGGTGGCGGCCGATTCGACCTTCGGACCGGCGGCGGTGGGGCTCGCCGCTGCGGGAATCTGGTACCCCACCGCGGAGGCGGAGCGGCAGCGGGGACTCCGGCTCGCCTGGGCGGTGCGCGACCGGCTGGGTGTGGCCGACCGGGTGCTGCTCGAGGCCATGGCGGGACCGCGATATCCCGATCTCTCCACGTACAAGGAGCGTTTCCTCGCGTGGGAGCGGGCGACGGTGGCGGCGCCGGGTCGCCCCGACGCGTGGTACGAGTACGGTGATATCCTGATGCACCGCGGACCGCTATTAGGCATCGCCGGTTCGGCGGATCTGGCGCAACATGCCTTCGCCAAGGCGGTGGCGCTCGATTCGAGCTTCGCCCCGCCATTGAGCCACCTGTTCGATCTGGCGGCGGGGGCCGGAGATACCCTCGCCATGCAGGCCACGGCGGCCCTCTTCCTGACGCGGGACTCGGCGAGCGACATCGCGGACTACATCCGCTGGCGCCGAGCCACGGTGCGGGATGATCAACGCCTGCAGCTGGCGGAGCGGCGCCGCTTGCCGATCATGTC
Organism: uncultured Gemmatimonadales bacterium; assembly: GCA_963748035.1. Classification (GTDB taxonomy): domain Bacteria; phylum Gemmatimonadota; class Gemmatimonadetes; order Gemmatimonadales; family GWC2-71-9; genus JADJOM01. Next base: position 152,607 of record CAVVHO010000003.1, on the reverse strand, counting down.
GGTCGCGAGCCTGACCCGGATCATCGGTGCCTCACAGCTGGATGGCCTCCCGCTCGACGACGCGCTCGCCGCCGGGCGGCTCCTTTCCAGCCGCCCGCTGCGCCGAGATGATCAGGTGGAGACCGAGGCCTACCTGATGGAGCTGGCGCTCAACCGCGGCCGGCCTCGAGAGGCGGCTGGGCTTGCCGATGTGCTCGCCAATCGCACGCCCGGCGAAGATGCCGCGCTCGCCGCCCATATTCTCAACGCGCTCTATGCCGACGGCGATTCGGCCGCGGCCGTCCGCACCGCCGGCCGGTTCGCTGTCTATCTCAGTAATCCCCCGCCGCCAAAGGGAGAGCCCCGCGCCCTGCATCTGTGGAAGAGCTGCGCCGCGGCGCAATGGAATGTCTGGAAGGGGGACACGAGCGGAGTGGCGCGCACCATCACCGAACTCAGGCGGCGGGCGGGCACCGCGCTTCCGTGGTGGGCGCCAGTGAACGAGGAGCTGTGCGCCACGATTCTGGACGCAGCGCTTGCCACACAACTCAACCGGCACAACGCTCGGCCCCTCGTGGCCCGACTCGACAGCCTCACGCTCACCGCACCGGATGTGGACGTCCGGGATCCCGCGACCCTCGCACTGGCCCGGCTGTGGGCCCGCCTGGGCGAACCGGTCCGCGCACTCGATGCGGTCCGCCGCCGGCAGTACCATCACCGCACCGGGCTACCGTTCCTGGCTACGCGCCTGAGGGAGGAAGGGGGCTGGGCCATGGAGGTGGGAGACACCGCCGCCGCAAAGGAGGCGTGGAGACGGTTCCTGCTCCTGCGTCAGGGGTCGGAGCCCTCACGACAACAGGTGGTGGATTCGGTGAGAGTTTGGTTAGAGCGGGTAGGCGGGTAGGCGGGTAGGAGGGTAGGAGGGGAACGGGGAACGGGAAGATTGTCTGTTTCCTTCTTCCCTATTCCCCGTTCCCCTTTCCCCTTTCCCCTTTCCCTGTTCCCTGTTCCCTGTTCCCCGCAGTTTCAAACCGCCAGCGTCGCCTTATCCCAATTCTCCCGCTCCTTGTCCTGTTCAAACAGGTGACTCATGTCGACCAGGATGTTGCCTTGCTCCCGGGTAATTGCGAAGCGATCCATGCCGCGGGTGGCTCGGCCCGAGATGAAGGTCCCATCCGGCTGATAGCGCGACTTGTGCTTGGGGCACTGGAATCTGCCCTCGTCTGACAGCCACTTGAGCACGGTGTTCTGGTGTGGACAGGAGATGTTGAAGGCGTAGAGATGCCCCTGCCACCGCACCATGATCACCCCGTTGTCGCGGTCGATCTGGGCTCCGTCGGCGGGAGGAAGGGGATAGCTGACGTGATCCGGTCCGCGCCGCATCCCGCGCAGCAGACTCAGGGGGAGCGCCACGGCCTCTCTTGGGGTCAGCCCGAGTGCCAGCAGGGCGCCCGCCACGGCCAGCGCGGAATCACGCAGGAACTCGCGGCGGCCGGCATCGCCGCAGCCACCGCAGGTCTCCGGCGATGCGGGCTCGCTCATGAGGCCGAGCCCGAACCTACATTGGGAAGCATCGTGCCGAGCAGGAGGATCGTGAGCCAGAGCGCCATGCTCGCGATCGAGGTTCGGCGCAGCCGGCGCCATCCCCGCTCCCCGGTGGCGCTCTCGCCCCGCAGCGACCGCTCGGCCCGGGTCATCAGATATCCATTCAGGAGCAGCACACCGATGAGTCCGAGCTTGATCCAGAATACCAGCGAGGTGGCGAAGCTGGTGAGGTCTGCGGCGAGCATCAGGATGCCGCTCACCGCGGTGAACGCGAGGCCCACCAGCACCGGACGGTGGACCGCCCGGAGCTCGGCAAGGTGCAGCTGGCGGGCTCCAGCATCGGCTCGGCTGATTCGCAGTGTTAACCGGTCGGTGGCGAGCGCCAATCCACCCGCCACCAGGAGGCCGGCGAAATGTGCGTAGGTGACGGCCGTCTGAACCGGTATGCTCCGGGAGTAGTACTCCGACCATGGCTTGACCAGCAGTTCGGCCTGCTGCAGCAGGTGCATCATGTCAGTCCTTCCAAAGCAGCATCATCAGATATCCTGCCAGGGCGACGCTGCCGGACGTGATGGCGAGGGTCCGGTGGGTGCTGGGAGAGCCGCCCTCGTTGGTAACCGCGCCGCCCAAGCCCTCGTCTTCCCGATGCGGGGCCGTTACCGCTGTTGCGAGGAAGCCCGCATCGGAAGCGAGCATCAGGAGCGAGTGAATCGTGCGCCGAGTTCGGCCTGCCGGATCCTTCCGGCTGTCCCACAGGTTCCACAGCCCGGTGATCGTGTTGACTCCGAACAGGACGCCGATGCCGGTTGCCAGCGCAGTGTGTGTGCCACGGAGCCCCTCGCCACCAGTTCCGTTGTACAGCTTCTGTCCCACGATCTCTTCCGCCACGAAGAGCGGGATTGTGGCGTAGCTCGCGTACTTGTGAATCGTGAGCCGGGTGCCGTACAAACTGCTGTACTCGATGGCCTTGGGCCGAGCTCGGGTAGTGTCGGCCTCGAGGTCCGGCAGCAGAGCGGGGGCTGGTGCAACCACCCAGGCGCGGGGAACGGTTTGGAGCCGCGGCGCTGGATCCGGTGGCTCAACGTCGGGCGATCCCATCGCGAGGGAGGGATCGAGCGCCGCCTCCTGCGACACAATGTCCCTCACCGGGGTCAGAGTGTCCGTGGCCGCTGTGCGATTGGTATCCGCGGGAAGACTCGAGGAGAGGGAGAGGAAGAGCAGCGAGGTGATGATCATTGCGAATTTCCTGCTTGAAGGGCGCACAGCGGTCGCGCGCGTTAATGCAAGGGGGCGGCCACACCGCCTATTGAGCCTAACTGCAGGCTAGACAAGGGAGACAAGCCGAGTGTGAAGCTGATCGCTGCATCGTTGCGTGACAGCCTGCATCGAAGTGTTGCAGGGGACGGTCTGACGGTCCGACGGTCACGACGGGCAGGACGGTCAGGACGGTGGCATGATGGGAAAGGGGAACGGGGGCCAATGTCATCCCGAGCACAGCGAGGGATCCCTATGGGTCCGAGCCGACTTTGAGGGATCCCTCGTCGCTTCGCTCCTCGGGATGACAGGCTTCTCCCGTTCCCCTTTCCCTCCCCGTTCCCCGTTCCTGTTCCCCCAAGTCAATGAATTGATTCCGGCTCCAACAGCTCTGCGAGTTCCTTGTCGCGCTGATAGATGTCTTCATAAAACGAGGCAGTGCCGTCGGGCTGGGCGACCGCGGTGGTGTAGAAGATGATGACGAGCATCGGTTGGGGCAGAGTGTCCCGGCTCGTTTCCACGGCGCACATCGCCTGGTTAACGCTGTCACGGGTCCAACCGGGCCGGTCCTTGAGTACCCACCACGCCAGCTCCCCCGGAGCCTCGAGGCGGATGCAGCCATGGCTGAAATCCCGTCGCGGGAGAGAGAATAGCGAGGGCTCCGGTGTGGCATGGAGATAGATCGCCGAGGCGTTGGGGAAAACGAACTTCACTGGACCGAGCGGGTTCCGCGGGCCAGGCCGCTGCCGGACCCGTAGTATGCCGCGCCTGAGGGGCTGGAGGAACTCGGCTGTTACCGAGTCTCCGAGCACCTGGTTGTCGCGGTCGACGATTTCCATTTCGTTGGATCGGAGATACTCCGGCAGTCGTTGCAGCTTCGGCAGGATTTCGCGGCGGAGGATGCTGGTAGGTATGTACCAGTAAGGCTGGAACTCGACATAGCGGAGCTGCTCCATGAGTACCGGAGTGCGGGTTCGGAGACTCCGGCCCACGATCACCCTCATTTTGAGCGCGAAGCCGCCGGTGCCGTCGGCCGAATCGAAGGCGAAGAGTTCGAACGACGGGATGTTCACCGCCAGGAAGCGTTGCCGGCCAATCGGCGGCAGCCAGCGGAGCCGCTCCAGCGCCAGTTCGATCTGGAGAACCCGCTCGCTGAGCGGGGTATTGAGCGCCCGGAATGTCGCGGGTCCGAGGATGCCGTCGGGGTCGAGACCGTGTCGGAGCTGGAACGACTGGACGCCATCCACCACCGGACCTTGATACACTACCGTATCGTCCGGGGCCCGCGCTGAATCGAGATCCCCCAAGGTCACCAAATACCGGGTCAGCTCCCCGAGCTCGGGATACCACTCACCCGGATGTACCGTGCCTCTCTCGGGGAATGCGGGCGGGGTCACGGCGGCCGCGAGGCCGCGATATCGCGCGAGCAGCGCGCGCAGCTGGCGGTACTGCGCGAATGGCGGCTGGGCGGCCTCGACGAGGGCGGCAATCGAGTCTCCGGCCACCGCTTGCGCCACGGCGGCCCAGGGGTCCCATCGCTCTGGCGCAGGTTGGGTGGTGTCCACGCCCCGGGACCCGAGCCGGCCCGAGTGCAGGTCATCGAGGTAGCGGATCAGCGCGAGACTCAACAGCAGGTCGAAACGGGCCCGTTCCTCGTCGCTGGCGGAAACGAGCGCCCGGCTCCGTGCCAGGCTGTCGAGCGTGGGCGCGTCGTATTCGAGCGGTCGAAGACCCTGCGTGGACGCGGCGACCAACTGATCGACGGCGTCGCGGCCCTGCGGTGATAGGCGCCCATGGTCGAGCCAGATCAGGCGATCCCCGAGACTCTGATATAGCCGGGCCATCGCTCCGGCGTATCGCTGGAAATCAGGACGCCGAGACCAGGGATGCCAGGCCGACGCAATGATTTCTTGCGGCGACGCGGCGGGGTGCTCCTGTGCGACGGCCGATTCCGCGCCGGCAGCCGGAAGGAGCATGAGCATCGCAACCATGAAGAGCAACATCATTGCATGGACAAGTCTGGCGGTCCGTGGTGAAGCGACCGTGAGTCGCTGGTGAATGCGTCCTCAGCATCCGTCAGTTGCAAGCCTGCGTCCGCCCGCCCCATCCCCCTGGCCGCCCATCCGTCCGCCTACCCTATCTCAAGCGGGCTGTTTCCGTTTAGTTACAGGGGTCGGCGTGCCGCCCCCCGGGCTCCGCCGGTCGAGGCACTTGCATGAGCAGTTGGCGGAGCCCGTTCACATCCGGCATCGATGCGTGCAGGGCTAGGGTCCTGCCTGCCGCGGGTCGCCTGGGCCTGGCTACCCTCCTGATTCTCCCCACTTCCGCTGTAGCGCAGAAGGCCACTCCCGGCCTGGATCCCCAAAAGCCCATCAGCCAGTACGTCCAGGATATCTGGCAGATCGACCAGGGTCTTCCGCAGAACAGTGTGTTCACGATGGCGCAGCCGCACGATGGCTATCTGTGGCTGGGGACCGAGGCGGGCCTGGTCCGCTTCGATGGGGTGAGCTTCACCACCTACAACTCGGCCAACACTCCCGGGCTCACGGACAATTACGTGAGCGCGCTGATGGCGGATCCCACCGGTGCGGTGTGGGCCGGCACCTGGGTCGGCGGGGTGTTCCGTGTAAGCGACGGGAAGTCGGTTGCTATCCCGGGAGCGGCGGGCTCGATCGTGAACTGTCTCTACCAGGATCGCCACGGCACGGTCTGGGCTGGCCGGGGCGATGGTCTGCTCCGACTGCAGGACGGGCAGTTCCACCCGGTCCCCGGCTTCGAGTCAACGGTGTATTCGATCACCGAAGCGGCCGACGGTACCATCCTGTTCGCCACCGAGCTCGGACTGTTCACCTGGCGCGCGGGTCGGCTGACCAGCTGGCAGCCGGAGGGCGGGCGGATTCAGGAGCCGGTGTGGACTGTCTATAAGGATGGAACCGGGACCCTCTGGTTCGGCACTCCCGACGCACTCTACCGCGCCACCGCGGGGAGGCTCGAGCGTTTCGCGTCGGCCGAGGGACTCCCGGCCGGCGGAGTGAGCGCACTCATCGAGACCCGGAACGGGCAAATCTGGGTCGGTGTGGACGGCGGTGGGATTGCCCGATTTGTCGCCGGCCGGTTCCAGCGATACCAGGCGCGGGACGGCCTGACTGACGATGCTGTCACTACGTTGCTGGAGGATCAGGAAGGGAGCCTGTGGGTGGGAACCCGCAACGGCGGCCTCAACCGGTTCCGCGAGCCCATTCTCGCCATCTACTCGGAGCGCCAGGGACTCTCCGCCAACGTCGTCTGGTCGGTGTATGGGGACCGGGAGCAGGCGCTGTGGATCGGGACCCTGAACGGCGGTCTCGATCGGTTCAAGGACGGGCGCTTCACCAACTTCACGACCCGGAACGGACTCCCCGGCAACACCGTGTATGCCACGGTCGAGACCTCCGATTCCACCCTCTGGGTAGCAACCAATAGTGGTCTCGCCCGGCTGCGCCACGGCCGCTGGGAGAGTCTGGCTAAAACGGGATCATTCCCTCGGAACCGGGTATCGGCCTTTCTGGAGGACCGGACCGGCGCGCTCTGGTTTGGCGGGAATGACGGGCTCTACCATTGGAAGGATGGCCGGCTGCATGACTACACCAGGGAAGCAAAGGTGGAGTCGATGCGGATCCGCACGATCGGCGAAGACCGGGAAGGGAATGTGTGGATCGGCACTCACGGGCGTGGCCTGATCCGCTTCAAGGATGGCCGGTTCACCACCCTCACCACCAAGGACGGGCTCGGGGCCGACATCGTCGAAGCGCTGTACGCCGACGAGCATGGACTCTGGGTGGGGACCACGGGGGGTCTCAGTCTGGTCCGGGAAGGACGCATCATCGCCATTCCGCTCGGAAGCAACATCCTCATGACCGATGTGTTCCAGATTCTCAAGGACGATCTGGGCAATCTCTGGCTGAGCTCCAACCAGGGGTTGGCGAGTGCCAGCCAGCGGGAGCTGCTCGACGCGGCAGCGGGCAGTCGTGGTCCGGTCGAGCTGCGCGACATGGTATCGCTGGATGGCCACCGCAGGATCGAGTTCAACGGCGGCTCCCAGGATGCCGGATGGAAGAGTCCGGACGGCCGGCTCTGGTTTCCGAGCATCAAGGGTCTGGTCGTGGTGGATCCAGCGCATTTGTTGAGCAATCCCGTTCCGCCTCCAGTCCATGTCGAGCACCTCCGTGTGGATGGTCGCGCCGTCGACCTCGCGGGGAGTATCGTGCTGCCGCCCGGCGACGGCGGGCTCGAGCTCTCCTACACCGCGACCAGCCTGCTCATTCCAGAGCGCGTCAGGTTCCGCTACCGGCTGGAAGGCTACGACAAGGATTGGGTCGACGCCGGGACTCGGCGGGTGGCGTATTACACCCATGTACCTGGCGGGCAGTATCGCTTTCACGTCATCGCGGCCAACAACGATGGCGTGTGGAACGAGGCCGGCGCGGTGCTCCCCTTCCGGTTGGGGCTGCATTTCTACGAGACCTGGTGGTTCTACGGGCTCTGCGGAATGGTCGTGGCCGCCGGCGTCATGGGCATCTTCCGGCTCAGGGTCCGGCAGATCCAGCGGCACGCGAGAGATCTCGAACTGCTGGTCCAGGAGCGGACCAGCGAACTCGAACGAGAGGTCCGGGAGCGCCGCCACGCCGAGGAACGCTACCGGCACCTGTTCGACGCCAACCCGCAGCCAGTGTGGGTCAGCGACCGCGACACTCTCGCCTTCCTCGCCGTCAACGACTCGGCCGCGCGCCACTATGGCTACACACGCGAAGAGTTCTTCGCGATGAAGCTCACGGACCTGCAGCCGCCCGACCAGGGGGTCGCACTTCCGGAGTGGATCCGCGCGGCGGGTGATGGCTGGCGGGGAACCAGCATGTGGCATCATCGCAAGAAGGACGGCACCACCATCGAGGTTGAGGTGGCCGCCCACGCCTTCAACTTTGCGGGGAGGCCGGCCGCTCTCATCGTCGCGTCCGACGTGACGGCACGACAGGACCTTGAAGCGCGGTTGAGACAGGCGCAGAAGATGGAAGCGGTGGGTCAGCTCGCGGGCGGCATCGCCCACGATCTCAACAACGTCCTGACCGCGGTGATGGCGCACGTGGACCTGGCGGTGTCGACGCTCGCTCCCGACGCGCCCCTGCTCGCCGATCTGACCCAGGCGCAGGCGGCCGCGCATCGCGGCGCCACGATGATCCGGAAGCTCCTCGGGTTCAGCCGCCGGGAGCGGCTGGTGCTCAAGCCGCTCCGACTCGAGGAGCTCGTGAACGATCTCGCCCCTACGTTGATCCGGATGCTACCGAACCAGATCGAAGTCACTGTTACCCATGGGAAAAGCCTGCCGTCGATCGCGGCCGATGCCGGTGTGGTGCAGCAGATGCTCTTCAACCTGGCCACCAACGCCCGCGATGCCATGCCGGAAGGTGGTCAGCTGCACATCGATGTCGGGCTTGCCACACCGGCTGACAAACTCATGGCGGCGCAGGAGTGGGGTGCCCCGGGCCTCTACGTGGTCCTGTCGGTGGCGGACAACGGCACCGGGATGGCCCCGCAGACGGTAGCCAGGATCTTCGAGCCCTATTTCTCGACCAAGTCGGCGGACAAGGGGACGGGGCTCGGCATGGCGATGGTATACGGACTGATGAAGCAGCATCTGGGGTACGTCCTCGTGAACAGCGAGCCGGGGGTGGGCACGGAAGTCCGGCTGTACTTCCCGGTCAGCGGGGAGCTGGTGGAGGTCAACGGGTCCGAGGCCACGCAGACACCGCAGCACGAGGTCCGTCCAACTACCAAGAAGGTGCAGACGATTCTGGTGGTCGAAGATCAGGACTCGGTCCGGAGCGCTACGACCCGGGCGCTGGTCCGGTACGGCTATCAGGTACTCTCCGCCGCCGACGGCGAAGAGGGCCTGCAGATCTGGCGCGCCAATGCGGACACGATCGATCTGGTCCTCTCCGACGCCATCATGCCGCGAATGGGCGGGCTGGCGCTCTTTGAGGCGGTACGCCAGCAACAGCCGACGATCCGCTTCCTGCTCACCAGCGGATACACCGGCGAAGAGGTCCGCCAGGGCTCTCAGGCGACCATCGCGCCACCGTTCTTGTCGAAGCCCTGGACTGTTCAAGAGCTGCTGGCAGCGGTGCGGGAGGCGTTGGGGGCTTAGCTCGCTGCGCTCGCGGCGGGGGCCGCCTGCGGCGGCTGGCGGGAACTACGCGTTGTTTCCGCACGCTCGCGCAGCGAGCGCCCGCAGGAGCAGAGCGACCCCGCCGGCGCGAAGCGCCCCCGCCGGCGAGCGCAGCGAGCTAACTTGACTCCCCCTCCTTTGCGCCTCAGCTTAGGCCGCAAAGGAGCCCCCCCAATGGCCAACATCCCGTTCACGAACAACTATCAGGATCTTTCCCAGCAGCGCGGCTTCCAGTTCAAGTTCTTCTGCAAGAAGTGCGGCAACGGTTACATGTCCACCTTTGACTCGAACAGCCTCGGCACCGCCAGGGCGATCGCCGACGTTGCCGGGTCCCTGTTGGGAGGGATTTTCGGCCGTGCGGCCCAGACGGCCGATCAACTGCAGGCGATGGCCGCCGGTCCCCAGCACGATGCCGCTCTCAAGGCCGCGGTCCAGGAGATCAGCCCGCTCTTCAAGCAGTGCACCCGCTGCGGCAATTGGGTGTGCGAACCGGTCTGTTGGAACAAGAAGGCGGGGCTGTGTGAGGCCTGCGCCCCGGACCTCGACGAGGAGATCGCCTCGGCCCAGGCCCAGGCGGCGCGCGATCAGGCGATGGAGAAGGCCCGCAGCGTGAACTACCTCGGTGAGCGCGACCTGGCGCAGGTCGCGGCGGCGGTGTGCCCCAAGTGCGGCGCCAAGACCCAGGGCGGAAAGTTCTGCCCCGAGTGCGGCGCGTCGGTGGCTGCCAAGCGCAAGTGCGGACACTGCGGCGCCCAGGCCGACGGGACCCCCAAGTTCTGCCCGGAGTGCGGCGAGCCGTACGACGCCTAGGTGAGCGAAGAGACTCGACGGGCCCCGGCCGCCTTCGCGTTCCAGGATGCCAGCGGCGCCTTCACGGCGCGGGGACAGGGAGAGGCGGTGATCGCTGACGACGGACTGTCCGTCGGGGCGGTCACCGTGATGTTTCTGGACGCCGATACGCTCCGCCCGGACGACTACCGCATCGAAATCGGGTGTTGGCCCGCCGGCACGCTCCTGCTCAATCAGCTGGGCCGCCGGTTCGACACCTTCACCGCAGAGCTCCGCCGGTCGCGGAACCAGGCCCGAGTCGCCGGACTGCTCGCCCATGGAGTCGCGATGCCGACGCGATTCCCCGCCTCGGTGCTCGGCGAGAGCAGTTCCCGTCCCGTCGAATGCCAAGTGTACGACACCCACATCACCCTGGTCCCCGAGGAGGGCGACCCATGGCAGGTGCCGCTCGGCGCGCTCACCGGAGTCGAAAAGACGGATGAGCCGCCGGCCGTCGTTTTGACCACCGCCGAAGGCCGAACCGTCATCGGACTGCTCGGACGTCGGCGGGATGAGTTTCATCGGGCGGTGACCGAACGATGCCAGGCGCAGGCGCAGCTGCTCCAGTCGCTCACCGGCAGCCAGATCTTCGCGGACGGCCTCGGCATTCCACGACCGCAAGTGCCGAACTGGAATGCACTAGTCGACCGATGGACTGTCCCCGATCGGGCTGCGGGCGCCGCGACCCTGCTCGGCCTGGCGCGCGGTGGCGAGCCGCGGTTCGGCTTCGTGCAGCTGCTTGATCCCGACGCCGATGCGACGGAGCCGCTCCCGGAGCTGCCGCAGAATTGGGCGACTTTTCTGCTGGTGCCGGTGGGTCCACTGACGGTGCTCGAGATCATCGCCGGGCCAAGCGCTGCGACGTACGTCTTTGCGGGAGCCATCCAGGATGTGAACCGCGACCTGCAGTTGCTCCACTTTCGGCGAGCCGGGCTCGCGCTGAGCGGGGAGGAGGCCGAGCTCGCGCCCGGGAACAGTTACCGCCTGGCGCTCCGCAAGCTGGAGCCGCTGCAACGGCTGCGGGCGGCCACGCGGGCCCGGATCATTCACAATGACGACTGGGCTCGCGGGTTGGCGAAGGCGCTGGGGTAGCGGGGAACGGGGAACGGGGAACGGGGAACGGGAGAACGGTGAACTGAAAGTGTTTGTCAACTGTACCGTCCGCCGTGTCCGCTATGTCCGCCGGCCCCTGTCAGACCAGACCACCCGTTGATCCCGCCGAGCGCCTTTGCAGGGTGAGCAGGCCGACCAGGCCAAGCCCGACCAGGGGAAGGAGGCGGAGCCAGGGCCGATCGAGCTGACGGGCCGCATGTTCCGTCCAGACGTCCACTCCGCGAAAGCTCCGGTACGCGTTCAGGTCAATTTGGCGATCTCCCTGGACCCCGAAGGATGAGACATTGTAGCGCTCAGAGCTGTTGTGGATTTTGTGCCACGCGAGAACCCAGGCCATGGGGAGATCGCCGAGCGCCTGTGGCTGTTCATCCTGAGACAGCAGGATGTCCTTGATCCGGTGGATCTCCTGATCGTTGACGAGGATACCGGGGACCTGGAGCAGGATGGAGGCGACTATCAGCGCAACTACGGCCAGGTTCCGCCGCGGCATCGATTGGCGATCCAGGGCGAAGCCACCAGCGAGGGACCAGAGTGGAATGACGGGGACGAGCAACCGGGGCCCCCAGCTCCAGCCGCCTCCCCAGGAATGCCACGCTCCCACGAGAAGAAAAGTGACCGCGACGATGGCCAGGCACAGGGTGCTTTCCCGCGGATGACGTCGGCGGAATCCACCCACTCCGAAGAGGCCGAGGATGAGCACCGGGGAAAAGGCGAGGAGCCCCTTGTCGAGCGAGAAGAGGAGCGCGGGCAGCGTGTACCAGAGCTGCGCGGGGAGAAAGAGCGAGGCTTCATGACCGTATCCCGACTCGAAGATGTTGCCGAACCGCACCAGGTTGAACGAGGCAATCACCAGGCCGGCAAGGGCCACGGGCGCCAGGAAGAGCGCGACCCGCGCGAGCCGGTCCCGTAGATCCTCTGCACTCGGCATGAGGAGATAGATCAGAAACAGCGGGAGTAGCGCGATGTGGACGAGCTTGACGAGGACAAGTGCGCCGAAGGCAGCCCCGCCCCAAGAGACAGCCGACCTGCGTTGCTCGACCACGCCGTAGTATGCCCCGAGAAGGAAGGCGGCCTGCATCAGCTCGCTGAAGTCGCACGTGGCATAATGCCAGCAGAGGGTCCCCAGTCCCAGCGCGGCGGTCAGCAGGAGAATGTTCTCGCGCGGTGCGCCAAAGCGACTGAGTTGTCGTGCGAACAAGACGAGAATCAGGAGCGCCAAGGGGACCTGCGAGAACGAGATCAGGAATCCGCTCAGGTCAGCTTCCGGCAACCCGGTCACCTTGGCCGCGGCATGGCCCAGCGCTATGAACGGGGTCAGGTAGAGCGGGAGCCCGATACCGTATTTCGAGTAGTACTTCCCTTCGGTACCGACTCTGGTATAGCCGTCCCGGTGTACCTGCACGTCGAGGCGGCCGCGGCTAACGATGGACTCCGCGGTCGCAATGGAGTACACGGTGTCCAGGCTCTCCACGTAACCCTTCACCGACAGTGCGTAGATGACAAAGACCGAAAACAGGAGGCGGCCGTCGAGTCGGTGCGGAAGCATTGTGGGGGGGGCTCAATTACCTGGACAAAGCGGGAGATCAGGCAGTCACTCAGACAATCTGTGGGGTGCCCATGACAGGTTGGTGTCAAAGCCAACGGGCGACCGGTCCCGTCTGTCATGAGCTTATCATGTAAGGCCGAGGGCGGACGCTCTGCGGACGCTCTATGGAGGGAGTAGGTGGAACGGGGAACGGGGAACGGGGGAAGGGGGAAGGGGACCGCACGGATGCCTCGTCCGTCCGTTGTAACCCATCGCCAAGCTCTCCGTATGGACCCCGACTCAACGGCTTCCCAATCGGGCGCGTATCTCCTACAATCCGCCGACCAACGACCCAGGGGCCATCCGCCGGCTATGGTGGAAACCATTATGCCACAATCGCTTCCGCGACTTACCTCGATACTCGCTGCGGCCGGACTCGCCGCCTGCGCCCCCGGCAGCAAGGCTCCGGCTACCACAGGCGTTGCCCCCGCCACGGGGCACCACTCGCCGACTGCGGCCGCCGTCAGGGCCGACACTGGCCGATTCGCCTACACCCAGGCGGACGTGGATTTCATGACCGGCATGATCGCCCATCACGCGCAGGCGGTATTGATGGCGGGTTGGGCGCCCACCCACGGCGCGAGTCAGTCGGTGCGCTCCCTCTGTGAGCGGATTGTTGTTGGCCAGCACGATGAGATCGTGCTTATGCAACGCTGGCTCCGGGATCGCGAGCAGAAGGTCCCCGACGGGGACGCCTCCCACGACATGATGCCTGACATGCCGGGCATGGATCACGGCATGCTGATGCCGGGCATGCTGTCCGCCGAGCAACTGATGGAGCTGGACCAGGCGCGGGGGCCTGATTTCGACCGGCTCTTCCTTAGGTACATGATCATGCACCACAACGGCGCCATCACGATGGTGAATCAGCTGTTTGGATCGCAGGGTGCCGGTGAGGAGGAGATGGTCTACCGATTCGCTTCCGACGTGTACGCCGATCAGACCACCGAAATCGACCGCATGCAGAAGATGCTTCTCACTCTCGCTTCGGGAGGCCGCGGCCAATGATGTCTGCTTTTCCACTCGTCCGTCCACACTTCGTCGACCCCACACAGGAACCCGCAATGGCATCCGCTACAAAGGCTACGGCCTTCTCTCTCCGCCACCTCTCGGTCGCTATCGGGCTGTTATCGCTCGCGGCGTGCGCCTCGCCCTCTTCGGGAGGCGGGAAGATGTCGACGGCGGTACCCCGCACCGACCCGCGAGTCGGCCTGCACGCCGGCGTGACGGATGCCGGGGAAGCGGCGTGGAATCTGCGCCTGGTTTCGAACACGCCGTCGTCGGAGAAGTTCGCCGGCGTCACCAATTCCGATCTCTCGTTCAGCGGCAAGTATGCCATCCAGGGGAACTACAACGGCTACCAGGTCTGGGATATTTCCAATCCGGCCAAGCCGTCGCTTGCGATCGGCTATCTCTGTCCCGCGTCTCAGAGTGACGTTTCGGTCTACAAGAATCTGCTCTTCGTCTCGGGAGAGGGTAATTCAGGGCGGCTGGACTGCGGGGTGCAGGGTGTGCGCGATACCGTGAGCCACGACCGGCTTCGCGGCATCCGCATCTTCGACATCAGCGACATCACCCAGCCGAAGTATATCGGCAATGTGCAGACCTGCCGTGGCTCGCATACGCATACTGTGGTCGTAGATCCGAAGGACACGGAGAACGTGTACGTCTACATCTCCGGATCGGCGGGAGTGCGCTCCCCAAGTGAACTGCCCGGATGCTCGAAGCTGGCGCCGGATCAGGATCCTAACTCTTCGTTGTTCCGGATCGAAGTGATCAAGGTGCCGCTGGCACATCCAGAACAGGCGGCGATCGTGAGCTCACCCCGCATCTTCAATGATCTGACCGAGCCGGTCTCTCACGGTGACGCTCCGGAAGACATCGCCAACCAGGCCAAGGCCGTCGCGGAAGCCAAGAAGACCGGCGGGTACACGGCGGTGATCAACGGCCGCGAGACGGTGCTGCCGCCTTTCTTCGTCCAGTACATGCTCGACAGCGTCGTCAAGGCTCGCCAGGGCACCGGTGCGGCGACGGGGTCGGACAGCGCCGCACTCAGGGCGGCGCTCCCTGCCATGATCGAGAGAATGGTCGGTCCCGCTCCGACCCCTGGTGCCAACGGCGTTCGTCCCGGGCCCACCCAGTGCCACGATATCACCGTGTACCCGGCGATCGGGCTGGCCGGCGGTGCGTGCGGGGGTTACGGCCTGCTGCTGGACATCAGCGATCCGGCCAATCCGAAGCGCATCGGGGCCGTGGCTGACTCGAACTTCTCCTACTGGCACTCGGCGACGTTCAACAACGACGGCACCAAGCTGCTCTTCTCCGATGAGTGGGGTGGCGGTGGCCAGCCCAAGTGCCGCAAGACGGACAAGCCCGAATGGGGCGCGGACGCGATCTTCGACATCGTCGACCGGAAGATGGTGTTCCAGAGCTACTACAAGATGCTGGCCGCCCAGACTCCGTTCGAGAACTGCGTGGCCCACAATGGTTCGCTGATTCCCATCCCCGGTCGGGACGTCATGGTACAGGCCTGGTACCAGGGCGGCATCTCGGTGTTCGACTGGACTGATGCGGCGCACCCGAAGGAGATCGCGTTCTTCGACCGGGGGCCGATGGACTCGACCAAGATGGTCGGCGCCGGCAGTTGGTCGTCCTACTGGTACAACGGCGTCATCGTGAGCTCCGAGATCGCCCGCGGACTCGACATCTTCGAGTTGACGCCGAGCGCGTTCCTCTCCCAGAACGAGATCGAGGCGGCGAAGCTGGTGCACCTGGACTATTTCAACACTCAGGATCAGCCGAAGCTGTGGTGGCCGACCAGCTTCGTCGTTGCGCGCGCCTACGTCGATCAGCTGGAGCGGTCGAAGGGCCTCGCGCCCGGCAAGGTCTCAGCGACGCGGACCGCGCTCGCCGCGGCCGAGAAGCTGTCGGGGAAAGCGCGGCAGGATGCGCTGACCGGATTGGCTACGCAATTGGATGCTGATGCGGCGGCAGCTACCGACCAGGCCAAGGTAAAGAAGCTGGCGTGGGAGGTGAGGGAGTTGGCGAAGGGAGCGTAGTCAGGCGGACACAGCGGACGCCATAACGGCAGGCGACGGGCGACAGGCGACAGGCGACAAACACAGCGACTGTCGCCTGTGGTCCATTGCCTGCCGCCTGCTGTTCTCGCCCGTCGCCTGTCGCCTGTCGCCTTCTTTCCGTGCCACTAATTTTACCCCGCATGCGCTTCCTCCTCACCCCCGTTGGTTCCAGCGGAGATGTCCACCCATACGTGGGCATGGGGCGACTGCTTCGTTCCCGCGGGCACGAGGTCACTGTCCTGACGGCCGAGCCGCACCGGGCGGTAGTTGAGCGCGCGGACCTCGAATTCGTACCAGTGATCACCGCGGAGCAATATCACGGCGCCACCCTCGATCCCGATCTGTGGCACCCGCGCCGTGGATTCGAGGCGGTCCTCAAGCTGATTCCACCTTTGCTGGAGCCGACCTGGAAGGCGCTCGAGGCCCGTTTTCAGCCGGGGCGGACGATGGTCGTGGGGCATCCTCTCGGCTTCGCCACGCGCGCCTTCGAGGAGAAGACCGGTGTTGCCGGCGCGACGATCCACCTGGCCCCTTCCAGCCTTCGCTCCTGCTACAAGGTGCCGGCGCTTCCGCCCGGCATCGACATCTCGGCCCTGCCGCTCCTGGTCAAACAGACCCTCTGGGCGCTCATCGATCGGACGCAGATCGATCCCCTGGTGCTGCCGCTGCTCAACGGCTGGCGCGAGTCGCATGGGCTCCCGCCGGTGCACCGGGTGTTCAAGGACTGGATCAATTCGCCCCGGCTGGTGGTTGGGTTGTTTCCGGAGTGGTTTGGTCCCCGGCAACCCGATTGGCCCGGGCATTTTCACCACGCGTCTTTTCCCCTGTGGGACGACCCGACAGGCTCACCGGCTGACGCCGAACTCGAGGCGTTCCTCGCCGCGGGCACGCCGCCGGTGGTTGTCTCTCCCGGCAGCGCCAACCGGCACGCCAACAGCTTCTTCATCGCGGCCCGGGATGCGCTCGGCCGCCTGAACCGACGGGGTCTCTTCCTCACCGGTTATCCGGAACAACTCCCCGCCGAGCTCCCTGCCACGATCCTCCATCGACCCTACGCCCCGTTCTCCGCCGTGCTGCCACGCTCGGCGGCGCTGGTACATCACGGAGGAATTGGCACGGCGGCCCAGGCGTTCGCGGCCGGCATCCCCCAGCTCATCATGCCGATGTCGTTCGACCAGCCTGACAACGCTCTCCGCGCCGAGCAGCTCGGCGTCGCCCGGTGGCTCTCACCCAGGGGTTTCACCAGTGAGCGGGTGGAGGCTCGGTTAGGCCAGCTCCTCCGGGAGCCGACGGTAGCCTGTGCGGCGGCGCAACACCGCGAGCTTCTCCAAGGAGTGGACGGAATCGGGATGGTGTGTGATTTGTTGGAGGGGGCGGCCGTCGCGGGATGAGGGTTGAAAGGTACTGAGTACCGAGTACCGAGTACCGAGTACCGAGTACCGAGTACCGAGTACCGAGTACCGAGTACCGAGTACAACAGCCTGGGCCCGCCCGCTTCCACGGTTCCCCCAGTACCGGCCTGACTTCCTGGGTCTTGTACCCGGTACCCGGTACTCGGTACTCGGTACTGCTGGTCAACAATCAGCCAGCAATTAACTAGCCAATTGCCGCAACTCACCCGGACCCACTATATAAGGGAAGGGGAGGGCACCCCCCTGCACAGCCCGCCGGCCGTACCGACGACTTTACAGGTGTACATTCATTGAATTCGATCCCATTCGGGACTCGAACCTATCCGGGCGAGGGAGATTCCATGACGTGTGACATTCGCAGCGCGAAGCGCTGGCTGCCAGCGGCTTTTCTCGGAATCGTCGTACTCCTCGCCGCCTGCGGGGGCGGGACCGAACCATCGTGTGCCGTCCAGAGTGTCACGGTCACGCCCAACCCGGCGTCTCTCTCGATCGGTGAGACGATCACCCTCACGGCTACTATCGCCTCGACGAACTGCTCCAGCGCGCCCGCAGTAACCTGGTCCACCGCCAGCGCGGCGGTCACCGTGACTCCCAACGGTGCCACGGCCGACATCTTCGGCGTGAGCGCAACCGCAGGCGCCGTGGCGGTTACGGCAACCGCGAAGGGCGTCTCCGGATCGTCGCAGGTCACCGTCAACGCGCTCCCCGCGATCAACCTCTCGGTCGCGACGCTCAACTTTTCTGCGACTGAAGGCGCTGCCAACCCGGCGAGCCAGTTCACCACCATCACCAACAGTGGAGGCGGGGCGCTCACTGGCTTGGCCACGGGCACCATCGACTATGGGCCAGGCGTAACCGGCTGGCTCCAAGTACCGACCCTCAACACGACGACGGCCCCGGCCAACCTCACCATCCAGCCGGTCACCGGTAGTCTCACGCCGGGGATCTACACCGCGACGATCCCGGTGCAGTCGCCTGTGGCGACCAACAGTCCGCAGACCCTCACGGTGAACTTCGAAGTTACCGCTCCGCCTCAGATCACGTTTTCCACGACCAACCTGACCTTCTCGGCGCCGGAGGGCGGACCCAACCCCGCGAGCCAGTTCACCTCGATCACGAACGGTGGAGGTGGGACGCTCTCCGGCCTGAGCACGGGCACGATCACCTATAGTGCCGGCGCCACCGGCTGGCTCCAGGTACCGACCTTCAACACGACGACGGCGCCGGCCAACCTCACCATCCAGCCGGTTACCGGGAGTCTCGCGCCCGGAGTCTATGTCGCGTCGATCCCGGTACAGTCGCCCGTCGCACTCATCAGTCCACAGACGATGTCGGTGAGCTTCACGGTGACAGCGTCGCCGGTGATCGCACTGACGCCAACCGGCCTGTCTTACTCGGCGACCGCGGGAGGTGCCAATCCGGCGAGCCAGTTCATCACGGTCAGCAACAGCGGCAGCGGGACCCTTGATGGCCTGAGCATCGGCACGATCGCCTACGGGGCAGGCGCTACCGGTTGGCTTCAGGCACCGGTGTTGAGCGGCACCACGGCTCCGGCAACGGTCACTGTGCAGCCGGTGACCGGAGCGCTGACGCCGGGCGTCTACACGGCGACCGTTCCGGTGCTGTCAGGCGTGGCGTCCAACAGTCCGCAGAACCTGGCAATCACCTTCACCGTGGTGGCGCCGCCGGGGATTGCGCTGACGCCGCCGAGCCTGAGCTTCACCGCTGCTCCAGGTGGCGGTAATCCCGCGAGCCAGCTCACCAATATCAGCAACAGCGGAGGCGGGACCCTTTCCGGCTTGAGTGTGGGAACGATCACCTATGGCGCCGGCGCAACCGGCTGGCTCCAGGCGCCGGTGTTGAATACCACCACGGCCCCGGCAACTCTCACGATACAGCCAGTCACCGGCGCGCTGGCCGCGGGGATCTACACGGCGACGGTCCCGGTACTGTCGGGCGTGGCGTCCAATAGCCCGCAGAATCTGTCGGTGACATTCACCATCGCGTCCAACCAGTCGGTTGCCGTGTTTGCTGGCGATCTCCAGACTGGTCTGGTTGGCTTCGCCCTGAACATCCGGCCCGCGGTGCGGGTCACCAGTCTCGGCTCTCCTGTGTCCGGTGTCGGAGTGACGTTCGCAGCGGCTACCGGTGGTGGCAGCATAACTGGCAATGCTACGGTCAACACCGATGGGAACGGTGTTGCGCAGGTGGGTGACTGGGTGCTCGGTGCAGGCAGCCGGCGGCAACACGCTCACCGCGACGGTCGCGGGCGCTGGCGTAACCAACAACCCGATCACCTTCTCGGCGATCGGCGCCTCCCCAGCCTTCAACATCACGATCCAGAACATCGGCCCACCGTTCTCGGGGCCTGTGCAGACCGCGTTCAATGCTGCGGTCGCCAAGTGGCAGCAGATCATCTATCAGGATCTTCCTGACATCTCCTTCCTTGGCAACCCGCTGACGGCCGGGACGTGCAGCGATGCCCAACCACTTTTCAATGGGACCGTGGACGATGTCCTGATTTTCGCTCAGATCGACACCATTGACGGTCCGGGTACCATCCTGGGCCAGGCGGGCCCGTGCATCATCCGCACGACAGGGCGGCTCACGATAGTCGGGGTGATGACGTTCGACTCGGCGGACGTGGCGGGGTTGGTCAACAACGGTTCCTTGAACGCCGTGATCCTGCACGAGATGGGGCATGTGCTCGGCTTCGGCTCGCTGTGGACCCAGGCCCAATTCGATTGCCTCGAGAATCCTTCCAACCCGCCGGGGATGATCAACGACGCATTCTTCGACTGCACCAACGGCCGCGCGATGTTCGATTCGATCGGTGGGACATCCTATACCGGCGGCAATAAGGTTCCGGTCGAGGATTGCAGCGCTGCTTCGCCGGTCGGATGTGGCGGGGGGACGGTGAACTCGCACTGGCGCGAGCCGACCTTCGTAAACGAACTGATGACCGGCTACCTCAACGCCGGATCCAACCCATTGAGCCGGCTGACGGCGGCGTCACTGCAGGACCTGGGCTACGGAGTGAACTACGCCGGCGCGGACGCCTACGTACACACCTTCACCCTGCGAGCCGGGGCTTCGAGTGGGACCGTCATCCCGCTCGGAGACGACCTGTACAAGGGACCACTCTACACCATGGATCGGAGCGGTCGCATGGTACGGGTGATCAGGCCCCGATGAGCAGGTTAAGGCGCAATCCTGGCGTGGGGGTGAGCGGTGTGCTTGCCCTCACGCTGGCCGCAGTGGCCTGCGGCGGGCACGGGCACAGTCAGGCCGGTTCCGTGACCTCAGGAGATGAATGCCGACCGACCGAGGGGCGTCCCTCGGCCGATGCCCCATGGGACAGCCTGCCGGGTAGCTGGCGGTTGACGTTGGTAGCCACATCGGGGACCACCGCAGGTAAGAGTGTGCAGGGGGCAATGACCTTACATGCCCTCGAGTCCGCACTGCGGCGGGTGGATCGCGCGGGATACGCTCCGGTCATGGTCCCGGTGATCGGAGCAACGGATATCGCGCTCGAGCAGGTGGGCGCGGTGCGACTGGGCGATCTGCACTCGGTTGATCCGAAACAGCCGGGGCTCGCGATCTGGGTTTCGCAGGGCGACAGCGCGGTCTCGGCCGTCATGCGGATTGGGCAAGAGGCAATCCACAGCGACCTCATGCGAATCGATGGCGGATACACCGCGCTGCACCTGGCGCTGGTATCGGTCAACGCCATCCGCGGTGGTTGGGCCAGCGGTGTGAACCAGCAGCAGGCGAGTGGCTATTTCTGCGCCGAGCGGGTGGCGGAGTAGGCTGATCGGCCGTCAGCTGTCCGCCATCCGCCATCAGCCATCGCCATCAGCGTCAGCCATCAGCTGTCGCCGTCAGCCGTCAGCCGTCGCCTGTCGCCTGTCGCCTCTCGCCTGTCGCCTACGCCGTCGTCGCGTCCCCTCCCGCTCCAGCAACTTCCGCTTCCGATCCACGCCCCAGCGATAGCCTGACAGCGTTCCGTCACTGCGCACGACTCGATGGCAGGGAATCGCCACGGCGTGGGCGTTGGCAGCGCAAGCCTGGGCCACGGCCCTGACCGACTTCGGAGAACCGATGCGATTGGCGATGTCGGTGTAGCTCGCTCGCTCACCGGCGGGAGATCCCCCTGAGTACCTCCCAGACCTGCCGCTGGAACGCTGTGCCCCGCACATCGAGCGGCAAGTCGAGTCCCCGGCCGGGTGAATCCACGAACTCCACCACCTTGGTCAGGAGTTGTTCCAACCCGGCAGCGTCGCCGACTGGTGCTGTTTGGGGGAATCGCTCGCGGAGATCCCGCATCAGCTCCTCGGGCGTGTCCCCCAGGAGGATGGCGCACACGCCGCGCTCGCTCCGGGCGACGAGAATCGAGCCGAGGGAGCAGTTGCCGATTGCGAAACGGATTTCTGGGCTGCTGTTGCTCATCTGAGTTCCCTTTGATGGAGTCATCTCGATGAACGACAGTCTATCAACAGGCGTGGGGGATTACACTCCGGATCTTGCGGTCAATGTTGGGCGGTTGGGCGGTTGGGCGGTTGGGCGATTGGGGGATTGGGGGATTGGGGGATTGGGGGGTCGGTTAGGCGGTTAGGTGGCTATCGACCGTCCGACCGTCCGACCGTCCGACCGTCTTGCCCGCGCTATCTTTCAGGGCAGCGATTGCACCACCACGTAGTAGTTCCGATCCACTTTGAAGTCTCCCGGATTCGAGAGCGTCACTGTCGCCGTCTGCCACTCTTCGGTCGGCCGGATCACCCCGTAGCTGCTGTCGGCGATCGTCACCCGGATTGGCATGTCGAACCCGGAAACCACGTTGGTCCAGCGATACGAGAGCGTCGTTCCTTCGAGCCTGTATTCCAGCACCGGAATCCTGGTTGTCTCCAGGTACTGCTGGAACACCTTCGAGAGGTTAATGCCGGCCTGCTGGCTGATGTATGCCTCGACCTGACTCCCCATCACGGTCTGATGCCAGAAGGTAGCGTTCAGGCCCCGCAGGATGCTGCGCCACTTCTCGTCGTCTCCCACGATCTGGCGAATGGTGTGCAGCATGTCCCCGCCCTTGGGGTACATGTCGCCGGAGCCCTGCGCGTTGACGCCGTAGGCAGGAATGATCGGGCTCGTCGTTCTTGATCAGGCGCCGGTTGCCGACGATATAGTCCGCGCCGGCCTCCTTGCCGAAGAGGCATTCGGTGTAGATGTCCTTCGGCATAGTTGGCGAAGCTCTCGTGCACCCACATGTCGGCGTTGTCCTTGGAGGTGATGTTGTTGCCGAACCACTCGTGGGCGCTCTCGTGGACGATGATGAAATCCCACTTGAGGCCGAGCCCGGTCGCCTGAACCGTCCTTCCCGCGGTAGCCGTTCGCGAAGAGTTGCCATAGGACACGGCGCTCTGATGCTCCATCCCGTTGTTCGGAACCTCGATCAGTTTGTAGCCGTCCTCGTACCACGGATACGGTCCGAACCAGTGCTCGAAGCAGCTGCAGCATCGTGACCGCCTGCGGGAACTGCCGCTGCGCCGCCTCGAGGTGGTAGTCGAGCGGCCAGTAGTCCAGCGTGAGCGTTGCCCCGCTCGCCCTGGAAGACGTCGGTGTAGTGCGCGTAGTGACCCGCGGCGACTGCGATGGCGTAGTTGTTGATCGGATTCACCACGAACCATTCGTAGGTCGTCGTGCCATCGGGGTTCGGTCTCGTGGTGCGGAGTCGCCCGTTGGAGACGTCGACCAGCGGGTCGGGCACCGTGAGCGCGACGCGCTGGCTGTCCGGTTCGTCGGCCTGGGTGTCCTTGTTGGGCCACCAGATGCTGCGCGCCGATGCCCTGATCGGTCGTCACGATCCAGGGTCGGCCCAGACTGTCTGCGGTCCAGGTGAACCCGCCGTCCCACGGCGGGCGCTTGGCCGGTCTGTGGCTTCCCGTGATAGTAGACCGTGATCGTGTCGCGATCTCGCCGGCGCGGCCGCGGTCGAGCCGGCCGGGCGAAGAAGGCGTTCCCGTCGCGCCGGAATGGCACGGTCCGCCCTCCCTGCGACCATGCTGTCGACCTCGAGCGGTGTCATCAGATCGATCTGCAGTTCCCGTCCCCGGCCCAACCACCCGATAGGTGATGCCGTTGTATCCACGGATGCTGCTGTCGGCAGGGTTGATTCTGACGTGCAGATCGTAGAAGGTGACGTCCCACCAGGCCCGTCCCGCTGAGGTAAAGGAGCCCCGCAAGGAGTCGGCTCGGGTGTAGACCGGGGCGGCGGCGGGCGCGGTTTGCGCGGCGCCCGGGAGGAACGGGGCGGCGACGAGGGCGGCGAGAAGGAGAGGTCGCATTGCAGAATTCTACAGGGTCAGAGGAGGGGAATACAACGGGAATACAGCGGGAATGAAAGGGGAACACAGCGGGAATACAGCGGGAGAAGGAATACAATAGCGGACTGACCGTTCTATTCCCGTCCCGTTCCCGCAGTATTCCCTTTGTATTCCCGTGGTATTCCCCGGCGCCTGACGCGTCTCGGGGGTATATTGCTCACCCCTCGCCTTGGCCAACCCGAACCCCGCGACATGGGCACCACCGAACTGCAGGGCCGCACCTTCCTCGTCACCGGGGCTAACTCAGGGATAGGGCGCTCGTTGGTCGAAGCGCTTGCGGCGAGTGGTGGAACTGTGGTCCTGGCGGCCCGCTCGGAAGAGCGGACCCGGCCGGTGTTGGACGGCATTCGCAGCCGGTACCCGGCGGCCAACGCGCGTTTTCTGGAACTCGATGTCTCGGATCTCGGCTCGGTGCGGCGCGCTGCCGGCAAGTTTCTCGCCGGGGGTCGTCCGCTCGACGTGCTGGTCAATAATGCGGGGGTGGCCGGTACCAACGCGCTGAGCGCGGATGGTTTCGACCTCACCTATGCGACGAACCACATCGGCCCATTCCTGCTCACCAACCTGCTCCTGCCGCTGGTGAGCGACTCGGCCCAAGGGCGGATCGTGAATGTCTCGAGTGTGGGGCAGATGGGAGTGAAGCGGATCGACTGGTCCGTGCTGGAACGCCGCACCACACCAAAGAAGAGCGGCTTTCCCGACTACGCCGTTACCAAGCTCATGAACGTGCTGCATGCGAAGGAGCTGGCGCGCCGGCTCACCGGCACTCGCGTGACGACATATTCGCTGCACCCGGGCGCCGTGGCCTCGAACATCTGGCGTGCTCTTCCCGGCCCGCTGCAGTGGTTCATGAAGCTGTTTATGCTCTCGAACGAAGAGGGCGCTCGTACGCCGCTGTACTGCGCTACCACACCAGAACTCGCCACAGTGACCGGTCGCTACTACGACAAGTGCCGCGAGGTACCTCCCAACCCCCTCGCGAATGATTCAGCCCTGGCTCAGGAGCTCTGGGCCAGGACCGAAGCAGCCGTAGCGTGACACCATCTTTTCACCAACACGGACGTTCGCTCTCGCGCTGTCCGACGTGCCCATAAAGGATCATCTTGCCGTTCACCTCTTTCGTACTCCACCCCAGTCTCCTGAAGGGTATCAAGGAGCTCGGTTTCGTCCGTCCAACTCCGATCCAGGCCGACGCCATTCCTCCCGGGCTGGCCGGGCGGGACGTTCTCGCCTGTGCGACGACCGGTAGCGGGAAGACCGCAGCGTTCCTCCTGCCGATTCTGCAGCGTCTGATCGAGAAGCACCGCGGCACGACGCGGGCACTCGTGCTCTCGCCGACACGCGAACTCGCGGCGCAGATTCTGGAAGACCTGAACGATCTGGCGGTACACACGCCCGTCACCGGTGCGTCGGTCTTCGGCGGGGTCGGGATGGCGCCGCAGGAACATGCCTTCCGGAGTGGCGTGGACGTCCTGGTGGCGACTCCGGGTCGGCTGCTCGACCACTTCAGATATCCATACGCCAAGCTCACCGGACTCGAAGTGCTGGTGCTGGACGAGGCGGACCGGATGCTCGATATGGGATTCCTGCCGGAGATCAGGAAGATCCTGCGTCACCTTCCTACGCGGCGGCAGACGCTCTTCTTCAGCGCCACCATGCCCGATCCGATCATTGCCCTCACGCGCGACATGCTCCGGGATCCCGTCACGATCAATCTGGCGCGACGCGCAGCCCCGGCCGTCGGAATCACCCAGGCGGTCTATCCGGTTCCGCAGGAGCTCAAGGCGACGCTCTTTCTGGCCCTGCTCGAGCGGAACGAAATCCATGAGGCGCTGGTCTTCACCCGCACCAAGCATCGAGCCGATCGGCTTGCGAAGCACCTGGTCCGACATGGAATCGAGGCGGAGCGGATTCACGGCAACCGGTCGCAACCCCAGCGCACCCAGGCGCTCGCAGGGTTCAAGAGCGGGAAGTACCGCGTCCTCGTGGCCACCGACATCGCGGCCCGAGGCATCGACATCGATGCGCTGGGCCACGTGGTGAACTTCGATGTGCCCAAAGTGCCCGAGGACTACATCCACCGGGTCGGCCGCACCGCACGAATGGAGGCAGTGGGCGATGCATTCACCTTCGTGGCGCCGGACGAGGAAGAGGACCTTCGGAGGATCGAGCGGGCGCTCGGCAAGCGGCTGCCGCGGGTGATCGTCCCTGACTTCGGTTACACCGCGAAGGTGGAGACGAGGCTGGAAGTGCCCTTGGGTGAACGTATCGCCGCGATCCGCGCCAAGAAGGCGGAGGATCGTGCCCGGTCCGCCGCGAAGGCAAATGCCCGCCCGGCGCATCGCGCGCCGGAGCACGGGCGGCGGGGGCCGAGGCGCAAGGGACGCTAGGGGACAGGCGACTGTCGACTATCGCCTAACCTAACACCGCGCCAAACTCCGCCGCAGTCTTGAACCTGTTGGCCGGAGTCTTGGCCAAAGCCCGCGCGATCGCGGCTTCGATCGCGGCGGGAACCTCGGGACGAATGGTGCGGAGCGACGGCACCGGATCCACCGCGTGGCGGGCGAGAATCGCCTGAGGCGTACGGCCCGAAAACGGCGGCTCGCCCGCAAGCATCTCGTACAGGACAATCCCCAGACTATAGATGTCGCTCCGCCCATCGATGTCAGGGCTCGCCGACGCCTGTTCGGGGCTCATGTACAAGGGCGTGCCGAGGACGACGCCTGCCACCGACAGTTTCTCGGCGCCGGCCTGCTTGAGCGCGTGGGCGATCCCGAAGTCCGACACCAGCGCATGTCCGGCCTCCAGCAGAATGTTCTCCGGTTTGATGTCCCGGTGCACGATCCCCATGCCGTGGGCATAGGCCAAGGCGTCGGCAACCTCGCGTGCGACCTGCAGGGCAGGCCCGAGTTGCAACCGCCCCTCGCGGGTTAGGCGCTGTCGGAGCGACTCTCCATTCACAAACGGCATGACGTAGTACGGCCGGGCGGCGAGCCCGGCGGATTCCTGCATCCCGGAGTCGTACAGCTGGAGCACATGCGGGTGGTGCAGGCGGGCGGCGATCGCTATTTCACGCAGAAAGCGCTTGGCCTCGGTCGTCGCCGCTAGTTCCGGCCGGAGCAGCTTCAGCGCGACCGGGCGGTCGTGCTTGAGGTCCCGGGCCAGGTAGACGGCCGCGACAGAACCCCGGCCCAACTCCCGCTCGATGGGGTAGCGCTCCGGAGAGACGGGCAGCCCCCCGGCCCTCACGGAAGGCTGAGCGGTTCGGCCATGCTCGGCCCTGAGCTTTTCGATCACGGCCCCCAGGTCTGCGGTCGGAGGAACCGCCAGCTCTTCTCGTACAAGGGCCTCGTAGTCTTGGGCGTACTGCAGCGCACCGGCCCAGTTGCCCGCACTTGCGAGCGCTCTCACGAGGCCGAGGGCGGTTCGTTCGCTGAGCCGGTCGACCGCGGCGAGTCTCCGCCACCAGTCGATGGCGAGCGTGTGATGTTCCAACTCACCCGCTTCCTTGGCCAGGCGGTACAGCGCCAGCGCATGCTCGTTCGCCAGTCGGCTCCGCTCGCCGTCAACCCACTCGTCGAAAGCCGCTGCGTCCCCGAGATGAAACCCGTCGAGGAACGGTCCGCGATACAGCCCCACCGCATCGGCGAGCGCACCCCGCCCCAGGGCTCGTGTGAATTCGTCCACATCACTTGTGATCACCGCGGGATTCAGTCGAAGCGGGTCAGGACCGCGTACGGCATCGCTGGGAAGCTGTCGCCGCATGGAGTAGAGCAGCTGCTCCAGGGCGTGGCGGGCGTTCTCGCCCGAGCTCTCGGGCCACAGGTATGCGAGGAGCTTGTCCCGACTCAGTCCGCGCTCCCCCACGGTTGCGAGCAAGGCCAGGAGCGCGAGACGCCGACGCTGGGTGATTGCCGGCGAGCCCGCTGGATCCAGCAAACTGAGTCCGCCAAGCGTCTGCAGACGGAACATGAGCCGTCGCTGAGGAGGATGTGAGGAGCCCGTGAGCCCTCAAACGTATTCTGGGCCCGCTTCACGGAGCGGGCAAGTCGCGCTGACCAACTGGGCAACCGACCGAGCCCGACCTCCTAAACACCCCACGGAGGATCACATGCGCACTCGGTACGCAGTTTCCCGCTATCTGCCGGCTTTCGTGGTATTACTTGGCGGTTGTGG
Organism: uncultured Gemmatimonadales bacterium; assembly: GCA_963748035.1. Lineage (GTDB taxonomy): Bacteria > Gemmatimonadota > Gemmatimonadetes > Gemmatimonadales > GWC2-71-9 > JADJOM01. The sequence goes on along the minus strand of CAVVHO010000003.1, from coordinate 125,056 downwards.
AGCCCCAGGCAGCCCCTCCATCGACAATCAGGGGCAGATCTTTCTCTCTCCCAGTCCCGCGACGGTCTCGCCCGGGGGAACTGTGCAGTTGACCGTGACGGTGAAGGATGCGGACGGGAACCTGATCCCAACGCCCGATGGGATACGCTGGTCGAGCTCGGATGAGCAGGTGGCGAGCCTCGTAGGACCGGGGACAGTGCGAGGCGGGACTGACGGCGTCGCCACGATCGTGGCCTCTTGGCCGGGTGTGGAAGGCGTCGCGACCGTGCGGGTCGGAAGTGGGACCAGTCGCCCGGCGTGCCCCGGGGTCCCGGCGGTGAGCGGATTGCGGGCGGAGCAGGAGAGGCCGTGCCCGCTGCAGTAGAGCGGTCGGCCGTTAGCCGTTAGCCATTAGGTAAATCCACTTGCCTTTTGTGGCGTCGCGGATACCCTGAGCGGCTAACGGCTAACGGCTAACGGCTAACGGCTAACGGCTAACGGCTAACGGCTAACGGCTAACGGCTAACGGCTAACGGCTAACGGCTAACGGCCAACGGCTAACGGCTGACGGCTAACGGCTGACCCTCACCGATCAATAAACCTCCGCATGGCCTCACTATACCGATTTCCCGCTACCTCTTCTGGCGGTAGGGCTGCATCCAGCGCAGCCACTTCGGTGGCACTCAGCTTCAACGCGGCAGCCGCGATGTTTTCCTCCAGGTAATTACGCCGCTTGGTCCCTGGAATCGGCACGATGTCGTCCCCCTTGTGCAGTAGCCAGGCAAGAGCAACCTGCCCTGGTGTCGCGCTCTTCGTGGCTGCCAGGTCACGCACCGCGCCGGCGGCACGCATGTTCCGGTCGAAGTTCTCGCCCTGGAAACGGGGATCGTTCCGGCGATAGTCGCCGGCAGGATATTCCTCGGCCCGCCGCGCGGTGCCGGTGAGAAAGCCGCGGCCGAGCGGGCTGAAGGGCACCAAGCCGATGCCCAATTCGCGGAGTGTGGGGATTATCTCAGGCTCGAGGTTGCGCTCCCAGAGCGAGTATTCGCTTTGGAGTGCGGAAACCGGAAACACCGCGTGTGCCCGGCGGATGGTGGCGGCGCCTGCCTCGGAGAGCCCGAAGTAGCGGGCCTTCCCTTCCTTGATGAGATCCGCGACGGTCCCGGCAACCTCTTCGATTGGGACGCTGGGATCCACCCGATGCTGGTACAGCAGGTCGACATGGTCTGTGCCAAGCCGGTGTAACGATCCCTCCACCGCCCTCCTGATGTCTGCCGGCCGGCTCGTAACGCCGACCATTGCGCCGTTCTCGATGCGCCAGCCGAACTTGGTGGCGATCACCACCTCCTTGCGGCGCCCCTTCAGCACTCTGCCGAGCAGATCCTCGTTGGTGTATGGCCCGTACACCTCCGCGGTGTCCAGAAAGGTGCAGCCCAGTTCCAGCGAGCGATTGAGCGTAGCGATCGACTCGGCCTCGTCAGCCTCGCCGTACGACTGGCTCATACCCATGCAGCCCAGGCCAAGGGCGGAGGCGCGGAGGCCCTGGCGGCCGAGGGAGCGGATAGGGAGGCTCATCGCTGCCACATCCTTTCGAGGACTTCAGAAGGCTGTCCGCCGTTTCGCCGTCCGGCCTCGGCCTTCCGTTACAGGCACTTGCATTTTGGTTTTCGGTACTGGCGACCGGGATCAGCCGATAGCCGATAACCGCCGGCGACCGCTGGCACGCATTGGTGTCCTGCCCATTTCCCGCCTCCTTTGGCCCGGCGGTCCGGTACGCGATCGACATAGGGAACTTAGAGCGCTCTAAGTCAATTGGGGGGACAGGCGGACGGGCGGACAGGGCAGACCGCCGGACCGTTATCAATCCCCACCATTGCCCTCCACTCTCCTTAGGGTAGGCTTATCCCGATGACCTCTCCCAGTCCAGCGGGTGCCCGGGGCAGCGCGCGACGCCTCCTCAGGCGGCGACCATCGACGCCGGCCCAACCGGGCATCGCAGCCGCCACCACCGGCGCCAAGTCGACACCGAGCCTGCCCAGCGACGTCTTGGAGCAGACTTGTCGTCGCGTCGGCGCGGTGGGATTGGCATTCGTGGGGTTGTGGGCTTTTTCGCTCGTCATGAATGGAGTCGTGGCCCCACTGCTTGGCCCGATTCCCATGATGGAACTGATCTGGCCAATGCCGGCCCTGCCCATCATGCTTGTGGGTCTGGCGACCTCGCTCCTGTTGGCGTACCTGCCGGTGCGGCTCGGCTCCAAGCCAGATCTGTTGCTCGATATCGGCTCCGCCTACCTGGTGATCTCCTGCTTCCTGGTGGGGTTTCTGGAGCAGTGGGTCCCAATTCTCAACCAGCCGCGCCTATCCTGGATTCCGCTGGTGATCGTCATCTATTCCTCGATCGTTCCGAATCGGCCGAGCACGACGCTTGGCACCGGACTGATCGCCGCGAGCATGGGCCCGCTCGGGCTGCTGATCAGCGGGATGCGGGGCCTGAACATTCAGGCCAGCCCGTACGTCTATATCATGACTTTCGGGCCCAACTTCCTCGCCGCGCTGGTCGCCGTCATACCCGCCAAGATCATCCTCGGTCTGGGGCAGCAGGTACGGCAGGCGCGGGAGCTGGGGAGCTACCGGTTGGAGGAGGAGCTCGGTAGGGGCGGCATGGGGGAGGTATACCGGGCCTCTCACCAGATGCTCGCCCGGCCGGCAGCGGTGAAGCTGATCCGACCAGAGGTCCTGGGTGATTCCTCGCCGGGGAGCGCGCGGGTCATCGTCGAGCGCTTCCGGCGGGAAGCGGAGACGGCCGCTGCGCTCCGTTCACCGCACACGATCGGGTTGTACGACTTCGGCGTGGCGCATGACGGCACTCTGTTCATCGTGATGGAGCTGCTGAACGGTATCGATCTGGAATCCCTCGTGAGCCGGTTCGGCCCGGTGCCGCCGGAGCGGGCGGCCTACCTGCTCATGCAAGTGTGTCATTCGCTGGAAGAGGCCCACAGTCATGGCCTCATCCATCGCGATATCAAGCCCTCCAACATCTTCAGCTGCCGGATGGGGCTCGAGGTGGACTTTGTGAAAGTGCTGGACTTCGGTCTGGCGAAGGACATCACCTCCACCGGTTCGGCCAATCTCACCGCTCCGGACGCGGCTGCCGGGACTCCGGCCTACATCGCTCCCGAGATCGTGCGGGGGGATGTGGCGGTGGATCATCGCGTGGATATCTACGCCATCGGGTGTGTGGCATATTGGCTGGTGACCGGCACGCTGGTCTTTGAGGCCCCCAACGCGATTCAGCTCATGTTCCAGCACGCGAACTCGGAGCCCGTGCCGCCCTCCAGGCGGACCGAACTCAAGATCCCCGCCGAGTTCGACGCGATCGTGCTGGCCTGCCTCGCCAAGCGGCCGGAGGACAGGCCGCAGAGCGCCGGGGAGCTTGCGCGACGGCTCGCCGCCAGTGTGGCGGGCGCCGAGTGGAATGAAGAGCGGGCGGAACACTGGTGGGCGCGGCATCGGCCGGAGCTTCCGGTCGAGGCCGCGCGTCCCTGCGACTTAACGCTCACCAAGGAGCTTGACTCCGGATGGAACGCGAACCAGGCGCAGGCCGAGGAAGCGACGGCATGAGTCGACGTGGTGGTGGACTCGACCGGGCGCTCAGGCTGGTGGGCGATGTGCGGCCTGGCGAAGCCGTCTCTGCGGTCCTGCTCGCTGCGAATGTGTTCCTCCTGCTCGCCGCCTACTACGTGCTTAAGCCGGTGCGGGAGGCCTTGATCCTCGCCGGCCAGGGTGCGGAGGTGAAAGCGTACATCTCCGCGGGCCAGGCGGTGCTGCTCGTGGCACTGGTGCCGCTTTATGGCGCCCTGGCGGACCGGCTTCCCCGGCGCAGGCTGCTCAATGTGGTGACGGCGTTCTTCGTCGTCTGCCTCGTCGGGTTCTTTGCCTTCGGGCGGGCTGGCGTGCCAATCGCGATCCCATTCTTTCTGTGGATCGGGATCTTCAACCTGATGATCGTGGCGCAGTTCTGGTCGTTCGCCAACGACATCTACTCCCGCGAGCAGGGCGAGCGGCTCTTTCCCATCGTGGGCGTCGGAATGTCGCTTGGCTCGGTGGTAGGCAGTCTGCTGACCAATCGGCTCATTCCGCTGATCGGCCTCTACCTGCCGCTTCTTGCTTGCCGCGGTGGTGCTGGGGATCGCGACCTTGCTGACCAACCGGGTGGATGCTCGGGAGCGCAAGCGCAACGAGGCCGGCATTCCCGATCGATTCTCGAGTGCGAAGCTTCCCGCCGCAACCGGCGAGTATCAGGTCCAGGGGGTGGGTGACACCACGAAAGTGACCCTGTCCTTCACCGGCGTAGTAGACCGGCGGAGCGGATTTGCGCTCGTCTTCAGCGATCGCTACCTGCTGGCCATCGCGCTCATGATCCTGATGCTCAACTGGGTGAACAGCACTGGCGAGTACATTCTGGGCAAGCTGATCAAGGGCGCCGCGGAGGCCGCCGTGGCGAGCGGGGCCACCGGCGGGCTCACCGCGAGGAGAGTACATCGGGCGAGTTCTACTCCAAGTTCTACCTCGCAGTAAACCTGCTGGGGTTGGCGCTTCAGCTGTTCGCCGTGTCGCGGCTGCTCAAGTGGTTCGGTGTGCGCGTCGCAATCATGGTGCTGCCCCTCATTGCCCTCACCGGGTATGCCTTCCTGGCGTTCTTCCCGATTCTCTCCGTGGTGCGCTGGGTCAAGACGGGGGAAAATGCCACGGATTACTCGCTGCAAAACACCCTCCGCAACGTGCTGTTCCTGCCCACGACGCGGCAACAGAAGTACAAGGCCAAGCAGGCGATCGACGGCTTCTTCGTCCGTTCTGGGGATGTGCTGTCAGCGGAGTGCTGGTCGTCGTCGGCACTGCGCTTGGTTTTGCCCTGACCGATTTCGCCCGGGTGAACTTCGTGTTTGCGCTCTGCTGGGTGGTGCTCGCGGTCGTAGTCGGCCGCAGTCTACATGCGAAAGACGGTGGGGCAACCAGCATGAGGTTTCGATCGACCTTCGTCATCGGGCTCTTCCTCATGACCGGCCTGTCAGGCGCCGCCCGGGCGCAGGACACCTCACTCACCAAAGCGGCGGGACCACAGTACTCGGGTGGGGGCCTGCGCCGGTTTCTCCTGGGTCGGGAGTACCGAAACCTGTGGACCACGCCGATCAGCGTGCCGGTCCTGCAACTCTGCTGTGACGAGGGTGGCCTCCGGCCCGTGGGTAGGACCGGGGGGCAGCAGACCGCCACCCTGAGACTCAGGAATCCTGAAAGGCAGCTGTTCTTCTTCCGTTCGATAGACAAGGATCCGTCGACCGCGTTGCCCCCCGATCTGCGCCGCACCGTGGCCGGGGAGGTAGTCCGCGATCAAACCAGCTCCGCTCTGCCGGCGGGACCGCTGGTGGTGGCGCCGCTCCTCGACGCCGCGGGTGTGCTGCACGGCAAGATCCGCCTGGTCATCCTGCCCGACGATACGCTCCTCGGTGACTTTCGCCCGACCTTTGCGGGGGTGATGGGTATCCTGGAGGAGGGCATAGGCGGGCACTGGGGTGGGGCGCTGGAAATCATCGACAGCGACACCTTGGAGGCGCGGACGACGGCAGGCTCCGAGGATCGGGTGGACGCGTTGGCCTTTCTCACCGCCCGGCTCATGGACGTGTTCATGGGCGACTGGGACCGCCATCGCGGACAGTGGTTCTGGGCGCGATTCAACGAGGGCCCGACCCGCTGGTGGCGGCCGGTGCCTTTGGACCGAGACCAGGCGTTTGTGAAGTACGACGGCTTCCTGCTCGCCGTCGCCCGTCAGTCGGTCCCCCAGCTCGTCAATTTCGGACCGGGATATCCGGTGATGGTCGGCGCCACCTGGAACGGACGCGATCTGGATCGACGCTTCCTCGTCGGCCTCGAAAAGACGGCCTGGGATTCGGTCGCCCGCGCGCTCCAGGCGGCTATTACCGATTCGGTAATCACCGTGGCAGTTGCGGCGCTCCCGCCCCCGCACGACAAGATGAAAGGCGGCTGGCTCGAGGCGGCGCTCCGCCGCCGGCGGGACCATCTGCCGGAAGCGGCGGAGCGGTTCTATCGGCTGCTGTCGAAAGAGGTGGACGTACATGCCACCCAAGGGGCCGAGGTGGCTGTCATGACACGTGATCCTGACGGAACCGTCACCGTATCATTGGCGAGTCGCGACGCCGCGGATTCCACGCCCTACTTCCTCCGCCGGTTCCGCAAGGGCGAGACGCGCGACGTGCGGCTCTTTCTGGAGGGTGGGAACGACTCCGCCATCGTGCGCGGGACCGGCGGAGGGATCACCCTTCGGGTGCTGGGTGAGAGTGACAGTGCGGTGCTGGTCGATTCGGCATCGGGGGGAACAGACCGGTTCTATGGCACCGGCGTGGCGCCGCGAAAGACCGCGGGTCTCGGATCGCATGTCGACCGACGGCCATGGACGCCACCGCCCAATCCCAATCCGCGAGCACTACCGCCGCGCGACTGGGGGACCCGCGCGCAGTGGGCCCTCTGGGCCAGCGCCGGTCCCGACCTCGGATTGTTCGTCGGTCTCGGATACTCGTTCACCACCTACGGCTTCCGGAAGTCTCCCTATTCGAGCCGCCACATCATCCGGGCGGGATTCGCGACGGGGCCCACTTCATACCGGGCGGAGTACCGGGGCGAGTTTCGCCGGGAAAATTCCCGTGTGGCTAGAGAACTCCTGCTTCGAGCCTCTGGGATCGAGGTGATCCGGTTCTATGGCTTTGGCAATTCGATTTCGGCGCCGGGCAGCGACGAGTTCTATCGGGTCACCCAGGACGAAATGAGAGTCGAGCCGTCCATCCGGTTTCCGCTCGCGGGGCCGCTCACGATGACGCTGGGCCCCTCGCTCAAGTACGTCTCGACCGACAGGCGTCCTAACCGCTTCCTCGCCACCCTGAATCCCTACGGCGTCGGTAACTTCGGCGAGCTTGGGGGGCGGGCGGCGCTCCGCTTTGATACCAGGGACCGGCTCAACGCCGCGACTCGGGGCGTGAAGCTGGAGGTGACAGGAACGCTGCACCCCGCCTGGTGGGACGTGCAGGAGGTTTTCGGGGATGTCTCGGCCGAGGCGCTGACTTTCCTGAGTCCCAAGGCGCCGCTCGATCCGACGTTCGCCTTCCGGGTGGGAGGTCGCAGGATCTGGGGTCGGTATCCGTACTTCGAATCGGCCTTCATCGGCGACCGCTCAACGGTAAGGCTCGGCCGCGACAACCGCTTCGCGGGTGACGCCTCCGCCTACGGCTCCGCTGAACTCCGCCTGTCGCTGGGGCGCGCCGACATTGTGGTGCCGACCGACGTCGGGATCTTCGGACTCGTGGATGTTGGGCGGGTTTGGCTGCAGGGCGAATCCTCGAATACCTGGCACGATGCGGTCGGGGGCGGGCTATCACTGGGATTCCTTAGCCGCGCGAATACGCTCTCGGTCGCTCTCGCAGTGAGCGACGAACACACCCGGGTGTACGCCCAAGCGGGCTTCGGCTTCTGAGGCTGTGAACGTCCCTCGCGCCGACCGGAAGGCGGCGATCGCCGCCACCCTCGCCAGTGCCGCGATGATCGCCTTTCAGCTGGCGGGGAAGGCAACCCGCGACGCGTTGTTCCTTTCAACCTTCGACCTCGCATTCCTGCCCCGGATGGTCGTCGCGGCGGCGATGCTCTCTGCCGCCCTCCTCGTAGTGCTCGCCCGGATCTTCGCGCGAGTCGGTCCGGCCCGCCTGGTTCCCGCCCTCTTTGGGCTGAGTGCGCTGCTTCTCTTGGGTGAAGCAGTCCTGGTGCACCAGGCCCCCCGCGCCATCGCGGTCGTAGTCTACCTCCATTTCACCGCGCTCGGCGCCCTCCTAGTTTCGGGTTTTTGGGCGCTTGTGAATGAGCGCTTCGACCCCCGCGCCGCCCGCGGCACGATCGGCCGCATCACGGCTGGCGCGTCCGTTGGCGGGCTTCTGGGCGGGATCCTCCCCGAGCGGGTCGGCGCGACGGGTTCGCTCACCGCCATGCTGCCGATCCTGGCCGCTCTGCATTTACTCGCCGCGCTCCTGGTGCTCGCTGTCGAATCGGGCGCCAAAGGCCGGCCCGCCGTTCCGCGCAGTGCTGAGCCGGGCGCATCCGGCTTCCGCGTTCTCGGTCGGCTACGGTATCTCCAGGGACTCGGTCTCCTGGTCGCGCTTACTGCCGCCGCCGAAGGTACCCTCGATTACGTCTTCAAGGCCAAGGTACGAGCGAGCGTCGGCGCGAGTGGCGAGGACCTGCTGCGGCTCTTCGCGGCGTTCTACACCGCCACCGCCCTGCTGGGCATTCTCATCCAGGTGACCGCGCTCCGGCCGCTCCTTGGCCGGCTGGGCATTGCGCGGAGCGCCGCGCTGCTCCCGGCCGGTGTAGCTGCCGGGGCGGGAGTCAGCATTGTCCTGCCGGGTCTGGCCCCGGTACTCCTTGCCCGAGCCACCGAACTTGTCCTGCGTAACTCGCTCTTCCGGGCCGCCTACGAGCTGATGTTCACCCCCATCGCCCCGCGTGAAAAGCGCGCCACCAAGGTGCTGCTCGATGTGGGTGCCGCCCGGGTCGGTGACGTCGTCGCCGCCGGCGTGGTTCAGATGACGTTCCCGCTTGCGGGCACCTCGGCCGGCGGAATCTTGTTAGGCATGACCATGCTGTTTTCAGCGGCGGCGCTATTCGTGGCTCGGCAACTCCATCGGGGCTATGCGGCAATGCTCGCTGGCAGCCTCAAGCGCCAAACGGCCGATTTGCCCACTGAAGAACGGGAGGACGCCGCCGCTTTTCTACAGACCGTAGGCGCCATCGATCTGACTGAGTTGCGAATTAATCTGTCTGATGTGGCGCAGGCCGAGGATGCTCTCCGGGTCCGTCAGTCGGGCCCGAGCTCGCAGCCGGTGGATCGGCGTCAAGCGTTGAACGATCCGGACGCCCAGGTTGTTGTGGAGGCGCTCAGGGACGGCCCGCTCACCGGGAATCTGATCGAGCCCGCGATCGGGCTCCTGGCCTGGGACGGCGTGGCGGTGGACTCCATCCTTGCACTCCGCGCCGTCGCCGCCGACCACACCTCTGTGCTGGTGCGACATCTGCTGGACCCGGATGAGGACTTCGCGATTCGCCGCCGACTGGTGTCCGTGCTCGGCGATCTCCCCGAGCCCGGGGCAGTCGACGGACTGGTCGGTGCCCTCGACGATCACCGCTTTGAGGTGCGCTACCGCGCCGGGCGGGCGCTCAAGCGGCTCATCGAGCGGGCGCCCGGCCTAACGATCGACCGGGAACGGGTGACGTCGGTAGTACTGAGGGAGGTGACAGTGGAGCGAAGCGTATGGGAGAGCCGACAGCTCCTCGACACGGCTGATGACGACTTGGCGGCACCGGTGGCAGACGTGGTCCGGGATCGCGCCGATCGGAGCCTCGAGCACGTCTTTGCGTTGTTGTCGTTGGTGTTGCCCCGGACGACCATACAGCTCGCCTTTCAGGCACTCCACACCGATAACCCCTACCTTCGCGGCACCGCACTTGAGTACCTGGAAACCGTGTTACCCGATGGCCTCCGCCAGCGGCTGTGGCCATTTCTGGAGGTGGGCGAGTCTCGCCGCCCTCAGTCGAACCGCTCTCCGGAAGCTGCCCTACGCGAGTTGCTGGCCTCCCGCCAATCCATTGTGCTTGCCCTGGACGCCGCCGGCCGTCGGGCGAGCGGACCCGTTGAGGCGGACGAGCGGACGGATGAAAGACGGAAGGACGGAAAGACGGAATGACGGAAGGTCATAGGAGATCCATTCTCGCGCCCTGACTCTCCAACCCTTTCCATCCTTCCATCCTTCCGTCCTTCCGTCCTTTAGTCCTTCCATCCTCCCATCCGTCCATACCTTCCCCTTGACGAATCCGCCTTCGAGCCGCACTCTATACAGACTCTTAGGGGAGACACTGGGGGCAATGCCGGAATCGCTGCCGCTTCTCAAGGGAACCCTCGACGTCCTGGTGCTGAAAGCGCTGGTTCGGGGTCCCCTGCACGGCTTTGAGATCACCTCCTGGCTCGAGGAGCGAGCCGATGGCCGACTTGCCGTGGAAGACGGCGCGCTCTACCAGGCGCTGCATCGAATGGAGGAGCGCGGGCTGATCTCCGCCGAGTGGGGAGTGACCGAGAACAACCGGCGGGCGCGCTATTACACCATGACCGCTAGCGGCCGAGCGTATCTCAAGGCAGAGTCCGCGAAGTTGATCCGCTACGCTCGGACGGTCATCGCGGTGCTGGCGGAACGGCCGGCCTGAAGGGGTGCGAGATGACCTTGGAGATACGGAGCGGCGTGAGGCGACTCTTTCGACTGGGTCTGAGACGGCGTGAAGCGGTCCGTGAGGCGATGGATGAGGAGCTGCAATTCCATCTCGATTGCCGCATCGACCAGCTGATGCGGGAGGGAATGACGCTGGAAGCTGCCAGGGCGGAGGCGCTGCGCCGTCTGGGCGGCGGATTGCCGGAGACCCAGGCACGCCTCTACGCTTCGGCCGAAAGGAGGGAGCGCCGAGCCGCAATCCGGGAGCGGATCGCGGACCTCGTCCATGATCTTCGTTATGCCGCTCGGAGCCTGGCGCGTCGACCTGGGTTTGTCGCCATTGCGGTGATCACCCTTGCCGTGGGCATCGGCGCGAACACCGCCATCTTCTCCGCGGTCTACGCACTGCTGATTCGGCCGCTGCCGTTCCACCAGCCTGAGCGATTGATGGATATCACGCTCATGGCGCCGGCCGAGGCGGCCGGAAGCTCCAACCGGCAGGCCCCGTGGTCCTATCCCAAGTTTGCCTTTTATCGCGAGGCGCAGCACTCGTTCTCCGATGTTGCACTCCATTCCGATGATCGGTTCAACCTGAGTGGTGGAGAGGCCGAACGGGTCAACGGGACCTGGGTTTCGGCGCGCTATCTGGCCACGCTGGGTGTCGCGCCCGCCCTAGGGCAAGATTTTCCGACGGATCTTGAGGCCCACGGTGGGGCCGCCCGCCTGGTGATCATCAGCGACGGGCTCTGGAAGCGCCGCTTGGGAGCGAGTCCGAAGGCGATTGGCTCCGTCATGACCATAGAAGGCAAGCCGTTCGAGGTGATCGGGGTGCTCCCCGCGGGCTTCGCGGGCACATCGGGCGAAGCGGATCTCCTGGTTCCGGTCACGACGCGCGACCCGGAGGATCTGTCGCAGGCATGGTCGCTCGAGTTCTCCCTCATCGGACGGCTGAAACCAGGCCTGACTCCGGAACAGGCCACAAGCGAAACCCAACTGCTGGGTGATCGCGTGTACCAGGCGTACCCGCCCGAGAAGGGCGCCATGGGCAACGGAGCGACGGCGGGCTGGTCGGCGGGGGCGGAACTCCTCGACCACACCCGCGTCGCCCCGGCCGTCCGGAATTCGCTCCTGATACTCTCCGGAGCCGCGGGGTTCGTGCTGCTAATCACCTGCGTGAACCTCGCGAACCTGCTGCTGGGCCGAGCCTCCGAGCGGCGTCGGGAGATCGCTGTTCGACTCGCCATCGGTGCCGGGCGTGGTCGTTTAATACGGTTCCTGATCGTTGAGAGTCTGCTCCTGTCCCTTATGGGTGGAGCGGCCAGCGTCTTCGTGGCCTGGGCGGGTACCGAGATTCTGAGTCGGGTGAACCCTGCCGCAACGCTTCAGGCGCAGGGGCTGGCGGGGCTCGGAGTCGTGGGGTTCAGCTCAATCCATCTCAACGCTGCCGCACTGCTCTTCACGCTGACGGTGGCGGTGACCGTGGGCCTGGTGTTCGGCTTGGTTCCGGCACTCGATGCGACCCGCACGGCGCTCAGCGAGTCGCTCAAGGACGATGGGGCGGGAACCGGTGGGCCCGGGCGGTTCCGTATCGGGATCGGCCGGCATTCTTTGGTGGTTATCGAGGTCGCCCTGGCGCTGATTCTGCTCGCGGGCGCGGGGCTCACCATACGCAGCCTCTCCAACCTGATGGGGGTGGAACCGGGATTCGACGCCGGGAACCTGCTCACCTTCCGGCTCGCGGTCCCGCCGGACCGAATCCCCCGGGACTCCATTCCAGGCTTCACGGATAACCTGCTCGGCAAACTCGCCGCGCTTCCGGGTGTTGCTGACGCTGCGCTCGCCGATTGCCCGCCGCTTGCCGGGGGGTGCAATCGCACGATCATCACCTTCCCCGACCGTCCTCCCGTCGCGCCCAACGATGCCCCAGCCATCGGAGTGCACACGGTGACTCCCGGCTGGTTTCGGACGCTCGGCGTTCCCCTTAAGCGCGGCCGGCTGCCGACGGATGCGGATCGGCTCGGGACTCCCAAGGTGATTGTAGTCAGCGAGTCGGCGGCGCGAGCCCACTGGCCGAAGCAGGATCCGATTGGCCAACGCGCGGCGATCTGGCAAGGCGGCTTCGGTGATGGGGCCACGGTAGTGGGCGTCGTTGGGGATGTCCGCTTCGGGACGATCGACTCCGCGCCCAAGCCTGACGTGTACATGTCGTACCAGCAGGCACCCCGGTCATACATGATGGTCTTCATCCGGACCCATCGAGATCCTGTCGCGCTGGCGCCCGCCGTGCGACGCACGGTACACGAGTTCGCTCCCGATTATCCGGTCTACGACCTCCGGACGATGGAATCACGGGTGGCCGCCGCGAGCGCCCAAGCGCGGTTCAGTGCGGTGCTGCTCACGCTGTTCGCCGGCGTCGCGTTGGCGCTGGCGGTGATTGGGATCTACGGCGTAATGTCCTTCGCGGTCCTCAGGCGAACCCGCGAGATCGGCATCCGGATGGCCCTTGGGGCTGATCGGCAACGAGTGCTTGGCATGGTGGTGCGGGATGGCATTCTGTTGACGGCCGTAGGCGGTGCGATCGGGCTGGCTGCGGCGCTGGTTCTCACTCGGGTCCTCCGCGCCTTCCTGTTCGAGGTTACGCCGTCTGACCCCGGGACCTATCTCATCATTCTCTTCCTGCTGGTCGCCGCCGCCTTGCTCGCCAGCTGGATCCCGGCTCGGCGTGCGGCGCTGGTGGATCCGGTAGAGGCATTACGCCGCGGATAGCGCGCCGAGCTGGCCCTGCCGTTCGTTTCCAGGTCATCCCCAATCCAGACCGCGTAGAGCGAGGTCCGAAACAGCCCCCTGAGACCGGCAGAAGGTGCCGGGCGGGCATTGGTAGCACGAATCGGGTCATTGCATGTGCAGTAATCCGCGTGTAAGTCGTTATATCTCAATGATAAAGATGCATATTCATACATAGTTTCTGCAAGAGTGTTCGTCAAATCGTGCATAAACTGCAAGAATTGCTGTACAGTACATCTTGCGTCGAGCTGCCCTGATTGCTATCGTAAGCCGACTGACTCACCACAATTTTGTCCCGTACCCTCTCACCGCGAGGTCGCCCTCCGTGGCTACTCCAGCTTTGCTCCTGCTAATGCAGGATGCCGCCGCCGCCCCGACCGTGGTCCCCGCGGACACCGCGTGGATGCTTACGTCGACGGCGCTGGTTCTGCTCATGACTCCCGCCCTCGGCTTCTTCTACGGTGGGCTGGTCCGCTCGAAGAACTCGCTCAACACGATGATGATGAGCTACGTCGCCCTCGGCGTGGTGGGTGTCCTGTGGGCGCTCCTGGCCTACAGCCTGGCGTTTTCGGAGGGAGGGCCCTATCTGGGCGGACTGACGAATGCGCTCCTCACGGGTGTCGGTACCGAGGCCAAGGGGACGATCCCGCATGTCCTGTTCATGGCCTACCAGGGAACCTTTGCGATCATCACGGCCGCGCTGATCTCGGGCGCCATCGTGGAACGCATGCGCTTCGGGCCATATATCGCGTTCATCGCGCTGTGGTGCGTCCTGGTATATGCACCGGTGGCGCACTGGGTGTGGGGCGGCGGCTTTCTCGGTAAGCTCGGCGTGCTGGACTTCGCCGGTGGTACCGTCGTGCACATCAACGCCGGCGTTTCCGCCCTGGTGGCCGCCGCGGTACTGGGACCCCGGAAGGACTATGGCCGGCAGGCGATCCTGCCTCACAACGTCCCGTTCGTCCTGCTTGGCGCCGGGCTCCTGTGGTTCGGCTGGTTCGGATTCAACGGTGGCAGCGCCCTGGCCTCAAACGCCTCTGCCGCGACGGCGTTCACCAACACCTTCCTGGCCCCCATGGCCACGATGCTGGTGTGGGCCCTGCTGGACGCGCTGCGCGCCAAACATGTGACCGCAGTGGGCGGTGCGACCGGTATTGTCGTCGGGCTTGTCGCGATCACGCCGGCGGCGGGGTTCGTGAGTCCCGTTGGCGCATTGCTGCTCGGCGCCATCGCCGCGCTCCCGAGCTACTTTGCCATCGTGATCCGGTCACGCACCCGGCTGGATGACTCGCTCGATGTGTTCGCCGGCCACGGGATCGGCGGCCTGACAGGTGCCCTCCTCACCGGTGTGTTCGCCGAAAAGGTGTGGGGTGGCACCGATGGACTCCTCGCGGGCAACCCGGGTCAGCTGCTCACCCAGGCCATCGGGGCTGGAACCTCGTTCGTCTACGCCGGGGTCATGACCTTCGCAATTCTCAAGGTGCTCGGCCTGGTTATGAAACTCCGCGTCGACACCAAGTCTGAGGGACTCGGCATGGATGTCATCGATCATGGCGAGGAGGCCTATACCAGCGGCGAGGGGTCCATTCTCGTCATGCCCATGGAAGAGGCGCCGATCTCGGTGCCGGCTACCACCGGGGCGCCTTTCCCCGCCACGCGCTGAGCGCGAGGAGATCAGATCCATGAAGCTCATCATCGCGATCGTGCGTCCCGACCGGCTCAATGACGTGCTCGAGGCCCTGTACCGGGCCGAGGTGCGCGGCCTCACCGTGTCCCGAGTCATGGGACATGGCGGCGAGACTGAACGGGTTGAGAACTACCGGGGCACGACGGTCAAAATGGGATTGCAGGAAAAGGTCCGACTCGAGATTGGTGTGTCGGAGCCGTTTGTAAACGTGACGGTGAAGGCCATTCTGGCTGCTGCCCGCACTGGCGACGTCGGCGACGGCAAGGTCTTTGTGCTGGACGTTGAGCAGGTGCACCGTATCAGAACCGGTGAACGGGACGAGGCCGCGGTCACTCCGCCGGCCCCGGTCGCCGTCTAGGCGGTACCCGTAGGACCGTGTCCCGCAGGTCGGCTTATCGACCTGCGGGGCACGAGTGCTTTCGGGCCCGGGAACGCTGCTGGCAGCGGCGTGCCCCTTGCGTAGATTATCGCCCGCCATGCGTGCCCCCCTGCTTCCCCTCGTTCTTGTGACCTTTCTGGCCGGTGCCGCCCAGGCCAGGGATTCGGTCGTTTCTCCACCTGGGCGGGCCCCGCTGCAGCAACTTGTTGAGAGCGCCCGACATCCCGATCTCCACTGGGCTAACCTGGCGGACGTCCAGGGCGATTTGTCCCGGCTGTACACGGGGCGCGATTGGGCCCCACTGTGGTTTGTTGGCGACACTTTGACGACCCCAGCTCAGGCGCTGATCCGGGTCCTGGGCGAGGCGGCCAATCGAGGGCTGGATCCGGCTGACTATGACGCCCCGTGGCTTGCCGCCAAGGCGGCCGAGGTGGTTGGTGCCGATTCCGGGCTCACCGCCCGGGTGGAACTTGGCCTGTCGGTCGCTGCGCTCCGGTTCGCGGCCGCACTTCGGCATGGCCGCGTGAGCCCCGCCGCGGTGCATGGGACCTTCCGGTTGCCGGCGGACAGCTTTGATGTCGCGGCCACGGTGCAGAGCCTGTCGCAGACCGCCACCCCAAACGACGTCCTGCGCGCGCTCGAGCCGCCGTTCATTCACTACTGGTTGATGATGGCGGCGCTGGTTCGCTATCGGGAACTGGCGCGAGATTCGAGCCTGGTGGCGCTCGCGCCGCTGCCAAAGCGGCTCACTCCGGGTGAGCCGTACGACGACGTTCCGAGCCTCCGGCGGCTGCTGCGCGTCACTGGTGATTACCGCGATAGTCTGGCCCCTCCGATTCTCGATACCCTGTATGGCGGTGAAGTTGTTGAAGCGGTCAAGCGCTTTCAGGCGCGGCAGGGGTTCATTCCCAACGGTGTGATCGGCGATTCGACGCGTGCGCGGCTGGGCCGGCCGTTCGATCAACGGCTTCGGCAGATGGAACTCACGCTGGAGCGGTGGCGCTGGATGCCACGGCATTTCACCGTGCCACCCATCATCGTCAACATCCCGGCGTTCCGGCTCTACGCGTTCAGCACTACCGATCTCGACGAAGGGACGACCTTGGCGATGAACGTTGTGGTCGGCACCGCGTTCAAGACTGAGACCCCGGTGTTCGCGGATGAGCTGGAGTACCTCACCTTCGCCCCCTACTGGGATGTCACGCCGGCCATCGCGCTGAAGGAAATCAAGCCGGCGGCGCTCCGAAATCCGCAAATTCTCGATCGCAACCGTTATGAACTAGTCGAGGGGGGGGAGCCGGTACCCCCGTGGCCCGAAAACATCGCCCGGATCGGGAATGGCATACGGGTGCGGCAGACCCCTGGCGCGCACAACGCACTGGGCACGGTCAAGTTCATCATGCCAAACGATTTCCAGGTCTACCTTCACGACACGCCGTCCAAGGCCATGTTCGAGCGCACCCGTCGCGATGCGAGTCATGGCTGCATCCGGCTCGGCGATCCGTTCGCGCTCGCGAAATTCCTGTTGCGGGATCAGCCCGACTGGACTGACGCGAAGATTCGCACGGCGATGAACGCGGGTGAGCCGACCACGGTGCATTTCACCGCCAGTGTGCCGGTCTACATCATCTACGCGACCGCGCTGGCCGTCACCAACGGCGATGTGTTCTTCTATCCCGACATCTACGGCCACGATCGCGCCCTCGATCGCCTGCTCCGGCAGGGCTACCCCTACCAGCGATCGGCTCCGATCGCGGCGCCAGTCCAGCCGGTGTTGAGCCCCTGACCAGCATGGGGGGTGCCGCCCTCGAGCCCGGGGCGCTACACTGCCTGTTCGAATTCTATCTGTTTGGACAGGGTGGACCTCATGCCGATGGTTGTGCGCCGCCTCGCGGCACTCGCCGCGTTGGTTGCAATAGGCCTAGTGACCCTCACGGGCGTGCTCGCCATAACAGGCGCCCGTTTCTCTTCGCCGGCGGAGAGCATCGCGGCCGACAGCGCCCGGTCGCCGATCACCGGGCTGCTGGGCCTGAGCGGGGAGTTACGCGTGGTGCAGCTGGATCCCGGCGAACCTGCGCCGGCTCCACTTGCCGCGCTGATTCCTGCCTTGGCGCGACGTACCCCCGGCGTGAGCTCTACCGGCCTCGTAGCCCCGGACGGGGACTCGATTCATCTGCTCACCACGGTTTCGCTGGGCGCCAAACTCGGCGCCACTTGGCGGGGCTATCGTGTGGGATTCTGGCCGGGGGAACGCGCCACGATCCGGCAGCGGTCGCGCTATCGGCTCCCCGCTGGCTTCCTCGAAATCACTCCCAACATTCGGGACCTGCCGCTTTCCACCCACTTCCGACTCGGGGATTTTCTTACCCACGACCAGCAGGATATCTGGCCGAAGGTGTTGGTGGTCAAGCTCTCCCTCGTTGACAAGCTCGAGCTCATTGACAGCGCTCTGCAGGCCCTGGGACGTCCCGCGGACATCCGGGTGATGTCGGGTTTCCGGACTCCCCAGTACAACGCGCAAGGCGTGGGGAAGCGAGGGGGGCGCGCGCGAGACAGTCGCCACATGTATGGTGACGCCGCCGACATCTTCGTGGATTCCGATGGCGACGGCAGGATGGACGATCTCGATGGCGATGGCCGGGTTACGGTGGGAGACGCCGTGTGGCTCGCGGCCGTCGCGGCTCAGGTGGATGCGGAACATCCCCTGATGCTGGGCGGGATCGGTGTGTACCGCGCCAATGCGGCGCATGGGCCGTTTGTCCACGTGGACACCCGGGGAACACCAGCTCGCTGGTAGGTTGAGAGGTCAGGCGGCATTCAGCGGGACGGAGGTAGCATGTCGCGGTTCATCTGGTTTGTGCTGATGCTGGCGTTCGCCTTCACACTCCTTGCTGGAGCGTCTTGGGCCGGCGCGTACTTCCGGGTAGGCGAACTGCTTGGCGCACCACCTCCGCAGATGGGAACTCAGACCACGACGTTTCTCTGGAGCGGCCTCCCCAAAGTATCCGGACATCCGCGAGTGTGGAGCTTCGCCTTTGCCCCCACGCAGATCCCGGGGGCACCCAAGGTCCGCATCTACGTTTCACCAACCGGGCGGCTGGTAGCCACGGAACCGACTGACCTGCCCGAGCTGTTGGCTGATTTCCGCCGCAAAGGCTACTGAAGACATCCGCTGCATTCCCTTACTAGCTGCGATGGCCCTGGCACCGGGCCGGAGCGGCGCACACCGAATACCAAGTCCAACCGCGAGATTCTGAACTTCTGAAATGGGCGGTGTCTTGTGCGGGAGAACAGCAGACCGCGCGACGCACGCGCTAGTTGGATCTCTGGCCCGGCCTGTCTGGCGCTGGCGACCATGTTGAGTTGCAGGCCCGCCGTCGAACCTCCGCTTGTCCGCATCGAAGCCACCGAATACGGCTATATCGTCCCGCGATCGCTTCCCGAGGGCCTCCTGCATTTCCGCCTTGTCAATCGAGGTCAGGAAATCCACGAGGCCCTGATCGTGCGTTTCAGTGATTCCGCCGGCAGCGCCGCGGCCTACGTCGACAGCGTGCGCACCGATGTCGATTTTCCCGCGTTTGCGATGGACCTGGGCGGGGCCGGCCTCACGGGTTCGGGTGACTCATCAGAGGTTTGGCTCACGCTCTCCCGCGGTCGCTACGCGCTAGTATGCTGGAAGGGGGATCACCTCCGCCGCGGCATGGCGCACGATCTGGAAGTCGTGGCGGCCGCGCCCGCCAACGTCGCTTCTCCTCGGGAGGACGTCGTGGTGACGCTTGCGGACTATGCGTTCCGCCTTTCCACCTCCCTGACCGCCGGGTCGCACTTGATTCGCGTGGAGAACCGGGGTCAGCAACCCCATGAGGTGGACATGTTTCGATTGCTCCCCGGTCACGCGGTTCAGGACTACATCGCCTGGTCGGAGGCAGGAGAGATAGGGCAGCCGCCCGCGGAGCCCATCGGTGGCGTGGGAGATCTCGTGCCTGGCCGGGAACTGTGGTTCCCCGTCGTGTTTCGTCCGGGCCGGTACTTCATGATTTGTCATGTACCCGATGCGCAGGACGGTCGACCGCACCACGCGCATGGTATGATCTACTCGTTCGCCATTTCCTGAGGGCCAACTCCGGACTACCCCTCCGATCAAGTCCGCCTTCCCGTCCCGCGGCGTGCCGGCTCGCGCGGCTGGTCGAAGTCGCCCGGCTCTTCCGGGCGGAAAGTCAGGTCTATCGCGATGAAAAGCGTCTTGGACCACGGAAAGAACAGCACTGGGAATCCCAGCATCAGCGCGACATCGCCCCAGATGATCGCCTCCCAGGGAGGGGTCGGCCAGGTGAAGACAAGCGCCGCGACGAACGCCGCGAAGAATACGGCTTCCGTTGCAAAGAGGTTGAGGGAATAGGATCCGATCCAGTAGCCTCCCTCCGGTTCCCGATCGAAGTTGAGTCCGCAGCTCGGGCAACTGGGACACATCCTGAGCCACGACACGAAAACCGGTCCCCCGCCGCAGGCAGGGCACTTGAGCGCAAAGGCCCGGAGGTAGAGGTCTCGAATACGGGGCATCCTGCCCAATCTACTCCGGGGTCTCCAAAGCGGGGTCCTGTAGTGGGGTCGCTTACCGGAGTCCTTTCGGCTTCGCGACTCCGCCTTGCTCACCACGGCGGCCCTTGAGAAGCATGCGGGCCGCTTCGCCGGCGGGCCCGCCCTTGCCGCCGATGCGCGTCAGCGTCGCATCATCCAGCTTCCCTAGCTGCACGGCCAGCAGGACGATCATCGCCTGACTGCTCGTCCGTTCGCGGTCCAATACCGCTCGGCGGTGAGCCTTGTATCCCAGCCACACCGCTCCCAGGCTCGCTCCGAGGAACAACAGCAGCGCGGAGCCGATTGTCTCCCGGGGCACCCAACGCCGGGCTCCCGCGAAAATCAGCACCAGCGCGAGGCCGGCAAGTGAGACCATCCCCCAGGCGCCAGTGCGGAGGGACCGAGCGGCCTCGCTAATGGTGGGACCATCCTCAGCCCCGAGACCGGGCAGGCGTGGCATGGTCATTTCAGCTGCCTCCCTCACCGCCGAGTTCGTACTGCTCATCCACAATCGCGCCGAGGCGATTGAGGGTCGCGCGAACCTTGGGGATACTGAGCTCACCACTCTTCGACCAGACCACGATGTCCCAGGGCTGGTCGGCAAAGGCATCGGGCGGCATGGCCTCTTCGGCGGCTGAAAAGAGCAGTTCTTCGAGTGAGGCCGCAGGGTCGGCCCAAATGCCTATCGCTTCGTCCTCGGCCTCGGCATGGGTTGTCTCGGCCGCCGCCTCATCGAAGATTGCGGCGGCCACGTCGGCCCCAGTGCCTCCCAGGACGACCGCCAGACCTCCGTGTTCGATGATCGAGGCGGCAAACTCCTGGTTCAGCTCCTGCAGGGCTGGCGTGCCTTCATCGAGCCAAAGCACGGCGATCGAGATGCGATCAGAGTAGCTGCCCGGTGCCAGAGAAAGGTTCAGCGCCGGCACGGTGGAGAGGAAGACCCGCTTGTCTTCGTGGTCGGGGAAGCGGGTAAGCGACATGGGTGGGAGAGGTGATTGCCGATTGCTGATTGTTGATTGCCGACTGGTCTCGGTTCGAGGTCGCCGTTATGCGACAGGCCTCCGCAGCATGCCTCAATCGTGTAATGGCCGTCCCCAATCGTCAATCGGCAATCAGCAATTCTCAGATCGGCAGGTCTTCCCTGACCAGGGCGAGGATGGCGCCCTGCGGAACGACCAGGTACTTCCGCTCCTCGAAGGTGATCTCTACGGCGGCCTTGCGGAAGAAGATGGCATGGTCGCCTACTCGCGCCTGCATGGGGCGCCAGCGGATCTGGCGCTCACCGACCTTCCAGGGCTCCTCGTCCACCATAGACAGGTCGGGCGCCGGATCGCCGGGGCCGACCGCGATCACCAGGCCGCTCTGCACCTGCTGTGCGTCGACGGCGGTGGGCGGGAGGTACAGTCCTACGCGGGTGCGCTCCTCGCCCTCTTCGGGGGCGATCAGCACCCGGTCGCCGACGAGAACCAACTGTTTCCTGGGAAAATCCATTGAAATGGCTCAGCCCGGTCCGATCTGGATCACCTTGAGACGCCGCTGCCCTCGCGGGAGTCGCAGCTCGATCTCGTCGCCCACCTTGCGACCCTTGAGCGCGCGCCCCAGCGGGGAGGCCAGCGAGATATGACCGGCCTCGATGTCCATCATCTCGGCCAGCACCACCATGAAGTTCTCGTGCTCCTCGGTGTCGAGATCGAACACCTTGACCGTCGAGCCGAGGCCGACCTGACCAGCTGGGGTCTCGGTCAGGGAGAGTTGACTCACCTGTTCCAGGCGCTGATGCAGTTGTCCCAGCCGGGCCTGAACGAACTGCTGGCGTTCCAGGGCCGCCTTGTATTCGGAGTTCTCCCGCAGGTCGCCAAGCTCCACCGCCTGGGCGATCGCCTGGGGGATGATCACATTGAGCTCGTGGCTCAACTGCTCGATTTCGGCGCCGAGTTTTTCGCGCATTTCACGCAGCATTGCCACACTCACAAAAAAGGAAACGGCCCGAGCCGATGCCATCCGCCCGGGGCGTTTGCGTATTCCAGAGACCAGCTTCAACTCAAGTATAGCGCGGAGCATCGGGGGGAGCCATACACCGTGCGCTAAGTCGTTGTGGGAGTTATGTTTAGATTTCAACCTGGGCTGCTGAGTGACCCATTGGGATGCAGATGAGCCGGCTCCTTCATCTAGTAGGACTATGAGAATCTCACCACGGGGTAGGATGCACCGGATGCTCTGGGCTCTGCTCTGCGTGCCTGCTGCCGCGGCCGCTCAGGCCACGGTGGATTCCGCACCAACGATAGCCCCGGATTCCGTCGCGCGGACCCTGCTGGCCGACGTACGGGCATTCGACAGCACGATCGTGGTGGAGGTCCGCTACGCGACGACCAACAACTTCACCGGCGCCGTGCTGCCCGGATACGAGGGGAACCGTGCCTACCTCCGTCGCGAAGCGGCGGTGGCATTGGCGCGAGTCCAGCAACGTCTCCGAACTGGTGGCATGGGGCTTAAGGTGTTCGACGGTTACCGTCCAGTCCGAGCCACGCTCGGCATGGTAGCTTGGGCGGATCGGACCGGGCAGCGGCACCTGATCGAGGACGGATACATCGCGAGCCACAGCCGGCACAACCTGGGCCTCGCGGTGGATCTCACGTTAGTGGACTGGTCCATGGGTGGGCGTGAAGTGGACATGGGTACGCCCTACGATACTTTCTCGGCGGCGGCACACTACGCCAATGCAACCGGTCGAACGCTTCGCTACCGGCAACTGCTCCGTCGAGTAATGGAGGAGGAAGGGTTCCGGCAGTACGAGCAAGAGTGGTGGCACTACAGCTTTCAGGTGGCGGGCGAGGCCGTGGCGTTTGACATGGTGGTAAGGTGAGTGGGTGGGCGACAGGCGAGAGGCGAGGGGCGAGCAAACAGGCCAGACCCTCCCTATCGCCTATCGCCTGCCTCGCCCTTCTCGCCTATCGCCTATTCCACGCCTCCACATTCCTCGCAACTTGCCTCGAATGGACCTCGAGATGCTCGGCGTAAATCTCCAGCCACTGCTCAACCCCATAAGCCCGTGTGTGCTCGGTGTGGCGTCCGGTCTTGCGCCACTGCGCCTCAGTGAGACGTTCAAGGAGGGGGACGGTGTTCGCCCGAACCGCACGAACGGTTGCGAGGGCGGGCTTGATCGGGTGATCGTGATAGGCAAGGTCTATTGCCCAACGGTCTTGATCGTAGCCGAGCACGAGTGGATCGGGCTCGGCGGCGAGGTAACGCAGGCGCATGTGGGCGTTGGTCTCACTGTCGGCGCAGTGGACGATGATCTCGTGGACAGTCCATTTTCCCGGAGCCGGGCGCCACTGAAGCGCAGCATCAGGGACTAGTTTCAGGGCAGCCTCGAACATGGCGGGGCCATCGGCGTAGCGGCGGATCAGGGCGGCACGCTGCTCGCGGGTCATGGTACCTCCTGCGTTGCGGACCATTGGGGCGAACCAGCAGGAAGGGAACTGCGGAAGTCGGGAAAGTCCAGTCGCCGCAAGGATATCGGAGCGCAAAGAGCGGCAAATGATTTCTTGACTCTTGCAGGGTGAACGGGTATTCTCTCGTCGGCATTTTCATGCCCTTCTGTGGCCCCCGCACTGACAGGACGCGCATTCTGATGCCTCACCCGACCGGCCGGCGGCTCCTGCATTGGGCGCCGGTACTCACGCTCGCCGCGCTGCTGGTACTGATCACGGCCTGCTCGCCAGACAACTATCCGCAGACCACGCTGAATCCCCGGGCGGACTACGCCAGGGAAGCGGACCACATCTTTCGGGTCACGCTGTTGTGGGCGGCTATCGTCTTTGTGCTGGTGGAAGGGGCCCTGCTCCTCGCGATCTGGAAATTCCGCGATCGCCCTGGAATCACCGAGCCGACGCAGATTCAC
Organism: uncultured Gemmatimonadales bacterium; assembly: GCA_963748035.1. GTDB lineage: Bacteria > Gemmatimonadota > Gemmatimonadetes > Gemmatimonadales > GWC2-71-9 > JADJOM01. The sequence continues at coordinate 101,435 of CAVVHO010000003.1, read as the reverse complement.
GGTAATACGACGCTGGAGATTGTCTGGACTATCATCCCCGCGTTCATCCTGGCCATGATCGCGGTGCCTACCGTACGCACCATCTTCCGTACCGCAACCAAGCCGGGCCCTGACGCGCTGCAGGTCGAGGTCATCGGTCATCAGTGGTGGTGGGAGTTCCGCTATCCCCAGCTTGGCATCACGACCGCCAGCGAGCTTGTCGTGCCGATGGGCCGGACGGTCAACCTGGAAATGACCACCGCGGACGTTGTCCACAGCTTCTGGCTGCCGCAGTTCGCCGGCAAACGGGACGTATTTCCCAACCGGTTCAACAACCTCTGGTTCAAAGCCGAAGTCACGGGAGATTTCCCGGCGCAGTGTGTGGAGTTCTGCGGCCTGCAGCACGGGCGGATGGGTTACCGAATCGTCTCGGTAGCGCCGGAAGCGTTCGATACCTGGGCGCAGAACTTCAATACCCCGCCGAAGGACTTCTCGACCGATTCGACCGCGAGCCCGCTGGTGAAGCAGGGGCAGACGCTGTTTACCATGAAGGCCTGCGCTGGCTGTCACTCGATGTACCCCGCACTGCCACTGGCCGGACCCAATCTCCACCACGTGGGGAGCCGGAGCTACGTGGCCGCGGGTTCGCTCAAGAACACCGACGAGAACCTGGCCCGCTGGATCAAGGACCCCCAAGGTTGGATGAAGGGCGTGCTGATGCCCAACCTCGGCCTGACCGACGAGGAAACGTCGGCACTCGTGGCCTACCTCCGCGCGAACCAATAGGGATCGACCGACATGGCTACAACCGCAATGCCGCATGCTGCCGCAGCCGTGAGCGAGCCGCATGGTCTGTGGAGCTGGATCACCACCGTAGACCACAAGCGAATCGGCATCCTCTATGGCGCGACCGCGTTTCTGTTCTTCCTGATGGGCGGGATCGAGGCGCTGATCATCCGGGTGCAGCTGTCCGGGCCCAACAAGACGCTGGTGAGTCCGGAAGTGTATAACCAGCTGTTCACGATGCACGGCACCACCATGATCTTCCTCGCGGTGATGCCGCTCTCGGCGATGTTCTTCAACTACCTGATTCCGCTGCAGCTCGGGGCTCGGGACGTCGCCTTCCCCCGGCTCAACGCCTTCAGCTACTGGGTGTTCCTGGCCGGCGGCCTGATTCTGAACGTAAGCTGGCTGTTCGGCGCAGCGCCCAACGGCGGTTGGTTCGGCTATGCGAATCTGACCACCAAGCAGTTCTCGCCGGGGCTCAACATCGATTTCTGGACGGTCGGTCTGCAGATCCTGGGCATCGCCTCGCTGGCGGCGGCGGTGAACTTCTTCGTGACCGTCGTGAATCTTCGCGCGCCGGGCATGAAGATGATGCACATGCCCATGTTCGTGTGGATGAGCTTCATCACCCAGATCCTGCTGCTGCTGGCGTTTCCGATCATTACGGTCGCGCTGGTCCTGCTGATGATCGACCGCACCTTCGGGACTCACTTCTTCGTTCCCTCGGGGGGCGGTGACCCGGTCCTGTGGCAGCACCTCTTCTGGCTGTTCGGGCACCCCGAGGTGTACATCCTGATTCTGCCCTCATTTGGAATCATCTCGGAGATTCTGCCCGTGTTCAGCCGCAAGCCGCTCTTTGGCTACGCGGCCATGGTGTTCTCCGGGGTGTTCATCGCATTCGTCGGCTTCGGTGTCTGGGCCCACCACATGTTTTCAACCGGAATGGGTCCCTTCGCCGACGCATTCTTCTCGCTGACGACGATGATTATCGCCATTCCGACCGGGGTGAAGATCTTCAACTGGATCGGCACGATCTGGGGAGGAAAACTCGATCTCAAGACGCCGATGCTCTTCGCGCTCGGGTTCATTGCGATGTTCATCATGGGCGGCCTCTCGGGAGTCATGCACGCTTCGCCACCGGCGGACCTGCAGCAGACGGACACCTACTTCATCGTCGCCCACTTCCATTATGTGCTCTTCGGCGGGTCCATCTTCGCGCTGACAGGCGGGGCGTACTTCTGGTGGCCCAAGATGTCCGGGAAGATGCTGGATGAGGGCCTTGGCAAGCTGCACTTCTGGCTGATGTTCATCGGGTTCAACATGACGTTCTTCCCGATGCACATTCTGGGCTTGAACGGCATGCCCCGGCGAGTCTACACCTACTCGCCCGAGTCGAATTTCGCCCTGCTGAATCAGATTGAGACCGTCGGGTCGTTCTTCCTGTTCGCGGCGTTCATGGTGTTCCTGTGGAACATCCTCAAGACCAGTCGCTCGAACCAGCCGCCGGCGCCGGCCGACCCGTGGAACGGCGCCACGCTGGAGTGGTCCATTCCGTCACCGCCCCAGGCGTTCAACTTCGCAAAGGTCCCGCAGGTGCACGGGCGGGACGCGTTCTGGGAAATCAAGCGCGAACGCGGTGGCAAGGTGCCTGAGCCGGCGCGGGTGGACGGCAAGGGGATTCATATGCCGAATCCGTCCTACTGGCCGTTCGTCGCGGCGATAGGCGTCGCGGTTACCCTGGGCGGCTTCATCGGAGGTTCCCACCTGCCGGTGCACCTTGTCGGCGTGGCGATTCTCTTCCTCGGAGTCTTCAACTGGGCGTTTGAGCCGGCGGGGTGAGGGAGAGACGGCTATCAGCTATCGGCTATCGGCTATCAGAGCTGACGGGATAGTTGGTTGCTCGAGGCGAAACAGTAGGGACGGCTGGCTTCTGGCAGCCGACGGATGACCGATGGCCGATAGCCGATAGCCGATAGCTTCTATACTTGGAGAGCATTCGTGGCTGATACTGCACTCGCGCACGCCGACGAACACCACTACACCGCGACCGGGATCGACAACCGGAAACTGGCGATTTGGACCTTCATCGGGTCCGAATGCATGTTCTTCGCGTCGCTCATCGGGACCTATCTCGTCTACAAAGGTCGGGACATCGTAGGGCCGAAGCCCCATGCCGAATGGCTGCTGAACGGGGCGCCTCAGGAGCAGATGCTCGAGATCCCCCTGGTGACTTTCGGCACCTCGCTGCTGTTGTTCAGCTCCTTCTTCATTGTGCTGGCGCTGAATGGAGCCCAGAAGGGGAATCGCCGCGCACTGATTGGCTGGCTCATCGCCACGATCTTCTGCGGCATGTTCTTCGTCGGAATGCAGGTGTACGAATTCACCCACTTCTACCATCGCGGGATGGGGTACACCACCAACCTCTTCACCTCGACCTTCTATACCCTGACCGGGTTCCACGGAACCCACGTCACGCTCGGCCTGGTGTGGCTGACTACGGTGCTGGTCGTGGCATTGCGCGGGAAGCTTCCCCCGGAGAGGTCTTTGAACCTCGAGATCGCGGCGCTCTACTGGCACTTCGTGGACGTGGTCTGGATCGTGATCTTCCCCGTCGTTTACCTCATTCGCTGAGCCCGATCGCCATGCACGCTCCCGCCGCCCACGCGTCCGAGCACGCGCACCCGACCTGGCAGACGTACACCAAGATCGCGATCATCCTGTTCGTGCTGACCGCGATGGAGGTTGCCGCCTATGAGGTGGTGCACCGCCATGAACCCGCCGGCTTCGCTACCCTGCTCGAGCCGGTCGTGGTGGAGGTGCTGCTGCTGCTCTCAGCCCTGAAGTTCCTGCTGGTCGCAATGTTCTACATGCACCTCAAGAGCGACGGCCGCTTGCTGCAAAGCATCTTCGGCTTCTCGCTTCTGCTGGCTGCGGCCATTATCGGGATGCTGATGATCATCTTCGCCTACCTGTATTGGCATGCCCCGACGGTGAATCCGCTGAAGTAGAGGGATAGCGCTAGAGCCTCCAGCGTTCAGCGTGCAGGGAACAACACAAGGGTCGGGTCGTGCGTGGATGCACGGTCCCGACCCTCTCACATTTTCCTGCTGGTCTCCGCATTTTCGCCCGCTGAACGCTGAACGCTGAACGCTGAACGCTGAACGCCGCCTACCCCCTCACCACGTATCCCCGCCCCCTGCCGGCGGCCAGGCAGTAAACGCTCGGCGAAGCAGGGCCACTTGGCCTGTGTGATAGCTGTTGTGAACTGCCATCTGCCACAGGACGTCCTGCACGGTCTCTCCTCGAGCTCGGTGGGCGATCCTGGTGCCTACCCCTTTCGATGTGGCTCGGCCAACCCAGTCACCGAGTTGGTCAACATGGCGATGGAACTGCTCGACCTCGGCTTCCCATGCGCTCTCCGAAGCTGGCCCTGCTGCCGCCGGCCAGCTCTCGTCCGCATGATCTGGGTAGCGCGCCTCAGGACCTTCCAGTGAGGCGAGCTCGTAGGCCATCCAGTAGTTCATGTGGCAGACCAACTGCCAGATCGTGTGCGGCGTGCCTGGCAGGGGGCGGCCTGCCAGCTCCGCGCTCAATCCCTTGACGCAGGCAACGGGGTCCACATGGGCGCCACGTCCACGCAGCAGATCCAGCAGCACCCGGTTCGGCATGATCACTCCGCGGCGATGACAGCGATTGTGGTCTCGTAATCCCGGTAGAGTGGCGAATCGAACAGTGCGGCGGCGGCTTCTTCGAGGCACGCTGTCTCGTCCGCCTCGAGGGCTTCCAGGTCGAAGAGCTGTGGGTCGAGTGCCGCGTAGCCCGGAAACTGCTCCTGGATCGGACAGGCGTTCTCCAGCGTAAAACCTCCAGCGGTCATCATTGGCAGCCCCATCATCCGGCACACGAGGGGCCGGTAGAGATACACCCGGCAGGCGCCAGTGTCGTCCAACAGCGGGCAGGGCTCGTCTGCCAGTACGTCGGTGATCGCATCGAAGGTCGCCTCGCCCAGGCTCTCGAGATCCCAGGGGGAGCGCCATGCCGGTGACAGATGGCGAATCCGATCGAGGAGGGCTCGGCCCTTTCTTCGAACCGTCTCCCGCTCCGTTTCCGGAAGCGCGGCGATGCCCTCGCGCAACAGGAGCGCGTCAGCGACCGAGATGTCGAACGGGCCGTGGCAGCACGCGCAACACCCGTGATGGCACGGGATGACGTCAGGGTTGCGCTTTCTCGTATCCTCAAACCAGCGATCGAGGCGCCTGAGCGCCGCTCGGTAGGCGGCCGCTGCCGGATGCATCGGTCAGCGCCGCCGCACCGCAACCGCGAGGCATAACCAGCCGGCCAGAAACGCGAGGCCGCCGAAGGGCGTCACCAGTCCGAACCGAGTGATGCCGGTGAGGGCGAGAGCGTACAGGCTGCCGGAAAAGAGCACCGTCCCGGTAAGAAACAGCCGGGCCGCCCACAGGGCAGGTTGATGATTCTTGTCTCCCGCCACAAGGGCCGCCGCCAGCAGCGCGAAGGCGTGGTACATCTGGTAACGCGCGCCGGCGTCGAATACCTGGAGCAGGTCGGGGGAGAGGTGGGCTTTCAGTGCGTGGGCGCCGAATGCTCCGGCGGCGACCGCGATGAATCCCGAGAGCGCCCCGGCGGTAGCATAGCCACGCGACACGGGGAGCCTCAGAAGTAGAGAAAGGAAGGTGGCGGCATCCCGTGCGAGCGGAAATTCGCGACGATCTGCCCGGCGGTCCAGATAGTGTGCTGATTCAACTCGTCCCAGACCATCCACTTGGGCATTTTCTGACCGAAGTACCAGATCGTCGCCTGCCGATCCTCTGGGGACTCATCTTGGAGGGTGCGAATGCTGAACTCGTAGGACGCCGTGATGAATCCTCGCAGTGCCGCCCGAGAGTTGAAGATCAAGGCGGTGTCCGGGCGAATAGGAAGCGTATCCCAGCCCAGGATGTAGTGGGCGACGATGTACTGATTGGCGTTCGCGGCGTGGTGAATCTGCTGGGCGAAGTCCCGCTGGCCTTCTGCCGCGGCGCTGCGGTAGAAGCGCTCCGGCATTGAATCCACCATGGAGAGCAGCAGGGTGCGCTGAGTTTCCTGGGCGCGAAGTTGAATCTCCCGGTACTCCGGCGGCATCGGGAAGGCTTGCCGTATCGGCGGGGCCTGCTGCGCGGCAAGGGTGAACGGGGAACGGAGAACAGGGAACGGAAAAACCAGGCAGAGACCCGCTCTGAGTATCAAGTGAATCGTGCGACGATGACTCATGACCCCACCTTTACTTCGTTCAGTCCCGTTCCCTGTTCCCCGTTCCCTGTTCTCAATCAGCTTCACTCGTCTTTCCCGGCCAGCGGCGTCGGATCCACTGCCATCCCCATCGCGTGGTATCCGTTGTCCACGTACACCGTGGTGCCGGTGATAGCCGCGGCCAGCGGGCTCGCCAGAAAGGCGGCGGTGGCGCCCACTTCGGTGGCTTCCAGCTCGCGCGGAAGCGGGGCATTAACGCGACAGTACTTGATCATCATGTCGATGAAGCCGATCGCACTGGCGGCCCGGGAAGCGTAAGGGCCGGCGGAAATGGTGTTGATCCTGATTCCGTGACGGCGGCCTGCCTCGAAGGCGAGCGTCTTGGTATCGGATTCGAGAGCGGCCTTGGCACTGGACATCCCGCCACCGTACCCGGGGATCACCCGCTCCCCAGCCATGTACGTGAGCGAGAGGAAGGATCCGCCCGATCGCATCAAGGGGCCGAGCTGCCGGACCATCGAGACCATGCTGTATGCGCTGACGCTCAATGCGGCGAGGTAGCCGGCGCGACTGGTGTCGATCAGCGGTTTCTTTACCTCTGGAGCATTGGCCAGACTGTGAACGACGAAGTCGAGCGGCTGCGGGCCAAAGTCCCGTGTCAGCGCTGCCACGAGCCCGGCAATGCTGAAGTCGCCCCGCTCCTTATAGCGCTTGTTCTCCCGGATGTCGGCGGGGGCATCATCGAGCGAGTCGTACTGGGCGTCGAGCGGATAGATCTTCTCAAAGGCCAGCTTCCGGCCATCCCGGAGTGCGAGCGAGGCGTCCATCTTGCCGCGTTCGAGCAGGTTGAGGAAGATGTTCATCGCCGGAGGCCAGGTGCCTACACACACGGTGGCGCCAGCCTCCGCGAGCGCCTTGGCAATGGCGAAACCAAAGCCGCCGTCGTCGGCGACGCCGGCCACGAGCGCGCGCTTTCCGGTGAGATCGATTGCGAGCATGAGGCTGTGTGGGTAAAGGTCGGCCTAAAGCTACTGATCCCGCCGGGGCGGGGAAGGGGAGTCGGCTGCCTCGAGGTAGGATGCAAGCAGCGCGACACGAAAATCCCCGGCGGCGCGACGGGAAAACGGCGCCAGGGCCTCAAACGCCTCACGGGCGCCGACGGCATTCCCGGTTGCGAGCCGGGCAATGATCGTCCCCTCGCGCAGTTCGTCGGTCGGCATCCAGGGGTTTCGGGCCAGTGCGGCGGCGATCAGCGGCTCCGCCGCGGCCGCTGCGCGAGGGAAATCCCAGGCGGAGATGCCGTGGCGAAACTGGACTACGGCGCGGACCTCCGCGGGTGCACGCTGCCGCTCCAGAAACCGGTCGATGTCGGCATAGAAGCGCTCGTCCGCGTATCCGCTGGTTCCGCCATAATGGTCCCGCTCCACCTCTCCCATGGCCTGGATCCAGGACCGCCAGCTCCACGGAGGCTCGGCCGAAGCCAGGGTCGTGCGCCACGCACGGTCTCGATAAATGGCGGCCCCGCGGTTGTCCTCGTCTTGCGCCAGACCGGTATTCTTCGCCAATCCCGGATCCCGCAGCGCGGCTCCCAGTGCCAGGTCATGCAGGCGCGGGATATCGGGAACCGGGGCCTCACGGAAATCAGCCGGACCGACGCGGCGACCGATCAGCGGAGCCGTCACATCGAAGCGCTCGGCCGATAAACCAAGGATCCCGCTGGCCTGCTCCGACAGGTACCGCGAGCGTTCCGCTCCATTGTCCAAATGCGGATAGAAGTCGGAGTTGATCGCGAACGCCTTCGAGACGAGCGGACCCAGGCTGCGGCGGTTGCCAAGCCGAGTCGCTTCGAGGGCATCGGCCGTGAATGGGATTTGGTGACACATGTCCAGTGCGATATCGGGATACTGAAAGACACTCCAGTCCGGCCGGGGCAGCTCGGCGCCGTCAGTGGCGAGGATCAGCATGTCCGTCGGGGCCGCCATGAAAATCTCGTAGTTGGCGAACTCTTGGTGGACCGCGGCCAGCACATTCATGACCAGGCGATCATTGATATCGTAAATGTGGACCCACTGGCCGAAGATGCCGCCTGGCCGGAGATACTGCTTCACCCGGGCATAGAACTCGGCGGTGAAGAGCCCGGCCACCCCGCTGACCCAGGGGTTTGACGGCTCGGAGAAGATGAGGTCATAGCTGCGCCCGGCGGCCGCGAAGTAGCTCTTGGCGTCGTCGACCACGAAGTGAGAGCGGGGATCGTCGAAGGCTCTGCGATTGGCCGGGTACACCGCCCGGGAGGCCCGGATCATCTCAGGCTCGATCTCAATGGTGTAGAGCTCCTTGAGCCTTGGATTTCCGAGCAACAGGTGGGTGGTCATCCCCGTGCCCTGCCCGATCACCGCAACGACCTCGGCAGTCGGCCGATGCGCCATGGCGATGAGGGTAGAGAGTGCCCACGTGGAGGCATCGTTTCTGAGCGGGTGTTTCGGCTTGCTGTCGTCACAGGGTTCGGACCAGTAGGCGGGGACGGCGCCATCCGACTTGCCGTTCGTGGCGATAAAGATATCACCCGACTGCGCGATCCTTTCGGCGGAGACCGTTGCGGTGCGCCCGTCCTTGTAATAGAGGACTTCCCTGCTGCCGCGGGGCGGCACGACACCGAAGCGGTACACTCCCGACAGCATCAGCCTCTGGTCGAAGGCGGGACTGAGCGTGGCGACCCCCGCGACCACGACCCACACCGTGGCCGCCGCGATCGCAAGACGGCGGGCTGTTGGGCTCGCGGACCGGATCGCGAGGAGAATACTCAGGCCGACCGCGATATCGAGGAGGGCGCCAATGGTGAGCAGCCCCTTCAGACCCAGCAGGGGAAGCAGTACCAGTGCGGCGATGCCGACCCCCACGATGGATCCGAAAGTATTCCAGCCATAGACCTGACCGATAGCTCGCTCACCAACACCGCCCAGAACCAGCGTGCGGGTGATGAGGGGCAGGGTGATGCCGGCGCAGAACGTGGCCGGTAGCATCACCAGGAGACAGACGGCGTAGCGCGCGACGTTGAAGCCGGTATAGCCCGACGGGGTTCGGGCAAACGTCTGCAGAAAGGTTCCCATCCAGGAGAACGCCTGGAAATACAGAGGCAGCGTGGCCAGGGCGAGAATGCCCATGCAGATCTGAACCAGCCCGAGTGTTCGGAGCGGGTCGGTGAATCGATCGGCTCGGCGGCGGACCCAGAAGGAACCCAGCGCCAGTCCCAGGATGAACGCCGAGAGCATCAGCTCGAACGAGTGGGTGGCGCTGGAGAGCACCAACGACAGCATGCGGATCCACGCGATCTCGTAAATGAACGACGCGATCGCCGTCCCGAACGCCGTCCACAACAACAGCCGGCGAAGCGTAACGGGTCCCAGCAGCGAACCACTCGCCGGCGCCTGCCGTTCCGCCGTATCGGGCGGCGCGACCGGGTTTGCTGCATACCGCATGGCCGCTATCGCCCCGATTGCCACGACGAAATTGAGGATCGCGGCGGCGAGAATGGTTCCGGGAAGGCCGGCTTTCACGACCAGGTAAAAGCCGGCGATGAGTACGCCCACCGCGGCGCCGAAACTGTTGGCGAAGTACAGCACGGAGAGGGTATGACCCGGTGCCTGCGGAATCCGCCGCAAGGCGCCCGCGGTCATGAGCGGGAATGTGGCTCCGAGCAGGATGGATTGCGGCAGGATGAGCAGCGCCGCGAGACCCCATTTTGTCACGACCAGCATCACCGTACCCGCTGTTGCCGGGAAGAGGGTCGCGTAGGCCCAGCCGGTGACGCCCACGTAGATGTCCTGAAAGAACAGCCCCACCAACCCCACGCCGGCCTCGACTAGCGCGTACGCGAAGAGCGGCTCCCGAATCCGTGTCGTCAGCTTCCCTACGACCGTTGCGCCGATTGCCATGCCGCCGAGGAAGATGACCAGCACGATCACCTGCGCGTACGCATTATGACCCACGAAGAGTCCGAGGTATCTCGACCAGACGGATTCGTAGAAAAGGCCGGCAGCGCCGGACAAAATGAACAACAGGGTCAGGATAGCGAGCATGCCTTGCCTGATGGAGTTGAGGTGTGGTAAGAGTAAGGCAGGCTGCTGGGAGTGAGAAGTGAGAGGCCAGAAGTCAGGAGTGAGAAGTAGGATGTGAGAGGCGAGAGGTGGGAAGCAGGAAGTGAGGGGCAGCGTTGATACCCCACGGACCTCGGAGGATGGCACCTCAGTCCGCCCGCAATACCTCCAGGGCCGACTGGCGGAAGAGTGCCGTGCTGGTCCACAGGCCGGTCACGACCGTAAGCGCCAGCAGGACCAATGCGAGCAAGGCGAACCCGGCCCAAGGCACCGTGAACGGCACCTTGAACACCCATTTGGTCAGCCCCCATCCGCCGATGGTCGCGAGCCCGGTTGCCACGACCGTGGCCAGAGCGCCGAGAGCGAGATACTCCGTCACCATCACCCGGATCACCTGCCGTCTCGTGGCGCCCAACGTCTTGAGCAGTGCGGCTTCCCGTACCCGCTGAAAGCGGCTGGTGGCGAGGGCGCCGATCAGGACCACCAGACCAGTCGTCAGACTGAACAGCGCCATGAACCGGATCGCGAGTGCCACGCTGCCGACGATCTTCTCGATTGTCTGCTGAATCGAGGTGAGATCGATCGAGGTGACGTTCGGGTGCTGCTCCACTACCCGGCGCTGCAGCCGGCCCATCACGGCGGGATCGTTCGCGCGTGTAAGCAGGACGTAGCTCTGCGGGGCATCGTTCAACGGGCCCACGGGAAAAACCGCGAAGAAATTCGGCTCGAACCGGGCCCAGGTTACCTCCCGCAGGTTTACGATCACGCTCGTAATCGGCACACCCTGGATATCCCAGGTCAGCGTGTCGCGGAGGGTGACGCCCATATCGCTCGCAATGCCGGTTTCCAGGGAGAGCGGAACCACCGCATCGCCAGATCCCGTCCCGGCGCCCGGTTTCCACCAGTCTCCCACGAGAACCTTTTCGGATCCAACCACGGTATCCCGATAGGTGGACCGGTACTCACGTCTGAGGGTCCAGGACTCGATCCGGTCACCATCCCGGTTGCGTCGCTTGGTGGAGTCCGCGAGCAATGCGCTGACCGGCACGCCATTGATCGCTTTGAGCCGCATGGGCACGATCGGAACCGATGGCTGAACCTCCAGCCCTTCGCTTCGGATCAGCGCGGCGACGCCCTCCTCCTGGTCTGGTTGGATGTCGAAGAAGACCAGGTTAGGGCGGCCGAGCCCTCCGTCGAGCTGCAGCTGCTTCAGGAGATTGTGCTGCGAGACCGCGAGGGCGCCGAGCAGAAAGGCACCGAAGCCGAGAGCCAACACCACGGCGACGGTCTGGTTGGCGGGCCGATAGAGATTGGCGAGCCCTTGCCGGTACACGTAAGCGAGGCGGTGGGGGAACCATCGCCGCAGCGCGCGAGTCAGCCCGAACGCGGAAAGCCAGAGGACCAGAATTGCTGCGCCAACCGCGATTGCAAAAAGCAGTCCTTGCACCGGATTGCCGACTTGCAGCCACGCCAGCAGGACCACGCTTACCGCGAGCGCACCACGTGCAATCCACGCCCACCGATCGGAGTACCACGCTCCGGTCTGGTCCACATCCCGCCGGAGTACCGCCAGCGGCGGTATCCCTCGCACGGCAAGCAGTGGCAGCAGCGCGAACACCGTGGCTACCCAGATCCCCACGCCGAGCCCGGTGAAAATTGCCTGAGGTGAAGGCCGCACGGAAACGTCGAGCGGCAGAAACTGACCGAAGATGGCCGGCATCGCGAACTGGAGCCCGAGCCCCAGGATTACGCCTATCGTGCTACCCGCGAAACCCATGGTGACGGATTGCAGCAGGTAGACGGCGAAAACCTGGCGGCTGGTCGCTCCGAGACAGCGGAGCACCGCGATGGTATCCCGTTTGCGCCGAAGGAAGACCTGAACCGCGCTGGCAACGCCAATTCCGCCAAGCAACAGCGCGATGAGCGCCACCAACCCGAGGTAGCGCCGAAGTTGGTCCAGAAACTCCTGCAGGTCGCGCTCTTCCTCTGCGGCGGTGCGGATGCCACCGGACCTGGAGTTGAGGACTGGCCGCCATGTCGTCGCGAACGCACGGGCATCCAGTGTTGGCGAGGTACGGAGATACCACTCGTATTCCGCCCGGCTCCCGAAGGTGATCAGGCCGGTCTTGGCCAGTGAGGAACCGGGGATGTAGACCCTAGGCCCGAAGGCGCTTCGAATGCCGACGTCCCCGGGGAAACTCGTCACAGTTCCGGCGATGACGAAATGGGATTCCCCCAGCGACATCGTATCGCCGACCCTGGCGTTCAGCACGGTAAGGAAGGACGGATCGACGAGGGCTACTTGTCCTGATGAAAGCTTGGCCCACGCGCCAGTCGGCTCGGTGCGGACCACACCATAGAAGGGGTAGCCCCCGCTGATCGCACTGACCCGTACCATTCGCGTGCCACTCGTCCGCGGCACATAGGCCATCCCCGCGAAGCTGGTGACCTCGGAGCGATCATCCGGCAGGGAGGCGCCGGCCGCTCGGGTGACGGAGTCGAGCAGCGATCGGAATGCGGAGTCGGGGGTCGCCCGTGCGCGGAGCGCGATATCTCCACCGAGGAGCGCCCGGGATTGCCCTTCGACAGCTCCACGCAGATTGTCGGTGAATGACTCGATGGCCACGAGTGCACCCACTCCGATCGACACCGCCGCGGTCAGCAGGAACAGCCGGCGCCCGGACGCTCGGCCTTCCCGAAGGGCCATCGTCATGACCCAGCGGGCTCCGGTCATGCGTCGCCCCGCCGATCTTCCACGATCGCTCCGTCTAATAGCCGAATGATCCGCCGGGCCTTCCGGGCCAGCTCCAGGTCGTGCGTCACGAGGATAGTTGTGGTGCCGAGCTCGCGGTTGAGTTCCAGCATGATTTCCACTACGCGGGCACCGGTGCTCACGTCGAGATTGCCGGTTGGTTCGTCGGCAAAGAGAATCCTCGGCCGGTTGCTGAATGCGCGGGCCAGGGCGACTCGCTGCTGTTCTCCACCCGACAGCTGCGCGGGATAGTGGTGCTCGCGGCCATGCAGCCCGACTCGCGTAAGCAGCTCGTCCGCCCTTGCTTCGGCGTCCTCGCCCCGGAGTTCGAGTGGCACCTGCACGTTCTCCTTCGCGGTGAGCGTCGGAATCAGATGGAACGACTGGAACACAAAACCGACGCGATCCGCCCGGAAACGGGCGAGATCGTCCTCCGTCAACTGATTGAGCTCCTGATTGTCTACGACCACTCGACCGCGCGAGGGTCGGTCGAGCCCCGCGAGCAGGCCGAGCAGTGTTGTCTTCCCGCTGCCCGACGGCCCGACGATGGCGACCAGCTCACCCGAGGCGATTTCGAAGCTGATATCCTTCAGGACGGCGAGCGGCTGACCGCCCGACAGGTACTCCTTCGTGAGTTCTTGGGCTTGGATCATCTGGCGGGGAACGGGAGAACGGGGACAGGGAACAGGGAACAGGGAACGGGCGAACAGGGGAAGCGGTACATGCCGAACGCTAGAATACTAGTCACGCTGGGGTTCTCTGCGCTTCTGGCGTGTGCGGATCGCAACGGCTCGCCACCCCCAGGCGCCGAGTTGCCGAGCCGCCAAGTCGCCGAGTCGGCGTCCCCGAGCAGCCGGCCTGTCGAGCAGACGATCGTCTTTCTCGGTACCAGTCTGACTGCCGGTCTCGGACTGGACCCGGATAGTGCCTATCCCGCGGTGCTGCAACGGAAGATCGACTCCGCGGGACTGGCTTACTCGGTGGTGAATGCAGGCGTCAGCGGGGAGTCGTCGGCCGGAGCGCTGCGTCGGATTGACTGGCTGTTGCGGCAGCCGCCAGTGGTCCTTGTGATTGAAACAGGCGCGAACGACGGTCTCAGGGGTCAGGACCCGGACTCGATTCGTGCCAATATCCAGGCGATTGTGGATCGCACCCGCGCGCGCGCGCCCGACGTGCGTATTGCGATTCTGGGGATGGAAGCGCTTCCCAATCTTGGGGCGGATTACGCCCGACGATTCCATGCGATCTACCCTGCCGTCGCCCGTGCCAACCAGATTGCGCTGGTGCCGTTCCTGTTGGCCGGTGTGGGGGGTGTAGATTCGCTCAATCAGCAGGATGGTATTCACCCAACGGCGGCGGGGGCGAAGGTCGTGGCCGACAACGTCTGGAAGGTGCTGCGACCAATGTTGCAATGAATGTGACTCACACGACACGCGCGCTGATCTACCTCGCCGTGACGATTGGCGGCCTCGTTGCCTGCGGCGGCGATGACGGCGGGCCAGGCGGACCAGTCCGGAGCTACCGCATGGGCTTCTCTGCCATCCCGCCGCGGCCTGACACCGCCCTATTACTTCCGACGCTCGAGTTGTGGACGCAGCGTGCCGATGCCGGGCTGGTGCAGCTTTCCATACCGTGGGACGTGCTGCTGGCGGACACCGCCGCTGCCACCGAAGTGCGACTGGTCCGGCTGCCGCTGGTTAACTACTACCGCGGGAAGGATCTCGACGTGGTGGTGGCGCTCGACGTCACCAATGGGTTGGACCGTTCGGCCGAGGACCCCATCCTGGTATCGCTCAATCGGAGCATTACCGACACGATGGTGCAGCGGCTCTACCGCGAATACGTGAGCGCGGTGGATTCGATCCTTCATCCCACCTACCTGAGCCTCGCGGCCGAGACCAACCTGGTACGGCTGGTGGCGCCAGCCCCGGTGTACGACGCCGTCGTTGCGATGACCAACGCGGCGGCCCAGCATGAGCAGGCCTTGGGAACCACTGCGAAGCTGATGGTGAGCGTCCAGGTGGAGGTCGCATGGGGGCGGCTGCAGGGAGGGACTACGTACGTCGGGATCGACCAGGATCGGAACGATTTTCCTTTTCTGGACGCGCTTGGACTCTCATCGTATCCGTATCTGGCCGGCTTCACCAGCCCGGACTCCGTCCCGCTTAACTATTACAGCCGGCTCACCGAAACGGCGCCGCTGCCTCCCGTCGTGCTGGAGGGGGGATGGAGTTCCGTGCCGGTCGGCAATGTGGCCTTCACTCCCGAAATGCAGGCTGAGTACCTCCACCGCCAGGCGGCGATTCTCGACGCGGCGCGGGCAGCGGCCCTGTTTCAGATCACCTTCACCGACCTCGACGTGAGTGGCTTTCCCGTTCCCCCCGGTACGAGCCTCGGCCCTTTCGCCCATATCGGCCTGGTGGATTCGGCCTTGGCTCCGAAGCCTGCGCTCGCGGCGTGGGATAGTGTTTTCACCCGACCATACCGGCCGTGACCCTTCGACTGTTCGCTTTCGCGGCATCTCGGCGACAGGCCTCACTCAACCAGCGACTGATCCGCGTGGCCGCAGATATGGCCAGCGCCACCGAGGCGACGGTGGATCTCGCCGAGTTTCACGAATTCGACATGCCGTTCTTTGATGCGGACTTGGAGGAGCGGGAAGGCATCCCGGATGGGGCCAAGCAGTTCGAGCGCCGCTTGGGGCAGGCGGATGGCGTCATGATAGCCTCACCAGAGTACAATCACTCGTTCCCAGGGACACTCAAGAATCTGATCGACTGGGTCTCTCGCATTCGGCCGGTGCCGCTGCGCGGCAAGAGCGCCCTGTTGCTCTCGACCTCCCGGGGCTTGGTAGGCGGCAACCGCGGACTCTGGGCCCTGCGCGTTCCGCTGGAACATCTCGGCGTCTACGTCTATCCGGACATGTTTTCGCTCGCACAGGGGGACAAGGCGCTCGACGCGGCGGGAGCGCTGAGCGACCCCGCCGCGAAGGAGCGTCTGGAAAGGATTGTGACCGGCTATCTGAAGATGGCGCGGGCGCTCGCGTCAGCCTGAGCACCCACGGTGCTAGTTCACCGTGACGCAGGCGGGATTATCTGCCGGTCCGTGCGGCCCAGGAATGGGCGTGCAGTTAGCCTCGTCTTCAGCGGGCTCGGTGGCTTGGCCGGTGCATGCGGTAGAGGCCAACAGGGCTCCGACCAACAACAGCAGGGACCACCAACCGAAACTTCCGGACCGGGTCGACATTTCCTCCCCTTTCAGTGTCAGGGGGGATGCCCAGTGCACCCCCCTCTGTACCTGATACGCCCCCCCGTCCCCACTCTTCTCGTCCCTTTCTCACCCAGTGATCCCAGTCACGCTCGGTGGATGGCTTGCCCCACCCGTGCTTTCACCGAATGCGCGGTGGTTAAGCTCGCCCAGTTAGGGTGCCCACTTACCGGGTCACCTCCGGCCTGATGACTCAGGTTGCGCCCTCGGGACCGAGGCGTACCTTGGTGGACCATGACGGCCTCCCCAGATCCGACCTCCCTGGCCCTCGACGCGGTGCTGAATCGCTTCGCGGAGCGGGTGAAGTACATCGGGGTCCAGCACGGCCTCCAAGGCAGCGACGTGGATGATCTGGTGCAGGAGGTTCGACTCCGCCTGTGGAAGGCGTTGGAGAGCGGTGAGAAGATTCTGAGCGCGCCCGCGTCTTACATCCATCGTACCGCGGTCTCGGGGGCGCTCGACGTGTTGCGCCGCCGCCGGGCCCGGCGGGAGACTCCGGCCCGGCTGTCCCGTCCAAGCGGGCTGGCCAGATTGGGCGAATCGCCCTCGGCCGATCGGATGATGGAAGAGTTGGAACTGCAGGAGCATGTGGGGAAGGCCATTGAAATGCTGATTCCCGCGCGGCGCTCGGTCGTAAAGATGTACCTGGCCGGCTACGCCCGGGAAGAAATCGCCGATCTGCTGGGTTGGACCGAGCCCAAGACGCGAAATCTGCTGTATCGTGGGCTTGCGGACCTGAGGGAAAAGCTGACCGAGATGGGGATCGGACCAGAGGCGTTAAATGACTGAAGAGCGGCGGCTTCGGCAGAGCTACGACATGATGCTGGCGATGCGGGCTGAGGCCATCGCCGGCCGGGAGAGTTGCCCCGAGGTCGAGCGCCTGCTCTCACTGGTTGAGCGGAATGGCTCCGAGGAGGCTCGGCTGGCACTGCTCGACCATGTTATGGCCTGCCCGCACTGCCATGCCGAATTCGAACTGCTTCGCGCCACCCACCGCGCCTCGGGAGAACATCAGGCCGAGGCGTGATGGGGCTGGCGCTTCAAGCGGCGCCCTGACCCTCGCTCCAGGCCGCGATCGGATCGAGCACCGTGGTGATGGCCGAGATGCGTGAGGCCGGGAAGCCCCCCAGTGCAGCATGGCGGCGGATGAGTGTTTCACTCTGCGCCTCGTAGATGCAGTAGAGCTTCTCCCCCGTCACATAGCTATGCATCCAGCGGATACGTGGACCCAGGCTGTCCAACACCTGGCAGATCCGCTGTGAAACCTTCTTGAGCTCCGCCGGGGAAAGTCGCCCTGCCCCGGGCAACTCCCGCTCCACTACGAAAGTCGGCATCCTGGCCTCCTGAAAGTGTGCTGACCCTTCCATGCCTGTAACGCAGGCACCCCCTCTGGATTCTCACCTCGGGCCTCAGGACTGCGGATCGGCCACTTCCACGGCGGCCAGCAGGGCAGGCCCACCGGCGCGGTCGAGTACAGTCTGGAGATTCGGCGACAGCGCAGCGTCGAGTTCGCCTTGGGAGACGCGAGCTCTCGAGTCACCCTCGGCCAGGCCCATCCACGGCGCTGGGAGGTCGTAGTCCCAGTCCCCGAAGATCAACACCGGGGTGCCGTAGCGGGTTACTTCCGAGCCCCTGCCCGGGACCCACTGATCCGCCCACTCGAACATCCAGCGGGCGTCGGTCTCGAGCAGTCGTACGCAGCCGTGGCTCGCCGGGCGGCCGGGGAGCTCATACTCGTGGAAGGCGACCCCTTTGACGGCAATCAGGTTGAAGTACCAGTTCAGTTTCCAGGCCGGGTCGACGGTGCTGTAAGTGAGTCGCTTGCGCCAATTGGTGAATACCAACCCGGAGTCGGTCGGGGTCTCCCGCTTCCCGGTGCTGGTCGGACCCCACTTGACCAGCCTCCCGTATTCATAGGCGCCGAATGCCTGCACCCGGCGAGACAGGGCAACGAACTTTGGCACGTCCCGGAGCTCCGCTACCGAGTCGGGAAAGGGCGCATAGGCGAGCTCGCTCCCGATCGAATCGGGCACGACCAGCTCGCGACGGCGGAGATGGTGGTCGTCGATCCGGTTGAGCTTGAGAACGGTCTGCTGTTGGAGCGAATCGAGGGCGGACCAGCGACCCCAGGCGTCCGCCGAGACCCGTCGAAAGGTCTGCGCAGATGACCACTGGCGACGGGTTTCGGCCATGGGGCCGGCGCCGTCCAGCAGCGGCGACGATGCGTTCGAATCTCCAGTCAGGCCATTCGACTGGAGATGACCGCCCATGCTGTGATGGGCGCCCAACAAGCTTGCGGCCAATCCACTCAGGGCCAGCACCTTCACGAAGCTTCCCGACCTTGCCAGCCCCAAACTCACAGTTCCATCTGCCGACATCGGATTGCGGTCCTCCGGGACCGTACAACGGGTCAAATGCTCAGGTCAAACGCTTTGAGGCAACGCGCGAGTAGATGGCCACGACTGGGTGCTCTGGCCCGCGCGCCCTCAATCGAGATACGGGCGACCGGCAGGCCAATTCTCAGCCTTGTAAGCCGATGTAAGACGCAGGTTTGGAGTAAGAGCGGAGCGGGGGTACAGCGGAGACGTGATGCAGGTCAAACGGGGATAGAAAGGAAGCACACAAGAAACGGCGACCCGAGTTACTGAGTCGCCGAGTTGCCGAGTCGCCGAACCGTCAGGTCTACTCCAGCTTCGCGTCCAGCTCCATTTCAAGGTTCCCCTTGAGCACGTTCGAAATCGGACAGCCATTCTTGGCTTCTTCGGCCGCCTGCTGGAACTTGGCCTGATCGATCCCGGCCACCCTACCCCGGACTACAAGCCTGACCTTCGTCAGCCGCGGGTTCCCACCCGGGAACTCCAGCGTGACCGTCGCACTGGTTGTGATACTCGTGGCCGGAGTACCGGCCTTCTCCAACCCCGCTGAAAGTGCCATGCTGAGACAGGAAGCATGGGCGGCCGCGATCAGCTCCTCGGGGTTCGTCCCCTTGGCCGACTCGAAGCGGGTGGCGTAACTGTAGTCTCCACCGACAAAGCCGGACGAACCCTTGAAGGACCCCTTTCCGCCCTTCAAGCCACCTTGCCAGGTCGCCGATGCTGAGGATGCAGGCATGCGAATTCTCCTTGGTATTTGAGTTGATTTCTTGGGACGATCACGGGCCGATGCGGTGTTCACCGGTGACGGCCTGGATCACGGTGTCGTACGCCGCCGCGCCGAAGATCCGACGCATGAGGGTCTGCAGCCGTTCCCGCACGCTGTCGAGGATCTCATAGAATGTCGGAATCGCCACGAGCGTCAGTAGCGTCGAGGTGATCACCCCGCCGATGACCGACACCCCGAGCGGCTGACGAAACTGGGCTCCCTCACCGCGTCCGAGGGCGACCGGGATCATGCCTGCGATGAGGGCAAAGGTCGTCATGAGGATCGGGCGGAGGCGGATCGCGCCGGCTTCGATCAGGGCCTCACGCAACGCCAGTCCCTGGCGCTCCCGCGCCCACTTGGCGAAGTCGATCAGCAGGATCGCGTTCTTGGCCACGATACCCATCAGCAGAATGACCCCGATGAGGCTCATGATGTTGATCGTTTGTCCGGTGACGGCAAGGCCCAGCATCACCCCGATCATGGAGAGGGGCAGCGACATCATGATGGCCAGCGGATCGATGAACGATCCGAACTGCATTACGAGGATGAGGTACATCAGCATCCCTGCCACACCGAGCGCGATGAAGATATTGCCGAAGACCTCGGTCTGCTGTTGCGCATCGCCGCCTTCGGAGATCCGCACCCCGGGCGGGAGAGGCAGCTTCGCCAGTTTGGCACGGATGTCCTGCATGACATCGCCACCGGGGCGACCGGAGACGTTGGCCTCTACGATAACGACCGGGTCGCGATCCAGGTGGTTGATCACCGCCGGCCCGACGGTACTGGAGATGTCCGCCACCTGACCGAGGGGCATGGTCGTCGGCACTCCATTGGGTCCGACCACCAGGAGCGGGAGCTGACGAATGTCCTCCGCCCTGGTCCGGCTCTTCGGAGTGAGACGGACCTCGACGTCCCGGGTCTCACCGCTCGGGTCCACCCAGTCGCCGGCGTCCAATCCGGCGAATGCCGGGCGCACCGACTGCGCCACGTCGCCGACGGTGATGCCGAGACTGCCGGCAAGCGATCGGTTGACGTTGATGGTAAGTTCGGGCTTCTGCCCCTTGCTGGAGAGGCCGAGATCCACGACGCCCGGTACTCCGGCCACCAGTTGCTGCACCTGCTCCGCCACTGCCGTGATCGTGGGCACGTTGTTCCCGCGGACTTCGAGCTGGATGTTCTTTCGCCCGCCGCCAAAATCGCTGGTGAAGACTGAGAGCTTCACACCGGTCATCCGATTGGTGCGTTCCCTGAGGCGGGCAGCGAAGTCTTCCACCGAGATGTCCCGCTCGTGCCGTCGGACGAGGCGGACATAGATATTCCCCTCATCCACCGTCCCTGATGATCCGCCGCCCAGGGCCACATAGGCATAGCGTACCTCCGGATAGCTCCGGAGCAACTGAACCACTTCATCGCTCTTGATGCGCGAGTAGTTGAGGTTGGAGCCCGGCGGAGTCTCGATCTTGATGTTGAACTCGGCCCGATCGTCGATCGGGAAGAAATTCGTTCCGACCAGGCCGAGCGGCGGCATCGCGAGCGCGAACACGAACGTGGCGACCGCGATCGCGACTACGCTCCAGCGGTGATCCAGCGCCCATGCGATCACCCGCTTATACCCCTCGGAGAGGCGCCCAAACCAGGCGTTGAATCGGTCGAGTTTCCGGGTAATCCAGGCCTTCTGGTGTTCGTGCTGGTGCGGATCAGGCCAATAGGCCGAGAGCATCGGGTCCAGTGAGAAGGAGACGAGGAGCGACACCGCCACCGAGCAGGCGATAGTGAGCCCGAACGGCTTGAACCACTGTCCGGCCACTCCCGGCAGGAATGCGATGGGGATGAAGACTGAGAGGATCGAGAATGTAGTCGCCGCGACCGCCAGCCCGATCTCCGCCGTACCCTCTCGTGCCGCCGTGATGTGGTCCTTCCCCATCTCCACGTGTCGGACGATGTTCTCTCGAACTACAATCGCGTCGTCGATCAGGATGCCGATCGCCAGCGAGAGTCCCAGCAGCGACATGGTGTTCAGAGTGAAGCCGAAGGCCCACACCGCGATGAACGATGCCAGCACGCTCACCGGCAGTGCGAGGCCGGTGATCACCGTCGAGCGCCACGAGTTGAGGAACAGGAATACCACCAGAACCGTGAGGAGCGCTCCTTCCACCAGCGTCTCACCAACGTTGCGCACCGAGCGGTCCACCCGCTCGCCGCCGTTCTTCACCATGTCCAGCTGCGCCGCCTCGGGTAACGATTGCCGGATCGTCTCCAACCTCGCCAGAATCCGCCCACTCACGTCGGTCGTGCTGTATCCCTTGGACTTCTTGATATCGATGCCGACCGCCTCGCGATCATTGAACAGGGCGAGTGATCGCGGCTCTTCGGTGCCGTCCCGCACATCGGCCAGCTCACCCAGCCGAATCAGGCGTCCACCGTTCTGGGCTACAACCAGTTTGAGGAAGTCCTGCGCTTCCGTGAGGCGACCGGTGAGCCGGATGCTTCGCTCCTCGAGATCCGTCTCCACTCGGCCAACCGGGGAGGCCAGATTCTGCAGCCGGAGGGCCTGCACCACCTGGAGCACACTCACCCCCGCCGCCTGTAGCGCCTCGGGCTTGAGCAGAACCGTGAGCTCCCGCTCATGCTTGCCGACGATGCTCACTTCGGCAACGCCACCCAGCGAACGCAGCTCGCGCGCGATTCCGGGATCGGCGAGCCGCGTCAGCTCCGCCGCAGAAAGGGTCGTTGAGGAGAGCGCGAGCGAGACGATGGGACGATCGGTATCCGAAAGCTTCTTGATGATCGGCTCCTCGATCTCAATCGGCAGGTCTTTGCGGATGGTGGAGATACCGTCCCGGATGTCCTGGGTCGCCTCCTGCAGCGGCTTGTCGAACTGAAACTCGATGATGAGCTGGGCAAACCCGTCCTGTGCGTAGCCGGTGATCTTCTTGACGCCGCTGATGGCGGCGACCTGCTCCTCAATCGGCTCCAGGACCTCACGCTCGACGCCATCCGGCGCGGCGCCGGGATAGACCACGCCGACCGACACATAGGGCGGCTGCACGTCGGGGAACTCGTCAGTCTTGAGTTTGACCAGGGCGATGAGGCCAAACACTACCAGCGCCACCATGGAAACGACGGTAACGATGGGCCGCCGGATCGCGAAATCGGAGATCAGCATAGGTTCACTCTTTCCCCGTCGCGGGCGCCGTCCGTCCGTTGAGTTCCGCCGGGCTTCCGATCCGTACCGCGGTGCCCGGGGGAAGCCCGCGGGCACCACCAAGCAGGATCGTGTCGCCCGCGGCTATGCCGGAGCGGATCTCGATGCGCTCCCGGCCTTGGTCGATCAGCCCAAGCTCCACCTCCACCCGCTCCACCAGTCCCCGCCGCACGCGCACCACGCTGGAGCGGATACCGGTCCGATCAACGGCCCCCGAAGGGACTACGATGCCGGCTCGTTCCGCGGTGGCGACGCGCCCGTCCGCGAACAACCCGGCCACCGTGCGACCCGAGGCGTTCGGAATCGCGACGGTGACCCGAACCTGCCGAGTGGCGGGGTCGGCCACTGGGTTGATGCGGCTGATGCGTCCGTGTATCTGACCTTCGGCGGAGCCCGCGACACTGAAGATGACTGGTGTGCCAACCTTCAGTCCGGCCAGTCCTTCAGTTGGAATTGAGCCCTCGAGTTTGAGCGAGGTCGGATCCACCACTGAAAACAACAGGTTGCCCACCTGAACGATGTCGCCCTGGTTGACCGGACGTTCGCTCACGATGCCGGAGAAGGGCGCCTGCAGGACTGTCTTGGCGAGCTGCTTCTGGGCGCTTACGGTTCGCGCCCGCGCGTCGGCGGCCTGGGTCTCTGCCGACGACAGGTTCCATTCAGCCTGTTCAAGGTCCCGTTCCGCGATCGCGCCGGCCCCCGAGAGTGCCCGGGACCGCTCGGCATTTCTCCGCGCCAACTCAACGGTCATCTCCGCCGTGGTCAGGGCAGCCCTGGCGGAGGAATAAGTGTCGCGCAGGCCGGTGTCGTCGATCCGGCCGAGCACCGCACCGCGCGCCACGGCCTGGCCGGGCTCTGCGCTCACCGCCACCAGCGCACCGGTAATCTCGGCGCGGACCTGGGCCTGTCGCTCCGCTTGGATCGTCCCGGAGATCGCGGGTCCGACGAGCAACGTCTCCTGGCTGGCTATCGTGAGGTTCTCGCGGCCGACAATCATCGCGGCGTCGCCCGGCGTGTCGGCCGTGGCTCTGCCTCGGTCGCAGGCGAGCGAGAAAGCCGCGGCGAGCGCGGTGATGAGCAAGAGTGAGATTCGGGTCGTCCGCGTCATGGAGTGGTTCCGGTTGTGCCTGAGGTCCCGGTCGATTGCTGGGTGTTGGTGAGGCCAGTCGCCGCGTTGGAGATTGTCTGATTCACGTCCGCGCCGGCGATCGGCAGGTCACGGAGGAGTCTCAGCCTTGCGCGCGCGACTTGCACATCACGCGCAGCGGCCGCCCGGTTGGCCTGGGCCTGCTCGAGCAGCAATCGGGAATCCGTAAGCTCGGTTTGAGTCGAGATGCCTTCCTGGTAGCGGAGAGTTGCGATCTCGTAGGCCTTTTGCGCCTGTTCGACCGTGCCGTGGCTGGCCCCCCAGGTGGCCAACGCCGATTGCAGCACTTCCACTGCGCGCCGCGAATCGAGCGCCGCCCCGTCCCGTGTCTGACTGGCGCGGACTCGCGCCTGCTCGAGACTCGCCTCCGCGATCCAGGTGTTGCCGGTGAGTCGGCCGCTGGTCCACAATGGCACTGACACATTCACTCCGACGGTCCAGTCGGAAAGGAAGTCGGCGTTCCATGGCAATCCGTCGTCCGGATAACCGATACGGGCGAACGTCGAGCGCAGTGTGATCGTGGGGAGCCGATCCCAGCGCGTCACCTTGGTCAACACGTCCTGGATCGTCACCGCCTCCTCCGCCTGTTGGACCGCAGCCCGCTGATTCACCGCCGTATCAGCTTCGGCGACCGACAGCGACGCGGCGATCTCGCTGCTGTCCGGCGGAGCCTCTTCAAGCGTGGTGGTCAGAAGCAGCGGTTGCTCCAACGGGAGACCGAGCAACTGGTTGAGGCGAAGGAAGGAGAGGGTTCGCTGCGAACGCCGTTGAATGACAGTGGCACGCTGGTTGTCACGGGTAACCGTCGCGCGGAGCAGATCGAATTCGGGCTTGGTGCCGACTTCGCGGGCCAGCCGGGTCTGAACCAGGGTGGTCTCTGCCTGGGAGAAACTCAGCTCCGCGATCGACACCAGCCGATCGGCGAGCACCGCATCGAAATACGCTTGAGTGACATCGAGGCGCGCCTGTGCCTCTGCCGTCGTCACACCGAGGCGAGCCACCCTGCGCCCGGCCACCGCGGCCCGAGGCTTACCCTTGAGAATGGAGCTGCTGAACAGGGTCTGGCTGAAAGACAGGCCGAAGTTGTACTGATTCTTTCGTCCGAAGGGCAGATCACCAAGGGCGGCAAACGGATTGAGCGCGGAGAGGCACGCGACCGATCGTTCCAGCGAATCCACCCGCTCGCCGATCGGCAGGGTTGGATCGGCTGCGAACCGATTGCAGGAAAGGGTGGCGGTGCTGTCCACCTTGTTGCCACCGGTGTTGAACTGAGACTTGAGGGTTCTGGTGTAGGAAGCCGTGCCCGTGAGCTGAGGCAGTAGATCCGCCCGTACCCGCTTGACCTCTCCTTCCGCTCGGCGAATATCCGCACGCGCGATCGCGACACCGTCACTCGCCGGGATAGCGAGCTCCAGAGCCTGTTCGAGGGAGATCGCGCGTGGCGCCTGCTGCTGCCCGGCCAGCACTGCCGGGGCCGCGAGGACGACAAGGCCGGATACACGGAGGGCCCGGGCGATCAGGCGGATCATGAGGCCTTCCCCGCACTCGGTGTCACATCTAGACGAGCGCCGATAGCTCCGAGTGCCAGCCCCACGTACTGCCGGATGACCTCCTCGACCGGTGGGAGACCGGGCTTCTCGAAATGATCCCGCCACAGTGCGTGGGTGAACACGGCCCCGAGGAGCAGGCCCGCCGCGGCATCGGGTTGGAAGGAGCCGCTGGCCAGCCCCCGCTCATGCATCCGCCCGAGGTAGGTGGATAGCGCACGGTGCGCACAGCCGGGTTCGTCGCAAATATCCGGGGCAAGCTCAGGGTGTTCGAGAAGATCACCCAAGACGCGTGAAATGAGGTGACGATTCCCGTACCAGTGCCGATAGGTACCGAGCGCCCAGTCGAAGAGTTCGGACTCGGGATCAGCCGGCTCGGGGAGGATCTGGCCCTGCAGGCCTTCGTTGCACGCTTTGAGGGCCGCCTTGAACAGCACCTCCTTGGTTCCGAAATGGCGGAACAAGGTGATCTCGTTCACCCCGGCCTCATCGGCCACTCGGCGCGTGGTGGCGCCGCGATACCCTAGGGCGACATAGACGCGGACGGCGGCGAGCAGAATGCGTTGGTGGATGTCTTCCATGGGGCGAGAGGATAACGACGTGGTGCTGGAACTGCAAGTATGCACTTACTCTTGCAAGCAACTGTTGTGTAACCATATATCCATACGATATTTAGCGTAGTGTTGCTGCCCGCTCGCCAAAGCTGCTCTTGAACTGGCATCGACCTTCGGAGATTGCGTGCGCCTGTTCCCATCTGTCTTCCTCTTGATGACCGCCTGCAATCCCGGGCGGCCGTCGCGCACTGCCGTCCCGGACAGTCTCGGTTGGCAACCCCTGGCCCAAGCCCCGGTCGTGACCGAAGCGACCGTCGTGGCCTTCTGGCTCCCGGCGTCAGATACCCTCGCCGACGCGGGCGCCGACCTGCTTGATGACTTCCGCGCGTACACCGCCCAAGTCGCACCAAGGCTGAAGGAGGGTGACATTGTTCTCGTCGCGACCACCGCGGATTCCATCATCGTGGTTCTGGATGGCGGCCCGCGTCGGGTGATCCCGCTTGGTGGACTGGACTACCCATTTGGCTACGTATTGGTAGAACCCGGGTTTGCGGAGACGATCCTGACGGGCGTGTCGACCGATGATGAGCTACTGGAACAGGTCGACTGGTACTTCGGCTTGGAGGATGACGGTGGGGAGTCGCCGGGCGGGCAGGTCGTCAGGGGCCCAGTACCTCTCGGACGCGCTGCGTCAGTGAGGATGGCGAGAATGGCTTGTGGAGGAATGAGATACGTGGGAGTAGGTCGCCGTGCTGCAGGATCGTATCGTCGGTATAGCCCGAGAAATACAGGATCTTGAGGACGGGTCGCTTCTCACGGAGCCCTGCAGAGAGCTGCTGAGGGGGGCACCCGGCTCGCGCGCGCTGCGCAAGGCAACGGTCCCCACTGTTGGGCGGGGACCGTCTGGTGGCTGACGGCGATTCTACCAGGATGCAACGGAAGTGGTGCCGTGGGGAAGATCAATCCGGTTCGGCCCCAAGTGGGGAGCTTCCCTAAGTCCGACAGGCCGTTGCCCCGGGCAATCGCTCTTACCTGCCCGCCTGTTCCTTGAGGAGGCGGTCAACCGCCTCGCCGGTCACACGTTCGGGAATCGTATACTGGCCCTCCCGGCGCGTCGGTACCTTGGCGGACAGGATCTGGCCATTCTTGCCCAGCGCAACGACCACCGTGGCTGTGCCGTGGTCGTCAGAGTCGCCCACCCGGAAGACCAGCGCCCAGGTTCCCGTCGCTTCAGGCTGATACTTCACCGCGTACACACCCGGCATCCCCGCATCGATCAGAGTGAGCTTGACGCTCCGCCGCTGACCGTTCACGAGACCCTCGGCCGTGCCAGACACCGGATAGTATGCCGGATCACCGTGATGGTAGACCCGCACGAGGCAGAAAGCATCCTTGGTGACGCTGTTGTAGGGGTTGGCTGGCAGCTCGATGGAGATCCAGGGCGGACCGGCGAAGCCAGCGGTTGTCTCCGAACTGGCGAGAGCGGGGGCGGTCGCCGAGATGGCGAGGGCAAAGGCGAGAAGCAGTGTTCGGTGCATGGGAACCTCAATCGGGGAACGGGAACAGGGAACGGATCTGGCATTGTCGGGTATCGAACGGACTTCCTAACTGCTCGATGATTCGATGCCGACTCCCACTCAGAGGTTTATCCTGCCCCGTTCTCCCGTTCTCCCGTTCTCCCGTTCTCCCGTTCCCCCGTTCTAGGGCTCTCCTCGCACCTTGAGCGTTACCGTCCCCTTGAACGTCTGCACCTCGACGGCCGCGCGCCCGTCTCCGGTTCGGAAGGTCCACTCGCCCTTTCCGGGCCCCTTTCGAAGCGCACCGGCTGGCACGAGTTCGTTCACAACTCCGCCGCCGTAGCTGACCAGGTGGAACGAAGCTCCCAGGCGCACTGGTAGGCGAAGCTCGACATCGCCACCATGGGTCTCCGCAACCAGTCGGCCTTCGGGATCCAGATCCCCCTTGAAGGCGATCTCGCTCGAGACCGTCTCCAGCCTGGCTCGGGCCACCGAGCCTTCCATCCCGACCAGCAGCGGCCCGCTGACGGTCGAGGCGTCGAGGTCACGCACCACACCTCGAACGACAATGGTCCCGCTGGCGGTGCGAACGTGGCCGAGCGGGCTCTCCAGGGCGAGCTCGACGTTGCCATCGAGGGTCTCCACGCTCACGCTTGCCGCTCGACCCGCGACTCGCACCCGTCCGCTTACACTGGTGACTTCGACCGTCCCACCGCCGGCGACGACCTCGATGTCCGCCGCGCTGGACTTGATCCAAAGTCGGGCGTCATTCGGCACCTGGATATCCAGATCGGCCGTGCCCTCCGGTTCTCGGTTCTGCGGCGGCTCTACCGAGAGCTTGAGGGCTGATCGGGTTCCACCCAGGAAGAGATGGCCAGCGCTGGCGTCCACGCGGCCGCTCACCGCAATGCTGTCCTTGGGCCAGGCCGTGATTCGGAGCGATCCGGTGAGCGAGAAGATCCGGATTGCTCCATCGCGAGCGACGCCGCGGCCTTCACGCACGGCTTCTTGAGCCGACAGCCCCGGCAGCGAGTGCAGGACAAGCATGAGCATCGCGCCGCCGAGTCTCCGAGTCGCCGAGGAGCCGAGTCGCCTAACCATCAACTTTCCCTCCTGTCGCTCGCGGTAGCGCGGCGAAGCAGGGAGAGCCGCTGCTCGTAACGGGCGATGAGCATCTGTTCGAGTGCCACATTGCCGGGATCGACTGTCAGGGCTGCCTCGGCTTCCTTGATCGCTGCATCGACGATGGCGAGGTTTCGCTGCACCACTTCCCGCGTGTCGGGAGAGAGATCTCCCCGCTCGTGTGCCAGCTGCTCCGCGAGCGCGGCACTGGCGGCATTGTAGCGGGCCTGATCGGCGCCGAAAGTGGTCGAGGCCCTCCGTCCCGACACAGCGGTGGCGAGGGCTGCGCCGAGGAGGATAAGCCCGATCGCTGCCGCCATCTGCAGGAACAGACGAGGGACTCGGGGAAGGTTGGCGAATCGATCGACCGGTGGGTTCGAGAGGTGCGATGCGATGCCCTCCCACAGGTCGCGCTCCGGCAGCACCGACCGGGGCAGGGCCCGCGCGTTCGCCAGTATGGAGCGAAGAATCTCCACCTCGGCGCGACAGGCGGAGCAGTCCGCGAGATGACGCTCGACCATGCTGCGCTGTTCAGGTGGCAGCTTCTCGTCGAGATAGTCATCCATCAACGGGGCAACCGCAGTACAAGTCGTCATCGTTCCAGTGCCTCTCTGAGGAGCCGGCGGGCTCGGTGGAGCTGCGCCTTGGAGGTTCCCTCCGCTATCCCCGTAAGCCGCGCGATTTCCTCGTGCTGATATCCCTCGATGTCGTATAGCACGAACACGGTGCGCGAACCCTCCGGGAGTGTTGCGATCGCCCGCTCGAGGTCCGTCGAGTGGGTCGGCGTCGATGCTGTCGGTCGCTGCAGCGCATCCGGCTCGTCCGTGTACTGCACCCGAGCTGATCGCCGACCGCCGGCACGCCGAGCCTGCAGGACCTCGTTCACCGTGAGCCGATACAGCCAAGTCGAAAAGGCACTCTCACCTCGAAACGTGTGCAACCGCTGCCAGGCTCGGACAAACACGTCCTGGGCGTGCTCCTCGGCCGCCGCCTGATCGCCCGCGAAGCGAAGGCACACCGCGTAGACGCGGCCGACATTGGCCTCATAGAGCGCCCGAAAAGCCTCCGCGTCGCCCTGCTGGGCCAGGCGGACCGTCTCGTTCACGGCGCGAAGGGGCAAGAGATCATCGTTGAGTGGGATGCCGGAAGTCACGTCCGAGTTTACCCGTGAGGGAGGTCCCGGGCCAATCACGTGTGGGGCTATGGTGTAGCCTGTCGGGTTGAGTCCACCTCCGAGGTACGGCCCGGTTGTCGAAGTGCCCGCCTCGTCCCGCGGGGGTTGAATGGTGATCAAGGGGCCGGCGCGAGTTCGGTTTCGGTGGTTTTGCCCCCTTTGCGCCATCCGAAGCGCGGGGCTCGGAAGTCCCTTCCTTATATTCCGGTACCACGTTGGGCCCGTTTGAGACCTGAGGTCTGCTTTGTAACGTTTTTGTTGGCATGGAGTTGTAGCGACACCTGGAGCCGCGGCCGATCGTTGCGGTCAGAGTTACAACCTTGAGAGCCCCGCGCGCTGTCCAACAACGCGCATGACAGCTACTTCACCGGGAAACAACACCCTGCGGACCTCCGACGCCGTTGCTGCCGACGCCGATGCCGTAGACGCCGCCCTCGCTGCGAGCGGGGACGCCCACGCATTCGAGCGGCTGTACCGCCGGCACGTCAACCGCGTGAATACTCTGGTCCGGCGCCTGCTCGGGGAAGACGCCGAGGACGTTACGCAGGAAGTTCTGATTCGGGCGTGGCAGAAGCTGGGGACATTTCGCGGGGAATCGGCATTCGGCACCTGGCTCCACCGGCTCGCGGTAAACGTGATTCTCAACCGTCGCTCGACCCGCAGCCGCTGGCGCAAACTGCTCGTGGAGCAGCCGGAACAAGGTTTCGATCCACCTGGCCGACCGGTGTCGCCCGCAGCCGGACTCGACTTTGAGGCAGCGGTGGCTCAGCTCTCCCCGGGTGCGCGACAGATCTTCGTGCTTCACGACGTGGAAGGCTATCGGCACGAAGAAATCGCTGGCATGCTGGGTCTGAGTGTCGGCACGTCCAAGTCGCAGCTTCACTATGCTAGAATGGCGCTCCGAAAGTCGCTGGGGTGAGACGATGACACATCCGTTGCCGGAACAGTTTTCTGACTATCTCGACGGCGATCTCTCGTCCGCCGAGCGGCAGGCGCTCGCTGAGCACCTGGCTGAGTGCGCGGAATGCACGGGGCTCATGACGGAGCTCAAACGGGTTGTTGCCCGGGCGCAGGCACTCGAGGACCGGCCACCGCGCGCCGACCTGTGGCCGGGGGTCGCCGCGGCCATCGGCGCCAGCGGCCCGGTTCGGCAACGAATCACATTCTCGGTGCCGCAACTTCTGGCGGCCGGAATCGCGATCATGATCGTGACCGCCTCCATTGTGGGGTTGGCCATGCGTGCGAAGCCGCATTCGGCTGGCGCGATCTCGCAGAGCGGCGATACGACGCAGCTGGTGGCAGGCGCCCCCGACCCGACGGCGCGCAGCTACGATGCCACGATTCTGGAATTGCAGGGCGAGCTGGAAGCCGGCCGGGGAAAGCTCGACACCCTGACGATCCGCATCGTGGATGAAAAGCTCAAACTGGTGGACCGCGCGATCAGCGACGCGGAGCGCGCTCTGATCGCGGATCCCGCCAACGCCTACCTGACCGGTCACCTGACCCGTACGCGGCTTCGGAAGCTGGACCTGCTGCGTCGCATTACTGCCCTCACCCGCGTGGTGAGCTAAGAGCCCGAGAGGAGTCCCATGCTGGCCCTGCTTGCCGCCGTCGCTATTTCCGGATTTCACCAGGGTACCGATACCACCGTGTCCCTGCGCGGAAGTAACCGGCTTGAATTGTCGAGCACAGAGGGTGAAATCACCGTCCAGACCTGGAATCGGAATGCTATCCGGGTCGAGGCGGATCACGATGATGACACACGAATAGAGATCGATGAAGGCGGTCGTACGGTCTCGGTGAGGGCCCGGGCCCGCTACGGCCCAGCGGAAGTTTCCTGGCGGTTGACGGTGCCGGCCGAGATGTCTCTGGACCTCTCCTCACAGAGCGGCGATGTCCGGGTGTCCGGCAGCAAGGGCGAGGTCTCGATTTCGACCGTCGAAGGAAACATTAGTGTGCAGGGTGGGACGGGCTTCGTCACGCTGGAGTCGGTGGAGGGGGACATCGAATTGCTTTCTACTGCCGGGAGAATCAGTGCCTCCACGGTGGACGGGGAAATCACTATCCGTGGAGCGAGTGGTGATCTCAAGGCGAGCGCCGTGGACGGTGACGTCAACCTCGAGGATATCGATTCCTCGAACCTCGAGGCCAACACGGTGGACGGCAACATCAGCTTTAATGGTCAGATCCGAGCCGGTGGACGCTACCGCTTGTCCTCGCACGACGGCGACGTCACGGTTACGACACCTTCGATCAACGCCGAGGTCTCAGTCTCGACGTTCAGTGGAGAGTTCGAGTCAGACTATCCCGTGACCCTCAAGAACATGCAGAAGCGCGGGCGGATGAGCTTTACGCTCGGCACCGGCGGGGCGCGGCTCGAACTGGAATCGTTCGACGGAACCGTCGCCCTCAGGAAGGCATCCAGCCGCAAGCCATGACCAGGCCGCGGTTCAACAAGGGAGTGAAGATGAAAGCGTCCATGATCATCGCGGTGATGCTTGTGATAGCCGCCCAGTCGGTTGCCGCGCAGGATTTTCGCTGGCATGCCGTGCTGGCATCTGGGAAGACGCTTGAGGTTCGGGGCATCAACGGCAGCATTCGAACTACCCGGGCCAGCGGCTCCGAGGCCGAGGTTGTGGCTACCAAGCGCGGTCGCAAGAGCGACACCTCCGAGGTCGAGATCAAGGTGGTCGAATACGCCGACGGGGTGACGATCTGCGCGCTCTACCCGTCGCGACGGGGCAGGATGAACGAGTGTCGGCCTGGCGGCGGAGGACATAACGATTCCGATGACAACGATGTCGAGGTGGCCTTCGAGGTGCACGTGCCGGCGGGAGTGAAATTCACCGGGAGCACCGTCAACGGTGACGTGACTGGCCACGATCTTTCGGCCGATGCCACGCTGGCAACCGTGAACGGGGATGTGGAGGTCGAAACCGGCGGCGTGGCCCATGCCACCACGGTGAACGGCTCGATCCGCGCGCGACTCGGTCGGGCCGATTGGCCGCGGAGCCTCGACTTCACGACCGTGAATGGCGGGATCACCGTCACCCTTCCTGCAAGTACCAGTGCCGATGTATCGGCCACCACGGTGAATGGCTCGGTGGAGAGCGATTTTCCCATCACCGTACGCGGGAAGATCAACCCCAGCTCCTTCAAGGGCAGGATTGGCGAGGGGGGAAGAGACCTGAACCTCACCACAGTGAACGGCAGTATCCGTCTGCAGAAGGGAAGCTGACTGCGGTGAGTCGAAAGTCGCGAGTCATGGGTCGAGGGTCTATCGACTCTCGACTCTCGACTCTCGACCCTGGACTTTCGACACTTGACCTTCGACCCTGCTTCTCCGCTTCCAGTAGTGAAACACCGGTAGTCCAATCAGCAGAATCCCCATGCCGAGCATGGCATTGCGCGGATTCGAGCTGATCGACCCCATCACGACATAAATCGCGGCCGCGACAAAGAGCAGCGGCGCGATGGGCCATCCTGGCACTCGGAACGCATCCGGGGGGTCGGGAACACCAGCCTCGTGGTCATGCCGCCGAATCACAAAGAGCGAGATCACCGCGAGCCCAAAGAAGATCCAGTCGCAGAAGACGACGTAGTCCAGCAGTGCTCCGTAGCGTCCGGTGAAGAGAAGGGCACCGGCCCAGATGGCCTGGACCGAGATCGCGATGGCTGGTGTGCGAAAGCGATGGTGCAACCGGGCGAATCCGGGGAAGAAGAGGCCATCGGCGGCCATGGTCTGATAGACACGCGGCGAGACCATGATGACAAGATTCAGGAACCCGAAGGTGGACGCCGCAATTCCGGCGCTGATCAGCGTCGCACCCAGTTCGCCGAGGCTTCCGCGAAGGGCGTCGGCCGCGGGGGCCGGACTCGCCGCCAGCCCTGCCACGCCGAGCCTTCGGATGTAGGTCACATTGGCGAGCACATAGACGACGATCACGATGCACACTCCCAGCACCAGCGCCCGTGGCAGATTGCGCCGCGGCTCTACGATCTCTTCGGCGATGAAGTTGGTCTGCTGCCATCCACCGTACGCGAACAGCACGGGAACCAGCGCCGCGGCCACCGCGAGAAAGGGGTTCGCCAGCGGTTGCGCGGCGCTCGCTTCAACCGGCGCAGACGTGACGCCGGCCCGCAGGCCAGCAATGATGAGAAACGCGAGCGCCGCCAGCTTGAGTAGGGTGAAGATGTTGGTGGTGGCCGCGCCGGGGCGAATACCGATGTAGTTCACTGCGGAGAGCACCAGAATCGCCGCGGCGGCGAGCGGGGTAGCGTACTCGGCACCGAGGCCTGCGAGCCCGAGCGCGTAGCGCGCGAAGGTGACCGCGACCGCGGCAATAGCACCGGTCGCCATGACGAGCAGCAGCGCCCAGGCGTACAGGAAGGCGGGAAGCGGGCCGAGCGCCTCACGTATGTACACATAACTGCCGCCGGCACGCGGGCGGCGCTCGCCCAGTTCCCCGAAGCAGAATGCTCCGATCAACGCGATGCCCCCGCCAAGCCCCCAGACACCGAGAGTCAGTGCCGGAGTCCCGACCCGCTGGGCGACGATCGATGGATTGATGAAGATGCCGGAGCCGATGATCCCGCCGACCACAGCCATGGTACCGGAGAAGAGGCCGAGCGTGCGACGATAAGTCACCGGGGAGGTCATGGCCCAATGTACCGGCTCCCGAAGCCGGAGGCCATGTAGTTACGCTTGCTCAGCCGCCGGCGGGAACTCCTGCGATCGAGGGTCGTCTGAGGAGGCGGCGGACCCGGGCTGTGACCTCCCGCATGGAGAACGGCTTCAGCACGTAGTCGTCGGCTCCCAACTCGAAAGCGCGGACGACATAGCTCTCGTCGCCCATCGCAGTGAGCATCATGATGGGAATGTGCCGGAACTCAGGGCGGGCCCGTAGCCCCTGCAAGAGTCCCAGACCATCCAGATTGGGCATTTCGATATCGCTGATGATCAACGCGGCACCACTGCCCGCCGCATTGACGAGCGCCTTGGCGCCGTCGGCGTAGGCCACCACTTCGAAGCCTTCGTGCTCCAGGTGTCGCCTGATCATTCGTACGATGTCGGGATCATCCTCCGCCAGCAGGATTCGGCGGGAAGGGACCGCGCCAGCCGGTTCTCCGGCCACGACTCGATTCCTCCCCGAGGACTTGGCCACATAGCACAACCTGTCGGCCACGGCGATGGTGTCTTCCAATGTCTGGCCGGCTGGGACATCCACCACACCGGCGCTGAAGGTGACGACGAGCGGGTCTCCCTCACCCTGATGGAGATCAACCTGCCTCAGCACTCCAAGGGCCCCGTCCACCGCGACCCCAGCTTCGGAGGCGGATGGGCCCGCAAAGAGTGCGATGAACTCCGCGCCGTCCCAGCGGGCGAAAAGCGCCGCCTGTGGCAGTGCCGTCGCGATGTGGCTGCCGGCTCGCCGCAATACGTCGTCGCTGACCTGCCGGCCCCAGGTCTCCTCGACCCACCGGAAATGATCGAGATCCAGCACCGCCAGTGAGAACCGAGTCTCGAGGCCGGCCTGCCGCAGGCGATGGCAGGATTCCAGAAACGCAGCCCTGTTAGGCAGGCAGGTGACCGGATCGCGACGCGCGAGCTCGGCCTGTTCATGGTGGCGCTCGAGTCGAGATCCCACCGCGACCGCAAAGGTATCGAGATCGAGCGGCTTCTCGAAATAGCCGTCCGCCCCCAGTGCAAAGCACTCGGCCTTGGTGTGCGTGCCGAGGCGCGCGGAGACGACGAAGACGGGCAGGCCGGCGGTACGGGGGTCGGAGCGGAGCTCCAGCAGGATGTTACGACCGTCGCTGTCCGGCAGGATGAGATCGAGTACCACCAGACTGACGGCCTCCCCTTTGAGGACGTCCCTGGCGGCCGCGGCGGTCGCGACAGATGTCATCCGCGCCCCGGTGTTAGCGAGGCGGAACTCGAGCGTTCGGGCGAAGACCGCGTCATCTTCGATGACGAGGACCAGATCGTCGCCCTTGGATGCCCGGGTTTCCAGCGCCAAGAGCTCCACGAGCCTGCGTGCTGCCACGCCGATCCCCGCGCGGTCTGCCGCCAAGACCTCACTTGCAGCGGCGCCGGGCTCGATCCGGCCCTCCAAAGCCCCACCTTCGATGAGGGCGCGGGCGATCCGGCGGATAGAATCGGCGGCATCCTCCGCCTCGCCAGGCAAGGCCAGGCCGTGTACGGCACTCTCCAATGCAGCCAGCGAAGTTGTGAGGCCGGTACGCCTGAGGCCCGCGGCCGAGGTGCTGGCCCTGGGCGATTCGGGTGGCAAGGCTCCGTGACTCATCACCGGAAAGTATCGGTCCCTGGTTAGGCTGGGTATGAGAGGGGCGTGGTAGTCGCCGGTGTCGCTTGCATGCCGATGATTATTCGGTAGATTCTGTCTTTCACCGAATAAACGTTGGTCGGAGGTGCCATGCTCGATCCCACCGATCTCGCCATCCTGAAGCTGCTGCAGGCCAACGCCCGCACCAGCAACGCCGATATCGCCCGCCGCCTCGATATGGCGCCCTCCGCCATACTCGATCGGATTCGCAAGCTGGAACAGCGGCGTGTGATTCAGGGCTACGCCGCGCAGATCGATCCCACCGCCGTAGGCCTGGGCCTGACCGCGTTCATACTGGTTCGGACCGAGGAGCGGGTCGGCGCCGGCACTATCGGTGAGGCCCTCGCCAAAATCCCGGAGGTACTCGAGGTACACCATGTAGCTGGCGAAGACTGCTATCTGGTCAAGGCGCGCGTGCCTGACACCGAAGCCCTGAGCCACCTTCTCCGGGAGCGGTTCGGCCGCCTGCGCGGTGTTCGAAACACCCGCAGTACCATTGTGCTCTCCACCGTCAAGGAATCCCAAGCCTTGCCTCTGCCCAGGCCGGGAGCGGCGGAAGATGACTCCTGAGATCGCGGGCCGAGCACGGCTCCGTCTGACGCTGGCGTTCGGGGCGGTCTACCTCGTCTGGGGGTCGACCTACCTCGCCATCGCGTTCGCGATCCAGACCATGCCCCCCTTTCTCATGTTGAGCGGCCGCTTCCTGCTTGCCGGCGGGGCGCTCTACGTCTGGGCACGGTACCGGGGCAACGCCGCGCCGAGGGCGCGGCAGTGGACGTGGGCCTTCCTCCTGGGCGGCCTCTTCCTGTTGATCGGGAATGGAACTGTGGGCTGGGTGGAGCAGCGGCTCTCATCGGGGCTCACCGCACTCATCGTGGCGCTCGTCTCGGTCTGGACGGCGCTGCTCGAGTGGATCCGTCCCCGCGGCCGTCGTCCTGACGCCATGGTCCTTGCCGGCATCGTGCTCGGGTTTCTGGGTGTGGTGTTGCTGGTTGTGCCGGGGCAGGTGGGAGGCGGGCACGTGGATCCGGTGGCCGTGCTTGCCCTGGTGGGGTCGACTTTCGCCTGGGCACTCGCTTCGGTGTTGAGCCGGAACGCGGATCTGCCGGCGAGTGCCCCGCTGGTTTCCGGGATGGAAATGCTCGCGGGCGGAGGCCTCCTCCTGCTGGCGAGTCTGCTAGCCGGAGAGTGGGGCCGATTTGACGTGGGGGCGATCACCCTCCGCTCGGGCCTGGCGTTCGGCTACCTCGTTCTGATCGGCTCGCTGGTCACTTTCACCGCCTATGCATGGCTGCTCCAGGTCAGCACGCCCAACAAGGTGGCCACATCGGGCTACGTGAACCCGATGGTCGCGGTGTTCCTGGGATGGGCATTCGGGGGAGAGGCCCTCACGCCGCGATCTCTCCTGGCATTCGTGGTGATTGTTGCCGCCGTCGTGCTCATCATCACCGGCCGGGAATTCGCCGTGACTCGGCTGCGCCGCGCGGCCGCGGCTTCAGAAGCCAGTGGCTGATTCGTGACGCGTCGTCCGTTGACGGAGCCGGCGGGCCTGCCTATGATGCGCTCATGAGACACGTCGCTTCGCTCTCCGCCGCCAACCGCAGCAATTGCTGGGGGAACCGGTTCCGTTAATTGGAGCGCGGCCTGCGCGATGGTGCAGTCAGCAGTCCCGGCCCGCTCCCACTGAGCGGGCCGTCTTGTTTTCCCGGACTGACGAGGAACCCTATGGAACTGCCCGCCGTGCTACAGCGAGCGCCTTCGACCGATGGGCCGATGACTCCCATTGAGCTGGACACGCTCTATGAGGTGAGCCAGGCGCTTACTGCCGGGCCGACATTGCACGCCGGGTTGGATGAGTGCATGCGCCTGCTCCGGCGCCATCCCGGGGCGTTGCGGGGATCGCTGACGCTCCTCGACGAGGGGACCCGCGAGCTCTACATCGAGGCGGCGCTGGATTTGCCGGATGCCGCCCGTCTGGCTCGGTATCAGCTTGGGGAAGGGATCACCGGTGAGGTGGTCGCCACCGGCCAGCCCATGGTCGTCCCGGATGTGGAACGGGAGCCCCGGTTCCTGCACCGAACGGTCCGCCGGGCGTCGATTGGGGGCCAGGCGCTGAGCTTCGTGTGTGTACCCATCATGCTCGATCACCGACCGATCGGGGCGTTGTCGGTGGATCTGGCGCAGCGCGCGGGTGAGGATTCCGCGCACCTGCTCAAGTTCCTGCATATGGTCAGTGCGCTGGTGGCCCTCCGACTCAAGACCCTCCGTCCGCTGGAGGAGGAGAATCGTCTGCTCCGCCGGGAACTTCGGGAGCGATACGAGTTCTCGCATCTCATCGGCACCAGCGGGCCAATGCGCGATGTTCTGGCGCAGGTAGCACAGGTCGCCGATACCGCGACGACCGTACTCATCCGCGGGGAGTCCGGGACCGGCAAGGAATTGATCGCGCATGCGCTGCACTACAACAGTCCCCGGGCCCAGGGCGCATTCGTCAAGGTGAGCTGCGCAGCACTTCCCGAGACGCTGATGGAGTCCGAGCTCTTCGGGCACGAGCGCGGGGCATTCACCGGCGCCCTGGCGCGCAAGAAGGGACGCTTCGAGCTGGCGGACGGTGGCACGATCTTCCTCGATGAGATCGGGGAACTCTCGCCGTCGACCCAGGCGAAGCTGCTGCGGGTATTGCAGGAGCGTGAATTCGAGCGGGTGGGTGGTCAGGAAACCTGCCGAGTGAACGTGCGGGTCATCGCCGCCACCAACCGCGACCTCGAGCGCGCCATTGTGGAGCGAGGCTTTCGCGAGGACCTGTACTACCGGCTCAATGTCTTTCCAATTTTTCTGCCGCCGCTGCGCGAGCGAAAGCCGGATATCCTGCTGCTCGCCGATCACTTCGTGGAGAAGTACGCGCAGGCCCATCTGAAGCGTGTCAAACGGCTGACAACGCCGGCGATTGACATGCTGATGCGCTATCACTGGCCCGGCAACGTGCGGGAACTGGAGAACGTCATCGAGCGGGCGGTCCTGGTCTCCGATGGTCCTGCCATCCACGGCCGCCATTTGCCTCCCACGCTGCAAACTCCAGAACTCACCGGGGCATTTCCTGGTTCGTTCAAGTCCTCGGTGGAGCGGTTTGAAACCGATCTGCTGGTTGATGCGCTCAAGTCGGCCCGCGGATCAGTCGCGGATGCCACGCGGCTGCTTGCGAGCACCGAGCGAATCGTGCGCTACAAGCTGCGGAAGTATCGGATCGACCCAGCACGATTTGCGTGACAGAGTTGTCGCTGGTCCCCGTGGTGGGTGACAAGAATGTCGGAATGGAGGACGTGATCCGCTGGCCTGCTCCTGCCGAGGCGTGTCGTCCAAATGATTGCCCTACCGGGCCTTACCGCAGACTGATCCGCCCCTCAAACGATCCAGAATAATCGCGGCACGGAGCTTGTCTTACCCTCCCATGTCCTTTGGTCCTTCCGCCGGGAGAATCCGATGCGCCGCACTGCGATGCTTCTCGTAGCGATCACGTTGGCCGACACGCCGCTCGCCGCCCAGGCGCTGGCTCTCGCCGCTGGCGCCGGGCCGTCGATGATGGTGAATCGGGCACTCCTTGCGGCCGCCCTGAAATCCACCTACTCGGTTCACATGGTCAGCGCGTGGCCGCAACTGAGCATGCCGAACAGCACCTGTGTGAATGGCGGAGAGGAAGTGCTCGAGGGAACGATCGAGCAAACCAGTGGCGGAAACTACGTCGGCTCGCTTCAGCGCCGGGCCACCATCAGGTTCTGTGGTACCCACGGACCGGCCACGGAAGCTTGCTCCCTCACGCTCAGGAGCGTCGGACCGGTTGCGGCCCAAGGCGAGGTCCAACCCTTCACCCGCGGGTGGACCAATCCCACTGTGGAACTCCGCTGGGCGACCGCGGAATCCGGCAATGACGTCACGGTCGAGGGTGATTGCGCTGCAACCTTCAACGAGTCGCTTCGGCGGATGTACCTCGGCGTCACTCACATGGTCGAGTTTCCACTCCCCGTCGTCGGCGAAGGACTCCGCCGCGAAGAGCTGGCGGACTACGGCTGGATCGTGGCGGTACAATGAGCGGCCGACTCGGTCTTTGGGCCCGCACCCAGGGCTCCCCCGCGCGCAGGCGTGAGCGACGGCACCGGCGTGCTGGCGCCCGTCTGCCGCGGTCGCCCCGAGTGTGGTGGCCTGGAGGTAGGAGGAAGTAGGAGAAGGCAGGCGACGAGGCGAAAGAGGCGAGGAGGCGAGCTGGCGAACCGACTAGGCAAGGAGGCGAACAGGCGAGAATAGACCTTCGCCTCCTCGCCTGCTTGCCTCCTCGCCTTCCTTCCGCCTGCCCGCCCGCCCGCCCGTCCGCCCAACATTGACCGGCTCACCGGGCCCGACGATCTTCGGTGCTGATCGTCCCTCCAGGAGCCGCTCTCCATGCTTTCCGCCCGGGAGTTCGCCGCAGTGGCCGCGGCTATCCTCGCCGCCCAGCCTCCGACGGCGCTACAGGTTCTTTCCTCTTCGCCCAGCGGTGAAGCATCCCTGACCGCTCCGGTCCAGGTCATTTTCGATCGTCCGGTGGCAGGCTCCCTGGATCGTACGGTGGACCCTGTGGCGATTTTCCGCATTGATCCGGCGGTGAAGGGTCGAGCGGAGTGGCGAGATCCGGTGACGCTCCGGTTCAAGCCCGCAGTGCCTCTCACGCCGGGGCAGACCTACACGGTGACCATTTCCGCCAGCTTCGAGGCGATGGATGGCAGCCGTCTGGCACAGCCGTTCAGTTACACGTTCAACATCACCGGACCAGCGCTCCTGACCGGCCTTCCCGTCAGCGGCGAGGAGCATCCTCGCTTCCTGACCCCGGATGCCACCTTCGAGCTGGTCTATAGCGCCCCGCTCGACAAGAAAGCGCTCAACGGGCTGGCCTACCTCGATTTCGACAAACGCTGCGGACAGTCCACCATCGTTCGCCTCAACGCGACCGATCAACGCGCCATCACCGAGAAAGACCCGTGGCAGTATCGCGAGGCGGGCGGGTGGGAGCGGGATCGTTCGGCTGATCCCTATCGTCGAGTTGTTGAGCTGGAGCCAGAACGAAAGCTGCCGCTGGGCTGTAGCGGTGACCTTGTCGCACCGACAAGCGTGGACCCCGAGGGCACCAAACCGTTCGCGAGATGGTCCTTCTCCACCTACGGGCCGTTCCGTTTCGACAGTGCGGCATGCGCCGGTGGTGAGGCGTGCCCGACCGGTGGTGTGCACCTCAAATTCTCCACGCCGGTAAAGGGCGCGGAGATAGCCCGGCGCATCTCCCTGCTTCCTTCGTCGGCGTTCAGCGTATCGGACACCACCGAGGAATCCGCAGACTGGTATCTCGAAACCCAGCTCACGCCGCACACGGGGTATGCCGTCGTGGCGGACACAACCTTGCGCGACATCTTCGGACAACGCTTGCAGGGAAACCCCGCTGCCGGATTCCGTACCACCGGCTATGCGCCGCTGGTGGACCACGAGTACGGGCGGATGACGGTGGAACGGGAGGCCTTCCGTACCCTCGCCGTGAAACATGTCAACGTGGACACCCTCGCGGTTACCATCGCCCCGGTCCCGGCAGCCCTGGTCCCTGCAATGCTGCAATACAACCGCTGGAACCGGGACGACAGCGTGCTGGCCCGGGTGCTGAAAGGTGCCGTCACCCAGAAGATCCCTGTCGCCGGTCCGCGTGATCGGGTACGGATCTTTGGCGTGAAGATCCCGCTCTACAACATGTCCCGCCCCAGCGCCCCGTTGCTGCAGCTCGTGAAGGTGACGAGTCCGTCGTTGCCCAAAGCGTGGCAGGAGAACCAGCCTTACGCGGTGGTGCAACTGACCGATCTCGCGGTGCATACCCGGATCGGGCTATCGAGCGGCGTGGTCTGGGTGACGGGCGTCAGTGACGGCAAACCACGCGGCAACGCTCAAGTCACCCTGTACGATACCCGAGGGGTAGCGCAGGCGACTGCGCGTACCAGCGCCGATGGCATCGCGATCCTCGGCAACTATCGGCCGGATACCGCCGCGGCGCACGGAGGTGGTTTCGAGGGGTACGTGGTCGCGAGTGTCGCCAACGACAAGGCGCTCACGAGCATCAGCAGCTATGACGCGGACCTCAGTCCATGGCAGTTCAACGTGAGCTCCGCCTACGGCGCCGATCGCTACCCCATGGCCGCCGCGGTCTTCAC
Source organism: uncultured Gemmatimonadales bacterium (assembly GCA_963748035.1). Taxonomy (GTDB): domain Bacteria; phylum Gemmatimonadota; class Gemmatimonadetes; order Gemmatimonadales; family GWC2-71-9; genus JADJOM01. Next base: position 59,338 of record CAVVHO010000003.1, on the reverse strand, counting down.
GGAGCGCGGGATCTATCGTCCGGGAGAGCAACTCTACGCCAAGGCCATTGTCCGGTCGGGTACGCTGGGAGACCTCAGTGTGCCCGCCAGGGGCGACAGCGTTCACTGGGTATTTCATGATCGGGAAGGTGGCACTCTCAAGGAGATGACGGTCGCCCCATCCACGTTTGGGACGGCGGATCAGACGATCACGCTTCCGGCTGACCTTCCGCTGGGCTACTACTCGGTTGGGGTGCAACAGCGCCGAGGTGGTGAGTGGCTGGATCTCGCATCCGCCAGTTACCGAGTCGCTGAGTACCGGCCACCGGAGTTTCTCGTGGATGCCGTTGCGGATACCACGGTGAAGTTTCCTGGTGATTCCGTGTCAGCGGCGGTGGAGGCCCGCTACTTGTTCGGAGCGCCGATGGCGCGCGCCGCTCTCACTTGGTCGGCTCGACAGGTGTCGCTCGATTTCTGGCAGCTCGCAATCCCGAACACCGATGGGTTCTACTTCGGGGATAACGGTTGGTGGTGGGAGGAAGACCAGGGGAGTGGCTCGATCGAGGCACTGGGTCAGGGAAGCGATACGCTGGATTCCAAGGGGCGGATCGAGATTCGCTTCGCCACGGCCCAGACGGTAAAGGGCCGACCGGCCCGTGCGGTCATTGAGGCCTCCGTGACGGATGTGAACCGGCAGTCCGTTGCAGCAACGGCCTCGGTGCTGGTTCACGCCGCTTCCTTTTATATAGGCGCCAAGCCGCTGGGCCAGAACTACTTCTGGACAGCCGGGCAGCCCCAGGCGGTCGGCGTCATCGCGGTGCGCCCCGATGGGCGGCGCGTCGCCAGCGTAAAGGTCCAGGGAAGCTTCGTCCGGCGGGAATGGCACCAGGTGCACCGCACCCGCGGGGGCTACAGCGAGGTATACGGTGAGTGGGTTTCGGACACCGTGGGCCATTGCGATGTGACGACCACCGGCAACGCGCCCGCCGAATGTCGCTTCACGCCGCCCGCGGGCGGGACCTATATCGTGACGTTCGCGGCCAAGGACGAAGTCAACCGACCGGTCTCCACCAGCCTGTACCGGTGGGCAACCGGGAAAGACTTCGTTCCATGGAACGACGAGAGCCGGTTCAAGATGGACATCATCCCGGACAAGACGCGATACAGCGTGGGCGATACCGCGACGGTGCTGTTCGCGTCGCCGTTTGCCGACGCGGAAGCGTGGGTGACCGTCGAGCGCGAAGGGTTGATCGAGCAGCGCAGGCTTCGACTCGCTTCCGGGTCCACGACCCTCAAGTTTCCGGTGACGGAGTCGTGGGCGCCCAACGCATTCGTGTCGGTGCTCGTGGCGCGCGGTCGGAGCGCCAAGCCCGGCCCGCTCGATGACCCAGGTCGTCCGACTATCCGGGTTGGTTACACCGACCTCAAGGTTACGCCCGAGGTGAAGCGGCTTACCGTTGCCGTGAATCCGTTGCTCAAGGAATACCGCCCGGGAGATACCGCACAGGTCAGCCTCAAGGTCACCGATCGATCCGGAAAGGGGCGTCGGAGTGAAGTGACCCTCTGGGCCGTGGATGAAGGTGTCCTTTCCCTCACCGGGTACAAGACTCCGGACCCGATCGATCTGCTTTACGCTCCTCGAGGCCTGGGCCTCCGACTGGCCAGTAACCTCACGACGGTCGCCCCTCAAGTGCCCGAAGGGGAGAAGGGCGGTAGGGCGCCAGGTGGTGGTGGGGGGCAGGGAGAGAGCGACGTGCTTCGAACCCGCTTCAAGACCACCGCGTTCTTCCTGGGCAGCGTCGTGACGGATTCTGGCGGTATCGCAATGGCCAAGGCAAAGTTGCCTGACAATCTGACCACCTTCCGCGTGATGGCGGTCGCGGTCACGGCCGGAGACCGCTATGGCAACGGTCAGTCGCCGATGCTGGTTACCCGGCCGCTGCTGGCGCGGCCGGCACTGCCGCGGTTCCTCCGAGAGGGAGACCGCTTTGCGGCCGGTGTCGTCGTAAACCAGCGGGCGGGCGGCACCCCGAGTGTCGTGGTGAGCGTGGAGGCCAAGGGCACTCAGCTGTCCGGTGATGCGACCCGCACCACGACGCTGGAGGCGGGTCGAGGCCGCGAAGTGCGATTCGATTTCCGCCAACCCGGCACTGGCCCGCTCGGCCTCGCGGACAGCGCGAGCTTCCGCTTCCGGGTGACTGGTGCTGGAGACGCCGATGCGGTGGAGCAGCGCCTGAGCGTGAAGCCCGCATTTCGCCCGCGGGCCTGGACGGTGTCCGGTGTGCTGGTGGATACCGCGACGGCCGAGTTCCTGCTGCCTGACGAGCTTGATGCCGAACGCTCACGGCTGTTGATCACCCTGGGCAGCTCGCCACTGACAGTGATTAAGGGGCTCAGCTATGAGCTCAAGGTCTACCCCTACTATTGCTCGGAGCAACTCTCCAGTACCGCCCAGCCGCTCATCGCCCTGTATCGGGTGCAGCGGACACTCAAAGGAGTCGCACTCCTCAAGGGGGATCCCAAGAAGGAGATCGCGACCGCGGTCGCGATTCTGAGTCGGCGCCAGCGCAGCGATGGTGCGATTGGGTATTGGGATTCAGGAGACTGGAGCACGCCGTGGCTCAGCGCCTACGCCGGTCTCACGCTGCTCGATGCCCGCGAAGCTGGAATCGCCGTGGATGACAGCGTTCTGAGCCGGCTGGCGGGATACCTCCGAACCACGCTTGACGATCCGCAGCCAATTCGTGCTCCGGTGGTCGGGTGGTACGATGAACTCCAGACCAAGCTCGGCGATCAGGTTGCCGCCGCTGATTTCCTCAGCCGGCTGGGAAAGGCACATGTGGCGGCCGAGAACGAACTGCTGCGGAACGCTGCCCAACTGGCTTGGGAGGACCGGGTGAGGTTGGCCGAAGTTCTCGCGAGGCGGAAAGCGCTGCGGGCGGCCAGGGGACTTCTGGCGCCGGCCTGGGCCGCCACCAAGGTCGAGGGTCGACGGGCGACGGTGCCGGAAGTGGCGTTCCGATACCATCACTACTTCAGCTCCCGGGTTCGACCGATCGGCCGGCTCCTGACAGCGACCCTTGCGGTGGACTCGAGCAACGCACTGATCGGACCGCTGGTTGAGACCCTGGTGCAACAGGGTCGCGCGGGTGTGCTCGAATGGTGGAATACCCAGGACTACGCCTCGGTGGTCACCGGGCTTGCAACGTTCGAACGGCGGATGCGGGCCGGAGCGGCGCGGTCGTTCACCGTGCAGGGTGGCGGGCGGACACTGTTCAGCTCGCCAGGTATCGCGGCTACTTCGGCGCGGATCACGATTGGCGATTCCGCGATCGCCCTCACCGGGCTGGTGAGCGGTGCTGGGCAGGGAAAGTCGGCGGTCCGCGTCTCGCTCAGTGCGAACGGCGCCGGCTCGCCTATCTACTACTACCTGACGGTGCAGGAAGTCCCCAAGATCCGGCCTGTGAATCCGGAGGATCAGGGAATCAAGGTGGAGCGTTGGTATGAGAAGTATGACAAGGCCGAGCCAATCGCCGGTATTGGAGAAGGAGAATTGGTGCGGGTGCGGCTCCGGGTCACCGTCCCGAGCGACCGCCAGTTCGTGGTGGTGGATGACGCGCTGCCGGCCGGGCTCGAGGCCATCGACTTGAGTCTCAGAACCGCCAGCCTCACGCCTGGCCCAGGACTCGACCAACACACTCCATACCTCGCGGCGGAGCAGGCGGAGGGCGACGAGGAGAACAATACCGGCGCGTCCGAATCCATCTGGTATTACGGCCGGTGGGACAGCGGCTGGTGGTCACCGTTCGATCACAAGGAGATCCGGGATGATCGGGTGGTCTACTCTGCTACGGTACTGTGGAAGGGGACGTATGGGGTGAGCTACCTGGCGCGCGCCACGACTCCCGGCACCTTCATCCGCCCGCCAACCCACGCGGAGGAGATGTACAATCCGGCAGTCTATGGGAGGAGTGATGGCGGGACGTTCGTCGTTACCCAGAAGTGAAGTCGCGAGGTTGCCGATCGGCGGTCTAGGCACGTGGTGCGCCACGGGCGCAGCCGCGCTGCTACTCCTGGGTCTCAGCGGATGGATCGCGTGGCCCTTACCACCCGCTCTGCTTGCGCCGAGCCGGGAGCAGAGCCTGACGATTGAGGATCGCCACGGCATCCCGCTGCGAACCACCCGCGCGGGAGACGGGTCGTTGGCGCACTGGGTTCCGCTGGATCGCATGGACCCCGATCTGCCGCGGGCCTTCGTCACGGTCGAGGATCGACGGTTCTACCAGCACAATGGTGTTGATCCCCGTGCGGTGCTGCGAGCGTTCCGGGACAATCTCGTCCATCGCAGGGTAGTGTCGGGTGCCTCGACGATCACCATGCAGCTGGCCCGACTGGTCCGGCCGATCGGCCGCGGCCCGACTGACAAGCTGGTCCAGACGCTGTGGGCGCTCCGCCTCGAAGCGCACCTCACCAAGGACCAGATACTGGAGCAGTACCTGAACCGGGTGCCGCTGGGGCAGGGGACCGTCGGCGTCGCGGCAGCGATGCGACTGTACTTTGGCGCCTCCGCGGGGCGGGCGAGTCTGGGCCAGGCCGCGATGCTCGCCGGATTGGCGCGCGCACCGTCGAGTCAGAATCCGCTCATTGCTCCGTCGCAGGCGGCCGAGCGGCGCAGGCTCGGTCTCGCCGCTCTCGCGGCGGAGGGCTACGCTTCCGCCGAGGAGGTCGGGCGGGCGGGCCGGGAACCGCTGCTCGGCATTGACCGCGGCAATCCGTTTCTCGCACCTCACTTCACCAGCCGGCTGTTGCTACAGGCGGAATCCGCCGGGCGAACCCTCGCCGGAACCTGGCGCACCTCGATCGACCTGAACCTGCAGCAGGCACTGGAGGACGAAGTCCGGCACACCGTCAGTCAGCTCGCCGATCGGGGCGTGAAGCAGGCGGCGCTGGTTGTACTCGACAACCGCACAGGCGAGATCCTCGCGTGGGTCGGATCGCCGGACTTCTGGGCCGACACCGCCGGCCAGGTCGACATGGTGGCCAGCCCCCGCCAACCGGGCTCGGCGCTCAAGCCATTCCTTTATGCACTCGCGTTCGATCGGGGGGTGACGGCCGCGACGGTCCTGGCAGATGTGTCCAAGACCTTCCAGACAGCCGGCGGACCCTATCATCCTCGAAACTACGATCGGAGCTATCACGGGCCGGTGCGGGCGCGCGAGGCGCTGGCCAGCTCGTATAACGTTCCGGCCGTGGAGCTGGCGGATCGGATCGGCTACGCGACGCTGCTCCATGGACTGCGGCAGGCAGGGTTTGAATCGCTCGACCAATCTCCTGAGTACTACGGACTAGGCCTCGCGCTTGGCAATGGCGATGTCACCCTGCTCGAATTGGCCAACGGCTATCGCGCACTCGGTGATGGTGGAGTGTGGACACCGGTAAGCTGGTGGGCCGGGGATGGGCAGTCCCGCACCGGGAATGGCATCAAGATGGTTTCCCGTAGCGCAGCGACACTCACACTCGATATCCTGGCGGATGCCGAGGCGAGGATTCCCGGCTTCGGGCTTCGCACTCCGTTCGACTGGCCCTTCCGCGCCGCCGCAAAGACCGGTACCAGCCGCCATTTTACCGACAACTGGGCTGTCGCGGTCACGGAAGGGTTCACCGTAGCGGTCTGGGCCGGCAACTTCAGCGGTCGGCCGATGGAAGGCGTGAGTGGGATCACCGGCGCGGGGCCACTCCTCCATCGTGCAGTGCTGGTGACGGCCAGTCGGTATGCACCGGGCAATCTTCCTGGGGCCGAGCATGCGGGCCTTGTGGCTGCGAGGGTTTGTCGCCTCTCGGGACTACTCGCCAGCCACGAGTGCCCGGCTATCACGGAGTACTTCGTGCCTGGGAGCGTGCCGGTGAAGTCATGCGATTGGCACCTGGGGGGTGAGGTGAGCTTGCCGGTCGAGTATGCCGAATGGAATGCGGTGCAGTCGGGCGGGCTCGCGGGTCCTCGGCGGCTCGGCGGCTCGGCGACGGGTTCTCTCCGCACCGCCCCGATCGGTTCATCGCCCCGTCCACTCGTTGGTGCGGAATTGGGTGAGAGACCGGGCCTGGTCATCGAGCAGCCGAGCGGACCAGCCGCCGAGCCGCCTTTCAGGCTCCAGATCACTTCTCCCCAGGAGGGCGATCACTACCAGATACCGCCGGGTGTGGCGGCGCGGTATGCGTCGGTAGCGCTTCGTGCGGTGGGTTCGGCCCGCGACACCGGAGTTCGATGGTTTGTGGATGATCGCCGGGTACGCACCCCGCGCTGGGTGCTGGTGGCGGGCCGTCACGAGATCCGCGCCGAAGCAGGTCGCGATCGGGCCGTAGTGACTGTCACCGTGGATGCGCCATGACTTTGCCGATGAGGCCTCTGGGCACGAGCGGGCTTGAGATCACGACCGTCGGCTTCGGAGCATGGGCCGCGGGCGGGGGTGGGTGGTCTTACGGCTGGGGGCCGCAGGATGACGCTGAGTCGATCGCCGCCATGCGTCGCGCGCTGACGCTTGGGGTGAACTGGATCGATACGGCAGCGGTCTACGGTCTGGGTCATTCCGAGGAGGTCGTAGGCCAACTCCTGCGCTCGCTGGGATCGAAGGATCGCCCCTTGATCTTTACCAAGTGTGGCCTGGTGTGGAGCGATGCAGACCGCATGGCCTCGCCCGAGCAGACTTTGCAGCCCGCGTCGATTCGCCGCGAGTGCGAGGCTTCACTTAGACGACTCGGTATTGAGCGGATCGATCTCTACCAATTCCACTGGCCCGACGAGTCCGGCGCAGAGATAGAGGATTCGTGGGCCGAGATGGGCAAGCTGATCGACGCCGGAAAGGTCCGATTGGGCGGAGTCTCGAACTTCAGTGTGTCCCTGCTTGAGCGTTGTGAAGCCGTACGCCACGTCGACTCGCTCCAGCCTCCCTTTTCGATGATTCAACGCGGGGCCGGCGGCGACGTGATCCCGTGGTGCGCCAGACACGGAACAGGCGTGATCGTCTACAGCCCCATGCAGACGGGGATCCTGACCGACGGCTTCGACGCTGAGCGTGTGCGCCGCATGGCGGCGGACGACTGGCGCCGCAAGGCCTCCGAATTTCAGTCTCCACGGTTGGAGAAGAATCTGGCCCTGCGCGACGCGCTCCGACCCATTGCCGCCCGGCATTCGACGACGGTGTCGGCGGTGGCGATCGGCTGGGTGCTGGCGTGGCCGGGAGTCACCGGCGCGATTGTTGGGGCACGCAGCGCGGCCCAAGTCGACGGCTGGATTGGCGGGGCGACGCTGCGGCTCTCCCAGGTCGATCTCGATGAGATTGCCGTGGCGATCAAGCGCTCCGGAGCAGGGAAGGGGTCGGTCGCCCCCGGCGCCTGAGTCGTGCGCTCCAGATTGCCGGACCTCGGCGAGCCTCAGGAAGGAACTGCATGATAACCAACGCCCCTGGTCTCGCCTCCGTTCTCGTGTTTCTGCTCACGGGACTCGCGGGCCATGTCCCGATACAATCCCCGTCACTCGATTCTCTCGCCGTGCGACTGTCGGCCATGACGGCGGTCTCCGGTTACGAGCGGGCAATGACCGATTCGTTGCTCGTTCTGGTGCCTGGCTCTAGTCTCGACCGCGCTGGGAATGTGGTCCTCACGCTTGGCAGCGGAGAGCCTCGTACACTCATCGCCTGCCCCATCGACGAACCCGGTTTCGTGGTAGGTGGGATCCGCCCCGATGGCTATCTGACGCTTCGCCGCGCGGGCCCCAACCCGGGACCGCTCGCTGACCAGCAGTTCGAGGGGCAGAGGGTAACTGTGTTCGGGCGGAAGGGACCGGTGCCAGGTGTCGTGGGGGTACGCTCGACCCACCTCACGCGAGGCCGAACGACGAACGATGTCCCCTTCACCTTCGACGACGCCTTCGTGGACATTGGCGCCGACAGCGCGGCCGACGCGGCGAGACTCGGCATCGAGGTCCTGTCACCGGTGGCCCGGGCCAAGGCGCCTCACCGCTACGGCGACGGCCTGCTCGCCGCGCCGGTCGCGGGGCGTCGCACGGCCTGCGCGGCCCTTGTTCTCGCGGCGCGCGATGCCAAACCGCTACGGGGAAGCGTTGTGGTGGCGTTCGTGGTCGAGCAGAGCTTCACTCGGCGCGGCCTGGACTATGTGGCGAAGATCCGTGGGCCCTTCACGGAGGCGCTGCTGCTGGAGGCAGTGACTGGCAACGAACCCGCTGCTGGGCCGGCATCGCCAGACCTTCCTCAGATCACGGCGTCGGGACTGCATGTGCGGTACGGGGGCACGCCGGTGGAGACGGTCTCGCTCGAGGAGGCCCGGGCACTCGAGCGAGTGCTCCGCACCCGGATCGGAGCTGCCCAATGAGGGTGCCTTGCGGCCTGCTTCTGATTGTGATGGCTCTCCTTGTCCCCCAACCTCTGCCCGCCCAGCAATCGATCGGGGTCGCAGAGGTGGAACGGGTGCTGGCGCCCCTGGTCGAGGCCTATGGTGTCTCAGGCTCGGAGGGCCCGGTGCGGGACCGGGTGAGGGCTGAACTGCCGTCCTGGGCACAGGCCGAGACCGACACGGCCGGGAATCTGTGGGTCAAGGTCGGAAGGGGAGATCCGCTGGTAGTGGTCGTGGCCCACTTGGATGAGATCGGATTCCGGGTTACCGGTATCCGCGAGGATGGCCAACTGCTGCTCGAAGCGCGTGGCGGTTTCTTCCCTTCGTTGTACGAAGCGGAGCCGGCTTTGGTGCACACTCCGACTGGCATCGTGCCTGGGGTATTTCCTCCGCGAGACTCGGTAGCGACTCGGCGCTCCCCCGGGGCCCTTCGAGTGGACATGGGGACTAGCTCACGCAGCGCGACGGAGGCACTGGGCATCACGGTTGGCGCCACGGTGACGATGCCCAAGCAATACGTCAGACTCGCGGGAGCGCGGGCCACCGGGCGATCATTCGACGATCGCGTGGGGTGTGCCGCGCTGATTCTCGCTCTCAAACGAATCAATCCCCTGCGGCTTCGCCATGCGATCGCCTTCGTGTGGAGTGTTCGTGAGGAGATTGGGTTGGAGGGTGCCCGTGTGGCGGCGAGGGCACTCGGCCTGATGCCGGCGCGGGTGCATGCCATTGACACGTTCGTATCGGCGGATGCGCCGCTCGAATCCCGGTCCTATGCGTACGCGCCGCTGGGGAAAGGGCCGGTCATCCGGGCTCTCGACAACAGCGCTGCCGCACCACCGGCGCTCGTGGATTCACTCAGGGCCCTCGCGCACACCGCGCGGATCCCCCTGCAATACGGCACGACGAGCGGCGGGAACGACGGTTCAACATTCTCGGCATGGGGCGTACCGGATGTGGCGCTCGGCTGGCCGCTGCGATATTCGCATTCACCTGCGGAAACAATCGACCTCCGCGACGTGGGGAAGCTCGCGGAGGTCGTGCAACTGATCGCGGAACGCTGGTAGCGACTACTGGACTTGGAACTCCTGGCTGCCGGCGACCGCACCGTTCAGCGTTATCTCCACCTTGTACTTCCCCTTCGGCCACGGCGTCGCCTTGGCGATGTGAAACTCGGTGGCGGAAGGGCCTGAAGCGCTGATGGTCTGCGATGTCTCATTCACGGCGATCAGGCTGCCATCGCTCTTTACGAAGCTCCACTTGGCCCCGATTGGCGCGTTGGTACCGGCCCCGCTCGTATTGACCGAGGCGTAGATCGTGTCGCGTACGCCGAAGGTGGCGGTTACCGCAGTGACCTTCTTGTCGGCTCCGACCGCCTTGCCCAGATCCACGCTCACGACGGCCAGAGGCGCCGGCGGAGGGGGTGCCGGCTGTTCGGCAGGCGGGGCTGGGGCTTCCTTCTTGGCACAAGCACTTGCGCCCAGGGAGAGGGCGAGGAGAGCGGCTGTCGCGGCCGCCATGCTTTTACATATCATGGGTTGCCTCACGGCTCAGGCGTCGGGGATCTTGATGACCTGGCCGGGAAAGATCAGGTCGGGATTCTTGATGATATCCTTGTTGGCTTCATGGATCTTCTTCCACTGCTTGGCATCACCGTAGAAATGCTTGGCGATCTTGGAGAGGCTGTCGCCCTTGGCGACAGTATAGGTGCGCGTCCCCTTGGCGTCGGCGGTCGACGAACTGCCGCCGCTCACGTCTGAGAAATCAGGATCGTCCGGGACCATCGAAGTGCTCCGGGGAGAGGGCTGGGGTCGGCGGGCGGCGGTTTACCGCCTCGACCCGGACTCAGTGTAGTGGCATGCCCCCACTTGCGCCAAGTTATGCATAATGCATATTTACGCATTATGAAGACTCTCGCCCTCGCCTTCTCCGGCGGGCTCGATACCTCCTTCTGCGTGCCATACCTCGCCGACCGCGGCTGGGCCGTACACACTGTCCACGTCGACACCGGCGGGGCCGGGCCGGCTGAGCTTGAAGCGATCGGTCGGCAGGCCAAGGCTGTGGGCGCCGTGAAGCACCACACCGTCGATGCCCGCCAAGCGGTGTTCGACCGGTTTGTCCGCTACCTCATTCAGGGCAACGTCCTCCGCGGTGAGGTGTACCCCCTCTCGGTCGCAGCCGAGCGGACCCAGCAGGCCACGTCGGTGATTGAAGTGGCGCGGCGGATCGGGGCCACGGCGGTCGCCCACGGATCGACGGGCGCCGGGAACGATCAGGTCCGCTTCGACATTGCCTTCCGGGTTCTCGCGCCTGAGCTCTCCATCATCACTCCGATCCGTGAGGAAGGCCTCAAGCGCGAGCAGGCGATCGCATTCCTTGAGGAGCGGAAGCTCCCGGTCCCGCCGAAGGCGGGGTCCTACTCCATCAACCGGGGCCTCTGGGGTACGACGTGGGGCGGCGGCTGGACCCACGACACTTGGGCCGGGCCGCCGGTCGAGCTCCTCGAGCCGCCGACCGAGACGCCCGCGATCCGCGAGATCGTGCTGGCATGGAGCGAAGGGATGCCCACCAGGCTCGACGGAGCCGCGCTCACCGGACCGGAGTTGATTCGTCAGCTCGGGGATCTCGCGGCTGCGTACGGCATCGGTCGGGGGATTCACGTCGGCGAAACCGCCCTCGGCATAAAGGGTCGGATCGGTTTCGAAGCCGGTGCCGCGCTCGTCTTGATTGCCGCGCACCGGGAGCTGGAAAAGCTGGTGCTCACCAAGTGGCAGACCTTCTGGAAGGATCAGCTGGGCACGTTTTACGGTGACCGACTGCATGAGGGTCACTACTTCGACCCTGCGCTTAGGGATATTGAAGCGTTCTTTGCCAGTAGCCAGCATCGGGTAACCGGTGAGACCCGGGTTCGGCTCGCGCCGGGGCGCTTCTTGGTAACCGGGACCCGCAGTCCGTTCTCGATGATGGACCCGAGCGTCGCGACGTACGGCGAAGAGAACCGGCTGTGGACGGGCGATGAAGCCCGGTCGTTCAGTCGGGTCGCGGCAATCCCGGAGCTGCTGGCGGCGAAAGTGGGAGAGCAGGCGACAGGCGACAGGTGACAGGCGATGGGCGTAGGCCTCTGGCCTGTTGCCCATCGCCTGTCCTGCCGCCTGCTGGCATTCTAAGGAGACCTGTCATGGTTAAGACCACCCGACTTCGCCTCGACCGAGTGTCGTCCTCCACTCGGAATGCCCACCTCGGCCCTGAGGTGATCGTTGGCGAGGAGATCGTCGCCGCCGAGGGCTACGTGATCGCGGTGCGAGTGCTGCACGAAAAGTCGAGCTACAACACCATCGAGGATGTGTCGGGCCGGATGATCTCACTCCGCGCCGGGGACGTACTCGCGGGCACGCTCGGTCACCGGCGGGCACTGCGAGGGTACGCGGGTGTGGTCCCAGATCACATCGCTGTCGGCGACATCATCGAAGTGCTCAACCTCGGTGGGATTCTTGGCAAGTGCACTTCGGCCAACCCCGACATCGGTCCACCGTTCCAGGCCGAGGTACTCGGTGCGATCCTCGCGTTTCCGGCGCTTGGTGACCGGATCGGCCGGCCGGCACACATCAAGGATCACTCGGTTCCGCCGGCGGATCGACTGGAAACCCAGGTGCCCGTAGTGTACGTCGCGGGCACCTGTATGAACTCCGGCAAGACGGTCGCGGCCACGGAGCTGGTGCGCGGGCTCAGTCGTGCGGGTCTCAGAGTGGCGGCGGCGAAACTGACCGGCGTATCACTCATGCGCGATGCCCTGTCGATGCTTGACGCGGGCGCGATCGCGGCGCTCACGTTCAACGATATCGGCATCGCCACGACCCGGGCGGGCCTCACCGTGACGGCCGCCAAGGGGATCTTCAACCGACTTGCCGGGTCCAAGCCTGATGTGATCATCGCAGAGCTGGGCGACGGCATCCTGGGTGAGTACGGTGTGCAGGACATCCTGCGTGATCCTGAGCTCGTCGGGCTCGGCGCCGCCTACGTGATGGCGGCTCCCGATCCCGTCGGCTGCTGGGGCGCGGTCACCCTCATGCGGGACCTCTTCGGCCTGCCAGTCACCGTGCTCACCGGTCCCGCAACCGACAACGAAGTGGGTCGTGATTACATCACCGCCGAGCTGCAGCTGCCGGCCCACAACGCTCTTCGCGACGCTGAGGGCCTCGTGGAGGTGGTGAAGACCGCCCTTGGGGCAGTCCAGGCTGAGGCGGCCCGAACCTGATGCCCCTCCGGGTTTGCGTCATCGGCGCCGCCGGCTACGTCGGCGGCGAACTGCTCCGGCTGCTGCTGCAGCACCCCGAGGTCGGTGATCTCCTCGCTACCAGCCGGAGCAAGGCGGGCGTGCCCGTGGGTGACGTGCATCCCGCGCTGGCGCCGCTTACCGAGGTGCGGTTTTCCGGGGCGTTGCCGGCGGAGGCCGCTCGAGAGGCGGATGTCGTATTTCTCGCGTTGGAGCATGGCCAATCTTCCGAGGTGGCCGAGCAGTTGTTTGCAGCGGCGCCCGGCCTCATCATCGATCTGGCCGCCGACTTCCGCGTCAGCGACCTGGATCTGTACGCGAAATTCTATGGTCCGCATCCCGCCCCGGAGTTGGTGCCCCGGTTCACCTACGCGTTGGCCGATGTTCTTGGTGCCAAGCTGCTGGGCAAGACCGCCCTTGCCGCACCAGGATGCTTTGCGACCGCGGCGCAACTGGCGCTGTACCCGTTTGCGGGCTCGGGCCTCGATCTGCTCCCAGCGCTCTTTGGCGTGACCGGTTCAAGTGGCGCTGGCGTGCATCCGAAGCCGGCTACTCACCATCCGGCGCGAGCGCACAATCTGTTCGCCTATTCGGTGCTGGGCCACCGACATGAGGCCGAAGTGCTGCAGCGGTGGCGAGAGTGGACCGGTGAGCCCGCCGCTCGGGCTCGGCTGATGACCCACTCCGGCCCGTTTGTCCGCGGCATTCATCTCACGTTGCACGCGGATCTCGGCGAAGGTGGGGCGGCGTTCCCAGTGGCGCAGCGGTTCCGCGAAGCTTACGCCGGTCGGCCCTTCGTGCGGCTCCTGGAGCAGCCGCCGGAGCTGACCCACGCGGTGGGAACCAACTACGCCCTGATCCACGCGGCGCAATCGTCCGACGGGCGCGAAGCCCAGGTCATGGTGGCGGTCGATAACCTTGTGAAAGGCGCCGGCGGCCAGGCTATTCAGGCGATGAACCTCGCCCTGGGCTTGCCGGAGGAGGCTGGGCTCCGGTTCGGAGGAATGTTCCCGCTGTGACCAAACGCGATTTTATCACGGTCGAGGACTGGACCGCCGAGGAAGTGGACGGGCTGCTCGCCTTGGCTGCTAGGGTGAAGCGGGGAGAGGTGTTAGGCGGCCTTGAGCGGAAGGTCCTGGCCATGGTCTTCATGGATCCGAGCCTGCGCACCCGAACCAGCTTCGAGACGGCCATGTTCCTTCATGGCGGGCACGCAGTGGTGCTGGAGCCGGGGAAGAGCAGTTGGAGCCTCGAAACGGAGCCCGGGGCGGTCATGGACGGGACGACCGTGGAGCACATCAAGGACGCGGCGCGGGTCCTCGGACGATACGCCGACGCGGTCGGGATCCGCTCATTTCCGCGCGGCACCGATTGGCCGAGCGTGCGTGAGGACCGGATCGTGCGGGACTTCGCCCGGTACTGCGAGAAGCCGGTGATCAACATGGAGTCGGTGCGCCGGCATCCCTGCCAGCAGCTGGCCGATGCGATGACACTGCGCGAACGCTTGGGGGAGCCCACCGGCCAACGATTTGTACTGATGTGGGGGTGGCACCCCAAGGCCCTCCCCACTGCGGTTCCCGCAAGCGCCGCGTTGGCCGCGGCGCATCTGGGTATGGAGATCGTCATCGCCCGACCGGACGGCTACGAACTGGATCCGGAAGACACCGCGCTGGTGCGTCGCATCGCCCAGGCACGCGGAGGGGAGTTCGTGCACATCATGAACGACCCGGATGAGGCAGTGGTCGGGGCCGACGTGGTCTATGTGAAGTCCTGGGGGGCGCTCAAGTATTTCGGCCAGCCGGAGGCGGAGGCCAGCTTCCGCGCCGGACTCCGCGACTGGCGACTCACCACGCAGCGGCTCAAGTCCACGCGAGAAGGTCGGGCGACGGTGATGCACTGTCTCCCGGTCCGCCGCAATGTGGAGATCGACGATGCAGTGCTCGATGGCGCGTCATCTGCTGTGGTCGATGAAGCGGAGAACCGGCTGCATGTGCAGCGGGCGCTTCTCCTCAATCTCTTAAGCAGGTAGGCAAGAGCGGGAACAGGGAACAGGCAACCGGAGACGAGCCAATGGTCGTTCGCAGAATACAAGTCTCGAACTTGGTGTGGGGGGCTTCTCGGCTTTCCCCGTTCCCCGTTCCCCGTTCCCTGTTCCCCACTTGGGGGTTCGCATGACGATCGACACCTCCAAGGGTATCTCCGGTCTCAAAGGCGCGCTCCGCTACGTGCGTGCCTACCGAGATCACGTCTTCGTAGTGAAGCTCGGCGGCGATGTGCTGGCCGATACCGAAGCCCTCGATCGGGTGGCTCAGCAGCTGGGTCTGCTCAGTTCACTCAGCATCCGGATCGTCGTGGTGCATGGCGGCGGCCCCCAGGCCACCGCTCTGTCACGTCGGCTCGGGCACGAACCGACGATCGTCGCTGGCCGCCGGGTGACCGACGAGACCGCGCTCGAGGTTGCGAAGATGGTCTACTCCGGCACACTCAACGTGAACCTGCTCGCGGCACTCCGCTCCCATCAGGTACAAGCCGTCGGGCTTTCGGGCGTGGACGCGGATCTGCTGACCGCCCGACGGCGCCCACCGGTTTCGGTGACAGACGATGCCGGTACCAGCCGTGAAGTGGACTTCGGCTATGTGGGTGACATCGATCGGGTGGATCCGCGAATCCTCACCACCCTGCTGGAGACTCGCTTCGTCCCAGTGGTGGCGAGCCTCGCCGGAGATGGTAACGGCAATGTGTACAACGTCAATGCTGATACCGTCGCCGAATCGCTGGCAGTCGCACTTAAGGCGCAGAAGCTCATCTTCCTTACCGGCGCCCCCGGAGTACTCAGAGACCGGAATGATCCGGCAAGCCTGGTCACCTTCGCGGACCCCGACGACCTGACCGCCCTCATGGCCAATGGCGCGATTGCCGGAGGCATGCGGCCCAAGGTGGAAGCATGCATTCGGGCGGCAACCGGAGGGGTTGAGCGCACCCATATCATCGATGGCCGGCTTCCCGATTCCATTCTGCTCGAGGCCTTCACCGGCTCGGGGTGCGGCACCATGATCGTCGGTCGGAAGGAGAAGGCGACGTACCTTGGCGTGGACCTCGCAACCTGAAATCGCGCTGCTCCGAGACCTTGTCGCCACTCCCTCGGTCAGTGGCA
The DNA here is from genome assembly GCA_963748035.1 of uncultured Gemmatimonadales bacterium. Lineage (GTDB taxonomy): Bacteria > Gemmatimonadota > Gemmatimonadetes > Gemmatimonadales > GWC2-71-9 > JADJOM01. The sequence continues at coordinate 43,529 of CAVVHO010000003.1, read as the reverse complement.
GCGAGGAGAGCATCGCGCGACGGGTCGAGGAGTGGGCCCGGGCCGCGGGGCTCGGTGTCCAGCGCGATGACGCATCGGTGACGGTCACTGTCCCGGGTAATTTGCCAGGAGATACGCTGGCCTTCGTCTCGCACCTCGATACCGTGCCCGCCGGCCAGGGTTGGACCCGTCCAGCCTTTGAACCAACGATCGAGGGGGATCGGATGTTCGGCCGAGGCTCGGGTGACGCCAAGGCCTCGGTGGCGGCGATGCTGGTAGCCGCGCGCGACGTCGCGGAGTCGGGAGGACCCCCAAAAGGCCGGTTGCTCGTCGTCCTGGGATATGAAGAGGAGACCAAGCTGACCACGATGGGAACGGCGGTAGAACGGCTGGGGTCGATCGACGCCGCGGTCGTAGGTGAGCCGACAAACCTTGAGTTCGCCGTCGCACAACGCGGACTCATGATGGTGGATCTTGTCGCCCGCGGCGACCAGCGCCACGCCGGCTACGCGGCGGACAGCGCCGAATTCACCAATGCCATCGTGGAGCTCGGCCGCAACCTTGCGCGGCTGCCGTCTCTGTTCCGCGACCGGGTTCATCCGGTTCTTGGACTTGCGACAGCAACGCCGACGATGCTCGAGAGCGGGATCAGCCGAAACGTGACCCCGCCCCTGGCGCGTGCCGTGCTCGATGTTCGCAGCACCCCGAGCTGGACTCACACTGAGTTGGCCGAGGTGCTCCGCTCCGCCCTCGATGTGGAGGTGGATGTGACCTCCGATCGGCTGGTTCCGTGCGAAACTCCTGCCGGCTCACGCCTGCTCAAGGCGGCACAATCCGTTCGACCCGAAGGGGCAGCGTTTGGTTCGCCGACTTGTTCGGACTGGGTCTTCGTGCGGGACCGTGACGCGATCAAGTGCGGGCCGGGTACCAGCCGCCGCTCCCACACTCCCGACGAATACGTGGACCTGCCGGAAGTCGTGGCGGCGCGACGTTTCTATTGTCAACTCGCTCAGGCGTACCTCGCATGAACAAGAAGAAGCCGCGGGTCGCATCGCCCGGCCGCCGAGCCCGTCAGAAGGCCGACATAACGCCGCCAGTCCCGACGACGCTCTGGTCTTCCAGTGCCTCACTCGACCGGCAGATGCTCGACTACACTGCCGCCGAGGACCGTCTGTGGGACGGCCGCCTGATTGCGTGGGACATCCTGGGAAGCCTCGGCCATATCGACGGTCTCAAGGCCTCGGGACTCTTGACGAAGGCCGAGCATCAGCGCCTCAGGGCCGGACTGCGCATGGCCCTGCGCGCGGTGGACGAAGGTCGCCTGAAGGTCACTCCCGACCATGAGGACGTACACACCGTTGTCGAGGATTGGCTGGTCCGCCAGGTCGGTCCGGTGGGGGAGCGTCTCCACACCGGGCGTTCCCGCAACGATCAGGTCGCCTGCGATCTTCGGCTCTACCTGAAGGACCGGCTGCTGCTGCTCGCCGGGGGCGCGCTTGACCTCGCCGAGAGCCTGCTCATTTTCGCGCAGCACAATCAACGAGTCCTCTGGCCCGGCTATACCCATACCCGTCGGGCGATGCCTTCCTCCGCGGGTCTTTGGGCGGCGGCGTTTGCCGAAGGGATCATCGATACCACGGAAGGGTTGCCCTTGGTCTGGGCAAGGGTCGATCGCTCCCCGCTTGGGAGCGCCGCCGGGTACGGGGCTCCGCTGCCACTCAAGCGGGAGGTAGCGGCGCGCTCGCTGGGATTCGGCACGATCGAACACAATGTGGCGCTGGTGCAGAACGGACGCGGCAAGCTTGAGGCGCTGGTGTTGTTCTGGTGCATCCAGCTGGGCCATGAGCTGGCCAAGCTGAGCACCGACGTGATCAACTTTTCGTCGGACGAGTACGGCTTCCTGATTCTGCCTTCCGATCTGGCGACAGGATCCAGCATCATGCCGCACAAGCGGAATCCGGATCTCTTCGAGCTCACCCGGAGCCGCGCCGCGGCGCTGGAGGGTGATCTGATGGCCGTCCTGCAGATCAAGTCAAAGCTCGGGAGCGGCTATCATCGGGACTTCCAGTTGCTTAAGGAACCGGTGATGCGTGGCGTGGACCGATTGGAGGGGATGCTGTCGATGCTCGCCGTTGCGGTACCTCGACTTGGAGTCGATCCCGCGGTGGGCCGCACTATCCTGAGCGGTGGGCCGCTTGCGACAGACGAGGTAATGCGGCGGGTCGAGCGGGGCAGCGCATTCCGCTCCGCCTACCGCGAGGTAGCCGCTGCCATCAAGGAAGGCGATTGGTGGCGCGAGCCCGCCGCCGACGAAATCATCGCCCGCCGGCGGAGCACTGGTGGACTCGGCAACCTTGGTCTGCCCGCGGTGCGGGCCCGTCTCAGGACCTGTCGGTCTTGGCTGGCGCGTGAGCAGCGTCGCTTCGATGGCGCGGTCGACGCGCTCGCCGGCCGGCGAGGTCTGCGCGAGAAGCCATGAGCGGCGACCGGCGCAAACGACACCTCAAGATCCTGGAACTGATCAGCACCCGGCCGGTGCGGACCCAGGAGGATCTGGCGGAGGCCCTCGTCGCCGAGGGATGGAAGGTGACCCAGAGCTCCGTCAGCCGCGACATCGCCGCGCTCAAACTGGTCAAGGTAGAGGGTGCATATCAGCGGCCAGCGCGGATCAGCGCCGAGCCGGAGCATCCCGACGAGCGCAGGATCGCCGAAGGTGTCCTGACAGCCGACCCCGCCGGCGAGGCCATGCTGGTCCTCCACACTCCGGCAGGCGAGGCAAACCGGGTCGCAGTCGCCATCGACCGGCTCGCATGGGGTGATGTGATTGGGACGATTGCCGGTGATGACACGATATTTCTGGCTGTCAAGAACGGTGGTGCCCAGCAGCGGGTCCTTCGCCAGATTCGGCGGCTCGGCCGGGCGATGGTGCAAGCGTAGCGGAATCGCATTTCCTTCCCGTGAGGCGATCGTGATCCAAGCTGGCAAATCCGCTGGCCTCGCCCTGCTTGCCTTGGCGACCTTGGCCTGTCACCGGACAACTGCTGAGCTTTCGCCTGACCTGGAGAGCCGCTTCGCGGCCGAATCCATCGTCCACCGCGCCGACGACCTGGTATTCCGGTACACCTACTACTCCCGTAGCACCCGGGGGACCCGCTGGGAGGATCGCGATGCTTCGATCCTCGTAACAAAGCAGAGCGTCTTCATTCACAAGAATGCGAAGGTAGGCTTGGATCTGACTCCAACCAGTCGGAAGGCCAACGACGTGCGCCGCGAAGGGGAGCGGGTGATCGTCAGTTCAGGAAGTGGTCAGTCGAAGGTATCATGGTCGTTCCGGCCCCCGGACGACACGGAGGGCTGGGCCCGGGATATCCGGGCCGTCATCGGACGGGGCGACGCGCCGGCGCCGTGACGTCCGACGTTCCGTAGTCAGTACCACTCCTCCGGCGGCCCTTTGAATTCCTGAATCGTATTCCCGCCATCCACCACGAGCAGCTGCCCGGTGACATAGCTCGATTCCCGCGATGCGAGGAATCCGATAATCGCCGCGACCTCGTTCGGCGTGCCCGGCCGCCCGGCCGGAGTGTTGGTTCCTGCGGCGAGCTCAGCATCGGACGAGGACGCGGTGGCGATCCACCCTGGCGCGACCGCGTTGACGGTGACCCCGTGTCGTGCAGCTTCGAGCGCGAGCGCACGCGTGAGCCCGAGCATGGCCGCCTTCGCGGCGGCATAGGGAGCCGTGCGCGGGTTGGCGACCAGCGGTCCGCTCACCGAGGCGACGTTGATCACCCGGCCGAAGCCGCGCTTGACCATCGCCGGCAGAAAGGCGCGCGTGAGCCCCACGGCCGTGAACAGGTTGCGGTCCAGCGCAGCGTTCCAGTCCTTGTCCGAGAGGGACGCGAAGTCTCCCATGACTTCCGGGCTACCAAGCTGAGACATCCCCGCATTGTTCACCAGCACATCCACGTGACCATGTTGCCGAAGCACCTCGTCCACCAGCGCCTGGCGGGCGCCGGTATCGGTGAGATCGGCGACATGCCCGGTCGCGACCACCCCGGCGTGGCGGAGCTCCTGGGCGCGTTCACGAATGCGTAGGGTCGTACTGGCGATAGCCACGTTGGCGCCGCTCTTACCGAGCAGCCTCGCGGTCGCGAACCCGATCCCCGCCGGACTACCCGCACCGGTGACCAATGCCGTCATTCCCTCGAGTGAAAACACAGCGCGCTACCTCAATTCTTGGGGTTGAGGATCGGCTCGGTCCGCGTGAGGACGTGCGCAGGTTGAGCCATGTGACCTCGTCCCCCACCCGGAGCAGGCAGGCAGGGGGAAGGGGAAGTCTTGAGATGAAAGCGGCGGAAAACGTACCAGCGCATGCAGGCGACGGCAATCAGGCTCAGGAACCGGAACCGCGGGCGGCTGGTCCCCGCACCACCCGGCCCGGCAGCGCCCCAGTGTGGTCTCCATCCCGAAGCACCTGAGTCCCGTTCACAAACACCTGGCGCATGCCGGTGGCGTACTGGTGCGGCTCGGCGAAGGTCGCGTTATCGCGGATGGTCTTGGGGTCGAAGACCACCACATCCGCGAAATACCCCACCTTGAGGGCCCCGCGTCGGTCAAGATGAAGGTTCGTCGCGGGAAGTGTGGTGAGCTTGCGGACGGCGTCGGCGAGCGAGATCACGCCTTCGTCCCGAACGTATTTCGCCAGCACTCGGGCGAATGCGCCGTACGCCCGCGGGTGGGTACTCGAGAGCAGAAAGACCCCTTCCGGCGCGGCCGACCCGGCATCCGAGCAGAAGCTCACCCACGGCAAGGCAATCTGCTTCCGCAGGTTGTCTTCGGACATCGTGAAATAGATGGTTGCAATGCGACTGTTGTCCGCTACGATCAGATCCATCGCCGCGTTTTCGGCAGTCGTTCCGCGAAGCCGGGCGACCTCCGCGAGGGTCTTGCCGGTGTAGGGCTTGAGGGAATCGGCCTTGAACCCAATGAGCAGAACGCCTTCCGGTCCTCCGGCGCCGACAAAGGCACCGCCGCGCTTGTGCCACTCCGCCAGCAGGCGCCGACGCACGGCCGGATCCTGCAGCCGGGTCCGCCACCGTTGAAACCCGCCCTCGCGTACCCACCCGGGCATCACGGCGTCGAGTCCGGTGGCGCTGGCCGGATAGGTGTACATGTCCGCGGTCACGGGAAGCCCGGCCGTCCGCGCGGTCTCGATCCGCTGGATGACTTCGTCCATGCGGCCCCAGTTAGCGCGACCAGCGGCCTTGAGATGGTAGATCTCCGAGCGAGCGCCGGACTCCCGCGCGATGGTGAGAAACTCATCCACCGCGTCGAGCAGAGAGTCGTTCTCGTTCCGGATGTGAGAGATGTACATGCCGCCGTTTTCCGCCGCGGCTCGTGCTAGGCCGACCAGCTCATCGGTCGTGGCGAACATCCCCGGTTCGTAGATGAGCGATGAGCCGACACCCAGAGCCCCTTCCCGCATCGCGGCTCGAACCAGTTCCTCCATGCGGGCAAGTTCGTCCACGGTCGCGGGGCGCGACTGGTGTCCCAGTACGTATTGTCGCACCGTGGCGGCGCCAACGAAGCTCGCCACGTTGGGAGACACCCCGTGCGCAACCAGCGTGTCGAGGTATCCACCCAGCGTGCGCCAGGTGATGGCGTACTTGATATCGCCTTGCAACTCGGTCGCTTCGGCGACCATCGAATCGGTGAAGGGCCCCATCGACTTGCCCTCGCCGAAGATCTCGAGGGTGACACCCTGGCGGATGTCAGCCTGGGAACGGCCGTCCACCATGAACCCGTCACCTGCCCAGCTCAACATGTTAATGAATCCGGGTGCGACGGCGAGGCCGCGGCCGTCAATGAGCATGCGACTGCTTGCGCCCGATAGATCGCCGATTGCGGCGATCGTATCTCCGCGGATTGCGAGATCAGTCGCCACGCCTGGGCTGCCGCTCCCGTCGTAGAGTGTCCCCCCGCGGATGATCACATCGTAGGCGGAACGCTGACAGGCCATGATGGCAAGGACGAGGACACCGGCAACCAGACGGATGCGCATGGCGGATACGGACGAATGTGAGAGGGGCAGTGGACTATGGCGTGAAGAAACGGTAGTACGTCATCCCTGAATACGTGGCACTGAGCGCCCGCCCACCCACGATGTTGTCGAATCGAAGCCGCTCCGCCGATCCCAGCTCGCCCGCGCGGAACTCCCGCGGTCCAATAGCTGTCAACGGATCTTCCTCTCCCTCCGGCCCGATCCACCACAACTTTCCTTTCCGGATCGCGATTCGAAAGGTGGGCTCCCACGGCTGCATGATTCGGTAGTGGCCGGTGAAGCCCCGCCATTCCGCAGGCGTCGCGAAGGTGCGCGGTCCACGGTAGCGCGCCCCGGCGTACCACTGCTCGCCATACCACGCCTCCGTAATGCCAGTGGAGTCGCGTCCGAACCGGATCGGATAGAGCGCGAACTCTGGCGCCGGTCCGAGGAACGCATCGTCCTCAAAGGTCTCGAGCGCGGTCCTCCTTGTGGCGTGGACCAGGAGCAGCGAGTCACCGCTGGCCTCGAACGTCAGTGAATCCCCCGTCGGGCTCACGAAGCTCCCGGCGTACTGCTCGGGGTGCTCGACGTGCGTCGGGTCAGGGCTTTCCGGCGGATCGGGCAAAGGCTCATTCTGAATCACGGACGCGAGCGCCCGTGTCGCATAGCGCGCAATGGTTCCCGGCTCTCCCGGACCGTTGACGAACGCTACCGCGCCAATCCCCAGCGACGGAATGCCGATCAAGTAGGTGGAATAGCCTAACATCCCACCACTATGCCAGAAGGCATCATAGGTACCGAGCTTCCCGACGAACATGCCGTACCCGTACGAGACGTCAGTGCCACGGGACGTCTTCGCGTATGCTGTCATGAGCATGGTAAAGCCGTCACTTGAAAGGACTTCTCCGTCAGGACCCTTCCCGCGATTGAGCAACATGATGAGATAGGCGCCGAGGTCCCCCGGATTCGCCACGATGCTGCCGTCTCCCGAGCCGTATTCCACCCACTCCGCGGGGACAAGCGCGTCGGATGAGCGACTTGGACGATCATCGTAGAGAGGCCGGTATCCGCGCGCGAGGTTGAGACGGGTTGCGTGGGTGAATCCCACCTCGGTTGCCGTCATACCCAGTGGCTCGACGATGCGTTGACGAATTACCTCGGAGTAGGGCTTGCGTGCCAAAGACTCGAGCAGCTGGCCTAACACCTGGAATCCGATATTGGAGTAGACCCACTTGGTACCCGGCGCGGAGCCGAGTGTCCGTTCTCGCGCCAGGTAACCCTGCGCGGGGGATGAAGGAATATCGTCCCGATCTCTCGGCAAACCGGATGTGTGCGTCAGCAGGTCATGACCAGTCACCGGTCGCCACCGCGACTTGGGAGTGAACCATGGCAGATAGCTCTGCACCGGACGCTGAGGATCGAAGCGCCCTGCTTCCTTGAGCTGCATCAGGGCAATGGCCGTGAACGACTTCGAGATCGAGCCGATCTGCCAGCGCGTTGCCGGGGTGACGGGGAGCCGTCGTTCGAGGTCGGCGTAGCCGTAGCTGCGCACGGTGATCACGCCAGTCCGGTCGACCAACGCCAGGGCGAGCCCGGGTGTGTTGGCGGCCTGCATCGTCCGGGCAGCCAGATTGTCGATCACCCGAAACAGCGGTCTGAGGCCGAGGGTATCTCGCGCTGGGGCTTGGGCTGTGAGCGGGGTCGCGGTATGGAGGAAGGCGAACAGCGTCAAACAATGGCACTTCATGAAGGCATCCGTCGAATGTGAGGGACCTCGAGCAGCCTAAGGCCGTCCGCCGGCTGCTCGATAGAGGAGACGAGGGCACGAAGCATCTGGTCCAGTGTCACCAGCCCGAGTCGCCGCGCGGTGCTGCGGGTACTGGGCCAGAGCGCGGCGAGCCAGTAGCCCGGAATCAGGACGACAGGCCACCAGTGCCCGGGCCCCAGCACATACCAGGGTCGGATAATGGTGGCGGCAAGGCCGCTCTCACGGATGATGTCCTCGCCCCGCGCGCGCGCAGCCACGTAGGCCTGCATGACCGGCGCAGGCTGCGCAACGCTCACGTACACGAAGTGTCTCACTCCCGCCGTGACCGCGGCAGGCACCGCGGCCGCCACCGACGCCAAGTCGACCCGCAGGAACTCCTGAGCCTTTGCCGGGCTCGGCCGGGGAATCCCGATCAAGTGCACGAACGTATCCGCCGGCCCCACGGATCCCGCGTACGAGAGGCCATGTAATGCGTCGCCGAGCACCGGCTCGGCACCTGGATGGAGATGGACCTCTGATCCCGGGCGCACCAAGGCGCGAACCCGATGGCCGCGATCCAGCAGCCGCCGGATTAGCCGCCGACCGAGGTATCCGGTGCCGCCGGTAACGAAGATCTGGTGCGGTGGTGAGGGGTGAGACACCCGGCTAGAATGCCCTCGGATGTCCTCGTGCGCAACATGCGTCGAATCCAGCCGCCGCCGGGTCGGTCCTGCGATCGTCAGTTCATTCCGACTGATTACCTTTCTTCCCCGGCATCCACCGGTCAGGGCGATGACCGCGCGGGTGACTCGACGATCACGGGAGCGACCATAAGTGGCCAACGCTAGCGCGCTGGAAGCCCGGATTAACCGGGCGGTCGAGGACGGACGGGATACAACCGTCCAACTACTGCAGTCGTTCGTACGCGCGCGCTCGGTGACGGGCGACGAAGGGGCCATGGGGGCCTGCGCCGAGGCGGCCTTCAAAGGTCGACATCTCGAGGTGGATACCTGGGCCGCCACCGCCGCTGAGATGCGCAATTATCTCGAGCACGTCGGTGAACAGCCTTCCTATGAGGGCCGGAACAACGTCGCCGGGCGCCTTAAGGGTGGTGGAGGCGGTCGCTCGATCCTGCTGAACGCCCACATCGATACGGTCCCGGAAGGGGACCATGGGCTGTGGACTCAGCCACCCTTCGGTGCGGATCTCATCAGGGGCCGGATCTACGGCCGGGGCAGCTGTGACATGAAGGGCGGTTTGGTCACCCATCTCGCCGCGCTGGATGCACTTGCCGCGTGCGGGATACGCCTCAAGGGCGATGTCACCGTGACGGCCACGGTGGGCGAGGAAGACGGTGGACTCGGGGCTCTGTCGACTGTGCTCCGCGGCTACCGTGCCGATGCCGCGCTGGTCACCGAACCCACCCGACTCGCCCTGGTGACGGCCTGCGAAGGCTCGCTAGTCTTCCGGCTCAAAATCACCGGACGCTCCGCCCACGCCGCGACGCGAGACGAGGGCGTCTCGGCCCTCGAGAAGTTTGTGCCCATCTTCCAGGACTTGCAGAGCTTTGAAACCGAGCGAAACACCAAGCTCCGCCATACGCTCTATGATGCGCTCCCCAACAAGGTCCCGATCAATGTTGGCGTCGTACGGGCCGGCAACTGGGCGTCAACCGTCCCGGAGATTCTGGTTGCGGAAGTCCGGGTGGGCTTTCTCCCCGGCGAAGAAATGGAACCCTTCAAGCGAGTGGTCACCGACCGTATCCTCGCGGCGGCAGCCCGCGATCCCTGGCTTCGGCAGCACCCGCCAACGATCAGCTTTTTCGGCGGGCAATTCATCGCTGCGGAAACCCCGGCCGACGCGCCGATATGCGCCGCGATTCGGTCGGCCCATCGCCAGGTGGTTGGCAGCGAACCGGCTCTGGAGGCGGCGACCTACGGCGCGGACATGCGCCACTTTATCGCGTTCGGCGGAATGCCCTGCGTGATGTACGGCGCCGGCGACATCCGCCTGGCCCATGGCCCTGATGAGTACCTCGAGGTCGAGGAGCTGCTGACGGCGGTGAAGGTGGTTGCGTTGACACTCGCTGATTGGTGCGGGGTGGCCTAGGAGACTCTCACCGAGCCTTGGCTTCCTTGCACGACTCAGTAGTCCCCCAGGCCGCGGAGTGCGTTCGTGGTCTGGACCCTAGACCTCTCCTGTCGCCTCTGTGTACATCGCCTCAATCGCATCCCGGAAGCGTTGCTCCACCAGCCGTCGTTTGACTTTGAATGTCGGGGTCAGCAGCCCCGCGTCCACCGTTAGTTCCTCTCCCAGGATGGTCACCTTCTTGGGGCGCTCGAACTGGGCGAGATGTTTCAGTCGCCCAAGCGTCTCCTGCTCCATCAAGTCCAGGACGAGTGGTTCCCGGCAGAGTTCCTCGCGCTTCTTGACCGTGATACCGTGTTCGCTTGCCCAGTGCGCCAGCCGGTCGAAATCAGGGACCACCAAAAGGGTTGGAAAGGGGCGACGGTCCCCCACCAGGATCGCCTGCGCGACGAAGGGCGAGAGCTGGGTGCGACTCTCGATGGGCTGCGGCGCAACCTTTTTCCCGCCTGCGGTGATGATCAGGTCCTTGATCCTGTCGGTGATGTGCAGATAGCCATCGTCGTCGAACCCACCCACATCGCCGGTATGAAACCAGCCATCAGCCTCGATCGCGGCACGCGTGGCTTCGGGATGGTTCCAGTATCCCAGCATCACGTTCGGTCCGCGGGCCAGAATCTCATTTTCCGGGCCGATACGGAGTTCCACGCCGGGGTATGGTTGTCCGACTGAACCGAGCCGCCACGAACTTGGCCGATTGGCGGCGAGCACCGGCGATGTCTCCGTGAGCCCGTAGCCTTCATATAGTGGAATCCCGGCACCGAGGAAGAAACGACCGACGACGGGTGAGAGGGGCGCACCGCCACAGATCATCGTCTCAAGTCGCCCGCCCAGTTGCCGCCGGATCTTCCCGAACACCAGGAGGTCCGCCACGCGCTGTCTGATTCGGAGCCATAGGGAGGGGGTGCGCCCTTCAATCCGATGGTCCACGACCGCACCACCAATGCGGGCGGCCCAGGCAACCAGGATCCCCTTCAATCCGGTGGTGTTCATCACCTTGCCGTACACTTTGTCGAACAGCCGCGGAACCGCGATCATGATCTGGGGTCGGACTTCGAGCAGGTTCGCCGGGACATTGGCAACCGACTCGGCGTATGCGATGGTCACCCCATTGTCCCAGTAGTAGTAGTCACCGGCGCGCTCGAGAACATGCGAAAGGGGAAGCAGGGACAGCGCCACCGAGCCGGGGCGCGTCGGCAACGATCCATGCTGCGCAGAGGCCGCGACCATTGTCGCAAGGTTTTCATGGGTGAGCATTGCTCCCTTGGGGCTTCCCGTGGTGCCGGAAGTGTAGATGATGGTCGCAATGCTTTCCGGCGCGATCCCGAAGGCCCGCTTGCGAACCTGTCTGCTCCAGCTGGCATAGCTCTCATCAGTCTCCCCCAGCCTCCGCTCAAGCGATTCCACACCCTCGTCCTCCGCCGCTCGGTCGAACACAACGATCCGTTCGAGACCTGGAAGCTGACTATGGATCGCGCGGAGCTTCTCTCGCTGAACGGACGATGAAGCGAAAACGACTCGGGCCTGAGCATCCTTGAGAATGAAGGCGACCTGGTCGGCCGGAAGCGTGGGATAGATGGGCACGACGATCAAACCGAGCGCCAATGACGCGTAGTCGACAATCGCCCACTCGGGTCGGTTCTCGGCGAGGATCGCAACCCGGTCACCGGGGCGGAGCTTCCAGCCCTCGAGCAGGGCGGCGGTGCGGGCGACGAACAGTTCGACTTCACGATAGCTCAGGCTCTGCCAGCGCCCGTCTCGTTTGGAGCGCAGGGCCTCCAGCGAGCCAAAGCGGTCGATGGCCCCAAAGAAGATCTGATTGAGTGTGTGGCGATCAAAAGGCGCTAACGGCGTGAGCGGGGCTGGTGGAGCGGAGAAGACGGTCGTCATCGGAACCTCCCGGGCAGGGCCCGGATGAAGGCACCAACCCCCGGAACCGGTGGGAGGGCGTTGGCCTAGGCAACCATTCTTAGCATCCTGGTCCTGAAGAACCCATGAAACCGTCATTTGGTTTCGACCCGGTACGCTACGGCACCAGACTCATCGCGTATTCGGCCAAGGCGGTAATTGTCAGGCTCGGGTTCACACCGGGATTGCCCGGCATGATCGACCCGTCCACTATGTACAATCCCGGATAACCATGCACCTGGCAGTCGGGCCCGATGACGCCTTCCGACGGGTCTTTCCCGAAGGGTGCCCCACCCAGGATGTGCGCGGTGATCGGGATGTCGAATAGCCCTTCATTCACCGAATGTCAGCTGGTTCTCAAACCGCGCGGGCCGGCGGCCCTCATCGGCCGACGTGAGGCGTATCTGTGCCTTTCGAAGGGGTTGACCGCTGTCGGCGGCGAATACGCGACCCCGAATTGTGGCGGTTCCTGGTTTGGTTGGTCCGACGGAGCCGGCAGGACCGGGAGACGACTGGGCGTACGCCGGACGCACCGAACATGAGCGTCAGGATTCCCACAACCGCCGCAACCTGTCGCGCCATCGAGCACCTCGCGGGGCCAGACGCCCCATCTTCTCATAGTGGTGGGACAGTCTACGGAACGGCATGGATGAACATCACGATTGGTGCCAGAACCTGAACCTCGCGATTGACGAGGAGAGGCGATCGGGCAGCGTGCCTGGCGGCACGGTGCGGGCACATTCGTCGGGAAACACTACACGGTGTGTCGCGATCGAAACAGGGTGAGCGGAAGCCCAGGGGACAAGGCCAGCAAATGTATGGGCCGATCGCGGCGCATTCCTTGCTGACTCATCCGGTCATGCGACACCCGGATGGGGCTGGCAGACGCCGCTATCCCTGGAGGCTCACGCTCATCATCGCCACCGCGATCGCCGTGATCGGAGTGGCAGCCATCGTCGTCAGTTCGCGAGTGTCGATCTCGTCGGAGACCGCGCGAGTCAGGATTGTCGCCGCCCTGGAATCGCAGTTCGACGGCGACGTCGAGCTCGACGACCTGCGGCTCAGGGTCATACCGCGCCTTCAGGCGGACGGCCGCGGCCTCAGAATTCGCCACAAGGGTCGCCGCGACGTGCCGCCGTTGATCTCCATCGCGCATTTCTCGGCTGAAGGCAGCTTCATCAGCCTGTTCCGCCGGCACGTCAGCCATCTGACGGTTGAGGGACTCGAGATCCAGATTCCGCCGGATCGCAATCACGATCACGATTGGCAACGCGGTACCACTCGCGCCGTTGTCGTTGACGAGCTGGTCTCAACCGACGCCAGGCTGGTCATCATCCCGAAGGAGCCTGGCAGGAACCCGAAGAAGTGGACCATCCATCAGCTTCGGATGCACGATCTTGGCGTCGATCGGTCCATGCCGTTCGAGGCCACGCTGACGAACGCCGTCCCTCCGGGCGAAATCCAGACAAGCGGATCGTTCGGCCCGTGGCAAGCAGAGTCTCCCGGCACGACGCCGCTTGACGGCCAGTTCGTCTTCAACGACGCCGACCTCGGCTTCTTCAAGGGGATCTCCGGCACCCTGTCGGCTCGCGGCACGTTCGGCGGATCGCTCAATCGCATTGATATTGATGGCCGGACGGATACCCCGCAGTTCCGGGTGACCAGGGGCGGCAATCCCGTTCCGCTTCACGCGGTCTATCACGCCATCGTGGACGGCACGAATGGCAACACGATTCTCGATCCCGTCAACGGATCGTTCCTGAATACGTCGTTGGTTGCGAAGGGCAGCGTGATCGACACGCCTGGAAAGCCCGGCCGGATCGTGACGCTCGACATCACGATGCACCAGGCCCGCCTGGAAGACGTCCTGCGGCTCGTGGTCAAGTCAACCAGGCCGCCGATGACTGGCGCGCTTCGCCTGACGACGAGGTTCGTGCTCACGCCGTCCGACCGCGAGGTCATCGAACGGCTGCGTCTCGACGGCCGTTTCGCCATCGCCGGCGCGCGTTTCACAGATGCGGAGGTGCAGACCAAAATCAACGCGCTGAGCCATCGGAGCAGAGGCAAAGCGCCCGCAGAAGACAAACAGCGCGTGTCCTCGCAGTTCAACGGGACCTTCAAGCTCGGCGGTGGGACGCTGACGATGCCAACGGTCACGTTCGACGTGCCTGGATCCCTCGTGCGCCTGTCCGGCACCTACGCGCTCGTTCCTGAGACGCTCGACTTCAGAGGGACGCTGGAGACGGATGCCACGGTCTCGCAGTTGACGACCGGCTTCAAGAGCAAGCTGCTCAGGGTCGTCGACCCGATCTTCGCGAAGAAGGGCGGAGGCGGCACGGAGATTCCGATCAGGATCAACGGGTTCCGCAGCCATCCATGGTTCGGCCTCGACAAGGGCCGTTTCTTCAAGCGCCGAGGCGGCCGGCCGTAGTCTTCCGCTTCAGCTTGCTGACGCGTACGCGGGAATCGGTTTTGCACCAGGACCATGCGAAGGATGGTCAACCGATCGGAGAACGCATGAACCCCGTTGAGATCAAAGGCAAAGCCGATGCGCTGAAGGCCAAGATCAAGAGATCGGCAGGCGATTTCCTCGACGATGAGGAGCTGCACGACGAAGGTGTCGCGGACGTGGCGGAGGGGGATGCGCGGGAGGCATTTCGCCGACTGCGACGCAAGATCGGCGACGCGATCAGAGACGCGGGCAAAGTCATCAAAGGATAGGGCGTACCCGCCGAACGTGCTCAATGAGCGACGAGACCGCCGCGCGACGCGTCCTTCGCTGCGTAGAGCGCGCGGTCAGCCTCGTCAACGATGCGCGACGGCGCCGTGTCCGCGGCCGCACCGCGTGCGAGCGTGACGATGCCGATCGACGCAGTGGTCGCTAAGCGATCGCTCCAGCTGTGCTGGGAGATGCGGCGAGCAACCCGCTCCGCGAGCTGGATGGCTGCCTGGCGAGTCGTGTGCGGCGCCAGGATCATGAACTCGTCGCCGCCCCAGCGCGCTCCGTAATCGCTCGCGCGCAGGGTGCTGCGGATCGCGTTGGCAGTTCCGACAAGGACACGATCCCCGGCGGCATGGCCTCCTAGATCATTCACGCGCTTGAAGCCGTCGAGATCGATCATCAGGAGCGACAGCGGCAGCCCATAGCGCTGCGCCCGCTCCCACTCGAACTCCAACCGGCTTTCGATCGCTCGACGGTTCAGCAGGTTCGTGAGCGCATCTGTTGACGCGAGCCTTCGCAGGATATCGACGCGGCCACCGATCGCGTAGCCGAAGGCCGCGACGGCAATGGCTGAGGCGATCGACACGTACGCGTAGGTGAGGCCGTTTCGAATCAGCTCGTCGTGGATCGAGCTGGAGGCGCCGGCCGTCAGTCTCAGGAGCAGTAGGCCCGCCGTAACCACTACGGATGTGGTTGTGCCACCGAGGGTGTACAAGAACCGACAAGAGCGGAACATGAACCGCACGTGAAGCACGGCGCATGCCGCGCTTCGTCACCCCACACCTGCTGACTCTCCCTTTGGCGGATCTTCAGCGAACTTACCGCTGTTGGCTGGCCTCAGCCTTGCACGCGCGCGGTGCGATGTTTCAAATGCGTCCGGATAGCCGACACACAACTCCAAAACACTCGGACACCTGTTTGGAATCTGACATGCGCTCTCAAGCTGCGGGGTCTCCGATAGATGAGTGGACGGTCTTTCAGCGAGCGCACCCCCACACGCTTCTCATTGGTTCCGAGGCCAGCGTTCACGCGTCGATGACACGGCTCCTCCCGTGTTTGCGCGCCCCGGTGACACATTGGCACCCACAGGCGGCGCCGGAACCAACGCAGCAAATGACAGGCACGCTCGTGATTTGGGATGTCGATCGCCTGAACCGAATGCAGCAGGACTGGCTCCTCCGATGGATGGATCGCCGCTTCGCGGACGTGCAAATCGTTTCAGTCGCCGAGCACCCGGTCTTTCCACTCGTGTTGCGTGAAGAGTTCCTCGCCACGCTCTACTATCGGTTGAATGTCGTGTGCTTGGCGGAGGCAAACAGTGTGGAGATGGCAGTCGCTGCCAACGCGGCGGTGAGCGGCGGTTAACGCCTGTGACCCTTGGACGAGTGTCCAGCGCAGAGAGACCGTCGTGGGCGCCTTTGTGACGATCATCGTTCCTGTGCACGCACTGTCGGCACTCGCGTCTCACAACTCGCCGAGCGTGCGAAATTAGGCTCGGGGTCGGTGGAGGGACCCGGTGCAGTGTTCGTCAGAGGGCATGAAATGAAGCAACTACTGACTAGCGTGATGGTCGTGCTGCTGACCGCGCATGGAGCGTTCGCCGCGAGTCGGACCCTGACGGGGACCATTAGTGACAGCCTGTGCGGGGCGTCTCACCAAGCGATGGCCGCCCGGCACGGTGGTAAAGGGACCGATGCCGAATGCAGCGAGGCGTGCGTAAAGGCCGGGGGGAAATACGTATTCGTATCAGCCGGAAAGGTCTACACCATCGCCAACCAGGACGAGAACGACCTCGCAGCGAACGCAGGGAAGACCGTGCAGCTGACGGGCGACCTGCAGGGCACCACCATCACGGTGGCGAAGATGGCGACGAGCACGATGAAGGCCGCGACAAAAGCCCCCGCTGCGCCCACGGGTCTCAGGGTAGTACAACGATGAACGACCGAAGCCGCGAGTGTACTGATGCAAGCCCACCTGTAGCGAACGCCGACCACATTCCCGACAGCCCGGTGTGACGGGGCAACCTCCGCGGCCGTTTCCGAGGGACATCTCGTGGCACGCGCTTTGATGATGGCTCCCTCGAGAGTCATTGCTGCGAGGAGATTCAGATGCTCTGGACCATTTTCGTTCTGCTGATGGTGATGTGGCTCATGGGTATCGCGACGTCGTACACGTTGGGCGGGTTCATCCACATTCTGCTGCTGCTGGCGATTGCGTCGGTGCTCATCAGAATCATCCAAGGTCGTCGAGTCGTATAGCCGGGGGGAGGTCGTCATGACAGGAGGCGCCGTGAGTTCAGAACAGCCGAAGAGCCGCCGCGGCTTCGCGGCGATGTCGCCGGAGAGGCAGAGAGAGCTGGCCAGCAAGGGCGGGCGCGTCGCACACGAGAAAGGCTCGGCCCACCGGTGGACCCCCGAAGAAGCGCGGGAAGCCGGCCGCAAGGGCGGCAACGCGCGTCACGGCCACCGCAAGGCGATGACCACCATCGTCTACCTCGACGCCGGCCAGGTAGCGGAACACCTGCCCCTCCGGCGGTAGCAGTTCAACAGTGGAGGCAACCATGGAACAGCATCGCGACGAACACTCGTCCGGATCGGGAAACTGGCGGGTGGTGTCTGGCCTGCTCGCGGGGGCCGCCATCGGAACGGGGATCGGCATGCTCATGGCGCCGGCCCGCGGCTCCGATCTCCGCCGCCGCATTGCGGAGTCGGCGGTCAGTCTACCGAAAGGCCTCGCGCGTGTGGGCCGAGCGGCGCTCGAGGAGAGCCGGCATGTGCTCGAGCGCGAAGCGAAGGCCCTCCGCCGCGCCTCCTGACCGGTGCCGGCCGGCGAAACCGCGGGAGCGGAGCGGTGCCTGTTCGTCCAGAGGGCCCGCCGCTCCCGCGGCGCGGGCGGCCAGGCCGTCTGACGCCGCCTGAGAGCCTGCCTCGTCTGTTTCCTGCCATCTCTGCAGTGGTATGAACCCTGCAGCCCCGCCATACGTCTTGACTCATCCGCAACAAACGAACGCAATCGGTGGACAGCCGTATCTGCCTTCTTCAGTAAGAGTTAAGCTGATCGGCAACCGGCTGGCGCGTCTGCACAGACCCGGACAAACGTACGCCCACTGGTTGTATGGAATCGCTACAATGCGCTTGGAATCACTACACACGCTGGCCTTCGGCGTCGAAGGAGCCTGAGACCAATGAGCAGCCCTAAAACGGTTCGCGTGCTGATTGTGGATGACCATCCCGACACGCTCGAATGGATGAACCTCCTGCTCGAGGACCGCGGTTACCTGGTCCAAACGGCAACGGACGGCGCGGCAGCCGAGCAGATTCGCGACAGCTGGCAGCCGCAGATCGTGTTGATGGATTCGAAGCTGCCCGACGTGGACGGCACCGAACTGCTGACACGATTCAAGCAGGCGGCCTCGAGCGCCGAAGTCATCATGATTACCGGCCACGGCAGCGTGAGCCTGGCTGTTGACGCCATGAAGGCGGGTGCGTACAGCTTCATCGAGAAGCCCGTCGACGCGGACGTGCTGCTTGCGGTGATGGAGAAGGCCGTCGAACGATCGGTTCTGTCCGAGGAAAACCAGCGCCTTCGGGAGCAGCTCCAGCATCATGCCGGTTTTGCCAACATCGTCTCGACGGGTACGCGGATGGGGCGCCTGTTTCAGCTGATGTCCCTTGTCGCGCCCACGGATGCCAACGTTCTGATCCACGGCGAAAGCGGAACGGGCAAGGAGCTTGTGGCCAGCGCCATCCACGAGCACAGCAAGCGCGCGAGCGGTCCGTTCGTGAAGATCAACTGCGCCGCCGTCCCGGCCGAGCTCATGGAGTCTGAGCTGTTCGGTCACAAGAAAGGCGCCTTCACCGGTGCGGTCTCGGACAAGGTCGGGCTGGTGGAGCTGGCGAGTGGCGGTTCGCTGCTCCTCGACGAGATCGGCGAGATGGCGCCGCAACTGCAGGTCAAACTGCTGCGGCTGCTGCAGGAACGGGAATTCCGTCCTATCGGCAGCACGCGCGTCGTCCGCGCCGACTTCCGCCTGATCTGCGCGACCAACGCGCCTCTCGACGGGCCCTCGCGCAAGATCCGGGAGGATCTCTTCTTCCGCATCAACACGATCACGCTCGAGATTCCGCCGCTGCGCGAGCGGCCCGAGGACATTCCGCTGCTCAGCGAGCACTTCCTGACCACGTTCGCCGGGCGGCACGGCCGGGACGTGCGAACGATTCATCCGGCGGCCCAGGAGGCGCTGCTCCGGCACCCGTGGCCGGGCAACGTGCGGGAGCTGGAGCATGTGATCGAACGCGCCGTCATCGTCGCCGAGGGAGCGGAAATTCTCACCGAACACCTGCCCGACGACGTGCCGGAAGTTCCGGTGCCGGAAGAGCAGTTGACCGAGGCAGCGCCGGCGGCCGAACACGGCCAGCTGACGCTCGCCGAGATCGAAAAGCGGGCGATTCTCCAGACGCTCGAGCGGACCAACGGCAACAAACGGGCGGCGGCCAGCATCCTCGGCGTGTATCGCCCGACGCTGTACGGGAAGCTCAAGAAGTACAAGCTCGGAGAGATCGGTCCTTCTCCCAAAGGCCGCCGGAAGGAGCCGACGCCTGACGATGCGCCGCGGTCCTGACGGGATGAGTTGAACTCAGGAAGGTTGCCGCTGATGCCGGATCATCTGAATCGCATGTCGCCCACGGCCCTGTCGGCCGGGTCGTCGCACAATGCCAGCCTGGTCGACATTCTCGACCGCGTGCTCGACAAAGGTCTGGTCGTCGCCGGCGACATCAAGATTTCGCTGGCGGAGGTCGAGCTTCTCACCATTCGCATCCGCCTCCTGATCTGCTCGATCGACAAGGCCGAGCAGATCGGCATGGACTGGTGGAAGTACGACCGGAATCTCTCGCCTGGCCGCTCGGGCCCGGCGCGTGAGAACGAAGCCTTGAAGAAGCAGGTCCGCCTGCTCGAGCGGAGAGTCGCGGCGCTGGCAAGGGCGCAGGGTGCAGGGAGCGGCCGGAAACGGCGCGTATCAGAAGGAGTGCAGTATGCCCGTTGAGCGTTCTTCCGGCGGGTCGAGTCTCATCGACGTGCTCGACCGTGTCCTCGACAAAGGCATCGTCATCGACGCGTGGGTCCGCGTGTCGCTCGTCGGGATCGATCTGATCACCGTGGAAGCACGGGTGGTCGTCGCCTCGATCGACACGTATCTGAAATATTCAGAAGCCGTCGGGGCCTCGTTGCCGGTGGCACGGCCGGCGTTGTCCGACGGGCCGTCGTATGAGCAGTTGCTCTCGGAGAACAACACGCTCAAGCTGCAGATCAGGTCGACGCGTTCGCGCAGGGCGACCGCCTCGCAGAAGCGCGTCAGCTCTCGAGCGTAACAGCGATGCGGGCGGTTCCCCTGCGGCAGGCGCGTCCCGTGGACGCGGCGACCAAGCTTGCGCTCGTCGAGCGTCTGCTCGTCGCGCAGGACGTCGCCGAGTGCGTCGAGCCCGCGCTGGCGTGGCTCGCCTCCCACGCAGGCGCCGAGCACGCGATTTGCGCGCTCGCTGACCGCGAATCCGGACTGTTGACCGGCGTGGCGGGTCATCGCACCACTGCGCCGGAGGTCGAGGCGGTCTCCGTGGCGCTCGACGACGGCAGTCACCCGCTGGTGCGGGCCATGCGCTCGCCCGACCCGACGTTCTGCAGAGGGGCGGCGACGCCCTTCGGGCGATCCCCGTACTGGGCGATGCCGCTGGGAATGCCCGGCACCGGGCAGCCCGCGGATGGGCTGCTGCTGGTCGTCTTGAACGGCGCTCCCTCAGCCGATGTCGCCTGGGCGGCAGGTGTCATGAGCCAGAAATTGCATGCACTTCTCACCCGAGACGTGCTGGCTGAGGGCCACAACAAGTTCCGCAGGGAACGTTCACTGCTGGACGCGATCATCAACGCGGTCGCGGATCCGATCCTGTTGACGGATACCGAAGGGCGCCTGTTGATCGCCAACAGTCGGGCTGAGGCGTTGTTCTCGACGTCGCCGTCGGAGAGCGAAGGCCGCCGCCGGGCGGTCGAGCTCAACAACATGTTTCTCTCGGCCGCGCTCTGGCGAATCGCGGTCGGCTCCGGCCAGGTCACCCCACAGGAACTGCTGGTCGTCGATCCCGTCGACGGCTCGGATCTCCTCTTCGAGCTGCTCGGCACCGTGGTCCACGATCCACGGGAAGGAACGGGCATCGTCTCCGTGCTGCGCAACGTCACCGACCTGCGCCGGGTCACCGACGAGCTCTCCGACAACTACCGGCGGATCCGGCTCGCGGAAGCCGAGGTCAGGTCCGAACGCGACCGCCTCGACCTGATCATCGATTCGGTCGCGGATCCGATTCTCGTGTCGGACGAGGCGGGGAAAGTCACGCTCATGAACGCGCCGGCCGAGCGGCTGTTCACGGGCGCGCCTGACGGGGACGAAGCGGCCCAGCGCCACCTGCGGGCCAACGACGCGCATTTTTCGTCGTTCATCTCGGGTCTGCTGTCGGACGGCAGCGAAATCCGCCGCCGCGGCGAGGTTTCGCTGACCGAGGTGTCGACCGGAGCGCCGCTGCCGTTCGAGGCCATCGCCGGCAAGGTTCTGTCCGAGACCGGCGAGCTCATCGCCGTCGTCACCATCCTGCACGACCGATCCGAAGCGCTCGAACGGGCGCGCCTCTACGAACAGGTCAAGCAGTCCTCGAGCGAGCTCGAGGCGAAGGTCGCGGCGGCCACGACCGAGCTGGCGTGGCAGAACAGGCGGTTGCGACAGCAGGCCGTTGAGCTCGAGCAGGCATCCGCTCTGAAGTCGCAGTTCCTGGCGAACATGTCGCACGAATTCCGGACGCCGCTCAACGCGATCCTCGGCTACGCCAGCATCCTGCTGCAGGGCATCTCCGGCGAGCTCACGCCCGGTCAGCGAAAAGCCCTCGACCGGATCGCGTCGAACGGACGGCACCTCGTGGGCATCATCAGCGAGATCCTGGATCTGTCGCGAATCGAGGCGGGCCGGATGCCGCTCCAGATCTCGACGTTCACCCCCCGGCAGCTGGTCGAGGAAGTGCTGGCCGAGATGGAGCCGATCATCGCGCGCTCGAAGCTGACGGTCACCAGCCACATGTCGCCGGACCTGGGGCCCCTGGTGAGCGACCGTCAGAAGGTGAAGCAGGTCGTCGTCAATCTCCTCAGCAACGCGCTGAAGTTCACCCGTCAGGGTTCCGTGGCGATTCGAGCCGCGTACGTCGACGGGACGTCGATGGTGGCGATTGCGATCACCGACACCGGCATCGGCATCGACCCGCGCGATCACGAGAAGATCTTTGAAGACTTTCAGCAGGTCGACAGCTCGGTTGCCAGGCCGTACGGAGGCACGGGGCTGGGCCTGTCGATTTGCCGGCGCCTGGCCACGATGCTCGGCGGGAGGCTGGACATGGAAAGCACGGTCGGCCAGGGTTCGACGTTCACGCTGGTGGTGGCATCGCACCTGAGCAAATGAGTCCCGATCCTGTCGCCCGGCCGCTCGTGCTCGTCGTCGACGACTTCGTCGACGCGCGCGAGATGTACGCCGAGTACTTCGTGTTCGCGGGCTTCGACGTTGCCGAAGCCGAGAACGGAGAAGAGGCCGTGCGGAAGGCACTCGAGCTGACGCCGCAGGTCATCCTGATGGATCTCTCGATGCCGGGCGTCGACGGGTGGGAGGCGACGCGCCGGCTCAAGGCGGACCAGCGCACCAGGGACATTCCGGTGATTGCCCTGACCGGTCACGCGCTCACGGGTTTCTCGGAGAGCGCCCGGCTGGCCGGCTGCGACGCGTTTGTCACGAAGCCGTGCCTGCCGGACGCGCTGGTCGAAGAGGTCCGGCGTGTGCTCGGAGGGCCGAAGACCGGTCGCGATCGTCGAAAGGGAGCGACACATGCCTAAGCCTTCGAATGGCACGCGGACAGCCCGCCGATCGCCGGCGCCGCGAGCCTCCGCGAAACGCGCGGACAAGTCCGGCGGCCGCCGCCACAAGCGGACCACCCAGTCCGCCCGTGACGTTCACGGTGATCGCACGGCCGGCCGGAACGGCGAGCGCGCCGCGGCGCCCATGCCTTCGGCGGCCGACACGCCGCCGAGACGAAGAGGCAAGTACGTGTACTGCGTGATCAGGTCGAACAAGTCGCTGCAGTTCGGGATGAGCGCCATCGCAGGCGAGGTGGGCAGCGTTCACACCGTCAACTACAAGGATCTGGCGGCCGTCGTGTCGGACGTGCCTATCGGCCCGCTCGATTCAACGCGGGAGAACGTGCTGGCGCACGAGCACGTCAACGAGACCGTCATGCGCGAGCACACCGTGATTCCGATGTCGTTCGGCACCATCTTCAAGACGCGGGAGGACGCGCTCGAGCTGCTCCGATCCGCTCACGATGCCTTCGACGACGTCCTGTCGAAGATGCAGAACAAGCTCGAGTTCGGCCTCAAGGTGCTCTGGGATCGCGGCGCGGTGATTACCGAGCTCGAGGAGGAGGACGAGGACATCCGGCGGCTCAAACACGAGATCGCCTCGCAGAAGGGCTCGACGTACTTTGCGCGCATGCAGTACGGGCGCCTGCTCGAAGCTGCGCTCCAGAGCCGATCGGAGCGCTACGTGTCGGGGATCCTCGAGGAACTGCGCGCGGCCGCCGTGGCGGCGCGCATCAATAAACCCATCGGCGACAAGATGATCCTCAACAGCGCGTTCCTCGTTTCACGGGACAACGAGGCCGCGTTCGATCAGTGCATCAAACAGGTGGCCGCTCAGCACGAAAAGCTGACGTTCAAGTACCACTGGGCCGTGGCCGCCATACAACTTCGTCAACATCCGCCTGAAGCTCGAGCGGGCTTAGGCGCGGCATTCCGCGAGGCTGTCACGTGTTCATTCTCGACTCGCTGCTGATCGACGGCCTCGGGTTCGTCTTCGACAAGATCCGTGTGGCCGCCGAGGCCGAGGAAGACGACGAGGGCCGTCTGCGCGAGGCCCTGCTCGACGGGCAGACGCGGCTCGAGTCGGGCGAGTTGTCCGAGGACGACTATGCGGCGCTCGAACGCGACATCCTCGAACGTCTCGGTGCGGCGCGCCGCCGCAAGCGAGGCGATGCCGGCGCTGCGGCTGTCTCGCGCGTGACCGGCGTGGACGTTGAGTTCACGGGAGATCCGGGCGACAACTGAGCATGGCCGCAAAGGCGACCTACGTCTACTGTGCCGTACAGGCACTCAGCAAGCCCAACCTCGCACGGGCGCCGTCTGGCCCCCCGGGCCTCGGCAAACACCGCTTGATTGACGCCGGACAAGGCCTGTGGCTCGTCGTCGCCGATGCGCCGACGGCGCGTTTCGGCGAAGCCTCGATTCAGCGCGGCCTGCACGACCTCAAGTGGCTCTCGCGATGCGCCCTGGCGCACGAAGCCGTGGTCGAGTATTGCGTCCGCGCGCGTGCCGTCGTCCCCATGAAGCTCTTCACGATATTCGAGAGCGACAGCCGGGCCCTGGCCGAGATCGCCCGGAAGCGCCCGCAACTCGACCACGCGATTCGGCATGTCGCCGGCAGGCGCGAATGGGGCGTCCGGATCAGGGCCGTTCCGGGCTCCGGCGCGGTCGCCCCTGTGCGGTCCCGCAAGAACGTCGAGACCGGAGCGTCGTATCTGGCGGCGAAAAAGCAGGCGCGCGACACGACACGCGAACGGGTGGAGCGCGGACGCGCTCGAGTGGAGAGAGCGTTCGTCGCCCTGGCCGCTTTGTCCGTTGACGTCCGGCGGCATCCGCCGCCGCCGGGCGGAGCGCAGAGCACGCGTCTCCTGCTGGACGCGGCCTTTCTGGTGCGGAACACGGTCGCGGCGCGGTTTCGAACCGCGACTCGCCGGCTGGCCCGCGACCTGCGTGGTGACGGATACGGCGTCGAAATGACCGGGCCGTGGCCGCCGTATAACTTCATCGAACCCTGAGCCGCTGAATGCGACGACACACCCGCCGCAGAACCGCCGCGAGGACCCGTCCGACGGGCCCGATGGGATTCGGCGAGGCCGATGTCTCCCTGCTCGACGTGCTCGATCACGTGCTGAACCAGGGCATCGTCTTGTCCGGGGAGATCACCCTGGGTGTCGCCGACGTCGATCTCATTTGCGTCCGGCTTCTCGCGTTGGTGTGCTCCGCCGACCGCGCCCTATCGTCCGGCGCTGCGCCAGACGTCGAGGCGCCGCTCCCGGCTGGACGTCGCCGATCGTGACGCGACGGGCCGGAGACGGCGCCACGTCGCTGTGTGTCTACGCCATTGTGGGCCGTCGATTCGCCCGTCGCGTGGCGATGCAGGGCACTCGTGCGGGCGCCCGGTTGCGCGCCGTGAACGCCGGCACCACGTCGGCGGTTGTCGCCGACTGTGCAGGGCCGTCGCCACCCTCGGTGCGGGCGCTCCGTGCTCACGATGCCGTGGTGCGCCGCGCCGCACGGATCGCACCCGCGGTGCTTCCCGTGCGGTTCGGCACGCTGGTCACTTCCGACCGTTCGCTTGTCGCGCTGCTGGACGCCTGGTCTCACGAGCTACTGACGGCGCTTGCGCTCGTCGATCGACGCTGCCAGATGACGCTCCGGCTGTTTGCACCCGTTGGCGTCGTCTCGACGCGGGAAGAGACAAGAGCCGCGGATATTTCCACCGACGGCGAGGCTCATCCCGGGACGAATTATCTGGAAGGCCGCGCGCAGGCGCAGGCACGCGCGCAATCGGCCCCCGAACTCGAGCCCCTGCGTGAAGCGCTCGCGCCGATCGTGGCGGCTGAGCGCATCGCCCGTCACGATCGGGGAGGGCTGGTGCTGACGGCGTATCATCTGATTCCGCGAGGCGCCGCGCCGGCGTACCGGCGACTGCTGCGGCGCCATGCGGCGCTGCTGCGCATCCGCGTGGCGGTGAGCGGACCCTGGCCACCGTACGCGTTCGTTCCCGAATTGCGACGATGAAGAACAAGCAGGCCAGGCGACGGCCGGGAACGAAGCCCGCACGGGCGCGGAGAGCGGGTGTGCGCCGGCGCCGGACGGTGCGTTCCGACGTCGTCGAGCTTCGCGATCTTGCGCCCGGCGATCTCGACGCGTTGCGCGCGGAACTCGAGCGAAGCGTGGCGCCGGAGGGCGCCGCGCGGTGGAATGCCGATCCAGCAGACGTTCAACGGTCGGTCGCCAGGCTGGTGCTGACGCTGATGGAGTTCCTCCGCAAGCTGCTCGAACGCCAGGCCATCAGGCGCATGGAAGCACGCACGCTGACCGATGCCGAGGTCGAGGCGGTCGGGCTCGCCCTCATGCGTCTCGAAGAAACGCTGAGAACGATGGGCGAGCGTTTCGGACTGACCCCCGACGAGCTGAACCTCGACCTTGGCCCGCTGGGACGGCTGATCTAGGACACGTCGGGTGTCCGGCGGCAGGGAAGTTGCTGCACTCTTGCCAGATACCCCGTGGGAGCGGGGCGCACTGGATACACTGCTTCGGAACGAACTGCGGTCGAGTCAGGGCGCACGGTCGCGTCGGCCCGTGGTCCTCGTGGTTGACGATGATCTGGATGCGCGACTCATCTATCGCCATTACCTGACCGTCAAGGGCTGTCATGTCTACACGGCGCGCGATGGCTCGATCGGCGTTGAGATGGCCAGGCGCAAGATGCCGGACGTGATTGTGATGGACCTGGCGATGCCGCGGCTCGATGGGTGGGCCGCGACAGCAGAGCTGAAGCAATACCCGCTGACTCGGGCTATCCCGATCGTGATCGTGACGGCTGTGCCCACGTCGGCGAGCGAAGCGCGTGCCGCAGGCTGTGACGGGTTGCTCGCGAAACCGTGCCTGCCGGAGCTGTTGTGGTTGGAGATTCGCCCGCTGCTCCGTCCCGAGTAGGAAACGAAGGGGCGCGGGGCACGTGCCCCGCGCCTCCTTCGCCGCCTGATGATCGTCAGGAGGCCGGCACGACCTCGACCTCGGTGGAGACACGCCGCACCCCGCGGACCGCGTTGGCGACTTCAACCGACTCGAGATGGGCGTCCATCGAACGCGTCTTTCCTGACAGCAGCACGACGCCCTGGTTCACCGAGGCCACCTTGATGCCGCTGTCGTCCACGCGGCGGTTTGCCTTGAACGCCGCCTCGACGCTCTCCTTGATCGCCTCGTCCGAGCGTTCAACGATCGCCCGCCGCGCCTGCGGGACAACCTGCAGCAGATTCTTCACCTCTTTCGTGCCTTCGATGCCGAGCGCGACCTTCTCGGCTTTGAGCTTCTCCGCTTCGGTCGCCACCTTGCCGTGCAGGGTCACGACGCCGTTGACCGTGTCGACGTTGAGGTCCTGCGTGTCGACACCATCGGTCGTGATCAGAGCGACCTTCGTCTTCATCGTCACCCAGGCGTCCGGCGTATTTGCCGCGTTCGCGATGCCGGTTGCCAGGACCAGAATCAAACCCGTCGCGCTCGCGATTACTGAGAGTCCATTCTTCATTTCATCCTCCCAGGCGATCGAGAGCAACCGGGATGCCACGCAGAGAAGAGGTCTGTACAGGCGTGTCGGGAGGCGACGGTTCGCCTCCCGCCGTTGTCAGGGGGAGCCTTTGCTCGTGTCGGTGTGCCGGACGGCAACCGAGCGCAGTTGCGATGGATTGAGCAAGCTCAATGCCATCCACGATTCGTTGAGGCCCGGGTGATTCATAGAACGTGACGTCGTGAAGTCCCGCCGTCTGTCGTGTTCCTGGCCATGTGACGCAGCGTATCAGTACACCTGGCACACGCCTTCAGACCACGGCAGAGCTATCTGACTCGCCGCCCACATCTCGGGCCGCGAGGATCGTCTCTTGCACCTCGTCGGTCCATGGAGGGTTTTTCCATGCGTATCACACGTCGTGCGACGCCATTCGCCGCGCTTGCGGCCATGCTTGTCATCGGCGCCACCACGATTCAGTGCGGCGGTTCAGGCTCGCCCGCAGCGCCGTCGAACGGAAGCCCCGCGGTATCGGGTGTGACGCTCAGCGCCGCTGTTCTCCACGAAGGCGGCACCGCGCAGGCGACCGTCAGCCTCACGGCTTCGGCGCCCGCCGGAGGTGTGACCGTCGCGTTGTCCACCAGCAACGCGGCGGTCGCGACGGTGCCGACGCCTGTGCTCGTGCCGGCCGGTTCGTCGAGCGCGATGTTCGGCGTCACGGCTCTCTCGGCCGGCACAGCCATGATCACGGCGTCGCTCAACGGCAGCACCGGTCGCTCGCCGATGCTCACCGTGACTGCGGGCGAGGCCGTGGTGCTCCGGTCCATCTCGCTCAGCGCGGCAAGCGTCGTCGGCGGCGAATTCGTCACGGGCACCGCGACCCTGAGCGCTGCGGCTCCCGCCGGCGGTGCCGTCGTGTCCCTGGCGGGCAGCGATCCGATCCATGTACCCGAGAGTGTCACCGTGCCGGCCGGATCGACGAGCGCCACGTTCATGGTGATGAGCAGGCTCGTTGGAGGAACGATGCCCGCCGAGGTGACTGGCAGCTACGGCGGCGCATCAGCGTCGGTGACGCTTGCCGTCACGCCGCCCACCGTTGCGACGGCTCGTTTTGGCGTCAGCGGCCCGACCCAGACAGAGACATGCACGTTGACCGACGGGGGCAACACCCTGAACTGCACCTTCGATGGCAGCACCTCCACGGCGCCGGGCACCATCGTCTACTGGGACTGGTCGTACCGCGTGGCGGGGGCCTTCACGCAAACGACGTCGGGGCCTGTGCTGACGAATCCTGCTGTGGACTGCAGTCTGCTGCCGCCGCCGCCGTTTCCGGACGGGCCGCCGTGGTTCACGATGGTCGTGACGCTCAAGATCCGTGACAGCCTGGGCAACGTCAGCGAGGAGGCTGTCAACAGGGGCGTGCGCGTGATTCCCAAGAACGTCTGCGGTTTCTAGGCGGTGATGGGGCGGGCTCGCCCCGGTAAGGAGCGAGCCCGCCCTGCGGTGATCGCGGCTACTGGCCCGCGCCAGCCTGCGGTGGGATCGTTCGTCTGAGCGCCGCCATGAATCGGTGTGCGGCTGCCGGAGCCGTCACGGTCTTCGCGACGAGGATGTCCCTCGGTGAGATCGGGCGGCCGTACAGGTCGCGGTTGTCGTCCTTGTCCGGCATCAGGACGCCGCCGGTCAGGTTGACGCCGGCAAACAGACCCTGTGCACGCGAGTACGAGAGGATCTCCGCCTTCAGCTGCGCATCCGTCATCGCCCGGACGTCGCGGCCGACCGGGCCGCCGGCAATCGAGGCTTCGCCGCCCAGAGCGACCTTGTCCTCGAGCAGGCGCTTCATGCCGTGCTCGTTCATGACCAGTAACACCAGGTCGACGGTTTCGCCGCCGATCTGGAAGCCGATGCTGCCTTTCTGGAGCATCAGGAACGACGGTGCGCTCCAGTCGCGTCCATCCCGGCAGCTCACGACGCCCTTGCCGTACTCGCCGCCGACGATGAACGCCGCTTTCTTCACTGAGGGAATCACCGCGACGCAGGAGGCCTTTTCCCAGAGATCCTCGGAGACGTCTTTGTCCGCCGCCCCTCGAATCTCATCGAGCACGATGGCCGCCTCCGTGAGCCGATCTCTCTGCGTCTTCGTCGCGTCCGCGCCCACAACGACCATTGCCGCGAACCACGCGGCCCCCACACACATCCCTGATTTCATGGTGCACCTCTCCTTGAAGGACTGACGAGAACGATGTCAGCGAATCACGACCCCGATGGACAAGCGCGTGAAGTTGAGCGTGCCGAGGTCGACGCCTGCGATCGTGTTGCTGCTGAAGGCCCGGAGGTATCGGACTTCTCCACGCAAGCCGAAGTGGTCGTTGAAGAACCCCATCACGCCGCCGCCGACGTTCCAGCCGGCCTCGTTCGTCGAAGCCTCCACGTTGAACGGGCCGCCCGGGTCGATCTGGCTTCGAAGGAGCCCCGCGCCTCCCGTGAAGAATGGCCTCACGCTGCCTCCGTGTGAGCCGCCGATGGGGATGCCGATGATGAGGTTGCCCATGACGTCGATGACCGAGTTGTTGCCGAAATCGTTGTTGGTGCCGAAGAAGCTCGGGCTGTAGCCGAAATTGAACTCGGCACCGAAGACGCCCGCGCCCATCGCGCCCGCGGTCACGCCCAGGCCTGCACGGCCGCGGTCGATACTCCTGCCAAGGTTGCCGAAACTGTCAATCTTTCCGCCGAACTGCACGGCAGCCCACGGACTGACATAGGCGTCGGCTCGAGCCGGCGCGGGAGCAACGATGACGGCCGCAGCGGCCGCGGCGACGTACAGCTTGAACGTGTGCATGTGCATTCCACTCCTGTGTGTTAGTCGTGCGCGACGACGGTCATGAGCGACGGGTTGACCTTGAGACCGGCGTGGTATTCGATGAAACCCAGCCGCTTGAACTTGTTCATGAAGACGTTCACGCGGGAGCGCGTGGTGCCGACCATTTCAGCAATGACCTCCTGCGAGACGTGCGGCCTCACGTGCCGTGGCTGTGAGCCCTCGCCGCAGCCTGCCAGGAGCATCAGCGTGCGAGCCACGCGCTTCTCGCAGGAATTGGACAGTTGATCGATCAGGTCGGCTTCCAGCCTGATGTTGCGCGTGAGGATGTGCGTGATGAACCGCTCCGCCAGGACGTGCCGGGTGCCCAGCCGCTGGACCATCTCCAGCTTCGCGATCTCGATCAGCGTGGTCGCGGTCATGGCGGTTGCCGTTTCGGGGCGCTCGATCTGACCCGCGAGCGCTTCCTCGCCCAGGAAGGCGCCTGGTTCGAGAAGACCAAGCGTCGCATCTTTGCCGTTCGCCGCTGCCACCGTCAGCCGGACGCTGCCGGCTTCGATGAACAACACGCTCGTGGACTCGTCACCCTGCAGATAGATGACGTCCCTGGCCCGATAGCGAGCCACGGTGAAGGGCGTTCCCGCGAATTCGAGTGCGGCTCGCAGGTCTTTTGATGGAGCACAGAGAAGTGGTGATCGTGTAGACAGTCTCATCAGAGCCCTCCCTCGAATCTCTTCGGACTCGAGCGCTGGCACACGAATGAGCAAGCGGATTGCCAACCGAGCGCGCCTTGGTCGTGGCCTCGACGATTCCACGACGGCCGGGCTGTGATGTAGTGACCCGAGTCACTGTCTTGCCGGGGGGTGTAGCGTAAGGAGACGAGTACCGAACTTCAGACGTCAGAATCGAATACGCACGCCGCCGTTGAGGTTGCGGCCGTCGAGCGGAGCCCACGCGTCAACGGTCCACCGACCATCGATCCCGCGCGCCGGCCGCACGAGCGGCTCCCACCGCGTTTGCCTGACATCGGTGAGGTTCTCGCCGTTGAGGAACAACAGGAAACGGCCGATGCGACGCGTGGCCAGGACACCGAACACGCTGTACGGCCGGCTCTCGGCGCGGTACGGGTTGGCCTCGAGCCGCTGCGTGCCGGTGTAGAACCATTCGACGCCCAGCCGTCCGGCCTTGTTCCATTCCCACGCGGCGTCGAGGCCGACGCTATGACGCGGTGTCAGAGGCACGTCCACCAGGCCCTCCTCAACCGTTTCACGCGAGCGCACGTACGCGTAGTTGGCAACGAGCGAGAAGTCCTCTGTCTTCCAGATGCCAAGCGCTTCGATTCCCGCGTTCGTCGTCGGCGCGGCCAGGTTTCCGAGGGCGTAGCGGTCGGTGCGTTCGACCTCCAGCGGATCGCTGATGCGCGAGTGAAACACGGTCAGGGTCGCCGACAGGGGACCGCTCGCGCGGGTGATATCAAACGACGCGCTCTTGCCACGTTCCGGTTTCAGCGGACCGTCGACAGTCAAGAGGGAGAGCCCGGCCGCCTCGGTCTCCTCGGTGAGCGGCGTGGGCGCCGAAAAGCCCGTGCCGTACGACACGCGGCTCGACCACCGGCCGCGGCGCACCAGTCCGGACACGCGCGGGCTCACGAACGTGCCGAACTCGTTGTGCCAATCGACGCGGGCGCTTGCCGATATCGACAGCCACTTCGCGATGTCCAGATCGTCCTGGGCGAAGACGCCGGGGACCGTGTATGTGTAGGCAAAGCCCGGAAGATCGATCGGCCGATAGTCATCCCGTTCAACGGCCACTCCACCGACGAGAGTATGCCGGCCGATCGCCCGACGGGCCGTCAACTCGGCGAAGCCGGTGTGATGGTCGTCGCGTTCGATCGTGTCTCCAAACTCATGATTTTGACGTTGTGACGTCCAGGATCCGCGTGCGCTCACGACGACGCCGTTTCCCGACACGGCCTGGTAAGCGGCACCGATGTCGGACCGCCGCGTATCGAGCGCCTCGACGTACGGACCACCCGCTGCGGGCAAGGTCGTGCCGGGCATCGAGCCCCCGGTGCGGTCCTCCCACATGCCGCCGGCGGTGGCGAAGAACGTTCGGCCCGCATGGTCATCCCAGAACAGACGCGGACGAATGACCAGGCGGGCGTACTTGGCAAGGTCGGCCCAGGTATCGTCGTCGACGTCGGTTCGCTGCTGGCCGTTGGCGCTCGCCAGCAGCGTCACGCCCCAGTGCTCGGACAACGGCGCCGCGTACCAGAACCCCGCGTCCGTGGCCCCACGCGACGATCGGTTCAGGAGCAGCTGACGTTCAGGTGTCGTCCCAGGACGCCGCGAGACCAGGTTCACGACGCCGCCCATCGCACCCGCGCCGTACATCGATGAGGCCACGCCTTTGATGACTTCCACCCGCCCCAGATCGAGCGGTGGAATCTGCATCAGGCCGATCGAGACCTGCTCGCCGAACAGCGGAAGCCCGTCCGACAGGAACCGGGTGTAGCGGCCGCGCATCCCCTGAATGCGGACGCTCGCCGCCCCGAGCGACGGCGACGTGGCCTGCACGCGCATGCCGCCCATCTCGTTCAACATCATCACGACGTCGCCCGGCGTCATCATCAGTTTCTCGTCGATCTCCTCCTGGTCGAGGATCTCGACGCGCATCGGCTGGTCCTCGAGGCCCCGCCCGGTGCGGGTCGCGGCCACGGTGACGTGCTCCTCGATCAACGTCTGGCGATCCAATGTCACCTGGATGATCTGTGCCGGCCCCGGCGTGGCCGTCGCCGTCACCGTCACCGGGTTGAAGCCTTCCTTGACGACGGTGATCTCGACAGGGCCCGGCGCGGTCTCGACACTGACGCGGCCGTCAGCGGCCGTGGTGACCGTCTGGCCAGCGACGACGACCTGCGCCTGCGCAACCGGACCCATATCAGACGTGACGACGATCTGAATGGCCGCCGAGGGCTGTTGCAAGATCGCCACGAGCAGGAACGTTGATACGCCCATACACACCAGTCCTTAGTTCTTTGTCCCTTGTTCTTGGTCCGTCCCCTGTCCTTCGTCCCCGGTGCGCCAGAGCCGGTGCACAGGCACGCGGACGCGTGGACCATGGACCAAGAACGGACCAGGAACCAAGACCCAAGGACCTGGGACTTGCGCTACGCCGATCTGAAAAGCGCTCTAGGCGGCGAAGCGGGGAGGGTGTTCGAGCGTTCGGCTGAACGCGGCGTGTGGCTGCTGCTCGGCAGAAACGGGAGCCGCGCACATCACGCCACCAGTGACCACCAACGCGATGGGTGGGGCGACCGAACCAGGCTGGCACACGGGACAGTCTCCGCTCGACTCTGACCGCGCGTGCATCGTCGCGGAGACATCAGCGCGAGTGCATCCGTCGGCACAGCACAGCGGGTCGACGAAGGCGATCGCAAGGAGCAGGAGTACGAGGGTCAGCCCGACGGGTCGCATCGGCAACGAGTATAGCGTTCGGGGCGGCACGAATTGAGACGAAACTCAAAAGGCATGGTCGGACGTGTGCGCTGTTCAACCCGCTCGCGCCACCACCCGATAGTTCCTCATCATCCCCATGTCTTCGTGCTCGAGGTTATGACAGTGATACAGGAACACTCCCGGGTAGCGCGTGAAGTGGACCAGGATCTGCACCCGTTCGCCTGGCATCACCAGGACCGTATCTTTCCAGCCCTCGTCGGTGAACCCCTCGCGCAGAGACTCCCAGTCCTTCGCCAAGCTCGGATCGACGTGTCGGTTGAGGACTCGGAACTGCCGACCATGCAGGTGGAGCGGGTGCGCGAGCCGCATGCCCATCATCGCCGGCCCGGAGTTGTCGAACTCCCACACTTCCTTCGCATCGAGCGACACAGTCTCATTGGGGGCGACTTCGTCCATCTCGAAGGTTCTCCCGTTCAGGAGCCACTGCATCCGGCCGAACTGTACCGTCAGTCGTCGGACCGACGGTTCGGTCTGCTCCCGGTGCCACGAGGCGTCGAACGTGGAGAGGGTCGCCGGCAGTTCGAGGTTCGAGGATTCTCGACGCTGTACCCGAATCGTCAGGATCGAGAACGGCACGCCGTTCGCCGTCGACGTCTGCCGCCCCGTGCCCCCTCTCCTTCCCATGCCACGCTGCATACCCCTGCCCATGCCCATCCCCATTTCGAATGGCGCGCTGGGAAACGCCAGGCTTTGGAGCTGGAGACTCGTGCCGACGGGATGTCGGCTTAGGTCGAGGATGACGTCTGCGCGCTCTCCGGGGGCCAGCGTCAGGTACGGTCGCCGCAGCGACTGCTCCAGCAGACCTCCGTCGGTGCCGATGACGGTCATGGGCGTGCCGTCGCCCCACCCGAGTTTATAGACGCGGGAATTCGAACCGTTGAGCAGGCGGAAGCGATAGGCTCGCGTGCCCAGAGACAGCGACGATTGCGCCTGACCGTTCACGAGCACGCGATTTCCGAGAAATCCGCTCATCGATTCCATCGGCATGCCTGACCCGTAGACAAGCTGATTGTCTGCGTCGAACGTCCGGTCCTGAAGGACGCAGACGATCTCTTGCTCTCCGGACGGCAGGCCCAGCGCCGTTTCCGTCCTGTCGGACACGAGCAGGAGCCCGGCGAGCCCGTTGTATACCTGTGGGCCGGTCCGATCGTGATGGTGCGGGTGATACCAGTAGGTCCCGGCGCGATTGAGCACCTCGAACTCGTACACGTAGCGCTGTCCGTTCGGGATGATGGAGCGGGGATGACCGTCCATCCGTTCCGGAACGTGCAACCCGTGCCAGTGTACGATCGTGTGTTCTGGCAGCTGGTTCGCGAAGTGAATCCGAACCTTCTGCCCCGTGTGCAGCCGAATGATCGGACCGAGGTACGAACCGGGGAGGCTCTGGACGGTGTTCGGCGGCCCTTTTATCACGCTGCCCGAGTAGGCCCAGACTTGCGTCGGCGCACCTGGCAGGATCTGGACTGCAACTGGTGCCGCCGTGAGAGCCAGCTCCACGTCTGGCGTGAACGCCGACGCCATGTCGCGCCCAGGCAAGCCCGTGGTCTCGTCTCCGCTGCGGTTTTGGCGGCGCGACGGAGCGCCAGTCGCTCCCGCCAATCCCATGCCCATCCAGGTCAGGAAGTCTCGTCGTCTCATGTGCTGCTCATGCGAACAGGACCCCGTTTCATGCGAGAACTTGTCAGACGTGCGGCTTGATGACGAGAACCGGGCACGAGGCGTGCCGCACGACCGACTCCGCTGTGCTGCCGAGGACGAGTCGAGAGACGCCGGATCGTCCGTGTGTGCCGATCACGATGACATCAGCGTCCCATTCACGCGCCGCCGCGAGAATCTGGTCAGCCGGTTTGCCTTCACGCAGGAACTGCCACGCCGGTGGCACGCCGGTCCGCTGCGCGGCAGTGGCGAGAAACGCGTGTCCCTCTCGTTTCAGCGTCGCGAGCCACTCTGCAGCGGGAATGCCACTGTCCGTCTGCAACGCAGGGGCGGGCTCGACCACATAGACGAGGGCTGCCTGTGCCTTCAGCGACATGGCGAGCTCGGTGCCGACCTCCGCGGCGTGCGCCGCGATTGCGCTGTCATCGAGGGCAATCAGAATCCGGCAAAACGACATACACGGCCTCCAACGGTACCGAATCCTACGTCAGGCGAAAGCAGCTGTCCTTCTGAACGACGCCGCCTTGACGAAATCGTTGATGACGAGCGAGCAGATCAGGGCCGCGACCAGCACGAAGACGGTCTGACGCCACGGTACAGGCATCAGCCCAGGAATGCCGACGACCGACAGCACCGTGCCGGCGACGCCATCGAGACAGAGAGCGGCGATCAGCGTGCTGCTCGGCCATGACGCCCAGAAGTGCCGGCGCTCTCTGGCGGAGACGATCGAGAAGAGCGCGAAGTAGAAAAGCAGCTGAAAGCTGAACGTCTGGAGCGCGGGCTCGTGGTTCCCCAGATCGAACAACCGCCAGCCGACCCACAGCAACGCGAGGGTCTCCCCAACCATCAGCACACCGAGCGCGGCGCCGATCAGCACCGGCGTTCTCATGTCCCACGTCTCGGGCCGTGGCGAGCCTTCGACGTGATCGGTCGACAGAGCAATCTTGACGAAATCGGTCAGGAAGACCAGGACGATGATCCCCAGCGCGGACATGACCAGGCGGCCGGTCACCAGAAACCCGATCGTGACGAACGCGGATTTCAGAATCGTCCGGCTGACTTTGTTGATGATCCACGTGAGAACGCGTTGATGCACGATGCGTCCTTCATGCACGAGTGTGACGATGCCCGAAAGACCCTCGCTGGTCAGGACGACGCTGGCGGCGCCTTTGGCTACGTCCGCGGCACTGGCCACCGCGATGCCGACTTCGGCCTGTCGAAGCGCGGGCGCGTCGTTCACGCCGTCGCCGGTCATGCCGACCACGTGGCCCGCCGCTTGAAGATACGTGACGACCTTGTACTTGTCTTCCGGGTACACCTCAGCGAGGCCGTCGACCGCGTCGATCTGGGTCGCCGGATCGACACCTCCGCGCACGGAGGCGGCGGCCTTTGATGCCGCAACAACCTTCTGG
This sequence comes from uncultured Gemmatimonadales bacterium, assembly GCA_963748035.1. Lineage (GTDB taxonomy): Bacteria > Gemmatimonadota > Gemmatimonadetes > Gemmatimonadales > GWC2-71-9 > JADJOM01. The sequence continues at coordinate 7,139 of CAVVHO010000003.1, read as the reverse complement.
AGACCGACCTGTCTCGCGACTTCGGTCGCGACCGGCAGGGCATCGCCCGTCAACATCTTGATGGCCACGCCCATGCCGCGCAGCGCCGTGATGAGGGCCGAGGCGTCCGCGCGCGGGGGATCGTACAGGCCAATGAGGCCGACCGGCTCCGGAGCCGACGGATCGAATCCGCGTGCCACGGCCAGCGTGCGGTAGCCGCGATCCGCTTGCTCGCGAGCCTTCGCGTCGAGCGCGGCCGTCGCCGAGGCATCGAGCGCGCACACCTGCGCGACGGCGTCGACCGCGCCTTTGACGACACGCATCGGCCGTCCGTCTAACTGCACGACCGCTTCGGTTCGGCGGCGCGCGGCGTCGAACGGGACGAAGCTCAGCACCGCGGCCCCGCTGGGTGTCTTCGCGCGATCACGCGCCGCGGCGAGGATCGCCAGATCGATCGGATCCTGGTTTGCCGCTTCCGACGCATACGCGGCATGCCGCAGCACGTCCTCCTCGCTGAACCCGGGGAACGGGATCACCCGCGCGACGGCGAGATGATTGGCCGTGATGGTCCCGGTCTTGTCGACGCAGAGAACATCCATTGCGGCGGCGTCCTCGGTCGCGCTCAATCGCGTGACCAGGACGCCGGATGCGGACAGTTCGCGCGCGCCGACGGCCATGCTCACGGTCAACATCACCGGCAGAGCGACGGGGACGGCGCCAAGCAGCAGCGCGAGCAGGAGCGGCAAGACGTTCACGAGCGGGATGCCGCGCGCGATCGCGAGCCCCACGATGACCAGCACGACGGCGCCCACGATGACGAATAGCCTGCGGACGAGGTACGCCACCAGCGCCTCCGCGTGGAGTGTCGGACGCGCAACTTGCACGAGCTCGGTGGTGCGGCCAAAGTACGTGCGCGCCCCCGTGGCGGTGACGAGGCCCGTCGCCTCGCCACGACGAATCACAGACCCAGAGTACACCGTGGAGTCGGCGGCCATCTCGGCGTCCTGGGATTCCCCGGTGAGCACCGACTGATCGACGCTGAGGGTTCCTGTGATCAGCCGGATGTCGGCCGGGACGACGTCCCCTTGCCGGACGCGGATGACATCGCCCGGTACCAGCGCCCGTGCGGGCAGCGTCTGCCAGTGACCCTCCCGCAGCACGCGAGCGTTCACTTGCAGGCGGCGGCGAAGCGTGTCCACGACGCCCTCGGCTCGTCGCTCCTGGACGAAGGCAATGACGGCGTTCAAGACGAGCAGCGCTGTCGCGATCGCCAGGTCTGCGTAGCGGTGGAGGGCCCACGACAAGGCAGCAATCGCCTCGAGCATCCAGGCCGAGAGGCCCCAGAATTTCGTCAGGAAGGTGAAAAGGGCGCGGGGCTTCTTCTCGAGGACCTCGTTCGGCCCGTACTGTTGTCGTCGCGCCTCGACCTGCTCGCTGGAGAGACCGGCGTGAACGTCGGCGCCCGCCGATGGCACGGCTGGGGTCGACGGATGCGCGCTCATGATCGACCCCAGTCTACTGATTCCGCCGAGGGGCAGGAGCGTCGTTCGCTACTGGCGACCGCGCCCGGCCCACATCGGGAAGCCCTTGGCGTCGCGGAAGGTCATCGTCTCGGAACCCTTCTTGATTTCGCGCACGAGCAGCAGATCATGGCCGTCGACCGTGCTCTTCGCACCGACGACGGTCAGCTGATCGCCCTTCGCGATCTCGTACTTCTTCTCTGTCTGGTACCACGACGGACCGAGGGCGAGTTCCAGCGTCGCGTCCGTTGTCTTGAGCATGACGTGCATGCCTTGTTGCGGGCCGGGCTTCAGGTCCTGCACCGTGCCCGTCACGGTGGTCTCCGTGGCCACGTTGTAATTGGGGCCTCGCCCCCCGCTGCCGCGCCCCTGCGCGAGGAGGTCGCCCGCCGCAAATACGAGTGCCAACGAGGCGACGCTAACCAGAAATCCGACAGCCTTGACGTTCATAGAGCCATCCTTACAAGTCGACCAGCCTTCAGCATGAAGCGGTCATGAGAGAAGAACGCAAAGTCAGGGCCGCACAAGACAGGCGAGGAACAGGGGATTCGCCGCTCGCAGCGGCGGCGATTCGGGAAAAGACTCCGGCCGAGCGGGGAAAATTCCGCAGCGACCTCATGTGGAAGCCCTTCGGGTCCCAGAACGACGTGTTACGTTCCCTCCAATTGAGACAACGCCGCCCGGAGCCGCTGATCCGCTTCGCGCGCCACGTCGCCGAGCGCCGGGTTGTCGCCCACGATGCCGAGCGCGGTGAGGGGCGCCATCGCGGCGACGACGGTCGAAGAAGGACCTGTCTCGTAGACGATCACGTTGCAGGGCAGCAGGAGACCGATGTCGAGTTCTGCCTGCAGCGCGCGATCCGCCAATGGCGGGTTGCACGCACCAAGGATCACGTACTTGCGAAAGTCGCGGTCCAGCTTGGCCCTGAGCGTCTGCTGAACGTCGATCGTGGTCAACACGCCGAACCCCTGGCCCTTGAGCGCATCGGTCGTTCGTGCCACCGCGACGTCATAGGGGACGTCCAAAGCCACTTTCAATCCGTACCGTGTTGTCTGCATGACAACCTCCGTTGTGTTCAATCGATCGGAACCACGGCGGCGACGCAGTCGTGTCCGCTGCGCACGTGGCTGCGGTGCCCCTTGCCCTCGACGTCCTCCATCAGGACACAGCCGCCGGGCCCGAACGACCGTTTTTCGCCGTCGCTGGCCGTGACCTCGAGGTGGCCGTCCAGGCAGATCAGGAACTGCCGCTTGGGCAGATGAACCTCGCCTGTCCAGCCGCCCGGTAGCCTGATGAACTGCAGGCCGCCGGCGGCAAAGGCGGGCGACACGAACAGGAGTGGGGCAGGCGGCCGGTAGTCGATCTCGTCGAGCGCGAGCTCGGTATCGGCAAAATGGCTCTCACCGCCGTTGTCGGAATACAGTCGGATATATCGCACGGTCATTCCTCCTCGACCCATCCTCAGCATCAGATGGGTACTTCGAAGGAACGCAAAGTCAGGGCCAATGCGCCAACATCAGCGCCTGTCTGGGTCCGCTTGCCAATGGTCTAGTCTATGCAACGCGCCGTCTCGTTTGGCGGGAAGACAGTATGGAAGATCGTGATCCCATCCTGACCGGACGGACGTTGAGCTTCGGGTACAACCACCGGGCAGTACGTCAGGGACTCTCGTTTGACGTTCATCGCGGAGAGATCCTGGGCATCGTGGGGCCGAACGGCTCCGGCAAAACGACGTTGCTGCGCACGATCCTCGGTCTGCTGAGGCCGCTACACGGTCAGGTGGACCGGCAGACCGGGCTGACCATCAGCTATGTACCGCAACGCGACCGCATCGACACGATTCTCCCGGTGACGGCGCTTGAAGTGGTGCTGATGGGACGCGCCGCCAGGGCGGGGCCGCTCCAGCGTGTTCACCATACGGATCTCGACGCGGGACTTCGCGCGCTGGCCTTGCTCGGGGCCGAGCCGCTCAGCCAGCAGCTGTTCAGGAATCTGTCGGGCGGGCAGCAACAGCGCGTCCTGCTGGCGCGGGCGCTCGCCGCCGACCGCACGGACTTGCTCGTGCTCGACGAGCCGACGGCCGGGATGGATGCGGCCAGCGAAGCCGCCATCGTCGAATTCCTTCGCAATCTGAACCGGAGCCAGGGCGTGACGATGCTGATCGTGACCCACATGCTGCCCCTTGTGCTCAATCTCGCGACCTCGATCATGCTGTTGGGCACGAACACGATCCTTCACGGAACCACAGACGAGGTGCTCCGCGAAGAGCGCCTGTCCGAGCTGTACGGAGTCCCCGTGCATCTGGGCGTCATCGCCGGACAGCGGACGCTGGTCGTAGGCCGGCGGAATGCGGCCGATGTTTGAACCGGTCTTCATGCGCCTGGCCCTGATCGCGGCGGTCGCGACCGGGGCCTCGCTGGGAATCATGGGCGTCTACCTCGTGATCAGACGGGTCGTGTTCCTGGGGCTCGTGCTGGCGAATGCCGCAACGGTGGGAGCCGCGGTGGCCGAAGCCGTCAACTGGTCCCCCGAGGTCGGATCAGTCGTGGTGGCTGTTGCCGCCGCGCTGGGTTTGGGACTGGTCCAGCGGCCGCGCCGCGTGTCCGCTGAATCGGTGATGGGGTGGGCATATGCCGCCGCTGCATCGGCATCGATATTGATTCTGGCGGTCGTGGCGGCACCCGACGCGGACACCTTGCACATGTTGTTTGGCAACTTGCTGGCGGTCAGTGTCAGCCACGTCGCAGGCCTCGTCATCGTCGCCCTGGTCATCGGCCTGGCGCACCTCCTCTTCTCGCAGCGCTTTCTGCTCGTCACCTTCGATGCCGAAGCGGCGCAAGTCGCCGGCGTCAACGCACGCCTGTGGTCGCTAGGCCTGAATCTCCTGGTGGGCGTTGTGGCGGCGGCCGCCGTCCATGAAATTGGTGCGCTGTTGACGTTTGCGCTCTTGACCCTTCCCGCGATGGCCGCGTTGCTGGTCACGACGAATATCCGGGCGACGTTCACTACCGCCGCCGGGTTGGGCGCGGCCCTGCCCTGTCTGGGCCTCGCGGTCTCGTTCTACTTCGACTTACCAGCCGGTCCGGCCTCGGTTGGCCTTCTGTCGATCAGCGTGCTGGTGGCGGCCGCCGTGAGCGTCTTCTCTTCCGGTCGGTGACGGATGTCCGACACTGAAGACAGCGGGATCGTGACGCTCGCACTACACTGAGTCGAGTCGATGTTCACGAGGCACACGACGTCCACGGTCGCCTGCGCGCTCCTGCTCGCCATCGTCGCGGCCGGGTGCTCCCGGACGCCCGCCCGGACCCTGTCCGGGTTGTGGGACGCGGTCATCGTCGCCAATAACGCAGAGGTCCCATTCCGCTTCGAGATCGCGCAGAACGAAGGCAACGTCCAAGGCTTCTTCTTCGAGGGCGATCGCAAGGTGGGCTCGACGTCGGGGAGCCTCGAGGACGGCACGTCTGAGGCTCGAGTACGATTTCCTCAACACGACGCTCGAAGCGACGCTCGAAGGCGACGAGCTCCGCGGCACGTATCGCAACAAACGCGCCGGCGCACGTCCGCAGGTATTTCGGGCGCAACGGTTTGCGCCCGTGCCGGTGACGGAAACCGATGTCCCTCAGGTCGAGGGCAATTGGGCCATGTATCGAACCGCCGACGACGGGTCGAAGCTCGACGTGTCGTGGCGGCTGTACCTTCGGCAATCCGGCCCCGAAGTCTCGGGCGCGATTCTCAGAACATCGGGCGACACCGGGACGCTGGTCGGCCACTGGAACGACGGCCGGCTGGTGATGAGCCACTTCGCCGGTGAGCGGCCGCTGCTCTTCGAGGCCCAGCCCAACGCCGACGGCACACTCAGCGTGACGCTGGATCGAAAGTCGACCTATCGCGCCGCGCGTACGAGCGAGGCACGCGCGAAGGGCATCCCCGAGCCCCCGGATCTGTCGCGCTTCACCAGCGTGACGGATCCGACCGAACGCTTTCGTTTCTTCGGACCGGATCTCGACGGGAATATGGTCCGGGACACGGACTCGACATTTCAAGGGCGGGTGGTCGTCTTGACCATCGGCGGGACCTGGTGTCCGAATTGCCACGACGAAGTGCCGTTTCTGGCCGAGCTCTACAAGGACTACCATGCGAGAGGCCTGGAGATCGTGGGCCTGTTCTTCGAGAACGATGCGACGCTGGCGGTCGCCCGCCCGCGTATTCTCGCTTTTGTCAGGCGCTACGCCGTCCCGTTCCCGATCCTCGTGCCAGGGACCAACCAGGAGAGCGAGGTCGCCCAGAAGCTGCCACAACTGGTCAACTTCGCCGTGTACCCCACGACGATTGTGCTGGGCCGTGACGGGCGCGTCAGGCGCGTGCACGCCGGTTTCGCGAGTGCCGCGACCGGTGAGGAGCATGTGCGGCAGAAGCGGGAAATGCGCGACTTGATCGAGCGGCTCATCCAGGAGCCGGCCAAATAGGCAAGGAGCAGACGATGGCCGATCAGCTGACCCGTAGAGAAACGCTGAAGCGAGGACTGGTGGCGGCGGGTGTGCTGGCGCTGGTGCCGGAATGGGCGCTGCCGGCCCTGGCTCAAGGTGAGGCGGACGTGCCGTTCACGGACATCCCGGCCACGTTTAACCCGATCAATCCCACTGGCGCGAACCGGTTTCTCGACATCCGGAAGATCGACGGCCTCATCACGCCGAACGATCAGTTCTTCTTCATCCAGCACTACAACAAGCCCGAAATCGACGGGGCCGCGTACCGCCTGAAGCTCACGGGTCTGGTCGACAAGCCGATCGAGTTGCCGCTGGCGGATCTCAAGGCCATGAAGTCGGTGGATCTCGTCAACGGCTACGAATGCTCCGGCAACAGCCCGCGCGCGATGCAGGGGCTCTCGTCGAACGGCCGGTTCACGGGCGTGCGCCTTCGTGACGTGCTCAAGCGGGCCGGTGTGGGCGACCGGGCGCGGGAAGTGGTCTTCTTCGGGACCGACCGCGGCAAGGAAGACGTCGTGTTCCGTCAGCAGACGTTCAAGGTCGAACAGCAGTTCGCGCGCAGCATCACGCTCGAGCACGCGATGAAGCCGGAGCCGCTGCTGGCCTATGCGCTGAACGGTCAGCCGTTGACGCGCGACAGCGGGTTTCCGCTCCGGCTCGTCATGCCGGGCTGGTACGGCGTCGCCAACGTGAAGTGGCTGTCGGAAGTGCACCTGCAGGAGGACCGGTTCCTCGGCAACTTCCAGGCCCGTTGGTACCGAACGGTGCGCACCGTGGGCGGCTCGGGAGGGGAGACCGACCCAGCAACCCAGTGGGTCGAGACGGAAGTCACACGGCTGCAGCTGAAGTCCGTGATCGCCCGCGTCAGGCGAACCGCCGGGGCGCACCAGGTCCTGGGCTTCGTGCTGAACGACGGCACGCCGCTGAAGTCGGTCGAAGTGCAGATTGACGGCGGGGCGTGGCAGCGGGCCACGCTCGATCCCGCCAACACGCAGCATTCCTGGAAGCTGTTCACGTATCGCTGGGACGGCGCCACGCCGGGTGAGCACACCCTGGTGTCGCGCGCGACCGACGCGAACGGCGTCGTGCAGCCGACGGCCGCCGATCTGGCTCGGAAGAAGACGTTCCTCGAAGACAACTCGCAGTTCCCGCG
>CAVVHO010000002.1:0-84413 GCA_963748035.1 uncultured Gemmatimonadales bacterium | reverse complement strand
ACTCACTCTTCGACGTGCAGGACCATCACCGACTCCAGTACTTCGACCTCTATCGTCTCGTGCGGCGCCACTAGGTCCGAGTCCGAGGTGCACCTAATGGCGTATCCACCGAATCGGGCCAGGCTCACCTTTCTTGTCAGGGTCCCGTAAAGGTGCTGTTCGGGTCCTGCCCGAGTCCTAGCCAGACGACGGAGCACTCAGAGTCAGGGAACCGGCGTAAAAGGGCCTCAGATTACCGGTAAGATTGTAGTGATTGGCATCGAAGCGATTATTGAGCGTATGCAACATCGCATTATCACCGATGAAATCCAGCATCCCCGTTTCACCAATTCTCTGGTCAATATTGTTGTCATGCACCCAGAGATTTCGTACCTCGTGGACGCCGAGCGCACTCGACCCGCGGTTCTCTCGATGAGCGATGATCCCATTGGAATTCCCGCCCACCGTGTTACCGTAAACCTCCACGTCTTCTGAAGAGACGACCAGAATACACCGAACCGTATACGCCTTTGTGGACCGTGCCATTGCCTGTTACCGTGTTTCCGCGAATTACTCCAGAACGGCTGATCTCGTACATGATGCCAACGTGCGTATTGTCGGTGACGAGGTTGTCCGACACCACGCTCCTCCGGTTGTCGCCGTCGTACCAATTAAGCCGGACCGACGTTATCGTGTACATGACATCCTCGCACTACCACATCGTCGCTTATGGATACCTTGATCCCACCGGCCTCCCAAAGCGGATCAAATCGGGTGTCCCGGTTGTTGGACGATCGACACCATGATCACCCCACCCGCACTCTGAGTGACACCGATTCCGAGCCGGCCATTATGGTGAAAGGTTCCTCCCAGTACCGTGAAGTGGCCACGGAGATTGGCGCCGTATCCGGAGTTGTGGTGCACATTCAAGTTCTCAAGGGTCCAATCACGAGCATTGTAACCTTGGATCGCGCCCAAGGTGCTGTCGGATGCGTAGTTCATCATTTCAAGATCCCGGATCCGCACGGCTAACCCGCTCCCGTCGAAAGCGAACCTTGTAGCGCCTTGGCCATCCATAACCGTGCCCGGCTCGCCCGGAATTCCATCCCATCCTTGGGAGTGACGGCTTGCCTCGTATGGACTCCTGCCTTGAGGAGGAAGTGCGTCCCGATTGGACTCTGATTCACAATCTGTTGAATCGCTGTCCCTGGGCTGATTGCGATCTCCGAACCCTGCGACACTGTGATTATGCTCGTATCTGCCTTGGTGCCGCCCTGCTGAGTTGCGATCACACGGAAGGTGCCAGCAGTAGTCCCCGCCGTGTACAGTCCGCCCGAGGTGATTGTTCCCGCCGGTGGCCGAGTAGGTTGTTGCTGGCACAGTCGTCGAGCCGTCGCTCCAAACTCCTGAAATCGTGAATTGCTGTGTGCTATTGGGTAGGAGCGTGGTACTGGTAGGTGTGAGGACCAACTGTGCCAGGGTAACTGGCGGAGTCGTAACCGTTACAGCTGACGTGTCAGCCTTCGTGCCACCCTGCTGTGTCGCTATCACGCGATAGGTGCCAGCCGATGTTCCGGCGGTGTAAAGCCCACCTGCAGTAATCGTTCCGCCGCTTGCGGAGTACGCCACAGCTGGAATTCCTGTAGATCCATCGCTCCAGTTGCCCGCGACAGTGAACTGCCCAGTTTGCCCCGGCGTCAAGTTGAAGGCCGCGGGATTTAGCACCAACTGCAGAAGGGTCACCCCAGCATCGAGGATTGTCACAATAGAAGTGTCTGCCACTGTTCCGTCTTGCAGGGTTGCGATCACCAGGTACTGGCCCGGAGTCACACCTGCCGTGTAGGAGCCGGCGCTCGAGATCGCCCCACCGGAAGCCTCCCACCTGAGCTCCACACCGCTTACCACGGTGCCATCACTCAGCCTTCCAGTGGCCGTGAAAGTATATGGCTGGGCAGGTTCGATGGTAATGCTGTCCGCGGACAGCACGAGACGGCCACAATTTCGGGGGGAGGTTCTAGGCCACCATCTCTCGTTTCGCCAGCGGTGCAACTCGCGACGACAACGCCAATGGCAGCCCTGCCCAGAGCTGTGAGGTACGCCAACTGCTTCTTGAGTCTCATCGTGAATACCATCTATTAGAGCCCCTAACGCACATGGCACTGCGCCCTGCGACGGGAGAAGAAACAAGTCGCGGGGGCGCGGCTTAGCGCCCAACTCATAGTATCGGCTGCTTCCAAATGTTCTTGAGGGTACCACTGCCGACGAAGGACAGCTGAACCGGATTCCCACGGAGTAACCTATCAAATTCTCTCGGAGACTCTGTGAGCGAGGTTACTTAATGACAAGATTCCTCTGACTCAAAACTCGCACTGTCGAGAAACTTGCCGGTTAGCCTGATCGAGAATCGCCCATTCAGAGCATTTTCTCGAAAAAAAATTAATTCGGCTAACAAATCTACATGGCGGAGCCCGCCCAGTACCCGCTCGGCCACCTTCTGTCGAGCCTGACGAAGGAGGCCGACGAGGGCGCTGGACGCGCCCGCTCTTCAGTATTTGCCGCTGGCGGAGCGGAGAGTGGCAGGCGACAGCCGACAGGCGGCAGGAGTGCTTGACTGTGGGCCGACCCGTCCTGAGCGTCGGACCACATATATGAGGAAAGGCGCGGCACAAGCTTATTCCGGTCTCCCTATCCATGCTAGCACGCTCCGTCTGACCTCGCGCCGCGATTGCCCCCTCACCTACTCCTGGACCGTCGGCCCCCCCATCCGCCTTGTGCCCCTGCGGGACGCGCTGCAGGTTGCCCACCAGTTAGGCGGACGCAGTTCGGTTGCCTTGAGCCTCTACCTTGCAGGACCCTGTACCGCTCCGCACATTCCCGCGTGCGGGCCGGCATTCCTCTTTCCCTCCCAAGGAGACTCTTATGTCTCACTCCACCCGAATTGGCCTCGTGGCGTTGCTGTTCGGGGGCTTTGCCTGTCAGCCTCCTCCGAAAGGGTCTATGGGGGGCGAGTCCGAGGCCGCTCTGGCCGGCTTGTCGGCCAAGGACGAGGCCGCCATTCGCGCCATTGACGCCGAATGGGCCCGGGCGTTCGCGACCGGCGACGGGAACGCCCTCGCAGCCGTGTACACGGCAGACGCGACCGTTCTCCCCTCGAATGAGCCCATCCAACAGGGCGAGGCAGTGAAGAAGTACCTCGTCGGTTTCACCGACGGCTACTCCGGCACGTTCGAGTTCACCCCCACGGCCGTCGAGGGCCGGGGTGACCTGGCTTACACAGTTGGGACGTATCGGGCGAACCTGACCGAGAAGAAAGCCGGCGCCAAACCATTTCCCACCGAGGAAGGCAAGTACATCACGGTGGTGAAGAAACAACCCGACGGGTCGTGGAAGATCGCCTACGACATCTGGAACCAGAACACTCCTGCCGGGTCCTAGTAGCCCTTGCTCCGTCGGGCGGCGCCGTTCTATGCGCCGGGTCGCTCGTAAACCGTTGCGCCGCCTCACTTCCGCACCAGCCGGGGCGCGGCCATCGGTTTGCTTCGAGCAAAGACCACCCGCAGGGCGCCCCGCAGGTCATGCGCGGTCGTCAGGTAGCACCACCTCTCTCACTACGCCCCATTGCATTCCCAATGACCATCGTCGCGGTTGGGCAGGAGCCACTCCCCCTGCGGGCATGGTCGGCCATTCGCCTGTTGCTCTGGTATTTCGGCAGCCAGATCGTCCCAGTTAAGCCGGCAACCGGAGCCCCCGCATGAGCACTCGCCCAATCTCAACCGCCGTTGCCTTCGTTGCGGCCTGCGGGGGGGAAGGAGGCGAGAGGCGCGGGGGGGGAGGCGACAGGCGACCGGCGCGGGCGAAGGCGACAGGCCGACAGGTGTCTGCCCTCTTACCGTCCGCCCTTTCCATCCTTCCATCCTTCCATCCTTCCGTCTTTCCATCTTTCCGTCCGCCCTGGACGCGCCGCTGAACGTCTAACTAACATTTCATACGCACGGTGCGGCGCTCCCGTTGAGCCGCAGCGTCGTGCGGAAGTTCAGACCCTTGCTTCCTTTCGTCGTTCTGTCTTCCGTTCCGCCCGTCCTCGGCTCGCAGGGAGCGATCCTCATGCCAGCTCTACCGCCCCCACCGGAACACCCGACTGAGGAGAGTGTGCGGGCCTATGCCAAGGCAATCCGCGCACACTTCCCCGCTCACCAGCGAGTTGGCGCAGCATCCTTCGCACGCTCAGCATCGCGGTCGTTGCGCTCGCGTTCTATTCCGCGGCGGTCCTCCTGTTCAACATGGTACTGGGCATCTTGGGTCCGCTTGGCCTCACCCAGATCGGGAGAGTATATCTCTGCTTCGTCCTCTGGGCCGCCTTCGTCGCAGCCCTCGCCTGTGCGGAGGTGCTTCCACTGTCGCCCACCGTCCAGCAAGGCTACTTGACCTATCTGGGCATCGTCTGTGCCGCGCCGGCCTGCATCGCCCTCGGCGCCGGAGTCCTCAATGCGTTCCCCCACCGGCACCAATGGCCGATCAATCTGCTGCTCCTCGGCACGCTGGTCCTCCCCGTTGTCGTCGGCGTGGGCGGCTTCCTGCACGATCGCGCCATGGGAATGCTCGCACTGCTGTATGCGGTCCTCGTCTGTGGGGCCGTGCTCGGCGCCGGCCTTCATCTATGGCCGGGCTAGTGAGAAGGCGACAGGCGACTACAGCAGGCGACAGGCGATAGGCGAGGCGGGAAAAGCAGGCGACAGGCTACAGGCGAAAACAGCAGGCGACAGGCGACAGGGGGCCGGCGCCCGGCACTCTTGGCACTCTCTTCTCCGCCGCCCCCGCATCCGCCTTGTGCGCCTGCGCGACGCGCGGCAGGTTACCCACCCGTTAGCTGGCCCACCTCTCTCACTACGACCCCTCGCATTCCCAATGACCATCGTCGCGGTTGGGCAGGAGCCACTCCCCCTGCGGGCATGGTCGGCCATTCGCCTGTTGCTCTGGTATTTCGGCGGCCAGATCGTGATCGGCATGCTGCTCGCCCTGGCCGTGGGAATCTGGGCCGCAATGACCGGCGACGACCCCAGACATCGCATACCAGCCCTCATCGAGCAGAACATCATCCCCATCGCCGTCCTCAGTACCATCCTTTCAGCTTGGGTCCTGATCCACAAAACCCGCCGGGCCATTCCCTCCGCTTCCTGGCCAACCGTGCTGGCGGCACTCGGCTGGCGCACCGCCCCTCGCGCCGACGTACGACTCGGCGTCCTGCTTGGACTGAGCCTCGCCACCGCCTACCTCTTTGGCCTTACCTGGGCCTTTCCACCCAAACCCGATCAGTCCTTCGGGCCGCTGGCGACAGCAGTGGAGTCCGCCAGCCTGGTCGGACGCCTCCTCTTTGCCGCCACCGCCGTCTTTGTGGCTCCTCCCGTCGAAGAGTTCCTCTTCCGCGGCATTCTCCTGGCCGGATTTGGAAACTCCTGGGGCCTTGGCCCAGCCGCTGTTCTGGTGACCGGCCTCTTTGCCGTCGCCCACGTCTCAGAAGTGCAAAGCTACTGGCCCGCGCTACTCGCTATTGCCCTGTTCGCAAGCGCGTCATTGGCGTTGCGGCTACGGACCCGCTCACTCTTGCCAAGCGTTTGCCTGCATGCGAGCTACAACGCCGTACTGATGGCCGCACTGCTCACGGGTTGAGATATCAACCATCCTCCGCCGTCCGCCGTCCGCCGTCCGCTCTCCGCCGTCCGCCGTCCGGCGTACTCGGTACTCGGTACTCGGTACACGGTACTTGTCCATCCCCCCGCCTGTCCTCCCTTTTGGACACTAGCCTCCGCCTGCCGGGACGTTGGGAAAAACTTTCGGCTCGTTGTCCACACCTAACCGCCGACCTCCCCCGTCTAACCGCGGACGCCCCCCGTCTAACCGCCGACCGCCCCCGTCTAACCGCGGACGTCCCCCGTCTAACCGCGGACGCCCCCCGTCTAACCGCCGACGTCCCCCGTCTAACCGCCGATGTTCCCCGCCTAACCGCCGACGCCCCCCGCCTAACCGCGGACGCCCCCCGTCTAACCACGGACGCCCCCCGTCTAACCGCGGACGTCCCCCGTCTAACCGCGGACGTCCCCCGCCTAACCGCGGATGTCACCCGCCTAACCGCGGACGCCCCCCGTCTAACCGCCGACGTCCTCCGCCTAACCACGGAGGCCCGCCGACTTTTGGCGAGTCCCCGATCACTGCCGGCGAGGTGTGAGACGCTTCTGAGCTCGCTAACTAGCACTTCTTACGCGTGGCACGTCTCTCGCGTTGTACCACCTCGGCCTCCCGATGGATGCCTCATCGGTATGGCCCGGTCGCACCGGCTTGGCGACGCGGGGCGACTCACCCTTCACTGTAGGTGCTGTACGAACGAAAGGAGTAATTGTATGAGAACCCTCACACGCTTGGTCCTCGCCGCTTGTGCGCGGGCGCGCGACTTCTTCCTCGCGCATCCCGATCCCAACTCGGCGAGTGCCCAGGTCATCAGCCGGTTCATCGAGCTGCTGGCCCGGGCCGAGTTGCTGGCGCAGTTGCATCGCGCCAGTGTGGTCGCCGGTTCCGCCGCGGTCAATCTCAAGAACGAGTTGCGACAGGTCATCGAGACCGACCTCAGGTCGCTGGCGGGCCTCTCTCACGGCATTGCGCTCCTGCATCCGGAGATGCCCGTCCATGTCCGCCTGCCGCGTGCCGGCAAGGTGGCCGAAGCCACCATCCTTACCGTCGCACGGGTGGCAGTCAACGGGGCCCTGGCGAATAAGGAACTGTTCATCGCCAATGGGATGCCGGAGACCCTGCTGGAGAAGATGACGAAGGATCTGGACGAGTACGAGGCGGCCCTCACCCGTCAGCGCAATGCGGTGAGCACTCAGGTCGGTGCCAACGCCCAGCTGAATGCCCTGTCTACCGACCTGGTGGCGCTGCTCAAGCACCTGGATTCGGTGGTTCGTCTTCGCTTCGGTGGGGATCTGGAGATGATGGCCGCGTGGAAGAGCGTTCGCAACGTAGCCTGGCCGGAACCTCATGAGGCCATCACCCCGGCGCCTGAAGGCACTGACACGACACCGCCTCCAGCCACCGGCACCACGCGCACTACGCCCCCTGATCCCGCTCAGGCCGCGTACGGCCCCAACTCCGAACAATCCCCTGACCTGCTGCCAGTCGGGGGATTGCTGTTTCGGGCGGCGGGGGCGGGTGGGGCTCGCTACGCTCGCGGCGGGGGTGGCTTCGTGGCGTGGGTTCGCTATCGCGAACGGCGGGAACTACCCTTCATCCCTTTCCCCTGTCCCCATTCCCCGTTCCCCGTTCCCCGTTCCCCGTTCCCCCGTTCCCCGTTCCCCGTTCCCCCGTTCCCCCGTCCCGTGTCCTCACCGGAGGACATTCTCCGCCCGGCAAGAATCTGCCACCCCGTACAGGCAGTCAAACTACCCCGCGCACGGAAATATACGTGCCACAAGCACTTCCATGGCGGACCCCGGGACCCCGGTGGGCACCTGCGGATTTGGTACGTTCCTCGCGTGAAACGTTGGTCAGCGTTCAGCGTTCAGCGTTCAGCGTTCAGCGTTCAGGGTTCAGGGTTCAGGGTTCAGGGGGTGAGGGGATCGAGGATCCGAGGTTGACCGTTCTGACCGTCGTGACCGTCGTGACCGTCGTGACCGTCGTGACCGTCGTGACCGCCCTGACCGCCCTGACCGCCCCGACCGCCCTGACCCTCCTGACCGCCCCGACCGTCCTGACCGTCCTGACCGTCAACCCCCAAGGAGATCCGCTAGCGCCCGACATCTTGTCATCCCGCGTTCTGCGACCGCCAGCTCCGCGAGAAGGCTAACTGTCGCCTCTCGCCTGTCGCCTGCTGTTTGTCGCCTGTCGCCTCTCGCCTGTCGCCTATTCACCGCGGCCGACCGATCGAGGACGCAAACAATGCGCACCGTCGAGTTTACCAAGCTGTCGACCATCGAGTGTGTGCTGGAGTTCTTTCGCCTTTTCCCTGATTCCACGCCGGCTGTCCTCGCGGCACTCGCTCGGCTCAAAGCCATCGACGCCGAGGTGAGGGGGCTGCTCCGGGAGCGGATGGTTGCCAGGCGGGAGAGGGATACGGCGCTCTATGAGCGGAATACCATTGGCGATTCCTTGCGCCGGGGCCTGTCGCACCTGGTTCAGCTCGCGGCCACCGCCGCGATCCGGGCGCAGCGGCCCGAACTCAAGTTGAACGTCTCATTCACCAAAGTCGTCGAGCGCGACCTCTCGGACACGGCGCGCGCGGTCCTCGACACTGCTGCCACCAACCAGCTGATGCTGCAGGAGTACGGGATGCCCGCGCGCATGTTGGAGGAACTCACTCGCGAACTCGATCGCTACGACGCGGCTCAGGGGCGCCGTGAAAACGCCGTCGCCACCTGCACCCGCGTCCGCACCGCCTGCACCGCGAAGACGGCGGAGACCAAGCACGTCATTCGCAATCTCGATATCCTGAACCGCATCCGCTTCGCCAAGCAACCGGAGCGGCTGGCCGAGTGGGCCGTGACATTGCGTGGAGGCACCCCCAGGGGGGACGAGGCTATCTAGCGAACTGGCGTTGAGCGTGCAGCGTGCAGCGTGCAGCGTTCAGCGTTCAGCGTTCAGCGTTCTGGGGTCCAAGGGTCGAGGGTCCGAGGGCCAGAGCTTTCGTCTCTCGACCCATGCCCCTCGACCATGCCCCTCTCAGGGCGCCAACATCCGGCACCCGGCACTTGTACTCGGTACTCGGTACTCGGTACTTGTCCGTCCCGACCGTCCTGCCCGTCCTGCCCGTCCCGACCGTCCCGACCGTCCTGCCCGTCCCGACCGTCCTGCCCGTCCCGACCGTCCCGACCGTCCTGCCCGTCCCGACCGTCCTGACCGTCCCGACCGTCCCGACCGTCCCGACCGTCCTGCCCGTCCCGACCGTCCTGCCGCCCTGACCGCCCTGACCGTCCTGACCGTCCCGACCGTCCCGACCGTCCTGACCGCCCTGACCGCCCTGACCGCCCTGACCGTCCCGACCGCCCCGACCGTCCTGACCGTCCGCCCTGAGCCGCCCTATCTCAAATCCCAGCCCCCCCACATTCTTCGCCGATGCGCTTTTCCTCTATAGTGAGTCAGAGCATCCTCCTGCTGGCCGCCGCCGGGGAGGCGACTGCCCAGGGCCTCGGCCCGCTCCGGTTTGGCGCGTCCGGGGTATTCGGCGTGACCACACTCGAGCCGATCCCGGGCGGATCCCGGAAGACCGAGTTCCGCGTCGAGCAGCCGATGTTCACCCTGGGCGGAGAGGCCTTCGACGGGCACCTCGTGCTCACGTCCTCGTTGAGCCTCGAACGGCTCACCGGTGACGAGGGGGCCCTCGCGATCGGCGCGTGGGGCGGCGAGTTCTACGACCGTACCCATCCGCACGACTATCTGCACGAGGCGATCGTGGCCCTGGTCGGCGACGCCGGATCCGGGAGCCGGGTCGGCCACGTCGCCATCGCCGCCGGCAAGGGCATCGCGCCGTTTGGCAACGATCCCGCCATGATGCGCCCGGCGGTCAAGCCACCCGTGAACGAGCACTGGACCGAGGTCGCGGACCGGCTGCTCGCGGTGGTAAGCGCGCGATTGCCCGAGTTCGGGCTGGAGGTCGCGGTCTTCGACAAGGGGCCCGCGGGCGTATCGGGCGCCGCGGCGGCGGAAGACTCGAGCGGCCACAATCACACGATCTGCATTCTGGGCTGCGTGGACCGGGGCATCTCCGGCTCCGCCAGGCTCAGTATCTGGCCGGCACACGGGCTCGAAATCCGCGGATCAGTCGCGACGCTGGTGGGCGGCGGCCATCACGCCGGCCCGAGCGGCTCCGACCAGCGACAGTGGAATGCCTCGGCCCGTCTCCAGCGCCCCGCGGCCTCGGGCCAGGTCACGATTTTCACCGAGATCGGCAAGGCGCAGTTGGAGCAGTCGTTCCGAACCCTCCTGGCGGAAGCGGAGTGGTCGAGCGGAAACCGGAGGCACCGCTTCTACTATCGGTTTGAACGGACCGACCGCCCGGATGGCCCGCGCTCGGCCGATGGACTGCGTGTCGTGGCGGATTCCCTGGGGCTTCCGATCGGGATCACACGCTGGACGGTGCACACGGCGGGGTACGGTTTCGCATTCCGGCCCTCACGGCTCCTGATCGAGCCGGTGGTCGAGGCGTCGTTCGGGCGGGCCGAATCAGTGGGGGCGACGTTTGTGGATCTCGATCAGTTGTACGGTCGGCGCTCCGTCTGGTCGTTCCTGGCAGGACTCCGGATCCGACTCGGGAGCGCCCATGCCATGGGCCGCTACGGGGCGTTCAGCGCCGGCGGGACGGAGCACCAGCATTAGACTGACAGTCGGGCCCGGGTGTCGCGCGCCACTCGAGCGGTTGCGTCTACGGACCCGCTCACTCTTGCCAAGCGTTTGCCTGCATGCGAGCTACAACGCCGTACTGATGGCCGCACTGCTTACGGGGTGAGATAGCAGGCGGAAGGATGGAAGGACGGAAGGATGGAAGGACGGAAAGACGGAAAGAGGGTCAGGGCGCTCAATGGCCAGCCCGTCCGCCCTATCGCCTGTCGCCTATCGCCTGTCGCCTGCTGTTTTCGCCTGTCGCCTATCGCCTGTCGCCTGCAGTTACGCCCGTCCGCCCCCGTTTGACGTCATAACGTCATAGCGCTAATTTCCAGCATGGCCACGCTCAAGCGCGCAACCGTGTATTTCGACCCCAGCCTTCACAAGGCCCTTCGTATCAAGGCGGCCTCGACGGAGCGCAGCCTCTCCGACCTGGTGAATGCCGCCATCCGAGCCAGTCTCGCCGAGGATGCGGAGGACCTTGCGGCCTTCGCCGCCCGCGCCAAGGAGCCGTCGCTGACCTTTGAGGACGTCCTCAAGGATCTGAAGCGACGTGGCAAGCTATAGTCTCGAGATCAAGCGGTCCGCGGTGAAGGAACTCGCGGACCTCCCCGCCAAGGACCGCGGTCGCATCGTCTCCCGGATCCAAGGGCTGGCCGAGAACCCCTATCCTCCCGGCGCGGAAAAACTCTCCGGACAAGCGCGCTATCGCCTGCGGCAGGGGGATTACCGAATCCTCTACGAAATCCACGAGCAAGTCCTCCGTATCGTAGTCGTCAAGATCGCCCGCCGGCTAGACGTCTACCGAAGATGAAGCCGGGAGGCAGGGTCGTGGGTCGATACCGGTCGTGCGTCATGGGTCGTGGGTCGTGGGTCGACAACGGTCGAGGGTCATGAGTCGTGGGTCCGTACGGGCTCTCCCTAGGACCCATGACCCATGACAGTCGTTCCATCCTTCCATCCTTCCGTCCTTCCATCCTTCCGTCCTCCTTCCTCGCAACCTTCATCTAGGCTTCACGGTGCGTTGTCCGACGACGGGCTAGTCTTCATTTGACCCTATCCTGCTGGAGGCTCCATGTTTCGCGAGGTGCTGCTCAAACCCGCCTTCGCCCATCAGTACCCCAACCTCGCCCCCGATCATTGGCACACTGCCGCCGCGGTTGCCGGCTTCGTCAAAGGCACCCGGATTCTCACCGAAGGTCTCGACGTACAGTTTGCCAAGCGCATTCTCAACCCCGCTCACTTTGAGTTTCGTGGGGGCGGCGCCCGCCATGGCCATTGCGTCGGGATGCGCACCCGTCGTCTGGACCGCCACCCGGTCCCGGCGACTCGCCAGCGCGGCTGCCTAACGACCGCATGAGCCGTCAGTCGTGGGTCGACAACGGTCGAGGGTCGTGGGTCGACAACGGTCGAGGGTCCCGCGCGAGTCAGGCTCAGGCCCACCATACTCGCGGGCCTGTACGACCGGCAGCCGAGTATGCTCGAAGGTCTGGCCGCTTCGGGCTCCGTCTTCGCAACCATCATCGCAGCGCTGCTGGGTCTGGCCGGCGGAGGTCTCCTTTGGCGGGACTTTGCGCAGCACAGGCAGCCACCCGGGGTGGCCCCCGCTGAACTCGCCCGGATCCAGCACACCCAGGACTCGTTAGGTGCGCTGGTGGCTCAGCTGAACGACTCGCTTCGCCTGGTCGCCGCTAGTACAGCCGCCAAGGCCGACCCTCGCTCATCCGCTTCGCGCTCGGTGGCGCTCAAGCCACCCCGCAAGGTTGCGGCGCCGACGGCCCTTCCCGCGATTCCACCTGCACCATCGCTCAACCCCAGCGGACTCGGCGCCGGAGTTCAGCCCCGGCCGTAGGGACATCAGGCGACAGGCGACTACAGCAGGCGACAGGCGACAGGGGACCGGCACGACTCATGACGCATGACAGTCTTTCCTCCTTCCATCCTTCCATCCTTCCATCCTTCCGTCCGCCTGTCGCCTGTCGCCTAGCCCTCTCTCGCCGTCCGCCGTCCGCCGTCCGCAGTCCGTGTACCAGCGGACCCGGAGCTCCGCCCACGTCGTCGCACTCGCCGTTCGGCCTTCGTACTCGGGTGCTCGCGTACACGGTACGTCGGTACTTGCTCGTCCCGTCACTTCCGTCCTTCCGGCCTTCCGTCCGCCTCGTCCGCCTCGTCCGCCCTGATCCGCCCGATCCAGCCCGTGTCGCCTGTCCGCCTTTCGCCTGTCGCCTTCAATCATCCTTCCCTCCGCCCCGTCTCACCAGCGGCCCCAATGCCAGGTGGACAGCGCGTCGCGTTCCGCACCGGGTCCGCGTACGACTGGGTCGCGGCTGCCACCCTCTCGAACTGCTTACCGGACGGGACCTCGAATAGCTGGAGACCGCCCTGATTCGCGTAGAGATCCAGACCATGGATGTCTTCCAGAATCACCTGGACGGAAAGCGCCGGTGCCCTCCCGTAGGTCTCGGCGCCGAATAGCGCGGCCAGGAATTTCTTGCCAAACGACTGGTACGACTGGGTCGCGCCGTCCCACTTGGCCGTGCCGGCGTCAAACTTGGCCGGCGCGAACACGATCCGCGGATGCAGCCAGCATCCGCCCCAAACCGCTCCTGCAGTTCATGCATCGTCAGGTCACGGGCCTGGCTGAACTTGGCCGAGTCACGTTGCCCGGTAGTGGGATTGAAGAACCCGCCCAACGAGTCCGTGACCCGCGCCAGATCGTGGCCGCTTCCTCGGGAGGTACCACGGAATAGCCGCCGGCTTGGAGCTCCACCGCCAGCAATGAATCGAACCTCCCCCGGCTTGGATCTGCCTCTCCCATGTCGCTGGGCGCCACCATCGGCGTTAACGCGATCGTCCTCACCGACCCCACGATCCGGTCGCGCGGGACCACAAACGGATTGTACTGGCCGTGGCTGGCGCACCCTGCGCTCGCCCCTACTGCCACCATCCCTGCGAGAATCCAGCCTAAGCCCAATGATGTCCGCATGTTCGCCCCCAGGACGCTTGACCACCGGTTTATACCGATCCAGTGGTGGGAAACCTGGGGAGCGGGAATCAAGCAGTGATCAAGAACTCGCCTGGTCCGCCATCTCGCCTGTCGCCTGTCGCCTATCCTCTGTCGCCGTCCGCCGTCCGTCGTACGAGCGGAGCTGGAGCTCCAGCCCTACGTAGTCGCACTCGGCGTTCAGGCCTTGTACCGGGCACCGTACACGGTACTCGGTACCTGTTCGTCCCGTCTCCGTCACTCTCGGCGCTCTGGCCTTGTACTCGGTACCGGTACACGGTACTCGGTACTTGTTCGTCCCGTCCCCCCTCCTTCCGTCCTTCCGTCCGCCATCTCGCCTGTCGCCTATCGCCTGTCGCCTAAGAACCTCCCGTCTTCCGTCCTTCCGTCCTTCCATCCTTCCATCCTTCCGTCTAATCGGCGCAGGTGGCTTCCTTAGTACTATCATCCGACATATGTCTCCTGATCCCATTCCGGCAGACCTCAGCAAGTACCTGGATGGCCTCGTTCCGGCGCGCCCCGCGGAGCTTCTCGCGATGGAGGCGGAGGCCGCGAGGACGGCGTTTCCGATCATCGGCCCGGCCTCGGGTCAGCTCTGCTACCTGCTCACCCGACTGGTACAAGCCCGGACTGTTTTCGAACTGGGGTCCGGCTTCGGCTACTCCACGGCGTGGTTCGCGAAGGCGGTGCTGGAGAACGGCGGGGGAGTCGTCCACCACACCGTCTGGGATCAAACGCTTTCCGACCGAGCCCAAGGCCATCTCGCGGCGCTCGGCCTTGGCCACCTGGTCAAGTATCGGGTCCTCGAGGCCGTCCAGGCGTTACGCGAGACACCCGGCCCATTCGATCTTATCTTCTGCGACATTGACAAGGTCGGATACCCAGCGGCGCTCCCCGTGATTGAGTCGAAGCTCCGGCCGGGCGGCCTGCTCATTACCGATAACCTCCTGTGGCATGGGCGAATCTTCGATGCCAAAGACACGTCGCCTGAAACGGCCGCGATTCGTGAGTACACTCGGCTCATGACGTCCAGCCCACACTGGATAGCGGCCCTGGTGCCGATTCGCGACGGTCTGCTGGTCGCGCAACGCCGTTAGCGCAAGCAAACCACTAGGTAGGTGGCGCCATCGCTCCTGCGTGGGGCCAGCACCAGCCGCCGTCTTCAGGTATGGTCCTGCGATCATGCCGCGGCCCTGCCGCGTATGCGGGGCGTTAGGGTGGCAGATTTGCCGATACAGATACTCCTTGCTATCATACAGATTACAAGGAGACTCCCCGTGGCTACCCCGTCCAAGAAGCTCCGTCGCAAGAACCTGATCCTGGATCAGGGCAAGATCGACCGGGCCAAGAAACTGCTCGGTGCGGCAACCGAGACCGAGGCCATCACTCGTGCTTTGGATGCGGTGAACGACTTGGCCCGCTTCCGGGCGGAGGTTGATGCGGCCTTGGACGGCTTGGTTGGTAAGGGAGGGTTCGAGGACCTGTTTCCGGCCACCCACTAGGCTGTGTACCTCCTCGACACCAACATCTATATCGACGCTTTCACCCGGGGCGCTGAGGACTCAGCGTTCCGGGCTTTTCACAAGGCGGCCCTACCCCAGCTGATCCTCAGCACCGTGGTGGTCCATGAGCTTCTCGTGGGCGCGCGGAGTGTAACGCAGCGCCGGCAGCTCGAGGCTTTGATCGAAGTGTTCCGGACACGCCGTCGCCTGCATGTCCCAAGCCTCGCGACCTGGCAGGTTGCCGCCACCTTCGACCATGACCTCCGGGAGCTAGGCGGCTACACGGGCAGCCTCGCCCAGCGCTCCTTCGCCAACGACCTCCTCGTCGCAGCGACCGCCCGGGAGCTCGGAGCCACGATCGTCACACGCAACCTTGCTGACTTCCAGTTGATAGGACGAGTCGCACCGATCAAGGCCGTGGCACCGTGGCCATCGTTAGCGCGAGCTGACCATTAGTTAGCCAGCGCTGAAGTGATCCCGTGGAAGGAAGGAACTCCGACGCGCACCATCCTCATCCTTGCAGGCAGCCTGACACGCCCGCGGCGCATCGGTTTTCTCCAGGGCCGCACAGCCAGCGGCCCTCGTCTTGCTCGCTTGCGCGAGCGTGCCTCGGCCGGCAGCCGCTACCGGATTGCGACTCACATACCGAAGCGCGTCGGTGAACGTAGGCAGAAAGCGATTCGGCACGAGAAGGCCGGTGACGTTGTGCTCCACCGTGTCGCAGAGACCACTGGTATTGGCCCGATGGAGCACGTGCCCGCCGCCGCCGCCTCCATTACTGTCAGCCCCCACCCCTCGCGACACGATGGCTGGACGTGCGCCCAGCTTTGCTGGAACAAGCTGTGGCGCTCCGCGTCACTCACGAACCCGACGACCTCCACCACCCGCGACAGCTGTCGACGTGCTTCCTTGTCAGCGCGCGGCCGGACCTCTCACTGTACCTGCCTCGCTCAACCGAGTTTCCTTCGGCCCCAATCGCCGTCCACCAGCATGCGCCACACGCTTCGAAGCTGTTCCGGCGTCCTATCATCCTCGGAAAGGTGATTCGCGCGGCCTCACCCCGCGGCGCCATGACCGCCTCCCCCAGGCACTATCCAGGGATGCGAGACCATGTGGTCCCCTCCCCTCGCCATCGTCGGTGTCATCGTCGGGATCGTAGCCTACGCACTCTGGCGCTACGGCCAACTGCTCAAGGTGGAGGAGCGGCGCCGGCGGGGCGGCCGCCACGTACGCGAGCTGCTGGTCACGCTTCCCTACACCGCCGGCCTCAGTCTCATTGCCGACGATCCCATCCTTGCGGCCGAGTATGCCGCGCTGGATAGCGAGGCGAAGGCGGTGATTCAGGCGATCCTGGACTTGCGCCGTCGCCTCGAGTCACCGGCGCTCACGGACAGCGAGAGGGGACTCATCCTCGGCGGCGCTTCGACAAGCTCCGGCTTGGGCATCCTTGGCCCCTTACCGGCGCCTGTCCCTTCCTGAGGCCTAGCCAGTGCATGGATCGGTCGGCCCGGCCCTCGGTCGTCTCATGACTGGCACCACCAGCCGCGGACAGGTAAGCTCTCTGACCTAGCCACGGGCCCGCAGGTCGTGCGCGGTCGTCAGGTGGCAAGACTCCCTTCCGTTTCTGCCTATGCCGCTCCCACTTACTCCAGACATGCGGGCCATCATCCAGGCCGCCCACCTCTGCTTCGCGGCGACGGTAACGCCCGACGGGCGCCCCAATGTGAGTCCGAAAGGCACCATTCGGTCGTGGGACGACACCAGTCTCTTCTTCCTCGACATCGCATCCCCCGGAACCCGCGCCAACCTGGCCGCGAGCCCGTACATGGAGCTGAACGTCGTCGATCAGCTCTCCCGTCGCGGCTATCGTTTTGCCGGCCCCGCCGAGTTGCACAGGGACGGTCCGCAGTTTGACGAGGCGCTCCGCCGCGTCTTTGGGGACGGTCCAGCTCGCTACCCGGTCGCGGGCGTCGTGTTCCTTCGGATCGAACGGGCCGCCGCCCTCATGTCGCCTGGCTATGCCCATGTGCGGGACGAGGCCGAGATGCGGGCTGACTGGCGCAAACGTCGGGCGGCACTCGATCAGGAGTTCGAGGAGTTCCTGGCACGGCAGCGCGGCAGGTTGACCACCAGTTAGGCGGCCGGTTGCGCGAGCGCGCCTCGGCCCGCCGCTTATGCGGGGTCGTTAGGTGGCAATTGTTACAGTCCGTGCTGTGTTCCAGCAAGGTCCTAAGCCGTCCCTTCCCGTAGACCCCTTTCGCAACGGAGTACCCTCATGCGCCACCTCTCGTGGGGCCTCACCGTCGTCGCGCTTCACCTCTCGGCGAGCTCGGCCACCTTAGCCCAAGTGCCGACGCCGGAGTCCTCCAATCCGCAGGTTCGCACGGTGGGCACCGCGAGCCGCTCCGTTCCCCCGGACTATGCGGTTCTCACCTTCAACTTCGCAGGAGAGGGGCCAACGCCGTTGGAAGCCGGCCGACGAGTCGCGGCGCTCGCGGACTCGCTCCGCCGGGTCTTCCAGCGCCTTGGGATCCCGCGCGACTCGATCACCTCCCCCAACCGCTGGTATTGGGGTCGCAATCGCATGGAAAAGACGTTTGCCACTCGCTATCTGACCGTCCCCAACGGGCCGCCAGGGGCCACCTGGCAGAAACAGGACACTCTGTACCGTGGGAATGATGCCCTCACGTTGCGGGTTCACGATCTGTCCAAGGTGGGACCTGCGATCGACTCCGCCTACGCGTATGGCGTTGTCGACGTCGGTGAGCTCACATTCCGGGCCACCAACACAACTGCTGCACGAGACGACGTGCTTCGCGCAGCGGCAAAAGACGCCCGGGCCCAAGCGAGCGCGATCGCCGAGGCCAGTGGGGCCAAACTTGGTCGCCTCCTCGGGCTGTCCACGGAGCCGGATGCTCGCTTGGATCCTTATGCGCAAGCAATCTCGCTTCGCTCCGCAGGCGTGGATGCCGGTGAGGCAGTCGGCACGCGCGTGGCGGCGCCAAGCATCTCGCTTGGGGCCACAGTGTATGGTCGCTGGGAGGTCGTGCCGGTCCCATGACGATTGCCACCTAACTACCGCACAAAGCAGACACGGCGCGGCCGTCGGTTTGCTCGGCTTTGGGACGCCCGGCCGTCCCAAGGCTGAGCCTTGCCGAGCGCGCCTCGCCATGCAGCTTTCCGTCCTTCCATCCTTCCATCCTTCCGCCCTTCCATCCTTCCATCCTTCCGTCCTTCCATCCTTCCGTCTTTCCGTCCTTCCATCCTTCCATGCAGCTTGGCCAGAGATGGGACTTCGAATCGAGCCCTCAGGCTGTCGGTGACTCCTTCCCCGGCTTCGAGTCCGGAGTCGGGAGGGTACTGGGTTCCGAAGCGCTGCTTTCGGTGCAGGTCATCTTGCAGGAAGCGATCCTCGCTCGCCGCAACCAGGTAGCCCGCGCCGGGGACCTTGCCGACAAAGGCGACAATCGCCAATTCATGGGCCAGAAGGTGGTCGTCCGCAGCGGTTGTCGAGTCCCACGAATGTTGCAGGATGACCGCGGCATGGTAGAAGTCTTGTGGACTGGTCAGCAGGTTGAGCCGATACATCTCCTTTGCGCGCGCCAGGCGCACAAGGTCCCGTGCCCCCACGGCCAGGGACTTCGCTTCGGTCAGCTGGCGCCCATCGGCGGGTGGCGTCCGATCGGCTTGATCAGCCCGAAAGAGTTGTTCGACTTCCCGGGAGGACGATCCCTCCTGCCCAGCCCCACTGCCCGAAGTACAGCCTGCAAGGCCTGATAGCAACAGTGTTCCCAACATGAGACCCTCCGTCCTTGCTCCCATACCGTCCTCCACTGTCGCAGTGAGTTGGTCTCGACGCTCACAATGTGTGGCGCGACTCCGACTGCTGCCAGCTCCCCACCGCATGGACGCTGAGGGGCGCTTCGCCCTCCTTCCGTCCTTCCGCCCTTCCGTCCTTCCGTCCGCCTATCGCCTGTCGCCTATCGCCTGTCGCCTGTCGCCTGTCGCCTAATCACCTTCCCTCCTTCCCTCCTTCCATCCTTCCCTCCTTCCCTCCTTCCCTCCTTCCCTCCTTCCATCCTTCCGTCTGCTAATTTCAGGACTTACTGTACCGAAGAGGAGGACGCACCGTGGACGTCACGAAGGAAATCCTGCAACTGCGCTACGCCAAGTTTTCTGATGCGGCCCTGCTCGCCGCCAAGGCGGCTGGTGCGGGGCCCTATTCTCCTCTTGCATGGGAGGTCATCCAGGATCTCATTGTCGCCCGTGGGCTGACGGAGCGGGCGACGACTCCCCCTGCCCAGCCTCAGGCCCCGCCGGCTTCGCCCCCGGCGTCGGTCGAGGCCGTCGAACCTGCCGTAAAGCCGGCCGTGTCCCCCTACTTGCTCGTGAGTCTACTGCGGAAGCAGCGCTGGCCGGTCGACGCCGAACTCCCGATGACCGCGCGCCATGTCATCGGCTTGGCCGCGTTGATCTTCGGTATCGCCGGCAGCGTGCTCGTCATTCTGGCTGTCGTGAACCGGGGCTTGGCTGCCGCAGTCAATCCCGACGTGCTCAAGCTGGGCGCGGTGTCCGCCGTGAGCATCGGCTTCGCCGCTTCTTCGAGGCGGCCGCCCTCCCCCTGGCACTGGTGGTTCGCGATGCTCTACAGTGGCGCCTTGCCTCCCTTGGCTCTCAGCCAGATGGCGACCAGTTCCACCGCGCCCGGCCCGCTGATCGCGCTCGAGGTTGTCGTGGGACTGCTCTGGCTCCTATACTTTGCGCGCCGCCGCACCGCCTACGGCCTGCGCCCCGGTGTGAAGCTGAGGTGGTGGCGGGGGCGGGGGGCGACGTGAGGGCGGTGATGGTCGTGGGTCATGGGTCGTGAGTCGGAAGCCATCGCCCTAGGACCCTTGACTCATGACTCACGACCGATGACCGTCTTTCCGTCTTTCCGTCTTTCCGTCTTTCCGTCTTTCCGCCCTTCCGTCCTTCCGTCCGCCCGTCCGCTCCGTCCGCCTGTCCGCCTATAGGACCCACGACCCATGACTCACGACTCACGCCCCTGGCGCTGGATCCCCTCGCTCTACTTCGCCGAGGGCCTGCCATACGTCGTGGTGATGACCCTCGCCGTGGTGCTGTACAAGAACCTCGGCATCTCCAACACCCTGATCGCGCTCTACACCAGCTGGCTGTATCTGCCGTGGGTCATCAAGCCGCTGTGGAGTCCGATGGTGGACCTCCTCGGCACCAAGCGCCGCTGGATCGTGGTGCTTCAGTTCAGCCTCGGCGCGGCGCTGGGGCTGGTCGCGCTGACCCTGCCGGCACCGCACTTTCTGCAGCTCACCCTCGCCGTCTTCTGGCTGATGGCCTTCGCCTCGGCCACCCACGACATCGCGGCCGACGGCTTCTACCTGCTCGCCCTGCCGCCCCATATCCAGTCGGCCTTCGTCGGAGTCCGAAGCACCTTCTACCGGCTGGCGATGATCGCGGGGCAGGGCGGACTGGTGTACCTGGCGGGGTATCTGCAGGAGCGGACCGGGAACGTGGTGACTGCCTGGGCCACGGTGTTCTCGATCGCGGGCAGCTTCTTCGCCGCCGCGGCCCTCTATCACCTCTGGGTGCTGCCCCGGCCGGAGAGCGATCGCCCGGCCGAGCGGGGCAGGGCCTTCTGGGCCGACTTCGCGGCGGTGTTCGTGGCGTTCTTCCGGAAGCCGGGGATCGGCCGGATCCTGGCCTTCCTGCTGCTCTACCGCTTTGCCGAGGCGCAGCTCCTCAAGCTGGTGACGCCGTTCATGCTCGACCCGCCAAGCGCGGGGGGGCTGGGTCTCAAGACCTCGGATGTCGGCATCGCCTACGGAACGGTGGGCGTGAGTGCCCTGGTGCTGGGCGGCTTGCTGGGTGGCTGGGTGATCTCCCGTGCCGGGCTCAGAAAGACGCTCTGGCCGCTGATGTTCTGCATGCACATCCCCAATCTGGTGTTCGTGGCGCTGGCGCTGTGGCAACCGACCGGGCTCTCGCTGGTCAGCGGTGCAATCGCGCTGGAACAGTTCGGCTACGGCTTCGGGTTCACCGCCTACCTGGTGTACATGCTGATGGTCGCGGGCGGACCGGACGGCGGCAGCGTGCACAAGACGGCGCACTATGCGCTGTGCACCGGCTTCATGGCGTTGGGGATGATGCTGCCGGGCATGTGGGCGGGATGGCTGCAGGATCGGCTGGGGTACCTCAACTTCTTCATCTGGGCCTGTGTGGCCACTCTGCCCTCGTTTGTCGCCGCGGCGATGCTACGGATCGACCCCGCCTTTGGACGCAAGACTGCCTGACCCAGGGGGTGGTGCAATCAGGCTGCGTTCAGCGTTCAGCGTGCAGCGTGCAGCGTTCAGCGTTCAGCGGGCAGCGTTCAGCGGGCAGCGGGCAGCGGGCAGCGCAGCGGGCAGCGGGCAGCGTTCAGCCTGCAGCCTGCAGCGTGCAGGGCCCAAGTGTGGCGCCAACACCCGGCACCCGGCACTTGTACTCGGTACTCGGTACTCGGTACTCAGTACTCCCTACTCAGTACTCGGTACTCGGTACCTTTTCGTCCCACCCATTGCCTGATTCCGTACCCATCCGAGTTTCTTGGGCCACAACACGAGCCTGGCTCCTTGGCACCTTCGCCGAATGCCGCCGAGTTGCCAACTCACGCCGCCGAGCCGACCATTATGGGTATGCCGGACCTCTTGCAGCCGATCTATTGGACCGCCGACATGGTCCGCGCCCTGCCCGAAGACGGCAGCCGGTACGAAGTCGTCCACGGCGAGTTGCTGGTGACGCCCAGTCCCCGGCTCATCCATCAGCTGGTCGTTGGGCGGCTGGCCCACGCACTAGCGGCCTATCTCGAACGCGAGCTGGTTGGCCAGGTCTTTCACGCACCGGCCGATATCAGCTGGGCTGGTGACACGCTGGTACAGCCGGACGTCTTCGTCGCGTCGCTCGACGAGGCGCGGAGCATGGACTGGAGCTGCATTCAGCACCTGCTCCTGGTCATCGAAGTGCTTAGTCCCTCGACGGCCAGACAGGATCGTTTTACCAAGCGCCTCCGCTACCGGGAAGCCGGCATTCCCATCTACTGGATCATCGATCCTGAAGCCAGACAGGCCGAGGTGTGGGATCTGAACGCCTCAACCCCGCAGGTGGAGCGGGAGCGGCTGCAATGGAGCCCGCCGGGAGCAGCCGCACCATTTCGCCTCAGTCTGTCGGAGTTGTTCAGGCGGGTTTAGCTCAGTGTGCAGCGTTCAGCGTTCAGCGTGCAGCGTGCAGCGTGCAGGGCCCAAGTGTGGCGCCAACACCCGGCACCCGGCACTTGTACTCGGTACTCGGTACTCGGTACTCGGTACCTTTTCGTCCCGTCATCCCGCCGTCAACTACTCCCGCATAAAATGACAGCTGTATCCCCCTGGGTGCTTCCGGAGATAGTCCTGGTGATATCCTTCCGCGCTGTACCAGGTGGAGGCCGGCTCGATGCTGGTGGTGATCGGCCGCCTCCACTTGCCTGACGCCTCTACCCGCGCCTTCACCAGCTCCGCCGTGCGCTGCTGCTCGGGCGTCTGGGGAAAGATCGCGGAGCGGTACTGGGTTCCGACGTCGTTGCCCTGACGGTTGAGCGTAGTCGGGTCGTGCAGCTTGAAGAACCACTTCTCCAGCAGCTCCTCGTAGCTGAGCACCGCCGGGTCGAAGCTCACCCGGATCGCCTCGGCGTGACCCGACTTGCTGTCGTGGGTGTCGTCGTAGGTCGGATTCTCCACCCAGCCGCCGGTGTAGCCGACGTCGGTGTCGATCACGCCGGCCACGCCGCGCAGGATCTCCTCAACGCCCCAGAAGCAGCCGCCGGCGAGCACGGCGACCTCCGTCTGCTGCGCCCCAGCGGTCGTCGAGCGAGTCCCTCCGTTCGGTTCGGTCATGTCGTTGGTCAGGGTTGAGGGTTTACGGTCCGACGGTCCGACGGTCCGACGGGCCCGACGGTCAAGGGACCCTTTCGGCCCTCGGCCCTTGTACTCGGTACTCAGTACTCGGTACTCGGTACCTTGTCGGCTCGTCCGCCCGTCTACACCACCACCTGCGCCCAATGGTGATTGGTGTGGATCGCGACGAAGTGCAGCGCGTCTGCCGGCGAGAGCGGCCCGAAGAACGAATGCATCACCGTCCTTCCTTCGGCCTCCGCCTTCTTCAGGTCATCTTCCAGTCCATTGACCGCCGCCTCGAGTCGCGGCAGCAGCTCTGCCGCGGGTGCCGGTACATCGCTCGGCAGAATGAATGGAGGGGACTTGAGGGCACGCTTCCCGGGAAAGTCTCCCAGCTTGAACATCCACGGCAGGAACACCGTGCGCGCCACCCATTGCTTGAGCCGTGGCGCCTTCGTCGTCGGTATGAGCCCCTGTACCATCTTGCGATGGCCCTCATACGACTTGGTCACATGCTCGACCACCTGGGCCGGCGACCACTTGCCCGGGGCGCGTGGCGTGGTCCAGCGGTCCGCCGGGATGGCGACTGCCCGCTCGAGGAAGCCGGCGACCGCGTCGCGGTTGAGCTGGAGGATGTGGGTGAGTTGAGTCATAGGTCGACAACTTTAGGTGCGGCGGACAGAGCGGACAAGGCGGACAAGGCGGACAGGGCGGACGGGCGGACACGGCGGACGAGGCGGACCGCCCCTCGGCTCTTGTACTCGGTACCCGGTACTCGGTACTCGGTACCTTTTCGCCCCTCGCCCCCTCGCCCACCTTTTCGCCCCATCCCTCCCCAACGCCCCCGACAAAACCGCCCCAATCCCCCCACTGTGACCCCCGTCACACGATGTAAACGATTGCCAATAAACCACTTCTGCCAACACCCCAAGCAACCCGCCGGGCACAACTCCCGCATTACTAAGCCGTCCGACCGTCCGACCGTCGGACCGTCGGACCGTCGCACCGTCCGCCCGTCGTCCCGTCCGCCCAACGGAGAGCCGCACCATGTCGCACCGTGACTGCCTGTACCGCCCTGACCGCCTGGACCGCCGGCACATCGGCGCGTCTGCCGCCGCCCCCGCGACCGGCGCGCTGCTCCGGAAGGCCCTGGTTCGTTCGGTCGACGACGCCGTCGGCCACATCGATCAGCTCATGCAGCTCGAGCAGAGTGAGATGGATCAGCTCACCGCGTGGCGCTTCCTGGTTCTCCGGAGCCGGCTCGAGCGATTGGAGAACCTGGTGGATGAAGCGACCGTATGGACGGCCCAAAGGGCGGGATAATGGGCTGACCCATTGCACGATATCGGCAGGATCGGTATCTCAGACGTATGCCTAGGGGAGGGCCGAGGGGCCGGCCGACAGGCGACAGGCGACAGGCGATAGCCATCAGCCCTCAGCCCATAGCCGATAGCCGATAGCCGATAGCCGATAGCCGATAGCCCTCAGCCGATAGCCCTCAGCCGACAGCCCTCAGCCGACAAACCCCCTGAGTCCATCCTCCCGGAGGGACCATGACGCTGGAGGAGACTCTCGAAGCGCGCACCCAGGCGCTGGAGCAGAGACTCGAGGCCAAACTCGAGCAGTTTGCCGCGGCCTCGTTAGAGGTCCTGGTGACCAGCCTGGAGGCCCGTGATGCCTACATGTCCGGTCACTCGGTCCGTGTGGCCCAGCTCAGCGCATCCCTCGCCCACGCCCTCGGCCATTCTGAGAGTGAGGTCGAAGCGGTGCGACTCGCCGGCCGGCTGCACGACATCGGCATGCTCGTCATCAGTGACCGGGTGGTAAACCGGGAAGGCCCCCTGACTCCGGCGGAGTTCGACCAGATCCGCCAGCACACCCTGGTGGGCCACCAGCTGCTGCACCCCTATCCCCACCTCGGCGACGTCGCCCGCTTCGTCCGCGGACACCACGAGCGCTGGGATGGGACCGGCTACCCCGACGGACTCGCCGGTGAGGCGATCCCTTGGGGTGCCCGGATCGTTGCGTTGGCGGAGACCTATGATGCGCTCGTGACCAAGCGGGCCTATCGCAGCGCGGTGCTCAGCCCCGATGAGGCGTGCAGGGAAGTCCAGCTATTGGGGGGCAAGGCTCTCGATCCAGGTGTCTGTGCCACACTGGCCCGGGTGATCGGCGGGAGACGGACGCTGGATTTCGTGCTCGATCCCCAGTGGCGCGAGGAGGCGACGGGGGAGAGGTGAGGGCGCTACGCGCTGGCGGGGGCGGCGCTTCGCGCTGGCGGGGGCCGCCTGCGGCGGCCTGCGGGGTCGCTCCGCTCCTGCGGGCGCTCGCTGCGCGAGCGTGCGGGAACTGCCGCCATGCCCCTAACAATCGTTGAGTTCCCGCAGGGCGCCGCAGGCGCCCCCCGCACGAGCGAAGCGAGCCCGCAGGCGCGAAGCGCCCCCGCCGTGGCGAAGCCACCCCGCCCCCGCCGCGAGCGCAGCGAGCTACTTAGCCAGATTAAACAACGTCGACGGCACCCACCCCTCGTTCCCCAGCTCGTCCGACACCTTCCACCAGATCCCGTTCTTCTCGCCTGACGGATACAGCATCGCGCCCGGGTCGAGGTCGCGCACCACCTTGGCCTTGAGGTCGGGCGCCTCGTACATCCGGCCCGGCTTGGACATGGTGACCGACTGGCCGACGTTCTCGGCCACCGGCGCGTTCGCCTTCACTTCCTCGACCAGCTTGGTGTAGGCATCGAGATAGGCCATCGCCACCACCTGGCCGATCTCGGTGTTGGAGTAGCTGCTGATCCCCGCGGCCACGAAGGCGCCGAAGAACCCGCCGCCACCGGCTCCCCATCCCACGTTGGTCTTCTTCGCGTGGCCCTGCTGCAGCGCCACCTGCTCGGTGGACCGCACATCGGTCAGGGTCAGCACCACGTCGGCGGTCTTGCTCTTCACGCTGATGCCACCGGCGATCCCGCCGACCGCCCCCTTGAACAGGCCGCCCACGGCGGCGCCGAGCTTCTTGCCGCCGGCATCGGCGTTCTTGTTCACGATGTCCGGCACCAGCACATAGTCGGCGGCCTTCATCTGGCCCTTGCCGACGTTGGCTCCACCGCGAAGCTCTCCGCTGGATGCCAGGGCGCGTTCCGACTGCGCCGCCGCCAGCCCCTTGCCCCGATCGAGCAGGGTGAAGCACTTCGATTGGGAGACGAAGACCTTGATGAGTGCCTCCGGCGATTCCAGGCCGTAGGCCTGCCACCACTTGTTCTCCGGTTCGACCACTGCGACCGCGCCGAGCTTCTTGGCGCAGACCGGGATCTCCGGCTCCTGTGCGGCGGCCGGGGACGCGGGGTAGCCGGCCCACATCCCGGCGGCGATCAGCGCCGCGCACAGCCGTACCCGAGGGTTGGTGTTGGACATCATGAAGGTCTCCGTGTTCAGGGGTCTGGCCTGTAGGGTACAGGGTATGGGGTTCAGGGTACAGGGTGTGGGCTACGGTCTATGCGATTTGGCGAATCCGTAGGGGCCGTCTACAGGCGGCCCGCACCCGGTCCCCATCTAATACCGGCCCGCCTACGGGATGGTGCGTCGTAGTGGCCGCATATATGCGGCCACTACGTGATCTCGACGTTAGACCGGCCATTCCGTCCGCCGCATTCCCGTTCTCCCGTTCCCCCGTTCCCCCGTTCCCCCTAACCCCTCTGCTTCGCACAAACCAACCCCACTCCCTTCTCCAGCGGCACCGACGGTTGCAGCCCTAACAGAGTCCGTTGCCGCTCCAGCTTCGGCCGCTTGATCAGGGTCATCTGGGGTGGAAGCTCGGTCAGCCGCACCAGCTCCGCGGGCGCCCCCAGCTCCTTGCGAATCATCTCGGCCAGCACGGTGGTCTCCACTATCTCGGGATTGCCGATGTTGATCACCGCGCTCTCCTTAAGGCGTCCGGCCGCCTCGATCGCGCGAACGGCATCGGAGATGTGCAGCCAGCCGCGCGCGCTCCCCTTGTGCACCTCGATCGGCCGTCGGTTCGCCAGGTTCCAGGCGAACCGGATCATGGCGGAGCGGTGATCGCCGGCTTCCTCGTTCTCGTCGTACACCGTGAAGGGGCGGAGGATCACCGCCTGGAAGCCGTGGTACCTCACCTCGTAGTCCAGCAGCTGTTCGCCGAGCCACTTCGATAGCGCGTAGCGGTTGTTCGGCCGCGGGATGGTGGTGGCCTCGTCCATGACGCCGTCCTGCGAACCGTAGACCTCGGAGCTGGAGAAGAACACCAGTCGGGAGCCGGCGCGCTGGCACAGCTGCACCACGTTGTTGAGCCCGCCGAGGTTCGTGGTGACCGCCAGGGCGGCGGCCTGTTCCGAGACCTCCCGTCCCACTACCCCAGCCAGCATGAACACCACCTCCGGCATCCAGTCGAAGGCGGGCAGGAGGTCCATCGGCCGGTTGATGTCCCCGACCAGATACCCCTCCCGGAATCCGGGGCGGATGTCCGCCTCGCGCACGGCATAGCCCAGGGATTTGAGATGCCGCACGAGCGGCACCCCGATGTTGCCTCGGGAGCCAATGACTAGGGCCTTGGTGGGTCGATCGGGCACGCTGTTCCTCCATTTTCGGCCGCTGGCCGTCCGCGGTCCGCCGTAGGGGCCGCCGTAGGGGCCGCCTACAGGCGGCCCGCACGTGATCCCAATGTTAGACCGGCCTGTCCAACGGGATGGCACATCGTGCCCGCACGTGGTCCCAACAAATGCCGACCCGCCTACGGATAGTGCGTCGTAGGGGCCGCCTACAGGCGGCCCGCACGTGATCCCAATGTTAGACCGGCCTGTCCAACGGGATGGCACATCGTGCCCGCACGTGGTCCCAACGTTAGACCGGCCAATCGAAATGGCACGTTGTGCCCGCATGGCCGACGGCGGATGGCGGACCCAATGATCGAAATGGCGCCTTGTGCGGGCCGCCTATAGGCGGCCCCTACGCCGGCACCTTTCGTTCACGCAGACTCTCGTGCAACAACCTCCCCGCCTGCGCCCCCATCGTCTCCAACTCGAACGACTCGCCCAGAATCCTCAGCGACTCCTGCAGCAACCCCAGCTTCGCCGCGACACGCAGCTGCATCCCCGGAAAGAACTTGAGTTCCGGCACCTCGTCGCCGCCCAGCCAGTCCAGCGGGTGAAACAGGATGGTCGGCTCCACGCCGTCCATGCGACAGGCCGCCAGCGCCGTCCGGAAGTAGCTCAACGCCAGCCGCTGCCCGAAGCTGGCGAGGTAGACCACGTAGCTCTGATGAAACGGCGCCCTCGACCACGGCATCGTGGTCACCGGAATCTCCAGCAGCAGCCGCCTGTCCGGCAGCCGCCACTGATACGGCCGGTTAGGCATCGTCCCGGCGCCGAACGATCCGAACAGATCCGCCCGGAGCGCCCGCTCCGCTGGAGTGAGGTGACTGGTCGCCAGCAGCCGCCACCGCGCCACCGGCCCTATAAAGGAAGGCAGCGTCGAGGCGTCGAACCGGTAGCACCGGTCTGCCACCGCCTGCAGCAGTGCTGGGCTCCAGGTGAATCCCGGTCCGCGGAACCCTATCGCCTCCTGGCCCGTCGCGGCGCGGATGGCCCGATCGGCTCGGCTCAACTCCTCCCGAATCTCCGCCGGATCGCTCCGGTGAATCCAGCAGGCATGTCCGAAGGAGTGGTTGCCTACCTCATGGCCCCGGGCGGTGATCGGCCCCAGCAGTTGGTCGGCCTCCGGCCGCTCGGCGTCCGCCCCGACGATGAACACCGTCGCCTTGCAGCCGGCCTCGTCGAACGCATCCAGCATTCGCGGGACGGCGATCTGCAGGTAGCTCCCGTAGCGCTCCCACTCCGGGTCCCCGTGAGTACGCTGGTAGGCCCAGAGATTGTCGAGGTCTACGGAGATGCTTGCGCGGGGCTTGCTCAAGGGGCCACGGCCCGCACCGAATGGCCCACCGATCCCACCCCGAAGTAGCGGCGCAGCTCGAGGACCTTCTCTTCGGCCAGGCCGATGGTCTCATTCACGTTGAGCGTCCCGTTGGCGATCTGCGCCGAGTTGACCACGAAGATTCCCGGCACCGAGGTCGGGACCGGCGGCATCAGCCTGGTGGAATATCCCAGCGTCGACACGGCGAGCATCTCCCGCACCCGGGACACCTGGCACGCCACCACGTCCTCCGGCCGGAATGCGCGGTACATGCGCGTCAGCGCCGCGACGAACTCGCGTTGGATCGCGGCATCGTCCCATTGCCAGAAGACGTCATCCCTGGTGACGTACCGCGGCAGGTAGACCAGGCTGTGCCCGCCGAAGGTCGCCCGATCCACCAGCGCCGTCATCTCCACCACCGCCGTGAAGGGCACCGAGGCGTCGGTGATATTGGTGACGTAGTACTCCGCCAGCGGCTTCTTGAGCAAGAGCGCCGCGCAGATGATCCCCTGATACGTGACTTGACCGAGTCGCTGCCGCTCCGCACCGGACAGTTGCGGGCACATGGAGGCCACCTGCCCGCACGGCACCGTGAGAATCACCGCGTCGAACCGCAGGCTCTCGCCATCCTGGAGCGTTACCGTGACGCCATCGTCGCCATGCACCACATGCGTCACCCGGGCGCGGTAGCGGCAATCGACACCCTCAGCCTCCAGTGCCGCCTCGAATCGCGGGAGAATGCTGTCGTATCCCCCTTCGACGTAGCCAAACGATTCACGCTTCATGGGAGACCGCCGCGCGCCATAGAGTCGCGCGATGATGGCCCAGATGAAGGCGGCGCTCGCGAGTTCGGCATTGTCGCCCAGCTTGGCGCGGAGCAACGGCAACCAGATCCGATCTACTGTGTTCCGCCCGGACCAGCGGCGTAGCCAGTCGACTGCCCGGATGTCTTCGAGGGATTTCCAGTCGCGCACTCGCGCCGCGCGCAGCACCGTGGCGCCGAGCCGGAGCTTGTCGATGGTCGAGAGAGTAGGGAAGAGTGCGAAGTCGAGCGATGAGGAGAGGGAGTGCAGCCGACCGTCGATATAGAAGCCGGTCTTGGTCGATCCCCAGCGCAGCCGCTTGGTGAGACCCAGCTCCTCCAGCAGGCCGAGCAGCCGGGCATCGGTCCGCAGAATCACATGGTAGAAGCGGTCCCAGGTGAAGGACCCAATGCTCGCGGGCGCGGTGAGTCCGCCGGAGCGGGGTGCGCCCTCGAGCACGGTGATGCGCGGACCGCCGGCCTGCAGCCGGTACGCGAGCGTCATGCCGAGGATGCCGCCCCCGACGATTCCGACGCTAGCTGGTTTGTCGATCAATGGGTGAATTGGCTTCGATCGCCGGCCGCGCCGCCCTGGGAATGCCACGCACCCGCAGGGCGGCGAACCGCGCAATAAGTGTGAGGTGGCCGACGGCGGTCCGGATCACTCTCATCTTCGACTGGCCGAGCAGTCGGGCCCGGAGCGTCGTGGGGTATTCGATGATGCTCGCCCCCGAGTGCTCCATCTTGCCCAGCATCTCGGCTACCCCGACGAAGCCGCCGCGGCGCACCTGGATGTCGACCACCGCGCTGCGGCGGTAGACCCGGAAACAACTGGTGTAGGTGTGTAGCTGATGCTGAAAGACGGTGCGGTAGAGCCTCGAGGCCGTTCGCGACAGCAGCAGCCGCCAGCGGGGGACATTCTCCACCCGACCCGCCGGATGGTAGGGCGAGGCCGTCACCACGTCCACGTCGTCGGTGAGCAGCGGCAGCATCGCCCCCAGCTCGTGCGGGTCGTAGCTGCAGTCGCAGTCGATCGAGCACACGATCGGCGTGGTCGCATGCCGGATGCCGGTGAGGATCGCCGCGGCCACGCCGCGGTTTCCCTCGTGGCGGTAGCACTGCGTGCTGCGCTCGCTCCCGAACAGGTCCGTCATCACATCCCACGTCCCATCCCGGCTGGCGTCATCCACCAGGATCACCCGCACGTCGTATCGTGCGGCCATTGAGGCGCGCACGCTGCGCAGCGTGCTGGCGAGATAGGCCAGCTGCCCCTCCTCGTTGTAGCAGGGCACTACGATTGTCACCGTGGGACGAGGGGCCGCCCCCGCAGCAGGCGCCTGGCGCGACGACTCCACTCTGGTGGGCACCAGCGTCGGGGTCGCGGTACGCGGGAGCCGGAGATCGAGGTGGTCCGCGACGCTGGTGAAGCGGTAGTTCGCGAGGTAGTGGCCGAGGATGGCGGGCATCCGCTCCAGGTTCCGGTACTGGCGCAGCCGGGCGTAGAATGGCGCGCCGGTGAATTTGGGCTGCGCCGGATCCAGCTCCCAGGTATGGAAGTACATGACGAACGGCGCCGCGCAGTCGCGGTCCCACCGCGCGACGGCTCGGCGCACCATCCAGTGCGGCCATTGGCGGAAGTACGAGATACTGCTTGACCGCGGCGGCTCGGCGTTCGCCAAGCGCCCTGTTGTAATCGTCTGACCCGCGTTCATCGCAGGCGCCGGTGATGCGCAGCCGCACCGCCGGGTTGGCATTCAGAATCGCCACCTTACGGTCGAGGCCAACGGTCTGATCGGGCATGATCGCCGACTGGCCGACATCAAAGTGGACCATCACGGCCAGCTCGTTGCGGAGCTCGACGCTCTTGAGGCTCGCCAGACGGGCTCGCTCAACCGAGTCGGCGTAGGCCTGCCGGGCGAATTGTTCCTGGCGGACTCGCTCGAGTGAGTCGGCGGTGAACCGCTTCGCCGCTTCGAGTGAATCCTGGTTCATCAGCGCGACTTCGGGAGTCGGGTCTGGCTGTGGTTCGGGTGGGGGAGAGCTCTTGGACATGCGGCCGCCAAAGCGAGGCTCGCAAGGCTGATCAATCGGTTGGTGCGCATGATGACTTCTATGCCTCGTTCCACCGACGACGGCGCCGACAATGCCAATCACGATGTCGCCCAGGAGGCCATAGCCCACGCCGCCGATGGCAAAACTCGCGAGCAGGCCTGCGACGAGTCCGACGATGAGCCAGGTTACGATATCCATAGAATTCTCCAGTTAGGGTCCCGCTCCACGGTCATTGCGCCGTGGTGCCGAGGTCTTCAACGAGTCTCATCTTTCAGCGTTCACAGATCATTTTCCAGCAGCCGGGCCGCGCACGCCTCACAACAGCCATGTGATGTGAGCGCCCCGGGATCGCCGTGCATCAGTTCCCGGTGGCAGTAGGCGCACACTACGCTGGGTTTCGCCAACATGAGCTGGCTCAAGGAGCCAGACACTGGGGGGTCGGCGGGGCGGCTCAGCACCAGTTCATTACCGCTTCCGCGCGCCGGCCGCGATGAGCACTACGCCTGCGACCACGGCCACTCCCCCCAGCCAGGGCGGGATCGTTTGCTGCTCGTCCGCCGTGATCTTGACGTCGCCCACCTTGAGGACATCGCGCCTTGAAGTGAAGCTCCCTCCGCGGAGGAGAACGAAGGCGCCGAGACCGAGCAACACGATGCCTGCGAGAATGAGTGGCCGCATGGATTCTCCCTATGTCAATGATGCCGGCCCGGAGCCAGCGGCTCGGGCATCGGCTTGCTGCTCTGTCCGGAAACGTTCGGCGGGACTGATGGCTTGTCTCCGGCCGTTGCGGCGGATTTCCAACTCCATGGTCGAGCGCCTGGACGCCATTCTGACCGACAATTCCACCCGATCAAGTCGTTTAGTGGCCTCCCCAAGGGCCTCTTCGGCCTCCTGCACGCCGCGGACTGCCCGACGCAACACCTCTTCGCCGCGCCGCGCATCCTCCTGCGCCCGTCGGAGCTCGAGCAGGCACTGCGTCACCGTCACGTTTGCCCGCTCCAGTTCTGACACCAAATTCCAGTCGGTCATCCTTCCCCCCTTCAAGCCGATTACTGGCTCGTCGGCCACAACGCTACCCTGATCGTCGAGCAGAACCTATCGCTCAATTGGGTGGATTTGAGAGCTAGATCGGAGGGACTAAGCGACCCGCGAGGGGCATGCTCTGCTGCCGTGAAACCGGCGTCACGGCCAGCTGAACATGTCCCTCGGGTCACCGTCGCTTCGCTCTGACTGACACTTCACCGGTTCGCTTGTTGTTCCGCGCCTGCAGCAATCACTCGACTCCTCCCAGTTGAAAAGAGGCAAGGAGGGAGGAGGGCAAACCGTAAGGCCGGCCCCCCCATGGTGTAGCGCGGATACGCAATTTCATTGTGACGGCCGGGAGGCACCATCGATCGAACGGGTGGAAATTGATCTAGTGCTATCGGACTAGATCGAAGGAACTAGCGGTGGCCATCGGCTGAGACGACGCTGGCGCGAGGTCATCGCGGGCAGCCGTTTCGTTCTGGGAAAAGGCTGCGACCTCCAGCCGGCTGTTGACTGCCAGTTTCGACAGCACCTTGTGGACGTGGCTCTTGACGGTGTGAAGTGCGATCTGCAGCCGGGCCGCGATCTCCTTGTTGCTCAGGCCTTGGACGATCAGATCGGCGACCTCCCGCTCACGTGTGGTGAGCTGCTTGATGCCCAGGACTCGCTTCGCCCGCGCCCGGGCTCCGTGCCGGTTGAGTTGCCCAAACAGCGAGCGGGTCAGTTCAAAGGGCAGGACCTTCATTCCCTGGGCGACCGCCTGGACGGTGCTGAGGAATCTCTCGAACGACGCGCCCGCCATGATGAACCCTGAGACCCCGGCCCGGACAAAGCCTCCCACATCCGCCTGATTCGGCTGCAGGCCCATGATGATCACGCGGGACGTCGGCGCTTCCCCATGCAGCGCGCCAGCCAGCGTCAGGCTGTCGTCGCCCTCCTGCCGCAGATTCAGGAGCACCAGGTGCGGTTTGGTCGCTCGCACCTTTTGCAGCGCCACGTCGATTTCCGCCGAGGCGGCGAGGACATGGAACCCTGGCTGGGCACGGATGCGGGCCACCATTCCTTCAGCCGCCAGCGGATTGTCGTCGAGGAGGACCATCGAGATGCGGGCCTTCACCTGAACTACATCGAGCACGATATCCGGAACGGGCAGCTGTCTGGTATTCATGGCGCTCACCCTCCCCAGCTTTCCCAGGTCAGGTGACACCGGTCGCCGAAGTACTCCGGTGGATGATCACTCCGGGCGATCCCCTCGCGCGGGCCTTGGCGGCCAGAGCAGGCCTCCGTCTGGGTCCACCAGGTCTGGTATTCCGGCGGGGCGACAAAGGCCACCGCCTGGTCCGGGAGTGCCACGGTCGGTCCGACCGACTCGCATGTGGCCAACGCGGCGAGAACCACGAGGGGAAGGACCCTGCGTTGAAGGCGCTTGCTTCTGACGGGGAGATTGCCAGCCCTGGAATCCATGTACTGCACGAAACCTCACACTCATTGGTGGCTCTCGAAAAAGCGACCCATTCGTTGTGGTCGATTCGCGGGGCGCACCCGTGCAGGCAGCACGGGCGGCATCGAGAGTCCGCCGAGTGTGAATGTGGGGTTGTGGGAGGGGAACAACAATCGCTCATCCGGACCAGTCGAGTCGCTCCGAAGAGCTAGTCATCGTCCGTCTGCGATCCGCCAGGTCCGCTCGCGCGGAATGGGTAGTTAGGCGTTCACGACGTTCGCCGTCGCCTGCCCATGGGTGAAGGCAACCACCTCGAGGCGGCTGTGAAGCGCCAGCTTCTCGAGGACGTTGTGCACGTGACTCTTGACCGTGTGCACCGCGATGTGCAGCCGAGTGGCGATCTCCTTGTTGCTGAGCCCCTCACCGAGCAGGTCGATGACCTGGCGCTCCCGGTTGGTCAGCCGCACGGCCTCCAGTACCGTGCTCTTGCTCTTCGGTGACCGAATTCCGCGCGATCTGCGAGAAGAGCGAGTTGGTCAGCGCCGGAGGCAGGACCTCGGCGCCGCCTGCCACGGCGCGAATGGTCGCGAAGAAATCCTCGAACGATGGCGTCCTTCATGATGAAGCCTGACGCTCCCGCCCGCACGTAATTGGCGACATCCTCCTGCAGGGGCAGGAGACCCATGACGATCACCCTGGCAGAAGGGACCTCGCCATGGACCGTGGCGGTCAGGCTCAGGCTGTCGTGGTCCTCCAGCCCGAAATCCAGCAGGACGACGTCCGGTTTCGCTTCCCGCACCTTCTTGAGGGCCTCGTCGACATCAGCGGAGGCGGCCAAAACCTTGAAGCCCGGCTGGGCGTGGATCATCGCCGCGAGCCCCTCGCGCAGCAGCCGGTTATCGTCGATGAGTACAAGGGAAATGAGCCTGCTCTCGGCACTCATGAATGAAGATCTCCGATCCATCGGGTCCCTGCACGTTCTTTTATCCTGCTACAGGGATTCAGGTTGCAGGCACCGGTCGCAAATGCCGCAAGATGCCGCGAGCCGATCCTTGGCCTCAATCCTCGAATGCAAAAATATTGTGCGGGGAAGGGGGGGCTATCGGGAAACACACTCAACAACGCGTGCCTGTCAGGTATTCCCTGACACGCTTGGCGAGCCCTCGTCGAATGGCAGGACGGCGTCGTGCGCCAGGAGGCCGCTCTCGACGGCGAAGCGGAACAACTCGGCGCGGCCCTTGAGGCCGAGCTTGGCACTCAAGCGCCGGCGGTGGGTCTCGACGGTTTTCACACTCACGGCCAGGAGGTCGGCGACTTCCTGGTTCGTGTGCCCGTGCGCCAATAACCGGAGCACCTTGTCCTCACGGGGGCTCAGTGGCTTGGGCAGGCCGGTAGCCGGCGACTCGCGCGGAGCCTGCCGCGCTCCGTTGCCGAGCGTCCGTTCGCCGGGACGGGTCAGGTTCACGAACGTGCCGCCGCGATGGACGGTGCGGATCGCGGTCAACAGCTCGACATCCGCCGCCTTCTTGACGATGTAGCCGGAGGCGCCGGCTTTGAGCGCGGACTGCAAGTAGGCCGGATCGTCGTGCATGGTAAGCACGAGAACACGCGGGCTCGGCTCCAGCCGGACCAGCCTTTCAATGGTGGTGGCGCCGTGGGATCCGGGCATGGAGAGGTCCAGGAGGACGACGTCGCACTCGAGCTGCTGCGCCCGGGTCAGCACCTCGGTGCCATCCGCCGCCTCGCCGCACACGTGCATATCGGACTGGGCCTCGATGAGCATCCGGAGGCCGGCCCGAAGCACGGCGTGGTCATCGGCGATCAGTACCCGGATGCCGGTCATGAGCCCTGGGCTTCCCGCAGCGGAAAGCGGGCCGTGATCTTGGTGCCCTTGCCGCGCGCGGATTCGATTCGCACGGCGCCACCGAGCAGCGCCG
Source organism: uncultured Gemmatimonadales bacterium (assembly GCA_963748035.1). Lineage (GTDB taxonomy): Bacteria > Gemmatimonadota > Gemmatimonadetes > Gemmatimonadales > GWC2-71-9 > JADJOM01. Next base: position 48,465 of record CAVVHO010000002.1, on the reverse strand, counting down.
CCCGTTCCCGCATGCCATGCAGGCCGAGGCCTCGGAGACTCCCGTTGCGGGCACCGTTCAGGACCGCATCCGGCTCGAAACCGACACCATCGTCCCGCAGGCGCAATTCGACTGCAGTCTCGTCGCGCACCAGCCGAACACTCACCCGCCGGGCGTCGGCGTGTTTCGCGACGTTGGTCAGGGCCTCCTGCAGCACTCGATATACCGAGGTTTGCACCACCGGGAGCAGCGGTTTGGCATCCAGCCCCTCGACCTTCACATCCACGGAGATCCCGTGCAGTTCGGCGAATTCCTCCAGGTGGCGGGTCGTCGCCGCGGCGAGTCCAACATCGTCGAGGCTGCTCGGGTGGAGCCCGCGGGAGAGGCGCCCCACTTCGATCAGAGTCTGGGCCACGATCCCGCGCAGCCGCTGAGTCAGCAGCACCGCCTCCCCCATCGTCCGGGAGTCTTCGATCGCCTGCAATCCCACCAGCAGGGCCGCCAGCGACTGCCCGGTTTCGTCGTGCAGCTCGCGGGCGATCCGCCGCCGCTCGTCGTCCTGGGCCGTCATCACCTGCTCGATCAGCCGATCGCGGAGATGCTCCTGCTGTTTGCGGTCGGTGATATCCCGGATTACCCCCACCACGCCGATCACCTCGTCGCGCCCCTCTGCGTGCAGTGGGGCGAACGAAACCGCCACCTCGACGGGGGAGCCGTCGCCCGCTCGCAAGCTGAGGTCGGCCCGCGCGTTCTCCCGGCTCCCCACCTGGCGTAGCGCCTCGAACCCGAGCTGCGCGCCGGGTAACACGAACCGGCTGAGCGGCGCGCCGATGACCTCGGTGAGCGGCGTCCGCAGGATCTCGGCGAACCGCCGGTTGCAATAGGCGATCACCCCGTCACGAGTCACGGTGACCGCGCCCTCATTCATCTGATCGAACAGGATGCGGTACGGAAGTTCAGCCCCGGCGAGGGTCACCACGTGCTGCCCTCCCGGCCGCTCGACGACCACCGCGTCCACCTCACCCACCTGGATGGCGCGCAGCGTGTCCTCGGCCATCTGGAGCCGGTTCCGCAGTTGCTCCAGCTCCGCTGGAGGCCGCCGCGACGCTTTGCGCTTCATGGCTGCTGCCGGCGGGCTGGGGTGGAGAGCATCAATGCCTACTCCTCAACTTCCGGCGGCACGACGTCCAATCCAACCAGAACCCGATCCAGGTTTGAAAGGTCGCCAATGATCTTGCGGATCGGCGGGGGAAGCTTTCGCACCAGCGTGGGGATCACCACGATGTCGTCTCGACGCGCCAGATGCGGCTGGCTCACGAGGTCCACCACTTCGATGCGATGCCGCCCGGCGAGGTGGCTTTCGCACAAGCGCCTCAGATTGGTGAGGGCGGTGATCGACTTCGGCGTCTGCCCGGCCACGTACAGCCTGAGTTGCCAGGTCCTGCGCGCAGCATTTCTCATTTGGCTCCACGCCGGTGGCTCGGCCTTGCGGTGCCGGTACCCGCCTTCCGTTGTGCGGCACCCCGGGCCGACCCGACCGCCACGCTGCCATCGTCCGTGCGACTGACATCCACCAGGGTGATGCCGTGGTCGGTGAGGATGAACTCGCGCACCTGATTCGAATGCGGCATTCCCCGGGCCTTGACGATCTGGATCGCCCGGTTGCGCTCGCCGTTCGCCTCCTCATTTCCGAGCAGCATCCATACATCCATCAATGACGACACCCCGAGGTCGGTCCGTTCCGACGCCCCGCCCGCCTCGGTCAGAGAGGTGAAGAGTGCGGTAACCTGCCGCTGTTTCATGAAATCAATGAGCCGCGCGAGCATGGCCTTCACTTCGGTTTCGCTGCCCACCGCGATCATGTTGGTGACGGGGTCCACGACGACCACCTGCGGCCGCCAGTCTTCGATGAGCCGGTGCATCGCGACCAGGTGCCCTTCCAGGCCGAGCGCCGTCGGTCGCTGGGCGTGCACCCGCAGCAGGTCGCGGCCCATCCACTGCTCGAAGTCGATCCCGATCGATCGCATGTTGCGGCTGATCTGGCTGGGAGACTCTTCGAACGCGAAGTACAGACAGCGTTCGCCGCGCCGGCACGCCGCCGCCGCAAAGTGAGCCGCCAGGCTGGACTTGCCGGTGCCCGCGGTTCCGGAGGCGAGCACGCTGTTTCCGCGATAGTAGCCCTTCTTGCCAAACATCGCGTCCAAACCGGGGACTCCGGTGGACAGGTGCGCGGTGGTCGCTTCGTGGGCGAGTCCCAGCGACGTAATCGGCAGCACCGAGACTCCGCGGCCGTCGATGAGGAACGGCATTTCGTTGCCGCTGTGGGCCGAGCCGCGATACTTGACGATGCGCAATCGCCGGGTGGAGCTCTGGTCCAGCACCCGCTGGTCGAGTACGATCACGCAGTCGGAGACGTACTCCTCGAGTCCGTGGCGGGTCAGGTGTTCGGCCTCCCGTTCGCCCGTCACGATGGCTGTGACTCGCTTTTCCTTCAGCCATCGGAACAGCCGGGCCAGCTCAGCGCGCACCACGAACCGGTCGGAGAGCCCGGAGAACAGCAACTCGATGGTGTCGAGCACCACGCGTTTCGCGCCAATGGTATCGATGGCGTGCCCCAGCCGGATGAACAATCCCTCGAGATCATATTCGCCCGTCTCCAGCAGCTCGGAGCGCTCGAGGTGGACGTAATCGAGCAGCAGCCGCCGCCGGGTGCTCAGCCGCTCGAGGTCGAAGCCGAGCGACCGGCCATTGGTCACCAGATCGTCGGGCGTCTCCTCGAATGACATGAAAACACCGGGCTCGTCATACTCGAGCGCACCGCGCACCAGGAACTCCATGGCGAGCAGCGTCTTGCCGCAGCCGGCGCCGCCGCACAAGAGTGTCGGTCGGCCGCGCGGCAGTCCACCATTGGTGATTTCATCCAGGCCCGTGATGCCGGTCGGGGCCTTGGCCAGGTGGCGGCCGTTGGGCCGATTCCCGTTCCCGGCGCGCTTCGCCGGCACCCGTCTACGGAGTTGAACCATGATGTGACCGGAATCCGCAGCCGCACACCAGGTGCGACGGGAACATGTGGGGGGAATGCCGGGAGGGAGAAAAGGGGAAGGTGGCGGTATCGGCCATGAGGCGCCTCCTGCCGCAGTGCCGACTCGATTGGCCCAGTCCGGGTGCTCTGACGGAGCACGGATAACTCGCCGACACTTGTGTTGCGACAACTCGGGGGGAATCAGCAGCGCCACGATGACTCGGCTTCAGCGTAGCTATTCCTACGCGTCAACCATATAGTGCAGTACTACATACCGCAAGGCTAGATACTAGAGTCACGCGGCTCAGTCATGAAGGCTCGCAATGGTAACGCTCAAGATTCACGGGATCATGAAGCGCAAGAGCATCACCGCCTACGCACTCGCCAAGGGAACCAACCTCACCTATCCCAGCGCCTACCGGCTCTCCCGCAAGGGAGGTGTGTTTGGCCGGCTGCACGCCGAGACGCTCGACGAACTGTGCCGGTTTTTCAATTCGCAGCCGGGGGAATTGTTGCACTGGGTGCGGTAACATCGTCGTAGGGGCCGCCTACAGGCGGCCCGCACCACGATGGTGACGATACGACCTTACACCGTGTCACGGTTGCCGCAGCCGCCGTCGTTCCTCCCAACGCATCGGATTCGCCGTGATATACGAACGAGTCGTGTCCCATTCGTCGTCACGGATGATTCGTTCGTGGAACCCGCGTTGCCACAGCGGGGCGCCCGGCGTGCTGTGGGCGCGATTAATTTCTCTGGTCGATGCCCCCTTGAACAGATTCACTACCTGACCTAACGGGGGCGCCGACCAATCCAGTACCAGGATTCCGTGCATGTGGTCTGGCATGATCACGCAGGTGTCCAACCACGCGCCGGCCGAATGGGACGGGATTGCGTCCCACGCCAGTTGAACGAGCGCGCCCGCGGTCGAAAGCCGGACTTTGCCGGCTTCCACTTCTCCGAGCTGCCATTGCCGCCGCCAGGTGCAGATGGTAATGAAATAGGCGCCCGGGCGGCCGTAGTCGTATTCGGCCCAGCGCAGCCGTTTGCGTTGCGGAAGCATGCCTAACAGAAATCATCCGGCACGCGCTCCGCAGGCACATCACACCGAGAGCCGGCGTCAATAAAACGCGGTTGGATGACCCTGTTTCGTCGGATTGCACCGGGCGCCGGCTGTCTCGCCTCGGGAATTGCGTGCGGGCCGCCTGTAGGCGGCCCCTACGGTCTAACCCGCGCGTTGACACCAACGTACGCCGCCGTACGTTTAGGCCCACCCCTCACCACCACCATCCATGACAAGCCCGGCCGTCAAAGACCGCCTCCCGTCCGTGTGGGAAGATCTGCTGGAGATTTTCTACGCCCCGAAGGCCGTGTTCGAACGGCGCCGGGAGACCCCGGCATTCGGGATCGCGCTGCTCGTCCTCATCGTGGTCAGCGTGGGGCTCACCTTTGCCCTGCGCGGCATCATGGAACCGATCTTCGACGTCGAGTTCAAGCGCAACATGCTGCAGGCGATGAAGCAGAATCCCAAGATCACCGAAGAGCAGATGATGCAGGGCAAGGAGATCGCCAAGAAATTCCTGTACGTGGGCGTCGCCTTCTACCTGCTGGTCGCGCCGCTGCTGCTGGGGCTGGTGCTGTGGTTCGTCGGCAAGTTCGCCGGCAGCAAGGCGGAGATCGGTCAGACGATGATGGTGGCGACCTACGGGTTCTTCCCGCGCATTCTCGAGGGCGTGGCCAACGCCGCCCAGTTGCTGTTCTTGCCGGACCAGGCGATCCAGTCGCGCTACAGCGTCACCCTGGGCCTCGGGCGGTTCCTCGATCCCAACAGCGTCAGTCCGCTATGGCTCGCGATTGCCGGCCGAGTGGATCTCTTCACGCTGTGGGTGACGCTGCTCTTAATCATCGGCATCGCCGTCGTCGGGCGCATCTCGTACGGTCGAGCGGTGTTGGTCGGCGTGGTGATGTGGGTGATTGGCGCGCTGCCTGGAGTGTGGGGTGCGATTCGGGCAACGTAGGGGCCGCCCATAGGCGGCCCGCATAACAATGTCCCCCGGCACCGACTGGCATTAGGTGAGGATCGCGTGCGGGCCGCCTATAGGCGGCCCCTACGGCGGCTCGTCACCTTCACATTCCATCCCAACCTCCGTGTTCGCCGAGCAATCGAGTCCGCCGGTGCGAAGCCCCCCGCCACGCGCGCCGGCCGAGCGAACCTGCATCCTGCACCGATCCTTGTTCGATGAGATGCCTCCCCCGCCGCCCCCTCCGACGCCGCTCGTTGACCGTCCCCCGCTCGCCGAACCCCCCATCCGTATAGCAATATCCCGCAAGCAGTTACGGGACCGGCCCGGGCCGCGCCGGGTCCCGAAGCGGCCTGTGACAATTTTGGCCTTCTTCTTGCCCCCTCCTCATCCCTGCTCCCGAAAAAGTATGTCACCGACCTTACCAGATGGATCCCTGGGAGGTGCCGCATGCGGATACTGATCGTGGAGGACTCGCCGCTGGTGCAACGGATGTACGGCCTGGCCTTCTCGCACAAGCAACATCAGCTCATTAACGCCGCCAACGGGCGCGACGCCCTCGCGATCCTCGATTCGGACCCCGAGGCGTTCGACCTCATCCTGCTCGATCTCCGCATGCCTGACATGAACGGCGTCGAGTTTCTCGCGGCCATGCACATCCGGCCGACCAGTCCCATTCCGGTGGTGCTCACCACCGCCGAGGCTGCGGATTCGCCGCTGGTGCAGGAGGCGCGTGCCTACGGGCCCGCGGCCGTCGTGCACAAGCCGTGGAAGCCGCTCGAACTGCGGGAGGTGGTGCGACAGATCGTGCCGGAGGAGATCGCATGACGGTCTCGCGCACCTACCTCGTCATCGACGATTCGAAGCTTCACCACCAGATGTACCAGTTGATCTTCTCCCGCCCCGCGCTGCAGGGCGGGTCGCTGCTTCACGCCTATGACGGCCGCGAGGGTTACGCGCTCTTCAGCGCTCACCCCGAGGTGGCCATGGTGTTTCTGGACCTCAACATGCCCGGCATGAACGGGCTCGAGTTCCTCGAGCGCCGGCGTGCCGAGGCGCTGCATCCCCGGATTCCAATCGTACTGGTCACCACCGAGTCCGCGCCGGAGGACGAGGCGCGCGGTCTTTCCGCTGGGGCATGGGCCTACATGCGGAAGCCCTTCACTCCGGAACAGCTCGAGGCGCTGGTGCAGCGGGCCCTCGGTTCCGCGACCCCGGTGTCGAGCCGCACGTGACCGCGCCTGACAACCCCTTCGCCGCGCTGCTCGCGGACTACGTCGCCGAGTGCCTCCCCCTCGCCGAGGAGGTGGTGGACCGCGCGATTACGCTGGAGCGAGCCTGGCGCGCGGGCGAGGATGCGCCGGATGTGCTGGCCCCGCTCAAGGGATTGCTGCACACCGTCAAGGGCAATTCGGCCATGATGGGGCTCAACCCGCTGGCTGGGTTGTCCCACGTGCTCGAGGATCTGGTCGGCCTGGTGGGTGCCGAGCCGCGCGCCCGTGCGGCCGGTGCCCCGCTGCTGGTGCGTGGGGCGGGGATGCTAGCGGATCTCGTTGGCAGTGCCACCTCCGGTCCGATTCCCGAGGAGGCCCCCGCCGACTTCACCGAAGAAGCCCGCGCCTTTCTGGGCGGTGAGCCCGGCGCGTGGGATGCCCCGACGGTCGAGCACCGTGAGGCTGACCGGCGCCAGACCGACCGCCGCACCATCCGCGCAACCACCGAGATGGCCACCGATGGCACCGTCACGACCATTCGGGTGGAGTCGAGCCGGCTCGATACCCTGCTGGAGACCTTCGGCGAGACCATGATCGCCCACGCCGGCCTGCGGGATGCCGCGCGGGGCCTGATGACCCGTCGCCGCACCAGCCCGGAGGTCATGGCGCTGGAGCAGGCCATGCTGGGGATCGAACGGACCCTCAAGCGGCTCGAAGGCGCCCTGATGGAGACCCGGCTGCTGCCCATCTCGACGCTGATGGGTCGCTTCTCCCGCCAGGTGCGAGATCTCGCCTTTGCCGAGTCACGCCACGTGCGTCTGGAGGTCGCGGGCGGGGAGACCAAGCTCGACAAGACGGTCATCGACCGACTGGGGGAGCCGCTGGTTCATCTGCTCACCAATGCGATCTGCCACGGGATCGAGCCGGAGGAAGAACGCATCGCTCGCGGCAAGCCGGCCGAAGCGGTCATCTCGATCCGTGCGGTCCAGCGCTCCGACCGCGTGCTGCTTACCGTCAGCGATGACGGCCGGGGTCTCGACCCCGACCGCATCCTTATTAAGGCGCGCGCCCTCGGTCTCGCCCCCACCTCCGACGCCCCCTCGCGGGCGGAGGTGTACGCATTGGCTTTCCTGCCGGGACTCTCGACCACCGACAAGGTCTCAGCGCTCTCCGGTCGCGGGGTAGGGCTCGATGTCGTGGCCAGCTCGATTCGGGCGTTGGGTGGACAGGTCAGCGTCGCGAGCGAACCGGGTCGCGGCACCACCTTCACACTGCGCCTGCCGCTCACGGTGGCGGTGCTGCGCTCAATGCTGGTGGACATCGGCGGCGAGTGCTACGCCGTCCCGCTGGCCGATGTCGCCGAGACCGTTCGCATCGGCCCGCAGACGATTCATCAGGTCGCGCGCCAGGGCATGATGACCTGGCGGGGCGAAGTCATCCCCGTGCTGGATGGCGGGCTAACCCTGGGTCACGACAAGCCGAGTGCCGGCAGCTACTGCGTCGTGTTGCGGTCGTCTACTCGTCATCGTGGCCTGCTCGTGGATGCCATGCTTGGCCACTACGAAGTCGTCGTAAAGGCGCTGGACCCGGCCCTCGGCCGGCCACCAGCCGTTGCCGCCGCGACCATCCTTGGTGATGGGCGAGTCGCCTGCATTCTCGACACCGCGCGCCTGGTTGAGCAGCCGGCGGATTCCATTTCACGTAAAGCGGGAGCCGCCTGATGCTGGCCGACGATATCCTCGACTTTGCCGACCAGCTCGGGGCCGCCTCCGCGGCGCCCGCGGCGCCGGCGGATCGGGAACTCCACCTGGTGGTCTTCCGCCTGGAGCGGGAAGAGTACGCGCTGCCGATCGAGCTGGTGCGCGAGGTTGTGCGGGTCACCGACATCACCCGGGTACCGCACGCTCCGCCGCACATCCGCGGGGTGATGAACCTGCGGGGCCGCATCCTCCCGGTGGTGGAGACCCGCAGCCGGTTGGGACTCTCTCCCGCGACCACCACCGCCAGTTCCCGCGTCGTGGTCGTGGAAGTCAACCGGCGCATGGTCGGATTGCTGGTGGACGGTGTGGGGCAGGTGACCCGCCTGAGCGAACGCAATATCACCGCGCCGCCTGACGAAGTACGGACCGCCGCCGCCGAAGCCGTGACCGGCGTCGGCCGGGTGGGCGACCGGTTGCTGGTGCTGCTGGATCTCGAACGACTACTCCGGACCGATGTCCTGGACCCTTCTTCCCCGTTGCCATCATGATTGACGCGCTGTTTCAGAGGCTTCGCGATTGGACCATTCGGCGGAAGATCCTCACCGGATTCACGCTGGTGCTGATCGTGACGGCCGCCCTGGGTGGATACGCCATCCATGCCCTCGATGAGTTTCACCGGATCGCGAGCGCCGATGTTCCTACGGAGCAGCTCTATCAGAACTCGCGCTGGCTCATTCTCGCCCTGCTCGGCACGGCGGTGATCGTGGCGTTGGTCGTCGCGCTGACGCTCGGCCGACTCATCGCCGACCCGCTCACCCGGCTCGGTCTCGCCGCGGAACAGGTCTCCAAGGGCGATCTCACCGTCGACATCAAGAGTCGCTCGCGGGACGAGATCGGCTGGCTCGAACACATCATGCGGCAGATGGTGAAGAACCTGCACGGGATGGTCGGCCAGATCACCGCCAGCTCGCGGACCGTGGCGACCTCTTCGGAGGAGATCTCCGCCTCCACCGCCCAGATGGCGAAGGGCGCCGAATCGCAGTCGAGCTCGACCGAAGAGACGTCCTCTACAATGGTAGAGATGGCGGCGCAGATGCAGGCGCTGGCCAAGAACGCGGAAGCTCTCGCCGCCAACGTGGACCAGACCTCGTCCTCCATCCAGCAGATGGGCAGCGTCCTGGCCCAGACCGCGCAGAACGGCGAGTCGCTGATGGGATCGGTCGAGAGCGTCACCGCGACGCTGCACGAGATGATCGAAACCGTCGGCGCGATCGCGACGCGAGTGCACCAGGTGGATGAGGTATCCAAGAAATCCGTGAGCGATGCCCGGTCGGGCGGGGAGCGGCTGCACGTCTCCATCGCCGCGATCGGCATGCGCTCGCAGGAAATCGGCAAGATTGTGCGGGTCATCGACGACATCGCCGACCAGACCAACCTGCTCGCCCTCAACGCCACGATCGAGGCCGCCCGCGCCGGTGACGCCGGCAAGGGCTTCGCCGTGGTGGCGGACGAAGTGCGCCGCCTGGCCGAACGCTCGGTCTCCGCGACCCAGGAAATCACCGAGGTGGTCGAGACCGTGCAGCGGGAGACCAAGGAGGCCGTCGGCCTCATGGAGCAGGTACTGGCCGGCATCGTCGGCTCGGTGGACCAGACCTCGAAGCTGGTGACCGAGGCCGCCATGGCTACCGAAGAGCAGGCGACCGGCGCGCGCGAGCTCCTCAAGATGTCGTCGGGCATGTCGAGTCTCGCCCGCCAGATCGCCAATTCGGTCAAGGAGAATGCCACCGGCGCCCGGGAGATCACCGCCGCCGCGGAAAAGATGAATCGCCTGACCCACCAGATGTCCGAGGCGGTGATCGAGCAGAAGCGGGGCGGCGACATGATCGTCAAGGCCATCGAGTCGATCGCGTCGGTATCGCGGCAGAACCTGGTCGCCACCGAGCAGATCACCGGGGCGGCCCGCGGCCTGGCCTCCGAGTCCGAAAGCCTGCGGCAGCAGGTGGAAACCTTCCAGACCTGAGATGAACCGGCCCCCCGCAGCTCTCGCCGCGCGCCTCATCGCGCTCGCCCGGCCGGAAGACCGGTCGACACGCGATGAGGTGATCCTCGGTGCCCTCGCCGACCCCGCCTCGCCCATCCGCGATGTGGCAGTGGCCTGGGCGGCCCGCTGTCTCGAGCCGTCCCGGCTGGTGCCGCTTGTTGCCGAAGAAGCCAACGCCATCCTCCGCAACTCGGCGCTCGCCGCGCTCGAGCGGCAGGGGCCGTACGCCGTGGCGGCAGTGGAGAGGATGCTCACCGAGTCCGATGCCGACGTGGCGATGTTCGCCTGTCAGGTACTCGGCGCGATCAGCGGGGAGTCGAGTTGTGATGCCCTGCTCGCGGCGCTCGGTCGCCCCGAGGTCAATGTGCGACAGGCTGCCGTCGAAGCCCTGGGACGGCTCAAAGCCCGCGCGGCGGTGCCGGCCCTGGTCACCCTCCTGGAGGGCGACCCCTGGTTGCAGCTGGCGGCAGTGTTGGCCCTGGGAGAGATCGGCGACCCCGCCGCGGCGGAACCGCTCCTCGCCCTGGTGCCTCAGAGCTTCGTGGCCGAGCCCGCGCTGGAGGCGCTGCGTCAGCTCGGCGCTCCGCACTCGCTGCCCAAACTGGTGCCGCTGCTGCTCGACCCCGCGCAGGGCCAACTTCGCCCCGCGCTGCTGGGTGCCGTGGCGGTGGCCCTCGAGAAGGCTGAAACGCCCGCGGAACTTCATGCCGTGGCCGACTCGCTGGAACGGGATCACAGCCCCGGGAGCCTCTACCGGTTTCTCTCCGACCGTCTCGGTGGTGGCGAGGAAGAGAACGGACTAGCCTCCGCGCTGCCGCGCCGGGTGGACGATCGCAACCAGGGCCGGGGCGGCACGCAGGGAATCCGCGATGCCGGCACGTTGGTCCTCGCGACCGGCAACGCGTCGCTGCTGCCCTTGGCGATTCGGTGGGCCGCGACCCGCGACGGGCTGGTCTGGGTTCGGAACATCACCGATCGCTATCCCAACGCGGTCGCTCGCGGCGTCGCCGCGCTCCTCGCTCATTCCGACCCTGAAGTGCGCACCGGCTCCGTCCGGATCATGAAGCCCTCGGACATCGGCGTCGACCGGCTGCTCGCCGTGCTCGAGGATCCCGATGTCCGGGTCCGCATCGCGGCGATCGAGACGCTGCGGGACCTGGGTGACGGCCAGGCCGCCGTGCCGATCGCTCGGCGACTCACCTCGGAAGACTCGGCGGAGCGTGAGGCCGCGACTCGGGCCCTTTCGCGTCTGCCGGTTCCGGCGGTCGAGGAGGCACTCGCGCCATTGGTCGCCGAAGGGGCGCCGGAGTCGAGTCTGCTGCATGCGCTTTCCGTACTCGCCGGCACCCACCTTCCTGCGCTCGAGGACCGGGTGCTGCAGCTGGCGACCAAGTCACCAGAGCCCGTCCACCGTCTGGCACTCCGTGCCGCCGCCAAGATCCCCGGGAGCCGGGCGGAAGTGCTGCTGCTCCGGGCCCTCGCGAATCGGGATCCCAGCGTGCAGGTCGAGGCGCTTGATCTGCTGGTCGGGCGCGGCGGTCATCGGGTGCTGACTACTCTGCTGGCGCTGCTCGCGGTTACCGATTCGTTGCGTTACCACGTCATCCGCGCGCTGGGTCGGCTCGGCGTCGCCAAGGCGGCGGCCCCGCTCGAGGCGCTGTTCCCCAGCGCCCCGCTGCATGAACAGTTGGAGATCCTGGCCGCGCTTGGCGACTCTTGGCGCAGGACAATGCCAGCCATTTCTGACCGAGTGCCTGGGCCACAGCAACGGCGAGATCCGCCGCGCGGCCGCCCGCAGCCTCGCCGACCTGGCGGGCCCGTCGGATCTGGACCTCTTCCGCCGTCTCGCCAGCGACTCCGACTGGGTCATGCGCAGCGAAGCCGCCCGCGCGCTCGGGCGGCTCCGGCTCCCGGAGGGGAGGCCCGCCCTGCTCGATCTGGCCCGCGACCTCGAACCGGCTGTCTCCCGCACCGCGCGCGCCGCTCTCGCTGGCGCGTCATGACCCCTGCGACGGAAGCCGACTGGAAGCTGCTCACCGATCTCATCGAGGAGCGCTTCGGTCTGAGCTTCGCCGGCTCGCGTCAGGAGATACTCGAGGGCCGTCTCCGCCCCCGGATGGAGGCCCTTCGCCTCGACGGTATCCGCGCCTACTATCACTATCTGCGGGCCCACCCCTCGAGTGAGGACGAGTTTCGCGAGTTGACCTGCCGGATCACCAACAACGAGACCTATTTTTTCCGCGAGACTGCCCACTTCGAGGCGATCGTCCACTCGGTCGTCCCCGAGATCGCCCCCATGCTCCGGTCCCGGCCGCTCAGGATCCTCTCCGCTGCCTGCTCGTCCGGCGAGGAGCCCTATTCCCTGGCCATCCGGCTTACCGATGCAGGGTTCGAACTCGCGGGGACCCGCTGGCAGATTGACGCCTGCGACCTGAACCCGAACCGGATCGAGCAGGCTCGTGCTGCGGTGTACGAAGGACTCTCGTTCCGCGCCTGTGATGAGGCGACCCGCCGCCGCTGCTTCGAGGAGGCAGGGCCGAGCCGCTTTCGGGTTCGGGAGCGCTACCGTAAATCGGTGCGTTTCTTTCAGGCCAATCTCGCCGCGCCTTTCTCCGGCGTGGGCTGGGGCCATTACGACATCGTGCTGTGCCGCAACATGCTCATCTATTTCGGCCCCGAAGCCTTTGATAGATTGATCTCACGACTGTCGGAGCTGCTCTGCCCCGGCGGTTACCTCTTCCTGGGCCATGCGGAATCATTGTTCGATCGCTCCGACGACTTCGACTCGATCCATTTCAAGGACACGATGGCCTATCGCCGGAAATCAGCGATCGCATGATCCGGGTCTTCGTAGTTGATGATTCTCCGTTCGTTCGCAAAGCCCTCCGCAAAGTGCTGACCGCCGCCCCCGGCATCGAGGTCGTGGGCGAGGCCGCGACCGGGCAGGAGGCGCTCGCGCTGATCCCCCTCGCCAATCCCGATGTCGTGACGCTGGATATCGAGATGCAGGGGCCCAACGGATTGCAGGTGTTGCGGCAACTGCTGATCTGGCGACCCGAATTGCGGGTCATCATGCTCTCCGCCTATACAAAGGAAGGGGCCGAAGCCACGCTCGACGCCCTGGCCGCCGGCGCAGCCGACTTCATCGATAAGCAGAGTCTGGATCTTATGGACCTCGATCGCCTGGGCCGCGAGATGGGCGAACGGATCCGCCTGCTCACCGAACCCGCGCGACGCAAGTCCGTCACGGAACCACGCCCCAACGGCAAGCGGCTGACCCGAATCGCCAATGTCGATCTCTGCGTCATCGGCGCTTCAACCGGTGGTCCTGCCGCGTTGCAGCTTATTCTCGAGCAATTGCCGGCCAGTTTTCCCCTGCCGATTGCGGTGGTGCAACACATGCCACCGGGCTTCACTCGGCCCTTCGCCGACCGGCTCAATGGCCTATGCAAGCTCAAGGTGAGTGAAGCGAGTGAGGGCGAACGGCTGGAGACGGGCAAGGTCTTCATCGCTCCTGCCGGCCGGCATCTGCGTCTGAGCAGCTCGCTGGTCGCGATGCTCTCTCCCGAGCCGCGCACCGCCCGCCACATCCCGAGTGTGGACATCCTCTTCCGCTCGGCTCAGCGCGCTCGCCCAGGCCGGGTGCTTGGTGTGTTGCTGACGGGAATGGGAGAGGACGGAGCGGAAGGCCTGAGCCTCATCCGCGCCCAGGGTGGTGTCACGATTGCCGAAAGTGAAGCGAGCTGCGTGGTGTATGGCATGCCCCGCGCCGCAGTGGAACGCGGAGCAGCGGCGGCGGTGTTGGGATTGAGGGAGATTGCAGAGGTCCTGCGACAGGCGTAGGCGGTCCGACGGTCCGACGGTCAGGACGGTCCGAAGAGCTGCTCAATCAGCAATCAGCAATTAGCAATCAGCAATTGGCAATCAGCAATCATCCCGTCGTCATAGCAATGTCCCTCTCAAGACCAAATACCCCACCGAGAAGTAGATCACCAACCCCGTCACATCCACGAGCGTGGCCACGAACGGCGCCGATGCGCTCGCGGGGTCGAAACCCACTCGACGCATGATAAACGGCAGCATCGAGCCCGCCAGCGATCCGAACAGCACCACGCCGACCAGGGCCAGTCCCACCGTTATCCCGATCAGCTGGTGGTGTACCCCGTAGTCATACCAGCCGAAATGTTGCCAGATCTCGATGCGGACAAATCCGATGATCCCCAGGATGCTGCCGAGGAGCAGGCCCGCCGGGATCTCCCGGATCGCGACACGCCACCAGTCGATCAACTGCACTTCGCGGAGCGCCATCGCCCGGATGATGAGCGAAGTTGCCTGACTGCCGGAGTTTCCCCCCGAGCTGATAATCAGCGGGATGAAGAGCGCCAGCACCACCGCTCGGCTGATCTCATGTTCGAAGTAGCCCATCGCGGTGGCCGTCAGCATCTCGCCCAGGAACAGCGCGGAGAGCCAGCCGGCCCGCTTCTTCACCATGTTGGTCAGGCCGATCTCCATGTACGGCCCGTCCACCGCGGACATACCACCCATCTTCTGCACGTCCTCGGTCTGTTCACTGATCATCGCGTCGATGACATCGTCCACCGTGACGATGCCGAGGATGTGGCCCCCGTCGTCCATCACCGGGATGGCGAGCAGGTTGTACTTGGAGATCAGCCGTGCCACGTCCTCGCGGTCCACCAGCGGACTCACCATGATCGGCTTCCGGCCCTCGCCGATCTCGGTCACCGGGGTGGTCGACTCCGCCATGATTACTTCCCGGAGCGAGAGCACTCGCTCCAGGCGCTGCTTCGCGTCCAGCACGTAGATCGCGTACACCGTTTCCTTGCCGCTGCCCTCGCGCGCCACATGCAGACGCACCTGCAGTGCGGTCCAGGAGTCGGGGACGCTCACGAATTCCGTCGTCATCAATCCACCCGCGCTCTGGGGCGGGTAGCTCATCAGCAGCCGGAGCTGGTCGCGGGTCGGGGCGTCGAGCACATGCAGCAGTCGCGCGCGATCGGTCTCCGTCAGATCGCGGAACAGGCGCACCTGCTGGTCGGCGGAGAGGGCCTGGATCAGCGGGATCGTCACCTCTTCCGGCAGGCGCTCGATCAGCTCCCCGCGTCGCTCCAGCAGCGCCTCGTCCAGGACCTGCACGGCCACATGGAAGGGCAATGCCCCGAGGACCTTGATCGCGGCCTCAAGCGGGAGCTCGTTGATCGACTCCGCGATGTCGGCGGGGAGCAGGTCCGCACAGGCGGCGACGAAGTCGTCCTGGTCAGCGGAGAGCAGGTACAGGAATTCGCCGGGAGGCGGTGTCGGGCGGGAAGGCATAGCCCTCCGGAGAATGGAGAGTGTTAGTAAGTGAGAAGTGAAGAGTGAAGAGTGAGGAGTGAGGAGTAAGGAGTGAGGAGTGAGGACTTGGAACTCAGAGGCAAGACGTCAGGGGCGAGGTGAGGTGAGAAGTTACGCGCTCCGGACGCACGGGCTGTCACTCCTTACTCCCCACTCCTTACTCCTCACTTCTTACTCCTCACTTCTCACCGAGTCCCGTGTCAGGACGGAATTTTGGTCTCGTCTCCCGTCTTCCCATCGGCAATCGGCACGATCGCCGTGCGCCACCCGCTGCGGAAAGTCACGACCAGCCGGTTCCCCTGCGGATCGGCGGACATATCGATGATGTCTTTTGCGAACTTGTTGTGGGCGTAGGTGATGGCGACTTCGGCCTGGGCCTGGGCGCCGGAGTTGTAGGGCCGGGCGAACTCACGCCCGATCGCCACCGCGATCGCCTGTTCCCGCCCGTACCGGGCGTACTGGTCCGCCGGAATGAGTCCGTCCTGCTTGGAGACGTGGCGGGTGTACTGGTAGTCGCGGCAGGCGCCCAGCATGAGGAGGCCGGTTGCGACGATGAGGGAGAGTTGGCGTGCGCGCATATTGAAGGCTGCCTCCGGGACGGTCGAAGCTACTAGATTCCGGCTCCCATGCGCAACCGACTTGTTGTCCTGCTCTCGGCCATCGTCTCACTGGTCGCCCTGCCGGCAGGATTGGCCGGTCAGAGCGAGGCCTGGGCGGCGGATAGCGCGGACTCGGCTGCGGGGCACCGGCCGGCCGCGCAGCTTGCCGTCAGGCCCCGCGCCCGAGGTGAATTCCGATGGTACCACGCCCTCGCTGTGCTCGGCGCGGTGGCCGCCGTCACGCCGCTGGACGAGACGCTCCGCAACACGATGCAGGACCACCGGTCCAAGACCGGGGATGACGTGTCGAGGGTCTTCCGCCACATGGGCCAGCCCGAGATCTATGCTACGGTTGCTTTGGGTACCGTTGCCGCCGGCCTGATCTCAGGGAATGACAAGCTCGCCCGGGCAGGCGGCCGCATCACCGGTGGGCTTCTGCTCGCCGGCAGCCTGAGCAGCGCGCTCAAGGTTGCCGTGGGCAGGCGACGGCCCCTCTTCGGCGAAGAGCAATACAGTTTTCGCCCGCTCTCCAGCGCCAACTCCTGGCCCAGTGGCCACGCCACCATGGCCTTCGCGCTCGCCACCTCGGTGAGTGACGAGGTGCACTCGACTCCCGTCACCATCGGCCTGTACACGATGGCCAGCCTCACCGCCTGGTCCCGCATGAACGACAACAAGCACTGGCTCAGTGACGTTCTCGCCGGCGCCGCCACCGGGTTTGTCAGCGCCAAGCTGATGAACGGCCACTGGCGGGTGTTCGGGGTCGGGGCGCCGCATTTCCTGCTGGAACCGGGCCGGGCCGGACTTAGCCTGAAGTTCTAAGTAAGACGGGGGAACGGGGGGAACGGTGAGAACGGGGGAACGGGAAAACGGCACGGCGGCACCAATGTGGGCCTTCTTAGGGTCGTCGAAAGGCGGCCCGTTTGATTCGTCGGGGACGGCAACAATCGGCCCTGTGAAGCGGAAACGGAGGAGCAGGTTTGTTGTCCCGTTCCCCCGTTCCCCGTTCTACCGTTCTACCGCAGCTTAAGCTGCCAGCGGCTCCTCGATCCAGATGTACTCCGGATCAATCACCCCGGTCTCTTCATCCCGAATGTGCCAAGGCATCCCCGAGACGTCGAGCAGTGCCATGAACGGATCGGGGTTGAACTGCTCCGGCGACATCACGCCGGAACCCGCCCATTCCCCTGATGCGATCAGCTTGGCGGCGACCACGGGAGGTACGCCGGTCTGGTAGGCCGTGGCCTGCACGCCGAGCTCCCGGTGGGTGCTCTCGTGACTGGCCACGTTGTAGATGTAGAAGCCCCGCTCCACCCCGTCGCGGAAACCGCGCGCCAGAGTGCCGACGCAGGTCTTTCCCCGCATCCGACCACCGAGGGTCTTCGGCTCCGGCAGCAATGAGACCACCAGGTCCCGAGGAGAGACTTCCAGGTCGCCGACCCGAACCTTGTCCTTCCGGTGCAGCCCCAGATCCTTGAGAGTCCTGAGTGTGCGCCAGGTGGTGTCGTCCAGGCACAGCTTGAAGTCCGCAATCTTGAGCCCAGGGAAGAACATGGGCAGGGTGCGGGCCTCTTCATGGTCGACGTAGAAGGTGTTGAGAACCCCCAGCTCCGGGAAGTTGAAGGGCTCATAGCCGGAGAGCGCCTCCTCGAGGTGGTACTTCCCGTCGCGCCAGCTGACGGCGCCACAGGTGCACTCATCGATGAAGACCCACGGGCTGAAGGTGGCGAGGAAGCCGTCGTGTCCCTCGCAGGTGGAATTGTCCCCGTCCCGAACCCTGAGCTCGGTGACCTCGTCCAGCAGGTGCTTGGCAGCGTAGGCCGCGTAGACGTTGCTGGTACCGGGGTCAGCCCCCATGCCGAGGACGGCCAGGCGGCCGGCGGCACGGAACTCCGCATCCATGGCGAACTGGTCCGGGAGTTTCGGGATGCCGTCGTTCTCGGCGCCACCGCTAGCCAGATCGATATAGTCGCAGCCCGCGTCCAGGCAGGCGCGCATTACGATCAGGTTGGTGGCCGGGAGTGCGGCGTTGAGCAGTAGGGTGGTACGGGTTTCTTGGATGGCTCGAGCCACCGCAGTTCGGTCGCCCGCATTCAGCACCAGGGCCCGCACGTGGGGGCGCCCGATCCGGTCGGCCAATTGCTGGGCACGCCCGGGCATGGCATCGGCGATGATGAGCTGATCACACATCGCCTCCTGCGCGAACTTGAGGGCGGACACGGTCCCCACCGCGCCACAGCCCAACACCAGGACTTTCACAAACTCCTCTTTTCATTGTGATGCGGGCCTCGGTCTGGTGCCCGTTCGGTCCCTATGAAGTGCGCACGGCTCTACGCTCTTCTCAGAACCCCCAGGGACGCCTCGCCCCCCCCGCTGAC
Source organism: uncultured Gemmatimonadales bacterium (assembly GCA_963748035.1). GTDB lineage: Bacteria > Gemmatimonadota > Gemmatimonadetes > Gemmatimonadales > GWC2-71-9 > JADJOM01. Next base: position 30,161 of record CAVVHO010000002.1, on the reverse strand, counting down.
AGGGGTCACGACTCAAGGGTGTTGTCAGTCGCGAGATCGGACCCTCCGAGGATCGGAGGATTCAAACACAGACCCACGTTGGAGCGGGTCCGCACTGCCAGTCTTGCCTCCGGACGGAGACCTGTCCAGCCCCCCCAAAGGTGTAGAGCCGAATGGCGTTCGGGGGTTGACACCGAACCGAGCGCGGAGTGCCTTGGGCCAGAAAGACTTAATCGCCCATTTGTCCCCGAAGATACTCCGTTAATCAGGGGATCGTTTTCGGGCACCGAGTCGTAGCGGCGTTGCCGCCACGTGCTGACGCTGGAGTCGCGGGCGACATGTGACGATACTCCGTGTAGGAGACCTCGGTGCCCCCGAGATGAAGAACTCAATGCCTAAAGGACCGAGAAAATCGCTGGGTCTCAAGTACGACCTCGCCGGTACCTCCCGAGAGGGTGGGGAGCCTGTTGCCGGGACGGTCGTGCTGGTGGTTGACGACGACGCCGACATCACCCGCTGGGCTTCGGCAGTGCTTGCGAGCAGGGGCATGACCGCGGTCGCTGCCTACGACCCGATACAGGGCTTTCTGGTGGCGCAGCGACAGAACCCTCGCCTCATTCTGGTGGACTGGCACATGCCCGCGGGCGGCGGCCCGCAACTGCTTCGGAAGCTGCGGGACAACCCGAAGACCGCGCAGATCCCAGTCATCGTCGTAACCGCCGACAGCGCGCCCAACATCCGGGACGAAGCCGCGGCCCTCGGCGCGAAAATGTTTCTGCACAAGCCGCTGGATCCCGATAACCTGGTCGAATTGATTCGGCAGGCGATACCCAGCGGAGTCTGAGCGGTAGTTGGCTCGTATCGCGAATTGACGGTGCGTTCGCCCGCGACTTGGCGGCGAAGGTCAGTGCTGCGTCCCTCCCTTGAAGTCTTCTAATTAACCCTATATATCCCTTCTGTCCTCCATTTGGAGATCAGAAGGATGCCTAAGAGCCCTCGCAGGGCACGCCTCACGGCCCTGACGGTGAGCATAGGGTGCCTTACGGCGCCCCCGGCGGGTGCTCAACAGACCCTCAACGTCTTCGCCGCCGCGTCGCTCACGGAGGCGTTCACGTCGCTCGGAAAGGCGTTTGAGACGGCACATCCCGGCACCGTTGTTCGGATCAACTTCGCCGGAAGCCAGGTGCTCGCAACCCAAATCGAGCAGGGCGCCGGGGCCGATGTCTTCGCTTCCGCCGATCGTCGCTGGATCGCGTACCTCGGGGAGCGCTCGCTGCTCTCGGGTGAGCCGGTGGTCTTCGCCCGGAACCGGCTGGTCGTGCTCATTCCCCGTACCAATCCCGGCCTCATCTCGAAACTGCAAGACCTCGCGCGACCCGGGGTGAAGCTGGTTCTGGCCGGGGCTCAGGTTCCGGCCGGCACCTACAGTCGGCAGGCGCTGAAACAGCTGGATAGCGCCCCCGGTTTTCCCGCTGATTTCGATCAACGAGTGCTCGCCAACGTGGTTTCCGAGGAAGAGAACGTGCGCGCCGTCGCCGCGAAGGTGCAGCTGCGCGAGGCCGATGCCGGCATCGTGTACCGGACCGACGTGTCGGCAGGAGTCGCGCCACAGGTTCGCCAGCTCGATCTCCCGGCCTGCTGCAGCCCGATCGCCGAATATCCCATCGCGGCGGTGCAGGGAGGGCAGGCCGAGCTGGCGGCGGAATTCATTGCCTTGGTGCTGTCCCCGGAAGGGCAGCGCATTCTCTCCGAGCGGGGGTTCCTTCCTCCGGCCAGCGCGCCGTGAGTGCCGCAATGGCGCGCGCTCCGTTGCGGGAGGCGCTGGGCCGCGTCGTGGTGCTGGTCCTCGCGGGCCTGCTGGCGGCGATCGTCGCGCTTCCGATCCTTGCCCTCGTCCTGCGGGTTGCTCCGGCCACCCTGTTCGCCCAACTGCGCGATCCCGATGTGCAGACGGCGCTCTGGTTGAGCCTCAAGACCAGCGCCGCGGCCTCTATCGTTTCGCTGATCCTTGGTCTTCCCGATGGCGCACCTGCTCGCCAGCCGGGCGTTCCCCGGCAAGCGGGCACTGGAGATCCTGCTGGACCTCCCCATGGTCATCCCGCCGACCGTCGCCGGGTTCGCCCTCCTCATGGCCTTCGGGCGAGCCGGGTTGCTCGGCAGCTCGCTTTCGGCGTTCGGCATCACGCTTCCCTTCACGACCGCGGGCGTGGTGGTGGCCCAGGTCTTCATGGCGATGCCGTTCCTGGTCGGCGCCGCCCGCGCGGGCCTCGCCGCGGTCGACCCGCAGTATCTGGAGGTTGCGGCGACGCTCCGGGCCGGGCCGATGCACACCTTCTGGACCGTCCGCCTTCCGCTCGCCCTGCCGAGCGTCGTCGCGGGCCTGGGGATGTGCTGGGCCCGCTCGCTGGGTGAGTTCGGTGCGACCATCACCTTCGCGGGCAACCTCGCCGGAACCACCCGCACCGTCCCGCTCGACGTCTATCTCCGGCTCCATGAGGACCTGGATGCCGCCGCGACGCTGTCGCTGCTGCTGGTCGTGATGGCGGTGGTGCTGCTGGCCGCGATGCGCCAGGCGGGACTCGGACTCTTCGCACCGCCCCGTGCTCCGCGCTTCGCTCGCTAGGCGGCTCGGCGAGTTCGCACTCGACTGCGCCATCGAGGCCGTCCCCGGCCAGCCGCTGGTCATCGTGGGCGAGAGCGGCTCCGGCAAGACGACCGTCCTGAGACTCCTCGCCGGACTCGACCGCCCGGACGCCGGCCGGATCGAGCTGGACGGTGAAGTCTGGTTCGCCGGGGAGACCGGCTCCTTCGTTCCCGCCCACACGCGCCCAATCGGCTACCTGCCCCAAGGCTACTCGCTCTTCCCGCACCTCGGCGCGCTCGGGAACGTCGCGTTCGGCCTGCGGGCTCAGGGCGTCTCAAAGCGGCCGGCGCACGAGCGGGCACTTGCGCTGCTGGAACGACTCGGGATCGCCGCGCTCGCGGATCGCCGGCCGAGCCAGCTCTCAGGCGGCGAGCAGCAGCGGGTGGCGTTGGCGAGGGCGCTGGTGCTGGAGCCCCGACTCCTGCTGCTCGACGAACCGCTGTCCGCGCTCGACGTCGAGACCCGGCACGCGGTGCGGGGAGAGCTGCGCCAGCTGCTCGCCACGCTTTCCTGCGTCACGATCCTCGTGACCCACTCCCCCTTGGAGGCGCTGGTGTTCGGGGAGCGGATCGTCGTGCTCGAACACGGTCGAGTCGCCCAGGTCGGCGATCGCACGGCCCTGCTGACCCAGCCCCGCTCCCGCTACGTGGCGACGCTGCTGGGCCTCAACCTGCTCCCCGGGCGCGTGGTCGAGCGCCACCCGGGCGGGTCCGCGACGCTCCGGACTGCGCGCGGGCTGGTGACGGTGACGGAGGCCGCGCCGGGCGACGATCTCTTTGTCGCCGTGAGTCCCGAACAGGTGATGCTGTCGCTGGAGCCACCCGTAGGCAGCGCGCGAAACGTGTTCCAGGGGACGATCGAGGAGTTGGTCCCGGAGCCGCCGTTCGGCGAGCGCGTGAGGGTGGTGCTTGGTCCCCGGCCGCCGTTTGTGGTCGAGGTCACCGCGTCTGCCGCTCGCGAACTGGGTCTCGCGGTCGGCCGCCAGGTTCATGCGGCATTCAAGGCGACCAGCGTCGTGGCCTATGCGTGACATCGGCGTCATCCCTGCCCGTTGTTCCCCTTCCCCGAGGTTTTCATGCTGCGTCGTGTCGTCGGCTTGCTCGTCGTCCCGCTGGCCCTGCGGGCACAACAAACCACTCCGGTTCCCTCGACACCGGTGAAGATCTCCGGCTACATGCAGACGCGGATCACATACCAGAAGAGGGTGGGCATGACCGCGACGCTCAATCGCGCCAGGCTCGTCGCGTCCGGCACGATCGCGACCGGATTCTCCTACCGGCTGCAGGCGGAGTTCCGGACCGGTAACGCAGGTCGGGCTGCGTCAGTGTCCCTGACCGACGCCTATATCCGCTACGTACACCAGGCGCTCGGCGTCCAGGTCGGCCAGTTCAAGACACCCTTTACCTGGGAGTACCTCACCTCGATCGCGGACATCGAGACGCTGGATCGTTCCACCGTGGTCGACTCGCTCGCGCCGAAGCGGGACATCGGAATTGCTGCTGACTATCAGGCCGGCTCGCATCTGTTGCTCACGGCCGGGGTGTTCAACGGGGAAGGCATCAACGTCACAGCCAATCGCGATTCCACCGTGCTCGGCGTCGCGCGCGCGGCATTCCGCCCCGTCCCGCAGATCCTCATCGGTGCCAACGCCGCCCGGTGGTTTGGCGACAGCACCCGATATGGCGGGGACGTCTCCTACCAGGACACCCGCCTGGTCGCCCGCGGCGAGTACCTCGTGCAGACGCGGGACAGCCTGGGCGGAGCCTCCGATCATGGGTGGTACGGGCTCGTCGGGTTCAAGGTCGTGCCCAAGGTGCAACTGGTAGGCAAGTATGAGGAGTTCGGGCGAGAGGCCGTGAGCGCACAGCAGAAGAACCGGGCCTGGAGCGCCGGCCTCAACTGGTTCATCGTGCCGCCGGCCGTTCGGCTGGGCGCCTTCTACGTCAGCCGCAAGATCGGCGATCCTGGTACCCGTGTCGGCGTGCTGCAGACTCAGCTCCAAGTGCGCTTCTAGCCTCACCTTGGCCGCCGCGGCGCCGGGGAGGGTGGGGGCCTTCCGTGCCGCCCCGGGGTTGTAGACCTTTCCTGCCTTCCCTGTCAGAAGGCAGTTTGCAGCTCCTCACCGTCGCCGAAGCAGCCGAACTGTTGCACCTGAACGCCAAACGGGTGCAGGCGCTGGCGCGCGCGGGCACCCTGCCCGCAACCCGGGTCGGCCGGAAATGGCTGTTTCCGCGCGATCGCATCGAGGCCTTGCTCGGCACCCGGGCCGAGGCCCGGACATCATCTCCGCACGGCGTGGAGTTGAGTGCCCGCAATCAACTCCGTGGCCGCATCACCGCACTCGATACCGACGGCCTGATGTGCGAGGTGCGGCTCGACCTCGGGGGGCAGGAACTGGTATCCATCATCACGCGCTCGTCAGCGGAACGGCTGAAGCTTGCGGTTGGTGACGAGGTCCTTGCCGTCATCAAGTCAACCGAGGTCATGATCGGCCGTGACTGAAGCGGCCTCTCTGGCTCTGTCGGTGGCTGGAACGGCGACGACGCTGGCCGTCGTCTGCGGCCTCCCCTTGGCCTGGCTCCTCGGCCGCCATCACTTCTGGGGCAAGTCCGTGCTGCAGGCGATTCTGCTCTTCCCCGCCGTGCTACCGGCGACTCTCCTCGGGTACTGGGCGGTGGCGCTGAGCCGGAGCGGGCCGCTCGCCGCGACGCTGCAGCGCATCGGGTTTGTGCCCACGTTCAGCTGGAAGATGGCCGTGACGACCGCGGGACTCGGAGCATTGGCCATCTTCGTCCGGTTTGCCCAAGCCGACTTCGCGCGGGTGGATCCCGTCCTGGAGCAGGCAGCCCGGACTCTGGGACGTTCCGAGCGGAGTCTCTTCTGGTCGGTAACGCTGCCGCTCGCGTGGCGTGGAGTCGTGGCGGGTATCCTGCTGGCCTTCTGTCGCGCGTTGGCGGAGTTCGCTCTTACGCTGCTGGTCGCGGGCGCGCTGCCACCGAGTCCCCAGGCCGCCGCTCTTGGGCTGTTCGCGGTGCTCGCCTCCGCCGTGCTGGTGCTGGTGGCCAGTCGCCTGACTCGTACGGTGGCATAATGTCACTCATCGACGTCGAACTCCTCAAGCACTACCCCGGCTTCACCCTGGATGTCCAATGGCGGGCACAGGGCGGCACGGTGGCCCTGTTCGGTCCCTCCGGAGCCGGGAAGACCGTGACGCTCGAATGCCTGGCCGGGTTGATTCGCGCCGACACCGGCCGGGTTCAGGTGCTTGGCCGCACGCTGTACGACGCGGTGAAGGGCGTGGACCTTCCGCCCCGCGACCGGCGTCTCGGCACCGTGCTGCAGGGATTCGGCCTGTTCCCGCATCTCACGGTGGAACAGAATCTGGCCTTCGGAATCGACCGACTCTCACCCGATGCCCGTACCCGGCGCACTCAGGAATTGGTGGAGCGACTGCAACTCGGCGACGTTCGCAAGCTCAAGCCCTCGGCGCTTTCGGGAGGACAGCAACAGCGGGTCGCGCTTGGCCGAGCCCTGGCTCCGGATCCCGACCTGCTGCTTCTCGACGAGCCGCTTGCGGCCCTCGACGGCCCGCTGCGTCGGGTGCTGCGTGACGAGCTCACTACCACCCTGCGCGGCTTCGGCAAGATGGCGGTCGTAGTCACCCACGACCTGGCGGAAGCCTGTCAGCTCGCGGATCAGATCGTGGTCTACGATCGCGGACGGGTGGTACAGTCCGGTCCCAAGCACGAGGTGCTCAGCCACCCCGCCTCGACCCGCGTCGCGACCGCGCTGGGGGTCCGCAATATTCTGGAAGGCGCGGTACTGCAGAGCGGACCGGAGGAGGTCCAGATTGTCTGGCGCGGGCACCTGCTGGTGGCGGCGTATGAGCATGGTGACGGGGGGCCGCCAGGCCAGGGAGAGCGCATTGCGTTCTTCATCCGGCCCGAACACGTGCAGCTCATGCGCAAGGACCGCTACGGCGCCGAGGGAGACCGGCGCACCAATCGCATCCCCGGCGTGATCGTTGACGAGGTGGACATGGGGGCGACGGTGTCGCTGCGCTTCCTGGCGGATGCCAAGAGCGAGCCCCCGGCGCGGGGGTACGATCTGGAGATCGAGGTCTCACGCCTGGTCCATGAGAAGCTCTGCGTGCATTACGATCGCCGCTGGGAGGTGACCATCCAGCCAGGCGCCATCCAGCTGTTCCCCAACGGCGCACCCGTTGCCCAGGGACAGGCCCACGTCAAACCCGAGGAACCATGAGCGGCGGCGCGAACATCCCCCGTCCCGTCAACGAGCCAGTCTTGTCGTACGCACCGGGCAGCGGCGAGCGGGCGGCGCTCAAGGCGCGCCTCGCGACTATGGCCGACGAGACGATCGAGATCCCGGTCATTGTGGGGGGCAAGGAAATACGCTCGGGCAACCTGGTGGACGTGGTCAGTCCGCACGACCACCGCCGCGTGCTGGCGCGCGCGCACCAGGCCGACCCTGCGACAATTCAGGCTGCGATTCGCTCCAATCTGGAAGCATGGCGCACATGGTCCGTGATGCGGTTCGAAGACCGTGCGGCCGTGTTTCTGAAGGCGGCGGACCTGCTGGCCGGGCCTTGGCGCGCGACCGTCAATGCGGCGACCATGCTGGGCCAGAGCAAGACGGCCTACCAGGCCGAGATTGACAGCGCCTGTGAGCTGATCGACTTCTGGCGATTCAACGTCCACTTCGCGGAGGCGGTCTACCGGGAGCAGCCGTCATCATCACCGTCGGTCTGGAACCGGATGGAGCATCGCCCGCTCGAAGGCTTCGTCTACGCCATCACGCCGTTCAACTTCACCGCCATCGGTGGCAACCTGCCGACTGCGCCTGCGCTGATGGGCAACGTCGTGCTGTGGAAACCGTCGCACACGGCGCTACTCAGCAACTACTACGTGATGAAGCTTCTGGAGGAGGCCGGTCTCCCGCCTGGCGTCATCAACTTCGTTACCGGCGATTCCGTGCAGGTGAGTAACGCGGCGTTGGCGGATCCGGGTTTCGCCGGGATCCACTTCACCGGCTCAACCGCCGTGTTCCAGACGCTGTGGCGTACGGTAGGGGAGCGGTTGGCGAGCTATCGCAGTTATCCCCGCATCGTGGGGGAGACCGGCGGCAAGGATTTCGTGCTCGCGCACCCGAGCGCTGATGTTGAGGCGCTGGCCGTTGGCCTGGTGCGGGGCGCCTATGAGTACCAGGGCCAGAAGTGCAGTGCTGCATCTCGGGCGTACGTGCCGGCGAGTCTGTGGCCCAAGCTCAAGGGACGGCTGGTCGGGCTCATCGGCGACATGCGGATGGGTGACGTGCGCGACTTTCGGAACTTCATGGGCGCGGTCATCGACCGGCGTGCCTACGATCGCCTGACCGGTTACCTGGACAAGGCCCGGAAGGATCCCGGCGTCAGCATCATCGCGGGCGGCGGCGCCAAGGCCGACACCGGGTTCTTCGTCGAGCCGACCCTGATCCAGGTCGAGGATCCGAACTATCGCACGATGTGCGAGGAGTTGTTCGGTCCGGTGCTGACGCTCTACGTGTATCCGGACGCCCGCTGGGCCGAGACGCTCACGCTGGTCGACCAGACCAGTCCGTATGCGCTGACCGGAGCGGTGTTCGCCCAGGACCGCGCAGCGCTCGCCGAAGCGGACCGGGTCCTCCGTCACGCCGCCGGCAACTTCTACGTGAATGACAAGCCCACCGGTGCGGTGGTGGGGCAGCAGCCCTTTGGTGGCGCGCGGGCCAGTGGGACCAACGACAAGGCGGGCTCGGTGCTCAACCTGGTCCGCTGGGTGTCGCCCCGGAGTATCAAGGAGAACTTCGTGCCGCCGAAGGACTACCGGTATCCGTTCATGCGAGGAGAGTAGCAGTACGCCGGGCATGGCTGGCGTGCGGTTTGGTGGTGGCCCCGTTTTGAAGCATTATATTTGACCGGGTCGTCGGGTTCCTTCTTCATGATCGGCAGGTGTATGACCGGTACCCAGATCTATCAGGCGCTCAAGGACATCAAACTCACGACGGTCCGCAAGGCGATCTCCGACGCCTGCTACGACCGCTCGGTGCTGCAGACCTTCGGCTGGTATGCGTTCGATTTGTTGCTCTATGTCGGACTCCTGTGGGGGGTCTTCGCCAGCGACGCCTGGTGGGCGAAGCTGCTCTTCGGGCTGGGCACGGGATGCGCGGTGGCGTTCATGTTCGTCTGGGCCCACGACGCGGCGCACGGGGCGCTGTTCAAGAGCGAGTGGGCAGCGGAGATCTTCGGAACCAGCCTGATGCTTCCGTCGCTCAACATGTACCGGCTCTGGTGCCACGGTCACAATCGGGTACATCACGGGTTCACCAGCTACACCCCGGTGGACTGGATCTGGCGACCCCTCACGCCCAGCGCCTATGTGGCGCTGCCGTGGCACCGGAAGTTCGTCTACCGGTTTGAACGCACGCCTTTCGGTTGTGCCCTGCACTACCTGTTGAAGGTCTGGTGGCCCGGCATGGTGATGTACCGGCCTGAGAAGGCGTCGCGGGAGCGGCTCGGCTACAGCGTGAACAAGCTGATCACGGTGGCTTTCGCGGTAATCCTCTCGGCGGCGAGCTATCGGTGGGGCGGGGGTATTCTGGGCGTGATCGCCGCGGTGGTGCTGCCGTTCATCGTGTTCAACTACTTCATTGCCCTGTTCGTGTATCTGCATCACACCCATCCGGACGTGCCGTTCTTCGATCACCGGGCGGAGTGGAGCAACACGATCGGGCAGGTCTATTGCAGCATCGTGTGGCGCTGCTCCAAGCTGAGTGAGCTGCTGGTGCACAACATCATGATCCATATCCCGCATCATGTGGAGCCGCGGATTCCCTTCTACCGCCTCAAGGCCGCCTACGCGGACCTGCAGAAGGAATACGGCCAGTACTTGCACGAATACCGGTTCCGGTGGACCACGGTGTGGTCCATCTTCCATCGCTGCAAGCTCTACGATTTCGAGAGCCAGACGTGGTACAGCTTCCGTGAGGCGCGCGCCCTGGTGCCGGCTACTGCAGGTTCTTGAAGACGACGCCCCCCTTCATCACGAACTTCACCCGCTCTAGTTCGCTGATATCCTCGAGCGGGTCCGCCGCCACCGCGATCAGGTCAGCGAAGCGCCCGTCCGCAACAGCACCGAGATTCTGCTGCTGGTCCAGGAGTCGGGCCGCTACGCTGGTGGCGGACTTGATCGCCATCATGGGTGTCATGCCGTAGCGCACCATGTAGCTCAACTCCTGGGCCTGGTTCTCGGTCCAGGCGTATCCTCCGGCGTCGGTGCCATATGAGATGTACGGCAGGAGTCCGCGCTTGAGCGCCTCGCCGAACGCCACCCGCTCCAGGTCGACCAGCTTGGGCCAGATCCCCCCGCGCCCCTCGGCGACATAGGCCCCGACGAAGATCGTGGGGCACCAGTACACCTTCTGCCTCACCATGCGATCGATCAGGTCCGGCGTCAGGCCGTCTCCGTGCTCCACGGTGTTGAACCCGGCACGCAGCGCCGCGTCGATGCCGTCCCAGCCGATGGCATGGCCCGCGATCTTCCGGCCCAGCCGATGCGCTTCGTCGGCGAAGGCCTTGAGCTCCTCGTCGGTGTAGTTGACCCAGCTGTGCAGCTTGCCGTCCGAGCCGAGGTAATAGCGACGGTCTACGTAGACCTTGATCCAGTCGGCGCCGTATTTCACCTGCTCCCGTACGGCGTGGCGGATGTTGTCCACCCCGTCGACGATCTGTACGCCTTCCGGCATCTTGAGTTCCCAGGAATACCCCGAGAGCGGATACATCCCGGTGGGCGCGAAGGCACGCGTGGCCACGAACATTCGGGGGCCAGGAATGATGCCGCGATTGATCGCCGTCTTCACGTCCACGTCGGCGTACATCGCCCCCTCGGTCTCGAGGTCGCGCATGGTGGTGAAGCCGTGCTCCAGCGCCGTCCGCACGGCGACCGTCGCGCGGATGGTACGGTAGGGAATCGACTCCTTGAGCAACTGCTCGTCGTAGTCGGCGGCGGTGATGTCGCCCTGCAGCAAGATGTGGGTATGGTTGTCGATCAGGCCGGGCAGCACGGTCATCGCACTCAGGTCCAGCACGGTCGCGTCGCCGGCGGCGCCGGCCACCTCCGAGTACGGTCCGACCTTGCTGATGCGATCGCCTTCGATCAGGATGCCCTGATCCACTCGGACCCGGTCGAGCTCACCGTCAATCAGCCGACCGGCCCGGATCAGCGTGCGTTTGGCCGGTGTCGGTGCGGTGGTCTGGGCCGGCAATAGCGCCGGCAGGAGGGGCAGGAGGGCGACGAGGATGCGGACGCTCGCATATCGCGCGAAGTTAGCGGGTATCATACGGACGATTGCCTCGGGCACGAGTCGACGGAAGGTGAATGGGAATGCAGATCCGGTCGCGCGGGAAGCGCTGCAGAGATATCCGGTTTCGGGAGCCGGAAGGCAAGTCGTGGTACCGGTTCCTCATCGGAACCTCATTGGTTGCGCTGCTGCCTCTCGGTGCAGCCGCGCAGCGAACCGGCCCGGTCTATCATCCCCTGCAACTCGATTGCGCGACCTACCGGCAGGAGGTCCGCACCGGAATCCGGCTCGAGGGCGGGCGCCGGCGCTCCCAGGAAACGACTGGCCGCACCGGCACACTCAGCGTCCGCGCCAACTCCCGTGATACCCTGCTGGTGCTGGAGGCGTGGTTCGATAGCCTCACCGTCTGGCGGGAAGGCGGCGGAGAGCGATTGGAACCGGAGACGGACGGGATGATTGGAGGGCGTTTTCGGGGCAGGCTTACGCCTCACGGCGCATTCATCGAGACCGACCGGCCCTTCGTCCCCGATGACGTCGCCCAGGTGGCCGACGTCGGTGATGCGCTGACCGAGCTGTTCCCGCCGCTCGCTCCAATCGCGCTCGCGCCGGGAGCCGCATGGAAAGACGACTCGGGCACTGTGATCAGCCGCAGTCCCGACGGCCGCAACGAGGGGCGCCGGGTGGAGCGCTATCGGCTCATTCGACGAAGCGCGCGGGTGGAGTCGCGGCTGCTCCCCGATTCGACCGAGGTGCGCGCGAATCGCCGGGAGTCAGAGGCCGGGACCTATGAGTGGTCTGAAGAGCTGGGGCTGGTGCGGTGGGAGCGCGAGATCACGGTTGACATGGATGTGCCCGCCGGCGGACTGGTGAAGCAGGCCTTCCGAACCAGGATCGAGCAGCTGGTGACGATTCAGCGCCTGGAACGGAGCTGCGAGCAACCGCATTAGGCCTGGCCCAGCCGTCTATGGTGTCCCCGCCTCCACGTAGCGGTACACATACTCGAGCGGCGCGGTGGTCTCGGTGAGTGCCCCCTCGATGATGTCGTGGCGAGGAGAGAGGCTGCACACCGGATCGGTGTTGGTCGCATCCCCGGTGAGGGCGAACGCCTGGCAGCGGCATCCGCCGAAGTCCTGTCGCTTCCGGGGGCAGCTCCGGCAGGGCTCCTGCATCCACGAGTCGCCCCGGAATGCGTTGAAGATCGGCGACCGCTCCCAGATCCATCCCAGCGCGTGGTCCCGAACGTTTACGAATTCGAGACTGGGAATCTGGGTGGCGCCGTGACAGGGCAGGGCGCGACCATCGGGTGTCACCAGCATATACACGTTGCCCCACCCGCCGTAGCACGGCTTGGGGTACTGCTCATAGTAGTCAGGCAGGACGTAGAGGATCTGCATTTGCCCGGCGTACTTGGCGATGGCGGCCTCAGCGATCGCCCGGGAGCGCTCCACCTGGTCTCGTGTGGGCATCAGCATGTCGCGGTTCTTGAACGCCCACCCGTAGTACTGGGTATTGGCGCACTCCAGCCGATCGGCTCCCAGGGAGGCGGCCATCTCGATGATCTCGGCAAGCCGGTCCAGGTTGCCGCGATGCAGCACGACGTTCACGGAGAACGCGAGGTCGAGATCCTTCACCAGCTTGGCCGCGTCGGTCTTCTGCCGCCCCAGCTTGATACCGGCGATTCTGTCGGCGTTGGCCGCGTCGGTATCCTGAAAGGAGATCTGCACGTGGTCTATGCCTGCGGCCTTGAGGCCCTCGGCCCGTTTGCGGGTCAGTCCCAGAGCACTCGTGACCAGCGTGGAGTACAGGCCCTCGCCTCGGGCGTGCGCCACCAACTCTTCCAGGTCCTTGCGGACCAGCGGCTCGCCGCCGGAGAGACCGAGCTGTAGCACACCCAACTCGCGCGCCTGAGTGAAGACCCGCTTCCAATCCGCCGTCGAGAGTTCCGCCTCCGCGCGCGACATTTCCAGCGGGTTGGAGCAGTAGGGGCAATGCAGCGGGCAGCGGTAGGTGATTTCCGCGAGCAGCGTCGTAGGGTGGTGACCAGGCGGTTGGGCGGTTGGGCGGGTGGATGCCTCGATCTTTGGGGAGAGCCGCGGCTCGGAGCCGCTCGCCTCGGCGACCGGATTTTCCAGCAACTGTACCAAGCTGCCCTTCGCCATTCGCTCCAGGTACTCGAGCACATCTGACTGCACATCGGCGTTGTACTGCTCCCCGAGCACCCGGGTGATCTCGGCAACCGTCCGGGTACCATCGGACAGCTCAAGGATTGCCTTGCCGGTCTCGTTGAGGAACATCGCCCCTTCCGGGTACAGCAACACGGGGCGCTGCCGCACCCGATCGAATCCGATCCGGGCCAGCCGCCAGAGGCGAGGGCAGGTGCTGGGGTCGAGGGTCATGACTCGGCGGCTCCGCGACTAATCCTTGTATGCGTTGTGGATGGTGTCGATCATGGACCAGAGCATCTCCAGCTTGAATGCCAGGGCCTCAAAGGCCATCTGCTGGGACTCGCTCGTGGTGCAATGCTGCTGCACCAGTGCCAGGCCGTGCCTGACATCCCGCGGGGCCTGGATCAGCCGACTCTTGAAATAATCGAGTGCTTCCGGCGGAATCCAAGGGTAGTGCTTGGGGAAGGACTCGATGCGCTGCATGTGGATCTTCGGCGCAAACAGCTCGGTGAGCGACGACGCGCAGGCCTGCACCCAGGGCTTCGACTTGCAGAACCAGACGTAGGACTCGCAGATGGTCCGCACGGCGGGCAGCACGTGACGCTCGTCCACCATCTCTTCGCGCGGGACGCCGAGCGCGACACCCAGCCGGATCCACAGCTCGATGCCGCCCTCTCCCTCCCTGGTCCCGTCGTGGTCGACGATGCGCTGGATCCATTCCCGCCGAACGGCCGCGTCCGGGCAGTTAGACAGGATCGCGGCGTCCTTGCGGGGCACGACTCGCTGATATGCCAGCCGGTTGGCGACCCAACCCTGAAACTGCCGTCGGGTGAGCTTGCCCTCATACATCAGCTGATGGAAAGGGTGCTGCACGTAGTAGGACCCGTGGAAGCTGCGCAGTGCCCCTTCGAGTTCGGCGGGGCTCAGCGGCCGGGACAGATCCGGCAGCGTGGGCCTGGGTGGTGTGGCAAGCTCGGAAGCCTGGAGCGTCGTGGTCATCGCCGTGTCGTCCTCAGAGGCTGAAACGCATGCCGTCGTCCCCTATGGCGAGACCGGCCGCGACCACTTCCCGCCGTTGGGCCGAGTCCTCGACGAGCATCGGGTTCGAGTTGTTGATATGGGTGTATACCACGCGCTGGCATGGGAGACGTTCGAGCTGCCGCAGGCTGCCGCCCGATCCGGATATGGGCAAGTGATCCATCTGACGCGCCGTACGGTCGCTCAGACCCAGTGTCAGCATCTCGTCATCGGTCCAAAAGGTTCCGTCGAAGAGTAACAGATCGGCTTGAGCCAGCCGGCCAAGCATGCCATCGTCAAGCGCGCCGCAGCCCGGTACGAACGCCATGGTGCCGCCAGCCGGCTGCTCGATCCGCAGCCCTACCGTGTGTCCGTGGAGATCCTGTCGCGCGAATCGTGGCGGGCCCCCAGGCACCGCGAACGCGGTCACGCTGAGCCCGCTGGGTGTACCGTCGCGATAGCGCAGCGCCTGCGGCTCGTCGAGCCGAAGCTCGGTCACCGCCACGTCCGCGAACGCCGATGTCACCGGCAGGACCCGCGAGTCGTTGTTCAGCACTTCCAGCACCGCGTGAGTGGCGTAGACGTGGAGCGCCCGTCCCTCCCGGAGCAGCGCGATCCCCAGCGTGTGATCCAGCTCGGCGTCGGTGGGGAGGATGCCTTCCACCGGGACATGCCGCATTCCTTCGGGCGGCGTGATCGGCAATCGCGCGAGCTGCTCTCGCACATCGGGTGAAGCGTTGAGGAGAAACCAGCGGGAGCTGTCGGCGGAAATCGCCACGGAGGACTGCGATCTGGGATGGGCCCGATCGGGCTCGCTTCGCGCGATTCGACAGGTGGGGCACCAACAATTCCACTGGGGGAATCCACCGCCTGCCGCGGTGCCGAGGAGTACGACGTCCATGAAAAGAAAACGGGGCTCGCGAGTGTCGCGAGCCCCGTCCTCTGCGTCCCAGCTTTACAGGGTCGCGACGTAAGCAGTGACTTCCATGGTCACGGCCACGACTTCGGCTTCGGGCTTGGTCCAGGTCATCTGATTGCTCCTTCGAAGGGTTCGCGAGATCTTGGGTTACATCACCCAGACAGGGATCGGGTTTCCCCGACGTCGCCCGTTATAAGGCACACGGCGTGCCGGATCGTCGAGCCCTCGCATTATCATATCTAAGTCATTGTAGTTGATACACTTGTCTGCCGCGAAGTGGCTGGGTCCTTCGTGGGTCAATCTGGGGCTTGGGTGGGTGAGATTGGGTTATCTCACCCACCGATTCCGTATTTCTTCATTCGATAGCGCAGGGTATCCCGTGATATCCCGAGTCGTTGCGCGGCCTTCGTCTGATTCCCGGCCGATTCCCGAAGGGCCTGTTCCAACAGCGATTTCTCCCACCCGTTGAGCGACATTCCCCCCGCGGGCAGGGTTGCTTGGGGTGGGTGATCGGCGATGGGCTCCGCCACGGCCACACCCTCCTCCGGCGCGCTGGCGAGTGGCTCGCCGGGCCGGGTGAGCGAGAGGTGCTCGGGTCGTATGTCGGGACCCCGGCTCCACAGGACCGCGCGTTCAATTACATGGGAAAGCTCGCGCACGTTACCGGGCCAGGGGTAGGAACGGAGGAGCGATCGCGCCTCGGGGGTGATGCGGCGCGCGTCCTTGCCGTACTTCGCGGCGGCTCTGCGGAGGTAGTAATCGGCCAGAAGCTGTACGTCGTCGCCCCGCTCCCTGAGGGGTGGCAGGTGGAGAATCAGCACCGCGAGGCGGAAGTACAGGTCCTTTCGAAAGCGATCCTTCCCGGCCTCGGTTTCGAGGTCGCGGTTGGTCGCAGCGAGGATGCGGACGTCGATCTTCCGATCCCGCACGCCACCGACTCGCCGTACCACCCGATCCTCGATGGCCTTGAGCAGCTTCCCCTGGAGCGGCAGCTCGATGTCGCCAATCTCGTCCAGAAAGATGAACCCACCCTCCGCCGCCTCGAACAGGCCGAGCTTCGATTCCTTGGCGTCGGTGTAGGCGCCGCGCTCGTGCCCGAACAACTCCGCCTCCATCAGGGTGGCCGGCAGCGCAGTGCAGTTCACGTCGATGAACGGCTTGGAGGCACGCGGCCCCGAGGCGTGAATGGTCCGGGCAACGAGGCCCTTGCCGGTGCCAGTCTCGCCGGTGATGAGCACCGGCGGCGATTCGGCGAGGGCGGCGATCTGGCGAGCCTGATCCAGCACCGTCTGCATCACCGGCGAACCGCCGATGATCTCCCCGAATGCCTCATCGCGGGATGCGCCGGCGCGCTTGCGATAGTAGGAGAGTTCCTGCTTGAGCGCGCTGGTCTCCTTGGCACGATCCACGACGAGCTTCAGCTCTTCGAGGTCGAGCGGTTTCTTGAGATAGTCGAACGCACCCAGCTTCACGGCTTCCACGGCGCCCTCGATCGAGCCGTGGGCGGTCATCACGACCACCGCGATGGCGGGATCGAACTCGCGGATTTTCCGCAGCATCGCGATGCCGTCCATTCCGGGAAGCCGGACGTCGCTGATGACGATGTCCGGTCGCAGCGCCCCCAGCTGGCCTAGAGCGGACTCGGCATCGCCCGCAACCACCGTCTCGTAGCCGGCCTCATCGAGGTAGGCCTTGATGGCGCGCGCGAGGGTGCGCTCGTCGTCGACGATGAGAATCGTGCCGGCGCTCATGCAGCCGGCAGCCAGATCCGCACGATCGTGCCTTCTCCTGCTTTGCTGGCCAGGTCGAGGCGGCCACCGTGCTGCTCGACGAAACGCCGCGCGGTTGCGACTCCCAGTCCGGTTCCCTCCGGTCGAGTCGTGAAGAACGGCTGGCCGACCGAGGAGAGCGTTTCGACGGGAATGCCCCGGCCGGTGTCACGCAGCTCCACTGCAATGCCGTTGCGCCCCGTCGGTCCGGTGGCCACGCGCGCCGCCAGCACCAGGCGCCCCCCGTCCGGCATCGCGTCGAGCGCGTTGGAGATGAGTTCCACCAGAGCCTGCTCCAGTTTCATGGTGTCGGCAAGAACCTCCGGCAGGTCGCCCGGTAGATCCTGTTCCAGCTGGACGCCCTGAGTCTTGAATCGTTCTGCAAATGCCGGAAGCACTTCCTGCACCAGATTCGCGAACCGCTCCGCGATCGGCCTGAATGGGGCGGGCCGGGAGAAGGCGAGCAGGTGGGTGATCCGCCGATCGAGCCGGTCCACTTCGTCGACGATGAGCTGGAGCTGCTCGCTCGCCGCCGTGGACCCCGGGTGGCGAAGTACCAGTTGAGCCGATGCCCGGAGACTGGCCAGCGGGTTCCGCAGTCCATGCGCTACCGCGGCCGACATCTCACCGATCGAGGCGAGTTTTTCGGACTGCACCAGCTGGGCCTGGGCCCGCTCCAGCTGTCCCACCTTGCCGGCGAGCTCGTCGTTTAGGCGAACCATCTCTGACTGCGACCGGCGCAGACTCTCCGTCATATTGGAGAATGAGCGGGCGAGGTCGCCGATTTCGTCGTCCGACCGGACCGTGATCGGGTGATCCAGATTGCCGGCGCCCACCACGGCCATAACGCCACGAAGCTCGTTGATCGGACTCGCCATGCTGCGGGCCAATACCCAGGCGGCGACGAGCCCCGCGACCACCGATACCAGGAAGATCACGAACAGGGTGCGCTGCTCCTCCGCGACGATTGCCTCCACCCGCTGATACGCACCCTGCACGCTCGATTCACGGGTGCGACGATAGATCTGCCGGTTGAGGGCGGTGAGCGCCGGCTGGAGGCGGGTACGCAACTCGGTCTGTGTCGTGCGATAGGCCTCCCGATGGTGCCCGGCGTCGAAGGTACTGAAGGCCTTCTCTCCTACCGCGACATACTGCCGTTGTAGCTCCCCGATCTGCTGTGCCAGCAAGGAGTCGGCCGGGGCCAACTCGGCTTTCCAGCGCTCGAACCAGTACTGCACCACTTCACCGTAGAGCTCGAACTCCTTCTTCGCCTCCGGATCCATGCCCGTCAGGTAGCGCCAGATGACCTCGCTCTGGTTGAACATCGCCGTTTCCAGCTCGGCGTAGGTCCGGCTGCGGCCCAGCCGCTCCCCCAATGTGGCGAGGGCGCGCTGTTCCAGCATGTTGCTGCGGATGGCCTCGGTCCCGATCAGCAGGGCAGGGAGCACCATCAGCGAGACACCGAAGAGAAGTTTGCGCTGAAAGGTCACGGCCGAAAAGCTACAGGCTCCGGGCTGTCGCCACCAACCCGTCGAGGAGCGCCTGCAGGTGGTCGGCGCCGGTGCGGGGATTCATGATCGTCGTCCTGAGCACGCGCCGCCCGCCCAGGACCGTCATTGTGATCCAGCCCTTTCCGGATCGATTGTAGCGTTGCCGGAGCTCGAAGTTGAGGGCGTCAAGCGCGTCGTCCGCCTGCTCGCCATCGCCGAGGTAGCGGAAGCAGAGGATGTTCGACTCCGGCTGATGCAGCGCCTCGAACGCCGGATGCGCCTGGACCAGGTCGTACAGCGCGTTGGCGGTTTCCGCGAGACGATCGTAAAGCGCACCGACCGCGCGGGCTCCGTAGCGCTGCAGCGTCACCCACACCTTCAGTGCGTCGGCCCGCCGGGAACATTGGAAGCTCACCGGACCCAGATCCCAAACCTTGTCTCCGCCCGGTTTGTGGAAGAGATACGGTGCGCCCTGCAAGAAGGCCTGCGCCAGGTCCCGCTCGTTGCGCAGCATCACCATCCCGGCAGAGAGCGGCAGGAGCATGGTCTTGTGGGGATCCCACGCGAGCGACCGCGCCCGGTGGATCCCCGCCATGCGATGCTGGTGCCGGGCTGAGAAGAGCGCCGTCGCGCCGTGCGCGCCATCGACGTGGAGCCACAGGCCACGATCCTCGCACAACCGCCCGATGGATTCGAGGTCGTCGAAGCTGCCGGTTGGAGTGGAGCCCGCGGTGGCGACCACCGCCATGACCCGGGTTCCCTCGCGCTCGAGCCGGTTCAGCTGACCGACGAGAGCCGGGACGTCCATGCAGTGGTTGCGGGTAGGAATGGCGATGCCTCGCCGTAGCCCCAGTCCGAGCTGAGCGATGGCACGAGTCACCGCGTAGTGAGACTGCTCGCCGTACAGGACCACGGGCGGGCTCTCGCCGACGCCGTCCTCCCACGCGTCCGGCATCGCTACCGCGCGCGCGGCCAAGAGCGCCGTGAAGGTCGCTTCGGTGCCACCGGAGGTGAGCGTCCCCCCACTCTCTGGTCCCCAGCCCACCAACTCGCTCAACCAGCGGACCAGCTGGTGCTCGATGATCGTCGTTGGTGGCGCCATCTCCTGGACCGCCGTCGAGTTGTTGACCGCGCTGATGAGCGCCTCGGTCCAGATCGCGGCCGGGAGCGGAGCGGAGACCTGGTGGCCCATGTACATCGGATGGGTGAGACGCGTTACCTCAGGCAAGACCTCACGCTCGAGGCGCCTGATCACCTCAGCGATCGGTTGGCCGTCCTGGGGGAGTGGCTCGGCAAAGCGGATGGCCAGTTGTTCCGGCGTCTGTCCGGTAGTCACCGGCCCGATGCCGGCGGCGGTCTCGGCGAGATAGCCCGCGACGAGGTCAAGGAACAGGCCCGCCGTTTCACGCGACTGATCGGCGTCGAGGGGCGCGAGCAGCGGATCGAGATTGGGCATTCGGTCAGATTCCGGGGGAGTGAGGCGAGCGCAATCTAGCGAATTGCGAGCGCTGGTTTCGGCGGCCGTCGAAGTCTGGGTGGGCCTAGTGCGTGGCCCCTCCACCCCCCTGAGTGCGTCCGGTCCGGAAGAGCAGCAGCAGCGGGAGCGTCGCGGCGAGGGTGATCCCCATAATAAGGAACACCTTCTCGAACGCGACCACGCTGGCTTGCTGGTACAGCTGCTGATTTAGCAGCGCAGATGCCTTGGTCTGCGCCTCGGCGACCGTTCCCCCCTTGGCGAGCAGTCGGGTCGTCACGCCCTGGAGCCAAGCCGCGGTCGCTGGCTCGGTGCTGGAGAGGTGGGGCAGCAAGCCATTGCGGCTCTGTTCAGTGAAGCGGCTCAGCAAGGTTGCGGTCACCGCGATGCCGAAGCTGCCGCCGAGTTGCCGGGAAAGGTTGAATAGCCCGGTGCCTTGAGCGAGCTGTGGCGGCTTGAGGTCCGCGACCGCCACCTGGGTGAGCGGCACGAAGATCAGCCCAAGCCCGACGCCCCGCAGGATCATCGGCAGCAGCAGGTCCCGGAGGCCGATGTCCAGCGTGAAATGGAAGTGGAGCCACATTGACCAGCAGAACAGCGCGACGCCGGTCACGATGAACAGCCGGGCATCGGCCTTTCCGCTCAGGCGGCCGGCGAACGCCATGGTGATGGCGCTGGCGATCGCGCCGGGCAGGATGACCCTGCCGGTGTCCCATGCGGTGTACCCCAGGTGCGCCTGCAAGAACACCGGCAGGGCAAAGACGCTGGCATAGAGTGCGAAGCCGAGCGCTAGACCAAAGGCCACACCACCGAAGAGCTGGCGATTCCCGAGGATCTTGAGCTCGACCACGGGATGCCGAGTCGTCAGCTCATGCCACACGAATCCGACAATCGCCACCGCAGCGATGACCGTTTCGATCCGGATCTCCCGCGAATCGTACCACCCCTTCGCCTCGCCGCGTTCGAGCAGAATCTGCAGGGCACCGATGCCGAGGATCAGGAGGGCGAGACCGAGCCAATCCACCCGATCCGACTGTTGGTTGGCGTGCGCTGGTTCCGGCACATAGCGCCACGTCAGGAGGCCGGCGAGCAGGCCGAGCGGCAGATTGATGTAGAAGATCCAGGGCCAGGAGTAATTGTCGGTGATCCACCCGCCCAGGGTCGGGCCCAGCGTGGGGCCGACCATGACACCCATCCCGAAGATCGCCATCGCCTTGCCCCGCTCATGTAGCGGGAAGACGTCGAACAGGATCGCCTGCGCCGTGGAGATCAGCGCCCCGCCCCCGATTCCCTGGAGCACCCGTGCGCCGACCAGTTCCTCCAGGGTGTGCGCGTTGCCCGCGAGAAAGGAAGCGAGGGTGAAGAGGATGATCGAGCCGGTGTAGTAGTTCCGCCGCCCGAAGCGGTCCGACAGCCAGCTCGTCAGCGGCAGGATGATGACGTTGGCGACGATGTAGCCGGTGCTCACCCAGGCGATTTCGTCCAGGGTGGCACCGAGGTTCCCCATCATGTGCGGAATGGCGACGTTCACGATGCTGGTATCCACCAGCTCGAGCATGCTGGCGGTCACCACCGCGAAGGCGATCAGGTACCGGTACTGGTAGACCTCATCGCTCGACAGGCGCGCGCGGCGCGCCGGCAGGGCCATCGTCGCCATGGGGAGTTACCGGGTCGCGATGGTCACGACGACCGACATGCCGGGGCGCAGCGGGTGCAGATCATCGACCCCTTCGTCGACCGCGACGCGAACCGGCACTCGCTGCACGACCTTGGTAAAGTTTCCGGTGGCGTTGTCCGGCGGTAGCAGGGCGAACCGCGCCCCGGTGGCCGGACTGAGGCTTTCGATGTGGCCGGTGAAGGTCCGCCCACCGTACGCGTCAACCGTGAAGCTGACCGAGTCACCGACAGCCACGTTGGCCATGTCGGTTTCCTTGAGATTCGCCGTCACCCATACGTCCCGATCCGGGATCACCGACATGAGGGTCTGTCCGACCTGCACTAGCGCCCCGACTTCAGCGCTCCGCCTGGCGATCACGCCGCTTACCGGTGCGGTCAGCACCGAATAGCTGAGTTGCAGCCGCGCGTTTTCGAGTGCGGCCCGCGCTCCGACCACGCGGGCTTCCGCCGCTCCGACGCCGGAGGCGAAGGCGTGCACCTGCTCTCCGGCGGCCGCGGACTGACGCCGCGCCGCCTCGAGGTTGGCGGCGGCAGCATCGAACGCCGCCTGCGCCGCGTCCAGTTGCTGCGGCGGAATGATCTGGCGTGCCGCGAGGCCCTTCATCCGCTCGAGGTCGGCGGCCGCCTTGCGATAGCCGGCGTCGGCCGAAACAATGGCCGCTTCGGACGACTGCGCCGTGGCCTGGCTGGCCGAGAGCTGGGAACGCGCCTGGCCGGGCCGCGTCCCAGTACCTACCGCTGAAACCGTGGTGGCGAGATCGGCCTCGGCCTGCTCGAGGCGCACCTTCAGGTCCCGATCGTCCAACACCACCAGGGTGTCGCCGGCGTTCACATGCTGGTTCTCCTCCACCAGTACCCGTGCGACAAACGCCTGCACCTTGGGCGCGACCGGCGTGATGTGCCCGTCGACCTGGGCATTATCGGACTCGACGTGATGGAGCGAAAAGCGATAGCGATGGAAACCCCACGCGACCAAAACCACCACGGCCATGCCGGCGACGAGGAGTGGTACCCGACGTCGACTGGGGGCGGCGGACTGGGCGTGCACGGGCGTGTCGAGAGCGATGTCGGTCATGATCTGATCCTGAGGGTCACTGAAGCTGATCCAAGACTCCGAGGGCGCGGAGTGTGCTCACCCGGGCGACGGCGGCGCTGACGCGGGCCTGAATGACCCCGTCTCTCGCGCCGATGAGTCCGCCCTGGGCGCTGGTGGTTTCGATGCTGCCGGCCACGCCGGCCGCGAACCGCTCGCGGGCCTGTGAAAGCTCCCGCTCCGCGAGCCGCAAACGATCGCTGGCGAGCAGCACCTGATGATCCGCCGAGGAGAGGTCCAGCAGGCTCTGGCGGACCTCGGTCGCCACCTGGCGCTCGATGTCGTGCTGGCGGAGTTCCTGGGCATCGAGCCGCGCCCGCTGCTCTTTCTGCCTCGCGGGGCGGCGGAATCCATCGAGCAACGGCAGGCTGAGCTGTACGGCGACGCTGTAGCTACCTGCCAACCCGTCGAGATCCTTCCCGCTCTGCTGATACTGACCGGCCGCCGAAAGGCTGGGGAGGTACTCCTGCCCGATCGACCTGAGCGAGCGTTGAATCGCCCGAGTCCGGCCGCGCTCCGCCGCGACCTCGTTGCGATGCTCGAGCGCAAAGGCCACAGCCTCGTCGGGGGCGCGCGGAATCGCGGGATCCGCGCCGGTCAGCGAATCGGCGAGGACCAGCGGCGCCTCGGGTGGCAGATCCAGGGCGCGAGCCAGGTCCAGCAGGTTTCGGTCGCGCTGATTGCGAGCGATCTCGAGTTGGGTGAGCACCGCGGCGAGCTGTACCTCACTGCGGGTCCCGTCGATGGCCGCACTCACGCCCGCGCTGACCAATTGGCTCGCCTGGTCCAACAGCGATGCGGCGACCGCACTATCGGCCTCTCGAGCGCGCACGGTTTCGGCCGCTGAGAGGGCCCGCAGGTAGGCCAGCCCCGCCTGTGCCGCCGTCAGCTCACCCACGGCTCGGGCATCGGCTCCGCTCGCCAAGGCGGAGTCTCGCGCGGCGCGGTAGCGGGTCAACGTGCTGGCGTCGAACAGGGTCTCGGTGGCTCGCAGCCCGAACCGCCAGACGGTGAAGGGATCGGTCACCCCTTGGGCAATGGGGATCCCGAACTCGTCGATGTTCACGGTCTGCCGCGTTGAACTGGCAGAGAGCGTGAGCGAGGGCAACAGGTCGGCACGGCGCTGACCAACGCGGGCGTCGGCCACACGCTCGTTCAATCGGGCGAGCGCGGCCGCAACCCCTCGCTCGCGGCCCAGCTTGATCGCCTGTGGCAGCGTAAGCTCGACCGCGGCCGGGCTCTGCCCGGCCAGTGGTGCCGCGAGGAGGAGCAACAGTAGAGATCCGCGCATGTTGGCTCAGCCCTTCACTGGGGCCGGGGGAAGCCCGATGCCGTTCAGGATCAGGTCAAGGGCGCGCTCGCCCATCTCTTCGGGGCTCATCGGATCGGGGTCGAAGGGTGCGAAGAAGCAGTGAATGCCACTCATCGCGAGGGCCAGGCCGGGAATCGCCCGGGCGGCGAAGCGGGCTTGCTCCGGGCGAAACTCGCCGTTCGCGGCGCCGCGCGTGAGCACCCGTTCCAGCAGGCGCCGGGCGCGAAGAGTGACTTCCTCGAAGTAGAAACGGGCGAGTTCCGGGAAGTTCCGGATCTCGCTCTGTACCAGTCGGGAAAGGGCCGCCTGGTCGGGTTCAGCCATGATCCGCCACATCCGGCGCAGGATGTGGCTCAAGGCTTCGCGCGAGCTGCCCTGATGGGCCTCAAGCCACGCCTCACCCTCGGCGAGGGCCGGTCCCTTGGTGGCGCGGACCATTTCCCGAAACAGTGCGTCCTTGGAATCGAAGTAGAGGTAGAGCGTCCCCTTGCTGACCCCGGCCTTGCGGGCAACATCCTCGAGTCGTGCGCGGGCGAATCCGCGTTCCCCGAACACCGCCATCGCCGCTTTGAGGATTTCCTCGGGGCGGGCGTCGGGCCGACGGCGCCAACGGGGTCTGCGGGCGGCGGGACGGCGGGGGGAACGGGGCATTGCCACTCCGATTTAAGTTACTGACCGGTCAGTAATGTATTTTTTCGGTTCCGGCTGTCAACTCCCTCGCCGAATTGGACTTTTAACCGGCCGGAATTCGGAACTTTGCCCTTGTGGCGCTGGTGGCACTGCCCTACCTTGGGGTTCAAACACGCCGGAGGTCCTGTCTGATGCCGGATCGGTTCCTCAGCTCCGACGATTACGACGAACACGCCCACCAGCTGTACAACGAAGGTCGCTTCGACGAAGCGCTCGACCTCCTCCACGAAGGTGTCCAGCTGTATCCCAATGCCGTGGAGCTCCACGTCGGCATGGCATACGCATATCTGGCGCGGGAGGACTATGCCTGGGCGCGGCGTGGGTTCGAGCGGGCGCTCGGGCTGGACGCCGATCACGAGGATACCTTGGCCGGCTATGGCGAGGTGTTGCTCAAGCTGGGCGAGCGGCAGGCGGCGCTGGACGCCTTCGATCGGATCCTCGCCTTGGGGTTCAAGGAGGATCACGAACTGATGCTGCAGGTGGGGCGCGCCCTGTTTCGCGAGGGACTGCTCGCGGCGGCGCAGACCTTCTTCGAGTACGCGGTCAATGCCCAGCCGGACTGCCCCGAGGCCGCCGCGTGTGTCGGCTATGCCTGTCACCGGCGAAACGACGACAGCGGAGCTCTGTACTGGCTGCGCCGAGCGCTACAGATCGATCCGCAGTACAGCGAGTCCCGGATCTATCTCGCCAACATGCTGTACGACCGGGGTGAGTCCGAAGCCGCGATGCATCACCTGCATCAAAGCGTGCCGGAGGATCACTTCGACGAGTTGGGAATCTGGCGCTACATCGAGCTCAAGAAGACGCTCTATCGCCTGCCCGATGACGATCCGGAGCTGCGCCCCTGGTTCGCGAGACTCCTGGAGGTCACCGGAGAGCCGGATCCGGTGGACACGGTGTTGGCGGAGGTCGAGGCGACTCAGCCGGATGGCAGTACGCGGGACCCGGCGCAGCTCGAGTTGTTCGGAACCCTCCTGACCGAATTGCAGGCCATGCAGAAGCGCCACCTGCCGGCTGGCGTGCACACGGTGGCAACCCTGACGGGGAAGACCTTTCGCGGTACCTGGGAGGAAATCCTCGAGCAGATGAAGAGCTCCGACCGGCAGTGGGCCGCCGCCTCCCTGAACGAGTTCATGGCCGACCTGGCTCGGCGCGGCGCGGCCGAAACCGGCGTGGTGATTCCGACCACCGACGCTGAAGCGTTTCTGCAGGGGAGCGCGCGGGCAGGAGTGGTGCGGATCATCCAATGAAAGAGTGAGGAGTGAGGAGTAAGGAGTGAGGAGTAAGGAGTGAGGAGTCAGAAGTGAGAGGGGAACTTCCTCCTCCTCACTCCTCACTCCTCCCTCCTCACTCCTTACTCCTTACTCCTCACTCCTTACTCCTCACTCCTTACTCCTCACTCCTCACTCCTCCCTCCTCTCCTCTCGCTTCTCCCTCTAGCTTCCCCGCATGTCACCGCTCCCCATCCCATCCTGGACTACTGGCGTCCGGCGGGAAGTCCTCCCCAACGGTCTCACACTGCTGGTGCAACGCGACAGCTCCGCGCCGGTCGCGGCGGTTGTCACGCATGTGAAAGCCGGTTTCTTCGACGAGCCCGATCGCTGGGTGGGGATCTCGCACGTGCTTGAGCACATGTTCTTCAAGGGAACTCCGACCCGCGGGCCGGGACAGATCGCGCGGGAAACCAAGGCCGCGGGCGGGTACCTCAACGCGAGTACCAGCTACGACCACACCAGCTACTTCTCGGTGTTGCCCAGTGCCACCCTGAAGGACGCCATTACGATCCAAGGCGACGCGCTGATGCATGCCGCGATCGATGGCGAGGAACTCGCACGCGAACTCCAAGTCATCATCCAGGAGGCCAAGCGCAAGCTCGACCACCCGGGAGCGGTTACCCAGGAGACGCTTCACGAAGTCATGTACGATCGGCATCGCATCCGCCGCTGGCGGATCGGGTACGAGCGCGACCTCGCCCGCTTCACTCGAGACGACGTCGTCGGCTACTACCGTTCGCGTTACGTCCCAGAGCGGACCATCGTGGCAATCGTCGGGGACATCGACCTGGACGATGCCCTGACACTGGGGCGCCGTACCTACGGTGACTGGGAGCCGTCGAGTGGCGCCATAGATCCATCGCCGGAGGAACCGACGCGACGGGAAGTGCGAGCTCGTACGCTGCGCGGGGATGTGACCCAGGCCGAGTTGGCATTGGGCTGGCGGGGCGTAGCAGCCCTGGATCCGCAGGCGATCCCGCTCGACCTCGCGGCCGGGGTGCTCGGTGCCGGGCGCGGAAGCTGGCTGTACCGCTCCCTGCGCGAGAGCGGGCTTGCCACCTCGGTCGGCGCACACCATTACTCGCCGACCGAGCTGGGCGTCTTTTCGATCGGGGCTGAGTGCGACCCCCAACGGGTTGCTCCAGTCGTCCAGAAGATCGCGGAGGCGACAGCTCGACTGGCGATGTCCGGACCTGGGCCCGAGGATCTGGAGCGGACTCGCACCCTCCTGCTCGCCCGTTGGTCACGCCGAATGGAGGAGATGGACGGCAGGGCGGCCTCGCTTGCGAGCGCGGAGGCGTTGGGGGACTACCGGCTTCTCGATCGGGACTTCGTCCAACTCGCGGAGACCACCGCGGCCCAGGTCCGGGATGCTTCGGCCCGGTTTCTCGATCCGGAGGCGGTGTCGGCCGTCTTATACCTGCCGACGGCGCGAGGTTCCGACCTGACAGCCGATGCAGTCGCCCGTGCGTTCGCGGTGACGGAACTCGGCGGCTTGGCGACTGGGCGGCTCGACAATTCGGCGACGCTCGGCGACTCGACCGCTCGACGGCTCGGGGCCTCGGCGCCCGTCAATATCGTCGCCGAGGTACATCATGTTGCCCTCCCCGCCTTTGACCTGCTGATTCGTCACAAGCCGGGAGTTCCGCTCGTGACTCTCGGCGTGTACCTGCCTCGGATTTCCTTCGACCCGGACGGCAAGGCCGGCGTGAGCGCGTTGGCGGTGCGGAGTGCGGTTCGTGGTGCCAGCGAGCTGGGGGCCGCGGAATTGGCCTTCGCCTTTGAGCGACTCGGTGGCACGCTCGCGGCCGGTGTTGCGCTCGACTGGCTGGGTTTCAGTACCACCGTGTTGGCGTCGAACCTGGCCCCCGCCGGGCAGTTGCTGGATCAGGTGCTTGCACGTCCCCGTTACGAAGCGGATCAGATCCAGGCCGAGCGCGGTCTGCTGGTGGAGGAAACCACGCAGGCGGCGGACGACATGTTCCGCTACCCCTTCCAATTGGCCTTCGCTGCCGGATTCGGAGACCGAGCCTACGGCATTCCCGCTCTGGGACTGCCGGAGCAGCTCAATTCCATTGTGCCGGAGGATGTCCGTTCCTGGCATCGTCAGGCGTTACTCGCTCCCCGCGGCGTAATCGTGGCAGTTGGTGATCTCGACACCGAGCGCGCCCTCGGCCAACTCGGCGGCATCTTTGGAGGGCACGCGGCCAGAGTGGAAAGCGACCTTCACACCCCGGTCGGGTGGGTACTCAATGGTGCGCCAGTTACTCGCGTTGTCCCCCGACAAAAGGCTCAGTCGGCACTCGCCATGGCGTTTCCGGCGCCGTCGCGGCGCGACCCCGCGCGCTACGCGGCCGAGGTCTGGAGTGCAGTTGCGAGCGGGCTTGGCGGCCGGTTATTCGAGGCGTTGCGGGACCGACGCTCGCTGGCCTACACGGTGATGGCCTCGTCCTGGCAGAAGGCACGCGGCGGGGCGTTCCTCGCCTACATCGCCACGTCGCCGGAGCGGGAGGAAGAAGCCCGGAGCGAGATGCTCAAGGAGCTGATCCGCTTCGCTGAGGAGCGGGTCACGCCCGCCGAGCTGGCCCAAGCCACGAACTATCTCGCCGGTCAAACGGTGGTAAACCGGCAGAGTGGGTCGGCCGTAGCCGGTGAGGTCCTCGAGGCCTGGCTGGCCGGGGGAGGGTTGGGCGACCTGGGGGACCCGGCGGAGCGCTATCTCGGGGTGAGTGCCGAGCAGGTGCGGGATGTGGCGGCGAGGGTGCTCGGGTCGGCTGAGATCAGGGCCGAGGGAATAGTGCGGGGGACCGGCGGGGGGAAATAGCACTCCTCGCTCGAGCTACTGAACCGCTCAACGGTCCGTTGTCGGATCGGTGGCCGGGTTTAGACGGAGCGGGCGCGGACCCCGCTTTCCAGGATTACGAGCTTTTGCCAGATCTTGCTGGATAACCCCGTCGTCAGCGCCTCCACCTCATTCACCGCCGCCAGGACCACCGGGTCGTTCATCCGTTCCGCGTAGAGCGCGGCGACCTTGCCGGTTACCGAGAGCAGCTCCGAGCAATAGTCCAAATATCGGTTCAGTTGCGACGCTGTAAGGGCCGGCTCCGCTGCAGCGGCGGCAGGTGCTCCGCGTTCACCAAGGGCGAGATCGGGGTCCTTGGTGAGTTGGTGCATGTCGACGATATGGGCCAGGCTTCGAAGCTCGTGAATGGCGCGCAGAGTGATCTGCCGCTTGAGCCGGGTCTCGATCGTCACGAGGAACGCGAGCGCAATGGCCACAAAAACGACGTCGTTGATCGCCGATTCCAGCACTTGCACGAAGGCACCGAGGTCGTGCAGCGTCGCCGGCGTGCGCATCCTGGTGATGGCGAGGAGGGTGACGGCCAGGATCAGGCTGACGAGCAGCCCGATCGCGATCCGGAGCCCCCACCGCGGGCGCGCCAGAACCGCGAGCCGGGCCGAAGCTTCGTCCGCCACCTGGCAAAGCTCGCCGGCTACGAGGGCGAGTCCCGCCTGCGGGAACTGCTCCGTGATGCGCTGGCGAACCGCACGGGCGGTGGCTTGAATGCGTTCGGGGTCGAGGGCGCGGTACACTGACGTCGGCTATGGCGAGCTGGGGAGGGTGTGAGCCGCTTGTGTTCAGGTGGCGGCAACGCCGAGGCGTCGCGCGATCACTTCCAGCGCGCGCGAGGGAGGTGCGTTGTTCGGGCTTACGACATCGACCACGCAGGCGCCGCCGGCGGGATGTGCATGCAACACGACATGCCCGCCGTGGCCCAACAAGCCCACGGCGATGCCTGAGGGGCTGGAACGGGTGATCGGTGGGCCATGAGGTGTGAGTCCGATCGCGCCGGCGGCCGCAATGGCGAGCGCCGCCAACGCATGCTCGTCGGCGAGCGTCGGAGTCGTGATACCGGTGAGTTCGGTGAGGACGTGGGTGAATGAGGCCATCGGCGCTCGGTCGTCGTGGGCTCGTCAGCGGCGACGGCTGACGGCCGGCGGCCGACGACTGCTAGAACATCGAAATCGCGAGCAGGGAGCGCAGGTTGTCGTTGGTGACGCGGAGCCGCGAGGACAACAGGCGGACCATGGACCAGAGGATCTTGTACGCCATGTCCCGGTTGAAGTCGAGCAGGATCTCGAAGTCCGGTCTGGAAATCGTCATCAGCGTGACCGGCCCGTTGGCGATGGCGTCGGTACTGCGCTCGGAACGATCGAATACCGCCATCTCCCCGAAACAGGCACCAGGCTGCAGCACCGCGAGCGCTTCCTCGCCGGAACCGGGAATGTTCCGACTGATGCGCACTTCACCCTTCACGATGAT
>CAVVHO010000001.1:0-697176 GCA_963748035.1 uncultured Gemmatimonadales bacterium | reverse complement strand
AGCGCGGCGGATGCCGCGGGACATCAGTGGGGGTTCCTGCTGGGCGCCGTCTCCTCGATCCAGGCGAGCAGCCTGGACGACCTCGCGGCGATTCAGTTCCGGCCACCGCCGGGGCATCGACTGGTGCCGCTCGATGTCGCGAGCCAGCCCTGTGAGGACGGGGACGAGATCGTGGTGTGCGGCTTTCCGATGGGCTTCCGGCTCTCCCAGGATCAGTCCGGGGCCCCGGCGCTGTTTCCGTCCTTCGCGCAGGGCATCGTGAGCGCCGCATTCCCCGGCTCCGACTCACCCCAGAGCCCCGGTACGGTCTTCCAGTTGGATGCCAACATCAGCGGCGGCACCAGCGGCGCCCCGGTGGTGGATGTGGTGACCGGTCAGGTCGTCGGGATCGTCACCGAGGCGGTGGCGCGGCACGCCGGAAACACCAACCCCCCGCGAATCATCGCGGGGGGCGCGGAACTTCCTACCGGTCTCGCCCGGGCGCTCCATGCGCACCGGGCCCTTTCTATTATCGCCGACTTGCGCCAGACTCTGGCCGGTTAACCACCCGCACCTGGTACGTCCGGCCGAACGCCGTCACCCCGCCCGCAACCGGCACGTGCCCTTCGCGCGCATCCCGACTCTCCACCACCCGGTAGACCGTCTCGGAAATGGGGCGCTCCGGCCAGGTCACTCCCTGGCTGGTGTTGGTCTTGGTCACGCGCAGGCTCATACGCTTCTCCGGTGCCACTTTGGGACTCCAGCTCTCGAGGATATACGCAGGTCCCCCACGGACCTTCTCACTCGTCCCGGTTTTGCATAAGCCAGGCCAGCGGGGGTGGCGGCTGTATCTATTCGTAGGGTAATGACTTAAAACTCTGGCCAAGACTAGCCAAAGTTCCAAGAGTACCAAAAGTGCCAAGAGTGCGGGGGAGTGCAAGGGAGTGCCAAGGGAGTGCCAAGAGTGCCAAAGTGCCACAGTGCCAAGAGTGCCAAAGTGCCACAGTGCCAAGAGTGCCAAGAGTTCCAAGAGTTCCAAGAGTGCCGGACGTGGCACCCGGCACCCTTGGCACTTTTGGCACTTTTGGCACTGTGGTACCCCCTCCCGGCCCTCCCGGCACTCTTGGTACTTTTGGCACTCTTGGCACTCCAACCCTACCGAGCCGCCCGCATGCCTCCAGCTCCTGCCCGCTCCCGCATCACCCGCGAGATCATCAATCCCGCGACCCTGGAGCTGCTCGGCATCGTCGCCGACGCCAACGCCGAGGACGTGAATCTGGCGGTCGAGGCGGCGGTCCGGGCGCAGCCCGGCTGGTGGAGGCTGCCGGGTGCCGAGAAGGCCAAGCTGCTGCGCGAGGTCGCCACCCGCATCCGGGCCCAGGAGCACGAACTCTCGACCCTGATGACCCGCGAGACCGGCAAGCCGCTGATCGAGTCGGTCGACTGCATCGACTGGGTGGCGGCCTGCTTCGAGTACTACGCCGAGGTCGGGCAGGCGGAGCTATGGCAACTCGATGCCGCCGGTGGCGCCGCACCAGGTCAACTTCACCATCAAGGAGCCGTTCGGCGTGGTCGCGGCGATCGTGCCGTTCAACTTCCCGCTGCTCCTGATGGCGTGGAAGGTGGCGCCCGGCGCTGGTGGCGGGGAACACGCTGGTCTGCAAGCCGCCGCACCAGAATCCGCTCTCGCAACCTGCTGCTGGCCCGAGTGCTACGACCGGCCTGCCGCCCGGGCGTGGTGAACGTGGTCACCGGCGGCCCGGAGACCGGCGAGGCGCTGGTGCGGCACCCCAAGGTGGACCTGATCGCCTTCACCGGCTCGGTGGCGGCCGGGCGGCAGATCGCCGCGCAGGCCGGCGCGGATCTCAAGAAGGTCAATCTCGAGCTCGGCAGCGTCGACCCGTTCATCGTCTTCGCGCGACGCCGACCTCGACGTGGCGGTGCCCGGCGTGGCCTGGGCCCGGCTGCTCAACGCCGGCCAGGTCTGCACCTCGTCCAAGCGCATCTACCTGCTGGAGCCCATCGCGGAGGAGTTCACCCGCCGGCTGGTCGAGTACGTCCGGACTCTCAAGGTGGGCGACCCGATGGATCCCGGCACCGACATCGGCCCGCTCATCTCGCGCCGAGGCGCTGGAGACGGTCGAGCGGCAGGTGGCGCGGAGCGGTGAGGCAGGGCGCGCAGGTGCTGCTGGGCGGAAAGCGGTTTCAGCCCGGCGGCCTCAAGGGCCACTTCTTCGAGCCCACGATCCTCGACCAACGTGACGCACGGCACCCTGCCGACCACCGAGGAGATCTTCGGCCCGGTCCTGTCGCTCACCGTGGCCGCGGACGCCGACGAGGCCATCCGCATGGCCAACGACTCCGAGCTACGGACTGGGCGCCTGCGTCTACACCAGGGACCTCGAGCTCGCCATGCGGGCGATGGACGAACATCAAGGCCGGCACCTTCTGGATCAACGACCCGCTCACCGACAACGACGCCGGCCCCTTCGGCGGCATGCGCTGGAGCGGCATCGGCCGCGAGCTGGGCGAGGAAGGGCTCGACGCCTTCCGCGAGCCGAAGCACGTGCATCTCGACTACGTGATGGAGCGGAAGTGCTACTGGTATCCGTACAAGGATCGGCGCGACTAGCCGGGCCGACTAGGCGAGGGGCGATCAGGCGATCAGGCGGTCGGGCGATCGGGCGGTCAGGCAGTCAGGCGAAGTACCCGTGGCGGCGAGAGGCGGCCAGACTGCGTCCGCCAGATGCAGACGTACGTCCGTGCGGACGGGTTCGCCCGCCACGTCGGCATCGCGTACGGTTCCTCGATTGAAACCGGCGAGCTCTTGGGAGTCGCACGTTCAATTGAAGCAGTGCCACCGGAGGCGCTCACCAGTCTGATCAAGGACAACCGAAGAAGTCAGCGCCTCCGGTCGGGCTTCTGAAACGGCAGCGGCCCATGTAGGCCGGGAAAACGCCCCCGTTCTCCCGTTCTCCCGTTCCCCCGTTCCCCCGTTCCCCCGTTCCCGTTCCCCCGTTCTCCCGTTCCCCCGTTCCCCCGTTCCCCCGTTCCCCCGTTCTACCGTTCCACCCTCCTCAGGCCGTCAATGTGGCACAGAACTCCCCAAACACCTCGATATACCGATCCACATCCGCGTCCGTGTGCTGCACCGACAGCGTCCACTGCTCCTCGTCGCCCGGGGTCATGAAGATGCCGCGGTTGAGCAGCCAGGGATACGACGCGGCGAAGAGCTCCGGTCTGGTCTCGAGGAAGTCGCGGTAGTTCTTCATCGGCGTCGGGCGGTAGGAGACGCAGCCCTTGGCGCCGAGGTCGACCGTGTGCGCCGGCATGCCGTACTTGGCAATCGCCTTGTCGCAGCCGGTCGACCAGCCGGTTGCCGAGCTTGGCGAGCTGCTGGTAGGCGGCGGGGGTCAGGATCTCGCGCAGCAGCACCAGCCCGACGTGCGACACCAGCGGATTGCCGTTGTAGGTCCCCATCTGGGAGACGCCCTGCTCGATCAGCCGCATGAGGTCGGCCCGGCCGCCGAACGCCGCGCCGGGTAGCCCGCCGGCGATCGCCTTGGCGAGGCAGACCAGGTCCGGCTGCACCCCGAAGCGCTCGGTGGCGCCGCCGGCGGCGATGGTGAAGCCGGTCTTGATCTCGTCGTAGATGAAGACCACGCCGTGCCTGGTGCACAGCTCGCGCACCCGCTGGAGATAGCCCGGCTGTCCGGCACCACGATGCCGATGTTCATCATCGCCGGCTCCATGATGAGGCAGGCGATCTCCTTTCCCTGCGCGTCGAACAGCTTCTCCAGCGCCGCGGCGTCGTTGAACGGCACCACCTCGATGTAGCGATGGGCGTCCTTCACCATCCCGCGGGAGACCGGCGCCTTGGCGGGCCGTTCCCGCCCGCCCATGACGTCGGCGTTGGGGATGACCGAGAACATCACCGCATCGTGATGGCCGTGGTACGAGCCCTCGATCTTGCAGACCACGTCGCGGCCGGTGGCGGCGCGCGCCACCCGGATCGCGTCCATGGTGGCCTCGGTGCCGGAGTTGGCGAAGCGCAGCATCTCCAGCTTGAACCGGCGGCAGATCTCCTCCCCGTAGGCCACCGCCTTCTTCCGTCGTCACGGCGAAGTGGGTGCCCCTGCTCGCCGCCTCGGCTATCGCCTCGACGATGCGCGGGTGCGCGTGCCCCACCACCATGGCGCCGAAACCGCCGTGAAGTCGAGGTACTCCGTGCCATCCTGGTCCCAGATGTGGCTCCCCTTCCCGCGCGACACGTAGATCGGATAGGGCGACCCCTTCTGGAAGGACGACACCACCCCGAACGGCAGGATCTTGTAGGCCCGCTGATAGAGCTGAGCGGAACCGGGGGTGCGGGCGAGAAGCTTCTTGGTCTCCTCGTCACAGATTTGGCGGGCGCGAGCGAGCAGACGGTCAAGCTCCGCCTGCTCACGTGACGGAACAGTGGCGGTCATGGTCGGTATCTGGGTTGATGGACTGGCTGGGTGCTATCGCCTGCTGCGGGAAGACACGACTACGTGGGCCCGGGTTCGCTCCATACTGCCCCCGGACGGTAGGGTTGTCAACTCCGCTTCCGACCTGCAGATTGGGCGGTCCACCGCAGCTCCGCGGTCGGCTCCCCCGAGGCGCGCTCGCATGGAACCAGTCATCACACTCGATCACGTCAGCAAGCGCTTCGAGGACTACGTCGCGGTCCATGAGGCCAACTTCGAAATCGGGCGCGGGGAGTTCTTCTCCATGCTCGGACCTTCGGGATGCGGCAAGACCACGACCCTCCGGATGATCGCGGGATTCGAGCTGCCGACCTCCGGGCGGATCCTGCTCGAGGGACAGGACGTCTCGCGGGTGCCGCCGTATCGCCGCAACGTGAACACCGTCTTCCAGCACTACGCGCTGTTCCCGCACATGACGGTCAAGGACAATGTCGCCTTCGGGCCGCGGAGCAAGAAGATTGCCGGAGGCGGATGTCACCAAGCGGGTGGATGAGCTGCTCAAGGTCACCCGGCTCACCCAGTTCGCCGCCCGGCGGCCCGCGCAGCTCTCGGGCGGCCAGCAGCAGCGGGTGGCGCTGGCCCGGGCCCTGGTCAACTACCCCAGCGCGCTGCTCCTCGACGAGCCACTCGGCGCCCTCGACCTCAAGCTCCGCCAGGCGATGCAGTTCGAGCTCAAGCGGATCCAGCGGGACGTCAACATCACGTTCATCTACGTGACCCACGACCAGGAAGAAGCCCTCACCATGTCGGACCGCATCGCGGTCATGAATGAAGGGCGGGTCGAGCAGATCGGGACCCCGGAAGAGATCTACCATTCCCCGGCCACCGTGTTCGTGGCCAACTTCATCGGCGTGGCCAACCTGCTCGCCGGCCACGGTCTCCGGCGTGCTGGACGAACCGGGTGGTGGTCACGCTCGAGGGGGACACGCGCATGGAAGCCGTCGCCCCGCCCTGGGGAGCCAAGCCCGGGACCAAGGGCACCCTCATGATCCGCCCCGAACGGCTACACTTCAGCGAGAACGGCAAGGGCCTCCCCGTGATCCTGTCGGCGGCGGCCTTCTCCGGCCCGATGATCCGGCTGATCGTCAAGACGCTGAGCGGGATCGAGATGATTGCGCACGTGCCTTCCGATGGACCCCGCCCGACGCTCGAACCGGGCCGGCGCTACACCGTGAGCTGGGACGCCGACGGCGCGCGACTGCTCCCGCCCAAGGCCACCACCTCACCGATCGATATGGACCTGCGGTCCACGCTGGAACTCGCCAAGATCAAAGCCAACACCGTCGAATGAACCCTGTCGTCTGAGGATACCCCATGAGCAAGCGCGACAAGTACGACGAGCAGGAACTCAGAACAACTGGTCCATCGTGCCCTCTCCCGGCGGCAGTTCCTCGGCCGCACCGCGGTCGCCGCCGGCGGCCTCGCCTTCGGCAGCTGCTTTCCTCGCGGCCTGCGCCAAGAAGGAGGGCGGCGCCGCCGCCGACAGCGCCGCCGCGGGCCGCCGCGACCGCGAAGGGCACGGTCCGGATCTCCAACTGGCCGCTCTATATCGACAAGGAGACCGTGGCGCAGTTCGAGGCGGCCACCGGCATCAAGGCCGAGTACACCGAAGACGTCAACGACAACAACGAGTTCTTCGCCAAGATCGACGAGCCGCTCAAGCGGGGCCAGAGCATCGATCGCGACGTCATCGTGCTCACCGACTGGATGGCCGGCCGGCTGATCGCGCTGGGCTACGCCCACGACGATCCCGGACGACAAGTTCCCCAACAAGGCGAACCTGGTCGACAACCTGAAGAACGTCGGCTTCGATCCCGGCCGGAAGCAGAGCATGCCGTGGCTGTCCGGCATGACCGGCGTCGGCTACAACCCCAAGCAGACCGGCCGCGAGCTCACCAGCATCAACGACATCTTCGACCCGAAGTTCAAGGGCCAGGTCACGATGCTCACCGAGATGCGCGACACCCTGGGTCTGGTGATGCTGGGGCTCGGCAAGGATCCCGCCAACTGCACGGTCGACGACGCCAAGGCCGCCTGCGCCAAGATCAAGAAGGCCCGGGAGAGCGGCCATATCCGGAAGTTCACCGGCAACGACTACGCCGCCGACCTCGCGCAGGGCAACATCGCCGTCGCGATCGCCTGGTCGGGCGACATCCAGGGCCTCGCGGCCGACAATCCGGAGCTGCGCTGGATCGCGCCCAAGGAAGGCGCGATGCTCTACTCCGACAACATGCTGATCCCCAAGACCAGCGACCGTCCCGAGCTTGCGGCGGCCTGGATGAACTACGTGTACGATCCGGTCCATTCGGCCCAGATCGTGACCGCGGCGCCCTACATCTCCGCGGTGAAGGGAGCGGGTGAAGCGCTCGCCAAGATCGACCCGGCGCTCGCGAAGAGTCCGCTGGTCAATCCGCCAGCCGATCTCCGTGGCCCGGCTCCACGTCTTCAAGTGGCTGAACGACGCCGAGGACCAGGAGATCAATCGGGTCTTCCAGGACGCGATCGGAGCCTGAGCCACTAATGGCTGGCATCGCAGCCGGGGGCGCCCGGCAGAACCCAATCGCCCCATACCTTCTGGTTGCACCGGGCGTCCTCTGGCTGCTGTTCTTCTACGTCATCCCGATCGCCACCCTGGGCGAGACGGCTGTCACGGTGCAGGGCGGCCCGTGGTGGGACGGCTTCGCCCGTGCCTTCAGCAACTACGGCACCCACTTCTTTCGATCCTTCCGCTACGCCCTGACCGCGACGCTCATCGCGATCGCCATGGGCTACCCGCTGGCCTATTTCATGGCGTTCCGGGCCGGCCGATTCAAGAACCTCCTGCTCGGCCTCGTCATCCTGCCGTTCTTCACGACCTTCCTGGTGCGCACCTTCGCCTGGAAGACCATCCTGAACGACGGCGGGCCGGCCGTGTGGCTGCTGACCCAGCTGCATCTCCTCCGGCCGGGCGGCCGGCTGCTCGATACCACCATCGCGGTGATCGGCGGACTGACCTACAACTTCCTGCCGTTCATGATCATGCCGATCTACGTGAGCCTGGAGAAGATCGACCGCCGGCTCATGGAGGCCACGCAGGACCTGTATTCGCAGCCCCTTGCGCGGCTTCCTCAAGGTGGTGTTGCCGCTGTCCATGCCGGGGGTCTTCGCGGGCAGCCTGCTGACCTTCATCCCCGCGACCGGTGACTTCATCAACGCCGAGTTGCTGGGCAGCCCGAATCAGCGGATGATCGGCACCGTGATCCAGAATCAGTTCCTGCAGGTCCGCGATTACTCGCTCGCGGCGTCGCTGTCCTTTGTCCTCATGGTGGTGATCACGCTCGGCGTGCTGGCGTACGCCAAGGTCCTCGGCACCGAGGATATCGCCTGATGGCCGGCGTCGTCCCGCTGTCACGCCGGCTCGCGAACCGCGCGATGGACATCTACGCCATCCTGGTGCTGGCGTATCTGTTCGTGCCCATCGCGGTGATCATCCTGTACAGCTTCAACAAGCCCGAGGGCAAGTTCAATTTCGTGTGGAAGTCGTTCTCGCTGGACGCGTGGCGAGATCCGTTCAAGTACCCGCCGCTGGTCGAGGCGATCAAGCTGAGCGTCAAGGTGGCGGGGCTCTCGACCCTCGTGGCGACCTTTCTGGGTTCGCTGGTGGCGCTGGCGCTCTGCCGCTACAAGTTCCGCGGCAGCAACCTGATCAGCCTGCTCCTGGTCCTCCCGCTCACGACGCCGGAAGTAGTGCTCGGCTCGTCGCTGCTCTCGCTGTTTCTCAATCTGAATGCGCGGATGGGCTTCGCGACCATCGTGATCGCCCACATCATGTTCTCGGTGAGCTACGTGGCGCTGACGGTGCGGGCCCGGATCCGCGGCTTCGACTGGACTCTGGAAGAGGCGGCGATGGACCTGGGCGCCAACCCCTTCCGGGTCGTCACCAAGGTGACACTCCCGCTGATCGCGCCGGGCATCGCCGCAGCGGCGATGCTGTCCTTCGCGCTCTCGCTCGACGATTTCATCATTACCCTGTTCAACTCGGGCAGTAAGGTCACCTACCCGCTGTACGTCTACGGCGCCCAGCGCGCCGCCTACCCACCGCAGATCAACGTCGTCGCCACCGCGATCCTCGCCCTTAGCCTGCTGCTGCTCGGCGCCTCGGTGTTGTGGCAGAACCGGTCGATGCGGATGCAGAGCGCAGGGCCGGGGAAGTAGGGCGGAGCCGTCAGCGGCACGTTGCGATACGACCCTCCTCGAGTGGCCATTAGCCGTTAGCCGTTAGCCATTAGCTAGACACTACACGTTGACCCTCCCCGCTCCACCCGAGGAGGGTCGCTTGACATTCACAGCCGGTGCCTCGCAGCCTTGTTAACGGCTAACGGCTAACGGCTAACGGCTAACGGCTAACGGCTAACGGCTAACGGCTAACGGCTAACGGCTAACGGCTAACGGCTAACGGCTAACGGCTAACGGCTAACGGCTAACGGCTAACGGCTAACGGCTAATGGCTAACGGCCAATGGCTACTCTGGGAGGGTCGCATCGCAACGTGCCTCTGACGGCGGACGGCGAAAAACAGAACCACCCCCGCCCCCATGACGTTTAGCTTCCGACTCCACCTTCGGGACGACCCATGCTCACTCGGACGTTGCAACGCCTGCTTTCCATATCGGCCGTCGCCGCTCTCGTCGCCTTCGGCACCGGGATGCGGGGCGCGGCCCGTGTTAGGGACATGCCGCCCGCCGGCACCGCCGATACGGCGGTGTTCGCGGGCGGCTGTTTCTGGGGGATTCAGGCGGTCTTCCAGCACCTGAAGGGCGTCACCTCCGCCACATCGGGCTATGCTGGCGGCGAGACTGTGCGGCCATCGTATGAGGAGGTGAGTTCCGGAACCACCGGCCATGCCGAGTCGGTGCGGGTGATCTACGACCCGGCCAGAATCAGCTTCGCCCAGCTGCTCCAGGTCTTCTTCACGGTCGCGCACGATCCGACGCAGCTCAATTATCAGGGCCCGGATCATGGGACCCAGTACCGGTCAATCGCGTTCTATCTCAACGCGGCTCAGCGGCACGCCGCTGAGTCATACGTCGCGGAACTCGGTCGTACCAAGATGTATTCCCGGCCCATCGTGACCCAGATCGTGCCGCTCAAGGCATTCTATCCGGCGGAGGCGTACCACCAGGACTACATGGCGCTGCATCCGACCCAGCCGTACATCGTGGTCAACGATGCACCCAAGGTCGCGCGTTTGCAGCGGGACTTCCCCGCCCTTTACCAGAGCCGCTGAACCAAGGTGGAGCGGTGAACGAGGGAACGGGGAAACTGAGGTGGAACGGTGAACGGGGGAACGGGAGAACGGGAAGACTACGGTGGAACGGTGGAACGGTGGAACGGTGAACGGTGAACGGTGAACGGGGGAACGGGGGATTGTACGGCGGAGCAGTGCTCCGCCGGGTAGAACGGGAGAACGGGAGAACGGGGGAACGGGAAAAACTGAGGTAGAACGGGGGGAACGGGGGCTCCGGGCTGCCGAAGACATTCTGGTCCGCTTCGCGTTCTTGGGTGCACCAGAACCTTGATCAGCGCTGTAGAATCGCCCGATGCTCAGTCACTGCTTCATTCGAAGCGTGCGACTCCCGCGTCAGGTCTCCTGCCGGCTTTCGCCTCGCCCGGGACCGTACTGCGATGCCGAGGTGGCCGCCTATAAGTTGGCGAGCGGTTGCAGCGCTCATCCTTGTCGGCAATAATCAGTTGCGGACCGACGATGCTCGAGCGCTCGCCAACTTGACCCGAACACGGCGGCTGCCCACGGCTTCCAGTCGATTCCGGGCGAGCGAGAGAAGCAGCCACACGAAGCACTTGACGGGCGACCTTCCATGCTTCCAATGAAGTGTGACTGAGCATCGGGCAATTCTACGGCGCACTACCAAGCCTCCAGTGCACCCAAGAACGCGTGGCGGACCAGAATTCCTCAGCAGGCCCGGTTCTCCCGTTCTCCCGTTCTCCCGTTCACCGTTCTACCCTGGTTTTCCCGTTCTCCCGTTCTCCCGTTCCACCGTTCTACCCTGGTTTCCCCGTTCCCCCGTTCTCCCGTTCACCGTTCTACCCTGGTTTCCCCGTTCCCCCGTTCCCCCGTTCACCGTTCCACCGTGGTCTTCACCGTTCCCCGTTCTCCCGTTCACCGTTCTACCCTGGTCATCCCCGTTCCCCGAAGTTTACCGCTCGATCGGCAGCTCCTCCCGCTCCGCCCACTGGCTCCAGGATCCCGCATAGATCCGCACCCTCGGATACCCCAAGAGGGACTTAAGGGCGAAGAAGACGTGGCTCGCCTCGGTGCCGCTGTTGCAGTAGACCACGATGTCCTTGTCCGGCGTGATGCCCTGCGTCGTGTAGCTGGTTCGAAGGGCGTCGAGCGACTTCCACACCAGCGCGAGATCCGGCTTCTCCAGATCGTCCTTCCACGGATGGTTGACGGCGCCGGGAATGTGCCCGCGCCGCAACTGCGCTCCCGCCGACCCGGCGTACTGCTCGGCCGGCCGCGCGTCGACCAGCATGGTGCCCGACCCTGCCACCGCCGCCCTGACTTGATCCAGCGTGGCAACCGCGGGCCGAAATTCCTTGGGACGGAACCGCGCCTTTGGAGCCGGCCGCTCGGGATAGCGTTGGGTGAGCGGCCTTCCCTCGAGATCCCACTTGGCGTAGCCGCCGTCGAGCAGGTACACGGTCCTGGCGCCGGCCGAGGCGAGGATCCAGACGACGTAGGTCGCGTCGACATCGAGTTGATCGCCGGCGCTGTAGATCACCACTGGCGTCGCAGGCTCCAGACTGAGCCGTCGAAAGAGCGCGGCATAGTGGTCGCTGGGGAGCAACTGGAACGGCAGCGCGCCCTCCCCCGCACGCAGCGTCTCGATGTTGAGCCACGCCGCGCCAGGCAGATGATTCTGCAGATAGCTCACCCACGGCTGGCGAACATCCAGCAGCGCCGGTGGCTCCGGCCGCGCCAGCCAGGCCGCGAGGGAGTCAGTGCTGATCAAGCGGGGCGTCTGTGCGGATATGCTCGAGGCACCTGCGCTCGCCGCAACGAGCATCGAACCGACGCTCAGGACGAACCGCCTAACCGGCCAACCGCCTAACCGTCTATTCATCTTCTTCAATCCCCATCATCTCCCGCTCCATCTCCAGGTAGACCCGGACGGCATTCCGCCGCATCCGCGAGCTGAGCGCCACCGGCCGGCGTGGATCCGGTGGTGGCAGCGCTCCCACCGCCCGCCCCATCGGCGTGCCGCGCTTGACCTCGGCCCGCATCGAATCCCTTAGGCCGGTGATGTACTCCCGGGTCATTTGAGTCAGGGCGAGCGGGTCGGCGGGGATCCGCCCGTGGCCGGGGACCAGCACTCTCGGCCTCAGCGAGTCGATCAGGTCCAGCGTCTTGAGCAGCACGCCGGAGTTCCCGTCCACCACCATGGTTACGCCATCCTCGAGCAGGATGTCACCGGTGAACAGCACCCGCTCCGCCGGTAGCCAGAGCATGAGGTCTCCCGCCGAGTGGGCCGAGCCGGGATGAAAAATAACGATCGTGCGCCGGCCCAGGCGCAGCGTGTCACTACCTGTGACCGGCAGGTCGGGCACGTTGGCGAACTCGAAGCCCACCAGCTCCTGCAGTCCCACGACCCGGTCCCAGTCAGCGAGCATCTGGTCGGGTCCGGCTTCGCCCGCGAGCACCCGGGTATCGGGATGGGCGACGATCTTGGCGCCCGCCCGCTTGAACTCGATCGCGCCGAACATCATGTCCGGATGGTGCGCGTACAGCACCAGGTATCGCAGCGGACGACGGCTTTTGATGCGAATGCTCCGGATCACGGCGCGGGCCTGCGCCGGGCTGGCGAGCCCGCCCACCGCAACCACGCCGTCCCTGGTGTCAACGAACCCGGCGTTAGGGCGGCCTTCGGCCCCTTTGCCCGAGTCGCCCAGCACCGCCCAGACGCCCGAGGCCAGTTGCCGGAGCGGATAGATGGTGCGTTCAGTGGTCGGTGAGAACGCGCGGTAGGGAGCCTCGACCTGACTGGCCGCTCGTGAGCTGGCGCACACCACCACGAAAAGGGCGAACCGAAGCCTCAAGCTCCAGTCCGCCCATCCGCCTTTCCGCCCGACCGCCCGCGTCACGTCGTCGCGAACTTGATCTCGGCGCTACCCTGGAATTCGCTGCCGCGGTTGTCCTTGGAGATGACGGTCAGCGTCCCCTCCTTCTCCGCCCGCAGCGGGAATGCGACCATCGGGTCACGGCTGATCCCGGAAGTCCACTCGAACCGCGCGACCTCGGCGTCGCCGTAGCGGACGCTGACGTCGCTGATGAACCATGCCGGGATGATGGCCGCATTGGCATCCCGGAAGAAGCCCGTATCCATCGGGTGCTGGATTACCAGCTGTACCCGTATGACGTCGCCGCGCTGTATGCGCTCGGGCAGGACGATCCTGGTCTTTCCGGTCTCAGGCATGTCAGCCGCACCCGTTGAGCGTGGTTTCGACCTTGAGGTACGCGGCCCACAGCTCACCCGTACTGGTCTCTGCAATCGCCCGGATCCAGGTGCTCCGCTTCATCTTGATGCGGGTCTGGATCTGGATCGGGCCGATGGCCGGGGTGAGATGGAACGCGGTTACCAGCGGATCGGGGTTGTGATCGACAATAAGGTAGATGCCCTTCACGTACTGGTCCGAGCCCATCGGAAGGTCACTCTCGATGATCACCGGAACAAAGCGACCGTCCTCCGCCATCGCCGGCATGTCGAGCGTCACGTGGCCGGTGCGGATGGTTCGGTCCTGGAACCGCGCCGTCATGACCTTCTGGACGATGTCGTTCGGGATCGGTGGCGGGTCGTCGGGACCTGGGCGGGTGATTCGAATCGCGGCGCCGAGGTGTCTGGACGCCCCGCTCACTCCCTCGACGGCCAGCGCGGTTGCGAGCAGGCCGGCGGCCTGAAGGAACGATC
The DNA here is from genome assembly GCA_963748035.1 of uncultured Gemmatimonadales bacterium. Lineage (GTDB taxonomy): Bacteria > Gemmatimonadota > Gemmatimonadetes > Gemmatimonadales > GWC2-71-9 > JADJOM01. The sequence goes on along the minus strand of CAVVHO010000001.1, from coordinate 683,724 downwards.
GGCGTTCAATGGGTTCGTTCAGTGACATTGGGTCCCTCGGTTTGCCTTGGAATATCAAGGTCGGACTGATGCTCCCGACCGTCAAGCACCCGTCGTCAGCGCCCCAACCAGCCGGAGCGCGATCCGCGCGAAGTGCGCTACATCCCTTCTTGCCCGTGCCACCAACATCGCCCCTTCCAGGCCGGCGAGCAGCGTCTCGGCGGTTGCCTCGGGCTTCCCCTCGAAGCGGAATTCCCCCGCCTGTCGGCCGTCCCGGAGGATTCGACCGAGCCAGCTGGTCTGGTCCGCGAAGAAGCCGTCGACCTCCGCCTGGACTCCCGCGGGAAGCGTCCTGTGGCTGCTCGCAAGCATGCCGCAGAGACACATGTGGTCGCCCTCGCGGAGCGCGTCCTGAAAGAACCGAACGTACCGCATGAGCCGCCGAGTGGGGTCCGCATACTCGCGTTCCAGAGCGGCGAGCCGTTCGCTGAAGGCGGCGCGGTAGCGGGCGGTCACTGCCCGCGTCAGCTCTCCCTTGCTCGGGAAGTGATAGTGGATGCTCGCCTTGCGGATGCGGAGTTCGTCCGCGATATCCGCGTAACTGAAACCATCGTAACCCCGGGTCTGCACCAGGGTCTCAGCGACGTCCATGATTAGATCGGCGGTTGCCACCAAGTCAATCTACTAGTAGGTAGGGGCGAGTCAACGCTCGGGTCGGGCCTGCCACCAGCGACGGACGGCCACCAGAGACCAGATCGCCTCAACGACTCCGAAAGGCCACGCACCCTGCAGGAAGCCGTAAGCTGAACCGAGCGCGCAAGCGCCCGCGAAGGCCAGGATGTACCAATGGCTGCGCTGCTCCAGCGCGTAACACACGAGCATCGCCGTGACGGCGAAGAGGCCGAAGGCCGTGAGTGGATCCATCGACGAACTATTTTCCCCCGATTCCCCGAACTTCCCGTTCCAGCGCCAGTCGCTCCAGCTTCTCTATCGGGAGCGCGAGGAGCAGATCTATGCGGCGACCCAACGTCACCAGGGTCTCCCGAAATGCCCGCAGCTTCACTTCATCACTTCCCTCGACCTCGGCCGGATCCGGCATGCCCCAATGCGCGAGGATCGGAGTGCCCGGAAAGATAGGACAGGCCTCCTTCGCCCGGTCGCAGACTGTGATGACGAAGTCCCACCGTTCCGTATCCAGCCCGTCGAGCCCCTTCGGGGCCTTTCCTTCCCAGGGAATCCCCGATTCCGAGAGCACCTGAACCGCCAACGGATGGACCCGGCCTGAGCAGGCTTCGAACCGGCGCTGACCACCTCGAAGCGACCCACGCCCTTTCTGGTGAACAGCGCCTCGGCGATCTGGCTGCGGGCGGAGTTGCCGGTGCAGAGGACGAGTAGGCGGAGGCGGCGAGGTTGGGTCATGGGACGAGAGGGTCAGAGAGTTCAGGTGCTGGCACCGCGTCTTCGGGGATAAAGAACCGGCGGGCCCACAACGAGACGTACACCAGCCCCACCAGTGCAGGGACCTCGATCAGGGGGCCGATCACCGCCGCGAGCGCTTCTCCAGAGGCAATGCCGAAAGTGCCGATGGCCACCGCTATGGCGAGCTCGAAGTTGTTCCCCGCCGCGGTGAACGAGACCGCCGCCGTCTCCGAGTAGGAGAAGCCAAGTCGTCTCGAGAGCAGGAATGCCGATCCGAACATGACTATGAAGTACGCCAGCAGGGGCAGCGCGACTCGCAGGACGTCGGCTGGGTGCTCAATGATGCGGTCGCCCTGCATGGCGAACATCAGAACGACTGTGTACAGCAGGCCCAGTAGCGCCGTCGGGCCGATCCTGGGCAGGAACCGGGTCTCGTACCATCCCAAACCACGGCGGGCGACCAGCACCTTCCGGGTAACGAAGCCGGCCAGCAGCGGTATCCCGAGGAAGATCAACACGCTCCTCGCGATATCGGCCATGGAAACGCTGAGCGCCGTGCCGGGCACACCCAACCAGCCAGGCACAATCGCCAGGTAGAAGTACCCGAGGACCGAATAGGTGAGGACCTGAAACACGGAGTTGAGGGCGACCAGAATGGCCGCCAGCTCCCCGGAGCCGCAGGCGAGCGTGTTCCAGACCAGCACCATCGCGATGCACCGGGCGAGCCCCACGACGATCAGACCGTTCCGGTAGTGGGGCAGATCCGGCAGGAGCACCCAGGCCAGGGCGAACATCACGACCGGGCCGACCACCCAGTTGAGCAACAGCGAGGTTCCGAGCAGCCGGGGGTTGCCAGCGTGGCTCCCGACGGCCTCATAGCGGACCTTGGCTAGCACCGGATACATCATCCACAGCAGTCCGACCGCGATCGGCACGGACACCCCCGCCACCTGAACCCGGTTGAGGAGTTCTCCGAGATTAGGAAAGAGCCTTCCCGCCAGAAGGCCCAAGCCCATCGCCCCGAAGATCCACACCGGAAGGAAGCGGTCCAGCAGCGAAAGCCGGCCGAGCACGCCGGCGGTGTGCGCGATTGCCCCCGAAGGGGTGCTCATTCCAGCCCTCACGACGCCGGTGCCGGAAGGGATTTCGTCATGAAGGCGGCCGACGCCGGACAGACGGTCGCGAACTCGCTGGTCGCGCGGATCTCCGCCGGCGCGCTCTCACGCGGGACGGCGCGATACCCGCGCCGCCCGAAGAACGGCTCCGCAGTTGTGGTAAGGAGGTAGAGGGACGCGATCCCGCGCGTCGCCGCCAGGCGTTCGACCTCGGCGACGAGTGCTGAGCCAAGCCCGCCGCCGCGCCGATCGGACCGCACCGCGAGAGAGCGAAGCAACCCGAAGCGGCCGTTGACCTCGAGGCCAACGATCCCCTCGAGCCCGCTCAGGTCCCGCGTGCCGAGCAGAGTGATCCCGGTCGAGAGGTCGGACGTCGGAAGGCCATTGGCCTCCAGCAACGCCCTCACCTCGGACAGCTCATCCGCTCCGACCTGCGAGATGCTCACGACGCGCCCCCGCAGCACTCCGGCCCGCAACACCCACGGGGAGCCGCCGCGGGCTTGGTCGCACGAATGAACGCCCCCATCACCTTGCCATCGAGCTCTGCGGCGAGCGAATCGGTGTCGAGGGGGAGACCGGCGAGAAACGACTTCGCGTCATCCGCCGTGTAGACCCGGGTGGGCTCTATCGAAGCACCCACGAATCCCGCCCGCTCCAGCTTTCGGATGTAGTCCGCTTCATCCAGCGCGCCACCCACGCAGCCGGTCCAGAGTGGCATGCTCTCCTGGACGGCCGCCGGAAGCTTCCCACGGGTCACCACGTCGGAGACGGCAAAGCGGCCTCCCGGACGAAGTACCCTGAACGCCTCGGCAATCACCTTGTCCTTGTCGGCCGACAGATTGATGACGCAGTTGGAGATGATCACATCCACCGAGCTGTCCGGCAACGGGATTGCTTCGATCTGCCCCTTGAGAAACTCCACGTTGGTTGCGCCGGCGCGCTCCTGATTCTCCCGCGCAAGCGCCAGCATCTCATCGGTCATGTCGAGACCGTAGGCCTTTCCCTTCGGTCCGACCCGGCGCGCCGACAGCAAGACGTCGATTCCCCCGCCGGAACCCAAGTCGAGTACCGTCTCGCCCTCCGCGAGCTCGGCAAGCGCCGTCGGATTGCCGCAACCCAGCGAAGCGAGCAGTGCCTCCGCCGGGAGTCCGGCGGTCTGCTCCGCGGCGTACAGGTCGCTGGTGATGGGATCGGCGGCGCAGGTTCCGCGGGTTCCGCAACAGCCGGCCTTGCTGCCTTCCACCGCTTGTCGCGCCGCGCTGGCATACCGCTCACGGACGATTTCGGTCACGTCGCTCATGGTACACTCCATCAAGAAAAGTTGATATGTTCTTCAAAAAAAAATCAGCAGCAGCGCGCCTTCGCGATCCGGATCGCCGCTTTCGGGGACAGCTCAGCCAAGGCCTCCTCGAGTCCATCGAAGGCCCCTGGGACCAGGGAGTAGTAAGACCACCGCCCCTCCCGGCGGTCTTGCACCAGGCCCGCATCCTTGAGGGTCTTCAGGTGAAACGATAGGCGCGATTGCCCTGACACCAGGGCCTCGGTCAGTTCGCAGACACAGCGCTCTCCATCCCGAAGCATCGCCAGGAGACACAGGCGGGTCTCGTCCGAAAGGGCATGAAACACCCGCGCCAGGCGGGTCAGGTCGGTGGCGGCTGTCGTGGTCATGGTAGGACAATGTATCAACCAAACTTGATGCGTCAACCCCCGCCCCGACCCGAGCCTGGCTCCTCCGTGAACCGTCCGGCGGTGTCGCCTAAGGCGACAGGCAACGCGCTACCTGCCCCGGCAATCTCCGCCGTTGACCGGCGGCGCAGATCAAGGCACAGGTCGTAACACCAATTGAATGAGCGAGTTAGGGGGCAGTTCTGCCCGGGCTTGGAGCTTGCACTGTCAGTGACCGAACTCTGTCACTGGAGTCCCAAGTGCGACTAGGACTTATCGCTCGGATCGTTGTGATTTCCGGCTGCTCCACCCCGCTCGGGCTGGCGGCACAGACCCTTCCTGCCCGACCGGTCCCCCTCGAGGAGCCGGTGCGTGGCGGTACCTGGAAAGACGGCCAACTCGTCCTCGGCAAGACCACTCTCGCCGGAGCGAAGCGCATGCTGGCCTCGGCCCCGAGCCGGGAGGCACCGCGCATGTTATCAGATCAGAGGGTGTGGGAGGTGGGCGGTGTGACGCTCAGGCCGCGTTGGTCCTACGATCCGGGTGAGGGGTACTTTCAGCTCTTCTTTGATGACAATGAGCGTCTCATCTTCGCGCTCAACCGCATCGCCAAGCCGACCCTGACGCGCTCCGACCTCCTGGCCCGCTATCCTCGGGCGCTTCGGGTCCAGCAGTCCGGCAGCTTCGATCAGTTTCAGGTGGACGTGCAGCCCTGTGTGACGCTCACCGCGCTCGTGGACCGCTCCAAGGAGCACGTCACCCAGTTCGGATACGCCTGGACCTGTCGGACCCACGCCGTGGCGCCGGCCGGCGGCTTTGGCGCGCCCGAAGTCCCTTGAAGACTCCACGCCGGAGTCTGGATCACCGAGAGGGAATAGTCCCCGGGCACCAGCAATTGATGCGTCCCGGTCTGCGCCGCCTCCAGTAGCACGGCCTCATAGTGCACTCTCCGGTCCGGAACGTGGATGCGGACGATGGAACCGGAAATGGGGCTGCCCGCCACCAGTACCTGAGTGGCGACTCCGGAATACGGCGCGGACGCGGTGTAATAGCCGATCGATTCGACCGAATCCACCGCCCCTCCTTGTACCAGAAACAGCACCGCTCCGACCGTGGCGGTGCTCCCCTCGATGACGACATCATAGACGCCCGGTGCCGGCGAGACCGGGTCATCCCAGCACGCGGCAGCGGCGACAAGGCTCAGGGAAAGCCGGACGCGCGTGGTCCAGGTGGCGCTCATCGGGGCCTCCCCCTCGCTGCAACCGGCTGTTGCTCGTAGAAGGCGAGGAAGTCCCCGGTGTCATACCTCCCATTGTGATTGCCCAGCGAATCGAGCTTGCCGAGCTGCGCCGAGCCGAGCGATCGGCGACCCACGAGCTGGTTCCCTGCTGCCGTGAGGCTGACGAGCACCTGACCTGGTGCCGTGAGACTCAACCGGAACCGGACAGCGCCGCCGGCGGTCAGCTGTTCGATCGAATCCAGAACAAAACCGGCGGTGGCCCCGGTGTTGTCCAGAGAGGCGGGATTGGTCTCCGCACCAAACAGGGAATTCCCGGTGCTTCCCGGCCAGGGATCGCCGGCGTCTCCCCGATTCTTGCCGCCCGGCTGTCGCAATTGGTCGAGACCATCCGCCTGCACCAGAGCAACTCCGTGAATCGGGCCGGTGTTGACGCGATTGTCCTGATGGAAGCCGTGCCGGGCGATCTGGCCCGCATCGATATGCCAGATCAGGAGCCCCGGGCCCTTCGCACAGCTCCTGCTCCCCGTGTGACATTCAGGATTGAGTTGCGCGGTATCTGAGCCGATGGCCTGACGATTTTCGAAGAGGAAATATTCGGTGGTGTTCGGCACCGCGAGGTAACGCACGGAATCACTACCGAGGACCGGCGAGAGAGTGATTGTAGCCGCTGTCGTCACGGTATCCACCGCCACCCATCCCAACTCCGTCAAGGACCACGCGTCGTATCCAGCCGGGCTGTAGGGCTGGGTGTAGTTGCCACTCCCCATGATGCCCCATTCGCCGATGCCCTGCGTGACGCCCGCATTCCTGAGATCGGTGTCATACAGGTCGGGCAGCCCGAAGGCATGTCCGGTTTCGTGCGCCACGGTCCCGATGGGCATGATCGCGCCGGGAGTACAGGCTCCTGCCCCTCCGACCGCACTTTGTAAGGTGTAGTCCCGCACCTGGACAAACCGTCCCGCAATCGGCTGGCCTGCACCGTCTCGCACCGGGCTGGTTGTCACGTATCCTGAGCCGCCATTCCAGCCGGCCAGATCGTAGCGGTGGGCCCAGAGGTTCGTCGTGCCGCACGCCCCGTCCACCTCGGGCTGGAGGAAGGTGACAAAGTCGACGACCCCGTCATCGTCGCCGGAGTTGGGCAGCCCATCCGGTCCATCGTTGTCGAAGCGCCCCCAATCCACCGTCCCGTTGTCGGAGCGCCGCAGCGCTTCGATGAGCAGTTCGCCGAAGCGCAGCCCGCCGTGCGGACAGGCGTTGAGAACGCCCACGCCGTTGCATCCATCCTCGTAATACGTGTCGGTACTATCTGCGATCACCCAATCGAGCACCTCGCCATCGATCGCGACGTTGCCGCGGGACACCTCGGTGTAGTACGTACGAACGCTGTAGGGAAGCGGGCCGGGAGCGGAGGCGAAGAGCACCTGCTGGTAGTCCTGCGGAGCAAACGGTGGGGCCACATTTTGGAAGGCGATAGGCACCACCGGGACGTAGAACGTGCCGGAGACTCGGGTGCGCTCCAGCGGCGACGAGGCCCGGTTCAACAGCCTCAGCCGGCCGGCCTCCAGCAGGCTCCGGCGCCTGGCGCGAATGGCATCTGTCCCGCGTCGCCAGGCTCCCAGGGGGCGGAAGTCGAGGCCATTCACCTCGAAGCGTCCGACCTCGGACCGGGGATAGGGCGTCTCACCAGGTGCGGCGACCAGTGCCACGGCTCCCCCCAGCGCGAGCGCCAGGATCAGGCCCCCGCCGGCCGACCGTCCCGAGGAAAAGCCAAGCAGAAATGTCACGTATGGTAGAATACTCGGCACCCCGGGGGGCCGGAAACGGGCTGGCGCGCTCAACTTGTGCCGAGGCGTCCAAGCCTCTAAGTTGCATCGCCTTAGTCGGCAGTGTCGCGTCCCCTGCAGCGAGGAATACGGCCCCCGTGGATATCCAGACGCTTCAGAGCATCCAGCTCTTCGACAAGTGCCGCCAGTTCACCAAGGCAAAAGAGATTCAGGCCGCTGGCCTGTATCCATATTTCAAGCCCATTTCTGACTCCGAGGACACCTCGGTCGTCATTGAGGGTCAGAAGCGCATCATGCTGGGGTCGAACAACTACCTCGGCCTCACCCACCATCCGAAGGTGCTCGAAGCCGCGGCCCGCGCGCTGCACCGCTACGGCTCGGGCTGCACCGGTAGTCGATTCCTGAACGGGACGTTGGATCTGCATGCCCAGCTGGAGGCCACCCTGGCCGAGTTTCTGGGCAAGGAAGACTGCCTGGTGTTCTCGACCGGGTATCAGGCCAATTTGGGGCTCATTTCGGGTCTGATCGGCCGCGGTGAGTTGGTCTACCTCGACAAGCTGGACCATGCGTCGATCGTGGATGGCGCCAAGATGTCCTACGGCGACACCCTGCGCTTCACTCACGGTGATCTGCCGGGCCTCGACCGCATGATCGAGCGCACCAAGAACAGCCGGGGCGCGATGATCGTGGTGGACGGCGTGTACTCGATGGAAGGCGACATCGCGAACGTTCCGGAGCTGGTGCGCCTGGCTCGCAAGCACGGCCTCGCTCTGGCGCTTGACGACGCCCACTCGATCGGCGTGCTCGGCCCCAATGGCGAGGGGACGGCCGCCCATTTCGGCATGTCCGACGACGTGGACATCGTCGCCGGCACCTTTTCGAAGTCATTGGCGTCGATCGGCGGCTTTGTGGCCGGCACCGAGAACGTCATTCATTTCCTCAAGCATCACAGCCGCCCGCTCATCTTCACCGCCTCGCTGCCACCCTCCAACACGGCGGGAGTGCTCGCGGCGCTCGAGGTCCTGCGCAGCGAACCTCAGCGGCGTGATTCACTCTGGGCCAACACCCGCCGCCTGCAGGACGGGATGCGCGGGCTGGGCTACAACATCGGCGAGACCGAGACGCCAATCGTCCCCGTGCTCATCGGCCCGATGGACACCACGTTCGTATTCTGGCGCAAGCTGTACGATGCCGGCGTCTTCACCAATCCGGTCATGCCGCCCGCGGTGCAGCCGTCCCAATGCCGGCTCCGAACCAGCCTCATGGCCACTCACACCTTCGAGCAGATCGATTTCTGCCTGGAGCAGTTCGCCAGGATCGGCAAGGACCTGGGGGTCATCTGAGCGAAGCCGTCGCGATCCGGCCGGTTCATGGCCGGGCCGACCTCGATCGGTTCATCAGCTTTCCGTACCAACTCCACGAGCGGGACCTGTTATGGGTCCCGCCGTTGCGTATGGACATTCGGAAGCTGCTCGATCGCGAGAAGAACCCGTTCTTCGAACACGCAGAGGCCGAGTATTTCCTCGCCGAGCGAGAGGGCCGGGTCGTGGGCCGGATCGCGGCCATCAGCAACCGGCTCCACAATGAGGTGCATGGCGACCGGGTCGGTTTCTTCGGGTTTTTCGAATCCATTCAGGATCAGGCCGTCGCAGACGCGCTCTTCGCGGCGGCTCAAACCTGGCTCCAGGCCCGTGGACTCGACGTGATGCGGGGACCCGCCTCCTTCAGTACCAACGACGAGTGCGGCCTGCTGGTGCGCGGGTACGATGCGCCACCCACGCTGATGATGCCGCACAACCCACCGTACTACGAGCGCCTGGTGGTCGGCGCCGGGTTCACCAAGGCGAAGGATCTTCTGGTCTATCGAGGCGGCTACGAATCGATCTACATCCCGGTACCGGATCGCCTGACCCGCGGGACCGAGCTGATCAAGAAGCGACTCGGCGTTACCATCCGCCCGCTGAACATGCAGGACTTCAAGGCCGAGGTCGATCGTATCAAGGTCCTCTACAACAAGTGCTGGGAAAAGAACTGGGGATTCCTCCCCATGACAGACCGGGAGATCGATCACCTGGCGGAGCAGTTCAAGCCGGTCGCCATTGCCGATCTGGTGCCGTTCGCGGAACGGGATGGCGAGCCGGTCGGCTTCGGTCTCTGCCTGCCTGACCTGAACGCGATCTTTCGCAAACACCGCTCAGGCCGGCTCACCCCCACGCTCCTCGCGGATCTTCTCCTCTCGCTCAAGTTCAAGCGCATCCGTCGGCTCCGCATCCTGCTCCTCGGGGTGATTCCCGAACTCCGGGGGAAAGGGGTCGATGCCTTGCTGTATCACTGGATCTGGACCACCGCGGTGAAACACAACATCACCTGGGGGGAAGCCGGCTGGATCCTGGAGGACAATCCCGCCATGAATGCCGGCCTCGAAAAGATGGAATTCACCGTCTACAAGACCTACCGGCTGTACGATCGCCCGGTATGAGGGCGCTGGTCACTGGCGCGACTGGCTTCGTCGGGGGCCACCTCGTCGAGGCGCTGTTACGCCGGGGAGTCGAAGTCACCGTCCTGCTGCGTTCGCCCGGGAAAGCGGGGCTACTCCCACCGGCAGTGCGGCGTATTCCAGGCGACCTCCACGATGCCCGCGCGCTGGATCAGGCCGTGGAAGGCCAGAATCAGATCTATCACGTCGCCGGTCTGATCGCGGCAAAGGACGACGCGGAGTTCCTCCGGGGCAATCGCGACGGCACGGCCAATCTCATCAAGGCGGCAGAGCGATCCAACGTGGGCAGGGCCTCCCTGCCGCGATTTGTACTCGTCTCCTCGATGGCCGCTGGGGGACCGGCACAGGCTGGGCGTCCCCTTCGGGGTGACGAGCCGCCGGCTCCAGTCACCGCCTATGGCAGAAGCAAGCTCGCCGGCGAAGAGGCCGTGCGCTCGAGCTCCTTGCCCTGGAGCATTCTCCGACCTCCGATGGTCTATGGGCCGCGGGATACCGAGGTGCTCAAGGTCTTTCGCCTGGCACGCCTGGGGATCGTGCCGGTCTTCGGGGAGGGCACGCAGGAGTTGTCCGCAGTCTACGCCCCTGACCTGGCTGAGGCATTGATCGCCGTTTCCACATCGTCGCGCACCGTCGGAAGAACCTATCCAGTGTGTCATCCAGAGATTTTCACCAGCCGAGCCTTCGTCCAGGCTGTCGGACGGGCGGTCAATCCCGCGCGCCAAGAGCCGGTGCGCGTCGTCCCGCTGCCCCGCTGGCTCGCTGTCGGCGCACTGACCCTGACGGGCACCGTCGCCAGGCTCGCGCGCCAGGCAACCATCCTGACGACCGACAAGGCGAACGAGTTCTTTCAGCCCGCATGGACCGGAGACCCCGGCGCGCTTACTCAAGACACCGATTGGCGGCCCTCGCACACGCTCGCAGCCGGACTCGAAATCACCGCCACCTGGTACCGGGAGCAGGGATGGCTCTGAGACCCGTCGAGCGCCTGCTGCTCGCCTACGTCGTGTTCACCACGCTCGTCGGACTCACCCGCCTCTCGCATCAGCCCGCGATCATCTGGGTCCTCGGCGCGAACGTCCTGGTGGTGGTCCTGGTGTTCCTCGCGACCCGGCCAGGCCTGGGGATCGTCGGCCAGACCTTGAGAGAGGTCTACCCGCTGATACTGGTGGGGGCACTCTACCCGGCAATCGATATCCTGAACAACTTCGGCTCGATTGGAGTGCACGACGTCACGGTGCGCGCTTGGGAACACCAGATCTTCGGCGGGGATATCAGTCGAGACCTGGTGGCAGACGGCACCCAGCGTGTTCTGGTCCACCGTGCTTCATGGAGCCTACTTCGCGTACTACCCGATCATCGCCCTGCCGGTGCTCACGTTCCTGTTGATGCGGCGGCCGGAGGCGGCCCGGCGGTCAGTGCTGTGGCTGCTGGCCACCTATGTGCTCACTTACGTCGTGTTCGTGCTCTACCCGGTCGCTGGTCCGTACTACGAGTATCCCTCGGCCGGCGGCGTGGTTCCTCGACAATTTCACCGCTCGGTTGGTCTACGGGACGTTGGCGAATGGCAGCGCCTATGGTGCGGCCTTCCCTTCCTCGCATGTCGCGGCCACGCTCGTGGCCACGGCGGCCGCCTTTCGTGGATCGCGGCGCGTGGGCTGGATTCTCGTCGTGCCGGCGGCATTGCTGACCGTCGGTGTGGTCTACTGTCAGATGCATTACGCCGTGGATGCGCTGGCTGGAATTGCAGTGGCGGGCGCTCGTGGTCGTGTACGGGGATCTGGTGGGAGAACAGGACCGGGGGTCAGGCCCCGGCACAACCGGGCGCCTGACCCCCGAGCCTTCGGCGCTACCTACTGAACGTGAGCTTGCCGTGCATTCCGAACGGAAGGTGCGGCGTGCAGTGCAGCTTGTACTCGCCGGCTGGTGCGCCGACAAACGAGATATCGTAGCTCTCGCCGATGCCGACCTTCATCGGGCCGGTGAGCGGGCCCATCGTCTCGGCCATCGCCTTGCCCAGGAACTCCGCAGCACCCGCCGGGATGCTGTCGGCGAAGAACGCCACGTTGTGCGGCGGTCCACTCTTGACTACAAACTTCACGACATCGCCCGTCTTGATCGTGAGTTCTGCCGGGCGTGAACGTGCCCTTCTTGCCATCGAAATCCATGGCCACTTCGTGAGTCTGGCCCGTCGGGGCCGGGCGCCGCGGCCGGGGCCGCCGCCTGATCCGCCGGCTTCTCGCCACCCTTGCCGCAGGCCACAAGGGCCAGGGCCACACCAGCCACCATCGTCATCGCGCGCATCAGCCACCGCCTCCACTCGCAGGGAACAGGAAAAGAGACCTTGTGAAAAGGTTCACAAACATAAGACCACGGACCCGCAAAGAGGGAGAGGGGCTAGATTACGCAGGTGCATCAACCCCCACCCTGTACAGCTCTAGGCGACCATTGCCAGCAGGTGCCGGTCACCCTGCGGATCGGGACCTTGGACAAGGGAGCCAACTCCGCCGACCATGAAGCCACCTGGCTGCTCGGCCACACCGACCGTATCAGCTTCCGGAACCTGCGACTCCGGGGGATCGAAGTCCTGGTCGATGCGACCCTCCATGTCCGGTGTCGACATCTAAAGCCCGGCACCCAGGCAACAGAGGCTCGTTGTGCGGCCCATGGGTTCAATGGCACCATGCCCCCCCGGACCCGCGGAGCCGAACAGCCGCGCAAGCTGGGCGGCGACCTCTTCCTGGTGGTCGATGAGCACGCAGTTGGTGGCACAGCGCCTCCCGTTTCCCGCCCGCAGTCTGCCGGTGGTGCAAGACGATCCGGACAACGTCAATCCCTGCTCCATTGCTCCCTGTGCCACGGCCGACCACACTCGAGGATCAGCCTGCTGCCGCGACTTACAGGTCGAGATCCTGTGCCAGCGGAACGACACCGCCCTTGAGGCTATGGTCCGCTCGCGACTCTCGCCATATCTATGTAAGGTTAGCCGAGAATCCGACGAGGCGCTGGAGGCAGAGATGATATCGGCCTGCGGGTTCCTCGATGAGGAGGGTGCCAATTGTACCCTGCACGGGCGCAAACGACCCGACGGCCGTGCCGCCAAGCCGGAGCTCTGCAGCGAGTGGCCGGACGACGGGAAAGGGCTCCATCCAGGGTGTATCTTCTACACCCCGCCGGCGAAGCGACCGAAAAAGAGGCAGTGACACAACAGCATGGCGGCATTAGCTGTGCGCCAGAGGCCTGGGCCGTGCGTCGTAAGGTTAATTGCCATTACGAGGTAGGTGCACTGGTAGCGGTGGGGGTCGACCCCCATCTTGGGAGAATCTGATGGGCGACGAGCTCGAGGAACTGTACCGGACCACCTATGCCACGGTGGTTCGATTCCTGTATCGAAAAGTATGGGACGCCGACCGCGCCCATGATCTCGCGCAGGAGGTATTCATCCGCGCGATGACCCATCGGCCCGAGAAGCCGCGGGCGTGGCTGTTCGCGGTAGCCGCGAACCTGGCACGGGACGAGGCGCGGGCCGCGGTCCGTCGCAAGCGCCATCTGACTTTGCTCAAGGACGATCCGATCACACTGCCGTCTTCGCCGCCGCCGGCTGATCAAGCGGTCGAGGACGACGAGCGCCGGAGTCGGGTAGATGAGGCACTCGCCGCTCTTACCAAACGGGATCGCGAAGTGCTGTTGTTGTGGGATGCAGGGATGAGCTACCCCGAGATCGCCCAGCAGACGGGCTTGGCAGTCGGCGCAGTGGGTACCACCCTCGCCCGGGCGAGAAAGCGGCTGGTTGACGCATATGACCGAGTGGAACGGGAGCACCGTGCGGCACATTCCTGAAGAAGAACTGCACGCCTACCTCGACCAGGCGCTGAGCCGGTCGCAGTGCGTCGAGATCGAGCGCCATCTCGCCCGATGTCGGCCTTGCCGGCTAGAACGAGACGCGATCGCCGGACTGCGCGATCGTACCACCGAACTGCTGGCGCGAGTGGGACCGCCGGCCATCTTTCCACCAGCTTTTGAAGTACTACGGGGCCGCGCGGCCGAGCGAGCAGGGCGTCGCTGGCGCTGGATGGCGCGGGCAGCATGGGCCGCGAGCCTGGTTGGAGCCGTGGCCGCTGGCTGGCAGGTCAATCGGTGGCTCCATGGGCCAGCCACCACGCCCGGTCTGGCGCAGGCCCCGGCCTTGCTCAAGGAGCCCGAGCTGGCCGCATCTCCCGTCCAGATTCCCACAAGCAGCTCCACCCGCCCAGCCCATCCCGCCCGCGCCACGGGGCAACCGCTGGGTTTGCGGCAGCTGGTACGGGTCCCACCGGCAGCCGAAGTTCGCTTCGTCAGGGCCGTGGAGGCTTACCCGGACACCTTCGCAGCTCCCGAGGGAACGGTCGCGGTTGGGTCGATACCGTTCGATGCGGCACCGCCCAGCGCGCAGCCTGTGATTGCCGACCCCGGGCTCCAGGGGCTCTGGCGGACAATTATTCCGGACAGCAGCAGCTTGTTGCGGTCCGGCGACATTGCCTTGGTGCCGGGACTTCCCGTCACCCAGATGCGGGTACAGCCGGGCGCTGGGAGCAGTAGCGTGACCGCGGTGGACCAGGTGCTCGAATCGGGGGACGTAATCCGCACGATCGCCGGTCCGGCAACGCGAGTCGGTTCGCTGGTCGATGAGGACACGACGGACGGAACCGACAGCGCGACTGATCGATCGGGCGGCCTGATGACCGTCACTATCCGCCAGGGAGATCGCATGGTGGCTGTGACCGGGCCATCGCAGGCGCTGGGTTCCCTGCTTTCGCGAGTGAATGTGAAGCGGCGGAGATACTAGGCTCCTCACTCCGAAAGGAAGCGGCCCTCCGAAATCCCGGAGGGCCGCTTTGGCATTCGGGCCGGTCACGCCGGCACGGCATCAAACTACCGAGACTTGTGGCGTCGCTCCATGTCCTCAGGCGCGACGTAGTCCTTGTCGAGCTCCTCATGTTCGAAGGTCCCAGTCACTTCCGCATGGCCATGGCCCCGCTCGCGTTCCAGCGTGATCTCCGCCAGCCGCGGTGAGACCATGGGAAAGGTCCGCGCGAAATGGCCATAGCAGAGGAGGAACAGGCCGAGGAACGCCAAGGTTGAACTCGCCTCCGGAAGACCGAACACCGGGCCAGGGGCGTGGGTGATTGATGGCATGACCAACAGGTACCGCTCGAGCCAGAGCGACAGGAGACTGATGGTTGTGAACAGCCCGAGCGTTACTGGAATCTTCTTGGGTGCAACGCCGAGCAGGCCGATGAACGGGATTACAAACATCCCGAGAAAGACCAGAGTGCCGAGCGGCCGCCACTCACCCCAGAGGCGAGCGAACACAAAACCGGTCTCCTCCGGCATGTTGCCATACCAGATCACCAGGAATTGCGACCACATCAGGTAAGTCCAGAATACGGAGAACCCGAAGATGAGCTTGCCGAGATCGTGCCGCTGCTTGGGGCTGACCAGATCGGCGATGCCCAGCTGATGCCTGCCATACAACATGAGCAGCGCCAGCAGGGTATGGGCTCCGAGAAATGAACCCATGACGTACCAGCCGCCGAACAGGTTCGAGAACCAGTGGGGCTGCAGCGCCATGATCGTATCGAATGCGACCATCGAGAACACGATGGCGTACGTGACGATGTACGCCGGCGCCAAACGCCAGATGCGGGCATCGTGCCGAGCCAGGCCGGCCGGAGAGCTGTCGAAACCCTTGGTCCAGGACTCGTACAGCCGGCGTCGTCCCCCGTCCACCTGGCCTTTGACCTCCTGCAAGTCCGGGACGAGGTCCGCTTTCACCAACTGGAAGCCGAGCCAGTAGAGCAGCGTGAGGCCAACCGCAAGGCGACCAAACATGAATCCGTGCGAGAGCCAGATTTCCTTCCCGTGCCCGAGGCCTTCCATCGGCGGAAAGATGTGGGGATACCCGATCGTAAAGATCAGCAGGAACCCCAGGATCGACACGGGGAAGAAGAAGAAGGGCACGGCCTCCGCGAAGCGGATCATCAGGCCGGACCACTTCGCCTTGGTGATCTTCTGTACCGCGACGAAGGCGATGCTGCCACCGGTGAGCCCCGTGAAGTACACCCAGTTCACGAGGAAGACGTGCCAGGCGCGATCGGCCTGATCTCCGCGGGCGTACATCACGAACGCCCCGATTCCAATGATGGCGAGGAGCCACCCGAGGCCGACGAACAGGGTGTACCTGGCCGTGGTGGAACGGGCGGTGAGCCGCTCCCGAACGAGCGTAGAGCTCATTAGCGGGCCCCTCCCGCAGAATCACTTGCGGCCTTCGCGGCGGCCTGGAGCTGCCGGACGTAGTTCACCACTTCCCAGCGTGTTTGCCCGCGGATTCTGTCGCCGTACCGGGTCATGACACCGCGGCCGTAGCGTACCATGCTGTAGAGGTAGCCATCGCTATACCCCATCGCACGCGGCGTCAGCAGGGACGGGGCCGCGACCTTCGGGCCGACCGGGCCGTCGCCGGCGCCGGCAATGCCATGGCAGACCCCGCAGAAGTTGTGGTACGTCGAGTCGCCCCTGGCCGAGGCCGGCTGGCCTGCCAGCGGGTTCGCCAGCTTGTCCGCCGTGGTGGTGTTCCCCACGGACCACTCCGCCAGCCAATCTCCCTCACCGCCGGTGATCGGCACCGTGCCGGGGACGGTGTTGCGGGGAATGTCGGCGCGCTGGTAGGGATGGACCGACTGCTGCTTGATCATGGCGTCGAACCATGGAACGAGATGCAGCGCATCGTCCGGAGACGGGATGTCGTTGTAGTAGAAATCGCAGCCGCTCATGAGGATGAGGGCGGCCAGCAGCGGGAACCTACGCCGCATGGCGAACCTCCACCGATCCTGCCGCCTTGAACATGCGCTCCACCTTGGCCGCGTCCTCGCCGGCAGCGGGTACGAAGATGCCGATGCGGTCGTCACTGAATCGGGGATCGAAGGCCATGCCTTTGGGAGACTGGAGCGCCGAGAGGATGATCAGACCTGCCACCGTAGAAAGCGAGCCAAGCAGCACCATGAGCTCGAACATGAAGACCACATACGGCGGAAACGTGGCGATCGGCTTGCCCCCAACGAGCAGGGGCCAGTCCAGGGACATCCAGAAGGTCATGCCGATGCCGGCACAGACGCCGGTCACTCCGCCGATCAACGTGAAGAGCCGGACCGGGCTGGACTCGATCCCCAGAGCATGCTCGATCTCGTGGTTGGGCGCCGCCGAGTACACCGTGAAGTTCGAGCGCCCCTGAGCACGGAGCGCGTGGATCGCGTCGCAGGCCGCGTCGAGATGGTCGAACGCCGCCAGGACGCCCGGGACATTCTTTGCCATTAGTGGCCTCCCTTGCGGAGGCGTGGCATCGGGATCTGCTCCTTGATCTCCTGAATCGCGACCACGGGGAAGGTCCGTGCGAAGAGCAGGAACCACATGCTGAACCAGCCGAAGGAACCGGCCAGGATCCCCCAGTCCGCCCACGTGGGCCGCATCTGGCCCCAGGCGTAGGGCAGGAAGTCGTTGGACAGGGACGAGACGATGATCACATAGCGCTCGAACCACATCCCGATATTGATGAAGATCGAGATCACGAACAGCGCCGTCAGATTGGTCCGGATCTTCTTGAACCAGAAGAGCTGCGAGACGAACGCGTTGCAGATGACCATGGTCCAGCCGCCCCACCACATCGGGCCGAAGACGCGGAGCCAGAACGTGGTCTGCTCGTAGGTGTTGCCGCTGTACCAGCCGATGAAGTACTCCATCCCGTAGGCGTAGAACAGGATGGAACCGGTCAGCAGCGTCAGTTTGGCAAGGTTGTCGAAGTGGTACTCGGTGATCATGTGCTCCAGCTTGAGCGCCTTGCGGAGCGGGATGATCAGGGTGAGCACCATCCCCACGCCAGAGTAGATCGCCCCGGCGACGAAGTACGGCGCGAAGATGGTTCCATGCCATCCCGGCACCAGGCTCATGGCGAAATCCCAGGACACCACGGAGTGCACCGACAGCACCAGCGGGGTGGCGAGCGCGGCGAGATACAGGTACGCCCGCGAGTAGTGCTGCCACTGGTGCTGGGTGCCCTTCCACCCCAGCGAGAACACCGCATACACCTTGGCACGCCAGCCCTTCATGAGGTCGCGGGCCGCCGAGATATCAGGGACCAGACCCACGCACAGGAAGGTTGTGGACACCGTGAGGTAGGTAGAGATGGCGAACACGTCCCAGATCAGCGGCGACTTGAAATTGGGCCACAAGAATCGCTGGTTCGGATAGGGCAGCAGCCAGTAGAAGAACCACTGCCGCCCGATATGGATGATCGGGAAGAGGCCCGCCGTCATCACCGCAAACACCGTCATCGCCTCGGTGGCGCGGTACACCGCCGTACGCCAAGGGGAGCGGAACAGGAAGAGGATCGCGGAGATCAGCGTGCCGGCGTGGCCGATGCCGATCCAGAAGACGAAAGTGGTGATGTACACCGACCAGAACACCGGGGGGGTGTAGCCCGCCAGCCCAAGGCCGTCCTTGAGCAGCATGACGAAGGTCACAACGCCCACGAGGAACAGGAACACCGCCGCGCCAAGCAACAGCATGTACCCGCGGCCCGCCGTTCCCAGGGTGTTGACGACATCGCGGGTGACTTCGTGATGGGTCTGGGTCGGGTGCGACGTATCGTGCACGATGGTTGCCATCGTTCAGGCCTCGGTCCGGTGCAGGACCTTCGCGAGATAGGTCACGGCCGGGCGAATGTTGAGGTCCTCCAGGACGTGGTATCCCCGGTGGTTGGTCTTGAGCTTGGCCACCCGGCTCTCGGTGTCCTTCATGTTGCCGAAGACGATGGCATCCGAGGGACATGCCTGGGCACAGGCGGTGATCACGTTACCATCCGTGAGGGCGCGATCCTCGAGCCGGGCCTCGTTCTGCGCGCCCCGGATCCGCTGGATGCAGAAGGTGCACTTCTCCATTACTCCGCGGGCCCGCACGGTCACATCGGGATTCAGCTGCAGGTTGAGCGGCTCGGGGAACGCCTTCTTGTTATAGGCGAACCAGTTGAAGTACCGCACTTTGTAGGGACAGTTGTTACCGCAGTACCGGGTTCCCACACAGCGGTTGTACACCTGGCCGTTGAGCCCGTCCGCCGTGTGATAGGCGGCGTAGACCGGGCAGACCGGCTCGCACGGAGCCGCATCGCACTGCTGGCATAGCATGGGGATGATGCGCACCTCGAGCGGCTCGCCGTCTTCCCCGCCCTCCCAATAGCGCTCGATGCGCATCCAGGTCATCTCGCGGCCGCGCAGGATCTGATCCTCACCCACAAAGGGGATGTTGTTCTCGGCGTAACAGGCCGTGACGCAGGCCGAGCAGCCGGTACAGCGTGCGAGGTCGATCGTCATCCCCCACATGGGATGCTCGTTCGCGTACTCCCCGTGCTGCCGCTTCTGGAGCTGCGACTCGCGGAACCCCTCAATCGCCGGAACCTCGAGCTCGGTGTTGACCTCGTGCTCTTCATGCCCCTCGGCGCGGGCGGCGAGCGCGGGGGTGAGGCCCTCCTTGGCCTGGGCCAGGGTCATCGCATCGGCGATGCCACGCCCGAGCTGCCGCGTGGTACCCTCGGTCTTGGCGACCTGCTTCCAGGCGCCGGTCTTCGTGAGGGTCACGCGGGTGGCAAAGTACGGCAGGAAGCCGTCCCCATCCTTCGCGCCCAGAAGGTCCAGCGCGTTCACGCCGCGCCCGGTAGCAAAGTCCCCGAGGGCGGTGTGACCAAGGCCAAGCGGCACCGCCACCACATCGGGGTGGAGGCCGGGATAGACATATACCGGTGCCTCGATGGCGCCACTCGGGGAAGTAAGGCGCAGGATCTCACCTTCCTGGACATTCATCCGCTTCGCGACGTCGGGATGAATCTCTACCCAGGAGTGCCAGGTGATCTTGGTGACCGGGTCCGCCAGCTCAAGCAACCAGGGGCGGTTGGCGAAACGACCGTCACCCATCAGCGAAGGCACCGCGGCGAAGAAGAAGCTGTCAGCTCCGTTCTCCCCGTCGAAGGCTGGAACAGCGTGCTTCAGGTTGCTGGCTGACGCAGCGAGCCTGGTTGCCACAGCAGGGGCCTCCGAATAGATCCCGCCACGTTGCAGCGCTTGACGCCACGCCTCTTCACTGCCAAGCGCCTTCACCCACTGTGCCTTGAGATATGCCTCCCAGCTTGTAGCCGTGAAGGAGACGAGCGGGCCAGCAACTTTCTGGGACACCTTCAGGAGAACGTCGCCCGTGGGCATCGTCTTGAACACCGGTTCCATGACCGGTTGCAGCAGCCCAGTCACCCCCCGGCGGGGGCGAAGGTCGTCCCAGCGTTCCAGCGCATGATGATTGGGAAGGAGGAGGTCGCAGAGCGCCGCCGTCTCATCGAGACACAGTGCCGTGGAGACCTTGAACGGGACCTTCTTGAATTTGGCTTCGAATCCCGCGGCCTTGGGCAGGGTGTAAGCCGGGTTCGACTCGTGCACCAAAGCCAACTGGATTCCGCCGCCGCCCATGGCCTCCAACAGCGCGAGGGTCGCGCCATATCCATCGCCTCCGTCGAGATCCACGCCGAACCGCACGGTCTCGCCCACATTGCCCGCCACATAGTTGAGCAGGTTCACGGCGGTGCAGGTCTCGATGGCGCCGCGGTGCTGATTCGCGACACCCCCGGCGAGCGCGAGGCTCGGCCGCGCG
Source organism: uncultured Gemmatimonadales bacterium (assembly GCA_963748035.1). Classification (GTDB taxonomy): domain Bacteria; phylum Gemmatimonadota; class Gemmatimonadetes; order Gemmatimonadales; family GWC2-71-9; genus JADJOM01. The sequence continues at coordinate 663,306 of CAVVHO010000001.1, read as the reverse complement.
GAAATGAACTCGCGCGCCAACCTTCGGATGACCTCGGCCCCGACGCCGCTCTCCTGCTGCGCCTTCTCCGGCGTGAAGCCGGCGAGCAGACCCCGAAGTCCGCTGGCGTCGGCCGGCCCACCGCCGCGCTCGGTGAGGATGACGTTGGCCATCGCGAGCGCGATCACGGCCTCGGTCCCTGGTTTCGGCGGGTGCCACTCGTCGGCGTTCATGCCGGTGAGGGACATCCGCACCGAGATCATCACGTGCTTCGCCATCGTTCCATCGGCGAAGCCGTGCGATGCCGCGAATCCGCGCTGGTGCTCCACCGAGGAGATCCAGCCGGCATCCAGGAAGTCGGCCCCGAACGAGATGATGTAACGGGCCCGGGCCAAGTCGTAGTGGGGGAGTTCCGCGGTGCCGAACGTCCGGAGATTTGCCTGACGGATCGGTTCGAAGTCAAAGGCCTGATAGCGGACGTGCTGGCCTCCCAGCGCACCGGTCCAGGTGCCGAGGAAGTCGCTGAAGCTGCCGCGGCCAGCGCCGCTCAGCACAGCGAGTTTGCCACCCGCGCCCGAGACCTTCTGGGCCAGAATGGAGATGGCCTCGTCCCAGGTGATCTCCTTGAATGTGCCGTCCGCCTGGCGAGCCATCGGCCCTTTCAGGCGGGCCGGATTGTAGAGCCCCTGAAGTGCCGATTGCCCATGGGAGCAGAGCTTGCCGGCGTTGATGGGGTGCTCGGGGTTGCCTTCGAGCTTGATCGCCCGGGCCTCCCGGGTCTTCACATGCAGCCCACAGCCAGCCGCGCATTCTGTGCAGGTACTGGCGTACCAGGTCGCGATCCCAGGGACCTGGTCCTCGGACTGCACCAGGTAGGGGACAAGCTTCTCGATCTTGTCGGTGGAACAGCCGGAGACTAGGGCGGCCCCCGCACCGGTCGTGCCGAGTACGGTGAGAAAGCGCCGTCGGTCCATGCCTTCAACGTGGATGTCGTCGGACATTGCGCCGTTTGCTGTTAGCCGTTAGCCGTCGACCGTCGGCCATGCGCCGCCAGCCATCTTCCAGGAACCCTGCAAACCGCCCGCTTCCCGATCTCGGCACCTGCCGAACCGCCTAGTAATGGCATACCGAACAATCGCGGTTGACCTTCCGCTCGACGTGACACGTAACGCAGAAGCCCATGTTGTTGACATTGTTCACCTTGAACACCTGCGGCATGCGGGCGACGTCGCCGTGGCAGGTCTGGCAGGCGTTGGGCCCGAGGACCTTGATGTGGCGCATGTGGGGGAAGCGCGCGTGGCGCGCCAGGGTATGCACTCGGACCCACTCGACCGGCGTGTTCTGACTGACCGCATCACGAAGCTTCTTGATCTCCACCTTGTGACTGGAGTCCGTCCCCCCCACGATCAGGTGACACCCCATGCAACTCTGCATGCTGGGGATTCCCGGTTCGCTCGATTCCGCCACGGAATAGTGGCAGTATTGGCAAGGGATCTTGTTCGCACCGGCATGAATGTCGTGTCGAAAGAAGATCGGCTGCCGCGGACCCTTCAGGTGACCGCTATCCCCCCGCTGGAGCACCCAGGCGGTCAGGGAATCCGGCTTGGCGGGAGCTTGCTGGGCTGTGGAGGTGTGCTGGACAACGACGGCGGCGCCGAGCGCCACCAAGAGGGAGCCTGCTCCGAGGAGTGCCAGCTTTCGCATGATCGCTCGCGGCTGCAGGAATGATCCAGCCCGCAGGGCTGTCGGGGGTTTCGGCGATTGTGAATTCGTTCACGAGGTGCCAAGCCGTTGCAGGAGCAACGATTGGCCGCGACAAGTATAGCCAGTGACCGGTCCGCCACCAAACCTTCGATCCAGGCTATTCCGACCGCAGGACTCGACTTTCGTCAGCTCGCGAGAGAGCGGCGCCCTTGCGGGCCGGGCGTCTCGGCCACCAGCCAGGCCAGCTTGCGCCTAACAAAGCTCAGGAAGGCGTCGGCGGCTTTCTGATCTCCGACATCGAGCGCGCACCAGCGCACCGGCCCAGTACGCTGGGCGCTCTTGATGGCTGCCCCGATGGCCGCCGGCAGTCGCGGCACAGCAAGCGCCTTCGGCTCTTCCTGATCCGCGATCGTGAAGGTGATCGCCGGCCCCTGTTGCATGACGTGGAGCCAGCAGAGCTTGCGATGGCCAACCGCGAACTCCCAAGCCCACTGCCACGAGGGCCCCATGTATTTCACATGCTCGGTCACGCCCGGCAGCTTGTTAAGCCCTTCACGCAGCCGGCGAAACCGCGCGGCGCTCGCCGCCGGAAGGTCCTTGTATGGTGCCGAAGGCTTGGGTTCCTGGCGGGGATTGGAATACAGGTTGGTAGCCCAGTACGCGGCGGATCGCCCCACGGATGCGGCTCCCGGAAAGATGCTTGAAGTGTGAGCCCGAATGGTAAACGGGTGCCTGCACTTCCTCCAAGGCGTGGCCCGGAAATGGTCAGCCTTCGACTACGGGCGACCCGGGGTCCGAGGGGAGCACCTTGCCCAGACCGGTGGCCTCCGGGGGGAGCGGCAACCCGTTTCGCTCGAGGAACCGAACCACCTCGATACCCATGGCCCGGATGAGGGACGCCTCCCGGGCATCCATCTCGGCGCGAAAGAGCACTTCTCGCAGCGAGCGCATGACGTTGTCGCTCTGGCGAGTCTTGAAGAAGTCGATCGCCCACAGGGCCCGGTGCCAATCGGCAAAGAGCCGCTCGAGGAGTTCCATGGGGGCCGGATCGGCGGGCTTCCGAGGCGGCTTGATCGGTCGGCGCTCCCCGCCCTGGGCCAGCATGATCTCATAGCACATGATGGCAACGGCCTGGGCCAGATTGAGGGACTTGTACTCCGGATTGGTCGGAATGGTGACCAAGGCCGTGCAGGAGTCCAGCTCCTCGTTGGACAGACCTTTGTCTTCCCGCCCGGCGACAAGCCCTACGGGTCCGGAGTCGGCTCGAGCCACCAGCTCGGCTGCAGCCGCACCGGGGCGGTACACTGTCCGCTTGGCCGCCCGTTCCCGGGCAGTAAGCGCCACGGTCCACACACAGTCGGCAATCGCTTGCGGAAGGGTGTCGTGGATCGTGATGCGCTCAATGAGGTCGCCGGTGTTGTGGGCGATCCCCTCTATCCGCCAGGCGTCGAAAATCTCGGGCGCGACCAGCCGAACCTGCTGGAGCCCGAAATTCTTCGCGATCCGCACGGCGCTGCCGATGTTGACGATGTCCTGCGGGGCGACCAGGATGAGGATCGGGGGCGTCATGAGGGTCATGATGAGGCGTTCAGCGTACAGCGTTCGGCGCTCAGGAGCTAGGGCTCGCTTCGAATGCGATGTCCGTCGGCCTGTACCTGAAGCGTGAAATCTGGTCGCGCCCGCGACTACGTGTCTGGCACGACTCGAGCCAGCACATCCCTCAGGTCCCGAAGCGTGAAGGGCTTGGACAGCACCGGCCGTCCCGCCTCCTTGAGGAACCGTGAGGCCTCGGGGGACAGCACATCCCCCGTCATGAACACCAGCCGCTCGATTGCCGGCGAGGACTCACCCTGCAGTCTGCGATAGAACTCGTGTCCGCTCATTCCCGGCATGCGGAGATCGCAGAGCACCACCGAGTACTCTGCCTGCCTGACCAGACGAAGCCCTTCCTCGCCCGAGTCAGCGAGATCCACCTCCCAACCCGAGCGAGTCAGAAACTTGGAGATGCTCCGCCGGATATCCGCCTCATCGTCAACCAGCAGCACCTTGCCGCGCTGCGAGGGGGTCGCACCCGGCGCGGCGCGGGGTTGCACCGGTAAGGCGCCCTCGTTCGTTTCGCCCGGCCGGAGCGGCAGATCCACCACGAAACGAGCGCCGCCGCCGGGGCGCTGTGTCGCCGAGATCTTCCCCTGGTGGTCCGCCACGATGCCCGCGCTCACGGAGAGCCCAAGCCCGGTCCCCTCCCCCTCCGGCTTGGTGGTGTAGAACGGATCGAAGACCCGATTCAGGAGTTCTTGCGGAACACCGGGACCATCGTCGTCGACAGTCACGACCGCGTGCCCATCCTGCGAGGCCAGGCGAATCCAGACCTGGCCCCTGCCCCGGTCGCTTCGGATCGCGTGTTCCGCATTCACCAGCAGATTCATGAGGACCTGCTGCAGGTTAACCGTGTTGCCCCACACCTGGACCGGATCCGATGGGAGTTCCACGAAGACCTCGATCTGTTGATTGAGTAGCTGGTTGCGGCGGAGGGCGGTCGCCCCGCGCACGGCCTCGCGCAGGTCCACGACCTGCCGCTCGGACCCCTGTCCGCGCACATAGGTCAGCAGGTTGCGCACGATCTGGGCGGCCCGATCAGTTTCGAGCTTGATGGAGTTCAGGGTCTCGAGCTGCGTAGGATCCTGGGTGTCCTGCAGCAGCAGCTCCATGTTGACCAGAATGCTCGCGAGCGGATTGTTGATCTCGTGCGCCATGCCACCGACGAGCTGGCCGATTGCAGACATCTTCTCCGCTTGGAGTAGTTGCGCCTGGGCTCGGCGAGCATCAGTCACATCCCGCACGATGGCGAGAAGCGTCGTCACCCGGCCCTCTTCCACCAGTGGAGAAATCGTCATCGCCATCGCGCCGCGCTCGCCATCGGCCCGCCGAAGCGCCACCTCGACCGAGCATGACTCGCCCGCCAGGGCGCGCCGAATCTGGTCCGCCACGGTCTCTGGCGCGTCGAAGGACAACACCGCCCGCCACGGCTGCCCAACCGCCTGCTCCGCCGGCACACTCCAAACGCGTTCCGCAGCATGGTTGAAGGAGGTGATGACTCCCTGCCGATCAAGGCTGAAGATGGCATCACTCGCCGCGGAGAACAGCCGCCGGTAGCGCTCCTCCGACTTGCGGAGTGCCTCGCCCGCTTTGGCAGTCTGGTAGCCGGCGCCGGCATGATCCGCGATCTGCGTCAGGCGCTCCACCTCGCCCACGGCAAAGGAGGCGCCGGCGTCCCGCAAGAGTTCCAGGACCGCAACGATCCGATTCTCACACCAGATTGGCACCGCGGTGGCGGAAGCGGCCCCGGCCCGCTGCCGCACGTCCGACGCCAGTCGCGGGTCCTCCGCAAGATTGGAGGAGATGAAGACCGCCCCTTGCTCCTCGAGAATCCACTCGAGTGGTGTCCCCGCCACCGGAAGCGTTGCCCCCACCTTGAGGGGCAGCTGGCCCCGGGAAGCAACGAGGACTTGCTGGCCATCATGGGTCAGCAGAGCGACGGTGCTCGCAAGGCCGACAATGCCCTGGAAGGCAGCGTCGGCAGCCAACTCGAAAACCTGGGCGGGCCTGGCCTCGGAATCGGTGGCCGTCCGGGCCATCTGGCGCAACCACTCAGCGGTAATTCGCTGGCGCCGTTCCTCCTCCAGCCCTTCCAGATTTTCCAGCGTCACTCCGAGCTGTTGCGCCACGATTTCCAGAATCCGGACATCTTCGGCCTCAAAGGCATGGTCGTGCGCCTCGTCCTCTATGGTGACAACCCCCGCTACTGCGCCCCTGAGTCGAAGCGGTGCCGCGGCGAAGCAGCGTGGCAGGGTATCGAGCGTCAGACCCTGCGCGGTGATTTCCTCCGCCGCATTCTGGGGGAAGAAATGGGTGCGCCCTGTCCGCCACACCTCTTCGAGCAGGCCGCGCCCAAGGGGCCGATGCAGGCCATCCCACACCTCGCTCCCGCGGCGATAGACCGGAAACGTCAGCTCCTGCCAGACTTCATCGATCAGACCGATCCGGACTGTTCCGACATTGAGCGCCCGCTGCAGCATCTCGGCCGCCTGCCCCATGGCGTCGGCAGGCCTGAGCGATTGATGCAGACTGGCGGAGACCTCGGCCACCGAGCGGATCCGATCGGCGTATTGGCTGACCTTCACGTTGGAGAGTCGGGATAGCAGCGCCAGCTCAGCGATGACGGTCAGCCGCCGCAGCAGGTCCTCCTCGTGCCGCTCGAAGGGGGGCGAGAGCCGGATCAATTGCAGGCAACCCGGATGATCGGTGACCTGGCCGAGCTTCGCAGCGACCAAGCTCCCCTCGCCACTGCGGAGGGTGCAACGGTGCGACACCTCCTCCGTACCGAGGTCGTGCCCACACAGTAGCCAGGTGCCGGGCTGCGGGGTTCGAGCGAACAGCGGCAGGTCACCGTCGGAGGCAGTGACGGCGAAGTGCCGTTGCACTTCCTCACTCAATCGGGCGCCGTCGGCGTGCAGTGCTCGCCGTATCTCTGCGACAATGGCACGTCGGAGCGCCGGCGTGTCCTCGCTGACAGCCAGGGCTGCCGCGACCTGGTTCGCCACGCGACCTTCGGTAACGTGGCGCTCCGACTCTCCTGAGAGCCGCACCTCGATCATGGCCGCAGTCGCGTGGATCGCGAAGCGTTGCAGGGCCTCGCGGTCGCCCTCGGTGAATCGGTCGGGGGCGTCCTCGGCGACCGTAAGCACGCCGACTACCTGGTCCACCCGTCGGAGCGGCACCGAAATCAGCGAGCGGATCCAGAATGACGACCCCGCGCCCCCGTCCTCGGGGGCCCAGTCGTTCGCCAGCACACCTTCGACGGATTGCATCGCGACGCCTTCGAAGCCGTAATCGCGCGGGCGGCGGCGATTGAGATCGCCGCCAAACCGGCCGCATGCGGCCTGACAGATCAACTCCTCCCCTTCGAGCAGGGAGACACGTGCGGAGACAACCTCAAGGAGGGCGGCGGCCGAGCGGGCGACCTCGCTCCATGCCTCGCCCTCCTGGAAGTGCCCTGCCGCGACGAGGGCCATGCGAGCGGCGGCGCGGACCTCCACCTCGGCGCGGGAAGCCGTCGGCGGCAGCGCACCGGGTCCAGGACTCCACAGGCCCGCCGCGAGAGCGGCGAGCCGGGTCAGGGTGATTGCGTCAGTCTTGCGAAAGTGCCCAAGGTGCCGGTGGTAGAGGATTATCACGGCCACGGGACGACTCTCGATGGTAACCGGCACAGCCATCACATCCACCGTGCGGTCGTCCTGCCGAGGTGCCGTATGTTTTCCCTGCGGCGGCGGTTCGGCGCCGGTTACCAACCGACCCCGGTACCACGCTTCACCAGCCACAGTTCCTTCCAACGGCAGGCGCTCATCCGCACTGGGGGCGTTACTGCCACGGGTGGCATGGACCCGCAACTCGGTTCCCGCGCCGACGAGCCATGCGGCACCGGTTGCGGCGGTGGTTTCGAGCGCGAGATCGAGGAGGATGCCGAGATCTTCGGCGTGGATAGGAACGGTCGGGAAGATGAGCATGGTGCCCGGCGGGTCAGCAGGCAGCGTGGCCATGAGCGCCCATCCCACTAGCCCGAGGCAGAGCCTTCGAGCCGGTATTGGTCCGAGGGGGATCGGACCGACCTCGCGCCAAATCTAGGCGCGAGCCGGCGCCAGACTCAAGAGTCTGAGAGAAACGAGGTGTCGAAACGTTTGGCCTTGAGTGCCGCCGCGAAACCGGTCTTGTCGGTGGCCTTGAGATAGGCCTCCCTCGGTTCGACCTGTTTCGCCTCGACCAGTTCCATCAGAGCGTCATTCAACATGACCATGCCAGCTTTCCGGCTCGTCTGGATGATCGAGGGGATTTGAAAGGTCTTTCCTTCGCGGATGAGGTTCGAGACTGCCGGGGTCGACAGCAGAACCTCCTTGGCAGCCACCCGTCCACCGCCGATCTTGCGGCAGAGCACCTGGGCGATCACCCCCTTGAGGGATTCCGCCAGCATCACGCGGACCTGGGCCTGCCGGTCCGACGGGAACTGATCAATGACCCGGTCGATCGTCGAGGCTGCAGTCGTCGTATGCAACGTCCCGAAGACCAGGTGGCCAGTCTCGGCGGTTTCGATCGCGATCGACACGGTCTCCAGGTCCCGCATCTCGCCCACCATGACGATATCAGGGTCCTCGCGCAGCGCCGCACGCAGGGCCGCCTTGAACGAACGCGTGTGCTCTCCCACCTGTCGCTGGGTGACCACACACTTCTTGCCCGGATGCACGAATTCAATCGGGTCTTCAATTGTCAGAATGTGGTCCGTCCGGCTGCCATTGATCAGGTCCACCAGCGCTGCCAGCGTGGTTGACTTGCCGGACCCGGTGGGACCGGTGACGAGCACCAGGCCCTTGGAAAGGAAACTCAGCCGCTGGATCTCGGGAGACAGTCCGAGTTCATCGGCGGTGAGAATCCGGGAGGGGATGACCCGGAACACCCCCATCGGACCGCGGCGCTCCTGCGCGGCGTTGCAGCGGAAACGAACGCCGCCCGGTAACTCATGCGCCCAGTCCGTATCACCGGTCTCGCGAAACCCTTGAAGGTTGCGTGCCGGCATCGTGCTTGTCAGAATCGCATCCAGAGTCTCGGCGTCCATCACCGGGCCCTCCTTGCGCACCAGCTCGCCGTCGCGTCGCAGGATCACCTGCTCGCCGGTCCTGAGATGGAGGTCGGAGGCCCCGGTCTCTGCCGTCAGCTGTAGCAATTGCTCGAGATGAGCGCGGGCAGCCGGGGCGACCTTCGGCGCCGGGGCCTCGCTGGCAGGCAACGATGCCGCGAGTGGAGGTGGGGGCGGAGACGGCGGCGGAGCCGGAGCGGGCGGCACGACGGATGGACGGGGCGAGGCGGGGCGAACCACCACGCGGAACCCGTCCGCTTCCGGCGTCAGCTCCACACCAACCGGGCCACTCGGCCCTTCGTATTGGAAGCTCAGCGCAGAGGAGCCACCATCGATGCGCGCCTGGTCGGCGGGCGGAGCGATCTCCCGCACCAGGGGGAGAATCTGGGCCGCCGAGAGGGGGTCCTTGGTGATCCCCCGCGGGCCGGCCTCGAAGAGCAGGCTCGCCTGTTTGCCAGGCAGAAGTATGAGCCCTTGGGCCTTGTGCTGCTGGATAGCCTGGATGAAGCGGTCGAGTTGGGCCACGGCGGCTATGATGGCAAGGGTCGGGCGGCGCGGACGAGGCGCCGGTTAAGGCAGAGCGTGCCTTCGTCAGTAAGCAACGCAAAGAAGCGGTCAGGGGCATTCAGAAAATCGAGCGCGCGGCTGTGGGCGGGGGGAAGTTCGCTCACGGCGATGCCCCGATGCTCCGTCCCGCCGACCATCATGATCTCGAGCGGGATGAGCAGTGCGGCGTTCTTACGCTCGGGGTCGTCGAAGGTCATCACGTCGCGGTACGCCAGCATCGCCACCTGGTCCTTGGCAACGAACACCACGTCCCCCTGCGGCAGACTGATGGGGAAGAAAGCTTCCCCCCGGTTCAGCAGTTCGAGGGGCGTCTCCGGACCGTCCCGCCAGGCTACGCGGGGCTGAAGGTGCACATCACCACTGATGACGAGGCCTTCGGCCAGCGTCACTCGGGCGGTCAGTCGGTTGGTTGAGGCCCAGTCGGTCATCATCCTCTAATCTCGACCCCCGACCCGCGTTCCTGTAGCCGGATGGCCTCGAGGTAGTCCGCACCCTCGCCCAGCTGGGCGCGGGCGCCACGGAAGAGCTCCCGGACGAGGTGCAGCACCGGGGAAGCAACGCCCTGACTCTCCAGGAAGCCGATAGCGATCCCCAGGTCCTTCTCCAGCAGCGCCAACCGGAAAGTATTGGGAAACGCTCCGGTTAGCACCCGATCCGGCACCAGGGTTTCCGTCACGAACGACCGTCCCGAACTCACATTGAGGACGTCGAGCGCCTTCCGGACCGGAACGCCAGCCTTTGCCAGCCCCATGAAACCCTCACCGAACGTGAGGATGTTGGCGGCGAGGAGGGCATTGTTGATCGCCTTGACCGCCGATCCCGCACCGACCGGGCCCAGATGCTCGATGCGCCGACCAAAACAGCCGAGCACCGGTCGGGCTCGTTCGAAGGTGGCCGCATCAGCTCCCACCATGACCGTCAGCGCCCCCGCTTCCGCGCCGTTGGTGCCCCCGCTGACGGGGCAGTCGGCAAATGCGACCCCAACCTCGGTAAGGCGGGCGGCGATTCGCGCGGCGCTCACCGGGTCGCCAGAGGTACAGTCCAGAAAGAGGACACCCGGCGCCAGGCCGGCCAGGATTCCGTCCGGGCCATCGAGCAGCGCTTCCACTTCGGCCGAGGTCGGCAGGCAAGTGAGAATCACCTCGGCGCCCCGAGCTGCCTCCCGCGGGGTGCGTGCGACGCGTGCCGAGTGAGACTCGGCGAATTGTCCGGCCCGCCCCGCGGTCCGGTTCCACACCGCAAGATCGAAGGCGCGCGCGACATGCCCGGCCATCGGCCAGCCAATCGCTCCGAGTCCGAAAAAGGCTGCCCGCCGACCGGCGGCGGTCTGGTCCGGCTTCCCTGCCATGACCGCTCCAGATCTGAACGTGAACGTAAGAGCGTGAAGGCTATATCATGATCGGACGCCCGGCTAGCTTTCATGCATGGCGAGCCGGATTCTCCACGTGGACCTCGACGCCTTCTTCGTCGAAGTGTGTCGTCAGCGGTCCCCCGACCTGCGGGACCTCGAGTTGCTGGTCGTGGGAGGACGGCGTGAGTCACGTGGTGTGGTACAGTCGGCCTCCTACGCCGCCCGGGCTTTCGGTGTTCGCTCAGGCATGCCGATCGCTCAAGCGGTGCGGTTGTGCCCCAAGGCCACGTTCGTTCAGGGAAGGTTCGCGGACTACCGGGAGGCCTCCCGCGTGGTTCGGAAGGTGCTCGAGCGCTTTTCTCCCATCGTCGTCATGGCTTCACTCGACGAAGGCTACCTTGATTTCAGCGGCACCGAACGGCGCTACCCGGTCTCGCTCTTGCCGGTGGCGGAGGGACTCCGGAATGAGGTCAAACGGGAGACTGGGCTCGACTGTAGTATCGGCATCGGCCCTAACCGAATGATCGCGAAGCTCGCCTCGGATTATGCCAAGCCGCGCGGGGTGTGTGAGGTGCGAGCCGGCTGGGAGGAACAGTTCGTGGCGGGACTTTCGCTCAGGGCGCTACCTGGGGTCGGGCCTCGCACAGCGGAGCGACTGGCGCGGCTCGGGCTCACCGAGGTCAGCGAGGTGCAACGGATGTCGGAAACGGCGCTCGCGCGACTCGTCGGAGACTACGCCCGCGAACTCAAGTGGCGCGCCCACGGGCACGGCTCCGCGGCCCTCAACCCGAACCGCCTGGCCCGCTCGATCAGCCGCGAGACCACGCTGGCCGTCGATTCGATCGACCGCGACTACCTGGATACTCTACTCACGCGTTTCGTCGGTCGAATAGCCGCGGAGCTGCGCCAGGAGGGGCTCGTAGCGCGGACGGTCGTGTTGAAGCTGCGCCACGCGGACTTTCACACCGTCACGCGCCGACGCACCCTCGAGACTGCCACGGATCTGGATGTTGAACTCCTTGCACCCGCTCGTGCCCTCTTTGCCTCCGCGTTCGAGGAGGCCCGAAACCGGGGCCAGGGCGTGCGGCTGATCGGCGTCGCCGCGACCACGCTGGCGGGTGCCGCCCCCGCGGACCTGTTTGAGCCGTGTGAAAGGGCGAGACTCCGCGACCTGACGGAAGCAGTAGACCAGGTGAGAAAACGATTCGGCTTCGATGCGGTGACACCCGCGCGCACCTTGCGGCTCACCCAGGAGGAAAACGAATGAGGACCCCAGGCACGCTCGCCCTTCTCCTAATTCTCGCGGCGATTCCGCTCGCGGCCCAGGAGGATGCGAAGCAACTCGAAGGACGCTGCACCGGCGGCGAAGGCTACGCCTGCGTCCGTTTGGCGCAAATCATCGTTCAGGGCATCGGCGTACGACAGGAACGGGCTACCGTCGAGGCGCTCTCGCTCCGGGGCTGCGATCTGGGAAGACCGGAGGGGTGTACCCAGCTGGGCCGGTGGCTGCAGCAAGGGCTGGTGCTCGATCCTGACGAGAAGCGCGCCGCCGCGCTGTTCAGTCGCGCGTGCGAGGCGGGCGATCCCGAAGGGTGCGACGCGCTTTCGCTGGCCTACGAACGGGGCACAGGCGTGATCGACAACATACGGACATCGGTCGGACTGGCGATTAAGGCCTGCGATGGCGCGGTGAGAAACGCCTGCTTTCGCCTGGGAGATCGCTACGAGCACGGCAACGAGATATTCCCCAGCGAATCCCGGGCGGCGGGGTATTACGCCCGCGCCTGCGACCTGGAGGACGCCAACAGCTGCGTGCGGCTGGCGCGGATGTACGAGGACGGACGCGGGGTTCGGCAGGATCTCCGCCGAGCCGTCGCCTACTACCGACGGGCCTGCGACGTGGGCAACAGCCAAGCTTGCCAGCTGGCAACCCTCAGGGCTGAGGGACTGATGTAGGAGTTGTGGGGCTATCGTGTCAGTGGGGAAAATCCTTCGGCTCGAAGCGGAGGCCGACCGCGCCGGTGCCTCGGTCTACCTGTGAGCCCAAGTCGCGGAAGGTCGCCACTCCTCCTCCCGACACTGCCGCCTGAACCGAGCTGTTCAGGAAGAGCGGGTAGTAGCCGATCCTTGCCCGTGCCGCCCCCGGCTCGACCCGGCAGTTGCACGCCTGCGCATTCACCGTTCCGACATTGACTGTGATGGTGAGGGGCCCAGTCGTTGTGTTGCTCACCAGCGGTGCGAACGCGGGACGATCGCCGCTCGACGCATTCACGTTGAACCTGAGTCTTCCCCGGAGCTTCTCCGCCGAAAGACTGCCCTGCAATTCCATCCCCAGTGGCTGCCCGCCGGGGCCAAGCGGCCGCACCAGGTACCACTGGGCCACCAGCGAGCCCCTTCGCTTCACCGTGTGTTCCGCGCTTCCGCCGGCCGGCACGTCGAAGGTCTCGGTCCCGATGACGACCTTGATGGGTTCGATCAGGTGGTTCTGAACCACCATCACCGGCCGCCGCCCGGTCACGAACCATCCCGCCAGACCGGCGATCACGACCAATCCCAGCAAGAGCGGCAGCATCGAGCGGCGCGCAGGTCTTGAGGGAGAACCACCAGGGATCGTCGCGGTGACGCCGGCGCCCTTCCCCCCTTCGGCCGGTGCTCCAGGCTTCGTCGCCGGCGGGCCAACCCGGCTGGGCATGACCTCGGTCGCTTCTTCCAGCCTTCGCGCCACCCGTTCGGCGCTCACCGGCTCCTGGGCTCCTGACTGGCGACCAGCATTGAGGGCATCGAGCAACATCGCCGCGGACTGGAAGCGCTCCACGGGGCGCTTGGCGAGACAGCGAACGATGATGTCGGACAGCCACATCGGGATCTTGGCATTCTTCGCCGTAGCCACGGGGGCCGGCTCGCTCAGGTGCTTCCCGACAATCTCCTGGGAACTCTCCCCCTCGAATGGGGGCGTTCCAGTGACCATCTGATATAGAACAGCACCGACCGCATAGATGTCCGACCGCGCGTCGAGATCACCCTGGCCCAGTGCCTGTTCGGGGCTCATGTACTGCGGGGTCCCGACCACGAACCCGGTCTGGGTCTTGTGGCCCTCTCCATCAATGCGCTTGGCGATGCCAAAGTCCACCAGCAGCGGGCGCCCGGTGCTCGCCTCGAGCATGATGTTGTCCGGTTTGATGTCCCGATGAATCAGCCCTTGGCTATGGGCATGCGCGAGGGCATCGAGCAGGGGTCGGATGATTGTGAGTGCGCGATCCGTGGAGAGCGCCCCGCCACGCCGGAGCATGGCGGAGAGCGGTTCACCCTCGACGAACGGCATGGCGTAGTAGAGAAGCCCTTCGGCCTCCCCGACGAAGTGAATGGCCAGGATGTTCGGATGGGAGAGCCGCGCGATCGAACGGCATTCCTGCCGGAACCGGTCCAACATGCCTGACGACCAGGCGATATCGGGTTTGAGGACCTTCACCGCAAGGCGGCGCTGCAGATCGGTGTCGAAGACTTCGTACACTTGCGCGAAGCCACCCTCACCCAGGAGGCGGCGTACTTCGTACTTGGGACCAAGCGCCCGCGCCAGACTCGCCTGCACGTCGAAGGGCTTGTCCTCCAATCGCGAGTCGCCCATCCCGGTTCGGCTGCCGCAACTCGGGCAGTAGAGCGCGCTCCCCGGAATGGGGGTCTTGCAGGTGGGACAGGGCGTATCGGCCATGGCACGAATCTAAGAGAAGACCCGGGAAGCGGGAGAACGGTCGTTGGATCCCGCTGCGTAGCTCAGGCTGCGTCCCCGCGATACATTGCAGCAATTGAGTACCACAACGTAGCACCGCCCGCGTCCGCTGAGGCTTGCCACCAGACCGTAAGGCCAAAGTGACACCGCTCCCGCACGCGCCGGCCCTCCGGGCCCGACTCGACGCTGCCCTCCGCGAGGCACGATGAGACAGGTCTCCGTGCTGGTATTCGACGAAGCGGAGGTCTTGGACGTCACAGGCCCCTTCGAGGTGTTCTCCGTGGCGGGCCGACGCCACGACCTCAACCCGTTTCATGTGTCCCTCGTCGCCGAGCGGGCGAGCCCGGTGGCGCTGCGGAACGGATTCCGAGTCCAGCCTCACTTCACCTTCCAGACTGCTCCGGCCGCGCAGGTGCTCATCGTACCCGGAGGACTGGGGACGCGGACGGAGATGAACAACGCAGCGGTCATCGATTGGGTGAGGCGAAGCGCGGGTGTCGCCGAGCTGGTCCTGTCGGTGTGCACCGGTGCCCTGCTCCTCGGCCGGGCGGGCCTCCTTGATGGGCTCGACGTGACCACCCATCACGGTGCTTTTGACCTGCTTCGGGAGATCGCGCCCACGGCACGACTCCGGGCAGGTGAGCGGTTCCTCGACAATGGGCGCATCGTGGTCTCAGCTGGAGTATCAGCGGGGATTGATGCTTCGCTCCATGTGGTTGAACGACTCCTTGGATCCGAGCTCGCCGAGGAAGCGGCCTCCTATATGGAATACCACTGGGACCGGAACCAGGAGGGCCTGCGGGACGAGGGGATCTAGGCAAACGCAGTGCTGACTTTGGGTTATGAGACAATATTGTCGCGCTGGCACCGCCATTGGGTGCATGAACCGCACGAATAGTCGTGCGGTTTTTGCATATGTTGTGCTGTAACTGGCACGCTACACCAGTGATTCGGTATTTTTGCTTAGTGATTATTGCATAATCTGCACATTTCTGTTGACACTACGCGTACTCCGCCATATACTATCCTCGTCGAACGGCCTCCCCGTGTCAGTTGGGCCCTATCGATTCCCCCGGTTCTGCGACCGGCCTGCGATCCACCCCCATCCCGGACTCCGCATGTCCCGAACTCGGTTCCTCCTAGTTCTGGCCGCCCTGTGCGTGCCCGCAGCCGTTGTCGCGCAGGTCGCCCCGGCTGACTCTGTTCCCCAAGTCGCAGCGGTGGTCGCCGCCGCGCCTGCCGTCGATTCGTTGGCACAGGCCGCGAATACGGCGGCCATCGCGAGTGGAGTCGGGGTCAACTTCGTTTGGACCCTGGTGTGCGGCTTCCTGGTCATGCTGATGCAGCTCGGGTTCGCGATGGTCGAGACCGGTTTCACCCGGGCGAAGAACGCGGCCCACACCGTCACCATGAACTTCATGGTCTACGGAGTCGCCATGGCGGCGTACTGGGTGTGTGGCTTCGCAATTCAGGCAGGGGGTCTGGGCCCAATCCTTACGCTGGGCCAGACTGCTGACACCGCGACGCTCACCAAGGCCTTCAGCTTGACCTTCGGTGGACATACCTGGAATCTGTTCGGCATGTCAGGGTTCTTTCTCACTGGCCTGAACTACGCCTCGCCGGTCTTCGCCTATTTCCTGTTCCAGATGGTGTTCATGGACACCACCGCAACGATCCCCACCGGCGCGCTCGCCGAGCGGTGGAAGTGGTGGGGCTTCATCGGTCTCAGCCTGTTTATCGGTGGCCTGATCTATCCACTGTACGCCAACTGGGTGTGGGGCGGTGGCTGGCTGTCGCAGCTGGGCAGCAACCTCGGCCTCGGGCACGGACACGTGGACTTCGCCGGCTCGTCAGTCGTGCACATGACCGGAGGCGTGATCGGGCTGGTCTGCGCAAAGCTGCTGGGCGCCCGGCGCGGAAAATACGGCCCCGACGGCAGGGTCAACGCGATCCCAGGTCATAACATCCCGATGGCGGTCTACGGCACCTTTGTCCTCTGTTTCGGCTGGTTCGGCTTCAATGCCGGCAGTACCCTCGCCGGTATGGACCTGCGCATCGGGGTCATCGCAACGAATACGATGCTGGCTGGGGCGTTCGGCAGTATTTCGGCGATGATCTATATGACGTTGCGGTACGGCAAGCCCGACCCCTCGATGCTCGCTAACGGCGTGCTCGCCGGCCTGGTGGCGATTACGGCCCCCTGCGCCTTCGTGACGGCGCCATCGGCGGTGCTCATCGGCAGTATCGCCGGGGTACTGGTCTGCTGGTCGGTGTACTTCGTGGATCGCGTCCTCCGAATCGACGACCCGGTTGGCGCCATCTCAGTGCACGGTGTCTGCGGTGCGTGGGGCGTGCTCTCGCTCGGCCTGCTCGCTGACGGCACCTACGGCGATGGCTGGAATGGTGTCGCCGGGGGAGTGAAGGGTCTCTTTTACGGTGACGCGGGCCAATTCGGGGCGCAGGTCATCGGCGACTCTGACCAACCTCGTGGCCGTCGGACTCCTCGCCTACCTGGCATGGACCGTCGTCGGACTGATCGTGGGCGGTCACCGAGTATCGGCCGCGACGGAAGAGCTCGGCCTCGACATTCCGGAGATGGGGGCGCTGGCCTATCCCGATGCCACAGGAGATCGGCATCCGCGGTGGTTCTCGCTGCCACAGCCCAATCAGCGGACGAAGGTCAAAGCTGCCTGAGCTACACCGGTGGGGCCGCCGGCCGCCAGGGCCGGCGGTTGCCCACGCGCGACATCCGGCCAGGAGGAAACGGATGACAGCCACCGCCAAGCCGAACTCGACGAGCCGGCGCGCAGGACCTCAAGCGGGTCAAGGAGCTGATCGACCAGCAGGGCGTCCAGGTCGTCGACGTGAAGTTCTGCGACCTGCCGGGAACCTGGCAGCACTTTTCGATCCCGGCCGCGACGCTCGATGAGGACATGGTCCGGGAAGGACTGGGATTCGACGGCTCCTCGATCCGCGGGTTCCAGGCCATCAACGAATCCGACATGCTGCTCATGCCGGACCTGTCGACGGCCTTCGTCGATCCGGTGCTCACGGTGCCCACGCTCTCGATCACCTGTGACATCTACGATCCGATTACGCTCGAGCCCTACAGCCGGGATCCGCGCTTCATCGCCTTCAAAGCCGAGGAGTACCTGAAGACGACTGGCATCGCCACCACGTCCTACTGGGGCCCGGAGGCCGAGTTCTTCATCTTCAACTCGGTGCGATTCGACCAGAACGCGCACGAGGCCTACTACCACGTCGATTCGGACGAAGGGATCTGGAACTCCGGAACCAACGGCACGCCGAACATGGGCCACCGGCCGCGGCACAAGGAGGGATACTTCCCGGTGCCACCGGCAGACCGGCTGCAGGACGTACGCTCGAAGATCATGCTCGCGCTGATTGAGGCGGGGATTCCGGTCGAGGTGCAGCACCACGAAGTGGCCACGGCCGGGCAGGCCGAGATCGATTTCCGCTTCGGCACCCTGGTGCAGACCGCCGACCGGCTCCTGGCCTACAAGTACATCGTCAAGAATGTGTGCCACAACCTCGGCCTCACGGCCACCTTCATGCCGAAGCCGCTGTTTGGCGACAATGGCTCGGGCATGCACGTGCACCAGTCGCTCTGGAAGGACTCGAATCCGCTGTTCTTCGACGAGAAGGGGTATGCGCTGCTCTCCGACACGGCGCGCTGGTACATCGGCGGCCTGATCGCCCACGCGCCGGCTCTGCTGAGCCTGTGTGCCCCGACGACCAACAGCTATCGGCGGCTGGTACCGGGGTTTGAGGCACCCGTGAACCTCATGTACTCGCAGCGGAATCGCTCGGCGATCTGCCGGATTCCAACCTATTCGTCTAGCCCGAAGGCTCGTCGCGTCGAATTCCGCGCTCCGGATCCCTCCTGCAACCCGTACCTCGCCTTCTCCGCGATGCTGATGGCCGGTCTCGACGGTGTGAAGCGGAAGATCGAGCCGCCCAAGCCGATCGATGAGGACCTCTACGAGCTGCACGACGAGCGCAAGGCGAGCATCAAGATGGTTCCCGGCTCGCTCGTCGGAGGCGCTGACGGCGCTGGAACAGGACCATGCATTCCTGCTCGACGGGTGATGTGTTCACTCCCGACGTGATCGAGACCTGGCTCAGCATGAAGCGGAGCAAGGATGTGGCGGCAGTCAACCTGCGGCCGCATCCGTACGAGTTCTTCCTGTATTACGACGCATAAAACGGAGGGGCTGTCAGGGGCCGGCGGTCGGGAACCTGAAGTCGAGGATCCTGCCGCCCCCTCCCTGGGGCGCGGACTGGCCAGGTGGCGCGGTTGACGGCGACTGGTCGCAGGACACTGGCAGCCTCTCTCTTCATCATCACCTCAACCTGCGGGCAATCGGACATGAAGCTCATCACCACCGTTATCCGGCCGGAGAAGCTCCCGGACGTCAAGGCCGCCCTCTTCCGCGCCGGAATCACCGGCGTCACAATCTCCCGGGTGAGCGGTCATGGCGGCGAGAAGGAGCTGGTCGAGATGTACCGCGCCTCGAGCGTGGTGCTCGAGTTTCGGGAGAAGGTCAAGGTCGAGATGGTCTGCTCGGAGCCGTTCGTGGAGCCGTGTATCAAGGCGATCTTGGCTTCCGCCCGAACCGGTGAAGTGGGCGACGGCAAGATCTTCGTGCAGCCGATCGAGCAGGTCATCCGCATTCGGACCGGAGAGCGCGACAACGCCGCCCTCACTCCGGTGACGGCCGACCAGGTCCAACGGGCCGCGCTGCAGGAAACGGTCGCGGGCGTGAAGTAGGTCGCGGACGTTTCGCGACGCACGGCCGACAACGTTCAGGGGGCGAAAGCCCCCTGATTCGTTGCTTGGTCCCGAATCGCAACTGGCCCAAGCATCCTTCCCTTATGGTCCTCGCGCTACCTGCACCCGGGGCTGACTCCGGCGCCGAACTGGTCCTCGCCCTGGCCGTGATCCTGGCCGCGGCAAAGCTGGGAGGCGATTTCGCGGAGCGACTGGGCCAGCCTGCGGTGCTGGGCGAGCTCCTGGCCGGTGTCCTGCTCGGCAATCTCGACCAGATTGGCGTACTCTGGTTTCGAGCCCTGACGAGCGACGCGGCCATCGTCGGGCTGGCCGAGGTTGGTGTAGTCCTGCTGCTGTTCGAGGTAGGGCTCGAGTCGCACGATTCAAGACATGCGGCAAGTCGGCTGGCGGTCACTGATCGTCGCAGTGCTGGGGGTGGTGACCCCGTGGGTGCTGGGCTATTTCGTCGGTCTCGTGATGCTCCCCGGACACAGCGCATATCTCTACCTCTTCCTGGGAGCCACCCTCACCGCCACCAGCGTCGGCATCACCGCTCGAGTGCTTCGCGACCTGGGCCGCTCGCAGTCGCCGGAAGCCCGGATCATCCTTGGCGCAGCGGTTATCGACGACGTGCTCGGACTCGTGATTCTGGCCGTGGTTGCCAATCTCATTCAGGCAGCGGAGGCCAATACCAGCGCGTCGCTCAGTGGTATCGCGGTGGTCGTCGCCAAGGCGGTGGTGTTTCTCTTCGGAGCGCTCTGGATAGGGACCCTGGTCTCCCCGCGACTCTTCAGCCTCACCGCCCGTTTGCGGGGGTCCGGCTTGCTGCTGGTGACTGCGCTGGTCTTCTGCTTCCTGCTGGCAGCCGGGGCCGGCGCCATCGGCCTCGCGCCCATCGTCGGCGCGTACGCCGCCGGTTTGATTCTGGAGCGGGTACACTACCTGGGATTCGTGGACCGCGGTGAGCGCCCCTTGGAGGACTTGCTCCGCCCCATCTCCGGGGTCCTGGTGCCGGTCTTCTTCGTGCTCATGGGCCTCAAGGTGGACCTGGCGGGGATGTGGAATGCCCGCGTCCTCGGACTCGCGGTCCTGGTCGTCCTCGCTGCTGTCCTCGGCAAGCAGGCCTGTGCGCTCGGCGGGCTGAGGAGTTCGCTCGATAAGCTCTCGATCGGAATCGGGATGATTCCGCGGGGTGAAGTCGGGCTCATCTTCGCGAACCTCGGCCTCGGTCTCACTCTCCACGGCGAGCGGATTGTGGACGCGACCCTCTACTCCACAATCGTACTGATGATCCTGGTCACGACGGTAATCACACCGCCCGCTCTGAAGTGCAGTCTCGGAAGAAAGCGACGCTGAGCATTCCTTGCCTGACGGCCAGACCTGAGTACTTTGAGTACGTCCTCACCGCTGATTGTTCCCTGTTCCGCCCGACCGTCATGCCCCACAATCCCCGCAGCCGAATCGTAACCCAGGGTGTCCAACGGGCACCGAATCGCGCCATGCTCCGCGCGGTTGGTTTCGGCGACGCCGATTTTGATAAGCCGATTGTAGGTGTGGCGAGCGCCTACAGCACGATCACTCCGTGTAACTCCGGACTGGACGTGCTCGCCAGGAGGGCCGAGGCCGCCATCCACGCCGCCGGGGGCATGCCGCAGCTCTTCGGGACCATTACGGTAAGCGACGGCATCTCGATGGGGACCGAAGGGATGAAATTCTCGCTGGTCTCGCGAGAAGTCATTGCTGACTCGATCGAAACGGCTGTGAGTGCGGAGAGCATGGACGGCGTGATTGCCATCGGTGGCTGTGACAAGAATATGCCCGGGGCCATGATCGCGATGGCGCGGATGAATGTGCCGGCGATCTTCGTCTACGGTGGGACAATCAAGCCGGGCCGGCTCGACGGACAGGACCTGACGATCGTCAGCGCATTTGAGGCGGTCGGACAGTTCAGCGCCGGACGGATCAACGCCGCGCAGCTGAATGCTGTCGAACGTCACGCCTGTCCGGGTGCCGGCTCATGCGGCGGCATGTTTACCGCCAACACCATGTCCTCCGCCATCGAAGCCATGGGCATGAGCCTGCCGGGCTCCTCCACCATGGCGGCCGAAGATGCGGAAAAGGCAGAGAGTGCTGCTCTTTCGGGCACCACGCTGGTGGAAGCTATCCGCGCGCAGCGGCTTCCCCGGCAAATCCTGACTCGAAAGGCGCTGGAGAACGCCATCGCCGTCATCATGGCCACCGGTGGCTCGACCAACGCCGTACTGCACCTCCTCGCAATCGCCCATGCGGCCGGTGTACCACTCGCCCTCGACGACTTCGAGACCATCCGCCGCCGGGTGCCCGTCCTCTGTAACCTCAAGCCGTCGGGCCGCTACGTCATGACGGACCTGCACAAGGTAGGTGGAGTGCCGCAGGTGATGAAGATGCTCCTCGCCCACGGCCTGGTGCATGGTGAGTGCGTAACCATCACCGGCAAGACCGTGGCGGAGATCCTCCGCGAGGTTCCGACGGAGCCGCCTGCCGGTCAAGACGTGATTCATGCATGGGACAAGCCGTTGTACCCGCACGGGCACTTGGCGATTCTCCGCGGCAACTTGGCGCCGGATGGCGCCGTCGCCAAGATCACCGGCGTGAAGACCCCGAAGATGACCGGGCCAGCGCGGGTGTTCGAGTCGGAGGAGGACTGTCTCGAGGCCATACTCGCGGGGAAGATCAAACCGGGAAACGTGATCGTCATCCGCTACGAGGGACCGCGGGGCGGGCCCGGTATGCGGGAGATGCTCTCCCCGACATCCGCCATCATCGGGGCGGGCCTCGGTGATTCTGTCGGACTCATCACCGACGGGCGTTTTTCAGGGGGCACTTACGGGATGGTTGTTGGGCACGTCTCGCCGGAGGCGGCGGTGGGCGGGCCCATCGGACTTATCCAGGATGGTGACCCCATCACGATCGACGCCGGGGCTCAGATCCTCCAGCTGGACTTGCCGGAGGCGGAGATCAGCCGCCGGCGTGCGGCTTGGGTACCCCCGACGCCCAGATATCGCTTTGGAGTACTCGCGAAGTACGCCCGGCAGGTATCCAGCGCAAGCCAAGGCGCCGTAACCGACCTGGAGTGAGTTCCCGCTTGGCGCCGTCTCCAACCGAAACAATTGGGCCTCCCCTTCGTCATGTTCTCTGTTCGTCAGAGACCTTGGCCATGGGAGGCCCGCATGCTGTGCCAGCGCTGCCACTCACACAATGCCGTCGAGCAGAACGGTCAGCCAGTTTGCTGCAACCTCTTCGGTGAGATTGAGGGGTACTTCTGTGACGAGTGTTTGGTGGCACTCCAGCAGCCGTACGAGAACGCACTGCGGCAGGATATCGCCGCCCGCGCGCCGCAGCTGACGGAGGCCGACCTCGCGGCAGTTCCTGACCAGATGCTCAAGTTCACGATATGCTTGCCGATCCCGCAGCGCACCGGAGTTCCGGCGGTCAAATAGCGCGACCACCCGCGGAGCAGGGAACCCCAACCGCCCTGCTCCGTCGCCAGGCCTTCCTTCGTTCGACACTCCCCAGAATTCAGATCGCGGCGACGATCCGCTCAGTCATCGCGCGGGTGCCGAGGACGGACTCGCCCGAGCGAGCGATGTCCCTGGTCCGCGCCCCTTCGGCAAGCGCCCGGGCGATCGCCCCTTCGATCGCATGCGCGGCCTCCGGCTGACCCAGGCTATGTCGAAGCAGCATCGCGGCGCTTGCGATCGTGCCGATCGGATTGGCCACGTCCTTGCCCGCGAGCGGTGGTGCGGAGCCGTGGATCGGCTCGTAGAGACCCGGCCCATTGCCCAGCGAGGCCGAAGGCAGCAGCCCCAGCGATCCGACCAGCACCGCGGCCTCGTCGCTCAGAATGTCACCGAACATGTTCTCAGTGAGCAGCACGTCGATCGAGGCGGGGTCACTCACCAGACGCATCGCGGCATAGTCTACGTAGATGTGCTCCAGGGCCACATCCGGAAACTCCCGGCCCAGTTCCGTGACCACGAGTCGCCAGAGCTGGGAGGTCTCCAGCACGTTGGCCTTGTCCACAGACAACAGCCGCTTTCGCCGTCCCTGCGCCGTCGTGAAGGCGACCCGGGCCACCCGCTCGATTTCCGACCTGCTGTAGCGAAGGGTGTTCACCGCAGCTTGGCCGTCGTTAGAGCGCGGTTCGCCGTAGTACAGCCCCCCGGTGAGCTCCCGCACGATCAGCAGGTCTGTCCCGGCGAGCTTCTCGGGCCGGAGGGGGGAACAGTCCAGCAACGCTGGATGAACCACTACCGGGCGGAGGTTGGCGAATACGCCAAGCGTAGCGCGAAGCGCCAAGAGGCCGGTTTCGGGCTTGAGATGTCGCGGAGCGTTGTCGAGGGACGGATCACCTACGGCGCCGAGCAGCACGGCGTGAGCCTGATGGACGGCTGCACGGGTAACCTCCGGGAACGGGTCGCCGTGCTGGGCGACCGCCGCGGCGCCCACGGGATACTCCTGGAGGTCGTACTCGAACCCGAATCGCTTCCCGGCGGCGCGCAGGGCAACAAGAGCCGCCGCGACAACTTCAGGCCCGATCCCGTCACCGGGTAGGACTGCAATCTGGTGCCGAGTCATTCCTCCAGCCGCGCGAAGAGTGCCGTGCGGCGTCGCTCATAGGCAGCGATCGCGGAATCCTGCAGCAGCGTCCGGCCGATTTCGTCCAAGCCCTGCAGGAGAGACTCGCGGCGATAGTCGTCCATCTCGAAGGCTGCGCTGAACCCCAGCATGTCGGTGACCTCGCGAGTTTTGAGGTTCACCGTGAGCCGGTACGGGCCTTCCTGGGTCTGGTAGCGCCGAAACAGCTCCGTCATCTCGCTGGAGCTCAGCCGGACCGGCAACACCCCATTCTGGCAACAGTTGGCGTAAAAAATGTCGGCGAACGACTCGCTCAGGATGGTGCGAAACCCGTACTCCGCCAACGCCCAGGGAGCATGCTCCCGCGAAGAGCCGCAGCCAAAATTGGAACCAGTGATCAGGACGGTCGCGTCACGGGCGCGCGGCTGATTCAGCTCGAACTTCGGGTTCAGGCTGCCGTCCGGCATATAGCGCCAGTCGTGGAACAGCGCCGGACCGAACCCGGTGCGCTCAACCCGCTTCAGGAACTGCTTCGGTATGATCTGATCCGTATCGACGTTCACGCGCGGAAGCGCCGCGACGATACCGGTGTGGGTGGTAAAGGGGGTCATGGCATGGGTAGTGAGTCGAGCCGTCAGCCTTCGGCGCTCAGGCAGGAACGGCCGACGGCCGCAAGTCGGCAACCGCTGGCGCCAGCTTCCGTACGTCTGTCAGGCACCCGGTTACGGCCGCCGCGGCCGCCATTGCCGGGCTGAGCAGATGGGTGCGTCCGCCCTTACCCTGGCGTCCCTCAAAGTTTCGATTGGAGGTGGAGGCACAGCGCTCCCCGCTCGCGAGGACGTCGGGATTCATGCCGAGGCACATCGAGCACCCGGCGTTCCGCCACTCAAATCCCGCCTCAATAAACACCCGATCCAGGCCCTCACGCTCCGCCTGCGCCTTGATCGGCATCGAGCCCGGGACGACCATCGCCCTGACCGTCGCGGCCACCTTGCGGCCCCGGACTACCCGTGCGGCCTCGCGCAAGTCGTCGATCCGCGCGTTCGTACAGCTCCCGATGAACACGCGATCCACCGGAATGCCATCGAGCGGAGTCCCCGGCTTGAGCCCCATGTACTCGAGCGCGCGCGCGACGGCCTGTCGCTCACCCTCCGCGGCAAAACTGGCGGGATCCGGCACCTTGCCATCGATCCCTCCTACCATTCCGGGACTGGTCCCCCAAGTCACTTGCGGGACAATCGAGGCAACATCCACTTCAACCACGCGGTCATAGCGGGCATCGGGATCACTTACGAGCATGCTCCAGCGATCAACCGAGCGGGTCCACGCGCGACCTCTGGGCACCTGGGGCCGTCCCATCAAGTACGCGAACGTCGTCTCGTCGGGTGCAATCATCCCGGCCCGTGCGCCGGCTTCGATCGACATGTTGCAGACGGTCATCCGGCCCTCCATAGATAGAGCCCGGATGGCAGGACCGGTGTATTCGACAACATGCCCGGTGGCACCGGCCGTACCGATCTTGCCGATCAGCGCCAGGACCAGATCCTTTGCCCCCACCCCGACGCCCGGTTCTCCGACGAACCTCACCTCCAGCGTCCGCGGCTTCTGAAGGAGGATTGTCTGAGTTGCGAGCACATGCTCGACGTCGCTGGTGCCGATACCGAACGCGAGCGCGCCGAAGGCCCCATGCGTCGAAGTGTGGGAGTCGCCGCAGACAATGGTCATGCCGGGTTGTGTTAGGCCGAGTTCCGGGCCGATGACATGGACAATGCCCTGCTCTGGAGACTTGAGATCGTAGAGCGGGATGCCATATGCCCGGGCGTTTTCGAGCAAGAGCTCCACCTGCCGGCGCGAAACATCGTCCACAATAGGCAGACGTCGATCATCGGTGGGGACGTTGTGATCGACCGTTGCGACGGTCAGGTCCGGCCGCCGAAGCTTTCGCCCAGCGAGGCGGAGACCCTCAAACGCCTGCGGCGACGTGACCTCATGCACGAGATGCAGGTCGACGTACAACAAGGCCGGTCCGCCGCCGGGGAGCTGTTCCACGACGTGCGCATCCCAGATCTTCTCGGCGAGGGTGCGGCCGGCCATGACCTCAGACCGGTGCCGCTTGGGGTGCCCGGGCGCGGGCCCCGGCCTGCGCAGCCTTCCCTTCCTCCGACCACGGCATCATGGCACGCAGTTCGGCCCCAACCCGCTCGATCGGATGGGTCGTCTCGGCCTGTCGCATCCGGGCGAAGTTCTTGCCGCCGCTACGATGTTCACCCAACCACTCCTTCGCAAACTGCCCGGTCTGTACCTCCGTCAGGATCTTCTTCATCTCGGCCCGAGTCTCATCGGTGATGATCCGGCGCCCGCGGGTATAATCGCCGTACTCGGCAGTGTCGCTGATGGAATAGCGCATGAACTTGAGCCCGCCCCTGTTGATCAGATCCACGATCAGCTTGAGCTCGTGCAGACACTCGAAGTACGCCATCTCCGGCCGATACCCCGCTGCCACCAGCGTCTCGAAGCCCGCCTTGATCAACTCCGACACGCCGCCACACAGGACTGCCTGCTCCCCGAACAGGTCCGTCTCGGTCTCCTCGCGGAAGCTGGTCTCGATCACGCCCGCGCGGGTACAGCCGATCCCGCGGGCGTAGGCGAGCGCGTTCGCCAGCGCGTTGCCGCTGGCATCCTGGTGGATGGCCACCAACGCCGGGACACCGCGGCCGGCCTCAAACTCGCTCCGCACCAGATGGCCAGGTGACTTGGGCGCGATCATCGAGACGTCCACCTTCAGAGGCGGGACGATTTCCTTGAAGTGAATGTTGAATCCGTGGGCGAACATCAGCGTCTTTCCCGCCACCAAGGCGGGCGCGACAGACTCGTCATAGATGGTCCGGCCGTCCTGATCAGGCACCAGCATCATGATCGTATCGGCAGCCCGGGCAGCGTCCGGCACACTCATGACTACGAGGCCGGCCGCCTCGGCCTTCTTCCAGGATGCGCCGCCTTGCCGAAGGCCCACGATCACCTTCGCTCCACTATCCCGCAGATTCAGCGCGTGGGCGTGCCCCTGACTGCCATAGCCGATGACCGCGATCGTCTTGCCGGCCAATCGGCGCGGGTCCGCATCGGCGTCGTAGTAGATCCGAGGGCGGCCTGCCGAAGGGTTGCTCGCTGCGCTCATCGTGACTCCAGAATAGAGAAGGTTTGGAAACGGATTGGTATTCAGGCCGGGAGTGCCGCCGCGATCCGGGGCGACGTGGTCGAGGCACGAGAGAGGCCGGCTGGCTCGCCAGGCGATGGCCCCGGCACAACCATTGGGCCGCTTCGCGCAAGATCCAGAATGCCGAACGGCTCCAGCGCCCGGAGCAATGAGACCATGAAGGGCCCCGTTCCGGTTGCTTCGATGAGCAACTCGTGGGGGGACTCCTCGACAATCCTGGCCTCATACAGCGATACCACATCAAGCAGTCCAGACAGCTGTGCTGGCGAAACCCGCACCCGCGCCAGAGCATGCTCACGGCTGGTGCAATCCGCTTCGGCGTAGACCATGACCTCGCGCACATCTACCATCTTCCGCAACGCATTGGCGAGCCGGTCGGTGGTGGGCCGGTCGCTGGTGACGATGCAGGTGAGTCGCAAGGTGCCCGGCCGGCTGCTGGGTCCGAGCGACAGACCGCCGATCGGCAGGTTCCGGCGCCGGATAATGCCCGTGGCGCGATTCAACGCGAGCAGATCGTCGGCTAGCAGCGCCGAGATCACCCAGGTATCCATCGGCGTGCTCACGACCCGGTGGCTCCGGCGGGCGCCGATTCAATCGGCTCCGACAGCGAACCGCCGGGCGGAATCATCGGGAAGACGTTGGCCTCCTGCTCGATCATGAACTCGACCAGGGCGGGCCCGGGATCGCGCACCGCTCGCCCCACCGCCTCTTCGATCTGGCCAGCCTGCTCGACCCGGAATCCCGCAATGCCGTAGGCCTCCGCGAGCTTCACGTAGTCGGGGCTCCAGATCGGCGTCGCCGAATAGCGGCGGCCGTGGAAGAACTGTTGCCACTGCCGCACCATCCCCAGGTATCCGTTGTTGAAGATCGCCATCTTCACGGGGATGCCTTCCTGCACCATCGTGGCGATCTCCTGCATGTTCATCTGGAACCCACCGTCCCCGGAGATGGCCCAGACGGGGCGCTCGGGGCGCGCGAAATGAACGCCCATCGCGGCGGGCACCGCGAATCCCATCGTACCCAGCCCCCCCGAGGTGATGTGGCTATTGCGCTCGTCGTAGCCGTAGAGCTTCGCGACCCACATCTGGTGCTGACCGACATCGGAAACCACGGTGCAACCGGGACCGGTGACTTCCCGGAGCGCTGCGAGAATGGTCTCGGGCGCCATCTCCCCACGGTAGGCCTCGCTGCGATTCCGCCGAAAGCCGTTGATCTCCTCCCGCCACTCGGCACAATCCCGGGGAGAGACTGCGGAAAGCAGCTTCGCCGTGATCTCGCGAGCGTCACCAACCAGAGGCACCGCCACGGGCACGTTCTTCCCGATCTCCGTGGGATCGAGGTCGACATGGATGATCCGCGCCTGCGGCGCGAAGGCCGCCGTGTTGCCGGTGACCCGATCGTCGAATCGGAGCCCGATGCCCAGAATCACATCGGCGTGCTGAATAGCCCGGTTGACATGCACTTCACCGTGCATTCCCGGCATTCCGAGATGCAGCGGATGGGACTCCGGGAAGCAGCCAATCCCCAGAAGGGTGGTAACGACAGGAATCCCGGCCTTTTCGGCGAGAGCCTGGACCTCCGCGTAGGCGCTCCCCAGGATTACTCCGTGACCCACCATTAGCAGCGGGCGCTGCGCCTCATCCAGGAGGCGCACCGCTGCAGCGAGGCCATCGGCAGGAATGCGGGGTGACGGCAGGAGTGCGGGACCCCGCGGTCCTGGCTTCCTGCCCTTGCGCCCGTCGGTCCATTCCATCTTCTGATTTTGGACGTCCTTGGGAATGTCTATCAGCACCGGGCCCGGACGCCCTTCCAGCGCGATACCGAACGCCTCGCGCACCTTCTCCGGCAACTCGGTGATGTCGTCCACCAGCACACTGTGTTTCGTGATGGGGAGGCTGATCCCGATGACGTCGGTTTCCTGAAACGCATCGCGTCCGATCATGGCCCGCGGCACCTGACCCGTGATCGCCACCACGGGCGAGCTGTCCATCTGTGCGGTGGCCAGCCCGGTGATGAGATTGGTCGCCCCCGGCCCCGAGGTCGCGACACAAACGCCCGGTCGGCCCGATGCCCGGGCGAAGCCATCAGCGGCGTGCGCCGCCGCCTGTTCGTGGCGCACCAAGATGTGGCGCAGCCCCGGAGACTCCGGCAACGCGTGATAGAACGGCATGATCGCGCCGCCCGGGTATCCGAACAGCAGGTCCACGCCCTGCTCCTCGAGCAGTCGGCAGAGGATATGCGCCCCGGAGAGAAGCTCCGTCATACGCCCCAATGCTGGGTGGAGTTATAGGCCGTAGCCTCCAGACGCTCAGCGTGGCGCTCCTTGTTGAGCGCGTGCAGCAAAGCCCGGGCGCTCGCCTCGACGATGTCCGTCGATGCCCCCTGCCCCGACAGCGATTTGCCGCCGATCCGGCACTGCAGGAAGACCTGGCCGACCGAGTCACGCCCTGGTGTGACGGAACGGAGCGAGAGCGTAATCACTTCCACCGGGCGGTCGAGGATTTCACTGATGGCCGCAAACCCTGCTGCGATGGGGCCATCACCCTTGCCTCGGGCGGAACGCTCACCGGCCCAGGGGCCGGTCATGCGGACTTCGGCCTCGGCGTTAACACTGCCGCAGAGGACCCGGAGATGCGTCACCTGATACTCTTCCGGGGCGTCGTGGAAGCTCTCATGGAGCAAAGCCAGCAGGTCTTCGTCCAGGATCTCCCGCTTCCGGTCCGCGAGGGCGGTGAAATCGCGGTACAGCTGCGCCAGCTTCTCCTCCGCCAGGTCGTATCCCAACTCGCGAAAGCGCCGTTCAAGCGCATGGCGGCCGGAGTGCTTCCCGAGCACCAGCGTCGAGCGCGGGATCCCGACCGATTCCGGCCGAATGATCTCGTAGGTGAGTCCATGCTGCATCACACCGTGTTGATGGATCCCAGCCTCATGCGCGAACGCGTTCCGCCCGACGATCGCCTTGTTGGGTTGAGGAAAGCTTCCGGTGAGGTAGGAGAGCAACTGACTGGTGCGGAAGATCTCCTGGGTATTGATGGCGGTGGTGAACCGGGCCAACTGCGGCCGGACCTTCGCCGCCATCACAATTTCCTCGAGCGCTGCGTTGCCGGCTCGTTCGCCGATCCCGTTCACCGTGCACTCCACCTGCCCCACACCGGCTTCGATGGCGGCGAGAGAGTTGGCGACGGCCAAGCCCAGGTCGTCGTGGCAGTGGGCACTCCAAATCACCTTGTCGCTCCCCGGTACCCGCTCGCGCACCGCCCGGAACATCGCGGCATACTCATCCGGAAGTGCGTACCCCACCGTGTCGGGCAAGTTGATCGTCGTGGCCCCCTCGGCGATGGCCATTTCGACCACGCGGCAGAGGTAGTCGAGATCGGTCCGGCTCGCGTCTTCGGCGGAGAACTCCACGTCATCCGTGTAGGTGCGGGCCTGCCGGATGGAGCGCCGGGCGAGATCCAGCGCATCCTCCTGCGTCATCCGGAGCTTGTGCTCCAGATGCAGGTCCGACGTCGAGATGAAGATGTGCAGCCGGCCCCGGGCGGCCTCCCGGATGGATTCGCCAGCCAGTTCGATATCGCGATCGTGACAGCGGGCGAGGGCCGCAATGACCGGACGGCGGATCTCCTGAGCGATGTCCCGGACACTCCGGAAGTCCCCGTCGCTGGCGGCGGGAAACCCAGCCTCCATCACGTCCACCCCGAGGTCGTCGAGCTGCCGTGCCAGCCGGAGCTTCTCCTCCGGTGTCATGGTGTTGCCGGGCGCCTGTTCGCCGTCGCGCAGGGTCGTATCGAAGATGATCACGTTCCTGGCCATACCGAGTTCTCCATCCTCTTCTGCAACGCGAGGGGCGGAAAAAAGAACCGCGGACCGTTGGGGTCCGCGGCGAGGGGCTTCAGACTGCTCAGTGCTTATCGTTGCCCGTGAACGCCGCGTTCCCCATGCCCGAGTCCCAGAAGGACGAGCACGAGGCTAATGAGGACGAGCACGAGGGGCAGCGCTTGGCGCATGACGACCACGGTTCTGGAGAGCGAGGCCAGTAACTTTATGCGGCTTCGCGGAATGCTCAACCTATGGCGACCGTCCGCGACCGTCAAGGGTCTCCAGCCCCAGATGGGAAACGGGTCTTTCCACCACCCGAATGGCACTTGACCAGACATCATCTCGCTGTATTTTTATACAGCTATGAATAACCCCGACCGTCTTAACGCAGCCGTCGCCATTACCGGCAAGGCCCTCCCGCTTGGGAGCGGTCCCGGACACTGACGCGCGCGTGAGCGCAGATCAATGACCGGCCCGCTCCCTGAGGGAGCGGGCCTTTTCGTTTGGACCACCTGAGGAGACCCCCGATGGCCCGACAGCCTGACCGCCCCCGTCCGGATGTGCTCGCGCGCCACGCCCGAACTGCACCGGCTAACCGGGAGCATGATGCCTGCGGCGTGGGATTTGTCGCCCGCGCCACCGGCGAGCGATCCCACGAGATCGTCCGGATGGCGCTGCAGGCTGTCGCTCGCGTCGCCCATCGGGGAGCGGCCTCGACCGACAATTCCGGAGACGGGGCCGGTCTATTAACCCAAATCCCCCATCGGCTCTTTCACCGCGAGGCCTACCGCCTCGGGCTGCAGCTGCCGCCAGGTCGGCCCTTCGGAGTTGGCGCGTTCTTTCTGCCGACTGCGCCGGAGCCGTTGGGCCGGGCCGTCCGAATGGTCGAGAAGGTGCTGGAGTTGAATGGCATTCCCTGTCTGGGCTGGCGGGAAGTCCCCACGGACCCCAACGCCCTCGGTCCCATCGCCAAAGAGAGTTGTCCCACCATCCGGCAGCTCTTTGTAGGGCGCCCTGTGACAGCTCTGGACGAAGAGGCTTGGGAACGCGGGCTCTACCTTGCCCGCCGCGACATGGAGCGCGAGGCGGAGGTAGAGGGACTCGCTCCGTTCTTCGTGTGTTCCCTCTCCTGCCGCACGATCGTCTACAAGGCACTGCTCACCGGCACCCAACTCCCGGTGTTCTTTCCGGACCTGCGCTACCCGGAATATGAGAGCTCGGTCGCGCTGTTTCATCAGCGCTACTCGACCAATACGCTCCCGAGTTGGCCGCTCGCGCAACCATTCCGCATGATCGCCCACAACGGCGAAATCAATACCCTGTGGGGCAATCGGAATGCCATGGCGGGTCGCGAGGCCGATCTCGCCTCGCCGGTCTGGGGGAACGATATCGACCGGCTGAAGCCCGTGATCTGGGCGGAGGGCAGCGATTCAGCCGGTTTCGATAACACTATGGAGCTGTTGGTGCGTTCTGGGCGGGACCCGCTGCACACCATGATGATGCTCGTGCCGCAGGCGTGGGAGCGGTACCCGGATGTGGAGCCCGCGATTCGTGACTTCTACCGCTTCAACGCACACCTGACCGAGCCGTGGGACGGGCCAGCGGCGTTGGCGTTTACCGATGGGGTGATCGCCGGCGCGGCCACCGATCGCAACGGTCTCCGGCCCTGCCGCTACAAAGTCACCCGGGATCAGCTGGTGATCGCCGGCTCGGAAGTCGGCTTGGTCGATCTGGATCCCCGGGAGGTCGTCGAGAGCGGCCGGTTGGGTCCGTGCGAGTTCATCGCCGTGGATCTGCAGCACGGCACCGTGCTTCGCAACATGGACGTGAAGCGCCGGGTCGCCTCACGCCAGCCATACGGCCAATGGTGTCGCGAGAACATGCAAGTGCTGACCGCCGACCCCGCCCATCGTTACGCGCCCTTGCCCAAGGAGGCGCTCGCGGAGCGGCAGGTGGTGTTCGGCTACGGCAACGAGGACCTGCGCTTTGTGCTGGAATCGATGGGCGGTTCCGGACAGGATGCGGTCTGGAGCATGGGTGACGATACCCCGATCCCCCCGCTCGCCCGCACGCCCGTCAACCTTTACAGCTACTTCCGGCAGCGCTTTGCCCAGGTGACTAATCCGCCCATCGACCCGCTGCGGGAATCGGTCGTGATGTCTCTGCGGGTGCACATGGGAAAGCATGGCTCATTCCTGATCGAGCATCCCAGCCTCGCCCGGGTTCTGCGTGTCGACCACCCGATTCTGCTCGACGAGGAAATGGCGACGCTGCGAAACACACCCGGGTTTTCCTGTGTCACCCTGAACACCATCTGGCCGGTCGCGGATGGTCCCGAGGGCGTGCGGGCCGGTCTCGACCGCCTGTGTGTGGACGCGGAAAGGGCCGCGCGAAACGGTGCCCGCCTCCTCGTGCTCTCCGATCGTGCGGCAGACAGGGACAACGCGCCGATCCCCATGTTGCTGGCGCTCGGCGCCGTTCGCCGTCATCTCATGGACGGCGGCCTTCGCATGCGACTCGGGATCGTCGCGGAAACCGGCGACGCCTGGGATATCCATCACTTCGCTACGCTGATCGGGTACGGTTGCGAGGTGATCTATCCCTGGCTGGCACTGCAGTCCGTGACGGCCCTCTTCAACGCCTCGGAGGAGGCGGAAGAGGAAGATGGCTCACCTGCCAAGCGACAGAGCCCCTCGGACCGCAAAAGTCGTTACGACGTCCCCGACCGCCCCACTCCGGAGGAGGCGCGCAAGCGCTTTCGCGGGGCGGCCGAAAAGGGACTTCTCAAGATCATGTCGAAGATGGGGATCTCGGTGCTGCCGTCATACAACGGCGCCCAGATCTTCGAATGCCTTGGCATCGGCCACGAGGTGGTCCGACGCTGCTTCCGCGGAACCGACTCGCCGATCGGGGGCATTGGCTTCGAGGAGATCGCCGAGGATGTGTTGGTGCGACAGAGGATGGCCTTCGGCAATTCAGCAGACGTGGTGACGGTGCCTGATTACGGCCGTATTCGCTTCCGTAAGGAAGGCGAGGAACACGCCTGGGCACCACAGGTGGTGGTGTCGCTGCAGCGGGCTGTCGGAAGCGGCAAGGCGTCGAAGGCCGCTGATGCGGACCTCACTACTGGCTACGCGAAGTTCAAAGAGTACTCATCGAAGGTGGCGGAGCGGCGACCCTCCAACCCGCGGGATCTGCTCACCTTCCGAGCGAGCATGCCAGTTCCGATTGAAGAGGTTGAACCCGTGGAAGGCATCATGCGCCGGTTCGTTTCTTCGGCCATGTCGCTGGGTGCCCTCTCGCCGGAGGCGCACGCTACCATTTCGATCGCGATGAACCGGATTGGAGCCCGGTCGAACTCGGGCGAGGGTGGCGAGGACCCCTTCAACTATGCCCCGCTCCCCAACGGGGACCGAGTGGATAACCGCATCAAGCAGGTCGCCTCGGCGCGCTTTGGCGTCACGGCGGAATACCTGGTCCGGGCAGAGGAGCTCGAGATCAAGATTGTTCAGGGCGCCAAGCCGGGCGAAGGGGGCCAGCTCCCCGGCCACAAGGTGACAGAGCTGATCGCCCGGCTGCGTCACGCGGTGGTGGGGATCCCGTTGATCTCACCGCCGCCGCATCACGACATCTATTCGATCGAAGACCTGGCCCAGCTGATCCTTGATCTGAAGACGGTGAACCCCAAGGCACGGGTGGGCGTGAAGCTGGTGGCTGAGACTGGCGTAGGCACGGTGTCCGCCGGCGTGGCGAAGGCGTACGCCGACTACGTCCTGATCGCGGGGCACAGCGGCGGTACCGGGGCCTCGCCACTCTCCTCGATCAAGCACGCGGGCAGCCCCTGGGAGCTCGGGCTCGCGGAGGCCCAAGCGACTCTCGTTGCCAACGGGCTGCGGCATCGCATCGAGGTCCGGACCGACGGTGGGTTCAAGGGGGGCCGGGACGTCGTCATTGCGGCGCTGCTCGGCGCCGAATCCTACGGGTTCGGCACGGCGCCGCTGGTGGCCATCGGTTGCGCCATGGCGAGGCAATGCCATCTCAACACCTGCCCGACAGGGGTAGCCACACAGCGCCCGGATCTCAGAGCGAAGTTCAAAGGCACCCCCGATCAGGTAGTGACCTTCTTCAGCTTTGTCGCCGAAGAGGTGCGCGAAATCCTCGCCAGCCTGGGGGCCCGGTCGCTGGACGAGATCATTGGCCGGGCCGACCTGCTGGAGCGCATGGAGCGGCCCGACATTCCGCGGGCCCAGATGCTCGATCTCTCGATGTTGATGACCCCCGCACCCGCCGGCCCAGGGACTGCGGTACGCCGAACTGTCGACCGGAACGACCGGCCTGGTGTCATTCGTCTGGACGACGAAATCCTGCAGGAATGCGGCGACCACATCGATCGCGGCCTTCCTTTCTCGGGGTTCTACGAGATCCAGAACCATCACCTGGCGGTGGGCGCCCGGGTGGCCGGGGCCATCGCGATGAAGTACGGGGATGGGGGGCTCCCGACGGGCCATCTCCAGCTGCGCTTTCGGGGCAGCGCGGGGCAGAGCTTTGGAGCCTTCGCGGTGCGCCACATGCACCTGGATCTCGAGGGCGAGGCGAACGACTACGTCGGCAAGAGCCTGTCGGGCGGTGAGATCAGCATCCGTCCTTTCCGCCAGGCCGCCTACTCCCATGCCACCCACGAAAACACCATCGTCGGGAATACCTGTCTCTACGGGGCGACGGCCGGCAAGCTCTTCGCCGCCGGGCAAGCGGGGAGCCGCTTCGCGGTACGGAACTCGGGAGCGATCGCGGTAATCGAGGGCGCCGGCAATCACTGCTGCGAATACATGACCGGAGGCATGGTGGTAGTCCTCGGCGCGGTAGGGCGGAACTTTGGTGCCGGGATGTCCAACGGGACAGCCTATGTGCTGGACGAGAACGGTGGATTCGTGAGCCGGGTCAACACCGACATGGTCCGGGTGGACACCTGCACCGAAGCGGACGAGACCCTGTTGCTGGCGCTCCTGCATGAGCACCAGGAACGGACCGGAAGCGCCCGTGCCCGCGAGCTCATCGATCGGTGGGACACCTTCAGGCAGCTGTTCAAGAAGGTCGTACCCAATACGACACCGGCCGCTCCGAGCACCGCGGTCCACCCCTCCCGCCCGGCGCCGGAACCCAGACCCGAGCCGGCTGGGGCTCGGTAAGGCGCGACTGACGGAGCACCTAGGGCACCACACTCCCACGTGTGGGGTGGTCCATTCGCTGGCCCGCCGGCACACCTTGAAGCGAGAGCGCCTGATCGGCAGAATGGTGTCCAATGCGAGCACTGCTCCCTTTGTCGTCCGGGACGAGGAAACCGATGGAGTCAACGACTCTCAGCAACCACGTTCAGTCGATGCGGACGGCCCTCTGTGCAATCGAGTCCCAGCTCGACCGCGAACGGATCCCGGCCCAGACACTCGCGGACGTCAAGGCAGCGGTGGACGACATCCGACTCCGGGTCTGGAATATCATGGACGCCTCCGGGGCGCGTGACTATCCCAATGCCCTCGGGCGCTTCCGGATTCGTCGCGCGATGGAAATCACCCGGTCGGTGGCAGAGGATCTTCGTTCGGGGGCCCTGAAGGCTGATAGCGAGGAACTGCCCGACCTGCAGCATTTAGCAGGCACCCTCGTCCTGGCTGTCGACGCCGTGCGAGGCGGTCGGGGGTAGTGGGGCTGACCACGGACTTGCTGGAAAATGACGCATTTATTAACTTGCTGAACGTTCAGCAAGCAATAATACAGGCCCCATTCCGGTGAGTGCCGTGGAACGAAGCCCGGAGAAGGAAAGGAACGCCGGCCGTACGAGGGAGGCGATCCTCACCGCTGCGGAGCACCTCTTCGCCGAGCGTGGCTACGATGCCACGAGCTTCACCGATGTAGGTGCGGCGGCTGGAGTGTCGAGAGGCACACCGGGTTACTTCTTCGGATCCAAGGAACAACTCTATCGCGACGTTCTGGAGCGCTGTCTCGAACGGGTACGTGCAGCCGTACGCAGCGGGCGCGAGCGGGCGCTGGCGAGTGCCGAGCCGCCTGAAGTGGTTCTGGCAGGAGCGGTGGGCGAGTACTTCGATTTCATCGCAGCGAATCCGGATTTCGTGCGGCTCCTCGAGCGCGAGGCACTCGACGGCGGCAGGCATCTGGCAACGCTACCTCCGCACTTGGAAGCGGCCCAGGAAGCACTCGGCGCCATCGTGACCGAACTCTCCATCGATCCAGCCGACGAGGCAGAGGCCCGACAGCTCCTGGTGAGCATGATCGCCCTTTCCTGGTTCCATCTCGTCCACGGGCCCACCGTCATCCGGGCCTTGGGTATGGACGCCGGCGATCCGGTGTTCCGGGAGGAGCGGCGGCGCCACGTTGTGGCCTTGGTTGTGCGAGGTCTTCGAGGTCAGTTCGGTGGTGAGAGCCGACCCAAGGCCGGCGTGAACAGTGATCAATAAGCGGACCATACTAGCCTAGATCAGACTCGCTTTTCAAGGAAGCGTCAAGATGACGAATGTTCTGACTCCCGAGCCTAAGGCTGGCCCGGCTCCGACTCAACTCGCGACCGAAAAGGAAGCTCGAGATGTCGCCGAGGCCGCGCGCGAGAAGGACTGGCAGGCGCCGAGCTTCGTGCGTGAACTGTTCGAGGGAAACTTTCGAGTCGAGTTGATTCACCCCTATCCCGAGCCCTCGACAGAGGACGTCGAGCGTGCCCGTCCCTTCCTGGACCGACTCGAGCGCTTCATGCGGGAGAAGGTGGACAGCGACCGGATCGATCGGGAAGGCAAGATCCCCCCAGAGGTCATCCAGGGGCTTCGCGATCTTGGAGCGTTCGGCATCAAGATCCCACTGGAATACGGCGGCCTCGGGCTCTCGCAGCTGATGTATACCAAGGCCATCGGTCTGGTGACCAGCCGGGATGGGAGCATGACGGCATTGCTCTCGGCGGCGCAGTCCATTGGCGTACCCACTCCGCTCAAGCTGTTCGGAACTCCCGAGCAGAAGAAGCGATACCTCCCCCGCCTGGCCAAGGGGGCCATCTCGGCCTTCGCGCTCACCGAGACGCACGTGGGGTCGGATCCCGCCGGAGTAGCCACTCACGCCGAGCTGTCGGCCGATGGTACACACTACATCCTGAACGGCGAGAAGCTGTGGTGCACCAACGGCACGATAGCCGAGCTGTACGTGGTCATGGCGCGGACTTCCGGGAAGCGGATCACCGCCTTCATCGTCGAGCGCGAGTGGCCAGGGGTCGAGGTGGTGCAGCGGCTTCACTTCATGGGACTCAAGGCGATTGAAAACGGCGTGATCCGATTCACCAACGTGAAAGTGCCAGTCGAGAACGTCATCTGGGGTGAAGGTAGGGGTTTGAAGCTGGCGCTGGTCACGCTGAATACCGGAAGGCTCACGCTGCCGGCCTCCTGTGTGGCCGGCGCGAAGCGGTGCCTGGAGATCGTGAGGATCTGGGCCAACGAACGGGTGCAGTGGGGTCAGTCGGTTGGCAAGCACGACGCCATCGCCCAGAAGATCGGCCGCATGGCCGCGGAAACCTTCGCGATGGAGGCTGTGAGCGATCTCGCGAGCCTGATGGCCGACCAGGGGAACAGGGATATCCGGCTCGAGGCAGCCCTGGCCAAGATGTGGAACACCGAAATTGGTTGGCGAATCGTCGACGACACTCTGCAGATCAAGGGGGGGCGCGGCTACGAAACCGCCGACAGTCTGCGGAGTCGCGGTGAACGGCCCGATCCGGTTGAGCGCATGCTGCGCGACTTCCGGATCAATCTGATTTTCGAAGGTTCGAGCGAGATCATGCGGTTGTTCATCGCTCGAGAAGCTGTCGACACGCACCTCAAGGTGGCTGGGGCACTGATCGACCCGAAGTCCACCGGCGCCGACAAGCGGCGCGCGTTGCTGAGAAGTGCGGCCTTCTACAGCCTATGGTATCCGAGGCTCTGGCTCTCGCTCCGTGGCAGGATTGGCTATGGGGAGTTCGGCCGACTCGCAAAGCATATGCGCTTCGTGGAGCGGTCGAGCCGCCGACTCGCACGTACCCTCTTCCACTGCATGGTCCGCTTCGGCCCGAAACTGGAGAAGAGGCAGGCGGTGCTCGGCCGCCTGGTGGAGATCGGCGCGGAACTGCTGGCGATCTCGGCCGCCTGCGCGCGGGCGCACATGCTGGTGAAGAAGAATCCGACACAAACCGGGCCGCGCGAACTGGCCGACGTCTTCAGCTGCCAGGCCCGTCGTCGAGTCGAGGAAAAGTTCCGCGCTATCCGGCACAACGACGACCAGGTGACCTACCAGACAGCGCGACACGTCCTGGATGATCATTTCCTATGGCTTGAGGAAGGCATGGTACGGGAGACCGAAGCGTGAGCAAGTAGAGAGAGATCGCCGATGGAGAGTGAGGCGGGGAAGGCCGGGTGGCCTTCCCCGCTCGCGTTCCTGCTCCCTGTCCTCGCGCCTCCGCGTC
Source organism: uncultured Gemmatimonadales bacterium (assembly GCA_963748035.1). Taxonomy (GTDB): domain Bacteria; phylum Gemmatimonadota; class Gemmatimonadetes; order Gemmatimonadales; family GWC2-71-9; genus JADJOM01. The sequence goes on along the minus strand of CAVVHO010000001.1, from coordinate 624,366 downwards.
GCGGGTCGCCGGGAGCCATGGAGCGCGTTAGTTTTCCCCGACCAGGAGGCAACATGGCGATCGCAGAAGGACGTGCTCTCCCCTTCGTCGGGCCCGAGCACATCGATGTGACTGTGCTCGAAACCTTCGACTATGCCGGTCCGGAGCAGGAGATCCTCACCGAGACTGATGAGTTCAGCGCGGTCTGCCCGTACAGTGGGCTTCCGGACTTCGCCAAGCTCACAATACGGTACATGCCGGATACGCGCTGCGTCGAACTCAAGAGTCTCAAGTACTATGTGACGAGTTTCCGCAACGTGGGGATCTTCCAGGAGCACGCAACCGCAAGGATGGCCGAAGACCTCCAGCGGGTGCTGGAGGCGAAGTGGCTCGAGGTCAAGACTGTGTACAACGTACGAGGGGGGTTTCTTACGACCTGCACGGTCCGGCTGCCGCGGGGCCAAGGCCGATAGACGAAGACCGGTGCTCCTGGCACCCGCTCTCGTGAACGCGGGGAAGGGAAGGACGACAAAGGCGGGGGCGACTGCCCCCGCCTTTGTCGTGGATGAAACCAAGAAGCTACGGGAAGGTGAAGGTGGTGATCTGGGCCCCCGACCCCGCCCCGCCCGCATCGCCGGCGCCGGTGAAGCTGCCGGTGAAAGTCTCCGGGGGGTGGCCCTTTCGCTGAACCGTCACGACATAGTTCGTGTTTGTCTGGGTGCATTCGGCGAAATAGTCCACCCGGACCGTGTAGGTCCCGCTGGGTGCTGTTGGCCACGTGATGTTCTCGTTCTTCTTGCCATCGATGGCACAGGCTGGGTTGGAGTCGAGGTCCAGCGTGCCGCCCAGGGCAGAGGTGGTGTTGCCATAGTAGACCTCCTCGTTCCCGGGCTCGACCACGTGCAGGTCCACATCGCTGTCCACGTCCCAAGACACGCTCACCTGCACCTCGCCGGTTCCCACCGCGATGACGTTGATCGGCGTGGTCTGATATGCCCCGATGCCCGCGGCGCCCAAGCCGACCCCGTAGTTCAGGCTGAAAGTCTGGTCGGGGATGCTTTGGGCCAGCGTCAGGAGCAGGTCAACAGTGGTGACGGGGGCGGGGAGAGTCACCTGGTAATAGCCAGGGACCCCCTGCACCGCTATGAAAATGTCGGTGAAGGTGGCGGTGCCCGCGACGTTCACCTGTGCGCTGCCGCCGGTGATCACCGTTCCGGCACCGGTGACCGTCGCCGTCGGACCGGCGCCGGCGGCCGGCGGACTGCCACTGACGCGAATACCACTGACGGTGGCGCCTGCATCGGTAATGCTCGCGACGTAATCGGCGATCGACAGGCTGGAGGGACTGCTATCGCCACCGCAGTTCAGGCCGGCTGCCAGACCGGCGCTCAACACCAGCGCACCGAGCAGAGTTCGGGGCCGGCTCATATTTGTATGCATGGGAACCTCACAAGCAGGATAACAGCGGGTGGGGCGTCGGCGACGCCCCACCCAGAAACTGCCCCCGCAGAGCCGCCCGGCGCAACCCGACGCAAGTCCCGATCAGCGAACGAGGCCTGGGGAGGGCTTGGCCACCGTTGGCGGTGTCACCGGCGTCCGGTTCCCACGGGGAAGCAGCACGGGCAGGTTCGCCAACTCATACGCGGTCACTGCCATTACCGCCGAGGCCTGTTTGAGATCGGCGGGCACGGCGTGATCGTAGGTATCAACCTGGGAGTGGTGCGTGTGATTGTAGCCTCGCGATTCCTGATCGAAGTTGAACCCCGGCACTCCGTAAGGCAGGAAGGACAGATGGTCGGTCCCGCCCTTGTTGGCCTTGCGCACGCCCTTCGCCCCCAGGGAGGCCACGGGTGCCAGCAGGTCGGTCCACAGTTGCTCCAGCTCGTCCCTCCCCTGCAAGGCCTGCCCGGTGATCATGCCGGTACCATTGTCGAGTACCAGGACCGCCTGGATACTGTCCGCCTCCGCGGCATGGGCGGCGGCATAGGCCTTCGATCCCAGCAACCCCTCCTCTTCTCCGGTGAACAGGATGAACCTCACGGTCCGCTTCGGCTTGAGGCCGGACTGCATGAGGACCCGCGCCGCTTCCAGTACCACCATCGAACCAGTGCCATTGTCGGTCACGCCGGTACCCAGATCCCAACTGTCGAGGTGGGCGCCCAGGATGACAACCTGCCCGGGCAGTTCGCTACCGGGTATCTCCGCGACGGTGTTCCACTGTTGCACCCGCGCGACTCCGAGTCGGTTGTACACCCGCCCTTCGATCCGTGGGGCGACCCCCATCGTGATCAGGCGGTCGAACATGGCGTAGTCCTCGTGAGCGATCACGACGTTCGGAAGCGGTGACATGTTGTTAGGCGATCCGCTCATGTTCATGAGCCCCTGCTCTTTGGAACCGTCCGTGAGGATGCCGAGCGCCCCGGCTTTGCGCAGCTGATAGGGGCGATCGGTGTTGAATTGCTGTCTAGCCTTGCGCGCGGCCTCGGAGGTGTCGGTCTGAGGCGGAGCCAGCCGTTGCCTGGCCTCACGCTGCTGGGCGGAGTCGGCAGCCGTCATTGGAGGCCCATCCGGATTCCATATGATGGCCGCCGGTCGCAACAGAACCCACGCCCCCCGAACCCTGCCCAAGTAGACCGCCAAACTCTCCGGCGCCGAGCCGTCGATCCGGACCACCGGCCCCGTAAGCGTCTTGCCTCCGGTGCCCGCGGTCCACGCCCAGCTATGTCCCACCAGGTTGCGCTCGAATGGAGCGGTGATCCGGAACGAAGCAGGCCCCCGATGCCAGGTGACCCCGAACGGCCAAGCCTCCAACCGTGATGACAGGCCGTAGGCCTTGAACCGCTCGGCAGTCCAATCGTTCGCCCTGCGGGCGGCCGGCGACCCCGTCAGGCGGGGACCAATCAGGTCGCTCAGGTGCTGGAGGTTTGCCATGACCTCCGAGCGATCCATGGCCTCGGCGATGAGCACGCCCGCACCCGCCGTGTCGACCGCGTACTGTGAGTGAGCCACGGCCGGTACGGCAGTCGACAGCAATAGGAGAACGAACAGAGAAACTTGGCGAGGCATTGCTGGACTCCCTGGCGCCGCGATCCCGGCACCGCTGTTGTGACTGTAGGATTCCGACCCTTGAACGCAGGACCACCACTTCATCCGAACGACCGGCCTCCCCGACTATCCGCCGACCAGCCGAGTTGCGAGCGACCGTAGCCATTCCGGGTCAGGCAGAGCTTCGACCCAGCGGGTCGGAACCGCGGCTTCCCCATCACGGGCGCCCATGAGGCCGCCCGCCACCGCAGCATTGGTATCGGTATCGCCGCCCGCATTCACCAGCCACACGAGCCCCCGCTCCAGAATCGGCTCGTGATAGGCGAACCAGAGGGCGATCTCCACCCCGTGTACCACGTACCCGGCGGCGGAACCCGTCACAGGCAGTTCCTCGCGCTTCTCCAGCGGCACCCTGCCCACTGCGGCCATCAGTTCCTCTGGCGCCGCGTTGTTTCGAAGCACTTCAAGCACGTCACCGATGAAGTCGCGCCGACCCTTAAGAAAACAGGCAGCCGCCACGTTTATGGCCACCGCGCCCCATCCGCAGCGTTCATCGGGGTGAGTGAGCATGGCGGTGTGGTACGTACCGCTCACCAGATTCGCCGGCTGCCCAAACGTCCGAAGCGCAACGGGGAGACAGCGGGAGATAGTCCCATTGCCCGCCTGGCCTCCAGTAGAGGCCGGTGGCGAACCATGCATGCGAACATGCTGAAGGGCGGTGCGAGTCCAGATTCCTATTCCCCGGCCGTCCTGTTCCGCCCAGGCTGCCCAGCGTTGCGCAAGCCGCCTCAGGTCAATGTCGGGCTCGAGCAACTCCTCCGCCAGAATCACCGCGAGTGCGAGGTCGTCGTCGTAGGGGGATTCCGGCGTATCTCGGCGGAGAATCTCGCGGACGCCACCCGGAAACTCCCGTTCGATTCGCTCCGCGGTGCCCAGGAATTCCGTTGGCACACCCAGTGCGTTACCTGCCGCATGTGCGAGCAACGCGCCTCGGGCGCGGCGATGCAGATCGGGAGATACCATGGGCGTTGTGATCGAGGAGACCCGTGCCACGCCGCCGGGACTGCTGTCTCCCGCGCCGGCCAGTCAAACCCTTGCGGCTTCTAAGGTAACCCAACGCTCGGCGGAGCCGCCAAACCACCGCAGGAAGCCAGCCTTTGGCGGCCTGGCACAGCTCGTCGGGGTGGCTCTTTTCGCGCTTGCCCTCTGGGGGATTCATCATGCCCTCGCTGGGGTCGGCTACTGGACACTTTGGCGCGCCATTGTGTCCGTCACGCCGGGCCAGATTGTGTTGGCAATGGGGTGCACGGTGCTGGGATATATCGCCCTCACAGGTTACGACACACTTGCCCTCAGGTATGTCGGTCATCGTCTCAGCTACTCGCGCACGGGCCTCGCATCGTTCATCTCATTCGCCCTCAGCAATAGCATCGGGCTTGCATTCCTGACCGGCGCCTCTGTCAGGGCACGGCTGTACTCCTCCTGGGGGGTCCCACCTCCGCTGATTCGAGGGATCATCGCATTCGGAGCCGCCACGTTATGGCTCGGGATTCTCACGGTGGCGGGTGCCGCGCTCGTCTTCGAGTCCACAACCATCGGCCTCCTGACCGGCACAAGGGCGATGGTCCCGATGGCCGCGGGGTGTGTCTGTTTGCTGCTGGTCGGCGCGTACTTCTTCTGGTGCGGCGGGCCGCGCCGCTCACTGACCGTCCGTGGCTGGGTTATTTCACCACCCGAGCTGTCGATCGCCTTCCGTCAGCTCGGCGTGGCGGTCATCGATTGGCTGGCAGCGGCTGGAGCCCTCTACACCCTTTTGCCGGCCGGCGTCGGCATCTCGTATGTCGCGTTCGCCGGACTCTTCGTGGTTTCTCAGGGGCTCGGCCTGCTGAGCCACGTTCCCGGCGGCCTCGGCGTATTCGAAGGCACCATGCTGCTGCTCGCGGGGCGGCAGATCCCGGTAAACACGTTCGCGGGGGCCCTGCTTGCGTTCCGGGGCCTGTACTACCTGGTCCCTCTGCTAGGAGCCACCGTCGTGTTGACTGGCCACGAAGCGGCCCGTCAGCGACGAACTCTGGGCCGCATCTCGCGCGCGTTCCGGCGAGTGGCATCGGCTTTTGCCGCGCCGGTGCTGTCGGTGGCCGTGTTTGGGACGGGCACCATCCTGCTCCTCTCCGGGGCGACTCCCACAGTGGCCTGGCGGCTTGCTCTGCTCCGCGACTTCGTGCCTCTGCCGCTGCTCGAGGCGTCGCATTTCGTCTCCAGCCTCGTAGGTGCCGGCCTGATCCTGCTCGCATACGGACTCTACCGCCGGATGAATGCGGCCTGGGCGCTGACGGTCGCACTCCTCGTCACTGGAGCAGTGGCCTCTCTCCTCAAGGGACTCGACTTCGAGGAGGCAATGGTGGCGTCAGCGGCTCTGGCCGTCCTGCTGCCGGCTCGTAGCCAGTTCTATCGTCGATCCTCGCTGCTCGCCGAACCCTGGAGCCCCGGTTGGACGGTGGCGGTCGCGGTTGCACTCGCCACCTCGATCTGGCTCGGGCTATTCGCATACCAACATGTCGAGTACTCGAATGACCTGTGGTGGCAATTCGCATTCGGGGCCGATGCCCCGCGCTTCCTTCGCTCAACCGTGGGAGCGGTGAGTCTGGCACTGCTACTCGCGGTGGTCCGGCTGCTCCGACCCGAGCGCCGCAGGCTCGCCGTCGCGACCCCGGCGGAACTCGAGCGGGCTCACGCAATTCTGGCCGGCGACCCCCACACGGCTGGCAATGTCGCCCTGGTCGGCGACAAGAGCCTGCTCTTCAGTACGACCGGCAGCGCATTCCTGGCCTATGCAGTTCAAGGCAGGAGCTGGGTGGCGATGGGTGACCCGGTCGGCAGCGAGGACGGAGTCGCCGAACTCGTGTGGAGCTTCCGTGAGCTGGTCGATCGACACGGAGGATGGCCGGTGTTCTATGAAGTGAGCCGGCAGCGCCTTCCTCTCTTCCTCGAGCAGGGCCTCACCCTGCTCAAGCTGGGAGAAGAGGCCAGGGTGCCGCTCCAGGCCTTCTCTCTTGACGGCGCACGACGCGCCAGTCTTCGCCGCTGGCGGAACGCAGCCGAGAAAGCGGGCTGCGAGTTCCAAATGCTGCCGGCCGGATCCAGCGATGACCTGGTCCCCGAGCTGCGGCGCATCTCGGACGACTGGATTACCGCCAAGAAGACCCGGGAGAAGCGCTTCTCCCTCGGCTCCTTCGATCCGACCTACATGCGGCGCTTTCCACTAGCGCTGGTTCGTCAGCAAGGCCGACCGGTCGCCTTCGCCACCGTCTGGACCACGGGGACTCGTGATGAGCTTTCAGTCGATCTCATGCGCTATGCCTCAGATGCATGTCCCAGCGTCATGAACTATCTGCTGGGACAACTCATGCTCTGGGGCCGGCGGGAGGGGTATCGCTGGTTCAATCTCGGCATGGCGCCACTGGCCGGACTCAAGCATCGGGCAATGGCACCGCTGTGGAACAGACTCGGAGCGTTTGTGTTTGTCCGAGGCGAGGGCCTCTACGGCTTCCAGGGGCTCAGAGAGTACAAGGATCGCTTTGATCCGGTCTGGGAACCACGCTATCTCGCATGCCCCGGGGGTCTGCTGCTGCCATTTATCCTGCCCGACATCGCCGCCCTGATCGGGGGTGGATTCAAAGGAGTCTTCACCAAGTGATCGCTGCCCTGCTGATCGCCGCCGCCGTGTTTCTGCCTGCTTCCTCGAACGAGCCGGGGGACACTTTGCTGCGCTTCGGCCGCTTCGGCACCGTGACCGTCTACCGACCAGCGCAGGCCCCGAACAGTGTGGCGCTGTTCTTCTCGGGTGATGGAGGGTGGAATCAGGGAGTGGTTGACATGGCCCGTGCTGCGACGGCGAACGGTACTCTGATCCTAGGGGTTGATACGCCCCGCTATCTCAAGGGGGTCGACGCCGGCGGCGATCACTGCTCGTACTTCGCCGGTGATGCCGAGCTCCTGAGTCAGTACGCCCAGAAGGCACTCGGCCTTTCCCGCTACCTGACGCCGATCCTGATCGGATACTCCTCCGGGGCCGGGCTGGTCTACGCCGCACTGGCGCAAGCACCTGACAACACCTTTCAGGGAGCGGTGAGCATTGGATTCGACCCCGAGTTGCCCACCCAGACGCTGGTGTGCGAACGAAACGGGCTCTCCAGCGTCAGAGGTGCCCAGGGCAAGGGCCGCGTGCTGGCCCCGGTCCACCACCTGCCGGCACCGTGGATCGTCCTGCAAGGGGAGCGTGACGTGGTTTCACCGTTTGACTCAGTTCGGACCTTCGTTGGAGCCGTGCCTCAAGGCGAGCTGATCGCATTGCCAGGCGTGGGTCACGGATTCTCTAAACCGGCGGCCTGGCTGCCCCAGTTCGAGGTAGCGGTCGCTCGACTCGCCCCGAGGGCGACTGCCGAGGTCTCGCCGGCCTCGGGTGTCGACCTGGGGGATCTCCCCATCGTCGAGTTGCCCCAGCCAGCCCAGCCTGGGGACTGCTTTGCAATCGTCCTGTCTGGAGATGGCGGCTGGTCCAGCATCGACAAGCAGATCGCGCAAGAACTGGTCAGGGCCGGCCTTCCCACCGTTGGGTTCAACTCCTTGCAGTACTTCTGGACCCGGCGGACACCGGAAGGAAGCTCCCTCGATCTTGCACGATTGATTCGCCACTACCAGCTCGCGTACCGACGTCGCAAGGTTGTCCTGGTCGGCTATTCCCGGGGTGCCGATGTACTGCCACTCATGGCGGCACGCCTGCCCGCCTCGATGCTCGACGACATCCGTCTCATGGCGTTTCTCGGTATTGACCACGAGACTGACATGGAGTTTCGGGTGGGAGACTGGTTTTCGCAGCATCCAGTCGCCACTTACAAGCTCCTTCCGGAGGTCCGCAAGCTGGCAGGCCACACCATGCTCTGCGTGTACGGGACGAAGGAGCAGGATACCCTATGCCCCGAGCTCCCGGACAGCCTCGTCGAGGTGGTCAGGTTGGACGGGGGGCATCATTTTGATGGCGACTATCGCGGCCTGGCCAGGCTGATCCTGGCTCGACTGCCCGAGATCGCCCCGGCCCCCGACTAGACGTCGGCGTTCCAGCCTTGCCCCATTCCGCCGCCTGCCCCGGATCAAGTATCTTTTCCGCTCTCACGGCTGCAAACCGACGCGAGGAGCGCGCGTGTCCAAGGAATCGCTGACCATCACGGATAACCGTACCGGCAAGAGCTACGAGCTCCCCCTGAGCGAAGGGTGCATCAAGGCCGCCGACCTGCGCCAGGTCAAAGTGGCGGACGACGACTTCGGCCTGATGGCCTATGATCCGGCCTATCTCAATACCGCCAGTTGCCGCAGCGCGATCACCTTTATCGATGGCGACAAGGGAATCCTCCGTTACCGGGGCTACCCGATTGAACAGCTCGCCGAGAAAGCCAGCTTTCTCGAGGTGGCATACCTGCTGTTCGAAGGTGAGCTGCCCACCCGGGCCCAGTTGGATCGGTGGGAAGAAGACGTGACGTACCATACTTACGTCCACACCAACATCATCAAGTTCCTCGAAGGTTACCGTTACGACGCGCACCCGATGGGTGTGCTGCTCGGGGCGACCGCCGCGCTCTCGACGTTTTATCCGGATGCCAAGAACATCGAGGACCCCGCCAGCCGCTATTTGCAGCGGGTGCGGCTGATGGCCAAGCTACCGACCATTGCGGCCTTCGCCTTCCGCCACTCCCGCGGCCTGCCGTTCGTGTTCCCGCGCAACGACCTCAGCTACATCGGCAACTACGTCAACATGACGTTTGAGATCGGCGGCAAACACGAGCCCAATCCGATCCTGCAGCGAGCGCTTGAGATCCTGCTCATTCTCCACGCGGACCACGAGCAGAATTGTTCTACCAGCGCAGTCCGTGCCGTCGGATCCTCACAGGTGGACCCCTTCTCGGCAATCTCCGCCGGGATCGCCGCCCTCTACGGCCCTTTGCATGGGGGCGCGAACGAGGCCGTGCTGCAGATGCTGGACGAGATCGGTGACAAGCGAAACATCACCGGCTTCATCGAACAGGTGAAGCAGGGCCACGGCCGGCTCATGGGCTTCGGCCACCGGGTGTACAAGTCGTACGACCCCCGCGCCAAGCTCATCAAGAAGGTCGCCTACGACGTTTTCGAGCAGACCGGGCTCAACCCGAAGCTCGAGATCGCACTGGAACTCGAGCGGATCGCCCTCGAGGATGAATATTTCATCAAGCGCAAGCTGTACCCCAACGTGGACTTCTATTCCGGTCTGATCTACCAGGCGATGGGCTATCCGACAGACTACTTCACTGTGCTCTTTGCGATCGGGCGCCTGCCAGGGTGGGTCGCGCAATGGGAAGAGATGCTCCGGGACAAGGAGCAGAAGATCGCCCGGCCACGGCAGATCTACATCGGCCACGACGAGCGAGAGTTTGTGCCGATGGCGATGCGGGGGAATGAGCGCGCAAGGTGAAGAATGAGAAGCGAGCGGTGAACGGCTGAACGGGACCGGCATGTGAGCGATCCCGCACCGCGGACTGAGGAAGACCTGGAAGAGCGACTATCCCGTCCCACCGATGGCGTGACGGAGGTCCTCCGGCGATTGCCGGGGGACCTTCTGATTCTCGGGGCCGGGGGAAAGATGGGGCCCACCCTCGCTCGAATGGCTCGGCGCGCCCTCAACCCCGCTCGCCGAGTCATCGCGGTTTCTCGTTTCTCCGACCCCACGCTGCGGGAGCGCCTCGAGCGCCAGGGTGTGAGCACGGAGACAGCGGACCTGTTGGACCCCGCGGCGCTCGCCAGACTTCCTGACGCCCCGAACGTGATCTTCATGGCAGGCCAGAAGTTTGGGACCGAAGCCGCACCTCATGTAACCTGGGCGATGAATGCGATCGTTCCATCGTTGGTCATCACCCGCTACCCCGCCGCCCGAACGGTCGTGTTTTCTACCGGAAATGTCTACCCGCTGACCCCGGTCAGCACCGCTGGGCCGGATGAGGACCATCCCGTCGGTCCGATCGGCGAGTACGCGATGAGTTGCCTGGCCCGGGAGCGGATCTTCGAGCATGCCGCGGCCACAGCTGGCGCCGCAGTGGCGATCGTACGACTCAACTACGCGATCGATCTTCGCTACGGCGTCCTGGTGGATACCGCCCGTCGCGTGCTCGCCGGTGAACCGATTTCGCTGCAGATGGGCTACCTCAACGCCATCTGGCAGGGTGACGCCAACGCGCGAGCTCTGCAGTGCCTGCAGCTTGCTTCGTCCCCGGCGACGGTGCTGAATGTCACTGGGATCGCGAAGGTCAGGGTACGCTGGCTGGCGGAGCGATTCGGCGCTAGGTTCGCCCGGGTACCGGTGTTCGCGGGGGAGGAGGCGCCCGACGCGCTGCTCAGCAACGCCACGCGTTCGGTTCGGGCGTTCGGTCTTCCGGCTGTTGACCTCGAAACCATGATCGATTGGACCGCGAGCTGGCTCGAGAGCGGGGGTCGGACCTTGGGTAAGCCGACCAACTTCGAGGAACGCCGCGGCCGGTTCTAACCTCGGGATGACCGTGCCCCTCAGCAATCATCTCCTCGCTGGCCAAGTCATACCCGCCCACCCACTCGCGCTGACGGCCGAACGTCGCCTGGACGAGCGTCACCAGCGTGCCCTCACCCGCTATTACCTCGCCGCCGGGGTCGGAGGAATCGCGGTCGGCGTGCACACTACGCAGTTCGCAATCCGGGATGCCAAGCACGGCCTCTTCGAGCCGGTACTCGCACTGGCCGCGGAAACGGCGGCGGCAGAACTGCGCGTGTACCCTCGCCCCTTTGTGAAGGTCGCGGGCGCGATTGGACGCACCGAACAGGCCACCCGCGAAACCGAGATCGCGGCCCGCCTCGGCTACGACGCGGTACTCCTCTCGCTCGCCGCCTGGGAGCACGATGCCGATCAGGCGTTGCTCGATCATTGCCGGGCGGTGGCGGGTATCCTCCCGCTCTTCGGTTTCTACCTGCAGCCCGCCGTGGGCGGCCGAGTCCTGGATTACGACTTCTGGCGCGGTTTCGCGGAGATCCCGAACGTAGTTGCCATCAAGATCGCACCGTTCAACCGCTATCACACCATTGAGGTTGTCCGCGCCGTGGCCGACGCGGGACGCGACGACATCGCCCTGTATACCGGCAATGACGACAGCATCGTGGTGGACCTTCTGTCCCGATTCCGCTTCGGCGGCGTCGAGCATCGAATCGTCGGGGGGCTACTCGGCCAATGGGCAGTGGGTACCCGGCGAGCAGTCGAGATGTTGAGAGACCTGCATCGAATCCGCGGTGATCAACCGATCAACCCCATCTGGCTCCGCATCGCGAACGCGCTGACCGACGCCAACTCCGCCCTGTTCGATGCCCGGCACGGCTTTGCCGGATGCATCCCCGGCCTCCACGAGGTACTCAGGCGCCAGGGCCTAATGGCAGGAGCGTGGTGTCTCGATCCGGCTGAGCAACTTTCGCCGGGCCAACTCGCTGAGATCGACCGGGTGTTCACTGCCTACCCCGATTTTTGGGATGACGGGTTTATCAGCGAGCATCTAGACCGCTGGCTCAGCTAGGGGCAGAACTCCTCTCGGCTGCAAAACCAATGACCACAATGACTTTGCCGGGTGCAGTTGACTTTCATCTATCAAAATGATATCATGACGATACCATAATAACATGAGGATACGGCCGTGATTCGGGAGATCGAACGGAAAGTCGCTTCAGGCGGAGCCATGTTGGCACTCTTGCTCCTGGCATCGGCGGTGACGCTGGCGGGGCTCATCGGCGGCATCCGAACCGAGAATGCCGGACAGGTCATCCTCATGGCCCTCGCGTTAGTCGTCCTCGCGGTCCTGTACGCCGGGCTCTTCACCGTCCAGCCGGGCCAGGGGAAGGTGCTGCAACTCTTCGGGGGATATGTCGGCACCGTCCGCGCCGCTGGACTGCGCTGGGCCAATCCCTTCTATACCAAGCGCGCCATCTCACTTCGGGTGCGGAACTTTGAGACCACCAAGCTCAAGGTCAACGACCACAATTCCAACCCCATCGAAATCGGCGCCGTGGTGGTCTGGCAGGTCACCGACACCGCGGAAGCGCTGTTCGAGGTCGATAATTTCGAGGAATACGTGCGGGTGCAGAGCGAGTCGGCGCTGCGCGGGCTCGCCAACCAGTACCCCTACGATGCTCACGAGGAAGGACAGAAGTCGCTTTCCGCCAATACCCAGGATGTGGCCGAGCAACTCAAGATCGAGATCCAGGCACGACTGGCCCGGGCGGGTGTGAAAGTCTCCGAGGCGCGAGTCAGCCACCTCGCCTATGCTCCGGAGATCGCAGGGGTGATGCTGCGGCGGCAGCAGGCGACCGCGGTGATCGCGGCGCGGTCGAAGATCGTGGACGGCGCCGTTGGCATGGTAGAACAGGCGCTGGAACAACTGAGCCGGCGGCAGATCGTACAGCTGGATGAGGAGCGGAAGGCGGCCATGGTCAGCAACCTGCTGGTCGTGCTCTGCTCGGAGCAGGCGACTCAGCCGGTGGTCAACGCTGGTACTCTCTACACCTGAGTCCTTGACCGGTGGCGGAACGGAAGCCCTTCCTGCTTCGGATCGATCCGGAGCTCTACGACGCGCTGCAGCGCTGGGCGTCGGATGAGCTCCGGTCGCTCAACGGGCAAATGGAGTTTGTGCTGCGGCGGGCGGCGAGCGACGCAGGGCGGCTGAAGAACGCTGAGAAAGAAGAAGCAAGAAGTGAGAAGTAAGAAGTGAGAAGTGGTTCATGCGGAGCGGCGAAACCTTCGCTGCGACCTTCTCACTTCTTACTTCTCACTTCTTACTCCCTTACTTACCCACCGCATCACCTACCTCATTGCGAACTTCTCCGGAAACTGCTTGCTGATCGCGCTGGCGAGCGGATCCGCAATCATCTGCATGTGACCGGCGGCTTCCCGCTGCTTCCCATACGCGAGGGCAAAGTCCCCCTTCGCCTGAGCATCCACCACCTCCTTGAGCGACACAACGTGGGTCTTCAGCAGACTCTCGACTACCGGGACTGGGAGGTTCGGATTGGCATGGTTCAGGAACACCGCGAACGTCGTGGCATATCCAACCAGGTCGTTCACGGCCTTGGTTTGCCCGGCCTTGTCCATCTTGCCGACGGCGGTGGTGTAATTCACGAAAAACCCGATGTGGGTCCGCCACAGGGAGGAAGGACGCCTCGGCGTCTGCCCCGTAGACACTGCTGATGGCCTTGGAGAGAGCCACAGAGTTGGCGTCGAGGGCGCCCGCAGCGGCCTCAAACTCGCCATTCCGGCCGCCGAGCGCCGCGTCAGTGGCCGCGGAGGCGAGCTGGACGTGCTCGGCGAGGAGCTGGTTGAGGGCCACCCGGAGATCGGCCGCGGTCATTGAGACCACGGCCATCTGGTGGGACATCTGGGCGTGGGCCGACGGGGCGCTGAAGGTCATGGCGCCGACGAGCAGCAAGGTCGGAATCGACTTGGTACGCATCGTAGTCTCGCGGTTCAGGTGGAGGTCACTGGCATCGCGCCAGATCGCCCCTTGTACGCGCGACCCCGTTGGTCGGATTTCCACGGCAAGGTGGGCTGCTTCAGGGCTTGGAACGGCAACCCGGCTGGAGAGGGCTACGATGTGAGAAGATCGCAGAGAGGCTCCCGCACAGCTCAAGCGCCACTGCTTACGTCTCACTTCTGACTTCTCACTACTAGGTCCCCGGGAGCTCCTCACCCTCGAGATAGGTATAACCCTCGAGTCCGGCCACGTAGTCGGCGATGAACTGGTTGGCGTCGTTTCGCGATAGATCCTTGGCGCTTGTGACCTTGCGGCGGAAGGTGGTGAGGAGTTCCGCCTGCTGGAATTGGACGTAGTTGAGGACTTCGGTCACCGTGTCGCCATGCACCATGTCGGTGATCTCGTACCCGCCTTCGGTCAGCCGCACGTGCACCGCGTTGGTATCGCCGAAGAGATTGTGGAGATCGCCCAGGATTTCCTGGTATGCGCCGGTGAGGAAAATGCCCAGAATGTATGGTTCATCGTCCCGGATGGGATGCAACTCGAGCGAAGGCTTGCCTTTCCGTCCGCCGACGAAGCGGTCGATAACGCCGTCGGAGTCGCAGGTGATGTCCTGAATGGTGCCGCGCCGAGACGGTGCCTCCAGCAGGCGGTGAATCGGCATGATCGGGAAAAGCTGGTCGATCGCCCAGTTGTCAGGCAGCGACTGAAAGACCGAGAAATTGCAGAAATACCGGTCCACCAGGGCCTGCTCGATGTCGGGCCAAATCTCCGGGTGCTCGGCCTTCTCCGGTTCCACGACGCGGGCAAGCTGGTTCATTGTCGCGAGGTAAAGCTGCTCCACAGTGGCACGTTCACTGAGCGAGAGCACGCCGCTGGCGAACAGTTCGCGCGCCCGCTCCTTGCCGAAGGTGGCATCGTGGTGGACCTCCTCGAGTCGTTCGGGACTGATGGACTCGAGGCTTTCCTTCATTTCGATCAGGATGGGGTGCGACTCCGGGCCGAGTTCAGGGATGGCCGGTTCGCTCTGGGACTCGACGTCGGTGACGTTGATCAGCAGGAGCGAGTGGTGCGCGGTGATCGCGCGGCCCGACTCCGAAATGATGTGTGGCATCGGCAGTTCCTCGGCCCGGCAGACGGTGCCAAGGGTGTACACCACGTCGTTGGCATACTCGCGTACGGAGTAGTTCATGCTGGCCGGTCGGGTCGACCGCGAACCGTCGTAGTCTACGCCCAGTCCTCCACCCACATCAACGTGGGTCAGGCCGAATCCCATTTTCCGAAGTTCCGCGTAGTACCTGCCGATCTCCTCCAGCCCGGCTTTGATGTACTGGATGTCGGTGATCTGGCTGCCCAGGTGGAAGTGCACCAGCCTGAGCACGTCCTTGCGCCCCGCGGCCTCGAGTTTTTCGAGCACTTTCATCAGTTCCATCGCCGAGAGGCCGAACTTCGATTTCTCGCCGCCACTCTTGGCCCAGCGACCCGACCCTTCCGTGGCAAGCTTGATCCGCACTCCCATCGTCGGGATGATCTCGAGTTCATCCGCCACCTTGAGGAAGGTGTCGACCTCGGAGAGCTGCTCCACAACAACGAAGACCGTGTGTCCGAGCTTCTGGCCCATCAGGGCCAGGCGCATGTACTCCTCGTCCTTGTACCCGTTGCAGACGATCAGCGGCTGGGTGCTCTCGGTGATTCCAAGTACGGCCTGGAGCTCGGGCTTCGAGCCGCACTCGAGCCCGACCCCGTGCGGAGTGCCGAACTCCACCACCTCCTGCACCACGTGCCGCTGCTGGTTGACCTTGATCGGGTAGACGGTAGTGTAGGCTCCCTCGTAGCCGAACTCGGCTATGGCATTCTTGAACTGGGTGGCGAGCGTCTCGATGCGGGCACGCAGGATATCCGAGAATCGCAGCAGCAGAGGCAGGCCAACGCCCTGAGCGCTCAGGTCCATCGCGAGCTGGAACAGATCCAAGCCCCGCTTGGGATTGCCATCAGGATGGACCGCCACGCGCCCTTCGGAATTGACCCGGAAGAAGCCCAGCCCCCAGCCCAGCATGTTGTAGAGCTTCTCGGAGTCCTTGACGGACCAGGTGTTCGTGGCGATGGCACTCCTCCAGACCGTCGTGAGGGAGGAAATTCTAGTGACCTCTGGGAGCCCCCTCAAGGTGGTGACAGGGCGGCAGCGGAGGCGCGGACCGCTTTGCTGTTAATATTCCCCCATGTCCTGGTCTTTCCGACTGGTGCGAATCCTCGGCACCGACGTGAAGGTGCATTTCACCTTCCTCTTGCTCCTGATCTACATCTACGTCTCCACCCGTGGCGCAAATGGGCCCGATGCCGCGCTTGGGACGACCGTGTTCGTCCTGGGGGTCTTCTTCTGCGTACTGCTGCACGAGTTTGGGCACATTCTGATGGCCCGCCGTTTCGGAATTGGGACCCCGGATGTGATCCTGCTGCCCATTGGCGGGGTAGCACGGCTGGAGCGCTTGGCCGACGAGCCCAAGCAGGAGTTCCTGATCGCGCTCGCCGGACCGGCGGTCACTCTGCTGATTGCCGCCGGGCTCGCCCTGTGGCTCACGTACGCAGGTGAAGCGCTAATCTGGCCGCTGATGGGCCAAGGAGTGGAAGAAACCGATCTGTGGCAGGCGTTGTTCTACACCAACGTCGGACTGCTGGGGTTCAACCTCATTCCCGCGTACCCGATGGACGGGGGTCGCGTCCTCCGGGCGGTGTTGGCCACCCGGGTTGGGATGGTGCGCGCCACTCGGATCGCCGCCAGTATCGGACAGGTACTTGCCGTGGTCGCCGGGCTGTATGGGCTCACGGCCAGGGAGCCGATGCTCGTCCTGATCGGGGTGTTCGTCTTCTTCGGTGCCGCGCAGGAGGCCGCGATGGTGGAAGCCCGGGCGGCGGGGCAAGGCATCATTGTAGACCAGATGATGATCACCCGGTACCTCACAATCCCCGTCCACGCCACACTCCGGCAGGCGGTCGACCTGCTCCTGGAAGGCGAGCAGGGAGAGTTTCCAGTGGTGGACAATGCGGGGGGCCTGGAAGGACTGCTGACGCGTGATCACCTCATCAAGGCCCTGACGCTGCGTGGCCCCGACTCTCCGGTAAGCGCCGCGATGGCCAGGGACGTCCCCGTCGTGCCCCTTGGCCTGCCATTCGACACAGCGCTCGCGCGCCTCAAGGGGAGCAACCTGCCTGCCCTGCCCGTGGTAGACGGTAACGGGCGGTTGGTCGGGCTTCTCACACTGGACAACATCACCGACCTCATCCTGGTCCGCAAAGCGGCCGCACGATCCTAGACCGCGACAGCCGCCCGCCAGACCGGCCTGGTGAGGCAGGTGGGCCCCCCTTCGGCTTTGAGGGAAATCTCACTGCCCCGGTAGGTCCTCACGGCGCACCCCGCAGCCTCGAGCCGGGCACGAGTCACCGGGCTTCCCTCCAGCATCACGCATTGCCGCGGCGCCACGGCGAGCACGTTGGCGGCCATCGTGGGGAACTCCGCATCCGGTACTTCAACCAGTACGATCCCGCGCGCTTGCAGCCGTTGCCAGAAGGGTACTGGAATGAGTGGCAGGTATACGACCGCCAGGTCGTGGTCCAACATGCTGATGAAGGACATCAAGTGCAGGCACGCCTCGGGCCCGGTGTAATAGGGCAACTCCACCGGGACCACATCAACCTCGGGGCCGAGGGCCTCCTCGATCTGTTCGAGGCCGGCCCAATTGGTCCGAAAGCCGAGTCCGACCGCTAGGGTGTTCGCGTCGAGCCAGAGGCAGTCGCCCGCCTCCGCGAGGGCATCTCCCGTCAGGCGGTAGTGGATCGGCACCCCGACGGCTTCAAGCCTCCGGCCGATCGCTTCTTCCTCTCCGCGGCGGAGCGGCTTTCCCATCCTGAGGAGGACGGCGCCCCGGTCGCTGACCAGGACCGGATCGTGCACGTAGATAGCGTCCGCCAGGCCATCGAGGGGCTCATCGTGCCTAATGACTTCCGCCCCGGTATCGCTCAGCAATTGGACCAAGGTTTCATGCTCTTGTCTTGCCTGAAGCAGATCCGGGCGGGCGGTGTAGTGCCACACGGCGGGGTCCGCGGTGGCGAATGCCGCGTCAGGAGTACGCACCAGCACGCGGCGCAGCGGCGCCACCATGGACTGCGCGCCGAACCGCCTGGTCATCGATCGGAGTGGAGCGTGGGAGGCTCTGCTGATTCGTCGCAGGAGGCGCGGGCATCGAGCTGCCGGTGCAGCTCCGCCAGCTGGCCCATGGGGACGGTCGCCATCGTGTTCCGGAGCCGGTGCGGTTCGGCGGCAGCGGGGGCTTTGTTGGCGAGCCGCCAATGGCAGAGCGCGAGCACCGGCCCATAGAACAGGAGGTCGGCTACGAGTTTGCCGGCGATAACGCCCGACGCGCCTCCGATCGCGGCGAGGCCAGTACCAAGGCAAATCGGGCGGAGCAGCAGATCGACTGCCTCCGCCGCACCAAATTCACGGGTGAGATTCCTGAGGACGTCCATGGTGGCGTGGCGATCGAAGGGCCGGCCCGCGGCCCTGCGTTCACGTGCCTCGTAGCGAAGGTCGCGCAGTCCGAGGCTGCCATAAAACCAGACCGCTTCGGCCGCCGTGCCGGCCAAGGCCGCGGTGAGCGTATTCCCGCCGGCTCGCAGAGCGCCCAATGCACCGACCAGCGCGGCCACGATACCGCCCAGCTCGGAAATGCCATAGCGCTTCCACCAGGTCACTAGCCGGGGACGAGGCGCCTGTGCCCGAGCGCTGCGGGGCACGAATCCCGGAGGCGGAGCACTCACGACTCGGAATTCGGAGGTGCCAATGCGGATCATATCGCCATCGGTCAACAACAGCGGGGCGATGACTTGCATGTTGTTGACGAACGTGCCGTAACGACTCCGGTCGACGAGGAGCGGCCCGGCCGGGGTTGGCACCAGTCGGGCGTGACGCCGGGAGACCTCCCATCCGTCAAGCACAACGTCGCACTCGGGCAGACGCCCGATAGCGATGGCCCGGCCGCTCAGCACGACCGAATCGCTGCCATGGATAAGAAACAGTCTTGGGGCGGTCACGTCTTGTCCAACTCCTCACGAAGCCTGGGGCCAGGGTTTCTCGGCTTCTCGAAGTACCACCAATTCCCCTCGTCGGTCCATCCCTCTTCTTCCGCAACGATACCGCCCCACAGGCAGCGACCCATCGCCACCAGGTTCAGCCGCGCCTTCAGGTCCGCATCATGCACCCGCGGCAAGAACGCCTGACGTACTTCCTCCGGAGCGACTTCGAAAGCGTTGGCCAGCAGCTGGCGGCCATCCATGTCGTTCAGATATTCGTCGAGGGTGTGGTTGTAGCCCACGACGATCTGTGCAACGACCCGTTCCCAGTTCTCTACCAAGCCACGGAGACCCTGGGCCACCACCGAGTATGGCGCCCCACTACGCCGCAAGTAGTCGCGGACGGGGTCGTTCGGCCCGGAGATCCGGTGGGTCATTGGAGGGTCGGCCCTCGCTCGGCCTGACCTCCGAGGTACGCCGCAGGCTGTGGTCTGTGCTCACCCACAATAATACCCCGGAGGGGAGGCAGTGCCTCGAAGTGCGCCCCCCTGGCCCGGGGCGGTCGCGGACCCCGGGATAGCGGGTTGGCTCGAGAGGTACACGCTTCGCGGGTCATCTGCCCCAGCTGTTGTTGGTGCGGTTCACGTCGGGGAAGGCGGCGTCGGGATCAACCGTAACCCTGACGACCTTTTCGGGGCCTCTGTAGCGGTAGACGAATCTGGGCCCCTGATCCCACATCTCCACGGGCAGTTCGACATTGCGCGTCACTACCGTTCCATCGCCCTGCTGGAGCTGCAAGGCCAGCACCATCGGCATGACCATCTGGGCTCGGTTGGAGAGGTAGGTCTCGACCAGTGAATCGCCTCGGCTCACGACCGAATCCACCGCCTGGTCCAAGCGGGCAGTAGTGAGTACCCAGCCTCGCCAGAACCAGTCCAGGTCCTCGCCGGACTGGTCCCGCATGAGGCGGAAGAAGTCCGCCGGGGTGGGATGCTTGAATGCCCAGGTCCGCAGGTATTCCCGAAAGGCTGGGTCGAACCGATCCCGCCCGAGTACCTGGAAGCGAAGCTGTTGCATCATCAGGGCGGGCTTCTGGTACCCGGTCCAGAAGAGGTCGCGAGACTCGACCGGCCTGGTGATGAGAGGCTGCTCCAGCCCCGGAAGGGCGTGATCCGGATACAGGTGCAGGGGGTGCGACTCGATGCTGTCGCCGTAGGGCGTTCCCCGGAAGTAGTTGGCCGCATTGGCAAGGTCAATGAAGGTGTTGAAGCCTTCGTCCATCCAGGGGTACAGGCGCTCGTTACTGCCGACGATCATCGGCATCCACTGATGGCCCAGCTCGTGGGCCAGCACCCATTGGAGATCGATGCGCGCTGGTCCGGAGGGATCGAAGGTCATCATGGGATATTCCATGCCTTCGATGGGGCCCTCGATGCTGGAGATATGGGGATAGGGGTAGGGCAGCCACTGCTGGCTGTAGTAGCGGACCGCCTCGCGCACCATCCGGTTGGCTTCGGTCCACAAGGAGGCTGCAGGCCGGTAGTACGTATGGACGTAAATCCCGTTCCAGCCGCTCGCGTCCCAGCGGAAGTTGGGCGCGGCCGCGAATGCGAAATCCCTGACGCTGTCGGCGAGGAACCGCCAGGTCAGCGTCCCAAGCCGGACCGGGCGCGTGCGCGCGGGATCGCCGGCCTCCTGCTTGGTGATGATCGCGATGGCGGAATCCGAGGTTCGGGCTTTCAGGAGACGGGTCCGCTGCGTCGCGGTCAACACCTGCAACGGATTCTGCAGCACCCCGGTGGCGGCGACGATGTAGGATGCGGGCACCGTGATGGCCACATCGAAGGACCCGTATTCCAGATAGAACTCACCGGCTCCGATATATGGCTCATGATTCCATCCGCGTACGTCATCGTAGACCGCCATGCGGGGGTACCACTGTCCCAGTTCGTACAGATCACCATCATGGCCCATGCGGCCGGCGCCGTAGGCCGGGACCAGGAACCGCCACTTCACCTCGATGTCCATCGTTCGACCGGGGAGCAGCGGGCGGGCTAGCTCGACCCGCATCACCGTCCCCTCGATGGAATGGGCGAGCGGCCTGCCAAGAGTGGTCAGTGATTCGAGAGTCAGTCCACCAGCGAACCCCTGACAGGAGAAGTCGAACACCGACCCGAGAAACACCAGCGGCGGCTGGTCCAGCTTATCCGTGACATTCCCCGGGGCACAGATGTTCTGCTCCACGTGCATCCAGAGGTAGGGGAGCGGATCCGGCGAGTTGTTCACGTAATGAATCGTTTCCCGCCCACTCAGGATTTGGGTCGCCGGATCAAGCGTCGCCCGGATCGTGTAGTTCACCCGCTGTTGCCAATACCCCGGCCCGGGGCGACCTCCACCAGTCCGCAGCTGATTCGCGGCCGGCAGATCGAGGGCGCGGAAGGGTGATGAGTCGGCCACCTGTGCCGGCAGGGTCGCGAACGGAAGCGCGAAGAGGATGAGCGCCAGAATGGGGGAGCGAGTCACGGGGACCAGGCTGGGGGGGGAAGCAAGCGGTAACCCTCTACTTAGCCGAGAAGATATGCAACCCAACGGGGGTGTCTAGATGGGGGCTCAGGGCGGGCTGATACAGCGGCCTCGTCGATACTCCTCCGGTTTACAGGCAAGCCCACCAGGCGCCCACAGCCCACGTCTCGAACCTCTGGCGCTGCGTTCGGCACGACCGAGCCGATCTACGTACTTCACGTTCGGCGGAAGCGTATATCGCACGGCCCATCCGGCGGTCACCATCGCTTCGTTGATCAGGGTGTCGCCTGCCCAGACCCACGCCAGCGCACGGCCGTAGCGGTCGCGGGCACGCACGTCGCCTTCGAGGATGACGGTCCGCCCCCGGGGAAGCCACCGTCTGAGCGCCCGGGTCGCCGAGCCGAACGCGGGCCCCTGCCCTCGTTCAGGACTGTCGATGCCGAGCAGGCGGACCTTGGTGCCCTCCTCGCAGTAGAACGTATCGCCATCAACGATGCGGTCGACCACGCATGCGGGACCGGCGGGGGCCTGCGCGGCGCTTGGGTGGGGGGCAAGAAGGGCGATCAGCAGCACGGCGCAGCGGCGGGGCATGGCGTATAATCTACCCGCACCCGATTCTGTTCCGGCTCACGAGGCCCGTCATGGCGCCCAAGCGATTCGAGTTCTCCACGGAACTGCCGGTTCCGGCCGATCAAGCGTACACCTGGCATACGCGGCCAGGGGCGTTGGAGCGGCTCATGCCGCCGTGGGAAGACACCAAGGTGCTGGAGCGGCGCGGCGATCTGTCTCAGGGAACAGTGGTGTTGGAGGCGTCGGTTGGGCCCATTCGGATGCGTTGGGTAAGCCGTCACCGGGATGGTGTTCCGGGGCGACAGTTCGTGGACGAGCAGGTGGAAGGGCCGTTTACCAGCTGGGTGCACACGCATCTCTTCGAGCCGATCGGCACAACGCGTTGCCGTTACATCGATCGAATCGACTACGAGGTGCCTTTCGGCGGCGCGGGTGAGCTGGCCGCAGGGGTGATTCGCTCCAGGCTGGAGCGGGTGTTTCGATATCGACACGCCGTGCTCCAGGACGACCTGGCCGGGAGTCAGCGCTATAGCGGCCGCGGGCCGCTGGCCATCGGGGTGACCGGCGCCACCGGACTGATAGGACGAAGCCTCGTTCCGTTCCTGACAACCAGTGGTCACCGCGTCCGGCGGGTGGTCCGCACACGGGGGGAATCGGACGATATCCTCTGGGACCCCGCCAGCGGCCGACTCGACAGCATGGCGCTCGAGGGCTTGGACGCCGTAGTCCATCTCGCGGGTGAATCGATTGCCAGCGGCAGGTGGACCGATGAACGCCGGCGGCGGATCCTGGATAGCCGCATCCAGGGGACGACCCTCATCGCAGAAACCATCGGTCGACTTACACACCGGCCTCGAGTGCTGGTATCCGCCAGCGCGATTGGCATCTATGGCGACCGGGGTGATGAGATCCTCACGGAAGAAGCCCCGCTGCGAACCGGGACCGGGGCATTGTTTGTCGAGCGGGTGGGTCAGGCCTGGGAAGCGGCGACGGTGCCAGCGGAGCGCGCCGGCATCCGGGTGGTGCGCCTGCGGACCGGGCTGGTGCTCACTCCCGCCGGGGGAGCGCTGGGACAGATGCTCCCGCCCTTCCGCGCCGGCATTGGTGGCCGACTCGGAAATGGCAGGCAATACATGAGCTGGATCAGCATCGACGACATGGTCGGCGCGATCTACCATACGATTCTCACCGATGTTCTCAGCGGGCCGGTCAACGCGACGACCGGGTCCCCGGTCACCAATGCGGACTTTAGTGCGGCATTAGGCGCCGCCCTGAGCCGGCCCGCCCTGCTTCCGGTTCCTGCGACCGCGCTCAGGCTCCTCTTCGGCGAGATGGCGAACGAACTGCTCCTTGCGAGCACTCGAGTCGTTCCCGATCGGCTCGAGGCCACAGGCTACCTTTTTCGATACCCAACGCTGTCGGGGGCGCTCCGCCACGTGTTGGGGCGCTAGTTTTCGGCCATGGCCTCGGCTCCCAGAGCAGTCGTCCTGGTCTCAGGTGGACTCGACTCCGCCACCGCCCTGGCGATTGCCACGGCCGACGGCTTCCTGCCGTACGCCCTGAGTTTTCACTATGGTCAGCGCCACGCGATCGAGCTCACCGCCGCACGTGAGGTGTGCCGACTCGCCGGTGTGGTCGAACATGCGGTCGTGTCCATAGACCTGCGGCTCTTCGGCGGGTCGGCGTTGACCGGCGACCTCCCGGTTCCGAAGGGACGGACGCCGCAGGAAATGGGTGAGGATATCCCGGCGACCTACGTCCCGGCACGGAACACCATCTTTCTCTCCTACGCGCTGGCATGGGCCGAGGTCCTCGGCGCAGCCGACATCTTCATTGGGGTGAATGCACTCGATTACAGCGGCTACCCTGATTGTCGCCCCGAGTACATCGCAGCGTACCAGCGAATGGCCAACCTCGCCACCAAGGCGGGGGTCGAAGGCCAAACCAGGTTGCGTATCCATACGCCACTCATCACGCTTTCCAAGCGGGACATTATCGCAACCGGTCTTTCTCTGGGGGTGGACTACCGTATCACGAGAAGCTGCTACGATCCTTCGCCTGAAGGTGTAGCGTGCGGACAGTGCGATTCCTGCCTGCTTCGGATCAAGGGGTTTCGAGAAAACGGAATGCAGGATCCGGCCCCATATCAGCCATCGGCCATCGGCCCATGACCTACACGGTGAAGTCCATCTTCTATACCCTGCAGGGTGAGGGCGCCAATGCGGGCCGGCCGGCGGTGTTCTGCCGATTCGCGGGGTGCAACCTGTGGACGGGGCACGAGCGTGACCGCGCCGATGCGGTATGCCAGTTCTGCGATACCGATTTCGTGGGAACAGATGGTCCGGGCGGGGGCAAGTTCACGACAGCCGACGATCTGGCTCGGGCGGTCGCGGCGGCGTGGCCGCAAGGGGCATCGGGAAAGGCCCAGCAACTCGTGATCTGCACCGGGGGCGAGCCGCTGTTACAGCTCGACGAACCGGCGGTGATCGCGCTGCACGCCCTGGGCTTCAAGATCGCTGTGGAGACCAACGGTACCCTTGCCGCACCTCCCGGGGTGGATTGGATCTGCGTGAGCCCCAAGGCTGGCGCGCCACTGTCCCTCACCGCCGGTGACGAGCTCAAGCTGGTATTCCCGCAGGAGGGAGCGGAGCCGGAGCGCTTTCGCGCCTTCAGGTTTCGGCACTTCTTCCTGCAACCGATGGACGGACCCGAGGCGAATCGGAATACCGCGCTGGCGGTCGAGTACTGCCTCCGGCATCCGGAGTGGCGCCTGAGTCTCCAGACGCATAAGATGCTCGGCATCCCATGATTACCGGCTACTCGGATCGCATCGCGCACGCGCTGGCGTTCGCGGCCAAGCATGGCGGGCCTCCGGCGCGTCGAGGGGAGAACCCAACCTGGCCGACCCAACCGGCCAGCGTTGCGGTCATCCTCGCCCGTCACGGGGCGGATGAGGCCACGATTGTCGCTGGCGTACTCAGTTCGCTGCTCACCGAATCCTCGCCAGTCCGCCGCACGGAGCTTCGCTGCAAGATCGAGGAGAAGTTTGGGGTCCGGGTGGCTGACATCCTCAAGCACTCGGTGGAGCAACGGTATGATGCCAGGGGCAAGGAGCGGAACTGGGAGGCCTCCAAGCTGGATTTCCTCGCCGGACTCGCCCAAGCCGACCAGCGGGCCCTGGAGGTGGCAGCGGCCAATGAGATCCACCTCTGCGGATCCCTGCTCACGGACGTTCGTCGCCTGGGTGCCGAGTATCTCTCCGGGTATGCTCCGGGGGGCGCAATGGCGGTTGGACGGTGGTTCCGGGAGTTGGTGGATGCACTGGAGCGCCACCCGACAGGTCCACGTCCCGCTCTTTTAGTTGAGCTCCGTTCTCTAAGCACTCGGCTTTGGGAGCAGGTGGTGGAAGAGTAGGCGCTGGGAACCGCGGCGAGCTTTGGAGCAACGAATTGGGTGGCCGGAGGGGGGTCGAGCGATTTCGGCCCCCATTTCGTTTCGAGTCACCCACCGATCTCTAGGGATTGAAGTCTCGCCAACCCCACAGGCCTATCGCTATATTCGTCAACAGGATGGAATCTCCCGTCGCCCTCTCCCCGCTGGCTTCGCTCCCCACCGCGTTTGCCGCCGCGTGTCGCCATGCCACCTCCGATAGTGAACTGTTCGAACGCTGCCGCGATGCGCTAGTCCGGCAGTTCGGCAGCGAACGCATCTGGTTTAGCATCACCTCGCCGGGAACCCTGGTACCGCTGCTGCCGCCACCGGACTGGGTTCCTGGCGCGGTGGAAGTCATCCGCCTCTCCAGCGGTCAGACGGAAATCGCGATCCTGGCGGACCCGTCAGTCGCGGCCGACCTTCGTCCGCACGCCACGCCGATCGCGCTGGGCCTCTCCGTGATGCTCGAGCTGCACAGCGTGCTCCGGGATCGGCAGGGACAGCTGGAGGACGCGGTCTTTCAGCTCCGGGCGCTGCGTCAGGTCGCGCGGTTGCTCTCCTCGGTGCACTCGGCTGAGGAGACGGAGAACCTCGTCCTCGATTTCATGGCGGAGGTCTTCTTCTGTTCGTGGGGATGCCTGTACCGGCCTTTGGGCGAAGTCTACGTCCCGAAGGTGGTGCGGTCGCTGCGCGGGTCGATGTCACTGAACCCGATCGATCGGGCGCAATTGGAGCTGTCAATGCCGCCGGACAGTTCGGTTTGTACCACCGAGGATGTCGGGATCGCCAAACTGTTCCCGGCGACGGCCAAAGTGATCGTCGCCCTGGACGCGGGGGCGGAGCGGCTGGCGGTTCTGGCCCTCGGCCCGCGGCTGCACGATCAGGCCTTCGGGCCGGCAGAGTACGATCTGGCGGGTACCCTGGCCTTCGCCGCGGCGATTGCGCTCAAGAATGCGCAACTCGTGGAGCAATTGCAGAGCGCGGCGAGCAGCGATCCGCTCACAGGGCTCGCGAATCGGCGGGCGATGGAGGAGCGGTTGGCGGCGGAGTTGTCGCGCACCCAGCGGCATCACATCCGCACCAGCGTGGTGGCGATCGACGTCGATCGCTTCAAGCTCGTTAATGACTCGCAAGGGCACGCGGCCGGAGACCGGCTGCTGATGGAGCTCACGCGGATCTTCCGGCAGCAGTGCCGTTCCCTCGACGCGATCGGCCGGATGGGTGGCGACGAGTTCCTGGTCATCCTCCCCATGACCACCTCCGAGGAAGCCGCGGTCTTCGTGGCGCGGGTGCAACGAGCTGTGACCCAGCTGGAGAAGACCCATCCGGAGTTCGGGCGAGTGTCACTCAGCATGGGCATTGCCGAGGCGCCGCGTCACGGCGTCACTCCGGACACAATCCTTGGGGCCGCGGATGCCGCGCTGTATCGCGCCAAGCGCGGCGGCCGTGACACCGTCGAAACGGCTGAGGACGGCTGACCCCATGCCGGACCCCGAATTCCTGCTGCTGGGCGACGCGCTCTGGCTGGAGTTCGCCAACACCGCTGGGACGCCGCCGGGCAGTGGTGATCTGTTCCCCGACCCCGGTGCCTACCTGCGCTGGGCCAAGTCGGTCCGGGTTGAACCGCCGCCAGGCAGCGCCGCCTTTCAGGAAGCGTTGCGATTCCGCAAGCAGTTGGTCGCGCTGGCCAACGCGCTGGACTCGGGTCGCAATCCCCCACCATCGACGGTCGAGGCCATCAATACCAGGCTGGTTACCCTGGAGGGGCGGCAACAGCTCCTGCGGATCGGTGGAACCTGGCGTCTGCGGTTCGGGCCGAACCGGCCACCCACTGCGCTGGAGGCGATCGCCCTTTCCGCTGCCCAAACACTCGCGAATCCGCTGATCGTGATCCGGCGTTGCGCCAACACCGGCTGCGGGCTCTTCTTCGCCGACGAATCGGCAAGCCAGGCGCGCCGCTGGTGCAATCGGGCCCGCTGTGGGCAGCGGGGGCAGATCGAACGCCGTCGGACGACCCGGCCAGCCCCCATGCTGTCCGAGGGGTGACCTCCGCACCGATGCCTATTACGCCTCCCCCGCTCACGATCTTTGAGCGCGTGGAGACCGCGCTGGGCCATCGCTTCCGGCTGGAAACGATGGTCGCGGCTTCGCGCGAGCGGGTGCTGTTCACCGCCCAGGACAGGTTGCTGCGCCGCCGGGTCTCACTCCGCGTCAACCTGTACCCCGATGATCAGACCCGCGCCTGGTTCCTCCGCGAGGCGGAAGCGCTGGCGCAGCTCGATCACCCGGCGATCCGCCACGTCTACGACGCGGGCATTATCGGAGACATCGCGTTCCGGGTGGGGAACTGGATCGAAGGAGAGAGCCTGCAGGAGGCTGTGCAACGCGGGCCGCGACCATTTCCGGCGGTTCATATCCTCGCGCGCGACGTCTTAAGCGGCCTGGAACACGCCCACGCTCACGGCATCATCGTGCGGCGGATCGCACCCACCTCACTACTTGTCAATCTGGGCGCGCGCGGCACGGTGACCGACCTTCGCTACTGCAACTGGACTCTACCCGTCGTACCGGCGACAGACCCGCCGACGGCGCAGTCCTTCATGGCTCCGGAGCTGCGCGACGGCGCCTCCGGCGATCCCACCAGCGACATCTACACCGCGGGCGCGATTCTGTACTACGCGGTCACCGGTCACGAGCCGCCGCTCGATTCCCGCGAGCTCAAGCGACCGTCCGATCTCAGACCCAACTGTCCCCAGGCGATCGACCGGATCCTGATGCGCGCGCTGCTGCCCGCCGCGGACGACCGATTCCTCACGGCCGCCGAAATGTTGGAGGACTTCGCCTCCGACGCCGGGACCTTCGAGAACCCGGCGGCCATGGTCCAGCTGAGTTCCCGCGCCCAGCCGAGCGATGGCGACGACGGCCGGCATTGGGAAAAACGGCTGCGGCGGGCGCTTGGGGATGACTACGAGCTGCTGTCGCCGCTGGGACGCGGCGGCTATGGTCGGGTGTACCGGGTGCGGGATCTGCACCTCGAGCGCGAGGTGGCGCTCAAGGTCCTGCACCCGCAACTGACCGCCGATCCCGCGGTGGTGGAACGGTTCCGACGCGAGGCCCAGCTCGCGGCCCGCCTCAACCATCCGAATATCGTCGCGATATACGATATCGGTGGCCGGTCGGGGCTGCTCTGGTACACCATGGAACTAGTGAAGGGCCCCAACTTGGCCCAGCTGGTGGAGAAGGAGGGCCCACTCTCGATGGACAAGCTGGTGCGCCTCATGCGTGAGGCACTCAGCGCGCTAGCGCAGGCCCACTCGACCGGCTTGGTCCATCGCGACCTGAAGCCCGAGAACATGCTGATTGACCAAACCGGCAGCCTGCAAATCACCGATTTCGGTCTCGCTCTCGTGCTTCGTGCCGGCCGTTTCGGAGGTGCGACCAGCCAGAGCGGTACGCCGATGTTCGCAAGTCCGGAGCAGTTGCTGGGCGAGCGCGTGGACCAGCGCTCCGACTTGTACAGCCTCGCGGCCGTCGCGTATTTCGCGCTGCTTGGCGAACCGCCCTTCACCGGTGAGACAGTCGAACAGGTCCTGACGCGGCAGACCACGAACCAGCGCCCTGAACTTCGGGAGCGACGGTCGGATGTACCGGAGGATCTGGCGCTGGTGCTGGAGCGGGCCCTCCACGCGGAAGTGGAGCAGCGCTACCCCTCCGCGACGGAGTTCCTGCAGGCCCTCAACCGGGCGACCGGACAGGGGCTCCGGCGGCGGAGTGGGGAGTGGGCCAAGGCCGCGCTCAAGTGGTGGAAGCCCTAGTCCAACCCCTCACCTGGGGTCCTCCTGCCGCAGGCCGGAGGGGGGCCACCCCCTCTTGACGCCGTGAACCGATTCCCCATATTCATCGCGGCTGAAGTGGCCAGATGGCTTGGCCGGGTAGCAATCGAGCATGAATTCCCCACAGGAAATCTGCGCGACCCGGGCAGCTAGCCCCGGGTCTTTTTCATAGTCTGGGCCGGATATTTCCGGCTCATTTCCCAGTCGGCTATCCGGCGAACCCGGGTGTCCGACGATGTTCCCCCCCGCACGGAGTACAGCAGCATGCCTCGCGTCACCGGCACGGTGAAGTGGTTCAACGATGCCAAGGGTTATGGTTTCATCACGCCCGAAAACGGCTCCAAGGACTGCTTCGTCCACCACACCGCCATCAAAGCCGATGGGTTCCGCAGCCTCTCGGAGGGTGAGCGGGTCGAGTTCGACATCGTCGAGGGGGCCAAGGGGCCCGCGGCGGAGAACGTCACCAAGGTCAAGTAGAACGGTTGGAGGAATGCGAAAGGCCGGGCTCGCGCCCGGCCTTTCGTTTTTCCGGCTGCGGCCCACAGGCCGATCCAGTGATTGCCTTGCCGCCGCAGACCTGTCTGACCCGACGGGCTACTTGTGGCGGTATATCACCCGACCGCGGGTAAGGTCGTAGGGCGAGAGAACTACGGTCACTCGGTCGCCCTCAAGAACCCGGATCTTGAATTTGCTCATCTTGCCAGCGGCGTAGGCGAGGATCGAGTGCCCGTTCTCGAGCAGCACCCGATAATTGCGGTCGGGCAGGACCTCACTCACTACCCCCTCCATCTCGATCCCTTCTTCCTTCGCCATTCAGGTTCTCCGACTCAGGTGACTCTGGGCCCGACAGGCGGCCCGGACAGGGGGTGGAATCTTGCCTTGCGACAGCGACGACGCAACGGGGAAGGCCATCGAGAAGGCGGAGTGCGAGGCAGGGTCAGGCGTGGCGAGCCCCCGACGAAGGTGGAACGCCCGGTCCTTATTTCCCACTACCAATTGCCTGCCATTTCTCCAAATCTTGCTCAACCAGCTCCACCAAGTCCTCGATCACCCGCACATCGAACGTGAACTCGACCCCGGCGGCACGGTACAACTCCGGCAGGGAACGGGTATTGCCCAACGCCAATGCCTGACGGTAGCGCTCGACGGCATCCGCCGGGTCGCGGAGGCTGTTGCGCCAGACCTGGAGTGCCCCGATCTGGGCTATGCCGTACTCGATGTAGTAGAAGGGGTAGAGGAAGATGTGCAACTGGCGGTACCACCGCGCCATGCGTTCGCGCTCGAGGCCGGTCCAGTCCACGCCGCGCTCAAAACGACTGCGGAGCCGGAGCCAAGCCTCGTCCCGTGCCTCGCGGTCCCGTCCCTCGCCGCTGGTGTAGATCCAGCTCTGGAAGGCGTCGACCGAGGCCACATGCGAGAGTGTGATCAGAACATCCTCGAGGTGCTCGGCCCGGGCCCGCGCCAATTCCTCCGGATTGAAGAAGCCGCCCTCCTTCTTGCCAAGGTAAGGCGACGCCAACAACTCGAGCGACATCGATGCCAGCTCGCACATCTCGAGACCGGGGTGTCGTTGCCAGACCAGCGGCTGTGCATGGGCCTCGAAAGCGTGAAATGCGTGCCCCGCCTCGTGGAGCAGAGTGTTCACGTCATCCAGAACGCCGACCCCATTCATGAAGATGAATGGCCGTCCACGATAGTGCAGCGTTTCGCAGTAGCCCCCAGGGGCCTTCCCCTTGCGTACGCCGAGGTCGAGCAACCGTTCGTCCATCATGGTCTGGAACTCCGAGCCGAAGACGGGGGACACGGACCCGAAGATCTTGCGGCTGGTACGGATCAGTTCCCCGGTCTCCTGAAACGGACGAATAGGCTCACGCCCTTCCGGATCGGGGCCGACATCCCACGGCCTGAGGACCGGAACACCGAGCTTGGCCTTGCGGCGTACCATGACGCGCTCCACCGCCGGCGCCACCACCGCCTCGACCGCCTCGTGAAAACGGAGGCAATCATCAGGGCCATAGTCAAACCGGCACTTGGCGCGGAATGCATACGACTGGAAATCCGCGAATCCGGCATTCCGAGCCATCCGCACACGGAGATCGAACAGGGTCTCGAAGATGTCCGCCAATTCATCCCGGCGACCGGCATAGGCGCTCGAGCTGAGCCGGAACGCCCGCTCGCGTACGCCGCGATCGGTGGCCTGCAAGTAGGGTTGTAACTCCGGGATGGTCTTCTCCACCCCGTTCCAGTCCACGGTCAGCCCACCAGTCACCTTCTGATACCGGGCACTGTGCTCTTCGATCTCTGAGTTGAGCGGCACATTCTCTTCGCGGAACAATTCGGCGCCAGTGCGGAAGCGCGCAATCGTCACCGCGAGCTCCGGACTGGTGTATCCGGAAGCGAGTAGCCGCTTGGCCAACTCGACCTCGAGTTCTTCCATCTTCGGGAGAATCTCCGCGCTGAAACGGAGATGGGCCGCCTCTTTGGCCGGATCGGCAGTGTCGCAGGTGTAGTCGATCATCGCCAGGGCCGCAGCCTCAGACACCACTTCCTCCAGGCGCGACCAGTCGCTGAGCCAATGCGCGAGCGACTCGCTGTCCATCGGCCGGTCCACCAGCCCTTGATAGAGCGGGCGAAGATCCTCCCAGGTAGCGTTGGCGAGTGCAGCGGGGGTCAGTGCGGGAATTGGGTCGAGCGGCATGAGAGAGGGAGGCTACACAGACCAGGGGGAATCTGCAATCATGAAGCTGATCCCTCCCGGACTCCGATCCGGTGATAAGCGTAGGCGACCGCGAGCGACACCACTCCCAGGATGAACGCTGAGCCAACCCGATAGAGCGCGTCAAGGGTGGAGAGATCCACCAGGACCACCTTGACGAGTGCGAGACCGGCCACCAGAAACCCCGTCAGCCGCAACTGGCGGATTCCCTGCCGGAAGCCAACGATGAAGCAGACAGCCGCGAAGCAGATCCACCAGGCGCTCACGCTGAGGCCACCGGCGAGACCGGCAGTGGCCCGGTCAAGCTGGCTCAAATCAAAGACCCGGATAAGCTCTCCGGTGACGCCGAAGAGGAGCATCAGCCCCGCGAGCGCCCACAGTGTCGCACGGGGTCGGAGGCCCGGCTGGCCCACAGGAGCTCCGTCGCGGAGCAGACCTGCCGCCAGGGCCACTGCTGTCTCGATACCCCACCATAGCGAGAGCGCCCAACGACCCACGAAGGCGGGTTCCTGTTGTGGGCGCACTGGAAGGTCCACCGCGAGCAGGTGCCACAGCGCGACGGTGAACGTTCCCAGTGCATACCATCTGCAATCGGACCGCTTGAGACCATGATCCACGGCCGCCCAAAGGTGCGTCAAGATCAGGAGTGCCCAGACCGCCTCGAGCCCCGACCACTGCATGTTCGCCGCAATGACGAGCGCGGCCGCTGCCACCACTGCAAAGGAGAATCGGTGCGCGTGGCGCAAACCCATCGCTATGTAGGGCAGCGCAATCAACAGAGGGGCAAGGCCAGGCGTGGCATCGAAGGTGGCGTGGGAAACCTCTCGCAGGGCAAAGCCCAGAAGGATGGGCGAGGCATAGAAATAGAACGTGTCCCCCAGGGATGCCCGAGCTTTCACAGCACCGTCAGGGCGCTGCCCTGGCCAGACCGAGTCGCTCACCAGGGCTCGCCACCAGACGGGGGCGGTTAGGAGGATGCCACCGAGCAACGTCGGCCAATGGTCGGTTGCAGCATTGTTTGCGACGCCGAGGATCGTCCAACCGCCAGCGAACGAGAGGATTCGCGTCTCGATCCAGCCTTCTCGTAGCCCCACGAAGAGCCCGGCGGCCCCCCCAAGAATGCCGTAGAGGTAAAGCCCCGTGGCACTGGCCTGCTCGACGATGCCCGAGCTCGCAACGCCGAAATAGGCCAGCGCGATGACCAAGGTGGCGATGCGCCAGTGTCGCTTCGCCGAGACGTAGCCGAGAGTGACGCCCATCGCACCCAAGTAGAGGAGCAGCAGGTTCACACTGCCGGATTCCTGCCCAATGACCAACGGTGCAAAAAAGGCCCCGAGAGCCGCTGCGGCACCGAGGGCCTGGATGTCGATGGCGAGAGCGACGGCCGCCAGCCCCAACGAGACGAGCGCCAGCGCGGCGATCGCCGGCGTGGGCGGCAGGAACTGGTACAAGCGCGCGGCGGCCCAGACCGCCAGATAGACGATTGCAGCGCCGCACCCAATGAGTGCGGCACCGTAGGTCCTGGTGCCCCGGCCATGCAGTCGCCATCCCAGTGCCCCCACAGCGAGGCCGGCGATCGCGCCCCCAATGCAGCGGACCATCGGGGAGACCCAACCCCGATCGAAGGACAGCTTGAGGAGATAACCCGCGGAGAGAATGACGAAGATGACGCCGACAGCGAGCAGGCCCCGCTGGCCGAGCCACTGTTCGTTGACGAGAGTGCGGGAAGTACCAGGCGCCGGAGTTCGAATACCGGATCCGGTCGTTTGGTGCCCCACTGGCACCCGTGGCTGGGCGACGTCGGACGGAGTTACCTGCACGCGTGGGGGTTCGGCCTTGGGGGGGGGCGGACTCGGCATCCGGTACTCGGGACTCGGTACCTTGGCCTCGGCGGGACCTACACCCGAACGCTGCGCCAACTGCCGCACCAGGCCCTCCAGCACCTCCATTCGGCGCTCCAGCCGTGAGACCCGATCGTCGTCGCTCATGAGTCTCCCGCGCTCAGGCGCGGATGGCTTCCAGCGCGTGCAGCAGTTCGGCGGCGCTCTGCCACCGGGCCTCGGGTTCCTTCGCGAGCGCCTTGAGCACCACGGCAACAAAGGTGTCCGAGAGCCCGGGCACTATGCTGCGGGGGTCGGGTGGCGGATCCTGCACCTGCTTCATCAGCACGGTCGCGAAAGAATCACCTGAGAAGAGCCGCCTACCAGTAGCGCATTCGTAAAGCACAATGCCAGAGGCGTAGAGGTCTGCACGCCCGTCCACCGCGTGCCCGAGGAGCTGCTCGGGCGCCATGTACTCCGGCGTTCCGATTACCGAGCCCGCCGCCGTAAGGCCCGGGCCGACCGGGGCCTGACGGCCCTCGACCAGGCGGGCGATTCCGAAATCCATCACCTTGAGAAAGCCCTGGGCGTCCACCACGAGGTTGGGCGGCTTGATGTCGCGATGGACGATGCCCTGTGCGTGTGCGACCTCCAGGGCCCGACACAGCTGGCGTCCGATCGTAAGGGTGACGGAGAGCGGCAAGGCGCCGCGACGTTTGATCACCTCATCGAGGCCGGTTCCTTCCACAAACTCCATCGTGATGAAGTACACCCCCCCTGCCTCACCGAGGTCATGGGTGCGGACAACGTTGGGGTGCGAGATCCGGCGGGCCAGCCGGATCTCCTGCTTGAAGCGCTCGAGCAGGTTCTCATCTCCCACCAACTCGGGGCGGAGGGTCTTGATCGCCACCGGCTCCTTGAGCTCTCGATCAAACGCCCGGTACACCACACCCATGCCCCCGGCTCCGAGCTGCTGGCGAATCTCGTAACGGCCGGCGAGAACCCCCCCGATCGCGAAGTCCCCCGGGCTGGTAGCTGTGGATCGCGCCTGTGAGCCAATGACCTGCGTCCTGACGTTCGTCGCTGAGGAGCCAAGAAACTCCACCAACCGCTGCTTCTCCCGGAGTTCACTGAGCATCCCTTGAAAGGCCTCGGCCAACTCTCCAATCTCGTCCTTGGAGCGAATATCGACTTCACCGGAGTAGCGACCTTCGGCCACCTCCCGCGTCATCCCCACGAGGCGGCGAAGCGGGTCGGTGATTTGTCGAGCCAGAATCAGGGATACGACAAGGGCCACGGCGAGCGCCCCGAGGAACGCGTAGATAACGGACCGCTGGAGTGCGGTGAACGGAGCCAATTCTGCCTGCCGGGCACGCAGACCTGCATATTCCCCAACCAGGAGGCCCGAGGCGGTGCGCAACGGCCCTGCGGCGGCGATCCAGGTCTGGCCCGCGGCCTCCACGCGGAGGCGAGGCAGGACCGAGTCCACGGTCGACGGGAGCGTGGCGTAGCGAGCCCGGAACGCACTATCGATCGTGGCTACCGGCAGGGTTGATGCAGCGATGGTCTGGGGTTTTCCCAGCGTGTCGAAGATCGTGAACACAACCTCCGACGCCGTCTGCCGCTTGAGGCGCTCAGCCAGCGCATTGTCAACCGGGAGGGCCAGGATGAGCGCCCCCGAGACCGCCGCGCCGCGGGCCACCAATGGCACGGAGACCACCTGGAAGAGCGAGTCGATCCCGTCGGTCGTCTCGATCCACGCGCCGGCGGCGGAGCCCCCGGCCAGCGGCGACTCGATGAGCGGACCGCCCAGAGTCTCGCCGTAAGTCGCCGCCGAACGGGTGGTGGCTTGTACCACACCGGTCTTGTCCGAGATGATCGCCCAGGCGGCCCCCGCCTGATCGCGGAACTCACCGGCCTGGTCGAAAATGTCGTCCCGCGCACCTTTGCGGAGCGCCTCGTCGATACGAGCGATGTAGGCGGGAACCTGTGCCAGAGCCTTGCCGACCTGCTGCATCGCCTGGCTCCGGCCGGCGAGAGCATCCTCGATCGCCGACTGGGTCGCGACCAGGCCGCGGTCAATAGCGGCATCCGCGGCCTGATTGGCACGGATCTGAATCAGCGCCAGCGCGCCACCCAAGATCAGTGCAACGACCAGGACGGTCGCGAGGAACAGCTTGAGTCCGAGCCCACGAAGCGCGAGCGACTTAATAGCGTCGACTCCGGTCCGAGTACGACTGGCCGTTCTTGTCTTTGTGTTGAACGAGACGATATCCACGGGCGTCGAGCGTCAGCGCCACGGGCGGCATGGCCCTGCCCGTCACCTTCAGTGCCTGACTGACCTCACCCGCCCGTTCATGCCAGGCGTGGAGGGTGTAGTCGCCAGGGGGAATGCCTTCCAGCCGAAAACTGCCGTCACCGCCCGGCTGGGTATGCAGTGAACTCTCGAGCACCAACACCACACCACGCATCTGCGCGTGGACATTACAATAGACCCGAACCACGCCAGATCGGTTGAAGGTCGTGGACTTGGCCTCACCGCGACCGTAGAGTCCCATGTCGAACGTGGCCTCCGGCGAGAGTGAGAACACGTTGTGGTTGAAGGGGTCATGGTTGGGGAACGCCACCGATGAACCGAGCGGCAACACCAGCATTCGGGGCACGAACTGCTTGCCCTCCGTTGCCATCTCCACCTGCACCGGGGGTCCGGCTGGCGCATCCGCACCAGCAAGCCACACGACCGTCTGGGCCGCATCACCGCTCAACCGGTCGTCCTTTTCCAGGATGGTGACCCGACCGGTCACGGTGTACCCTGCCTGTGCCGGGAGCGGAGCCGCACACGGCAAGAGAAGGCCGGACCGCCACAGGAGCCCAAACCAGCGCGAGCGGCGTATGTTTCTCATTGATGGTAGCTTACCTCGCGGCACCGCAGGGCGTCAACCTAATCGGATCGAATCGCCATGAGACTGCTCCCGCTCAGAACCGCGCTGGCGCTGTTGCTCGCGGCCGCCAGTAACCTCGTCGCCCAGGACCGGCCGGCCCCCGAGGTGACATTCAAGGCCACCATCCTCTTCAACGGTTTCTACACTTCCGCTCGCAGCAACAACAGCGACCTGCCCCAATTTGCGGTGCCCCGGGATGCGGGGGACAGCTTTCCCACCTCGGGCACCGGCGCCACCATGCGGCAGACCCGGATTCAGACGCGAGCGTTTCTGGCGGGGGTCGCAGGGGGCGACTTCAACGCTGAACTGGATGTGGATTTCTGGGGCGGACAACAGCCCTCAAACGGAGGGCGCACCTTCCCGCTGCTCCGTATCCGTCGGGCATGGGCAGAGATGGCATGGGACCGGTTCCGCCTGATGGTGGGCCAAGAGGCCCCACCCATCGTCGAGCTCAACCCTTCCTCGCTCGGGAGCATCGGGCTCTCATCGCTTTCGAGTTCCGGCAACCTCTGGTTGTGGATTCCGCAGATTCGCGCGACCGGCACCATTCTGCCGGGAACGAAGGCCCGGCTGGAACTCGAGGGAGCCATCCTCGCACCGACCGGGTACGTGGCCCAGGGCCCGTTTCTTACCAGCCCCGACCGGGCTGAACAAACGAACCGTCCGAACCTGCAGAGCCGGCTTCGCCTGCGCTTCGGTGAAGGTCCACATCGCGGCGAGTTGAGTGTAGGCGGTCATCTGGGTTGGCTGTCTACGACCGGCGATTCTGTGCTCCAGTCCGATGCGGCGGCGATCCTCCTGCTGCTTCCGGTGGGCCGCGTGCTCGAGCTTCGGGGCGAGGCGTTCACCGGCCGGGGTATCGCGGGGCTGGGAGGTGGCGGTATCGGGCAGAATTTCGGGGTCGGTGGAAAACTGGTACGCACTCGGGGCGGGTGGGGACAGCTGCTCCTCAAGCCGAGGCCGGCTGTGGAGCTTGGCATGAGCTACGGCATGGACGACCCAAAAGACCAGGACCTCGTTCCTGCTACCAGTCGCTTGAAGAACGAGACGGTCGTAGGGCACATCCACTGGCGCCCGTCGCCCTTCATTCTTGGTCTCGAGTTCCGTCACATCGCGACGACCTATGGACCCGGCACCGGCAAGGTCACGGCGGACCACCTCAACCTGGCGCTCGGCGCGGAGTTCTAACCGCTCGGCGGAGCGCCGCCAAGGCGGGTCGCCGGCACCGGGACAGGCGTCTCGGCGGTGTGTTGCGGCATCGGTTCAACACGAAGTGCCATCAGCCCCACGACTGCCACGATGGCCGCGGCGAGATAGAACGGTGAGGCGTGGCTGATTCGCTGAAAGGCGATGGTCCCTACGATGGGCGCCGTGACCCGCGCAATGCCGGCAAAAGTCTGCGCCACTCCCATCGTCATGCCCAACTCCTCCTTGGATGAGGCCCGGGACATCAGCGCAGTCGTGCTCGGAAAGAGCAGTGCCGTGCCGATTGGAACTAGTGGGATGACGAGAGCCAGAATCCAGAGGTTGGGGGCCAGCGTGTAGCCCAAGAGCCCGATCACCAGGGCCCACGTGCCTGCCCGCAT
Source organism: uncultured Gemmatimonadales bacterium (assembly GCA_963748035.1). Classification (GTDB taxonomy): domain Bacteria; phylum Gemmatimonadota; class Gemmatimonadetes; order Gemmatimonadales; family GWC2-71-9; genus JADJOM01. The sequence goes on along the minus strand of CAVVHO010000001.1, from coordinate 586,294 downwards.
GGTACGCGCCTCACCCAGCCGAGCGACGATCCGACCGAGCAGGAGCGACCGCATCAGGAACGACAATCCACCAACATAGCTGTAGAAGTAGCCGATCGTCTCCTCGGTAACCCCGAAGCGCGCATCGAGGTAGAGCGCCAGCACTGATGTCAGGCACGCGAAGGCGAGCATCCCGACCCCATAGATCCAGATCAATCGCGAGATGGGGCGAGCCGGAAACTCAATCACATCCGCGGCCGCCTTCCAGACCGGCGGTCGGCGTGCGACTTGAGCGCCGGGAAGGGGCGGCTTGCGAGACTCGGGCAACCAGCGCCAGGCGAAAACAACGTTGATGAGGCAGAGCCCCGCCGCGACCATTCCCGGAGCTGCGGGGCCGAAATGGGCGTTGCTGAATGAGCCGATTGCCGGCCCAATCGCAACGCCGGCGCTGGTCGCGGCGGAGAGCCAGCCCAACGCCTTGGCGCGCTGGGACGGCTTCACCGTGTCAGCAACGTAGGCCTGCGCCACTCCCGTGGTACCGCCTCCCGCCCCCTGTACGAGCCGCGAGAGAAACAACAACCAGATTGTTCCCGCCAGCCCGAAGATCACATAGGCCACTGCGGACGCGAAGAGACCGACCAGAAGTGCGGGCCGGCGACCGTAGCGATCCGAGAAGCGCCCCCAGTAAGGGGCTGAGACCAACTGTGCGACCGAGAAGCTCGCCGTCATGAGGCCGATGACTTCGGGCGTCGCCTGGAGTTTGAGAGCGTAGAACGGCAGCAGGGGCAGGACCATCGCGAAGCCCATCATATCGATGCAGCAGGTCGCGATGAGCACCGAGAGCTGCTTGAGTTCGCTCGGCGGCCGTTGGGTCGCAGTCATCGGGTCACCACTTTGCGCTCATTTCCGAGCGCAAAGACCAGCGCGGAAAGCAGCATGAGCAGCACCCCATAGGCTGCGGCAACGCCCACGTCACCCTGGCGGAGGCTGGCAAGGATCTCAAGCGAAAGCGGTCGCGTGTCATAGGTATAGAGGATGATCGAGGTCACGAAGTCTCCCAGCGCAGTCACGAATGCGAGGGTTGCGCCCGCGGCGAGCGCGGGGCGAAGCAGGGGTAGCGTGACCCGCAATAGCGTGCGCCACCGCCCTGCCCCGAGCGAGGCAGCGGCGTCCTGCAGCGCGGGATCGAGTCCCCGGAATCCGGCGAGCACGGCCCGGCTCGCCATCGGCAGATTCCGTACGAAGTAGGCGAGCGGGAGGATCCACAACGTTCCCACCAGCACCAGCCGCCCGACCCACGGTGCATGGACGCTGAACGCGGTGGCCAGCGCAATGGCGAATACCGTGCCGGGCACGAGCCAGGGCAAAGCCAGTAACTGTTCGATCAGGCGGGCGCCGACACCACGGTGCCGCACAATGAGCACGCCCGCCAGCACCGCAACCACTAACGCCGCGATCGTAGATCCGCCGGCCATCCACAGGCTGTTGAGGAGTGGCCGCAAGCCGCTCGGGCTCGGTCACCAGCGTACGATAGTTGTGCCAGGTGTATGCGGGGGGAAACGTCTCGATGGTCCAGGTCCCCACCGGTACAAAGCTGAGCAGGATCAGCGTGGCGTGCGGCAGTAGCAGCAGGAGGCCGAGTGCCCAGCCTCCGAGGGTCGCGGCTCGGCGCAGGCCCGGGCTTCGAATGGGTGTCGGAGCAGGGGCCAGCCCCTTCCCGCTCCCGGCGCTGACCACCACCCTGCCCTCGCTTGCGAGTCCGAGCCCGGCCAGCGCCAACAGGCTCAGGACAACCGTCTGCACCATCGCGAGCCCGTAGTCGCCATTTAGTCGGGTGAAGACGATCTGGGTCGGCATGACTCTGAATCCGCCCCCGAAAATGTACGGAGCGCTGAAGGAGGCCAGTGCCGTCATGAAAGTGAGCAGTGCCGCACCGCGGAGCGAGGGAGCGAGCAGCGGCAGCGTGACCTCCCGCAGGGTGCGCCATCGGCCGGCGCCCAGCGAATGCGCCGCTTCAAGGGCTGCGTGGTCCAGCCTCGCAAGACCCGCGCGAGTGAAGAGGTAGAAGTAGACGTACATCGAGTAGGCGTGCACCAGCAGGATCGCCCATGCGCCCTCGAGTCGCCACGGAGGGTTCTCAAGGCCAAGCAGCGCCTGCACTAGCCGGGCGGCAAATCCGGTCTCGCCGTAGAGGAACAGAAAGGCAATTACTCCAACCAGCGGCGGTAGCATTACCGGCAACGCGACCAACGCGCCGAGCAGGCGCCGCCCGGGGAATTCGGTCTGCTCGAATAGAAACGCCAGGGGAATACCAATGACCGCGGCAAGCCCGACGCTCGCGACCGAGGTCCACAGGCTCGCCCACAACGCTCGCCACTCCTTCGGCTCGCCGAGGAACCGGTGGAAATGTTCCAGCGTGAAGCCGCTGGTGCCGTGCACGCTCTCCCGGGCCACCAGGAGAAGGGGGTACACCACAAGCCAGGTGAGCACAGCGGCGAGCAGCGCGATCCCCCAACGGCGCCCCATATCGCTCATCGCGCTTCCGCCGGAAAACACCGAACCAAGGATTCCCTGTCGGCGGGCTCAGCCACCGGAACGAGAACCGCACGTTGACCTACCGCCGCGGCGTCAGGACTCGCGCTCACTTCGAGAACTGTTCCCGCTGCCGTGGTCGCGAGGTAATACGTCGTAGACCCCGCGAATCGCCGATCGGTAATCATTACAGCGAGGCCAGGGGTGCCGTCAGCGCCGAACCGAAGCGCCTCGGGCCGAACGAGCAGGCGTACCGGCCGATCGGGGTCACGGGCTGTCGGCGCACCAAGTCGCCAGCGCACCCCTTCGACAAGAACGGTGCCCTCTCCGGTCGTTGTACCCGCCAGCCAGCTCGAACGCCCGATGAAGGTCCCCACAAATGGCGTCGCGGGCGCCCGATAAAGCGTCTCGGGCGCACCGACCTGCTCCAGCCGACCATCCCGCAACACTGCGACCTCGTCACCCAGGTCGAATGCGTCATCCTGTTCGTGGGTCACGATCACCGTCGTAATCCCGACACGCCGGATGAGGGATCGAAGCTCGCGACGCGTCCGTTCGCGGAGCGCGGGATCAAGATTGGACAACGGCTCATCGAGCAGGAGGACCCTCGGCTCGGGGGCCAGCGCACGCGCCAACGCCACCCGTTGCTGTTGCCCACCTGACAACTCCCCAATTCGGCGGCGCTCGAAGCCGGCGAGGTCTACAAGAGCCAGCGCCTCACTGACCCTCTGGGTAGCGTCCGCCGGCGACACGCCGAGGGATTCGAGACCGAATACCACGTTCTCCCCGACGTCGAGATGAGGGAACAGCGCGTAGTGCTGAAACACCATCCCGAACCGACGTTGCTCTGGCCGGTGCGGCACCATGTCCTCACCATCCACTAGAATACGGCCGAGATCGGGGCGCTCGAAGCCGCCGAGCAGCCGCAAGGTAGTGGTCTTCCCACTTCCGCTCGGCCCGAGCAGCGCGAGTGTCTTCCCCCGCGCGAGGGAGAGCGTAAGGTCGAAAACGCCGGCGGTGGCGCTGAAACGCCGGGTGAGGGATTCGAGCCGGAGGTAAGTCACGACCGCACCTTGCGGAGTAATGCAAGGGCCAAGGGCCGAGGGCCGAGCAACAGCGGCGGCCCAAGCATGACTGCGCAGTTCGCAAAGCCGAGGGATCGGCTCGGCCCCCGGCCCTCGTCCCTCGGCCCTCTCAACGAGACCTCCCGGTATTGCGAACCTGCTGATCCCAATACCCCATCCACTTGGCGCCATCTCGTGTCAACAATCCCCAATCCATGGGCTCGACCACCATTTCCCTTTCCACCTCGGCGACCCACGTGGGAATGCGTTCCGTCGGAAGATCGCGACGAGCCGGGAGACGAAACACTCGTTCGGCCGCCAGCAGCTGGCCTTCCACGCTTCCGGCGTATTCGATGAATTGCCGCGCCGCCTCCGGGTGACGCGAGCCTTTCACCAGCGCGATCGCATCGTCGATGACCGGCGTGCCGCTCCGCGGAAAGACGTATCCGAACGGCATGCCCTTGCTCCGCGAGATCAGGATGTCTGGAAGGTCCCACAATGTTACCAGCCCTTCCTGCCGCGCCAGTTTGGCGTCGAGGAGAGCCGGCGAGAGCGCATAGGTCCGGGTCTGCCCATCCAACCGCCGGAGCCAGGCCATGCCCCACGCAGTGTCGCTGGTCAGGCGTAGCCCGCGTTCGATGATCATGCCCCAAATCGCCCGCATCGTGCCGCTCGCAACCGGGTCCCGAATGAGCACCTTCTGGTGCCAACGCGGGGCGAGCACATCCTCCCAATCGCGCGGCGCGGCCGAATCCGGCACGGCTGCGTTGTTGTACGCGATGATCGCCGGTGTACGGTAGACTGGATAGTACATGTCACCCGCCCCGATCCCACCGGAATCCACCACTCCCGCCCATGTTGGCCGATAGGGAGTGAGCAGGGACTCGGCTACGCCACGTTGAAAGAGTGTAGTTGGACCACCAAACCACACGTCCGCCTGCGGATTGACCCGTTCGAGCCTAAGCCGGTCAAGCACTTCCTGACTGCCGAGGTCCAGCCAGCGAACATCAATCTCGGGATGGAGCCGCTCGAAATCCCGCTCCATGAGAGTCAGGTGGTCGCGGCCGTGGGGAGAGTAGATCGTGAGAGGAATGCGGCCATCACCGCAGCCTTGAGCGGCGAGGAAGCACAGCGTAGTGACAAGTATCAAGTACCGAGTACCGGGTACCGGGTACGGCGCGTGTGAATCCCTTTGAGTGGAGCGGGCCGGGCTCTCAATCTGAGTTGTGTACTCGGTACTCGGTACTCGGTACTCGGTACGCCGTGCCCACTCTACCGCTCAACTGGCCCCTATTCACTCGCGCTCGACCTGCAGCGTATCCCGCGGGACTGGGCGCGGACTAGTGGGAGCGGAGCGCCATTCGCCCAGCGCAAGAAGATTCGCAAAGAGTCTCCACGCCCCGGGCACCCCCGCCGGGAGCTGCCGGAAGAAACTCACGCCAGTGTACACAAAGGTGCCTCTCCCGACCTGGGACACGAGGAGCCCCCCTTCGAGCGGCGACTCACCCGGATCGTGCATCTCGAGCACCGGCTTCCACGCCCGGTCCCAGCTCCGCGCGAAGTACAGGCCGCGCTCCTGCACCCAACCCTTCCAGTCCGCCGCGACAATCCGATTGGGCCGTCGAACGACCGGGCTCTCGGGCATCAGGAGACTTACCGGCGCCGTCTCGTCCGTCACCCGATCGTGGCCACCCAAGAGGGCGGTGCTCTCTGAGCGAGCGGCGGATCGACTGGTGACCATCGTCGCGGAGTTCGGCGTTCCCGGCGCCCGGCTGCCAACGGTCAGAGGATATGGCGCGTAACCGCCGAGGAAGTAGACGTACTGTTGATATTGGACGAGCACCGTCCCCCCCGCCCGGGCATACGCCAGGAGCCGGCCGTTGTTCGTCCGCAATTCAGGATCCGTCTCGTAGGCTCTTGGTCCCACCACGATGACGTCGTAGCCCGAAAGGTCTCGAGTGAGGGCGGTCCCGGGGATCACTTCGACCGGCAGGCCCACGTCCTCCAGCGCCTCAGGTACACGGTCCGCGGCCCCCCGGATGTAGGCCACACGACGCAGACGCGGCAGCGCCAGATCCGTCAGCCTCACGGTGGCACTGGCACGGCGCGCCCAGGTGCGCGGCCGAATGTGCGGATGATCCACTGACCGAAGCCCCACGTCATAGACCCGGCCACGATCGTCCCGCGCGATGGCCACGACCTCGAACACCTCCGCCTTGGCTCCTGCCGGCGGGCGGACCGAGAACGCAAAGGTGGATCGCTCGTCCTCACCGGCAAACCGAAACCGCTGAGCCGCCGGCTCTGTCCACCCCGGCGGCAACTTGAGCGCGACCATCCCGCTGACAGTATCGCGCCCGCCATGAGTGAGAGTCACAGTGAAGGTCCGCGCGCCGCGGCTAGACAGCGGCCGGATCTCTTCCTCTGGATCAAGTCGCACATCCACCTGCGGCACCACCACGAGTGGCCGGCGGTATTCGCCCGAGGCCTGATCATTGCCCCGAAAGGTGATCTCCCTCGACGGGCCCTGAAAACTGTCGTTGCCCACCCGCGCCCATAGCGTCAGGAGCGGGCCCTCGAAGGGAAATCCCCAGGCCGGTCGGTCATCAGAATCCCACTGATAGAGATCCCCCACCCGAGGCAACCGCAGGAAGTAGGGTGTCGAGTAGCCCTCCGACTCAGGGATGGTGACCTCGAGTCGGGGGGCGACCAACGCCCCTGTAGGCACTTCGCCGGCACTTCGGGTAGTCCGAGGCGTCCCGGATTCGAGACACACTTCGGACCTTGATCCGGCCCGGAGGTCCGCGCGCGCAGTCGAGTCCAGCAATTGCCGCCAGTTGAAGCGGTTGGGATCAACGCACAGTGTTGCAGGTGTGGAGCGCTCGCCGGCATTCCACAGCTGAGCCGAGATGCCCAAGGTCTCACCCGGTGTGACCCGGGCGTCGGCACTCTGGCCGTCCACGATGACATCGAGGCTCAGCAGGCGAGCCGTCGCCAGGTGGCGAAACTCGGAGTCGAAGAGAGCGCCATCCGCGGTGCGCTCGGCTGTCGCCCGCTGAAGTGCGCCACCGGGAAGCCCATCCCCAATCAGGCGCCGGGCCACCGCGAGGTCCTGCGAGGCTCGCGCCAGCAGGTCCACCAGCTTGCCGCGAACCGGCGCCGAGACGAGTGCCCGCGCCGAGTCTACCCGTGCCGCATAGCGTTCGAGCTGAGCTTTGACTGCACGTGCGGGTTCTGGGCGGAGTACGGCGACCAGCGGCCATGCGGCCAGGGTCGTATCCAAGCCACTCCAGAGTCCGTCGGCGCCCCGGCCAGTCCGATCCTCCACGAGGTGCAGGCGTACGTCGGACGGGCCGATACGCTGTAACTGTCCCATGTCTTGGGAGCGATGCAGACTCCGTCCGCGCATCGCCATCTGGTGATACGACTGCCCTTCAGCCGGGTCGAGCACGCCGCCGTCGAGGGTAAGGGTCGTCGCGGCTGAATCGAACCGGGCGCTTCGATAGAGTTTGTCGGGGTGGAAGGGCGAGAGGCCCTCCTCGGACAGCAGCTCCGGAAAGACTGAGGAGTCGCCGGCAACCCGAAAGGCCTGCAGCGCCGCCCAGCCCGCGGCCTGGTGCTGGCCGTGACCATCGCGCGGGGTCCCGCTGAAGATGGAAACCACGATCTGCGGCCGGTATCGCCGCACGATGCGCACGACATCCTTGAGTACGGAGTCTCGGGGCCAGTGAGCCCACGTGTCCTCCAAAGTCTTGGAAAAACCAAAATCGTAGGCCCGGGTGAAGAACTGGCCCCCGCCGTCGAGCCGCCGGGCCGCAAGGAGCTCCTCGGTCCGGAGCAATCCCAGCGCCTCGCCCAGCTCATCGCCGATGAGATTCTGCCCGCCCTCGCCGCGGTTGAGCGAGAGGTACGCAGCCTCGGCGCCCATGCCGCGGACCAGCACAGTCAGCAGTTCCGTGTCTTCGTCGTCAGGATGCGCTGCGATCATCAGCACGCGCTTGCGATGGCCGAGCATGCGCAGCTCATGATCGAGCGCGGCGTATCCGCCCGTCGAGGGCGGCTGCAACTGGGCCTCAAGCGCGGAGGGAAGTAGCGCGAGAAGGAGCGGGAGGATCGAGCGGAGGCGGCGCACGAGGGCAAGGTAATTCCCATGCCCCCGGCCAGAAAGGATCAGCAAGGCGGTGGTGCGACGAGTCAGGCGCCCAACGGTTCTTCCCGGAGAATCCCTTTGAGTTCGGGATAGCGCCGCCAGAAGTAGACCATCATGACCATGGAGGCAAGCAGATTCGCGGCCAACACAGTCCACAGCGGGAAGAGCGCCCCGACCTCCTCCGAGACTGTATTGATTACGACGTAGAAACAGAACTCGAAGGCCACGAACAGCACCAGGAGCGCGAACCGCACTACGGCCTGCTCCACGCTAAGCCGGACCAGGAGCGCGACCACGGTCGCAAACACCAAGAACAGGATGAAGTGGAATCCCGTATAGAGAACCACGGCTCCGAATACCATGTTGTTGACGTCCGGGTGCTGCTCGCCCAGCAGCAGCACCTGGCCCAGGACGCTGGGAGTGCGGAGCGGGTGGCCCGAGAGCAGGTCACGAACCAGAAACCAAAACGCCACCGCGCTGCCGCCGAGCAGGCCGGCATCGGTGGCTTCCGCCAAGAGCCCGTGTTGCGCACGCATCATCGGTCCTCCGTCTGACCGGTCTGATGCAAAGCCCCCCGGCCCACCGGTCAGCGGCCGGAGGGAGTGTTTCTCAATTAGCCGGCCGGTACTAGCGGTGGCAAGTGGCTCGAATCACTGCGCTGCCGAGGGACCTCGAGTCCGTGCCACATCCCGCCGCTATCGCTCCGCGCTACGCCGACGCTCGGTGCATGCGGGACAGGGGCAACTCTCCAGCAACCGTACGAAGGTGAAGATTCCCGTGCCGTGCCCATCGCTCCACTCGATGCGCAGGCCGTAGGCACCGACCAGAGCCAGGCGCAGGGGACGGACATCCTGAGGCACGGTGGCGGGGTCGAGGAGCGGCTTGCCCGACATCTCCTCCACACAACCGGCGCAAGGGCACGCGAGTCTGAGCTCGCGCGCGGGGAAGAACCCTTCGTGCTTGCCTTCGACCCACTCGATCCGCACGCCGTCGTCCTGGCGCGTGATGGCATGTGGGACTGGTGGGGCCTTGGCCATGCCGGGAATGCCTCACGCGTTTTATACTTCGATGATCATCCTTGACACCCGCCGAGCTGACTCGACCATGACCACCGCCACGCCCAATCCCTTCGGTGCCCGCGGCACCCTCTCCCTCGGAACTGGGAGCGCCACGATCTTCCGACTTCCGGAGCTGGAACGCAAGGGCGTTGGCCGACTGGACAAGCTCCCGTTCTCGATCCGCGTCCTGCTTGAGAACGCCCTCCGCTTCGCTGGCCGCGGTCTCGTAACAGAGGCGCACGTGACCTCCCTGGGTCGCTGGTCCGGAAGCGGGGCCGCACAAGGTGAGCTGCCCTTCATGCCCGCGCGAGTCGTGCTGCAGGACTTCACCGGCGTTCCGTGCGTGGTAGACCTCGCCGCCATGCGCGACGCAATGGCACGGATGCAGGGCGATCCAGACCGCATCAACCCGATCGTCCCCTGCGACCTGGTCATCGACCATTCCGTGCAGGTGGACTTCTATGGCAACGGCGATGCGTACCAACGAAATGTGAACCTCGAATTTGAGCGGAACCGCGAGCGCTACCAACTGCTCAAGTTCGCCCAACGCGCGTTCCGCAACTTCCGGGTGGTGCCGCCGGGCACCGGCATTGTACACCAGGTGAACCTGGAGTACCTCGCGCCCACGGTCCAGCTCCGTGAGCAGAACGGCGAGCTCACGGCGTACCCCGACACCTGCGTCGGCACCGACTCACACACCACGATGATCAACGGCCTGGGCGTCCTGGGGTGGGGCGTCGGCGGCATCGAGGCCGAAGCGGTGATGCTGGGCCAGCCGTACTTCATGCTGATTCCGGAAGTGATCGGAATGAAGCTGGTGGGAGAGCTGCCGCTCGGTACCACGGCGACGGACCTGGTCCTCACGGCGACCCAGATGCTCAGGAAGAAGGGTGTGGTGGACAAGTTCGTCGAATTCTACGGCCCCGGCCTCTCGAACCTCGGGCTGGCGGACCGGGCCACCATCGCCAATATGGCCCCCGAGTACGGGGCGACGATGGGGTTCTTCCCGGTGGATGCGGAGACCATCCGCTATCTCGAACGCACGGGTCGTGAGCCAGCGATTATCGATCGGGTAGACAGATACTGCAAGGAACAGGGGCTCTTCCGCACCGATCAGACACCGGATCCTGAGTTCACCAGCACGCTGACTCTCGATCTCTCCACCGTGGGCTCCAGCCTCGCTGGTCCCAAGCGCCCGCAGGACCTGGTGCCGCTCCCCGGGCTCAAGCGGAATTTTCAGGTTTCGCTCCCCGAGCTGATGACGCCAGCGGTGCCGGTCGCTCGCCGCGAGGTGGCACAGGCCAATTATTCCCGCTGGGTAAATGAGGGTGGTTCCGTCGGGGCGGCCATCGCGGAGCACCCACCAGTCGCGCGACCGGAGCTGAACGGCGAGCTTTGCGAACTGCGCGACGGCTCCGTCGTCATTGCAGCGATCACCAGCTGCACGAACACCTCGAACCCCTCGGTGATGATCGGTGCGGGCTTGCTCGCCAAGAAGGCGGTGGCGAAGGGGCTCTCCACCCGGCCGTGGGTGAAGACGAGCCTTGCCCCCGGTTCACGCGTCGTGACCGAGTACCTCAAGGCCTCCGGACTGCTTCCCTTTCTCGAACAGCTCCGCTTCGATGTCGTGGGATACGGCTGCACGACCTGCATCGGCAACAGCGGCCCGCTGGCCGAGCCGATCAGTCAGGCCATAGATGAGCACGCCTTGGTGACGGCGGCAGTGCTGTCGGGCAACCGGAATTTCGAAGCGCGAGTGCACCCTCAGGTGCGGGCTAATTACCTCGCCTCCCCACTGCTCGTGGTGGCCTTCGCCCTCGCAGGCAGGGTAGACATTGACCTTGTAAGCGAGCCGCTGGGAACCGGTAAGGACGGGATGCCCGTCTATCTGAAGGACATCTGGCCGTCACCCAAGGAGATCGCCGACACGATGGCGACCTCGCTCAAGCCCTCGCTGTTTCGGGAGCGTTACGCCTCAGTGTTCGATGGCGATGCCGTATGGCAGGACCTGCCTGTGCCAGAAGGAAGCCGTTACGCCTGGGATCCTACGAGCACGTACGTCGCGGAACCGCCCTTCTTCCAGAATCTGCCGCCGGAGCCGGCGCCCCTGAGGGACATCACCAACGCCCGGGCACTCGCGGTCCTGGGGGACTCGGTGACGACCGACCACATCTCGCCCGCGGGCGCCATACCGAAGAACGGTCCTGCCGCCCGGTACCTGATGGAACACGGCCTGCAACAGGCCGACTGGAATACCTTCGGTGCGCGTCGTGGCCATCACGAGGTGATGATGCGGGGTACCTTTGGGAATGTTCGGATCAAGAATGGCCTGACACCCGATAAGGAAGGCAACTGGACCGTACACATCCCGAGCGGCGAAGTAATGTCCATCTTCGACGCCGCGATGCGCTATCAGAGGGATGGCACTCCCCTCATTGTGCTCACGGGCAAGGAGTACGGAACCGGCTCAAGCCGCGACTGGGCGGCCAAAGGGCCAGCCCTCCTGGGCGTGAAGGCGGTGATCGCGGAAAGCTACGAACGAATCCACCGGAGCAACCTGATCGGAATGGGGGTGCTCCCGCTGCAGTACGAGCCAGGAAGCACAAGGCAGTCGCTGGGACTGACCGGCCGGGAGACGGTTTCGATCACCGGGATTGCCAAGAGACTTACACCGGGGGGCAGAGTGACCGTAAGCGCGACGGCCGAGGACGGAAAGGTCACCACGTTCCAGGCAATCGTACGGCTCAATTCCGAGGTGGAACTGGACTACTACAGAAACGGCGGGATCCTGCACCGAGTGCTGAGGATGTTCGCGAAGGGAGAGGCCTAGACGGACGGGGCGGCTCGGCGACTGCCGCCTGATCCCATCAAATCAAACGGCCCTGCCAGTTTCCTGGAGGGCCGTTGTTTCTGTCGAGACGACTCGCCGCTGAGGCTAGGCGACCAGATCTTTCAGCTTCTGTCCCTGCTCGCCTTCGCGAAGCCTGGTCAGTGCCCGGTCACGAAGCTGGCGAATGCGCTCGCGAGTCACACCCATCATGCGTCCGATTTCCTCCAGAGTCCGGCTGTTCCCGTCGTCCAGACCGAAATACAAGCGAAGCACCCTGGCATCCCTTGGCGGCAATGTGGCCAGAGCCGCCTCGATATCCGAGGTCTGGCTGTTGGCGATCGCCGGAGCATCGGTTCCCTCCTGATCCAGCGCGGCAAAGCGCTCGATGCGCTCGCTGTTATCGCCGTCCCGGGTGGGATGATCGAGACGTACCGCCTCGGTATTGAGGGCACCGAGGCTGCGAACTGCCTCAACCGTCAGCCCAGTTGCCCGGGCCAACTCCTCAGTCGTGGGCATCCGACCCAGCTTGTCCTTGAGCAAGGTCGTCGTCCGCCCGAGTCGCGACAGATCGGCGGTACGGTTGAGCGGTACCCGAACCGGTCGGCCATGACGAGCGATGGCCGCCTGCACCGCCTGGCGAATCCACCACACTGCATAGCTGATGAACTTGACCCCGCGGTCCGGGTCGAACTTCCGGGCCGCCGTCATCAGCCCGAGGTTCCCTTCGCCGATCAGATCGACGAGCGGGACGCCCCGGTTCTGGAACTTCTTGGCCACTGACACGACGAATCGAACGTTATGGCGCGCCAGTTTCTCCTGGGCAGCCACATTCCCCCGGAAGGCCTTCCGGGCGAGTTCCATTTCTTCTTCCCGCGTGAGCAGCGGTACCTTGCTGATCTCGTCGAGGTATAGGTCGAGACTTTCCCGACCCTCATCGATCGCCTTGGCGATCTGGGCCGGTCGAACAGTGCGCCGCTTTCGGCGTGGCTGCATGGTCACTCGGCGCCCTCCTTTGGGCTACCTACGTCCAACCGCATAGGCTGGGTTTAACAACCGACTAATATAAGACGAGACTGGTCGAAAACAAAACGAAATCGTAATACATTGTGACATAACGACTTACATGCCAGCTTCCCGAAAATATACCGGAAGGCGTTTTCGACGGCCGCCCCGGTTGCTATCCTGACCCCTAAACCCTCCCATGGTTCCACCTTTCGGGAAGCGCCGATGAAGCAGTTTCCGGCAGCCGGGGGACGTCTTGAGGGGGACGCGGTTGCACGACACTTGGGATACGCGGGCGGGGGGGGCTGGCGTTACACTTCCCGCCATGAAGACTGACGCCGCCTACGAGCTCCTGCGCCAATTTGCTTCCCCGATCGTGGCGATCACCTCGAGCTGGCAGGGGCGGACCAACGGCATGATTTCCGACAGCGCCGTCCGGGCCTCGATTTCGCCCAGCGTCCCCCGGCTTTCGGTGTATATCCACAAGTGGCACCTGAGCCACTATCTGATCTGGGAGAGCGGGCGCTTTGCCCTTCACCTGCTGCATCGAGATCAGCTGGACGTGGTCCACGCACTTGGCTTCGTGAGCGGGAGAGACCAGGAGAAGCTGACCGCCATCCCCCACGCCGTGGGAAAGCTGGGGCTACCGATCCTCGAGGATCGGGTGTGCGCATTCGAAATGCGGGTCTTGAATTCGATGGACGCCGGCTACGCAACCCATTTTCTCGGCCACGTCGAGGCCATACATCCAGGGCGTGATGCGGAGATCCTGACGCCGGCCTGGTTCCGGGAGAATATGCCCCCAGCCTGGCAGGCAGAGTGGCAGGCCAATTACCGCAAGGCGCAGGAGGTTATCGAGCAGCACCAGGCAATCGAGGAGCGACATTGGACCGGCCCCGTCCGGCCCTGATCTTCCCCCTATCGAGGAGCTACCGAATGCGGACATGTACGCGGATCGCAAACCTTACCGTGGGCTTGGTGCTTCTCGCCGCCCCCCTCGCGGCGCAGGCCTTCGAGGGTGTCGTCGCTTACAAGATGCCCAGCGAGAAAAAAGTGGGTGAGATGACGATGTCCATCAAGGGCACGCACATTCGCACCGACATGGCGACCGAGGGCCATACCATGGCCATGCTGATTGATGCCCAGGCCCAGAGCATGACGATGCTCATGCCCGAGCAGAAGATGTACATGACGATGGACTTGAAGGCCGCGCGCGAGAGGGCGAAGGCCAAGGGCGCGCCGCCGAAAATCACGCCTCTGGGCACTTCAGAAACGATTGCGGGTCGTACCTGCCAGAACTACCTGATCGAGACGGCGAAATCGAAGATGGAGCTCTGCAATGCCACCGGGCTGGGCTACTTCATGATGCCTCGGAATCCGATGGCAGGCGGCCCATCTTCGGACGCGCCCGACCTCGATAACGAGGCGTACCGTGCTTCCTTCGCGGACGGGTTCTTCCCCCTGCGCATGGTGAAACTGGTCGGTGAGAAGCGGACGACCTTCATGGAGGCCACCCGGGTCGAGCCCAAGCCGCTGGACCCGTCGCTGTTCACGGTACCAGCGGGGCTGACTGAGATGAAGATGCCGATGTAGAGAAGGCGACAGGCGACAAGAATGGCGAAGGGCGAGGGGCGAATTCGAATCTTTCGCCCTTCGCCCTTTTCCTATCACCTGTTGCTTGTCGCCCCTAGTGCATCCCTCCCTCCCCTGCTAGTGCTTTCACCAACTCGCCCAAGACGCTCTTGGCGTCGCCGAAGAGCATCCACGTCTTCTCGGCGAAATACAATTCGTTGTCAATGCCGGCGAATCCTGGATTCTTGCTGCGCTTGATGGCGAAGACGGTGCGCGCCTTGTCGGCATCGATGATCGGCATGCCGAAGATTGGGCTCGACTTGTCATACCGGGCCGCCGGGTTCACCACGTCGTTGGCACCCACAACCAGGCAGACGTCGCACTGCGGCATATCAGGATTGATCTCGTCCATCTCCACCAGATCGGTGTACGGAATGTCCGCCTCGGCGAGGAGTACGTTCATGTGTCCCGGCATTCGGCCGGCGACGGGATGAATGGCGAACTTGACGGTGATGCCACGCTTCTTGAGCTGATCATACAGCTCGCGCACCTTGTGTTGAGCCTGCGCGACCGCCATCCCGTACCCAGGAACGATCACGACCAGACTCGCCTGCTCCATGATCTGCGCGGCACCCTCGACCGTCTCAGCTTTGTAGATCTTCTGCTCCCCGCCGGCCTTGGCCTGCTGCACTTGCCCGAAGGCGCCGAACAGCACGTTGGTGAACGAGCGATTCATGGCCTTGCACATGATGATCGCGAGGATCAGCCCGCTCGATCCGTCCAGCGCGCCCGCGGTAATCAACAGCTTGTTATCGAGCACAAACCCCATCGCGACCGCGGAAAGCCCCGCGTAGGAATTCAGGATCGCGATCACCGTCGGCATGTCCGCGCCGCCAATGGGGATGATCAGCAGCACCCCGAATAGCAGGGCGAACACGATGATCACCGGGAAGAGCTGGGGCGCCCAGGAAGCGGTTGGGTGGAGCGTCAGGGCACCACCCAGGACCACCGCGCCGACAAAGAGGGCGAGATTGGTCGCGTTTTGGAGGGGATAGGTCACCGGTCGCTGCGGAATCCATTTCACTTCCTGCAGCTTGCCGGCGGCAAGCAGACTGCCCGTGAACGTCAGGTAGCCGAGGATGATCTCGATGATGATGGCGACCATCCGGAACGCGGTCAGGTTCTCGGGCCCTTCGGAGAGCCACAGGTAGTACTTGGCCGTGCCGACCAGTCCGGCGGCCAGGCCGCCGAAGGCATGGGAAAGTGCGGTCCGCTGTGGGACCGCGGTAAGCGGCACGCGAGCGAGGGGCACACCCACCAGCACACCAGCGATGATGGCCAGCACGATCCAGCCGTGGTGCACCACGCTGGGCTGCGCCCACGTGGCCACGATCGCCAGGGCCATCCCGGCGACGCCGGCCTGCACCCCGCGGCGCGCCGTCTTGGGGGTGTTCATCCAGTGCAGCGCGAAGATGAACAGCCCCGTCGCCACCAGATAGGCGGCCTGCACCAGACCGACCATCATGGGTGGCCTCCGTCGGCGGCCTTGCCTTCAGTCTTGAACATCTTGAGCATGCGGTTGGTGATCAGAAACCCGCTCACGATGTTGGTCATGGACGCAAACAGCGCGATCGCGCCCATGATCCGGATATTCTGGGGATAGTCGCCGCCCGTCACGATAATCGAACCCACCACCGCGATAGCAGAAATCGCGTTGGTGATCGACATCAACGGAGTATGCAGCAGGCGAGAGACCCGACGAATGACTCCCAAGCCGATGAAAGTGGACAGCACGAAGACGTAGAGGAGTGGCCAGAAGTCCACGGCGGGAGGCGCGGCCACAGCCGCGGAGGCCGAGTCCATCGGTGCCTGCTGTGCCGCCAGGCTGACCGCGAGGAGGATCCAGTTCATTTGCCCGCCTTCTCAAGGGCCTCGCGGGTCCGGCCATGCCGAACCTCGCCCTCGTGAGTGATGACGGCACCCTGCTGGATGTCGTCCGCGAAGTCGAGATAGAAAGCCTTGTCCCGCGTGAAGGCCTGTACAAACGCGGTGAGATTCCGGGAAAACAGCAGGCTGGCGTGCAGCGGCACAGTGGCGGGCAGGTTGAGCGGCGCGAGTATGGTCACTCCATCCACCTGAACCGTTTCCCCGGGTCGGGACAGCTCACAGTTGCCGCCGCCGTCGGCACCCAGATCCACAATTACCGATCCGGGCTTCATCCGCCGAACTGTGTCGGCCGCGATCAGGCGGGGAGCGAAGACGCCACCGATGAGCGCGGTCGTGATGACCACATCGGACTGGGCGCACTGTTCCACCAGCAGCTCCCGCTGGCGCCGGGAGTCCTCTTCCGACAGCTCCTTGGCATAGCCGCCACCCGCAGCGGCGCTCTCCTTGAGATCGATGCCGACGTACTTGGCGCCGACGCTCTCGATCTGCTCCTTTACCTCGGGGCGCACATCGGTGGCCAGCACATTCGCGCCGAGGCGTCGAGCCGTGGCGATGGCTTGGAGACCGGCGACCCCGGCCCCGATCACGAACACCTTGGCGGGGAAGACCATCCCCGCCGCCGTCATGAGCATGGGGAAGTACCGATTCAACTCCACTGCCGAGAGCAACACGCCCTTGTACCCGGTGATGTTGGCCATGGACGAGAGGGTATCCATCGCCTGCGCCCGCGTGGTTCGGGGGATAGCGTCGGTCGAGAAGGAGGTAACCTTGCGCGCGGCGAGCGCACGCACGGCCTCCAGATTCCGGAGCGGCATCAGCGATCCCAGATAGATGGAGCCGGATCGCATCCAGCCGACCTCATCACGACCTGTCGGCCCCAGCGTCGGCGGACCCACCTTGAGCACAAGGTCAGCGGTGCCGAGCAGCGCTGCCGCATCGGCTTCGGTGGTCGCACCAGCCTCCTTATACGCGGCATCGGCAAACCCGGCCGCCTGACCGGCCCGGGCCTCGACCGAGATCTCGTAGCCCGCTTGAATCAGTTTCTTGCAGGATTCAGGCACTAGAGCCACTCGCCGCTCATGGGGGGCGGTTTCCAAGGGCACTGCGATGCGCATCGGACCTCGGGGGCTGGGCAGGAACCGCGAATCTACAGGGATCAGGCCAAATGGCGAGAGGGCGTCACCGGAACAGCACCAGGAGGTAGGCCAAGTACATCGCCAGAAGCAAGCCTCCCTCGAACCGGGACACCCGCATCCCGGTCAGCATGATCGGGAATACCGCGAATGCAGTCGCCATCATCCATACCATATCCGTGTTCAACATGGCATACGAGATCGGCATGGGCCGGATGAGCGCAGTGACGCCAAGGACGCCCAGAATGTTAAAGATGTTGGAGCCGATCAGATTGGCGATTGCAATGTCGGTATGACCCCGAATCGCGGCCACTGCGGAAGCGGCCATTTCTGGCATCGAGGTGCCGAAAGCCACGATTGTCAGGCCGATCACCCGCTCCGAGATACCCGCCAACCGGGCGACCGCCACCGCGCCCGATATCAAGGCGCTGCCGCCGAATACCAGCAGGAGGAGCCCCGCGACGACGCCGACAAGGGCCAAGCCGAGGGTGACCTCAGAGGCGCGTGCGGCCCGGCGGTCGACTACCCCCACGACCTGCTGACGGCCGCGCTCTGCGACCTCGCGGCGCGCCAGTCGGGCCATGAAGACGGTGAAGAGCCCGAACACCACCAGCATGAGACCGCCCTCGACCCTGTCGATCAACCCATCGTGTGCCAGGAGAACTACTCCACAGCTCACGAGGAACATGAAGGGCCATTCATACTTCACCGCCCCCGGATGCACCCGTGGGCGGGCAATGAGTGCGGTGACACCAAGCACACCGACGATGTTGAAGATGTTGGAGCCGACCACATTTCCTACTGCAATTTCCGGTTCGCCCCCAAGTGCCGCGAGGACACTCACCACGAGTTCCGGCAGGGAGGTACCGGCGGCGGCGACAGTGAGCCCGACGACAGCAGGGGTCACGCCGGCGCGGCGTGCGATCACGGTGGCCCCGCGCACGAGCGCCTCCCCGCCACCCGCCAGCAGGACGAGGCCGCCCAAGATGAGGCCGATCGCGCTCAGCAGGGTCATGAGGCGGGCGTTGTATTCAAGCGGCTAGAGCTTCGGCAGCTTGATACCTCCTACTGCCCCGCCCGCCAAGCGTTTGAGCTGGGTCTCAAGCTGTCTCTGTACTCCGTCGAGCTGGCCGCGCTCCAGAGGGAGTCGTTCCATCACATCGCTCTGCAGGCCATTCACCCTGGCGCTGAGTGCGGTGATCTGTTGGTCCACAATTGCATCGACCGCAGCCCGCGCCTTGGCCTCCGCCTTGGCAAGCTCCTCGCCCACCAGCCCACGCAGGCGGGCAGCGATCGCGTCGTCGAGATTGGAGGCGACCTTCAGGGTGGGACTGTCGACCGTTCCGCCAAGCTCGGCGCGCACTCGGAGCTGACTCAGGCCGCTCACGACCCGCCACACCGTGTTCTCAATCAGCGACGCCCGGGTCATGCCGGCAGAGTCGGTCGACCAGGCGGTCTGATCGGCGCTGATCTCCCAGGCGCCCGCGAGGCGATCCCCTGCGAGCGAGAAAGCGAATCCAACCGTGCTCTTCCCGGGGTTCACCATGAAGGGCAGCCCAGGGAGGCGGATCGCCGGCAGGCTCACGTCGCGGACTCGTGCGGCCAGCGTGTCCTTGGGCGACTTCCCGAAGTGGCGTGACATCGCGGATAGGTCGACCCGAACCGGGCTCTCCCCACCAAGACTTCCGCTGCCGGCAAAAGTCGCGGGTTGACCGTACAGCTCCGGCTGCGAAGTGATCCCGGAGAAACTCGCCTTGAACTGGTTCTGGGCAGCGCTTCCGGTCGCGAGGTCGACGTCTCCCCGCCGGAGCAGGAATCGGGGGTACTCCTTCAGTTTGGGAAACTCTACTGTGGTCCCGGCTCGGCGGGTGCGTTTCGGGCCGGGGCGATTCCACGGCTGCAGTCCCGGGGGCACATAGCGCTGGACGACCTTGGCGTAGTACAGAGCCTGCTGGAAGTAGTCGACGCTCTGCTGTCCGAACAGGGAGCCCCCGATGTCAGGCCCCTCGAAACTCGGCAAGTCGAGCAGCCCCCTGGCAAAGGCATAGTCACGCTGTCGGGCGGCGTCCACGTTGGCGAGACCTTGCTTCAGGACGCCGAACGACGCCTGCGCGGTTTGTTCCAGACCCACGAGCTGGGATCTAGCCTGCTTAAGCCGGTCGATGGTCTTCTGCGCCGAGGCCGCCGCGTCGCGGACGCCGGCGACGCCCAGCTGCTTCGGATCGCTCTTGGCGAGACGGCTGGCGAGGGCGGTGGAAGAATCAATCAGGTTCTTGAGCTGCAGCTGGGACAGCGACTGATCGAACGCGGTCTTGGTCGAGTCGACGACGCCGACCAGGGCGGCGGCGGCTTTCACGCTGCCGAGCTGCCCCGGGCTGAGCACCAAATTCTTGGCGCTGTCGATCCGACCGAGCGCGAGCTTGGGGAACTGGAACTTGTCCTTGGCCCATTGCTCCGTCTCGCGGAGCAGACGGCCCGCCGGGCTATTGGGGTCCGCCGGCCGCGCTGGCGTCTTCCGCTGGGTCAGGAAGCGGAGACCGGAAAGCCGGAGGTGATCGATCGCAAGCTTCTTTTCCGTGAGCGGAATCGGATCCAGATCAAGGGTGATCGCACCGGCCTCGAACAGATTCCGAGCCGGATTGCGCGGGTCCGCGATCTGCACGCCTCCGATATCCACGGCGGCATCCGCTTCACGGATGCGGAGGCTCGCGATGTCCACTTCCGTGCCCAGTATCGTGGAGAGATTTGATTCTGCCTCTTTCCGAGCAATCGTGTCGGCGAAGATCAACCACAGCACCGCAAGCAGCACGGCGAAAAGGAGCAGCGGACCCACAGCCCGCCAGCGGAAGATCTTGAACCGGGGGGGGTTCATTGCGGACGGAACCAGGAATAAACGTTGTAGACCTTGGAGGCCTTGAGCCCCTTCATGAACCTGGAGTTCAGCACCCGGGCCCCGTAGGTAGCGCGGTAGTGCGCGATCGCCATGCGGCCGAGGAAATAGATCGGCACCGCGGTCACGAGCCAGAACACGAAGCTGCCGAGGGTGATGCTGTTGTTGAAATTGGTGTAAGGGACGAGCGGAAGATTGTACCAGCCGGTCCACAGCCCCTCAAGGCTCGGCGCGCCGAGCAGCGCCAATCCGATCCGGTCGAAGACCGGATCAAGCAGGAAGCCAAGCGGCGTGAACAGGGCCATCCCGAGCATGCCGCCACCGAAAGACACGTTTAGCAGCACGATGGCGGCGAACAGTACCAGGTTATGAGCGCTCAAGAGTGGAGTGAGCCCGATTCCCGCGCCGAGCATGATTCCGGCCGCGACCTGTCCCGGCGTGCCTTCGGAGTGCAGGGTCTGGAACAGTGACTGAAGGAGCTTGAGAATCGTGAGCATGACTGCAAAGGTAGGGCGGAAGGGCAGAAAGACGGAAGGGCGGAAGCGCGTAAGGCGGAACCTATGGGCCTGTCAGCCCTCGCAAGCAATCCTCGTCCCGACGCACCTTGAAGATGAACTTGGAGTCCTTCGGGCTGGTGCCTCCCCAAGTAAGCACACCGGGACACCGGAGATTCACGGCCGCGAGGTCTCCGGTGATGCCGGGGTTTCGCAAACCGATGATCACATAGTCGACGGAATCCTCAAGTATCCGGGTGGCGAGGTACCGACCCGGCGTCGAGAAGACAGAGAGGACCAGGGGACTCTCTGACACATTTGCGGGCACAGTCACTCTACCGGAATAGAGATAAATCCCCGCATGCTTGTCGATCATGACGCGGGCCGTGGGACTGGTATTGGCCCGGACCCAGTGGGACGCGGCGGCAATGTAGCGGGCGTTGAGAAGCAACGGCCAGCCGGGCGTGAAGAACGCTGGATCGCGCTTTTCCACGGTGGCCGCCACGCCCTCCTTGCGGACTTCGGGCTGACGGAACGCCGCCATTCCGATGAGCGCGACGGCAAGAAGCGAGATGCCCCTGCCGGCGGGCGGCGGCGCCCGCTGATAAACCGGGGATAGTGCCGCACAGGTTGCTAGGCCGAGGAATGGGAGCAGCGGAAGCAGCAACCGATCCTGGGCAAATGGCCAGAGGAGAACCAGCGCGAATCCACCCAGCGCTGACAGCGCCAGCACCGGTTGACGCCGCGCGGCGAGCCCAGCGCCCACCAACCCACCGCCCAGGATCAGCGCCGCCTCCACCCTCCCGAGCGCGCTGATGCCGCTGAGGTAGGCTCCGAGCTGGTTGAGGTACAACACCACGTTCGACCCGACACCCGCGAGTAGCGCACCGACGCTTGCACCCACGCCCTGTACCCATGCGATGTAGGGTCCTTCATCCGGTAGTCGAGACACCGGCCCACGAGCAATCAAGGCTGAGTGGTAGAGGTGCCACGCGCCGAGTGGCAGGAGGGCCGTCAGGATGACAGCGAGTCGTTCGGTCAGGCTATACCGCCGCACCAGGAGCGCGACGGCGATCGCTGGTATCAGAACGATCGCCTGAGTGCGCACCAGTATCGTCACCGCGACGAGTCCACCTGCGGCGGTCAGGAGCAGCAGCCGTGCACGCCCGGGCGGACGTTCCGCGGCGCACACCCACAGGACGAGCACGCCTACCCACCCCAGCATAAACCAGGGCTCCGAGAGCACGAGAGTGTAGTACTCGATAGAGGCTTCGAGCAGCAGCGGCAGAACGACCAGGAACGCCAGCAGCGACGGCGGCGCTGCGAGGCGGGCGCGCCCCAGCCACCAGAGCATGCCAGCGGTCACCCCGATCACGAGTGGGTGGAGCCAGTAGATGATCTGCTGGACGGCCTCGACCGAGCCGCCGATCCGCCACAGCAGCGACAGAATGAACGGAAAGCCGGGCGGATACTTCACCTGAACCGGTGAGCCAACCAGGTGAATCGAGTGATAGCCCAGACCCTCGGCGAGTGCCTTGCCCAGCACGGCGTACACTCCGTCGTCGCTCAGGACCCCGACGCGGTACACGTCGGCGACGCTGGTGAGGAGGTAAGTCGCGACCACAAGGAGAGCAACCGCAAGCGCCTCCGCACGCGGTGCGAGGACCGGCCACAGGAATCGCCGAGTCGGGGTGGGATCGCTCATGCGGGCGACGGCATTAGTGCACAGCGATCGGCGTAAGACACGCGAGGTCCGACGTGACCCGGAGGATGAGCGGTGGATCGCTCGGCGATACCCCGCCCCACGTCAAAACGCCGGGGCAGCGCCGCTTCAGGGTCTCGATGTCCCGCATGATGCCCGGTTTCTCGATTCCGATGATCACATACGTGAGCGAATCCTGCAGAATGTGTCGGGCGAGGTACTGTCCGGGTACCCCGAACACCGAAGGGACAAACCGACTTTCGCTCGGGCTCGCCGGGATTGTGCGGCGATCGGTGTACAAGTAGACCCCGGACTGGTGGTCAATCATGATCCGCGCCGTGGGTGCGGTGTTCGTTAGGATCCAGTGCGAGGCAGTGGCGATGAAGCGGGAGTTGACGAGCAGGAGGTAGGCGGGACTCAGCAGCATTGGCGCGCGGTCTTCCACCACGGCGGCCAGACTGTCCCTCCGGATAGCTGCCTGCCTGAGCAGCACCGGCACAATCGCGAGACCCGCGACTAGGTTCACCCATCGCCGGGTCCGCGGTGGGATCCGGGCTATTGCCGGTTGAAGCGCCAGCGCGGCGAGGAGCCCGCACACCGGCAGAGTCGACAGCAGCAGCCGATCCTGGGCGAACGGCCAGAGCAGGACGAGCATCAGGCTCCCCAGCGCTCCCAGCGCCAGGACCGGCCTCTTGGGCAAGGCGATTACGCCACCGACAGTGGCAGTGACAAGCGCCAGGGCCATGATGGCCGACCCCAGCGGACGAACGGGGCTCAAGTAGTCCCCGAGCTGCCTGACATAGAAGGTTGCGTTCGCGATGGTGCTCGACGCCACCAAGCCCGGCATCCCTGCGACCCCGCCGCTGAACCAGCTGGCATAACCACCTTCGTCGGGCAGATCGGCCAGGGGTCCGCGAGCAACCAGGGCATGGTGGTACAGCTGCCACGCGGCCATCGGTAGCACCGCGGCAGCGAGCGCGGCGACTCGCTCACGCGCGGTGTGCGGGCGCCAGAACAGTCCCACCGCGACAGCCGCCACCAGGACGATCGCCTGCGAGCGGATCAGTACCGTCACCGCCACCAGCAGTCCAGCTAGCGCAAGCCAGCGGAGGCGGCGTATTCCGACGGCACTTTCCGCCGCGTCCCACGCCAGCAGTACGCCTGCCCAGCCCAGGAGGAACCACGGTTCTGCGAGTGGGATTGCCGTGTATTGGATGGTCGCATCGAGGACCAGCGGTACGATGACGAGTAGCGCAGTGGGACCCCAATCGAGCCTCCAGCGACCCCGCCCAAGCGCCCAGAACAGCACCGCCGCCAGGGTCATCACCACCGGATGAACCCAACGCACGATGTGTTTGACCCCCTCTACCGATCCGCTCCAATGCCAGAACAGGGAGAGGACCATGGGGAATCCCGGCGGGTACTTCACCTGGACCGGCAATCCGACCAGGTGCAGGGAGTGGTACCCCCGTCCTTCGGCGAGGGCCTTGCCGAGGACGGTGTAGACACCGTCATCCTCGAAGGCGCCGACAAGAAAGCCATCGCCGAAGCTGCCTAACCAGTGCAGGAGCAGCACCAAGGCCGCCACGGCCCCCAGCTCCCACGTGAGCGACTTGGCTTCCTGATCCATGACGGCCGTGTTTCGAGGACAACCGCGGCACAAGGAGTGTCTGGCAGGAAAGATAGGCGCGGTTGCGCGGTTCCACTGCCCTCCTGCCCAGAGCCCAGTGGGCCGTGTAGAATTCCGGCCCTATGGCCTCCCGTCCCACACCACAGTTGGAAGTCCACAAGTTCGGCGGCGCCTCGCTGGCGGACCCCCAGGCGGTGCGCCACGCCATCGGGATCATCCAGAGTCGTCCGGGCCCCCGCATTGTCGTGGTCTCCGCGATGGCGGGAGTCACCGACCTGCTGTTCGAGACGGCGCAACAGGCAAGAGCAGGTGACGTTGCGGCTGCCTCGAAGACCGCGGCGACGCTCCGCGAGCGGCACCAGGCCACCCTCAAGGCGTTGTTGCCCACGGGCAAGGCGCGCACCGAGCTCGCGTCGTTCATTGATGCGCAGGTGGACGAGTTGGAGACCCTGGCCAAGGGACTGTCCATCCTGCGCGAGCTGACGCCCCGCACCAGTGATTTCCTGGTGGCGCGCGGCGAACGCCTCTCGGCGCGGCTTTTCACGGCGGCGCTGCAGGCGGCGGGGAGCCGCACGCGCTACGTGGATGCGGCAGATGTTGTGCGCACGGACGCGCATTTCGGCAACGCATCGC
Source organism: uncultured Gemmatimonadales bacterium (assembly GCA_963748035.1). Classification (GTDB taxonomy): domain Bacteria; phylum Gemmatimonadota; class Gemmatimonadetes; order Gemmatimonadales; family GWC2-71-9; genus JADJOM01. The sequence continues at coordinate 561,681 of CAVVHO010000001.1, read as the reverse complement.
CCGACCTGGAACGCACCGATGCCGCGATGAAGCAGGTCCTCAAGCCGCTGCTCAAGCAGGGGGTGACGCCGGTGGTCACCGGATTCATCGGCTCCGCGCCGGACGGGGAGGTGACCACCATGGGCCGTGGGGGCTCGGACCTCACGGCGTCGCTGGTTGGCCGCGCGATGGCGGCGAGCCGGGTGAACCTGTGGAAGGACGTGCCAGGGCTGCTCACCTCCGACCCACGGATCGTGCCGGATGCCCGGGTGTTGCCGCAGCTCAATGTGCGGGAAGCGGCGGAGTTGGCCTACTACGGCGCGCGCGTCCTCCATCCGCGGGCGCTGATCCCGATCATCGGCCGGAAGGTGCCACTCTTCGTGCGGCCGTTCGCCCAGCCCACGGCGGAGGGAACCGAGGTGTCCGAGCGGGAGACCGCCTTGGACGTCCCGGTAAAAGCGCTCTCCAGCGCGCCGGGACAGGCGCTGGTCACGGTTGAAGGGAATGGGATGTTGGGAGTGCCGGGAGTCGCGGCTCGGACCTTCGCAGCGCTGCATCGCGAGCGTATCTCGGTCTCCCTGATTACCCAGGCGAGTTCCGAGCATTCGATCTGTTTCTGCGTTCCGGCGGCCAGCGCCGAGCGCGCACGTGTCTGCCTGGCCGAGGCGTTCCGCGATGAGATCACCCATCATGAGATCGACGGGGTCTCGGTGCGCCTTGGTGTCGCGACCATTGCGGTCGTGGGCCTCGGCATGGCTGGCACACCGGGCGTGGCACGACGGGTGTTCTCGGCGCTGGCAGAGCATGGCATCAACGTGATCGCCATCGCCCAGGGCTCGAGCGAACTCAACATCTCGGCGGTCGTGGATGACGCACACGCGCAGGAGGCACAGCGGATCATTCACGGCGCTTTCCAGTTAGGCAAGGTCGGCGGAGGTACCGTGACGCCCCGCGACCGCCTGGATGTCTTCCTGCTGGGGTTCGGGCGCATCGGGCGGAGCTTTGCCGAACTGGTGACCGAGCTGCCGGCTGACGGCCCGAAAGTGCGGATTGTCGGCGTGGCGGACCGGAGCGGTGTGGTATTCGATCCTGCGGGTCTCTCGGCCCACCGCCTGACGACGGTCGCGCGGGAGAAGGCCAAGGGCCATTCGCTGCGACACCTGGATGGTGGCATGCCCTGGAACGCTGAGTTCGCCGTAACGGCCGCGTCCAAGCACGCGCTGTCGCATCCGGTGCTCGTGGACGTGACAGCCGACGAGACGACGCCGGTGGTACGCGATGCGCTCACCCACGGCATGGACGTCGTGCTAGCCAACAAGCGGCCGCTTGCCGGGAAGGGCAAGGAAGCGGAGGAACTGCTGCAGCTCGCCGGCAGCAACGGCCGCAGGCTCCGCTACGAGGCGACCGTGGGCGCCGGCCTGCCGGTGATGGATACCTTCGCCAAGCTCGTCGAGACGGGGGACCAAGTCGTCTCCATCGAGGGCTGCCTCTCGGGTACACTGGGGTTCCTGCTGTCCGAACTCGAGCGGTGGCGGAAGTTCTCGCAGGCACTCGGCGCGGCGATGGACGCGGGATATACCGAGCCAGACCCGCGCGACGATCTATCCGGCACCGACGTGGCGCGGAAGGCGCTGATTCTTGGTCGCCTCATGGGGTTCAAGGGCGAGCCCGCCTCGGTAGTCACGGAATCGCTAGTCCCGGAGGGCGCGCGCGCGTTGCCGCTCAAGCAGTTTCTCTCGCGACTCAGCAGCTGGGACGATCACTTCGCGCAAAAGGTGCGCGTCGCGCAGCAGAAGGGTCAGGTGCTCCGCTACGTCGCCACGGTCACTCCACGGCGGCTTCGGGTGGGGCTGCAATCGGTGAGCGCAGACAGCCCCTTTGCGGCGCTCAAGGGAACCGACAATCAGATCGTGTTCACCACCGCGCGTTATCGGGAGCACCCTCTCGTCATTCGGGGACCCGGGGCCGGCCCGTTGGTCACGGCGGCGGGCGTGTTGAACGATGTGCTTGCGCTGGCGCGGCGATGACTCGGGCCTCGGCGGCGCGGCGACGCGGCGACGCGGCCGATCGGGTGCGCGCGTACGCGCCAGGATCGGTGGGTAATGTGGGGCCGGGCCTCGACATCATGGGGATGGCTCTGGCAGGGCCGGGAGACGTGGTCGAGGCAACGCGCGTCGAAGAACCCGGTGTCGTCGTGCTCGACGCCGGGCATCCCGATCTGCCGCTCGAGGCAGGCGCCAACACGGCGGCACTCGCCGCCCAGGCGGCGCTTCGGCTGGCCGGCAAAGCGGGGGTCGGTCTCACCCTTCGCATCACCAAGGGCCTGCCTCTCTCGGGTGGACAGGGTGGCAGCGCGGCCTCGGCCGTGGCGGGTGCCGTCGCCACCAGCGCGTTGTTCAGCCTGGGCCTGAGTGAACGACAACTGCTGGAGGCGGCGCTCGCCGCGGAGGCGTGTGTCGCGGGGTGGCACCTCGACAACATCCTTCCTTCGCTCATCGGTGGCATCGTGCTCATTCGCGATGCCCGGGAGTACGACTACCTCCGTCTGCCCGTTCCTGCGGGCCTGCGCGTGGTTATCGCCCATCCAAGCCAGCGCCTCCGCACGGTCGAGGGACGAGCTGTGCTCCCCCGCGACGTGCCCCGCGATCTTGCCGTGTTCCAGGCCGCCCAGGTGGCCGCGATGGTGCTGGCCTTCGCGACGAACGACCATGCCCTGCTCCGCCGGGCACTCGACGATCGCATCGCCGAACCGGCCCGGGCTCCGCTCCTTCCCGGGTTCAGTGCAGCCAAGCGCGCCGCCTTGGATGCGGGCGCGCTGGGCTGCTCGATCTCGGGCAGCGGGCCGAGCGCGTTCGCGTTCGCCGGCGACGAGGCCGCGGGCTCGACGATCGGCGCGGCAATGAAGGCGGCGTATGAGGCGGAAGGGGTCCAATGCGCGGTCCGGGTGACCGAGATCAGCATGACGGGCGCCAGAATCGAGCCGGGCGCCTGATGGCGACGATCCAAGTCTGTGCCCGCTGCGATGCTCAATTGAGCGAACTGGACGCACGCACCCGCTGCGAGTGCGGCGGGTTGCTCGAACTCCGGCACGATCCGCCGGGAGAAGACGGCGCATCACTCCGCCGGCTATTCGAGGAGCGGCGATGCGGGCTGGAGGACGTGAACCTGTCGGGCGTCTGGCGCTACCGCGAGCTGGTGCTGCCCAGCGCGGGGGCCAACCCCGTAACGCATCCCGAGGGCGGCACTCCGCTCCTGCGCCGAGTCGCCATCGCGGAGTGGGCCGGGCTGATGCATCTCTGGCTCAAGCATGAGGGGCACAACCCCACCGGCTCCTTCAAGGACCGGGGCATGACCGTCGGGGTGACTCAAGCCAAGCGCATCGGCGCCACCGCCGTTGCCTGCGCCTCGACGGGCAACACCTCCGCCTCCCTCGCGGCGTACGGCGCCCAAGCCGGTCTGCCGGTGCTGGTGTTTGTCCCGGTTGGCCAGGTCGCGCTCGGGAAACTATCCCAATCCCTGGCCTACGGCGCCCGGACGCTGCTCGTACGGGGCGATTTCGACGCCTGCCTTCGGCTGGTGCAGCAAGCCTCGACGGAACTCGGGGTCTACCTGCTCAACTCCATCAATCCATTCCGGCTCGAGGGGCAGAAGACCATCGTGCTGGAGCTGCTGCGATCAGTTGGGATGGCAGCCGCCGGACTGGATCGTGCTCCCGGCGGGAAACCTCGGCAACACGGCGGCCTTCGGCAAAGCGCTCCGCGAGGCGAAGGCCGCGGGGCTCATTGACCGTGTGCCACGAATCGCCGCGGTGCAGGCCGCCGGTGCAGCGCCATTCGCCGCAGGCTTCGCGGAGGCCTTCAGGGTCCATCCGACGGTGAAGGCCGAGACCGTGGCGACGGCCATCAAGATCGGCGACCCTGCGTCGTGGGATCGGGCGGTGAAGACCATTCGCGAAACCGATGGCGTAGTGACCGCCGTGAGCGACGAGGAGATCCTGGAAGCGAAAGCCGTAATCGACGGGGCGGGAGTCGGGTGCGAGCCCGCGAGCGCCGCGAGCGTCGCGGGGGCGCGGCAGCTGCGGGAACGCGGAGTCATCCGGCATGAAGACCGGGTGGTTGCGGTGTTGACTGGTCACGTGCTCAAGGACCCCGGGGCACTCCTACGTTACCATCAGGAAACCGAGCCCGCGCCCAGGTACGCCAACCGGCCAGTGGAGATTGCTGCGGACATCAAGGCGGTGGCGAAGGCGATGGGGCGGTGACTCCAGGCAACAGGCGACAGGCGACAGGCGACAACCGATAGCCGATAGCCGATAGCCGATAGCCACGCATGACAAGCAACGACCCTCCGGTGCAATACCCGGAGGGTCGTTGATTGCGAATACCTCCAGGCTCAGATGCGGCCGTCGAGCCGATCTCGGTGGATTTCGCGACGGTCCCGGTGCCGTTCCCGCCCGTCCTGGCGCAGCTCATGCCGGTCCCGATGACGTTCATGCGCGTCCTGCCGCAGTTCCCGCCGCTCCCGCCGAATGCCTGCCCGGTCCCCTGCGCGGCGTTCGCGGTGCAGCTGACGACGGTCCATTCTGCTCTCGGCACGATCTCCCCGCAGTTCGCGCCGGTCGCGTCCGGTCTCGCGACGCAGCTCCCGTCGGTCCCGACGGATCTCGGGGTCCCGCTCGTGACCCTGCTGTGCATACCCGGGAGTCGCGACGAGGGAGAGCAGCAGCCCCGCGCCCATCAGGTGGAGCAAACGCATCGAAGCATCCTCGGTTGTGGTTGCCCCGGTGGACGCGCGATTCGCCCTGACGTTAAGCCGGTGACCCTGATCACTTGCCGGCGCTCTGAGCCATCACCCGCCAGACGGTCCCACTCGCCTCATCCGCGATGTACAGCGATCCATCCGGGCCCACCGCGACACCGGACGCCCGGAGCCCGGTCTCGGCTTTCTGCGAAGTGGCAAAGGTCTCGTAGCCACCAGATGGTCGGCCGTTCGGTGCGAACGGAACGAAGGCCACCCGGAATCCCTGCTGCGGGAGCGGTGCGCGATTCCACGAGCCGTGGAATGCGATGAAGGCGCCGCCGCTGTACTTCGCCGGAAACTGCTTGCCGTCGTAGAAGGCGATTGCCATCGGCGCCCAGTGCCCGGGGAACCCGATCAACGGGGCCTTCTTCGACGCGCAGCGGCCAATGGTAGACCCGTCACCGCCGTACTCCGGGGACAGAACCTTCTTGCCCTGTTGCTGATCGAAGTAGCAATAGGGCCAACCGAAGTCGTCGCCCGGCTCCACCTGCACCAACTCCTCTGCCGGCAGCTCGGCGCCCAGGGCTTCGCTGTAGCCCCAGTTCTGGGCCAGCTGGTCGCGGCCATGGGGCACAGCGAACAGCTTTCCGGTCTTGGGGTGCACCGCCAGGGCTTCGGCATTGCGCAGGCCGGTCGCGAAGCGCTCGCCATCCTGTTCGCGCTGGTGCTGCCGACCGGTGCTGAAGCGCCACAGGCCGGCCCGCCCCGCGAGCTCCTCGCAGGGGTCGCGACCAGGGGAGCGGTTGCTGCGATTGTCGAGCTGGCAGCTGTTGGTCTCCGAGCCGATGTTGACGATCAGTGAGTCGCCGCCGAGAAAGGCGAACGTCTTGGCGGAGTGACCGCTGTTGGGCAGTCCCTCGACGATCACTTCCGGGGCGCCACGCGGGGCCAGGTCACCCAGCGTCCAGCGCCAACGGAGCACCCCGCTGGTCGGGGCAAACCACACTGCCCCATCGTGATATCCGATTCCAGTCCCGCCTTCATCGCCGAACGCCTTCCGGACATCAGCGCGCCCGTCGGCGTCCGTGTCTCGGAGCGCCACGACGCCCCCGCCGCCGGTCAGGGCGACCAGGACGTCACCGTTGGGGAGCACGGTCAACTGGCGCGCCCTCCCCAGATTCTCGGCGACCACCACGGCGCAGAAACCCTCTGGCAGATTGAGGCCGGAAGTCCTGGTACAGGACGCGGGGGGCCGTGGCGTGGAGTCGAATGCGACCATGATCCCAGCGATTGCCGAGAGGGGTGCCAGAGCAAAGACCGTACGCATGAGCATCATCCCAAGTGGTGATTTCAGAGGGAAAATACCCCCTCGATCCCCCCATTCCCAGAGGGAAAACAGTGGTTTTCCCTCTTGCATAGGGGAGGCAATCCCTTACTTTGGACACGCGCGGCCCGCACTGTCCCGCGGCGGCGAGTCTCGATCCCACAAACGGAGGCAACTGATGGCCACCAAGAAGAAGGCGAAGAAGGCCAAGAAGGCCAAGACGAAACGGAAGCCCAATGCGGCATTCATGAAGGCGGTCGCCCCGGACGCGAAGCTCGCTGAAGTCGTCGGCTCCAAGCCGTTGCCGCGGACCGAGCTCACCAAGAAGCTGTGGGTGTACATCAAGAAGCACGGCCTGCAGGACAAGAAGAATCGTCGCATGATCAACGCCGATAGCGCGCTCTTGGCGGTGTTCAACGGCAAGAAGCAGGTCTCGATGTTCGAAATGACCAAGCTGGTGAACAAGCACGTGAAGTAGTCGCTTCATAGTCCCACGTGGTACCAAGGGCGCTCCCGTCGGGGCGCCCTTCGCGTTAATACGGCGGGAACGGGGAACGGGGGAACGGGGAACGGGGAACGGGGAACGGGACGGACGTTGACAAGTCCAATTCGCTACGCAACCAGAAATCGAGGACTTGATCTTCGGCACTCGATACTCAGCACTTGGTACTCGGTACTCGGTACTCGGTACTCGGTACTCGGTACTCGGTACTCGGTACTCGGTACTCGGTACTCGGTACTCGGTACTCGGTACTCGGTACTCAGTACTCAGTACCCGGCCCTCGAAGCCAACTGCCGCCGAACGGTCGAGTCGTCTATAATCCCCGCCCTATGGCCGGCGAATACATCTTCACGATGCGCGACCTGCGAAAGGTCGTGCCCCCCTCCCGCGAGATTCTCAAGGGCATCTATCTCTCGTTCTACCCGGGCGCGAAGATCGGCGTGCTGGGATCGAATGGCGCAGGGAAGTCCACCCTGCTCCGCATCATGGCGGGGGTCGACAAGGATTTCATCGGGGAAGCAAAGCCACTCGCGGGCACCAAGATCGGCTTCCTGCCCCAGGAACCGCAGCTCGACCCGGCAAAGGATGTCCGGGGGAACGTCGAGGAAGGGGTGCGGGACACCCGCAAGCTCCTCGACGACTTCAACGAGATCTCCGCCAAGTTCACCGCTCCCATGAGCGATGACGAGATGAACCGGCTGCTCGAGAAGCAGGGACGACTGCAGGACCAAATCGATCATCTCGGCGCTTGGGAACTGGACCACAAGCTGGATGTCGCGATGGACGCGCTCCGCCTCCCGCCGGGTGACGCCGACGTCACCACGCTCTCCGGCGGCGAGCGGCGCCGGGTGGCGCTGTGCCGACTCCTGCTGGAGCAGCCCGACATGCTGCTGCTGGACGAACCCACCAACCACCTGGACGCCGAAAGTGTCGCGTGGCTCGAGAAATACCTCGAAAGCTTTCCCGGCACCGTTGTGGCAATCACCCACGACCGGTATTTCCTCGATAACGTCGCCAAGTGGATTCTGGAACTGGACCGCGGCGCGGGCATTCCCTGGGAAGGGAACTACTCGGGCTGGCTCGAACAGAAGCAGAAGCGGCTCGCAGTTGAAGAGAAGCAGGCGTCGGCCCGGCAGAAGACCCTGCTGCGGGAACTCGAGTGGATTCGTATGGCACCCAAGGCCCGGCACGCCAAGAGCAAAGCCCGCATCCAGCGCTTCGACGAGTTGCGCGAGGAAGCAGAACGGCAGAGTGAGGGGTCAGTCGAGATCCTGATCCCCGTACCGGAGCGGCTCGGCGATGAAGTAGTAGTCGCGAAGGGTGTGACCAAGGGGTACGGAGACCGGCTGCTCTTCGAGAACCTCAATTTCGCGCTCCCCAGGGGCGGAATCGTCGGCGTCATCGGCGCGAACGGCGCGGGGAAGACGACACTCTTCCGTATGATCGCGGGGCAGGAGAAGCCCGATGCGGGCGAGTTGGTGGTCGGGAAGACCGTCAAGCTCTCCTACGTGGACCAGAGCCGCGACACGCTGAACGGCAGCAAGACGGTCTACGAGGAAGTCTCCGGCGGGCAGGACGAGTTGCTGTTCGGCACGCGTAAGGTGAACGCCCGGGCCTATTGCGCCGGCTTCAACTTCCGCGGCTCCGACCAGCAGAAACGGGTGAAGGACCTCTCGGGTGGCGAGCGAAACCGCCTGCACATGGCCAAGCTTCTCAAGACCGGAGGCAACCTGCTTCTCCTCGACGAGCCAACTAACGACCTCGACGTGGACGTGCTGCGGGCACTCGAGGACGCGCTGCTATCGTTCCCCGGCTGCGCGGTGGTGATCAGCCACGATCGCTGGTTCCTGGATCGCATCGCCACCCACATCCTCGCCTTCGAGGGTAACAGCGAGGTCGTCTGGTACGAAGGCAACTACCAGGAGTACGCCGCCGACTACAAGAAGCGCAAAGGTGGCGACGCGAGCCAGCCGCACCGGGTGAAGTTCAAGCCGTTGCATCGGTGAGCAACTGCAGGCGAGAGGCGATAGGCTACAGGCGACATGAACAAGGTCGGTCAGGATCGTTCCTGTCGCCCGTCGCCTCTTGCCTATCGTCTTTTGTCGCCTGTCGCCTATTGTCGTATTCGCTTCCCTGCCCTCCCGATCCTAGGTACTTTCCCCTGCCCGTCCGTGCCCTGACCGACCCAAGAGAGCGATGAGCCAACCGAGAGTCCGGATCCCCTACCTTCCGCCCAGGATCGAGGGGCTGGCCAGCCTCGCCACCAACCTCTGGTGGAGCTGGACCACCGACGCGCGATCGGTCTTCCGCCGCATCGACGAGCCCCTCTGGCATCTCACGAAGCACAACCCGCTCGAGTTGCTGAGACGCGTGGATCCAGCCCGGCTCGCCGCCTGTGCCACCGATCCCGGATTTCTTTCACTGTACGACCGGGTGATGGACGCGGCGAGCCGAGCGCTGACCAGCCCCAACACCTGGTTCCGCGATCGGCATCCCGACCTGAATCGCCCAGTCGCCTACTTCTGCGCCGAGTTCGGACTCCACAACTCGGTCCCGATCTACTCCGGCGGCCTCGGCATCCTCGCAGGCGATCACCTCAAGGCGTCCTCTGACCTTGGGGTCCCCCTGGTCGGGGTGGGGCTGTTTTACATCAAGGGATATTTCGACCAGCGGCTCCGGATCGACGGTTGGCAGGAGGACAGCGACGTCCTCTTCGACATCGAGACCACGCCCTTGGAGCGGATGATCGGCCCCACCGGAGAGCGTTGGCTCACCACTGTGCGAACCTTCGACCGCCCGGTTCACGTCGGTGCCTGGCGAATGCAGGTCGGCCGCGTGCCGGTGTACCTCCTCGACACCAACCACAAAGAGAACGACCCGGCCGACCGTGACCTCTCCGGCAAGTTGTACGCGGGCGGACCAGCCATGCGCCTTCGCCAGGAGTGGATCCTCGGCGTTGGTGGTGTGCGCGTGCTTCGCGCGGCCGGAATCGAGCCATCGGCATGGCATGCCAACGAGGGGCACGCCGCCTTTATGCTTGTGGAGCGCCTCCGAGAGCTCACCACCCAGGGCGTGCCCTACGCGGATGCGGTGGCCGACGTCCGAAAGCGCAGCGTCTTTACGACCCATACCCCGGTCCCGGCCGGCCACGACCGGTTCGACACGGACCAGGTCCTCGCTTGCGCCGGTCCAGTCTGGGAAGAGCTCGGTATTTCCGCGGAAGAATTCCTCCAGATCGGCGCGCTGAAGGAGGACCCCCACCCGCTCTTCCACATGACCACCACCGCGATCCGGCTCTCGGCGAGAGTCAATGGGGTCTCGAGAAAGCACGGCGAGGTGTCCCGCGAGCTGTGGCGAACGCTATGGCCTCAGCTTCCAACCCAGGAAGTGCCTATCGGGCATATCACCAACGGCGTGCACCTCCCAACGTGGATGGCCAGCCGGATGCTCCGGCTCATGGATCTCCATTTCGGCGATGGGTGGATCGAGCTGTGCGACACGCCCGGGTTCTGGGACGGAGTGCTCGCGCTGGATGACGTCGAACTGTGGCAGCTCCACCTGGAGATGAAGCGGGGTTTGCTCACGTATATCCGTGAGGACGCCCGCCGCCGCTGGGCCGATCACTGGAAGGAAGCAGCCCACGTCGTCGGCGCCGGTACGCTCATCAGTCCCGACGCTCTCGTAATCGGCTTTGCACGTCGCTTCGCCACCTACAAGCGCGCCGCGATGCTGTTCAGCGACCTCGAACGCCTGCACAATCTCCTGGTGAATCCCTGGCGGCCGGTCCAGATCATCTTCGCCGGGAAGGCCCATCCGGAAGACGAACCGGGTAAGGAAGTGTTGCAGAAGGTCTACGCCTTCACGCGCGATCCCCGACTCGAGGGCAGGGTGGCGTTCATCGAGGACTACGAGATGCATCTTGCCCACCGTCTGGTGCAGGGGGTGGATCTCTGGCTCAATGTTCCCCGGGTTCCGCTCGAGGCCTGCGGCACCAGCGGGATGAAGGCGGGACTTAATGGCGTGCCCCAGCTCTCCACGCTGGACGGGTGGTGGGCCGAGGGCTATATGGGTCTCAACGGATGGGCGATTCCCCCGGCTCAGCCGGGCGAGGACGCGGACACCGTGGATGCCGCACGCCTCTATGATCTGCTAGAGCAGCAAGTCGTTCCGATGTACTACCGCCGCGACGCACGCGACCTTCCTATCGAGTGGCTGCAACGCATGAAGAACGCGATCAAGACCGCCGGGGAGCGATTCAGCGCACGACGAATGGTACAGGACTACGTCACAAACTATTACGCCCCCGCAATGAAAGGAGAGGCGCCACCCAGTGCCCCACCGCTCTGAGGGCCGCCACGCGGGGGAGCAGGGGTTGGTGGACGCCGGCCTCGGCACGACCGAGGGTGGCGCCATCGGGGTTGTGCACCTGGCGGCGGAGTATGGCTGGCTCGCGCGAACCGGTGGGCTCGCGGAAGCGGTGGCCGGACTCGCGGCCGTCCAGGCAGCGCAGGGGATCCCGGTCGCTGCCATCATCCCCCTGCACCGCTCCGTGCGGAGCAGCGCCCCGGCGCTTGAGCGCGTGGCTGGCCCACTTGAGGTGCAGGTTGGACCCCGGATCGAGGAGGCGCGACTCTTCCGCATCCCTTCAGAGCCGGGGCGGCCGAAAGTGTACTGCATAGAGCATCCCTACTTCGATCGGGCGGGCTTGTACGGCGAAGGGGGACAGGACTACGCTGACAACATGCAGCGCTGGGCATTCTTCTGTCGCGCCGCGCTGGAAGTACTCCCGCGGGTGACCCGCTCTCCCTGTGTCCTCCACTGCCACGACTGGCACACGGCTCTCGCGGCCGTTTACCTGCGCGTCTACCACAACGATCAGACGTTTGCGCGGGGAATCCGGACCGTGCTCACCGTGCACAACGCCGGGTTCCAGGGGCATTACCCGGCGGACGGCATGCCCGAGATCGGACTGCCTTGGGATCTGTATACCTGGCAGTACATGGAGTGGCACGACAAGCTCAATCTGCTCAAGGGCGGGCTCAAGTTCGCGGATGCGGTCACGACCGTCAGCCCTACGCACGCGCACGAGTTGCGGACCCCGGTCGGCGGTTTCGGACTGCACGACGTCTTTCTCTGGCTGGGGGAACGCTTCACCGGCATCGTGAACGGAATCGACATGACGGAGTGGGACCCGGAAACGGATCCCCACATCACCTCCAATTACTCCATCGCCGACCTGACCGGAAAGGCGCGCTGCAAGGCCGCACTGCAGCGGAGTTTTGGATTACCACAGCGTCGCCGGATTCCGCTGTTCGCCATGACCGCGCGGCTGACCCACCAGAAGGGCCTCGAGCTCATCGTCGGCGATTACACCCTGTTCATGCTTGAAGCCCAGTTCATCTTTCTCGGCACTGGTGAGCCCAAGTACGAGGCGATGCTCAAGATGTACGAATCACGCTGGCCCGAGCGGATCAGTGCCCATTTGGGTTTTTCGGAACGACTGGAACATCGGCTGATGGCCGGCTCCGACATCTACCTGATGCCTTCATTGTACGAGCCCTGCGGACTGGCGCAGCTTCGGGCCGAGCGCTACGGGACTGTGCCCATTGGCCGGCGAGTGGGGGGGCTGGCGGATACAATCGAGGACGGGACCACCGGATTCCTCTTCGACGAATACAGCTCCGAGGATCTGTTGCGCCTCGCACGGCATGTCATGGACCGCTACCACGACACGGTGACCTGGGAGCAGATGATGCGAAATGCCATGCAGAAGGACTTCAGTTGGGACCGATCGGCGGAGAAGTACCTCGGGGTCTACCGCCGCATCCTCACCGCACCCCCGGTCGGGTAATCGCCATGGATTTCGTCCTGGCGCTGCACAGCCATCTTCCGTACGTCCTCAATCACGGCCGCTGGCCCCACGGCAGCGATTGGATCTCTGAAGCGGCGATCGACACCTACCTTCCCCTGCTTGCCGCCCTCCAGCGGCTCGAGGCCGAGGCCGTGCCGGCCCCGTTGACCATCGGCATCACGCCCGTCTTGGCAAATCAGCTGGAAAGCCCCGTCTTCGTGACCGAGCTGGAGGACTATTTCGCGCAGCGCCTCAAGACCTGCGAGGAATCAGAGGCCTCCCTCACTACAACCGGGGACCAACATCTGATCCCGCTCGCGCGTTACTGGCGGCGGCACCTTCAGGAGTTGCGCTCGCTCTTTCGATCTGTAGATGGAAACCTCGCCCGGGCGTTCCGTCACCTCGAAGAGCAGGGCCGCATCGAGTTGATCTCCTCCGGGGCCACACATGGGTTTCTGCCACTCCTGGCGCGGGACGAGAGCATCCGGCTGCAGCTCGGACTCGGCAAGGCGGAACATCGCCGGATCTTCGGCCGGGACCCCGAGGGACTCTGGCTGCCCGAGTGTGCCTATCGCCCCCGCGGCCCGTGGGCCCCGCTGCCTCAGGCACCGCGGACCGGCATCCGACGGGGTATCGAAGAACACGTCGCTGATGCGGGATTCCGGTACTTCTTCGTCGACAGCCATCTCGCGGCGGCCGGCCAAGCATTCCCCCTCTATGGCGCCGATTGGGGCGAGTGGCGGCTGGCTGACCCAGCGACTCGACAACGCGGCGATACGGCCTCCCGGAAACCGGACGATGCGGCCGATCCTCGGCACCGCAACTCGGCGTATCAGACGTACCGTGTAGCAGGGCCGCGCGGCGCCACACCGGTATCCGCTTTCATCCGGGATCCGATCTCGTCCCGCCAGGTGTGGAGCCGTCAGGAAGGGTACCCCGGAGACGAGTGGTATCTGGAGTTCCACAAGATTCGCTGGCCCGGTGGGCTCAGGTACTGGCGGGTGAGCGCACCTGGGTCGGACCTGGGCCAGAAGGAGCCCTACGACCCCGTTCGGGCAACGGAGCAGGCGGGGGCGCACGCTCGACACTTCGTGGACCTGCTGGGGCGGATCGCAGGCGAACAAGGCACGCGATCGGGCAAGCGATCCACCGCTCCGGTTATCGCGGTGCCGTTCGATACGGAGTTGTTCGGCCATTGGTGGTACGAGGGCGTGGACTTCCTGGCCGATGTGTTCCGGGCGATCCGTGCGAACCCCGTCGTGACCCCCTCAACCGCGCGCCAGCACCTGGGCACGGCCTCGGGGGGTCGGGGCATCCATCTCGCGACCGGATCGTGGGGCGCGAATGGCGATTTCAGCATGTGGCTCAATTCTGAAACGGAATGGACCTGGCCCCGCTTGTGGGCCATCGAAACCCGGTTCTGGGATCTGGCACCGGAAGCGCTCCTATCGCCCGCACATCACCTGGTGCTGGCCCAAGCGGCACGCGAGATGCTGTTGGCGATGGGATCGGACTGGCAATTCATCATTTCAACTGGCGCGGTCACCGACTACGCCGTGAAGCGCTTCACTGAACACTGCGAAGATGCGGAGTTTCTGCTCACTGGGCTGCGCCCAGGTGCACCGGAGCTTGCGGCCGCCCAGACCCGCGCAGAGGAGCTGTGGGGGAGGGATCACGTGTTTCCGAACGTCCTGGATGCGGTCCGCGCGGCGCTCGCCGGGTCGAGGACGATCGCGGTGTAAGAGCTGAGAAGCGAGGCGTGAGCCGTAAGGAGTGAGGAGTGAGGAGTGAGAAGTGAGAAGTGTGAAGTGTGAAGTGTGAAGTGCACCTGAATTGGTCAGTGATCAGCGACTGGCAATTGTACCTGGACCGACCGCCGACCGCGGACGGCAGACCGATGGCGACAGACCCAATCGACAATCAGCAATCGACTCCCAATGCCCTCTGCCCACCACTCGATCGTCATCCACGGTCACTTCTACCAGCCCCCGCGGGAGGACCCTTGGCTGGACGAAGTGGAGGCGGAGCTCTCGGCCGCGCCGTTTCATAACTGGAACGAACGGATCGAGCAGGAGTGCTACCGAGCCGTGGGCGCGGCCCGGATTCCGGGGGCGGGGGGCAGGATCGCCCGCATAGTCAACTGCTACGAGTGGATCAGCTTCAACTTCGGCGCGACGCTGCTCGAGTGGCTGGAACACGCCGCTCCAGGCACCTATGGCGACATCCTCGCCGCCGACCGTGCGAGTGCACTGCGCCTTGGCCACGGGAACGCGGTGGCGATGCCATACCATCATTCGATTCTGCCGCTCTCTTCCCGGCGGGAGAAGCGCACCGAGGTAGCCTGGGGCATCGCTGATTTCGCCCGGCGCTTCGGCCGAGCCCCCGAGGGGATGTGGTTGCCCGAGACCGCGGTGGACGAAGAGACGCTCGACGTTTTGGCGGAGGCGGGCATTCAGTTCACGATTCTCGCGCCCCACCAGGTCACCCCCGTTCCGCGGCACGGCCTCCCCGGGCGAATTCGGACTGCAGCCGGCCGTTCAATTGCGGCATTCGTCTACGACGGGCAGCTCTCGCATGATGTGGCGTTTGGCCCGCTGGTGCGCGATGCCCACCGGTGGGGCGAACGACTGCTTGCCTCACCGGCGACTGACCCATCCCCCGCATTGGTGTCGATCGCAACCGACGGGGAGACCTACGGGCACCACCATCCGTTCGCCGAAATGGCTCTGGCGCGGGCCATCGAAGTCGTACGCGAGACCCAGGGCGCCACCGTCGAGAACTTCGCGTCCTTTCTGGCGCGGCATGGCGTGGAAGACGACATCGCGTTGGTGGCGCCAAGCTCGTGGAGTTGCTCCCATGGAGTAGAGCGGTGGCGAAGCGACTGCGGTTGCCGCATGACACCGGAGCAGCATACCAATCAGCGCTGGCGGGCCCCACTGCGCGAGGCGGTCAGCTGGCTCACTGCAGAGTGCCACCGGATTTACGACCGGGATGCCCAAGAGCTGCTTCGAGACCCTGAGGCTGCGCTCACGGGCTATGGCGCCGCGATTGCTGCCGGGGCGGACACGGTGCGGCAGTATGGCACCACCGCGGCAAAGGATGGCGCGGTAGGCGAAGACCTGGTGCGGGCGACGGAATTGCTGGAGATGGAGCGTGGCGCCCTGCGCACGCTCACCTCCTGTGCCTGGTTCTTCGACGACATCGGGGGGATCGAGCCGCTGCAGGTGCTCCGCTATGCCGCATGGGTGATCGCGCTGACGGGACCCGAGTCCGCCGGACTGGAAGAAGGGTTCATTCGTCGGCTGGCACCAGCGGAGAGCAATTCCCGCATGGTCGGCACGGGGCGGGACATCTATCTCCGACGCGCGCGGCCCTCCGTGCCACCACCGGTCCGCATTGCGGCGGGGCTGGCGGCGGCCCGGGCCCTCGCCCCGCAGGCGGCATCGAGTGGCACTTGGGAGATCGAGGGACCCGATGATGCCCTGACGCTGACGAATCGTCGGACTGGTCGTCGGCACTCGGTACGGGTGGAACTGGACTGGGGCGAGCTCGAGCTGCGGGTCGCCGTCCGCTCCCCCTCCTCGAGGGACCCGTGGCGCTCTCGCTCGCCGAACTCCCCGAACGTCAGCGCACGGCAATCAGCGCCGTGCTCAGAGGGCAGGCGCTCAAGAGGCTGCTCACCGCCGATGAGCAACTGGCGCTTTCGCAGGGTGAGGAACTGAAACCCATCGTCCGAAGGGCCCTCACTCGACGGGTCCGTGCGCTGGCGGAGGACCACGGTGACCAGGCGCGCCGGGAGGTGGTCGAATTGCTGATGATGCTGGAACAGCTTGGGCAGGTGGCGCCGTTCGAAGTGCAGACGCTCTTCTTCAGGCTCTGGCAGGAGGGGCTGCGTTCGGATCCCGAGATGGCGGAACTGGCGCGGCGGATGGGGTTCGTCGCTCCATCACACTCGAGAGAGCAAGCCGTGGTGGAGTCCGTCTAGCCTGACTCGTGGCGCCATTTCTGGGAGGCGCCGATGAACTCCTGAAACAGGTCGCGGGTGCCGGGATCGGTCATCTCGAACACCTCGGGGTGCCACTGCACTCCGACCATGAAATGATCCGAGCCAGCTTCCACTGCCTCGATCAAACCGTCCGGTGCCCTGGCGGATGGAACCAGCTCCGGCGCCAGCGTCTTGATGCCCTGGTGGTGCATACTGTTGACCAGGAACCGGTGGCGTTCCATCACCGTGGAGAGCCGGGTGCCGCTCGCGACGGATACTTCGTGGGCGAGGTGATCGCGCTCGAAACCCGCCGTCGGGTAGTAGTCGTGCTTGATCGCCGCCGGGACCTGCGTCGCGATGTCCTGATAGAGGGTCCCGCCCAGCGCCACGTTGATCACCTGTATGCCGCGGCAGAGCCCGAGCACCGGCTTCCGATCCTCGACCGCCCAGCGGGTCAACTGCAGCTCGGCCCGATCCCGCGCCGGATCAACCGCGCCAAGCATCGGATGGCGGGGCTCCCCGAAAGTGGCGGGATCCATGTCCACCCCGCCGGGAATGAGGATTCCATCGAGCCGATCGTAAATGGTCCGAAGCGTCTCCTCGTCCTCGTCGAGCAGCGGAATCATCCAGGGCACACCACCGACAGCCGTAGTCGCGAATATGTAGCGCTGGTTCATCACCCAGGAATCCGGCAGTACTGCCGGGATCCCCTCGATGGCCTGAAGGGTCTGGGTGGTGATGCCGATGGTCGGGCGAGAGGGGCGCATTCTCGAGTGGTTGAGGTGGTCGGCCTTCGGCATGGGCCGTTAGCCGTTAGCCGTCAGGTCAAGCAAACACCCTGAAGGTTGAGCAAGGTTCAAGCCAAGTTTAGTCGCTTGGGTCCTGATCGGGCACCCTCCAGGTCAGGTTACCCCCTCGAGTTCCGTGCGCCGTCTGATACCTCTCGCCTGTCGCCTGTCACCTGAGGGCTGACGGCCAACAGCCACCTCACCCCACCCCCTCCGCCGTCTCTCGAACCAGCTGATCAACCACCTGCTTCATGTCACCGGTCTGCTTGAATGTGGCGATCTGGCGGTCGGCGCTGGTTCCCCCCGACAGGATCTGATACGCATACTCGACCTCCTTGCGGGTGCCAAGTTCGTCCAGCACGTCGCCGATGAACCATTCGATCATCTCGCGGATGAGTTCGCGCGCGGGAAGCTCCTGGCTCTTACCGAAGTCGATGAGCTTGCCATCCAGCCCATAGCGGCAGGCACGCCACTTGTTCTCCTCGATGAACGCGACGGGATACTGCCGGAAGGAGAGATTGTCACGACGCAGCTTCCACAGCTTGAAGACGATCGCCTGGAAGATCGCCGCGATGCACACCGCCTCGTCCACCCGGGTACAGACGTCGCAGATGCGAAACTCGAGGGTCGGATAGCTCCAACTGGGACGCACATCCCACCAGATCTTGGAGGCATTGGGAATGCTGTTGGTCGCGACGAGGGTGTTAACCACCTGCTCGAATTCCCCCCAAGAGCCGAGGCTCCGCGGCACACCGGTACGGGGGAAACTGCGGAAGACCACGCTCCGGTAACTCTTGAGCCCGGTATTCCGGCCCATCCAGAACGGGGAGCTGGTCGAGAGAGCGAGCACATGCGGCATCAGGTACCGCGAGACATTCATCGCGTCGATGAGGAACTCCCGGTCCTCGATGCCGATGTGCACGTGGGTCCCGAAGATCAGCAGCGCCTGGGCAAGATCCTGCAGGTCCTCCTTCACCCCCATATAGCGCTCGAGGGGCGTGATCTCCTGATCCATCCAGGTGGAGAAGGGATGACTGCCGGCCGCGGCCACCCGAAGGCCGTTTTTGGCCGCGAGGTCCATCACCAGGCGACGGAGGCGAACCAGTTCACCGCGTACCTCCGTGGGGTGATGACACACCTTGGTGCCGACCTCCACCATGGATTGGTGCAATTCCGGCTTCACCTCACCAAGAATGAGCGAGTCCTCCTTGAGAATCTCGGTGATGTATGATCGGAGCTCGCGAGTTTCCGGGTCGATAATCTGGTATTCCTCTTCGACGCCGATGGTGAGGCTGGGATCTTTCATGGATCTCCGAGGGGGTGTGGCCGTCCGCCGTTCCAGCCGTTAGCCGTTAGCCGTTAGCCGTTAGCCGTTAGCCGTTAGCCGTTAGCCGTTAGCCGTTAGCCGTTAGCCGTCCGGGAGTCTGGTTACGCATCGCACTCGATACAACTGCCTTGGCGAATGGCTAACGGCTAATGGCTAACGGCCACTACCGCTTCTCCACCGTGAAGCAGGGCACCGTACTCCCTCCACCCGCCGTGACATTGAGCAGCTGGTCAGTAGAGAGCCGAGTCAGGCAGCCATCGACGCCACCGCCAGGGAGCACGAAAGGCGCCGTGTCCAGCATCCGATCCGTCACGCGCAGGGCCCCCTCCACAAAGCTCGGAAAGGGCTCCGACGGGAGCTTGACGCGCTCCTGGACGATATGCGGACTGGTCACCGCATTTCGAAGCGCCGCACGCCATTCGTCGGCGCTCACCGTCCACCCGAGCACGACCCCGGCCCCGCCATAGTCATCGTTCGGCTTGAGGACCAGCCGGTCCGGGTGCTGCTCGATGAACGGCAGCAGATCGACCGACTCGCCGTGAAAGGCAGTCGTGCGCTCCTCCACCACCCGGGTCCACGGAATTGCCGCCTCGATTGCGGCAGCCTCCTCGCCGGAAAAGCGCCGAACATTTCGCTCGTCGGAGAGCACCGCCAGGCTGGCCTTCTTGTGGAGCAGCTTGCAGCGGAAGGGGTTGACCATGCAGGCGGCGCGCTCTCGCACCGCCCGAACCATGGGATGGTCCACACCCTCCCGCTCGACCAGCTCGTTGATCAGCACCCGCTTGTAGATGAGGTCTATCGCCCCGTCCCCGCCGTAGAGCTTGCCTCCCCGGTATTCCATTGCGCGCGGATCCACAATCACGGTCTCGAGGCCCAGCGACTGGAAGTAGTCCTTGAAGATGTCGAATTCCACTCGCGTGGGGACATCCTCCCAGTCGACGATCGCGATCCGCGGCCGCCGCCATTGACCGGAGAACTCCCGCCAGGCATCCAGGATGACGGTGGCCACGCCCGTACGGGCCGGCACCGGCCGCAAGTCGTACTCCCGCCGGAACGCCCGGACCACCGGGATCGCCGCAAACGACTCGGCTAACAAATCGTTGAATCCGGCCCCGGCGGGGGTCTCCGCATTGTACTCCGTGAGGGCCAGCGTGCCCTCGGCGTCCAGCACAAAACAGTCGAGTCGGCCGTGCGGGCTCGGGCTGCGGTATCCGGGGTCAGCCAGGACCAGTGGCTCCTCCCACTCTGCGAGCCGGAACTGTGCGCGAAAGGCAGGTTCCACTATCGCGGTCTCGTGCGCCTTGGTGAACGCCGTCATCAGCGGACGGATTCGACGATTCAGGTCACGGAGTCCCTCGGTGGCGAAGAACCGCGGCCGCAGCACTGTGCAAAGCGGCCGGTCGCCGAAAACCATATGCCGCCGACGCAGCTGGTCTTCCAGCATTGCGTGACTGGCCTCGGCGATATCGCTGTTGGCAAGGAGGTCGTGGTACCGCTGGATCGCGGCGATCATCGTGGGCCGGTACCGAGTACGGGGTACCGAGTACCGAGTACAAGATGACGGGTGCCGGCTGCCAGGCGCCGAGTACCAAGTTCGCTGTACGCGACCGCTGTACCCGGTACTCGGTACTCGGTACTCGGTACCTTCACGAACCCCTCCGACTCGACTTGAACAATTCCGACCACCCGGTCTGTTCCACCTGTCTCCGGCCGCCCTTGGCAAGCCGGATGACCATGTCCGCCATGTGCTGCACGACCCAGTCGAAGTACGGCTGGGTGAGCGAATTGATGTCCATATCGGGGGCCGGGTTCATGAAGTCAATCGCGTAGGGGACCCCGCCCCGGATGGCGAACTCGACCGAGTTCATGTCGTACCCCAGGGCCCGGACGATCGTACGGCAATCCTGCACGACCCGCTCCTTGAGCGCAGGCGCCAGATAGTCATCCTCCACCAGATACCGGCGACCCTTGGGGTCGTAGTGCATGACCAGAATCTCCTCCTGATCCAGGCACATGCAGCGCACGAATTGCTCGTAGTTGATGAATTCCTGCACGATCATCGTCAACAGTCCCGACTGATCGTACTGCAGAATCAGCTCCTCCTGGCTGTGGCAGACGTACACGTCCCGCCAACCACCGCCATGGGCGTCCTTGAGAATGCAGGGAAGCCCGATGTACCCGACGAGCGCATCCCAATCGACCAGTTGCAGGTTCTTGAGGCTCTCCTGCCGGTCGATCCCCTTGATGTAATCCTTGTTGGGCAGCGCCACTGTCTTTGGGCTGGCGACTCCGAGTCTGGTGATCAGCGCCGCGCCGAAGAACTTGTCGTCGGCGGTCCACATGAAAGGATTGTTCACGACGGCAACACCCTGGAGGACGCACTGCTTCAGATACGCGCGATAGAATGGCACCTCGTGGGAGATCCGGTCCACGATGACATCGTAGGGACAGGGCTGATCCATGGCGACCGCACCAATCGAGACGAATTCGGCCGTCACCCCATGGCCGCGCCGATTCACTTCCTCCATGAAGGCCGGGGGAAAGGACCACTCCCGCCCGACGAGCAGGCCAACGCGCTTCGACATGCAAGCTCCGGGTGAGGAATAGCTGATTGCCGATTGCTGATTGAAGGCTGACGGCCGATGGCTGACGGCCAATCAGCAGTCAGCAACCCTAGTCGTGCCCCTGCAGGTACATCCGCACCATCTGCTCCCAGAATGGCCAGTCGTGGGCATGGCCATCCCAGATGCGCAGGGCGTTACCAATTCCCTTCTCCCACAGCAAGCCGGAGAATTCGCTGTTGTTATCGCACATCGGATCGTCCCGGCCGATCGCCATCACGATGTCCTGCCGCCGGAATGCCGCGAGACGGTCGCGCTCGTGCTCGTGCCGCATGAAGTCCATCGGATTGACCGCGTAGACATTCTCGTCGGAGTAGCCCGAGGTCATCCGCTTGATGTCGTACAGTCCGCTCAGGCCGACGATCCGGTTCACCGTGTCGGGGTACTTGAGCCCGTAGGTCATGGCGTGGCTGGCACCCAGGCTCGCACCCACCGTGATGACGAAGGGGTTCGGATTCCTGGAGGCCGTGAAGGGCAGCACCTCGTCACGGACGTAGCTGTAGTACAAGCGATGGACCCAGGCGCGGTGTCCCGCCGATACCGCCGCGTTGCCCCAGTTTTCATGGTGGGGCTGGTCCAGGCAAAAGAGCTGGATCCACCCGTTGTCCAGGTGGTCCTGCAGCACGACGTGCATCCGGCGGTCCGGCCACTCGCTGTGCGTCCCCATGCTGGTGGGAAAGACCAGCACTCGCGCGCCGGCGTGCCCGATCACCTCGAGGGCCATCTCGCGCCCGAGCAGAGGGGTCTGCCAGGAAACGATCTCGTGATGCATCAATGGGAACAGGGAACGGGGAACGGGGAACGGGAGAACGATAGAACGGGAGAACGGTTGGACCGGGGAGAATCTATCCGAATTCTCGACTTCTTCCACCACCCATCTCTCGCACGTCTTGCCCCGTTCCCCGTTCCTCCGACCCCCGTTCCCCCGCTACCCGTCCCCCCGGTGTCCTGTTCCCCGTTCGGCGCCTCCTCTACCTTAAGGCCCATGCCCAACCCCATCCGTTTCGTCTTTGGCGTGCATCTGCACCAGCCGGTGGGCAACTTCGACTCGGTCTTCGAACAGCACCTGGCAGACGTGTACCGCCCGCTGCTCGAGAAGCTGGATGAGCGCGGCTTTCTCCCGGTGGTGCTGCATCTATCGGGACCGCTGCTCGAATGGCTGGAGTCCCACGATAGCCGGTACCTGGACCTCCTGGGGCGACTGGCGTCTGATGGGCGAATCGAGCTCCTGTGCGCGGGCATGTACGAACCGGTGCTGGCCGCCTTGCCGCGGCGGGATCGGGTGGAGCAAGTCTCCTGGCTCCGAGAGGCGATTGCCCGGCGGTTCGGGGTCAACGCGATTGGGCTGTGGCTCACTGAGCGGGTGTGGGAACCGGAGCTCCCCGCGGACCTGGTGGAAGCTGGCGTTCGATATGCCCTGGTGGATGACCGCCATTTCCTGGTAACCGGCTTCCGGCGCGAAGACCTGCACGTCCCCTATGTCACCGAGAGCGACGGCCATCAGTTGGCGCTCTTTCCTATTGATGAACGTCTCCGCTACCTGGTTCCATTCCGGCCGCCCGCGGAGACTGCGCAGTACCTCCGCGACCTGGCGGCGGCCGGCAAGCCGCTGGCCGTACTCGCCGACGATGGCGAGAAGTTTGGCGGATGGCCGGGGACCCGAGAGTGGGTCTATGAGAAGGGCTGGCTGGACGAATTCCTGAGCACGATGGCGGCCTTGGTGGATGGCGGTGAAGTGATGCTCACCACTCTGACCGAATCCCTGATCGCAGTGCCGCCGGGAGGTCTGGCCTATCTCCCAACGGCATCGTATCGGGAGATGGAGGCCTGGTCGCTCCCATCCGACGCCGCCCGCCGACTCGCAACCCTCGAACGAGACCTTGGCGAGGAGCGGATGGCCGGGCCCGACGGCGCATTGGTCCGGGGCGCGCATTGGCGCAACTTCATGATCAAGTACGCCGAGGCAAACCGCATGCACAAAAAGATGCTGGCGCTCTCGGCGCTGTGCCGATCGGCCGGCGATCCTCCGGAGGCGCGGCGGGCGATCGGGAGAGCGCAATGCAACGACGCCTACTGGCACGGCGTGTTCGGTGGCCTGTATCTCCCCCATCTGAGGGATGCGGTTTGGCAGCAGCTCGCGCGCGCAGAGTCCCTGCTCCGTGCCGGCGAATCGCCACGCTGGGAGATCGTCGACCTCGACACGGATGGTCACGAAGAGCTATGGATCCATGACGCCACGTTCTCCGCGTTGCTCAGCCCCCGTCGGGGCGGCGTGATCGAGGAGTTCACGGTCTTCGCCCATGGGATCAACTACGCCAACACGCTCACCCGACGCCGGGAAGCCTATCACGAGGCGGTTGCACCCGAGTCACACGGTTATTCGGACGACAGTGGCACCAGCATTGATAGTCCTGAATCGCGAGGGCGGAAGGACGATCTGCCGCCGCTCGATCACGAGACCAGGGTCCTGATCCGCGAACGCGTCCTCGCCGGAGACACCCGCGAGACCGACTACGCCCGCGGGGACTACGATCCGATCTGGACCGTCGCGGACGCGAACCTGGAGCTGATCGTCGAGTCGACCGAAGTGGGGGTACGGGTCACGTTCCGTTCCACTGAGGCCGGCGTTCCGGTTTTCGAGAAGGAGTACCACTTCAAGCGCGGCGGCGAGCTGGTCGCCGAATACCGCTGGAACGCCGCCGCCCTGGGGGACAACCTCTTCGCACCGGAAGTGAGTTTCGCCGGACCGATGGAAATCACCGCCTCTCCCGGCGCGCCGATCTGGAGTCACGACATCGTGACGGTGGCCAAATCCGAAAAAGCGCTGGAACAGACGGTCCAAGGCCGGTCGGTCACACCCCGGTGGTCGGCGCGATTGGCGTCGGCCCGGATCGAAATCCGCACGATGGGCAGAGCCGGCGTACTAAGCACTAGGTACTAGGTACTAAGTACTAAGTACTTGGTACTTGGTACCCCGTCAGGGCACAAACTGCTGCGGCTTCGGCTCCACTTTGAGGATCCAGAGGCCGGTGTTGATATCCGGCACAAACATCACCCCGTTCTTCACCACCACCCCCCACGCGAACGGGGAGCGGGGCCGGACCCCCATCGAATCGGCGGTGAAGATCCAGCTGATCTCACGTCCCTGACGCAGAAGGTCGCCTTTGAGTTCGCCGGAGATGTCGAGCACTCGGGCTCCGCCCTGGTAGTTCCCGAGGTAGAGCGTGTCCCCTTCGACCCAGACGTTATGGACCCCACCGTCGGTCGGCTCATACCAGGCGACCTCATGCGGGTGCTCGATATCCGAGACATCCACGACATGCAGCCGGCCCCACGTCAGGTCATTGCCGTCCTGCAGCCCCTTGGAGTCGCGGGAGGCGTAGACCTCATCCCCCACGAACACATAGCGGCCGGACCGCCAGGCGGTGTGAGTACCGCGGTAGCCCAGCCCGTAGAGCTGATCCACCCGGGCGTAAGTCTCCGAGAGGTTGTACTTGAACTGGGAGACCAGCACCGGCCTCTCGGCCGTGCCGCCCTTCATCCCGTTGCCAACATCGAGGATGATCAGGCCGTCATTCCAATACGCGAGGTACGCCAGCCCATCTACGATCATGATGTCGTGCAGGTAGCGGCCCGCCTCGGTCTGCTCGGTTTGCCAGCGGCCAGCCTCCTTCGGGTGGTACGGATCCCTGATGTCGATGATCCGCATGGAGCCGGTGGCATCATCGGTGAGGTAGACGTAACCGCGGTAGACATAGCTTGAGTGAACGCCACCGGACACGGTCTCGTTGAAATCGGAGATGACCTTCGGGTGACAGGGGTCGCTGGCCTCGAATACCTTGAGCCCGTTCTTCCGGTTGGAGGCCCCCTCGCGGGAGAAGACCCCGAACTTGCCGTCCTCGGTGGTCATGATGTCGTTGAGGAGGTGGGCATCCGCCATCATGGAGTCCACGATCTGCGGTTTGGTCGGGTCCTGGATATCCACGACATAGGCCCGGTCTGCAATCGTGGTCATGTACGCACACTTCCCGCTGGGGTGGACCCAGATCTCGGCCGAGCGGAACTTGACCGGAATCCGCCCCAGTACTTCCATGCCGCGAGTCACCCGCCTGAGCGTCACGTTCACCACTTGATCTGCACTCTGGGTTCCGGCACTCGCGGTCACCGTGTAGCGACCCGGCTTCTCGGCCACGAAGGCGCCGAATTCATCAATCTGGGCAACGCCATCGCCCCCCTCCACCGACCACCGCACATGGAACCCGGAGACCGTCTTTCCGGTGGCGGAGCGACCCGACGCTGTGAACCGCACCACGTCACCGGTCCTGACGGCAGCCCCCGCGGGTTGGATTTCGAGCCGGGTAAGCTCAGCCCGCACTACCTGGACCGACAGCGTGCTCTTCGCCTTGCCCGCCTGGCCAGTGATGACCGCCCTGCCCGGCGCGAGCGCGCGGAGCAGGCCATCTCCCGTCACCTGGAGCACCGCGGGGGTTGCTCGAGCTGTACCGGATCTGATCGTCTCGCTTGTCGTTGTGGATGCTGTAGGCAGTGCCATCCAGTGTGAGGCGGGAGCCGACCAGCAGCGTTCCGTTGATCGGAGTGAGCTCCACCCGGCTCGCCGCTTCCGGCATGACTCGCACCTCGGCGCGGCCAAACACCGGCCTTGAGCCCGCCACCGAGGCCACCGCGGTCACGAGTACGGTGCCACGATAGCCGGCCGTGAGCCGGCCCATGGAATCGATGGTCCCTTGTCCACCGCCGTCGAACCATGACAGGTGAACGCCGGGGACCGGCTTCCCCGCCGAGTCAACGGCCTGAGCGCTGAACTGCAGGCTCTGGCCGACCTCGACGTCCGCAGTGGTGGGTGAGACCTCAACCTTGGCGATGGGGGACGGGGCCTGAGCTTGTTCCGGCGCCTGAAGGACGGCCAAGAGGATGGCTGCGAGCATAGTCTCTAAGGGGAACAGGGAACGGGGAACGGGGAACGGGTTTCCCGACGAGGAACCAATCTATCCAGTTTCGAGGGAATTGCTGATTGCCGATTGAACTGCCCTCAGCCCATCCTAACCGTCTTGACCGCCCGTTCCCCCTGCCCTGTTCCCTGTTCCCCGTTCCCCGTTCCCTGTTCCCTGTTCCCCGTTCCCCGTTCTCCCGTTCCCCGTCTTTGTATCTTTCCGCCCCATGCCGACACCCCTGCCAACCCAGTTCACCCTGGGCCTCATCCAGATGCGGATGACGGCCGACCCGGCGCAGAACTTGAGCCGCGCCCTGGAGCGGATTCGCGACGCGGCACGGCGTGGCGCACAGGTGATTTGCCTCCCGGAGCTGTTCACGAGCTACTACTTCTGCCAAGTGGAGGACCACCAGTTCTTCAAGCTGGCTGAACCGATCCCCGGGCCGAATACCGAGATCCTGGCGAAGTTGGCGGGAGAACTGGGTGTGGTGATTATCGCTTCACTCTTCGAGAAGCGCGCCGAGGGCCTCTACCACAATACCACCGCGGTGCTCGACGCCGACGGCAAGTACCTTGGCAAGTACCGCAAGATGCACATCCCGGACGACCCAAACTACTACGAGAAGTTCTACTTCACCCCCGGTGATCTCGGCTACCGGACCTGGGAGACCAAGTTCACGCGAGCCGGGGTCCTGATTTGTTGGGACCAGTGGTACCCGGAGGCGGCAAGGCTCACGGCACTCAGCGGCGCGCAGATTCTCTTCTATCCCACAGCGATCGGATGGCTGGTGCCAGAGAAGGCGGAATACGGTGCGACTCAGCAGGCGTCGTGGGAGACCATTCAGCGCAGCCACGCGATCGCCAATGGCGTCTTCGTCGCAGTCGTGAACCGCGTCGGGATCGAGCCGGGCCCGAATCAGGGGATCGAGTTCTGGGGCGGGAGCTTCGTGGCAGCGCCGAACGGCGAGATCCTCGCGAAGGCCGGGACCGAAGAAGAGACGCTGATCGTTCCGGTGGATACAGCGAAGGTGGACTTCGCGCGGACCCATTGGCCGTTCTTGAGGGACCGGCGGGTGGACTCGTACGGAGATCTGAGTCGGCGGTATGTGGACTAGAGGATTGCTGATTGCTTGTTGCTAATTGCTGATTGTTGTTTGCTAATCGTGACTCCTAGTTGCTAGCTGGGATTCGCCCTTTGCTTTCTGGTGGGACGAGCCTGAAGTCGGCTCTCGGCAGTTCGCCGCGCGGTGATGACGATCGCCAGGAGCTGGCCGCCCTCGGCCTTGAGTGGGGCTATGGAACTATCCGGAGCGAAGCCAAGCTCAGTGACCAGCTCCAGCCAGAACGTCACCTCATCGCATTCCTCAATGACAATGCTCAATTTGGCGATGAATTCCCGCCGCGAGCGGGCACGGCAGACGGCGCGATAGTTGGCCCCGACCGACGTGGCCGCCCGAATCAGCTGCTGGGCAAGGATACGTCCTTCGATCGTGGGAGGGACGGCCCTGGCCAGACGGACAACAGCCACGGCGAAGAGCTTGGTACGGGCCCTCATCGCTGCGGTCAACTCGGATCCACGACCCAACGAGGAATCTCGAGGCATGGATGACAATCGCACTCCGTACTGCCTCAACAGCAATCATGGCAACGCGTGCAGCATCGATCCAACGCGGCCAGCGATTGCCAGCCCGCAATTAGCAATCAGCAATTAGCAATTAACAATCACATACCCCGCCCGTGCCCTCCCCCACTCCCGCCACCCTCGGCTTCCGCATGCCGCCCGAATGGGCGCCGCATCGCGGAACCTGGCTGAGCTGGCCGCATCGTGAGTCGTCCTGGCCCGGCAAGTTCGAGCCGGTGCCGCGGGTGTTCGTGGAGATCGTCCGACACCTGGTGCCGCACGAGGAAGTCCACATCAACGTCACCGGCCCGGAGATGGAGGCGGAGGTCACCCAGTTGCTCGCAACGGCCGGCGTCCCCGTCGAGGCACCAAGCCGCGACCGAGCGACCCTTGGCAACGCGCTAGCGCGACCCGGGAGCGAGAGAGTCCTTCAGGGTCGAGTCATCATGCATCACAACCCCACCAATGATGCCTGGTGCCGCGACCACGGCCCGATCTTCGTACAGCGCGAGACCGCGAGCGGCCGGCGCGAGCAGGCGATCATAGACTGGGGCTACAATGCGTGGGGTGGCAAGTATCCGCCGTTCGACCAGGATGACGTGATTCCCTCGCGAGTGGCGGCAGCCTACAAGATCCGGGCGTTTCACCCGGGGATTGTCATGGAAGGCGGCAGCATCGATGTGAACGGAAAAGGTACGTTGCTCACCACCGAGAGTTGTCTCCTCAACCCCAATCGCAATCCCGCACTCTCCAAGAAGGAGATCGAGCGGTACCTGAGGGACTACCTCGGAGTTAACCAGATACTGTGGCTGGGCGACGGGATCGAGGGAGACGATACCGACGGGCACGTGGACGATCTCACGCGCTTCGTCGACGAGAACACCGTGGTGACCGTAATCGAAGAGGATCCTCGCGACTCAAATTTTGCTCCGCTCAAGGAGAACCTTGAACGGCTCCGCCGGATGACTGATCAGGATGGCCGGCCGCTCCGTATCGTCACGCTCCCGATGCCGCCTGCCATGCACCACGAGGGACAGCGACTCCCCGCGAGTTACGCCAACTTCTACATCGCTAACGGCATCGTGCTGATGCCGGCCTATCATCCCCGCACGGACGAACTCGCTCGGGCGACGCTCCAGCGCTGCATCCCCGACCGCAAGGTCATCCCCCTCGACTCACTCAATCTCATCTGGGGGCTTGGCTCATTCCACTGCGTGACGCAGCAGTGGCCGGCTTAACTGCGGGGAACAGGGGGAACGGGAGAACGGGAAAGCGGAAAGGGGTAAGGGAACAGGAAACATGAGTGGAGGGAAGCCTGAAGGGCGAAATCCCTTACATTTCTCGGTTCACATTTCAC
The DNA here is from genome assembly GCA_963748035.1 of uncultured Gemmatimonadales bacterium. Classification (GTDB taxonomy): domain Bacteria; phylum Gemmatimonadota; class Gemmatimonadetes; order Gemmatimonadales; family GWC2-71-9; genus JADJOM01. Next base: position 532,635 of record CAVVHO010000001.1, on the reverse strand, counting down.
CTTCCCGTTCTCCCGTTCCCCCGTTCCCCCGTTCCCCCGTTCCCCCTGTTCCCCCTGTTCCCCCTGTTCCCCCGTAGTTAAGGGCCATTCCATGCAACCACTACCGCCCCCGATCTTTTCTGAACCTTGGGCCCAGGCGTGTGCCGCACTCATCAACGCCAGTGCGGCTTATCGGGACGCTGCTCTGCATTGGGAAGGCGGAGTACTGCTTCTCATGGCGCTCCCTGACGGAGTGGAGCGACCAGTATTCCTCGATCTCTGGCACGGGGAATGTCGCGAGGCGCGGGTCGCCAGAGCAGAGGACGCCGAGGCGTCTCGATATGTGATGGCAGGCGACGTGGAGGCGTGGCGGCAAGTGCTGGGCGGGCGGACTCCGCCCATGCTTGCCTTCATGACCGGCAAGCTCAAGCTGACAAAAGGATCTCTGCTGGAGCTATTGCCCTACGTCCACGCGGCAAAGGAACTGGTCGCGGCCGTTGCCGCGGTGGACGCGGACTGGGAAGAGGCCTGACCCTGGCCCCGGCACTCAATTCGCCACTGATTTCCGCTCTACCCGCCAGCGTCCGTCGCGAATCGATGCGCCGTTCTGATCGAGGGAGACGTACTTCCCCTTTAAGGTGTCCGCCAGCAGCCGTCCGCGAAAGACCGTGTGGATCACGCAACCACACTCCGGATCTTGGTGGGGATCCAGCTCTCCCGACAATTCGCCGTTCGAGATCCGCACGAACCTGATGGACAGGAGACGCGGGGGCACGCCCTCGCGGACTGGCTCACCGGCTCGTTCCGCCGGACTCACCGGCAGCTCCCCTCCCCGCGGGATCATCATCACATCCCCATAGGCGGTATCACTTCCGGCTCGCAGATGGAAATCAATCACGCCCTGTCGGCTCCCATCCCTCGCCTCATAAGTCCCGTCCCATTCCCCCGCCAGCGCGAGGATGTCGCCGCCAACGGGCACGGGTAGAGAGGGAGCGCTGTGGCAGGATGGGAGACTCACGATGACGAGACAGACGAGCGACAGGCGCATGGGAGAGCCTCGAGGGTTGGGTGGCCCCTAATCTGACGAGACCAACGGCCAAAGCGTTGCAAGTATCAAGTGGCGCCGAGCGAGCCTCCCCGTACTCCAACGCAAACGGGGCGGACCCGTCAGGTCGCCCCGCTGCGTTCCCCGCGCCCCAAGGAGTCTACTTGAGAAAGAGCATCTCCCGATAGGTCGGGAGGGGCCACAGGTCTGCCGCAACCTGGCCTTCGAGATGGTCCCCGTAGGTCCGGAGCTGGGCCATCGCCGGCTTCACCCGATCTCGGATCCAGGTTGCATGCTTGATTGGATCGTCATCGTGGTGCCCGACGGCCTTTTCCAGAGTGGCCGTCGCTTCCTGGAAGCGGGTAACCAGATTCACGAACTCACCGAGGGCGGTCAAGGTGTCCTTGGCCTTCACCCCAGCCGCCTCGGTCGCTACGACCGCCTCGGCGACCCTTCGCTGATGGGTCAGCGCGGCCGGCAGGATCTGGATGCGGGCCATCGAGACCATGGACTCGGCCTCGATGGTGAGCTCCTTGACGTACTTCTCGTAGGAAATCATGACCCGCGAATCGTACTCGGCCTTGTTGAGCACCGCGTACTTGCGAAACAAGTCGGAATTCTTCTTGAGGCGCAGGTTGGCCAGCGAATCGACCGTGTCACGGAGGTGGGGCAGACCCCGGCGCTCGGCTTCCTTGTGCCAGTCCTCCGAGTAGTTGTCGCCACCGAAGATCACCCGCTTGTGCTCCTTCACCAGCTTCTTGAGCAGGCCGAGCACGGCAGACTGCAACCGCGAAGGCGTTGGCGACTTCCCGACGGCGCGCTCCAGCTCGGTCGCCACGTAGTCGAGCGACTCCGCCACGATCGTGTTGAGCACGGTGTTGGGCCAGGCGATCGAGGCGCTGGACCCCACTGCACGGAACTCGAACTTGTTGCCGGTGAACGCGAACGGGGAGGTCCGGTTCCGGTCGCCGGAATGCCTCGGCAATTGGGGCAGCGTGCGCGCCCCGAGGTCGATGACACCGCCCTTGAGCGTGCGGCGCAGCTGACCCTTCTCGACCTGGTTGAGAATGTCCTGCAACATGTCACCCAGGAAGACCGAGATGATCGCGGGTGGAGCCTCGTTAGCCCCCAGGCGGTGGTCGTTCGGCGCCGACGCGATGGAGCCACGAAGCAGATCGGCGTGCACATCCACCGCACGAATCACCGCCATTAGAAAGACCAGAAACTCCAGGTTCGTGTGGGTGTCGTCCTGAGGGTCCAGCAGGTTGTGACCCTGGTCGGTAGACATTGACCAGTTGTTGTGCTTCCCCGATCCGTTGACTCCCGCGAAGGGCTTCTCGTGCAGGATCGCCGCCAGCCCATGGCGGGGGGCAACCCGCTTCAGGGTCTCCATGGTCATCATTTGGTGATCGCTGCCGAGCTGGCTGATCTCGAAGATGGGCGCGATCTCGTACTGAGCAGGCGCGACTTCGTTGTGGCGGGTCTTCACCGGCACACCAAGCGCCCAGAGCTCACGCTCGACCTCCGCCATGCAGGCCAGAACCCGGGCGGGGATCGTCCCGAAGTAGTGGTCCTCGAGCTGCTGGCCCTTGGGCGGCCGGGCTCCGAACAGGGTCCGTTGACAAAGCACCAGATCGGGGCGCTTGAAGAACAGCTCCCGATCAATGAGGAAGTATTCCTGTTCCGGGCCGACCGTGGTGAAGACCCGGGTCACGTCCTTGTCGGCGCCGAAGATCTTGAGGATCCGAAGCGCCTGCTTGGAGAGCGCTTCCATCGAGCGGAGCAGCGGAATCTTGGTGTCCAGCGCTTCACCGGTCCATGACACGAACGCTGTGGGAATCACCAAGGTGACCGACTTGGTCCCGCGCATCAGGAACGCGGGGCTTGTAGCATCCCAGGCGGTATAGCCCCGGGCTTCGAACGTGGCGCGGAGACCGCCCGACGGGAAGCTCGAGGCGTCCGGCTCACCCTGCACCAGGTCCGAGCCGGAGAAGTTGTAGATCACGCCGCCCTGACCGTCCGGGGAGATCAGCGAATCATGCTTTTCGGCGGTGGACCCGGTGAGCGGCTGGAACCAGTGTGTGAAATGACTGGCACCGTTCTCGATCGCCCAATCCTTCATCGCGGACGCGACCACGTCCGCCACGGAGTGATCGAGCGGCAACCCTTGATCAATCGTGGAGATCAGACGCTTGAAAACATCCTTGGGTAGCCGCTGGCGCATCACCGCGCGAGAAAACACGTCGCGGCTGTACAGCGTGTCCACAGGCTCGAGCTGACCGTTCGTTGTAACTGGCGTGTTCACCGGCGGGGCCTCAGGCAAGGGGTGGTAGCTTGAAGCGGGGCGCGGACTGGCGGCGGGAAGATAACTAGCGGTTAGTAGGTGACAAGACAGGAACGAGGCGGCCGGGACCCGGGTCCCGGCCGCCTCGTTTCATCCCTGCAAACCCTCCGGACTCAGCTGTCCCGGGAGGCCTTTCTATGCCGCCGACGTCGTGCCTCCGCGGCTTTCACCGCCTTGGCGACGCTTGGCTTCAGGTAGTACCGCCGCCGCCGAACCTCGCGGAGGATGCCGGACTTAGCCATCTTGCGTCGGAAGGCCTTCAGTGCCCAATCCAGACGATCATCTTCGCCGAGTACGATTTCCATCGGGGTTGCTACTCCTGTTCCGGCGGGTGCCGTGTAGCGAGTCGACTACGCCGGTGATGCGCGTGGGGACGACAAGAGGAGCCAGCCAGAGCCAGCTCCCTGGAAACCATCGCTGGGCGACCGCGTCCCTTGAGGTCGCACGAGGGGCGGAACCTATGGCCGCGGGAGGGGGAAGTCAAATCGGACGGACAGAGCGGACAGGCGGACAGGCGGTCGGGCGGACGAGGCGGACAGGGCAATTCCTGATTGCTGATTGCCGATTGCTCATTGCCGATTGTTACTCGGCACTCTGGCACTCTTGGCACTCTTGGTACTCTTGGTACTCTTGGCACTTTGGCACTCGAAGTCACTCCGCAGGCACCAACACTCCCCCCCGCGCAACCCCGATCTGTACGCCCAGCGTCGGGACGTCGCCGTTGTCGTCGAAGCCAACGGATCCCACCACCCCCGTGAAGGGTGGATCCCCGTTCCCTACCCTGGCCAGCGCGTCCCGGACCTTCTGCCTGTCGGTGCCCGCCTCCCCGATCACCCGGGCAAGCAGACGGACCCCATCGTAACTGGCGGCGGCCCCTTGATCTGGAGGACCCGCATCGGGAAACGCTGCCCGGTACGCCTGCACAAAGCGCGGGTTGCCCGCCCAGGTGCTCCCGACGATGTAGGCAGAGGAAACCAGCACGCCTTCCATGAGAGCCGGGTCAGTCCGTTCTGCGCCTGTCATCCCGTCGCCGGCGAGAATCGGCAGGCCGATGCGGCGTGCCTGCAATTGGCGCAGCACAGCGAGGCCCTCCGCCTGGTTCGCGGCGAGAACCAGAACCTGCGCCCGCTTGTCGCGCATGATGCGATTCAGGTACGGCCCGACATCGGGTTGGTCGGCCAGGAACGGATCCAGCTCGAGGACCTCGCCCCCGATCCTAGAGAACTCGGCGGCGAAGGTCCGCCGCACTCCACGGCCGTACTCGTCGTCCACGTACAGCACCGCCGCTCGGCGCAGTCCACGGTCCAGCGCGTAACGAGCCAGGGCGGCCCCGTACGCCAGATCGCTGGGGCAGAGCCGAAAGGTGTAGTCGCCCACTGTGGTAAGGAGGGGTGATGACGCCGAGGGGGAGAGCTGGACCAAGGGTCGGCGGCCACCGTTGTACACCGGCGCGGCGGCCAACGCGAGACTCGAGTAGGCCCCGCCGACCACGGCAACGACGTCGCTGTTGTAGAGCGCCGTGGCTACGGCGACGGCGGAATCGGCATTGTCATAGTCGTCCCGTTCTACCAACACCAGCCGCCGCCCGCCAATTCCCCCGGCTGCGTTGATCTCCTTCGCGGCCAACTCAGCGCCAAGCCGCATGGGAATGCTGCCGGCCTCGGTGAGCGGAATCGCGAGGCCGACCTGTAGCGGTCCGGTCTCGGCGTGACAGCCCGGCAGTGCAAGGCCAAGAACCAGCACCGGAATGCGCGCCCACCGTGTGTGGCGTCGGGTCATGCTACTCCTGTGCGATCGCGGGTTGAAGCGCCTCCGGTCGGAGGCCCTTCAAGATAACCCGCGCCTATCGGGTGCAACTCCCCGGCACGGCAGGCGCCGCAGTCACGCTGAACTCGGCGACAGTGAGCCCCAGGCAGGCAAGCACGGTGGCAGCCACGTTCGCCTGGTGCACCTCGGGCCGGTTCGTCGCTTCGCCCTCTGGGGTAATGCCGGCCCCGGCCAGGACCATCCAGATCGATTCGGAACCGGGGACTCCCTCGCCGTGATCCACCCAATCGGTCTTGGAAAGCCCGCGGCCGTGATCGGTCGTGACGATGAGGGTCGTCCGTCCACGGTACGCCGGCAGCGTTTGCACGGTGTACCAAAGCTCTCCGAGAAACTGATCCAGTGCATGCATTGCGTCCAGCACCCGGTCGTAGCGCCGAAGGTGGGCAAAGTCGTCGGTATCGTTGAAGGCGATGAACGTGAGGCGCGGCTGGTACTGCTTGATATAGGCGAGTGCCATTCCGCCGGTGAACGCATCGAGCCGGCTCCCCTCCCAGATCGCCAACGCCCGGAACTGGAGATGAGCCAGCAGACGCATCTCAGCTGTCCCGATTCCGGTCGGCAACGAGTCGTACCCGGCGTTGACAAAGACCGCGTCCGGTTGGCTGCTTGCGTAGAACCGGAAGTTGTCCCAACTGCCGAACACCGCGACATCGCGAGCCCTGAGGTTCAGGCGTTGGCGCGTGTACTCCAGGACCGTCTTGTGGCTATATCGGATGGCGTCGTTGGAGGTGACGTCGGGCTGAGCCCGGCCGGTGAGGATCTCCATGTAGCCCGGGGCCGAGAAGCCGTGGCGGTTGGTGATCGTGGCGCGGCTGCCCCTAGCGACGTTCCCATAGACCACGCCACGCGGGATCAGAGTGTCCCACAAGAAGGGCATGAGCGCGCGGCGGCGCTCCTCGGCGGTGGTACGCCAGTAGTCACGCTGGACGCGCAGGGTATCATAGATCCCGCTACTGTCCGGGTTGGAGCTTATCAGGGAATCCATGCCACCGAAGAAATCCGTGGGCCGGATCCCGTCCAACGTCACCAGAATGACGTTCCTGTCTGACGGGGCCTGGGCCAGGAGTGGCTGGACAAGGAGCGAGGCGAGCAGGGGACCGGCCAGACGGCTGAGCATTTGGATTGGGGGATTGGGGGATTGGGGATTGGGGATTGGGGATTGGGGGATGTACGGGGGAACGGGAGAACGGGGAACGGGGGAACGGGGAACGGGGGAACGGGGGAACGGGAGAACGGGAGAACGGGAGAACGGGAGAACGGGAGGAACGGGAGAACGGGGAACGGGAGAACGGGAGAACGGGAGAACGGGAGAACGGGAGAACGGGAGAACGGGAGAACGGGAGAACGGGAGAACGGCGTGACCCATTGTGCGCTCAATCAGTCAACCACACAATCCCCCAATCTTTGAGCCCCGGTTCCCCCGTTCTCCCGTTCCCCCGTTCTACCTTGCTCCAATCAGGCTGTCTACGTACCCCAGCTTCTCCGCCCCCCCTTCGTCCCCTCGACTCGCGGCGGTGGCGGCGAGCTTCCTCGCCTCCTCGAGCCGCCCAAGCCGGATAAGGCAGAGAATCGATCGGCTGGTCGCGGCCCAGTGAGCGGGGACGAGTTCCAGTACCCGAGCGTAGACGGCAAGCGCGTCCTCGCACCTGCCCTTCTGCAGGTACCAGTCTCCCAGATCGCTGAACAAGTTGGGGTCGTCCCGGTACAGCCCGAGGCCCCTGCGATATGCGCGCTCGCCCGCCTCGTCTTCGCCCGCCGCGAACAGCATCACCCCGTAGCCCGCCAGTGCCTTATAGCTGCGCGGCGCGTCGAGCGCGGTCTGGCTAAACAGCGTCAGGTTGTCGCGCCAGACCGGCTGCCTTAACGCGCTTCGGACCGAGCCGGCGAACACGACCAGCCAGAGCCCCGCGAACACGAATTGTCGCCGCGCCTGGTTAAGCCGCTGCAGCGCAGGCAGCAGCGCCGCTGCTGCGCCCCCTATCGCCAGCATCGCCCCCACGCTCGGCAGGAAAAGCGTCCGCTCAGCGAGCAGGATGCCCGTGGGGATAAGGAGATTGCTGACCGGAAAGAGCGCGACCGCGGTCCACAGGATTCCGAACGCAATGACCGGATGCCGACGCCAGTTCAATACCAGCGTCGCAGTCAACCCGAGCATCCCCAGGCCAGCGAGCTGGCGGGCGCCGAGTGCAGTGGCGATAGGGATCTCTTGAGGGTTGTAATCGGCGCTGAGGTGAAGCGGGAATAGCAGCAGGCGGATCCATTCGGGAACTACCCCGAGCATCGTCCAGAGGCGGGTCGCCGTGTCACCATTCCGAAACGCAGGGTGAATGTCCCGCCCCACCAGTCCCCCGGTCACCATGGTACGGATGCTCCAGATGCTGACCAGCACCGCCGCGAAGCCCAGCAGGACCGGGATCATTCGCTCGATTCGAGACCGGACCGGTGCCGCATCGTTCACTAGGAGCAATTCCGCGAGAACAATCAGGCCGGGTAGCACGATAGCGTGCTCTTTGGTGACCAGGGCGGCCGCGTAGACGGTAGCGAGCACCGCCCCATCACGCACTCTGAGGGCGCCCGCCCGCCGCGCCTTCACATACCAGGCGACGGCGAGCGGCACGAGAATCCCGACCAGAATCTCCGGCTGGCCGACCGCGTTGCCCACCGCCTCGACGTGGACCGGGTGCACCGCAAACAGCGCGGCAGCCAGGAACGCGGCCGGCGGGGGCAGCAGCTCCAGGGCCAGCCATAGCGTCACCAGCGATGCGGTGACATAGGTCAGCACGTTGGCAAGGTGGAATACCAGCGGGCTCCCGGCGCCGATCGCCCATTCGATCGCCATGAACAGCACAGTAAGCGGCCGATATAGTGCAGGACCGCTCTCCGGTGGCCAATAGGTCTGACCGAAATAGGCCCACGGCGCACTGAGGCTGTGGATCCGGGAATTGTTGAGGATGATAGGGAGGTCGTCGAGCGCGTAGCCGTTGGTGAGACTCGTCAACGAGGCGCCGAGGGCTAGAGCGGCAACGACGATGGAAAGCTCCCGCCGGAGGGTCGAGTGCATGAAGTCATATATAGTAGAAAGAGTCGGGGGTCGGAGAGTTGAGGGTCATGCGTCATGGGTCGAGAGTCATGGGTCATGACCCACGACCCACGACCCACGACCTCCCTAACGGCGTAACGCGACCCTACCGCGCCCGCAACGCCTGAAGCTGCAGACGAGCCCTCAGTGCGGGCGCGGCCTTCTGCGCCCCCCTGACCTGGAACCTGGTCGTGGCCTTCAAGTCCGGCCTCGCCTTGACCGGCATGAGCTTCCGTTCGGCCGCGGCGTGATCGCCCCCGGAGTCGTTCGGTTCGGTGGCACACGCGGACAACGTCACGCCAACTGCGACAAGCGCGACCCAAAGGACCCGGTGCTTCAGATGAGCGAGCATACTTCCCTCCCCAGTGATGATGAGTTGATCTCCACAACGTCGGCCTCACCTGAGCAACGCGCCTGCCGGCCGGACCATCTCACGCCGCGGGAGGAGGGGAGGTGGTGAGAAGGAAGGGGGCCTCGACGCGTCTGTGGGTCCGAGTCCAGCCTCGCCCTACCGAGTACCGGGTACCGAGTACCGGCTGCACACTGCATCCCAGGGGTGGATTCCTGGCGCCAGAGCAAAATCCGCGGCGGTGTTCTCGGTACTCGGTACCTGTAAGCACTCGGCTCTCGGCTCGCCCCTAGCGGGATCGCCCCGAGCGTTATCTCTTTCCAACCCCATCCACTCGCGGCAGGAGCCATCCATGTCCGTGGGCACCAGCTTTCTCGCCCAAGTAGACCAGGCCTTTGACAGGGCCGCCAGCCTCACCAAACACGATCCGACCCTGCTCGCCAGCATGCGGGGGTGTCGAAACATTCTTTACACCAGCTTCCCGCTGAAGCGGGACGACGGCACCATCGAAGTCGTCCACGCGTGGCGCGCGGAGCACAGCCACCACAAGCTCCCTTGCAAGGGCGGCGTTCGTTACGCCCCGACCGTGGACGCCGACGAGGTGCAGGCGCTCGCCGCGCTGATGACCTACAAATGCGCGCTGGTGGATGTGCCTTTCGGCGGGGCCAAGGGGGGCATCCGGATCGACCCCAAGAAGTACTCTGCCAACGAACTGGAGCGGCTGACCCGGCGCTATGTCTTCGAACTGGTTCGAAAGAACTTCATGGGACCCGGGTTGGACGTACCGGCGCCGGATGTAGGGACCGGTCCGCGCGAAATGGCGTGGATCGCCGATACCTACGCCCAGCTCCGTCCCGGCGAACTCGACGCAATGGGGTGTGTCACCGCCAAGCCGATCAGCCAGGGCGGCATCCGGGGGCGCACCGAGGCGACCGGTCGCGGAGTCTTCTATGCCGTGCGCGAGATCTGCACTGTCGCCGAGGACATGAAAGCCCTCGGGATGAAGACGGGACTGGCCGGAAAGCGGGTTGTGATCCAGGGGCTGGGCAATGTGGGCTACTACACCGCCAAGTTCTTCACGGAGGGGGGCGCGATCGTGGTCGGGCTGTCAGAGTCGGAGGGCGCCATCGCCAACCCCAAGGGACTCGACATCGACAAGGTCATGGCGCACCGCAAGGAGACCCGCGGCCTCCTGAATTTCCCCGGTGCGACCAACCTCACCCGCCGGGAGGAGGCGCTGGAGTTGGAGTGCGACATCCTCATCCCGGCAGCGCTCGAACGACAGATCACCAGTGACAACGCCCCGCGTATCAAGACCAAGATGGTCGTCGAAGCCGCCAACGGCCCCACGACGATTGAGGCGGACGAAATCTTCGCCAAACGAGGCATCATGGTTGTCCCCGATGCCTACGTCAACGCGGGCGGCGTAACGGTGTCGTACTTCGAATGGGTGAAGAATCTGGGTCACGTGCGCTTCGGTCGGATGCAGCGCCGCTCGGAGCAGGCGGCCTACGGACGACTACTGGAAGCCATCGAAGGGGCCAACGGCCGCCGCTTCACCCCCGAAGAGGCAGAGCGGCTCACCCAGGGTGCCGGGGAGGAGGATCTGGTGAACTCGGGTCTCGAGGAGACCATGATCAATGCGTATCACCCGATCCGCGACGTCTGGAAGAAGCAGGACGGGAAGGTGGACCTCCGCACCGCGGCCATGATGCTGGCGATCGACAAAGTGGCGTTGAGTTATGAACAGTTGGGGATTTTCCCGTAGTTGGGCGGTTAGGCGGTTGGGTGATTAGGCGGTTTGGCGGTTAGGCGATTAGGCGATCAGGCGATTCGGCGGTTGGGCAGTTCCCTCAATCCCCCAATCCTCCAATCCTCCAATCCCCTAATCCTCCAATCCCCCAATCCTCCAATCCCCCAATCCCCCAATCCCCCAAATTCTGAATATTACGTCGAGGAGAACGACCGATGCCGATGGGACAGCACGCCAGAGAGAAGCACCGCGCACTCTTCTGGCGTAACATGGTCAAGCACTCCGGGATCGCCATCAGCGTCCTGGGGCTGTCGCTTCTCATCGGCATGTGGGGCTACGAGCACTTCGAACACATGCAGTGGCGCGACGCGTTTCTGAACGCCTCGATGCTCCTCGGCGGCATGGGACCCGTCAAGACCGATCTGTCCGAAGGGGGCAAACTCTTCGCAGGACTCTACGCCCTGTACGCGGGCCTCGTCGTGATCGCCGTCGCCGGACTGCTCCTGGGCCCGGGAGTGCACCACCTCATGCACCGGGTGCACTGGGACGAGTCGCCTGACGCCGGCAAGTGAATTGATGATACCGATCCTCGCGATTGCCGGCGCCGCCATTCTTACCGTGATCGCCGTCGCCCATGTGATCTGGGCATTCGGGAATCGCATCGGCCCTTCCGTCATCATCCCAACTCGTCCCGACGGCTCAGCCGTTCTCGCGCCTGGCCGGGGAATCACCCTCGGGGTCGCGCTGCTGCTGTTCACGGCCGCATTCCTGCTGATCGAGCGGGGCGGTTTAGGGCCGGGCCTGGTTGCCAGACCGTGGCGCGCCCTGGGTGCCGGAGGGGTGGCAGTCGTGCTGTTCCTGCGCGGTATCGGCGACTTCCACTACGTCGGGCTCTTCAAGCGTGAACGACAGAGCCCTTTCGCCCGCATGGACTCACGGCTCTACACCCCGCTGGTGCTGATCCTCGCCCTGCTCACCGGGATCGTCGCACTTCGGGGCAACTGACTCTCCCGATCGCTCCCTCATGCTCTTCGTCAGCCTCTACGCGATCATGACCGTTGTGCGCGGGCTGGGCTACATCTTCGTCGTGGCCCTGCCCGGCACCTTCACCGCCGCCGCGTGGTCATTCATGTTGCGCATCGCCGGATTGCCCGGTGAGCTGCTGGGCCGGTTGGCGAACGCAAGCGCGAGCACGGTGCTGGGAGCCATGGGCCTGCTTCTCGCCGTCGCCGGCCAGCTCTATACCGCCCTGATCTTCGCGGCCTTCATCCTGCGTTCCTCTCATCACCATCTCCAGGGCACTCAACCCTGGATCTATTGGCTCGGCTGGACAGTCACCGGTGTGGTCGCGACCGCACCTCCCCTGATCGCAGCCCTCGACTGGGCCCGTCAGCCATCCAAGGCCACAGCCTGCAAAGCCGCCCGCATCACCTGGGTGCTCACGATCATCGGTGCGTTACTGTTCGTCAGGCAGCCGGGAGTACTGCAATGGGCGTGGGGATGGGTGCCGGTCGTGTGAGGAGCGCCAAGGGTGCCGAGAGTGCCGAGAGTGCCGAGAGTGCCGAGAGTGCCGAGAGTGCCAAAGTGTGCAAGAGTGCCAAAGTGCCAAGAGTTCCAAAGTGCCGAAAAGCTCTATCATCACGGCACCCGGCACTCTGGCACTCTTGGCACTTTGGAACTCTTGGCAGCTGACAGCAACTACACGTACGACGGATACGTGGCGTCGTACATCTGGCTGGCTATTGCCGCATCCAGGTCCTCCACCGGAGAGGCCATGGCGACGCCTTCGCTGTATGCCACTTCGGCAACGGCTTTCGCGATCGCGGCCGAAACCTCCCGGGTATCACTCAGCCGCGGGTACAGACTCCCCGACTCAAGCGAGGCAGCGGTTACGCGAGCGGCGAGCGTCCGAGCCGCGACCTGGAACATCGAATCCGTAATGCGACCGGCTCTGGCCATGATCGCCCCGAGCCCCACTCCCGGAAAGATGTGCGCATTGTTGGCCTGCGCTGGAACGAATGTTCGACCCTTCCAGGTGACGGGCTCGAACGGACTTCCGCTCGCGAACACGGCCCGTCCATCCGACCAGGTATAGGCCTCCTCAGCCGTGCATTCCGACTGGCTCGTTGGATTGGAGAGCGGGAAAATGATCGGCCGCTCATTGACCCTGGCCATGGCCCGTACCACCTGCTCAGTGAAAGTGTGAGGCTGGGCACTGACACCGAGGATGACGGTGGGACGAAGTGCCTCCACGGCCGACAGCAGATCCGCTGCCGGACGGTGGTCGTGGGCGTAGGGGCGCTGATGCGGCGGCAACTGATCCAGGTCGCGCTGGATCAGGAGACCGGCCTTGTCCACGAACCAGCAATGGGACCGGGCTTCCGCCTCCCCAAGCCCTTCCCGTACGAGGGTCGACGCGATGAGGCCCGCGATGCCGGTACCCGCGGCACCTGCCCCCATGAACAGCACGCGCTGCTCGGCCAGTGTCCGCCCAGTGATCCGTCCCGCGCTCAGCAGTCCGGCCAGCACGACGGCGGCCGTACCCTGAATATCGTCGTTGAAACAGCAGACCCGATCTCGATACCGGGCCAGGAGCTGAATGGCGTTGCTCGTCGCGAAGTCCTCAAACTGGATCACCGCACCTGGAAACACCTCCTGCACGCTCACGACGAACTCCTCCAGCAGCTCGTCATACGCGGCGCCACGAATACGCTCCTGGGAGAGTCCGAGGTAGAACGGGTCCTCCCGGACCTCCCGGCGGTCGGTACCGACGTCGATGGTAACGGGGAGACAGCGCGCCGGGTCGACTCCGGCGCAGGCGGTATAGAGCGAGAGCTTGCCGATGGGGATGCCCATGCCGTTGGCCCCCAGGTCGCCGAGCCCAAGAACGCGCTCGCCGTCGGTCACCACTATCATCGCGGCAGAGGACTCGGGCCAGTTGCGAAGAACCTGGCGGACCCGGCCGCGATCCTGCGCCGTGATGTAGAGACCCCGGGGCCGACGGAAGATGTGCCCGAAGCGAACGCAGGCCTCGCCCACGGTCGGGGTGTAGACGATTGGCATCATCTCTTCCACGTGCTGGATCAGCGTCCGGTAGAAGAGACGCTCGTTACGATCCATCAGGCTGATCAGATAGATATACTGCTCGAGCGGGCTCGACTTCTGGCGGAAGTTTTCGAGCACTCGAGCCTCCTGCTCGGCCTGGGTCGTCACCTTGGGCGGAAGTAATCCGCGGAGGCCGAGGACATCCCGCTCCGCCTCGGTGAAACCGGTGCCCTTGTTAAGGCGCGGATCGTGGATGTAGTCGAGAGAGGAGAAGCCGCTCACGCGTCAGCCTCGATGAAATTTGGGAACGGGTAGTACCGAGTACCGAGTACCGAGTACCGAGTACCGAGTACCGAGTACCGAGTACCGAGTACCGAGTACCGAGTATTGATCGAGAATAGGCAATCAGCAAGAGGCAATGGTGGTTGTACTCGGCACTCGGTACTCGGTACTAAGTACCTTTTTCCATCCCCCGTTCCCTGTTCCCCGTTCCCCGTTCCCCCAACATGTCCAACCTGCTCCTCGGCATCACCATCGGCTCCGTGATCGGGGCCCTCGTCACCCTCGTCGGTTTTCTCCTCTGGCGGGACCAATACATCAAGCACGCACGAAAGGACGCCATTGTGCGCAGCCAGGCAGTGATCGCCGGCAAGGTGCAGGAGCAACTGGTGCCGTTTCTCCCGGGCTTCGGCTATAACCCCAAGGACGCTCGATTTCTGGGCTCCCCCGTGGATCTGATCGTGTTTGATGGGCTCGACGAGGGAACCCTTCGATCTATCGTGTTTCTGGAAGTGAAGACTGGCGGATCTACCTTGTCCGCGCGCGAACGCCAGCTGCGCAATGCGGTTCTGGAGCAGCGAGTGGAGTGGGAGGAGCTTCGACTCTGATAGGCGGGAACGGGAGAACGGGAGAACGGGGAACGGGGGAACGGGAGAACGGGAGAACGGGAGAACGCGGGAACGGGGGAACGGGAGAACGGGAGAACGGGAGAACGGGGGAACGCGGGAACGGGAAAGCGAGGCAGACTGAAGAGTAGGGAGTCCGGATCACGCCTGATTCTCACCTCTCACTCCTCACTACCGGTTGTCCCGTTCTCCCGTTCCCCCGTTCTCCCGTTCCCCCGTTCTACCGCTGTTCAAGGCGCGGGGAAGTTGAAGCTCGGATTGTCGACGACCAGCACCCAGTCGCCGCTCGACGGTGGCGTGAACTGGCGGGTCGTGGAGGTGGAGAATGTCCCGATCATGGTCGCCGCTCCGGTCCCCGGGTTATACCACCACGCCGTCATGGAGCTGCCGAGTGAGGAGCCGTTCACGGTGACGGCGCGGGAGGAGGGGAGATACGCGATGATCGACGAGCCGTCTGAGGCCCTCGCCGCAGTGACATAGTTGGTGCTCGTGTTGGTCCCGTAGCCCGCCGTCACGGCGGCATGGGCCTCGTCCGGGACCAGAGCGTACCAATGGCGGGTGCTAAACATGCTCTGCAGGTATTGAATGTTCTTGGTCCCCTGGCTGGTGAGCTGCCCCTTCCAGTTGCTGCCGCTGCAGAAGTTGCTGGTCCCGGGCGAGGCGAAGCTCCAAACCGGGCAGTTGCCATAGACGTGCCCGAACCCGCCGCTCAGGACGGTCCAGTAGGACTGGGCACGGAGGCTCTGGCCGGTGCTGCTGTGCTCGTTCTCGTAGGCGGCCTCTAGCAGGAAGAAGGGGATCACCGGTGACAGGTGATAGGCAGTCAATGCCGACCTGTAGGGGGTCGAGCTGTAGGTATAGAAGTTGTTGACCTTGAGCCAGCTCGCCCCGGACCAAGGGGTGATTGCCATCTGTCCCGAGTTGTTGTGCGCGGTGAAGAGATGCCGGGTATCGAACTGCTGGATGCCGGCCACCATCGCCGACAACCGGCTGGGCGCGGCACCGCAGCTCCGGGGATCGGTGTCTCCACCGACCATCCAGATGATGTTGTCGTAGCTCGCATAGCGCGCGCCAAGGAACCGGCCCCACGTCGTCATGTCGGCGTCGGTCGCCGCCTTGATCTCGGAGCCCCACCCCTCGCTCCCACATGAGACGCCCAAGATACGCGGGCGCCATCAGGACCACGATCCCCTTCTGCGCCGCCGACTGAATGATGTAGTCCACGTGGGCGAAGTAGGCCCCGTTGGGGGTGGTGAAGTTCTTCCCCGTGAACGGAGCCTGGCCATAGATGTTCCGCGGCGCGTTGGTGGCGAACTTGTGCTCGATGACATTCGCCATGACCAGATTGAAGCCGGACTGCTTCCGGGACGAGAGATACAGATCGGCGTCCTGATCCGACAACTGGGAGAAGAGTGACCAGGCCGCATCCCCCGCCAGGAAGAATGGCTTGCCGGTCTGGTCCACGAGATACCGCGACGTCGGCCCGAGCTTGAGGGGGTACACATAGCCAGTGGGCGAAAGCGCCTGGACGGTGACCGAGGCGGAGCCGACCTGCCCCTCACTGGTGGCCGTGATCGTCGTCGAGCTCCCTCCTGAAACCCCGGTCACGACGCCAGCAGCGTTCACTGTCGCTGCCGAGGGATTGTTGGACGCCCAGGTGATCGTCCGGCCAGCCAGCGCGTTTCCTCCCGCGTCCTTCGGCGTCGCCTGGAAGGTGACTGACTGACCCACGTTTACCGTGGCACTGGCCGGGGCGACCGTGACTGAGGCGACGGGTACCGGGGTCACCGTGATCGCCGCGGTTCCATTCTTTCCTTCACTCGTCGCAGTGATCGCCACCGGGCCACCGGCCGCCACGCCGGTCACCACACCGGTCGGGCTTACCGTTGCCACAGCGGCGTTCGCGCTCGTCCAGGTGATCAGCCTGCCGGTGAGCACCGTGCCGGTCGCGTCGCTCGTCGTGGCGGTGAGCGCGACGGTCTGTCCCGCGATCACGCTGGCTGTCGGCGGAGCTACCGTGACCGAGGCGACCGCCGCCGTCACGGTGATGGCCGAGCTGCCGCTCTGTCCCTCGCTGGTCGCGGTGATCGTCACCGGGCCGCCCGCAGCCACGCCGGTCACGACTCCCGTGGCACTCACCGTGGCGAGCGCAGGGTCGCTCGTCTCCCAAGTGATCACCCGGCCCGTCAGCACCACGCCGTTCGCATCTTTGGTCGTCGCGGTCAAGGCCACGGTCTGGCCCGCCGTAACGCTCGCGGCCGACGGCGCGACCGTGACGGAGGCGACCGGCGGCAGCGTAACGGTGATCGCCGCGGTGCCCGACTGGCCTTCACTGGTTGCGGTGATGGTCACCGGCCCGCCTGCCGCCACCCCGGTCACGATACCCGTGGCGCTGACAGTCGCCAGCGCGGCATCGCTTGTGGACCAGACGACCGCTCGGTCCGTCAGGCCATCGCCGTTGGCATCCTTGGGAGTGGCGGTCAGAGCCACCGTCTGACCCACCAGCACGCTCGCCACGGCGGGCGTGACGGTCACCGAGGCCACCGGTGCGGTCACGGTGATCGCCGCGGTGCCACTCTGCCCCTCGCTCGTCGCGGTGATCGTCACCGGGCCGCCGGATGCCACGCCCGTCACCAGACCCGTGGCGCTCACCGTGGCCAGGGCCGCGTCACTGGTTTCCCAGCTGACTTCGCGGCCGGTGAGAACGGTCCCGTTCGCATCCTTCATGACGGCGGAGAGCTGCACCGTCAGCCCGACCGATACGCTGGCAAGCGCAGGTGCGACCTCAACCGTCGCGACTGGCGGCACCGTCACGGTGATCGCCGCGGCGCCGCTCTGACCCTCACTGGTCGCGGTGATCGTCACCGGGCCGCCGCCCGCGACCCCGGTCACGACTCCAGCCGCGCTCACGGTTGCCAGGGCGGCATCGCCCGTGGTCCAGGTGATCGGCCGGCCAGTGAGAATGTTGCCGTTCGCATCTTTGGTAGTCGCGGTGAGCGGGACCGTTTGACCCATTACCACGCTCGCCGTCGCCGGCGCCACGGTGACCGAGGCCACCGGCACGAGCGAAACGGTGATCGAGGCGGCGCCACTCTTTCCTTCGCTGCTGGCAGTGATCGTGACCGGCCCGCCGGCGGCTATCCCGGTCACCACACCCGTCGCGTTCACGGTTGCCAACGCGGCGTTACTCGTGGTCCAGGTGACCGTGCGGCCAGTGAGGGTGTTGCCGCTCGCGTCCTTGGTGGTGACGGTGAGCGGCGACGTCTCTCCCACCATGACTGTGGCAGTTGCAGGCGTCACCGTGACGCTGGCCACCGGCACGAGCGACACTGTAATCGAAGCGGTGCCGGTCTTGCCTTCGCTGCTGGCGGTGATGGTCACCGGGCCACCTGCCGTCACACCCGTCACGACACCCGTGGTGCTGACGGTGGCGATCGCAGCATTGCTCGTGGTCCAGGTAATCGTCCGGCCCGTCAGGGTATTGCCGCCCGCATCCTTGGTCGTGGCGGTGAGTGCCTGCGTGGCTCCCACAAAGACCGAAGCCGTCGCCGGCGCCACCGTCACCGTGGCGACCGGGACCGGTGTCACGGTGATCGCGGCGGTCCCCAACTGACCTTCGCTCGTAGCAGTGATCGTCACCGGGCCACCTGCCGTCACACCCGTCACGACACCCGTGGCGCTGACGGTGGCGATCGCGGCGTTGCTCGTGGTCCAGGTGATCGTCCGGCCCGTCAGGGTATTGCCGGCCGCATCCTTGGTCGTGGCGCTGAGTGTCTGGGTGGTTCCGGCGACGATGGAAGCGGTGGTGGGAGCGACCGTTACCGATGCGACCGGTGCGGGAGGCGTGGTGCTCTGCGGCCGGAAGGCCGCCAGGATCATGCCCCAGCCGGAGCTGGCGCTCCCGGTCGCCGCATAGGTGCCGGCGGCTGCGACGGTGCGATCCTCCAGCAGATTGCTGTGAAAGGTCGAGCGGGCCGTGAACCCGCTCCCCGCCGAGCAGCTGTTGTCGCCGATGCAGAAGCCCACGAGAATATCGTTGGCGCTGGTAGTAACGGCGTTGCCGCTCGTGGCACTGCCGCTCGACCCGGTACCCTGCGCGCTGGCATCGAGCGGAGTGGTCGTATCCATGCCGGCGTACTCGCCGACATACACTTCGAAAAAGGAGGGGTTCGCTACCAGATTGAGTGTGACGGTCTCACTGCCGCCCTTGATGTTCCTTGCGTAGTACAGGCGGGTCCGGGCCCCGCCGGGTGTGGTGATCTCGGTCCCGACCTGGGCGAATGCATTCCCCTGATTGTCGGCAATGGATGTGAACGTCGTTCCGGTGTAATCGAATCCGACGACGATGAGGTTCCCCTTGGCCGTTGCGGCCGGCAGCGACACCGCGATCGTCTTGGCGGTGGTCGAGGTGGCCGTCGCCTGCACGAACCCGAGCGACACAAGCGCGCTCATCGGGGGTTCTCTGACGTCGACCGGCGAACTCTCGCAGGAGAGGATCAGTCCCAGAACCAGCGCGGCCGCCAAGGTCGAAAGCCTGGCTCCAGGCGCCGTGAGTTTTTCGTTAGGGGAGAATCGTGACAGGAAGCGGGCTGAGCGACGAAGCATCGACACCACCCGTTTTGAAGGGCAACTGGCCAGAGAAGATGCACTTAGTAGGGGTTGGACGCTAGGACGGTAGAACGGGGGAACGGGGGAACGGGGGAACGGGAGAACGGGGGAACGGGAGAACGGGAGAACGGGGAACGGGAAGTGCACGGCACCCTCTTGTAGTCTCGCTACACTCGGGATGGCAGTCGTGCGAGTTGTCCCGTTCCCCCGTTCAACCGTTCCGCCGTTCTACCAGGGGCGGAGCCCCCTACCCCCTACTCGTCCAATCCCGCCGACGCCTCGAACCCCTTGATCTGCCGCTCGATTTCGTCCTGGGCATGGCCGTAGCGCGCCTGTAGGCGCCCGATCAGTTGGTCGCGCTTCCCCGCGATGACGTCCAAGTCCTCCTTGGTGAGTTTACCCCACTGCTCCTTCAGCTTCCCGCGTACCTGTTTCCACTCACCATTGAGTTGATTGTCGCTCATGCAAGGCTCCGGCTGAAGTGTGCTGATGATGTCGCGATTCTTGCTTCAAACTGAGCCTGCCGGGGATGAGGCTACAATCGCTCGAAGGATTGAGTGGCCGGAGAACGGGTAACGGGGGAACGGAGAACGGGAGAACGGGAGAACGGGGGAACGGGAAGCGAGGCATTCTAACTTCTCACTTCTCACTTCTCACTCCTCACTCCTCACTCCTCACTACTCCTCACTCCTTACTCCTTACTCCTTACTACCTGTTCTCCCGTTCTCCCGTTCTACCGTTCCTTATATAGGGGATCGGCTGAAGCCACTCGCCGCTGGCAACTTCACGCGACGGAGCCGGCGCAGGTCCTGAACCAGCGTGATGCCCAGCCCGACGACGAAACCGCCGATGATCCCTGCCCATGTCACACTCGTCCATTTCTCTGCTGCGGCAATCTGCTCGGCAGTGAGCCCCGGTCCCGTGACAGCGACCAGACTGCCGTCATTGAACCACGCAAGCAGCATTCCCCCAAACACTGCGAGCGCAAAGCTCGTCTGAACCAGCCGCGCAGTGGCGAGGTGGGGCGTCCACAAACGCGACCGGAGCCGGATTCCGCCAAGTACCAGCCCCGAAACCAGCCAGAGCACGACGGGCCAGTAGAAACCGCGGGCTGCCGGGCCCACAGACATTGCCACGTCGTCCAGCTTCCCGAACGGTATGAGGCCCAGCCAGAAGAAGAGGCAGATGCCGGCGGCCAGGATTTCAGTGATCGCCTCGAGACCGGAGGCCCGATTCGGATCCCGCTTGACGCTCGACCCGGCCTCTAATCCCCCCGCCCGGTCTTGAGATCGTTCGATCAGGGCGAAGACCAGAGTGATGATCGCTGAAGCATAGGCGCCGACCTGAAAGAACCAGACCAGCAGAGATTCCCACGAGAGATGGGGAATTCGCACGTCGAAGGCGAGGAGCACGGCGCCGAGCAAGAAGGCCGGGACAAGATAGAACAGGAGAACCCCGGTGAGCACGAGCCGGTAGATGGGGAAGAGAGCCGGGCCGATGAGATAACGCTGCGGCATGTACCGTCCAGCCACTGTAAGCGGTTGCCCGTGCGCCTTGACCAGTGCCTTCAGCTCGGCCTCGTCGAGTGGCCGGCCAAGCGATGCTTCCCGCTCCTCTACCTGGGAGCGCAGCTCCTCGGCCAACTCGGCGGCGATGTCGTCCCGCTGGTCCCGAGGCAGCCAGAACCGGACAGCGCGGAGATACCGATCAATTGGATTCATGGCTCTATCCCTTGAGTATGCCCTTCAATGCCTCGCCGATTTCCTTCCACTCGGCCTGGAGCTGCTTGAGAATCGCCCGGCCGTCCGACGACAGCTTGTAGAACCGCTTGTTGCGCTTGTCTTCCTCGCGCCATTCGCTCACCAGCAGCCCCTGGCTCTCCAGCCGCCGGAGCAGCGGGTAGAGCGTCCCTTCGTCGATGGCCAGCCCGTGATCCTCCAACGCCTTCCGCAGGGTATAGCCGTACTGCTCCGAGCGGAGCTCAGCCATGACCGCGAGGATGAGGCTGCCCCGGCGAAGCTCGAGACGCAGGTTTTCCAGCAGTTCGGGACTCGGGGCCATTGGGGCATCGGTGTTTAGTGTGTGGCATATACTATGTGTCACACAGTAGAATGTCAAGGAGGAGGGCGGACGGAAGGAGGGAAGGATGGAAAGCCGGAAGGAGGGAAGGATGGAAGGATGGAAGGACGGAAGGACGGAAAGACGGAAGGACGGAAAGACGGAAGGGCGGAAAGACGGAAAAGCAGGACCTGACTTGCCGACTGTCGTTTGTCGCCAGACGCCTCTCGCCTTCCGTCCCTCCCTCCTTCCCTCCTTCCCTCCTTCCGTCTTTCCCTCCTTCCCTCCTTCCCTCCTTCCGCCCAACCGTCTAACCAATCGAGA
The DNA here is from genome assembly GCA_963748035.1 of uncultured Gemmatimonadales bacterium. GTDB lineage: Bacteria > Gemmatimonadota > Gemmatimonadetes > Gemmatimonadales > GWC2-71-9 > JADJOM01. The sequence goes on along the minus strand of CAVVHO010000001.1, from coordinate 511,319 downwards.
TATATTCCTAGCTAGACCCTGTGGCTCCGTGTGGTAACTCTGAAGCCTCGAGGAACCGCCCTGGATGACAAAGCGCATACTGCACCCCAGATCAAAGACCGTGAAGCCGCCGGATGCCATGGTCTCCGCGGCCGCTCCCGCTCCGGATTTGTTCGCCGGCGGGGGCGAGATGGGTACAATCATGCGCGCGATGGACTGGTCCAAGACCAAGCTCGGCCCGGTCGAAGCTTGGCCGAATAGCCTCAGGACCATGCTGGGCGTGGTACTCGGCAGCCGGTTCCCGATGTTGCTCTGGTGGGGTCCGGATCTGCTGCACCTGTACAATGATGCCTACCGTCCGATCCTCCGAGACAAGCACCCCGCATCACTCGCCGCCCCGGCCGCCCAGGTTTGGGCCGAGGTGTGGGATGTCGCCGGGCCAATGGCGAGAAGCGTCCAGCAGGGAGGCCCGGCCACGTGGACGGAGGATCTCCAGCTGTTCATCAACAGCGGGACCATGGCCGAGGAGACCTACTTCACGTTTTCGTACAGCCCGGTGCCGGGGGACGACGGACGGGTGGGCGGTGTCCTCAACACCGTGCAGGAAACGACCGTCAGGGTGCAGAGCGAGCGCCAGATCCGGACGTTGAACGATCTGGCGGCGCGGGCGGCGGAGGCGCAGTCCGAAGGTGAAGCCTATCGCATCGTGATGGAGGTGCTGTCGGCCAACGAGCTGGATCTGCCATTCGTGCTTCTCTATGTGCTGAATGAGCAGGCTGACGGCGCGGCGCTCGTCGGGCTAAGCGGGTGGAAGGGGTATGCTGGTCCGGCCGCACCGACGCAGGTACGACTTGCCGACGATTCGAGTGTCGTGGGGTGGCCCATCGCCGAGGTTTTCCGCCGTGCCAAGGCGCTCGTCGTCGACGACCTTGCCGCGCGCTTCGGACCCTTGCGGCCAGGTCGCTGGGACGGCCGGCCGGAACGGGCGATCATCCTGCCCCTGTCCCGCATGGCCCAGTCGACACCATACGCGGTACTGGTCGCGGGGCTCAGCCCGCACCGTGCGTATGATGACCGGTATCAGCGCTTCTTCCGCGCCATTGCCGACCAGGTCACGACCGTTATTGCCACCGCCCGGGCGTACGAGCAGGAGCGCAATCGGGCCGAGAAGCTGGCCGAGCTTGATCGGACGAAGACCGCCTTTTTCAGCAACGTGAGTCACGAGTTCAGGACCCCGCTCACGCTGCTGCTCGGACCCCTGGAGACGCTGCTCCTGGATCATTCGCTCGGCGCGGAGGTGCTACAGCACCTCAGCCAGATGCACCGCAGTGCGCTGCGCCTGCTCCGACTGGTGAACGCGCTGCTCGAATTCTCCCGCATGGAAGCCGGGCGGCACTCCGCGCGGTTCGCGCCGACCGACCTGGCCCGCTATACCGCCGACCTGGCGAGCGCCTTCCGCTCGGCATTGGAGAAGGCGGGACTTGGCTTCACCGTGGACTGCCCGCCGCTGCCGGCACCGATCTACGTGGACCGCGACATGTGGGAGAAGATCGTCATGAATCTCCTCTCAAATGCGCTCAAGCACACCTTCGAGGGCGCGGTGGAGGTGCGTGTAGCCGCCGACCGTGGGGGTGCGCGGCTCACGGTGAAGGACACCGGCATCGGCATTCCCCGGAGCGAGCTGCCGAAGCTCTTCCAGCGGTTTCACCGGGTCGAGGGCGCGCGGGCGCGCTCGCACGAGGGCACAGGCATCGGGCTCGCACTCGCCCAGGAACTCATCAAGCTGCACGGCGGCGAGATCCAAGTCAGCAGCGACGAAGGCAGGGGTACGGCCTTCACGGTGACGATCCCCGGCGGGCGCGACCACCTGCCAGCTGAACACGTGGTGGCGGAGTCGCCCGAGGCGGTGGAGGTGGCGAGAAGCGTCGCCGCCTATGCCGATGAGGGGTTGCATTGGCTGCCGTACGAGTCCCCGGCGGTTGCTTCGGGGCCGGCAACGAGCGGCACCCGGGTGCTGATCGCCGACGACAACCCCGACCTGCGAACGTTCCTGGCGGGCCTGCTGACGCCGTATTACGACGTGGAGGCGGTGGCCGACGGCCGCGAAGCGCTTGCCGCCATCCGGGCAAGAAAACCGGACCTGGTATTGAGCGACGTGATGATGCCCAACCTCGACGGCCTGGGCCTGGTGCGCGCCATGCGCGCGGATCCCGAGGTGCGCACGCTGCCGGTGATTCTGCTTTCGGCGCGCGCGGGACAGGAGGCCTCTCTCGAGGGACTCTCCGCCGGCGCGGACGACTATCTCGCGAAGCCGTTCACTGCGCAGGAACTCCTCGCGCGGGTACGCACACACCTCACCATGGCCCATGCCCGCGACGAGCTGAATGCGGAGCTCATGCGCGCCAACGAGGAACTGAAAGCCTTCAGTTACTCCGTGTCCCACGACTTGCGGGCACCGTTACGCGCTATCGACGGCTTCAGCAAGATTCTCCTTGAGGACCACGCCGGACAACTCGACGACAACGGCCGCGACTGCCTGGATGCCGTGTGCGCTGCCACACAGAGAATGGGGGAACTGATCGATGACCTGCTGCAGCTCGCGCACGTGGCGAGCGCCGACCTGAACCGGATCCCGGTCGATATCAGCGCGCTTGCCTGGGGCATCGGTGCCGAGTTGCAGGGGAGAGAGCCCGCCCGGCAGGTGAGCCTGGTGATCCAGGACGGACTCCTCGCCGAAGCCGACAGCGGGCTGGTGCGCATTCTGCTCGAAAATCTGCTCGGCAACGCGTGGAAATTCACCTCGAAGATTGGAGAGCCGAGGATCGCGATTGAAAGGGCGCAGCGCGACGGGCAGGAGGTCTTCGTAGTGCGTGACAACGGGGCAGGCTTTGATATGACCCATGCCGCAAGACTGTTTCAGCCCTTTCGGCGGCTTCACAGCGCGAGTGACTTTCCAGGTACCGGGATCGGCCTCGCGACCGTTCGCCGGATCGTCGAGCGTCACGGTGGGCGCGCATGGGCCGAAGCCGCTCCGGGGCACGGAGCGAGCGTGTTCTTCACGCTTCCTGGTGGAAAGGGAGGCCGGAAGTAGGCGGAAGGAAGGACGGAAAAGACGGAAGGACGGAAGGACGGAAGGGCGGGTGAAGGATGGAAGGATGGAAGGAGACCACCTCATCCCGAGCGAAGCGAGGGATCTACTCCACTAGGCAGGGAGCTCGTGGATCAGCACGAGCACTGTTGAGCAGATCCCTCGGTCGCTACGCTCCCTCGGGATGAAGTGGTGTCCTTCCGCCTTTCCGCCGTTCCGTCCGCCTTGTCCGCCCGTCCGCCTTGTCCGCCCGTCCGCCTATCCGCCCCGTCCGCCCTTACTACCTTTCCGCCAAAACGCACGCACGCCCAACACCAGGAGGCGGTTCGAATGGCCGGTGAGTCGCTGCAGTGGATCGGGTGGGTCGCCACGGCGATGACCGTCGTGTCCTACTTCTGCCGCAGCCCACGCACCCTTCGCCTAGTGCAGGCGGTGGCTGCCCTGGTGTGGATGAGCTACGGTGCGGCGATCAACTCGGGCCCGGTCATCGCCGCCAACGTGCTCGTGGCTGGAGTAGCGCTGTGGTCGACGTGGCGCGGGCCGGGGCGAGGTTGAAGGATGGAAGGACGGAAGGATGGAAGGACGGAAGGATGGAAGGATGGAAAGATGGAAGGACGGAAAGAAAGACGGAAAGACGCAAAGACGGAAAGATCGGAAGCCTACCCGTCCTGACCGCCGCGACCGCCCTGACCGCCCTGACCGCCCTGACCGCCGCGACCGTCCTGACCGCCCTACCCGCCCTGACCGCCCTAACCGCCCTGACCGCCCTGACCGCCCTGACCGTCATGACCGCCCTGACCGCCCCCGTGAGGCCGGCGCGACCGGCTCTGCCCCGCGCGCCACGTCGCGCGGCGATCCACCCCACTGGCTCCTCCAGGCACGGCGGAGCTGCAGAGCCGAGCGGAAGCCTGCGACCTCGGCGGCGCGGGTGACCGTCGCGCCGCCTTCGAGCGACTGTCGGGCGCGCTCGAGGCGGATGGAGCGCAGGTACTGGAGCGGCGACACACCGGCGTGGTCGATGAAGAGCCTCAGCAGGTGGCGCCCAGTGGCATTCCCCACCGCCGCGAACGCGGCCATATCCCATTCGCGGTCGGGCCGCGTGATGATCGCGTCCTGCACCCGGTGCACGGCGGGGTGCAGGTGGCGGCGATGCAGCGAGTAGGGGGATAGCTCCGGGTCGCGGGGGGAGCGTCTGAGGTAGACGACCATGTCCTCCGCGACACTCCCCGCGAGCGCCTCCCCGCACTCCTCCGCAATCAGATGCAGCGCGAGATCGATCCCGGCAGTGATGCCGGCGCTGGTCGCAACCGGACCATCCACCACGAAGACGCGGTTGTCGATCACCTCGGCATCGGGCGCCAGGGCCCGGAGCGCGGACAGCAGTTCGTGGTGAGTGGTGCAGCGGCGATGGGCGAGGAGGCCGGCCCGCGCCGCGAGGAGCGCGCCGGAGCAGATCGCAAGCAGGCGGTGCGGCGGGTCTTCAGCGAGGAGCGCCTGGCCGATCCGATCTTTGAGCCACTCCGCGGTAGCGGCGATCGCCGGAGTAACCGGCGTTAGCTGCGCGGTCGGCTGACCGACCAGCACCACCCAGGTCGGGGTTCGTAGGCGCTCGGGGAGCGGATCGAGGTCCACCAACCCGAGCCCGACAGAGGTCGGCACGGTTGCCGTCGGGCCGGCGTAGCTGAGGCGGAAGCGGGGAGGCAATCCCTGGGCCCGGCGATGCAGGTTGGCGAGGCGAAACGCCTCCGCCGGACCCGCGATGTCGAGCAGCAGCGAGTGGGGCGCGATGACGAAGAGCAGATCGATCAGGTGCGCGCGTGCGATCATTTCAGGACATGGAGAGGAGGTATAAGGATACAGTCCAGAGGGAATCGGCGGAATACGGGCGATGGGTAGATGTCCGAAAGTGCACTAAACCTGTCGCCCCGGGGCGGCGACGGCGGGAGGTCCATCACATAGCTTTGCGACAGTATCCCAGCGGATGAGCGGTTCCCGTCCGCGATCACCACGATCATCATCGTTCATTCGAGAGGCCGCCCATGCTCCCAGACCCGGGCTGCGGCAGCATACCCACGAGAGGGGCCGGCGAAGGCATCCGTCCGGCCGCGTGGGCACCGGTACTCGTCGCCATGGCGCTCGTGGGGTGGCCGGGGTCGACGCTCGGGGCGCAGGCCAGCGCCGACCAGTCGGCGCTCGAGCGCGAGACAGACCCGAGCATCCGGCCGGGGGACAACTTCTTCGTCTATGCCAACGGCGCCTGGCTCAATGCCACGGAGATTCCGGCGGGCAAGGAGCGATGGAACGCGCGGACGGAGATTAGCGAGGTGACCCGCCGGCAGATCGCCCAGTTGCTCGACGATGCCGGTGTGGCGCCGGCAGGATCCCTCGCGAGGAAAGTTGCTGACTTCCGGGCTGCCTATCTGAACGAGGCGGCGATCGAAGCGCGAGGAATCGCGCCGCTCAAGTCGCTCTTCGACAGCATCGCCCGAGTGCGCGACAAGGCGTCGCTGACTCGGTTCCTGGGCCGGCGCCTCGCGGCCGATGTCGACCCGCTCAACTGGGGGGTCTATCGATCCTCTCGCCTGCTGGGGCTGTCGGTGGAGCCCTCCCTCCATGGCGAAAAGACCTACGTCGCCTTTCTGCTGCAGGGGGGCCTCGGCCTGCCGGACCGCGAGCCATACGTCAGCACCGAGCCCGGCATGCAGGCGCTCCGAGCGAAGTACCAGGGGTACATCGGCCGGCTCCTTGCGCTGGCTGGCTTCGATCGGGCGGAGCAGCGGGCGGCAGCGGTGATGACGCTCGAAACGGCGCTGGCCCAATCCCAGGCCACGAGGGAGGCATCGGCCCACGACCAGAACGCCGACAGTGTGTGGACGCGAGCCGACTTCGCTACGACGGGCGCCGGGAATGGACTGGTCGGCGTTCTTCAAGGAGGCGGGGCTGGCCAGGCAGGAATCGTTCGTGGTGTGGCAGCCAACTGCGGCGACGGGGTTGGCGGCCGCGGTCGGGTCGGCGCCGCTGGAGGTGTGGAAGGACTACCTGCGTTTCCACGTGCTGGACGAGTACGCCGAGGTGCTGCCGCGCGCCTACGCCGAGGAGGCGCGGGCGCTGCATGGCGCCGCCGGGACCGGCACGCCTGACGAGACGTCGAGGGGCGAGCGGGCAAGCGCGGCGACGGAGGCGGCGATGAGGGGCGCCGTCGGACGGATGTACGCCGAGCGGTATTTCCCGGCCGAGCAGAAGGCGCGGGTACAGGCGATCGGGGCCAATGTCATCGCGGCGCTGCGCCAACGTGTCGAGTCGGTGACGTGGATGTCGCCGACACCAGGCAGGTGGCGCTGGCCAAGCTCAGCACGCTGTACCTCGGCATCGGCTACCCGGAGCGGTGGGAGGACTACTCCGACCTGACGGTGGACCCGATGGACGCGGTGGGGAACCTCCGGCGGGTCGCGGACCGGAACTACCGCCGTGCGCTGGCCCGGCTGGGGCAGCAAGTAGACATGACGGAGTGGTGGATGGCGCCGCAGACGGTCGGCGCCATCCTCGTGTTCCAGCAGAATGCGCTCACCTTTTCGGCGGCACTGCTGCAGGCGCCCAAGTATGACCCGGCGGCATCGGACGCCGCGAGTTACGGCGCGATCGGCGCCATCGTGGGCCACGAGGCGAGTCATTTCATCGACCCGTTGGGCGCGGAGTACGAGGCCGACGGCCGAGTGAAACGCTGGTGGACGTCGGAGGACAGCGCGGGATTTCAAGGGGCGGCGGATGGGCTGGTACGGCAGTTTTCGGAGTACCACCCGTTCCCGGACCTGGGCGTCAACGGGAAGCTCACCTTGTCGGAGAACGTCGCCGACCTCGGGGGCCTTTCCGCCGCCTTTGACGCCTACCGCCATAGCCTCGGCGCCCGGACCAGCGATACCGCCTACGTGCGGCAGCAGGACCGGGAGTTCTTCCTGGGGTTTGCCAGGAGCTGGCGGAGCAAGATCAGCGAGAGCGCGTTCCGCACCCAGCTCGTCAGCAACGACCACGCGCCGGAGCTGTACCGCATCGGCACGGTGCGAAACCTCGATGCCTGGTACGCTGCCTTTGATGTGCGGCCGGGAGACCGGCTGTATCTCGCGCCGGCGGCGCGGGTACGCATCTGGTAACGCCTGACAACATGCGGGTCACTGTCTGTGAGCTCCCCCAGGAGCCGTTGGCGCTGGCGGCGGCATGGGCCGGGCTGTGCCGGTACGTGGCGCGGCATGGGTCGGAGCTGGTGCTGTTGCCGGAGTTCGCGCTGGTGGACGCGGTGTGGGAGGCGGAGCGGTTCGACGCCGCGCGCTGGGCGGAGGCCCTGGCGCAGGGCGACACGCTGCTCGAGCGGCTCCCCAAGTTAGGCGCCGAGCGGGTGGTCGGGACGAGACCGACCTCCGAGCAGGGCCGGCGGTTCAACGAGGGGTATCTCTGGTCGCAGAGAGGTGGCCTGGCGCCGCTCCGGCGGAAGTACCTCCTCCCGGCGGAGCCGGGGGGATGGGAGGCGGCCTGGTTCGACCGGGGGGACGCGGAGTTCCCGGCGTACCAGTCGCACGGGCTCCGGTTCGGGCTCAACATCTGCACCGAGCTGTGGGCGGTGGAGAGCTATGCGGCATACGCCGCGCGGGGGGTGCAGGTGATCCTGTCGCCCAGGGCCACGGCGGCGACGACGATCGCCAGGTGGTTCGCGGCGGGCGTGGTGGCAGCGGTGCGGTCGGGGGCATTCAGTCTCTCGTCCAACCGGGTGGACCCGACGGGGACCTGCGGCGGCGCCGGGTGGGTCATCGGTCCGGAAGGAGAGGTGCTGGCGCGGACCAGCCCTGGGTCGCCGTGGGTCACGGTGGACATCGACCTGGCCAGCCAGGCGGCAGGGCGGCATGGGTATCCGAGGTATTTGTTTGGGTCAGAGCGGGAATGACGAACGGAAAGACGGTGGGACGGAAAGACGGTAGGACGGAAAGACGGAAGGATGGAAAGACGGAAGGCGGTCAGACGAGGTCGCCCGAGCCCACCGCCAGCTCGCCGACTTCCTCGTGAAATGGTGCGCAGCAGCTCTAAAATGCGCCGCACTTGCTCCTCAAGCCGCCGCATCGAGCGGTGAGCATGCCGCACTCATCGGTCAGGCCGCCCAATCGACTGGTCAGGATGCCGGGGTGACCCTTGAGGAGGCCGCATCCAGTGGTCAGCATGCCGCACTCACCGGTTAGGCCGACTAATCGACCGGTCAGGACGCCGGAGTGACACTTGAGGAGGCCGCATCCAGTGGTCGGCATGCCGCACTCACCGGTTAGGCCGACTAATCGACCGGTCAGAACGCCGGGGTGACACTTCAGGAGGCCGCATTGAGTGATCAGCATGCCGCAATCAACGGTCAGGCCGCCCAATCGACTGGTCAGCACGCCGCAGCGACTCGTCAGCACGGGAGATCGACTTCTTAGGATTTCCTACCGATCCGTCAGGGCGGGTAACCGACTGGTCAGGACGGTGGAGTGGCTCCCAATATCGGGAAATCGAGTGGTGAGGATCCCCTACTGACGGCGCGGGGTTGGTAGTTGTGAGAAACTCGCAACCCGACTCACACGAAACCTTCGAATTGCCGAGTGGAGGGTGGCGCCGGCTGATGGTTCTGCCTCCCCTCACGGGCCAGTGGAAGACTCTAGTGTTCCTCTGCCGCAGAAATCGACGTTCCTGGTGCCTTGCCGTGATAAGCCCCATTGTCGCGTGGCACCCCGGCAGGCCATGCACGGTTGTTAGGCGACTCGGCGGCCACCCCTTCTAGAGCGGCGTTGAGCGCGCGGGGACCGGCCGGCGACTGCGCCCGGGCGGCGCCGGGGGCCGCGACGGTCACCGCGAGCAGGAGCCCGGCGATTGCCCGACCCTCATGGGATCCTCGCATAGGCGGCGGTGGGCGCCTGCGCCGCGACGTCCGGCGTCGCCCAGACCTCGGCGTGGGTCTTGCTCAGGTACAGGTCGCACGCGGTGGGTATGGAATGAGTCGACGCGGGGTGGTGCCTGCGCCACCACCGCTCGGCCCGCTCCTCCGTCCACGACTCCTCCGCCGGCACTGCGGCACGGAGGCGGCGCGCCAGGTCAAGGGCTGACTGGGGCCGCTGGTCGGGATGCTTGGCCAGGCAGGCCAGGATGAGCTGGTCGAGCGCGGGAGAAATCGGCAGCTCGCTCCTGCGCGAAGGTGGCACCGGCGCGTCGTGGGCATGCCGGAACATGAGCCGGAGCGGGTTGGGGTCTTGGAACACCAGCTGACCCGTCACCAGCCAGTAGGCGACGCAGCCCAGGGCGTAGATGTCGGCGCGGTGATCGAGAGGCATCGTGCCGAGGACGGACTCCGGCGCCATGTACGCCGGGGTGCCGGCGGTCTGATCCGGTGCGGTGAGCCGCGCGTCGGCCCTGACGGATTCTCCCTCATGCTTCACCAGTCCGTAGTCGAGCACCTTCACGAAATCCACGGCGAGGCCCATGCGGCAGGTGAAGATATTGGAGGGCTTCACATCGCGGTGGATCAGGCCGCGCTGGTGAGCTTCCTCCAGCGATTCGCAGGCCTGCGCCAGCAGGTGCACGGCCCGGGCCGGATCCACGGGGCCGAAGCGCTCGACCAGCCTCTCGAGGTCGAGGCCGTCGAGCAGTTCCATCACGAAGAAGAAGGTCCCGTCCTCAGCCACCCCGAAGTCATACAGGGAGATGCTGTGGGGCGACCGGAGCGAGGCGGCGGCGTCCGCCTCGCGACGGAACCGCTCCAGGATGATTCGGGAGCGCTCCGCGTCGATGGCGCCCAGCACTTCGGGACGAATCAGCTTCACGGCGGCGGGGCGCGCCAGCAGCTGGTGGGAGGCCTTGTACACCTCGCCCATTCCGCCCTTGCCCAGGATCTCTTCCAGCCGGTAGCTCCCCAGCTCCCGCGCTTTTTTCACCTGTTTCCCCAGCTGCCGAATGATCCCCGCCGGAATGACCGCAAGAAAGGCGCAGAGGTAGTTGGGAAGGAACGCGACCAAATACTGGAACCAGTTGGCCTCCACCTGCACCCCGCGGAGCCGCGCGACCATGAGCCCCAGGGGGGCCATGGTGGCCGCCAGGAGACCGACCGCCAGGGTACGCCCCGGCGTGTTAGGGACGATGGAGGAGTAGGCCAGGATCACCACCCCGATGAAGGTCGCCGGCAGGTGGTTGAATTCCGGAACCCAGTACTCCAGGAGGCCGAACAGCAACGCGATGACCACCAGGAAGGCCGAGCTCAGGAAGAGGTGGACCCTGGGCCGGGCGCTGAGCCTGGGTGAGAGGATCACCAGCAGCAGGGAGACGACGAGGCCGGTGCCGGCGAAGGCGGCCCCGGGCATCGGCCACAACCCCTCCGCCAGCATCGGCAGGCTGGGGACGTACGGGGCCATAAGAAGGAAGAGCACCAGGGGGACCGACCAGAGCACGGCGAAGGCCACCCCGACGGCGAAGACCCGGCGGCCGGTCTGGGCCAGCACCTCGCCCGGGAGACTCAACTCGCTTGTGCGCGCCCCCCTGGCGGCGAGGGGGGAGGCACTGCGGTGCTGGAGAAGGTTGAGCGTGGTCATGGCCGCTCCCAGGAAGTGCCGGTGGGGTAAGTCATGCTCCCACCTCCCACCGCACGACCTTGAGATCCTTCACCGCGATCGCGTAGAACACCGGGACCAGCAGCAGCGTGATCACGGTCGCGATGGCGAGGCCGCCGATCTGGGCGTAGCACAGCGGCTCCCACAGCGGGCCGCCGTGCATCGCCAGCGGCACCAGGGCGAACAGGGTCGCGCCGACCGTGATCAGCACCGGCCGGAGCCGCTGGATGCCGGCGTCGAGCAGCGCCTCCTCGAGTCCCTCGCCCTTTTCCCGCGCCTCCTCGATGAAGTCGAACAGCACGATCACGTGACTCACGATCACGCCCACCAGGCTCGCGATCCCGAGGAACCCCATGAACCCGAACGGCGAGCCCATCACCCAGAGCCCTGCTACCGCGCCGACGAAGCCGTAGGGAATCGCCCCGAAGACGATGAAGGGCTTGATCGCGTTCTGGAACTGCACCGCGAGGGCGATGAAGATCAGGGCCACGCTGATGGCGAGCACGAGGGTCATCTCGCCGAAGCCGTCCTGCTGCTTCTCGTACTCTCCCGCGATCTCGAGCCGGAACCCGGGGGGCAGGCCCGCCGCGAAGCGGTCGATGTCCTTCTGCGAGTACGCCAGCACCTCGGACGGCAGCGCGCCGCCCCGGGGGAACGCCTGCACCGTGATGGTGCGGAACCGGTTCCGGCGCTTGATCTGTTCCGGGCGCATCTCGGTCGAGAGCGAGGCGATCTGCGGCAGCGACACCTTCTGCCCGCCCGTGCGAGCTGTAGACGTACAGATTGCGCAGGTCGCCCAGCCGGGCGCGCTCCTCCATCCGGAGCCGGGCGACCACCGGCACGATCTGGTCGCCGCGGTACATCGAGGTGACCTCCAGCCCGTTCAGCCCGACCGCCGTGCTGACCGCGACGTCGGCGTTGGTGAGGCCGGCCCGGTTGGCGCGGTCGGGATCGATCGCGACGTTCACGGCGAAGCTCTCCGCGCCCCAGTCCTGGTGGACCCGCTCGGCGTACGGATTCCGGCGCAGAATCCCCATCAGCTCGCGCCGAAAGCGCGCGGAGCGTCGGCATGTCCTCCCCGCTGAGCCGGATGGCGACCGGCACGCCGACCGGCGGGCCCATTTCGAGCTGGCGCACGTCCACCCGGGCCCCGGGCACCTCGCGCGAGATCTCATCCTGCAGCGCCTGCGTGAGATGCGGGGTGTCCCACTTGTTCCGTCCCTGCATCACGATCGGGGCGTAGTTGGTCTGCCGCGGCTCGGGGCTGAACGAGAACCAGAACCGGGGGCCGCCCCCGCCGATGAACGTGGTGAGCGAGACCAGCCCGCCTTCGCCGTGCTCGCCGGCGTGGTGCGCGAAGTACTCGTGCGCGTGCTGCTGGATCAGGGTCTCCACCCGGTCGGTGACCGCGCGGGTCGCGCTGAGCGGCGCGTCCTCCGGCAGCCAGACCTCGGCATAGGAGAGGTACTGGAGGTCCTTGGGGAAGAACTGGGGCTTGAGCCGGCTCATGATCCAGCCGCCCAGCACCAGCACGCCGAGCGAAGCGACGGCCACCCGCCAGCGGTGCTCGGATGGCCGAGCGGCCCACCCGGAAATACCAGCCGGTAAAGCCGGTCCGGCGGCGCTCCTCGATCGGCGCGGGCAACTTCCGGCTCGGCCGCAGGAGGTAGTAGCTCACCAGCGGGACGAACGTCCTCGAGACGATCAGGGCCGACACCAGCGAGCAGGTGAGCACGATCGGCATGCTGTAGAGGAACAGCCCGGTATTGCCCGTGAGCAGCAGCAGCGGCAGGTACGCCACGATGTTGGTGATCGTCGCGTAGAGCATCGCCCGGCCCAGCTTGGTGGGGCCGAGCCAGCTGGCGATGGCCCGCGGCTGTCCCCCGTCGAGCTCGCGCTTGATGGCATCGCCGGCCACGACCGGGACGTCCACCAGCAGCCCCAGCGCGATGATGAGCGACGCGATCGAGACCTGCTGCAGGTCGATCTTGAGCGCCGACGCCATGCCGAACGTCATCGCCAGGGTGAGCGGGATGCTGAGCGCGAGCAGCAGCGCCGAGCGCCACTCCCAGAATCCGATGAGCGCGATCAGCACCACCAGGAACACCGCCTCCCACAGGCTGCTCATCAGCAGGTGGATGTTCTCTTCGACCTGCTGGGGCTGATCCGAGGTGCGGGCCAGGATCAGGTCGGGCGGGAGCCGGTTCCGCAGCACGGCCAGCGCCGAGTCCACCGCGTGGCCGAACGCGCCGATCTTCTCCCCGGGCCGCATCTGGAGCGCGAGCGTGATCGCCCGCCCCCGATGCCAGCGCCCCGCCGAGTCCGGCCAGCTGTACTGGTTGAGGTAGCGCGGCGGGTTCTGGTACTCCCGGTCCACGTCCACGAGGTCGCGCAGGTAGAGCGGCACGCCGGCGTTCGAGCTGCCGACGATGACGCCGCCGATCTCGCGCTCGTCCCGGAACTCTCCGCTCGGGTTGAGGGCCACCGTCCGGTCGCCCACCTCCATCAGCCCGCCGCTGAGCGCGGTGTTGCGGGCCCGCAGGACGTCGCGAAGCCGGCCCAGGGTGATCCCGTACGAGGCCAGCCGCTCCTGCGAGAAGCTGAGCGTCACCTGCTCGTCCAGCACGCCCGCGCGGTCCACCTTGGTCACCTGCGGGATCGTCTGGAAGGTTCGCTTCATGAGGTCGGTGTACTGCTCCAGCTCCTGATAGCTGTACTTGTCGCCGGCGACGGCCAGCAGGCTCGTCCGCGTCGCCGCCGGGTCGCGCACGATGGCCGGCTGCCAGGCGTCCGGGTGGAACTCGGCCACCCGGAGCCGCGATCTGAATGAAGCCGTGCAGGTGGGCGAGGATCGCGGAATCACCGAGTGATCGGTGATCCCGTCCACCCCGACGAACTGCGGGCCCTCGAGCAGTCGGGCGTCGCGCAGGATGACGTCCTGCTCCGCCTGGGCCAGGTAGAGCTGCGCCGGCCGGACCGCGCTCTGCGCGGAGATCGACGGCGGGAAGTTGTACACCACCGTCACCCGATTCCCCGCCGGCGCCCCCGCGCGCAGGCGCTCGATCGCGGCGCGCACCTGCTCGGCGCGGAGCGAGACCTGCACCTCTTCCAGCCGCGGGCTCGCCACCGTGAGCATCAGCGCCGCGGTGCTGCCGAAGTCCTTGATGAACTGGATCGGCCCGGCACCCTCGGGCAGATCCCGGATTCCCTGGAGCCTGAGAGCGATATCGTCGAAGATCTCGCTGGTCTCGGTCATTCCCTCCTTGAGCTCCACGTACACGTACGAGACGTTGGTCCGGCTGACCGACCGGACCGTCTCCACATTCTTGTTCTCCGACACCACGGCCTCGATGCGCCGGGTGACCCGGTCCTCGATCCGCTCGGCATCCATGCCGGGCCAGGGGGTGATCACCAGCGCGGTGACCACCGGGATGTCGGGATCCTTGCGCTGGGGCATCTTGAGGTACCCGATCACCCCCCAGAGAATCGTGCCCACGAGCGCGACCCAGGCGACCTGGCGCTGCTCGGTGAAGTAGCGAGCGAAATTGCGTGTCTTCGCGATCAGGGTCGCGTCGTCGATGTGGGCCACGGCTGCTCCGCTAGTGAAGGATCTGGACGGCCTGGCCGTCGGTGACGATCGTGGCTCCCCGCACGACGACCTGCTCGCCCGCCCGGAGCCCCTCGCGCACGGCGATGAGGTTGCCGCTCACCTCGCCGAGGCGCACCCGGCGGAGTCTCGCCGTCGTAGCCGACGAGTCGGCGACCACGTAGACGGCATAGGTCGCCGTGTCGCCGGCCGGCCGCACGATGGCGGCGAGTGGCACGACGAGCGCCGGATCCGCGGTCTCGTGCCACAGCCGCAGGGTGGCGAGCATGCCCACCTTGAGCCGGCCCTGGGGATTGGGCAGCGCGGCCTCGACCTCGAACACGCGGCTGTTGGGATCGGCTGAGGGCGAGATGCGGGTGATGCGCCCCTCGAGCGACACGCCCGGCAGCGCCTCGGCCTGGATCGGGACGGTCTGGCCGAGCTTGAGCCGCGCGACGACCACGTCCGGCACGCCGAAGACCACCTTCACCACTCGCGTGGCCGCGATGCTGAACGCCGGGGCCGACGGCCCCGCCAGCGAGCCGACTTCCGCCGAGCGGCGCAGGATCACGCCGTCGAGCGGGGCCCGCAGCGTGGCGTCGCCCAGGGCGACCGCTGCCTGGCTCCGCCGGGCCTGCGTCGCGGTGTAGCGGGCGTAGGCGGCGTCGTACTCTGCCTTACTGATCGAGCGGTTCTCGTACAACTGTGAGGCGCGTTCGTAGTCCGCCCGGGCCTGACGCAAAGCGGCGTCGGCGTCGGCCACCTGATCGCGGTACTCGATCTCCCGCAGGCGGGCGAGCACCTGCCCCTTCCGGACCGGGTCGCCGTCCTGGATCGCGCGGAGGCGTCCATCGGCCCCGCGCACCTTGGTGATCGCCTCCACGATGCCGCTCACCCGGAACGCCAGGTCCACGGACTCGTCCGCCTTGATCGCGCCGCTGTAGCGCGCTCGCGCCGGGGTCGTCAGGGGTCCCGCCGACCTGCACCACG
Source organism: uncultured Gemmatimonadales bacterium (assembly GCA_963748035.1). Lineage (GTDB taxonomy): Bacteria > Gemmatimonadota > Gemmatimonadetes > Gemmatimonadales > GWC2-71-9 > JADJOM01. The sequence goes on along the minus strand of CAVVHO010000001.1, from coordinate 496,066 downwards.
GTCACCGGCAGGGGTGGCAGAGGTGGGGGCGGCTCGCCCCCGCAGGCCGCCGCGGCAAGCGCCGCGGCAGCGATCCAATGCGTCCGGCTCATCGCTGCTCCTCGAGAATGTGAAGCCGTTCCAGGAAGGCCTGCTGCTGCTCGGCCGGGCGGAGGACACCGAAGTCGCCCATGGCGCGTTCGACCCGCATGAGATCCAGCAGGAAGTCGTGTACCGCGTTCGCCGCTCCTTCGGCCGAGCTCTCGGTCGCGTTCTGGGCATCGATCAGTGCGGTGATAGAGGCGGTGCCGCGCGCGTAGGCGTCGCTCACCAGCTCGTAGTTGCGGCTCGCGGCGTCGGATGCCTCGCGGGTCAGCGCGATCGCCGCGTAGCTGCTGGCGGCCGTCTCCAGCGCGGCCCGAACCCGCTGCTCCACCGCCTGCGCCGCGCGGGCGCGCTCCACCTTGAGCTGCTCGAGGTCGATGCCAGCCTGCGCCCGCCGGGCCGTGCGCCTGAACCCGGTGAACAGCGGCAGCGACGCCTCGACCCGGAACTGCCACCGCAGGTCGGGGCCGTTGCCCAGGGTGATCCCGCCCGGCAGGGTCGGCGCGGTGCTGCCGGCGCCGTCCCGGCTGAAGACGTTGTCGAGCCCGCCCTGGAGCGAAAGCGTCGGCATCCAGAACGCGCGCCCGGCGGCGGTGCGCTGCCGCTCCTGTGCGGCGATCACCGCATCCGCGCGCGCGAGCTCGGGCGAGACTCGGAGCTGCCTCGCCCACCAGGAACCGGGTGAGCACCGCATAGCGCGCCGGGTCGCCGAACCAGGTCGAGCACCGTCGAGTCCTGCGCCAGGAGCGCGGGATCGCCGAGCGTCACCGGCCGCTGGGCCAGCGGCCGGTCGAGCGGCCGGTCGAGCACGCGCTTGAGCTCCAGCGTCGCGACCTGCACCTGGCTCTCCGCCGCGATCACGTCCCGCCGCGCGTTGGCCACCTCGCCCTGCCACCGGTAGAGGTCGGCCCGGCTGGTGCTCCCCACGCTCTCGCGGACCCGCGCCGTCTCGAGGTTGGAGCGAGTGCGGTAGAGGTTCGACCGCCGCACGTCGGCCAGAGTGCGGGCCTGCAGCACGTTGATGTACGCCCGCGCCGCATCGAGGACCACGTCGAGCCGGGTCTGCTCACGCTGGGCCTCGCGGCCCTGCTGCAGCCGCCGCTCCGAGCCGTAGCCGGCCCAGGCCTGTTCCGAGTACAGCGGCACGGAGAAGGAGAGCCCGCCGTCGAGCACCCGCTCGGGCTGCTGGCCCAGGCTCGCCGCCGCAGTCTTCTCTCGCGTCACCGTGCCGCCGAACCGGCTCTCGATCTCCGGGAGCAGGTTGGAGCGGGCGAGCCGCACGTTCTGCGCGCCCGACTCCACTTCGAGGTCGGCGGCCTTGAGATCGAGATTGGCCGCGACGGCGCCCCGCATCGCATCCGCCAGCGACACGGTGTCGGCCGGACCCAGCGAGTCGGTGCCGACCAGCTCCGCGTCGGTGAGGATGCTGTAACCGGGCGAGAAGCCGATCGCGCGGGCGGTGGCGAGGTTGAGGGTGAGCCGCGGCGCGCCGACCAGTCGCACCGGCAGCGTGCCGGCGTCCTCGCCGGCGAGGATGCGCTGCAGGTCCACCGCCACCCGGCGGGCGCGGCGCAGCCAGTGTTCGGGCGGCTCGTAGGACGCCAGCGCGCCCACGGTCACGTCGCCTGCCATATGGCTCAGCGTGGGGAGCCGTCGCGCGCTGAGCTCCGCGATCAGGCGTGCCGTCTCGGCCTCACTCAGCGCCGGGAAGACGGTGAGGTACACCGCGTCGGTGCCGGCCGGCAGCGCGGCCACGATCTGATCGGCCGTGCCCCGGGCCGGCACGACCGCCGCGTCGGCGCCGGCCGAGCGGACGAGATCACGGGCGTTGGCCTCGAGCGCTGGAACGGCACGGAGCAGCTCGGGGTCGAGCAGGATCGCCATCCGGCGGAACGGGATCAGCCGGTGGAACTCGGCGATCGTCCCGCTCAAGGCGTACGACTCGTCCACGTACGCCAGGTTGCGGACGCCGCTGGCCGCCATCCTTCTCGGGAATGCCCTGCCAGCTCGCGTCCACGATTGTCGCCGCGATCGCCGGCTTGCTCAGGCTCGCCCACGTGCGCCACCAGGTGCGAGCCAATCGGACCCAGCGTCACGACGACCGAGACGCTGCTGTCGCGGAGCGCCCGGTCCAGCACCCGCGTCACCCCGGCCGGCGTGCCGTCTCCGGCCAGCGGCGGGAGCAGGGTGATCTCGCCGGGGCGGAAGAAGCCCTGGATCTCCCGCTGGAACGCCGCGATCTGCGGCTGGAAGAGGGGAGCCTGCTGGTCCAGCACGAGGGCGACCCGGGGGGCCGCGGACTGCGCCGGGAGCGAGGTCGCGAGTCCGCACGCCAGGACGCTGCCGCAGAGTAGCAGGCGCCGCGACGAGCGTCCGGCGTGCCGCAGCACCGGGCCGGCGGTTGAGATCATCGGCTGCCCCCTTGATTGTCCGTCAATGATTCGAGTGCTGTCCACTCGGCCCCCGCATGCGTCGCTCGTGGTGTGAGGTCGCCGGTCATTCGCCGGAGACTCGCGGATCATCTGCGGGTAGGGGAAGGCAACCGCGAGGCCAGATCGAGCGGCGGGCCTCGCTCGTAGCGCTAAGTACTTGGGAGGTGTGGGGTTGGAAGGAAAAGCGCCGCCCGGAATCGGGCGGCGCCGGACGCGAGATCCTCAGGACATCTCGCGGCCTCGTGAGATCTCGCGGTGATTACGCGCTATTTCGTGATGCCGAGTTTCTTCATGCGGGACCGGAGGGTGCTCGGGTTGATCCCCAGCACGGCGGCGGCGCCGTCGCGCCCATAGAGCCGTCCGCCGCTCGCGGCGAGCGCCTGCCGAATGTGCATCCGCTCGCTCTCCTCGAGCGTCACGATGGCCTCGTGGCGAGCGACCGGGCCTACGGACTCGGACTCGCGCCGGGCTGATGGGACGCAGCTCCTCGACGATCTCCACCACCGGCCCCGCGTTGAGCACGCAGGCCCGCTCGAGCACGTTCTGCAGCTCGCGGATGTTGCCGGGCCAGGCATACCGCTCCAGCCGCGCCATGCTGTCGGGCGTCACTCCCTTGAGCGGCCTGGCCAGCTTGCGCTGGAACTGCGCCAGAAAGTGCTTGACCAGCAGCGGGATATCACTGGGACGCTCCCGTAGCGGCGGCACCCGGATCGGGAACACGTTGAGCCGATAGAACAGGTCGGCCCGGAACCGCTGCCCGGCAACCTCCTGCTCCAGGTCGCGGTTGGTCGCCGCCACCAGCCGGACGTCCACCTGCTGCGTGCGCTGGCTGCCGACCCGCTCGAACTCACCGCTCCTGGAGCACGCGCAGCAGTTTCACCTGGGTCTCGAGCGGCAACTCACCGACTTCATCCATGAACAGCGTGCCCTTGTCGGCCAGCTCGAACCGCCCGGTCCGGCGCTGCAGGGCGCCGGTGAACGCGCCCTTTTCGTGGCCGAACAGCTCGCTCTCGACCACGCCCTGCGGGATGGCCCCGCAGTTGACCTTGATGAGCGGTCGGTCGCGGCGCGGGCTCCCCTGGTGCAGCGCCCGCGCGATAAGCTCCTTTCCCGTCCCCGTCTCACCGGTGAGCAGCACGGTGGTTTCCACCGGGGCCACCTGCTGCACCTTCCGGAGGACGGCCCGGAGCGCGGGGCTTTGCCCGACGATCCCTTCGAACCCGCGCTCTTCGGCGATCGCCTCCTGGAGATAGGCGTTCTCCACCTCCAGGCGCTCGCGATAGCGTTGGATTTCCTGGTAGAGCTGGGCATTTCTGATCGCCAGCGCTGCCTGATCGGCAAAGATGCCCAGGAGGGCGAACTCCTCAGTCGAAATCCGGCGACGGGCGAGAAAGCCGATCGAGCCCAGCTGCTCGCCCCGGAACTCGAGCGAATATCCGGCCGCGCTGTTGATCCCCATCTCGCGCCAGATCTCCAAGGTGCCCGGGGCGACCCCGGCGTGCTCGAACTGATGCCAGTCGTTGATCAGGACGGGAGTGCGCAGGCGCCAATGGACCGCGGGCGGCAGGTTGGAATCGAAGGGTACTCGGTGAGGAGTTTGTTCCTCGTCGGCCAAGCCCGCGCTGGCGACGCAGTGCAGGGCCCGCTCATTGGGCGGCGGACCGGCTGGCCCAGGTTCCTGGGAGCGACAGACCGGGCACTCATCGCCGGTCAGCGCGAGGAAGATGCGGGCGTTGGTGGCGTCGGCCTGCTCCACCAGCGCCGCCGCGATCGACTGCAGCACGACCTCAAGACTTTCAGCGGTAGCAACGTGGCGGGTGACACCGCGCAGCATCTCGAGCGGCGTGCGAGTCGAGCCGTCCGCATTGTTCCCGGGCACCGCGACTCCTGGCTGGAGTGACAGCGAAATCTCGCGAGAGTGCGAAATATCGCGGCCGAGCGGCGGGGCACAAGATCCCGACCCGACGCTCCAGATGGCTGTCTCACTTGGAGTTGGGCGAGCTGGGGCGGGCCGCGAAGCCGTGGTCCCCGGGTTGCTTCCTCACCCGGGGTATGACGGAGACCGTTCGAAGCACTCGCTACCCCATCGACGGCCGCGCCCAGCGGATCATTGCGGCTGCCCTCACCGAGTTCAGCCGACGCGGGGTCCGGGCGGCGCGAATGAACGCGATCGCGCGGCGGGCGGGCGTCTCATTGGCGACCCTCAGACAGTACTTCCCGACCAGGGAGGAACTGTTCCGTGAGGTGATCCGATCGACAATTGTGCGCCTGATACGGCACCCTCAGGAGGGCGCCGCGCCCACGGCGGATGAGCCCATGACCAATCGTATCAGGGGGTTCATGCGGCAATTCTGGCGGACGATGGAGGAGCCGGACCACGCGGCCTTGCTGCTCCTGTCACTCGGCGAGCTGTCCGGGTTCCCCGAGCTGGCGGTGTTTTACGCCACCGAGGTGATCAGTCGGGCGGTCGGTCGTCTCGAAGCCATGCTGAGCGAAGGGGCGCGGCGCGGCGAAATCCACGTCCTAGACGTCCGCACCGCCGCGCGGGTTATCGTGGCGGCGCTGATCACGTATGCCCAATGGTTCGCCTCGCCGGCGATCTCCGCCGCCCTGACTGGGCCGGACCGCGAGCGGGCCGAGGAGTCGGCGATCGGGGTTCTGATCGGCGTGCTGGGGAGAGCCGCCATACCAGACTCTTTGAACCCCTACGGGGGCCGTGGCACGTGAAAGGTGACCGCAGTGAAGGGTGTACAATCTCCAAGGGAGGCACTATGGCAGCCGCGATTCTCGATCATCTGAAGCGAGCGTATCATCTCACCTGGTGGGCATTGGTGCTGCGTGGCGTGGCGGCGCTCGCGCTCGGCATCTTCATCTACGCCCGGCCACTCGAGTCCGTCGCCGCGTTCGCACTGGTCATCGCCTTCTGGGCCATCTTCTCCGGCACAGTTGACATCGTGCATGCTTTCGAATTGCGACCGATCATGCAACACTGGTGGGCCCTGCTGCTATCGGGCGTGTTGGGCGTCGGGTTCGGCATCGCCGCGCTGGCCTACTACCCGGTGCTGTCGCTGACCTTCGCCGTCCTGTGGGTCACCTGGTACCTCATGCTCTCCGGCATCCTTGGCATCTACGCCGCGATGGTCCAGCGGAAGCTCAATGTCCACTGGGGCTCGGCAGCGGCGTTCGGGACGATCAGTATCCTGGCGGCGGCCTTCGCGCTGGTCTACCCTCCAGCCACCCTCGCGGCGATCATGGGACTGATGGCCGGCGTCGCCATTGTCGTGGGTATCGCGCTGATCGCCGGGGCATTCAAAATTCGCTCGCTGGTGCACAGGGCCGGCGCTACGCCAACGTGATCGTGGACAGCCACCGCACGGGCGTCATCGCGAGACGCTGGCTCCTCGGATACGCCGTGCTGGCAGCGAGCGGGAGCCCGCTCGATGGCCAGCAACCACCTGACCGGCTGGCGGCATTTCTGCGCCAGCCCATCGGGCTCGAAGCGTCACTCTTCGCCTCGCTGGAACGCGGTGACCCGATTGTGAAGGTCCTGGGCACCGACAACCAGCGGGACGTGGCGGTGTTCGGGATAGTCCGCGTAGACGTGCCACGGGGATTCTACGTCAGTCGGTTGGAAGACTTCCCCAATTCGCTGCGCACACCTACCCGCGCCCGGTTCGGTGTGTTTCAGATCCCGGCAAACCCGGCGGACGTCGCGGCCGTCACGGTCGCCGTACAGGAAGTGACGGAACTGAAGAACTGCCGTCCGGGCTCCTGCAAGATCAAGATGCCGGGCACCGACATGCAGCGGCTCCTGACCGAGATCGACTGGTCCGCTGCCTCCCCGGAGACGCAGGTCAACGACTATGTCCGGCGGCGCCTGCTGGAGTACGCCACGGACTACCGCGCTCGCGGCGACTCGGCGATGGTCGTGTATGACGACCGGGGCCGGGTCCGCGCCAGCGACGCCTTCGCAGCGCTGCTGGCGGAGTCGCCCTACCTGTACCAGGATTTCCCCTCGCTGCGGCAATACCTCGCGAGTTACCCGCACGCCGACCACGTCGATGCCCGCGAGGTGTTGTTCTGGGCCATCGACTCGGTGCAGGGCTTGAGGCCGATCCTCTCCGTAACGCACCTGGTGTCGTATCGGCCATCCGAGGATCCCGGAGTGAGCCTAGTGGTGGCGAAGCAGATCTACGCCAACCACTACTTCGAGGGTGCGCTCGACGCGACCGCCATCGTTGACCGGGTCAATCCTGGTGAAGCGCCAGGCATCTACCTTGTGCGGCTCCGCCGCTTTCGGTTTGACAACCTGCCTAGCGGGCCAGTGGTCAGCCTTCGCGGTAAGGTGGTGGGAAGATTGCGCGATCAGACCCGCGACGATCTCGCGCGACTGAAGCTGACGTCGGAACGCGCACTCGGGTCGCAGCCTGGTCCGCATTGACCGGTCACTCCAGGGAGCGCGTTACATCATCCGCTCGTCATGCAGGACTTCTGTGGCAAAGGTGAACACGGTGTGGAGCGCCTCAGGCGTAAGGTGAGGGTAGGCCTGGAGCACCTCTTCCCGGGTCCAGCCGCTGCCGAAACGCTCCATCAGGAAGTCCACGGCCAGACGGGGTGCCCTTCACCACCGGCTTGCCGGCGGCGATAGCGGGATCGGCGTGGATGAAGTCAGTCCAAGTCATGGAGCCTCCGAGGAGTAAAATATGTCGGGCTGAATGCTTCGGCCAACTGAACGGCGAGTAGATCCGACGGTCAGGACGGTCGCATTTAGTTCAATCAGCAATCAGCAATCGACAATCAGCAATTGCACAGGCGGCGAACAGGCCGCCACGAAAAGGCCCCCGCCGAGGCGGAGGCCGAGTCGGGACGGCGGGATTCGACCGGAAATGCCGCGAGCCCTCGGCGAGCGGCGGCGGCGAACTCGCCAGCACGAAAAGGCCCCCGCCGAGGACCAGGCCCCGACTCTCACCGACGTGGTCCGCGAGCTGCAGCGCAGGCACCTGACCGAAGGCCGGGGTCGCGAGCACCACACCGCCAAGCAGTACCGAGAACAGGTATCTCATCGCCACCACCGCCTCCCGCGAGGATCTTGCCGGCTGATCCATTCGACCTGCCCATAGCTCCCTGAGAACACCATGAACGGTCGGTGAAGGCCCGCGTAGCCGGGATCGTGTCGATGAAATTGCACTTGCCATCTTCATCACATCTTCATCCCATCGGTGTGATACTCAGGCCATGACGGAAGCCCGCGACTTGCCCGCAATCATCCAAGGCGGCATGGGAATCGGCGTGTCCGGCTGGCGGCTGGCCCGCGCGGTGTCGCGGTGCGGCCAGCTCGGCGTCGTCTCAGGCACAGCGCTCGACAGCGTGCTGGTGCGACGACTGCAGGAGGGAGACGCGGAGGGCCACCTGCGCCGGGCCATGGCGCATTTCCCGATTCCCGGAGTCGCCGACGACGTCCTCCGCCGGTATTTCCGCCCAGAAGGGCTACCCCCGGGTACCCCGTACAAGCTCCTGCCGCTGTATCGCCAGGGCGTCAGCCGGTCCCGCGAGCAGCTCACGATGCTGGCCAACTTCGTCGAGGTCTACCTGGCCCGGGAAGGACACAGCGGCCAGGTGGGCATCAACCTGCTGACCAAGATCCAGTTCCCTACCCTGGCTTCGCTGTACGGCGCCATGCTGGCCGGGGTGGATTGCGTCCTCATGGGCGCCGGGATTCCGCGCGAAATCCCCGGGGCGCTTGATGCGCTCGCGGAGCATCGGGCCGCCGCGCTCCGGTTCGAGGTGGAGGGACTGCCGCCCGGAGTCACGGAATGTCTGCGGCTGGACCCGGCTGAGCACTGGAGCCAGCCTCCGGCGCCGCTGCAGCGTCCACTCTTCCTGCCCATCATCGCGAGCAACTCCCTGGCGACCGTGCTGGCGCGCAAGGCCAGCGGTCGAGTGGATGGTTTCATCGTCGAGGGGCCGACCGCCGGCGGCCACAATGCCCCCCCGCGCGGTGATCCGAGGTTCAACGAGCGCGGTGAGCCTCTCTATGGCGAGCGGGATGTCGTGGACCTGGCGAAGCTTTGCGACCTAGGACTGCCCTTCTGGCTCGCCGGCGGCGCCGGCCAACCGGGACGTCTGCGGGAGGCACACCAGGCGGGCGCGGCCGGAATCCAGGTCGGGACCCTGTTCGCCTACTGCGACGAGTCGGATCTGAGAGATGATCTCAAGCGCTCGGTGCTGGAGCACGTCGCCAGGGGCCAGGTGGAGGTGTTCACCGATCCGCAGGCCTCGCCCACCGGCTATCCGTTCAAGGTGGTCCACTGGGGCGCCGACCCCGGCGCGACGGCCCCGCCCCGCGAGCGCATCTGCGATCTCGGATACCTGCGGGTGGCCTACTTCACGCCGGAAGGGACGATCGACTATCGCTGCGCCAGCGAGCCGGGAGACGCCTACGTCCGCAAGGGTGGCAAGGCGGAAGACACCGAAGGACGCCGGTGTCTCTGTAATGCCCTGCTCGCGAACATCGGTCATCCGCAGGTCCGCGGCGGGCAACTGGAGCCGCCACTCCTCACCAGCGGCGACGATCTCGTCTCGCTCTCGTCCTTCCTGGCTGGGCGCACCTCATATTCGGCAGCGGACGCAGTCGCGTACCTGCTTTAGGGCCACGGGCAGACGAGCGCACAGGGCGGACGAGCCGCCGATTTCTGTCATTGCGAGGCCCCCTGAGCGAAGGGCCGTTGGAGTTGGGCCGCCTCCCCCAAGGCAGAGACCCCGATTTACTCCTTTATTGCGTGCGGGAAATGTGGTCGCCCTGTATGCCGGGCCTACTCCTGAAGATGAAAAGAGGCAGGCCCCGGACCTCTGATGACCGATTGCTGATCGCCGTATTGAGCGCCAGCTTCCAGCCCGTCCGCCCGCAGGCGAGGTGCGGCGGCGGGCGGTCCGACGGTCAGGGAGGCAGCGGGACAGTCAACAATCAGCAATCAACAATTGAAGAGGCCCGGAGCGAGAAATCGCTACGGGCCTCTTCGTTTCATTTCCATCGGGACGGCGGGATTCGAACCCGCGACCCCCTGAACCCCATTCAGGTGCGCTACCGGACTGCGCTACGTCCCGCTACTCGAATTGCTGATTGCTAATTGCCGATTGACGATTGTAACTCCGGTCAGACGGTCAAGACGGTCAAGACGGTCAAGACGGTCAAGACGGTCAAGACGGTCAAGACGGTCAAGACGGTCAAGACGGTCAAGACGGTCAATCCAAGATATTGTACTCAGTACTCGGTACCACCCACTCGAAGGGTCGGTAAGCTACCCCGCGGTATTCCAGGTTGGAAGCCCTGTCGCCTCTCGCCTGTCGCCTTCTTTACCCTGCTACCGCCCCGCCCACTCGCCAAAGCAAAAGCCGACAGCCGAGGGCCCCTCGTCTGTCGCCTTTTCGTCTGTCGCCTGTACTGAGTACCCCGCCGGGCAGCGACAGCAGTAGCGCGTGGCCGACCTCGAGGCGATCACGAACCAGACCCTTCCAGCCAGTCCGTGATCCTAGGGAGCACCTTCCCCGAGGTGGCCGCGCGGCGGTACTGATGGCAGGAGCCGTACCAGCGAGGGCCATCCCAGACACGCTTCGGTAAGTCTATATACCACAATAGCTTAACAACGCGCTACCTGAGGAGCCTTCGTCGCGTTCGCGCACACGCCGCGGGCCCGACGCAACGACGGTGGGCATTGCGCACGTACGAGCGTCGGATACGCTGGAAGTGCCAAGAGTGCCAAAAGTGCCAAGAGTGCCGTGGGGCCCGAGTGCCGAGCGCCGTCCAAACCTATCATGGCTGTGGTACCTTTCCGCACCCGGTAGGCGTGGTACCCGGCACTCTTGGTACTCTTGGCACTTTTGGCACTCCCTGCACACCCGCCACCCGGCACCCGGGACTCTGGCACTCTTGGCACTCTTGCCCCACCCGGCACTCTTGGTACTCTTGGCACTTTTGGCACTCTTACGCACCACCGGCCCTCTTCAACCACCGACCCATGGACCGTCGCCTCTTCCTCCTCCGCTCCTCCCAGACCGCCCTGGCCCTCGGCATCCTCCCTCGCCTGGCGGCCTGCCGCAGCACAAGCGTGCCGAGCCAGGATGAGCCGTTCGTCGCCCTGCGTGACCGGTACTTCCTCAAGGCGTTGGAGCTCAACCCGGTGACCGCGACCTACCTGGGCGGCGACGGGTACGATCCGAGCCTGGCGACGATCAACGGTCGACTGCGCGACTGGCGGCCCGAGGCGCTCAAGGCCGAGCGAGACGCGTACCAGCAGTTCGAGGCCGAGCGCGTCAAGATCGACCCTGCCACACTCTCCCCCCAGGCGCGGATTGACCACGCCGTGCTCCGCGCACAGCTGGCGTTCATGCTGCACCAGTCTGGCGAACGACGCTCCTATGAGCGGGCAATTGATACCTACGTCGCCGAGCCGTTCCGGGGCGTGGATTGGCAGATTCAGGGGATGAGCGAAGGTAGGGGCGGAGCTGTAGCTCCGCCCCCACGAGGTACCGAGGAAGAATGGCGATTGGTCATCGAGCGTGTTCGGGCGATTCCTGCCTATCTCGACGCGGCCCGGGCCAACCTCGAGGCCGGCAAGAAGAGCGGCAATCTCCCCGACCACCGCATGGTGGAGAAGGACGGTATTACCGGGGCGAAGGCGAACGCGGAGTATTTCAGAAAGACCTTGTCTGAGAGTGCGCGTGGCTTCGTGGCGGGCCAGCCCTTCGCCCCGGCTATGCTCGCCGATCTCGCGGTCGCCAGCCGCCAGGCGGCCGATGCCTGGGAGAGTTTTGCGGGATTTCTGCTCGCGACCTACGATAGCAAGGATCTCACCGATCGCTTCGCGGCCGGCGAGGCGGAATACGAGTGGCGCCTCAGGAACTGCCTCAGGGAGGAACGGAATCTCGAGGACCTTTTCGCATACGGGGCCGAGCAGGTGGCCAACTATGAGGCCCAGCTGTTTGACGTGGCACAGGCGGTGGCGAAGGAGGCGGGCCTGACCCTCGCCTGGAGCAGCGATGCTGACAAGCGGGCGTCGGCCCGCGCCGTCATGGAGTCACTCTCCAAGGATTCGCCCAAGAACGACGACGAACTGTTTCAGTGGTACCGTCAGGCCGGCGAACGCGCGGTGGTCTACGGTCGTGACCATGAGCTGTTCGAGATCCCGGCCGAATACCGGCTGGAGGTCACCCCAACGCCTCCGGTCCTCAGGAACTCGATCGACGCGGCCTACTACCCCGCGCCCCCATTCAAGAAATCGGGCGTGGGGCGGTTCTACTTATCCCCCACCGGCAACGACCCCGCGACGCTCAAGCTGAACAACCGCGCCTCGGTGGCCGACACCGCGGTACACGAAGGGTTTCCGGGCCACGACTGGCACTACAAGTACATGACCCAGCACGCATCCGAAATCAGCAACATCCGGTGGCTGACGCCGGGCGCGGTGGAAGACAGTTCCGCCATGTGGGAGGACTCGATGGCGACGGAAGGCTGGGCGCTCTACAGCGAAGAGCTGATGGCCGAGCCGGGGAACGGGCGCCCTTACGGCTTCTACACCGCGGCGGAGCGGCTCTATGAGCTGCAGGGACAGCTGCTACGGGCGGTGCGGGTACGGGTGGATGTCGGGATTCACACCGGGCGTATGACCTTCGATGAAGCGGTGGACTACTTCACCGAGCATGTGGCATTCTACCCCAAGGCCCGCACAGCGACCACGGATCCGACCGCCCAAGCCATCACCGCCAGCGCAGAGCGGGCGATGTACCGCTACTCCAAGTGGCCCACGCAGGCGATCACCTACAATCTGGGCAAGTCCGCAATCACGGAGTTGCGCGAGGCGGTGCGGCAGAAGCAGGGGAACAAGTTCTCAGCCCGGCAGTTTCACGAACGCTTGATGCGGATGGGAACGATTCCGGTGGGGTATTATCGGGAGGTGTTTTTGGCGACGTGAGTAACAGAGTGCCAAGAGTGCCAAGAGTGCCAAAGGTGCCAAGAGTGCCAGGGACGGGGGCGCTTCGCGCCTGCGGGCTCGCTTCGCTCGTGCGGGGGGGCGCCTTCGGCGCCCTGCGGGAACTGGGTGGATTGAGGGATTGGGGGATTGTAAGCTGCAACTCAATGATTCAGGTGCTGTTCCCGCCGCTCGCGAAGCGAGCGCCCGCAGGAGCGAAGCGACCCCGCAGGCCGCCGCAGGCGGCCCCCGCCGGCGAGCGTAGCGAGTCAGTCGTCGCAGTCCCGCTTAAACATCCAGTACTCCGGCCCCGCGAGATTCTCCGGCCAGCCAGAGTCGAGGTCATATTCCTCGGACTCTTCGAGACACTCCTCGTTCTCGTCGACGGAGGCGTCTTCCTCACGATCCTCACGCCACGCATCCACGCTCTCGAGGTGCAGATCACCCCGCCAAGCGTCGCGCTGGCTCCAAGATTCATCGGCCGCATTGGATTCCCATGGCAGCGACATGCTCTCCCCCTTGTTCGCCGTCCACAGTCATACATCGGCATCATGCGTGCCGCAGATGAAGGAGTGTGACCTGGGACACAGGGGGGTGGAGGAGAATGAGGCAGGGGAAAGGGGAACGGGGGACCGGGGGAACGGGGGAACGGGGGAACGGGGGAACGGGGGAACGGGGGAACGGGAGAGCGGGAGAACGGGAGAAGGGAGAACGGGGGAACGGGGAACTGATCGATGCAGGGATGTAGTACTCGGTACTCGGTACTCGGTACTTGGCTCTCGGCCTCCCCGTTCCCCTGTTCTACCGTTCCCCCGTTCTACCGTCTTTGGCGAGACTCACCCCTCCGGACACCTCGCGGCTCGCCCCGAGCGCTCCACGACGACCACGCCGAGTCGTACTCGACCGTCGCGTAGCCGATCCACCCGCATCAATCCCGGCGCCGACAACGCCAGCCGACTCCCGGGGATCTCCGTGACATGCCCCTCGTGCCCGAAGATGCCTGCCCCGCTCACGGCGAGGAGGGGCGGGCGGCCGCGGTCGATGACCTGAAGGGCGTGCTCATGGCCGGCCGCGTACAGCATGGGTGGGTGGCAGGCAAACACTGAATCGAACGCCGCTCGGAGCCGCTTGTAGCGGCCGCTCCGCATGTCCTCGCTGCTCACTCCGCGCCCCCCGAATCAAGGGATAGAGCGACCCGATGAGCGGGAGCGGGATCCAGAGTGCACTGTTCACGTTGCGTAGCGGGAAGAGATGATCCCCGACCGCGAAGTGCCCGCCGTGCTCCCCACCGCTTTCGAGCGGGTGGTGCGCCGCGACGATCACCGGTAGTCCATCGGCCCCGGCAATCGCCTCGCCCAGCGCGGCCAGCACCGCCGGCTGCGAGCCCGGCTCACACCCTTCGGCGCTTCCCGGAACCACCCCGGGATAGAGCCACCACTCCGTGTCGAGGAGCACCAGCCTGAAGGCGCCGGTGATCTCCTGCACCGCGGGCCCCGGGCAGCCCCGCTCGGGTAGCAGTCGAACTCGGCCGGCGTAAGCGGCCGTGAGGAACTCCCCCTGCCGGCGGATCGCGGCGAGCCCCTCCGAACCCGACTTCTCCCAGTCGTGATTGCCCGGGACGAAGATCGTGCGCACGTTCGCCAGCTCCGTCGCCTCGACTTGCGCGACAAGTCGCCGCTCGGCGTCGGAACGGTTCTTCGCGGTCTCGACCGGGAGCCCGCGCGGGTAGACGTTGTCACCGAGGAAGACGACGACCGTGGACTCGGTCCCCTCCATCAGCAGTTGCCGTAGCGCCACGAGCACCGGTTCGCCGGTCGAGTCCGGTGCCCCGGCGTCACCTATAAGGAAAACCGAGGCCGCGATCTCGCCAGGCGCCGGAACAGGCACCGCCGGCACCTGCGCCAGGAGTTGCTCGCTGGGCGCAAGAAGGAGAAGTGTGGTGAGGAGAGGGAGCTTGAGGATTGGGGGATTGAGGGATTGAGGGTTTGGGGGATTTGGGGATTTGGGGATTGAGGGATTGAGGGATTGAGGGATTGGAGGATTGGAGGAATGGGGGATTGGCGTATTCGATAAGTGCCTGACCGTCTGACCGTCGGACCGTCGGACCGTCCGTCAGCCGCGTCGTCGAGCAGAGCCACTGGTCGGACTTGAACCGACGACCGCTCGATTACGAATCGAGTGCTCTACCGCTGAGCTACAGTGGCGGGGGGGGAAGTCCGCACGATTGTGCGGGCCGGAATGCCCTGGCGCGGATTCGAACCGCGACGCCTTACGGCACTACCCCCTCAAGATAGCGTGTCTACCAGTTTCACCACCAGGGCGTGGGCCGCAAAACTAGCGGCGGGAACTCCGAGGGTCAACGGCGGTCGCGGCGGTCAGGACGGTCAGGACGGTCAGGACGGTCAAGACGGTCAAGACGGTCAAGGCGGTCAAGGCGGTCAAGGCGGTCAAACTACAAGAGGCGCGGGACTCACGCGGGTCGCCGCTCACTCTCTACCGCGGAGAGTCCGCGGGTGAGAGGGCAGCGGGGCCGTGGTGGTCCGAGAGCGCGCGTGCGTCCGCCCCACCGATCTTGTGATCTCCGTGTTGAGCGCGGACGCCGAGCGCGCGGCCGGACCACCCGGTCCCGACGGCGCGGCATGGCCCCCGTGCCCTCGCCTAGTTCACCACGTGTGCGGCGGTATCGCTGCTGCCGTTGAAATCGCTGTCGCCCTCATAGGTTGCCGTGAGAGTAATCGCCACTCCAACGCCGGCTGATGTCGGTGTAAAAGCACAGCCGCCGGCGGCAACCGAGGCAGTGCATGTACCAGAACCGCTGCTCTCCGTCACGGTCACGTTGCCGGTGGGCGTTCCGTTGCCGGGGGCAGCTGCGACAACCGTGAAGCTCACCGTGATGGGTGTCCCGTCTGTCGCGCCGTCATCGTGGCCGGTGATCGTTGTGGTCGTGTTCGCGGGGTTGACCGTGTGACTGGTCGTGCCGTTGTCGCTGTTGAAGTTCCCGTCGCCGACATAGGCCGCGGTGATGGTCAGGGTGCCGGCCACAGTTGAGGTGATGTTGCAGTTCCCTACCGAGAGCAGAGCACTGCACGAACCACCCTGCCCATCACTCACATTGACCGTGCCAGTCGGCGTCCCGGCGCCCGGGGCCACGGCACTGGCGCTGAAGGTGACATTGTAGGACTGACCAACCACCGTTGCGCCCGGACCGGAGACCGTCACATTGGAGTTGGCCTTGTTGACCGTCTGCCCGCCACCGAGCGATCCGCTGCTCCCCGCGAAGTTTCCTGTCGGGGTATATGTCGCACTGACCGTGTGGCCACCCACGGTCTGCACGCTCGTAGAGGCACTGGTTGCGCTACCACCTGAGAGTGCCACCGGCGAGCCGAAGTTCGAGCCACCCACCACGAACTGGACGCTGCCGGTCGGCGTGCCGGTGCCAGTCACGGTCGCGGTGAAGGTGATCGACTGGCCGAAGACCGAGGGATTGGCTGAAGATGAGACGGACGTCGTGGTCGCGATTCCATTCACCAGATGGGCAACGCCCGCCGAGGTGCTCCCAGTGAAGTTCACGTCACCTGTGTAGCTGGCTGTCAGCGTCCGCCCACCCTGGGTCGTGAGGTTCAGGCTGCAGGTGCCTGCCGCAACGGTCCCGGTGCAGGTCTGAACGCCGTCACCGACCGTAACGTTGCCAGTTGGCGTGCCAGCACCCGGCGCAGTCACGGCCACGGTGTAGTTGACCGTGAACGCCACACCCGCCGTGGACGGATCGGGGCTGTCCGAGGAAATCGTAGTGGTCGTCGCGGCGCTATTTACCTGGTGGGCCGCTCCCGCGGAGGTGCTGCCGGTGTGCGTTCCATCGCCGGCGTAGGTCGCGACCAGGGTCTTGGCGCCTGCCGTTGTGGGAGTCAGGCTGCAAGTGCCGGCGGCCACGGTGCCGGTGCAGTTCACGCTGCCATCACTCACCGTCACGTTGCCGGTGGGGGTCGTGCCCCCCGTCACGGTGTAGCTCACGGCAACCGCCTGGCCCACCACGCTCGGCTCGGGCGTGTCGTTCGTGATCGTCGTGGTCGTGCCCGACAGGCTCACGGTATGTGCGGTGGTGCCGTTACTGGTGCCGAAATTGGCGTCACCGGCATAGGTCGCCGTGAGAGTCCGCCCACCCAGCGTCACCAGAGCCACATTGCATTGCCCGGCCGCTACGGCGGCGGTACAGCTGTTGACGCCGTCGCTGACCGTCACGTTGCCGGTCGGAGTGCCTGCCCCCGGTGCCGTGACGGCGACCGCGTAGACCACGGTGACGGCGGCGCCGGGCACTGAGGGATCGGGGTTGTCCGAAGTGATTGACGTGGTGGTGCTGGCGGCGTTCACCTGGTGGGGCGCTCCCGCCGAAGTACTACCGGCATGGGTCCCATCGCCGGCGTAGGTCGCGACCAGGGTCTTGGCGCCCGCCGTGGTGGGAGTCAGGCTGCAGGTGCCGGCGGCCACCGTGCCGGTGCAGTTCACGCTGCCATCACTCACCGTCACGTTGCCGGTGGGGGTCGTTCCCCCCGTCACCGTGTAGCTCACGGCAACCGCCTGGCCCACGACACTCGGATCGGGCGTGTCGGCCGTGATCGTCGTGGTCGTGCCCGACAGGCTCACGGTGTGTGCGGTGGTGCCGTTGCTGGTCGCGAAGTTCCCGTCCCCGGCGTAGGTCGCCGTGAGAGTACGCGCGCCCAGCGTCACCAGGGCCACATTGCATTGGCCGGCCGCAACGGTAGCGGTGCAGCTGTTGACTCCGTCGCTGACCGTCACGTTGCCGGTCGGGGTGCCTGCGCCCGGTGCCGTTACGGCGACCGCGTAGACCACGGTGACGGCGGCGCCGGGCGCTGAGGGATCAGGGTTGTCCGAAGTGATCGAGGTCGTTGTCGCGGCGGCGTTCACCACGTGGCTGGCCGCAGCGGAAGTGCTCCCTGAATAGTTGGCGTCGCCAGCGTACGTCGCAGTGAGGTTCTTGGTGCCAGCGGCGGTCGAGGTCAGGTTGCAGGCTGTGGCCGGGAGCGTAATTGGGCAGGTCGCTCCGCTTCCGTCCGACACGGTGACCACTCCCGTCGGCGTCCCGGCTGTTGCTGGTGTCACGCTGACGGTCACGGCGTAGGCCTGGCCCACAGCGCTTGGATCGGGTGAATCGCTGATGATCGCGGTGGTCGTCCCGGCGGCGTTCACCTGATGCGCGGTCGTGCCGCTGCTGCCGGAGAAGTTCACCGTACCGGTGTAGGTGGCCGTGAGCGTCTTTGCGCCGGCCGAGGCTGAGTTCAGGGTGCAGGAGCCGATGCCGGCGGCGAGAGTGATTGCGCAGGTCGCTCCGGTCCCATCCGCGAGGTTCACCGTTCCGGTCGGCGTGCCACCCGCAGAGACGACGCTGACGCCCACCACGTAGTCCTGACCGACGACGCTCGGATCGGTCGGATCACTGGTGATCGTGGTCGTGGTCGCCGCGGCACCCACCACGTGGGAAGCCCCGGCCGACGTGCTGGTCGTGAAATTGGCATCGCCGGCGTAGACCGCGGTGACCGTCTTGGTGCCAGCGGTGATCGAGGTCAGCACGCAATTGCCGGCGGCGACGGCGGCGACACAGGTGACGCCAGTGCCGTCGCTCACCGTGACGTTACCCGTCGGAGTGCCCGTGCTCGGTGCGACTACCGCCACCGTGAAGGGCACGGTGTATGGCGCGCCGACCGCGGTGCTGGCCGGCGACACGGTGCCGATCGTCGTGGTGGTCGCGCCGGCGGAGACGGCGTGCGCGTTCGCCACCGAGGTGCTGGTGGCGTGGTTCGCATCCCCTACATAAGTGGCGACCAGCGGCCAGCTGCCGGCGCCGGGATAGGTCACGGTGCAGCTGCCGCTTCCCGCCGTAAGCGTTCCGCTGCAAGTCCGGGTGCCGTCGGACACGTTCACGGTGCCGGTCGCGGTGGTGAAGGCGCTCGAAACCTGGAAGGCGACCGTGACAAGCTGGCCGGGTACGCTCGGCTCCGGGAGATCAGTCATTACCGTGGTAGTCGTCACGGATGCGGTCACCGTATGCGCAACGCCAGCCGAGGTACTGGTGGTGAAGTTCGCGTCACCGGCGTATTGCGCCGTCAGAGTCTTCGGGCCTGCGCTGATCGGGGTCAGGTTGCAGGTCGGCGCCGCCACGGTCGCTAGGCAACTGGCGGTGCCGTCGCTTACCACCACGCTGCCGGTGGGAGTCCCAGCGCCCGGGGCGCTGGCCACCACCGAGACGGTCATGGCGATAGGATTACCCACGACCGAGGGGTCAGGCGTGTGGGCGGTGATAGTGGTGACGGTCGACGCGGCGTTGACTCCGTGCGAGATGGCCGGCGAAGTGCTCACCCCGTGGGTTCCGTCGCCGCCATAGGTCGCGGTCAGGGAACGCGTGCCGGCGGAGGTGAAGGTCAGGGAGCAGGTGCCGGTGGCGCTGGTGGGCGGGACCGACGTAAGCGTGCCCACGCAGGAAATGGCGCCGTCGCTGACGGTGACGCTACCGCCCGGGGCCGGAGCGGCACCCGTCACGGTGAAGTTGACGGTTACCGCCTGGCCGGTGACGCTCGGGTCAGGCGTGTCCTGGGTGATCGCGACGGTGGTGCCGGTGGCATCCACCTGGTGGGCGACTCCCGCCGACGCCGGGCTGGCGGCGTAGTTCGCGTTGCCCGCGTAGGTAGCAGTGAGGGTCTTCGCCCCGGTAGTAGTCGAGGTGAGGTTGCAGTTCCCCGCCGCCACGGTCCCGACGCAGGTTGCGGCGCCGTCGCTCACCGTCACGTTGCCGGCCGGCGTCCCGCCACCGGGGGCGTTCGCCGCAACCGTAAAGCTGACCGTGTAGGCGGTGTTGACCACCGAGGGATCGGGCGTGTCGGCGGTAATCGTTGTGGTCGTTGCAGCCACATTCACCTGGTGCGCCATTCCCGCCGAGGTACTGCCGGCGAAGCTCGCGTTCCCGGCGTAGGTGGCGACCAGGGTCTTCGCCCCGGCGGTAGTGGACGTCAGGTTACACGATCCGGTGCCCGCCGCGAGGGTGATGGGGCACGTCGCCGCTCCGTCAGAGACGCTTACCGTGCCAGTCGGCGTGCCGCCCGTCGAAGTGACAGTGACAGTGATGGCGTACGGCTGCCCAGTCACGCTGGGATCGGTCGGGTCTGCAGTAATCGTCGTGACGGTCGTGGCGCCGTTGACCGTGTGCGGAGCCGTGCCGGCGCTGGTCGCGAAGTTCGCGTCGCCGGAGTAGGTGGCGGTTAGGGTCTTCGCGCCGCCGCTGGTGGATGTAAGGCTGCAGGTCGCCGCCGCTACCGTGGCGGTGCAGGAGACAGCGCCGTCGCTCACCGTGACGTTGCCGGTCGGCGTACCGACGCCCGGCGCCGTAACCGCGACGGTGTACGGAACCGCATAGGCCTGGCCCACAGTCGAGGGATCGGGAGTATCGACTCCGACCACGGTCGTGGTCGCCGCCTGATTCACCTGATGGCCCATCGTGCCGCTGCTTCCGAGGAAGTTCCCCTGCGCGGCGTAGGTCGCGGTGATGGTCTTGGCGCCGGCGGTGGTCGAGGTCAGGTTGCAGCTGCCGGTACCCGCGGCCAACGTGATCGGACAGGTCGCCACGCCCTCGGAGACCGTCACGGTGCCGGTTGGGACACCGCCACCTGAGCTCATCGTCACGGTGATGGTGTAGGCCTGGCCCACCACGCTCGGATCGGGCGCATCGCCGGTGATGGTGGTGGTCGTCGTCGCGGCGCTCACCGTATGAGCCACGCCCGCCGAGACGCTGGCGGCATAGTTGGCGTCACCGGTGTATGTGCCAGTGAGGGTCTTCGCTCCGGTAGAAATCGACGTCAGGTTGCAGGTCGCCGCCGCCACCGAGGCGGTGCAGGTACTCACCCCGTCGCTGATGGTGACGTTGCCGGTCGGCGTGCCGGTGCCCGGGGCGACTGCTGCGACCGTGTAGTTCACCGCGTAAGCCTGGCCCACCGCCGAGGGGTCGGGCAGGTCGGTAGTAATGGTCGTGAGGGTACTGGCCGGGTTGATCGTGAACGCGTTACTGGTGGCGCCGATGAGGGTCGGCGAAGTGGCACTCAGCGTCCGGCCTGCTCCCGCCTGAGTCACGTTCAAGCCGGTAAAGATCGCCACGCCCGCAACCGCAGCTACCGTCTGGGTCCCCGCGAGTCCGGTTCCGCCCGCCAGGAACACCGTGATCGAGTTTGTGGCGGTGGTGACGGTGTTGCCCCCCGGATCCTGGACAGCTACCTGAACGGCGGGCGTAATCGGCGCACCAGTCACCACGGTGCTCGGCTGGACGATGAAGCCCAGCTTGTTGCCGTTCCCCACCACGATGTTGAAGGCCGAGCTGGTGACGATCGGCAACGCGCCGTCGGTGGCGGTCAGGGTGTAGCCGGTACCGATGAGGTTGATGCTCAAATTGGAGAACGTGGCCACCCCGGCAACCGCGGCCGTGCTGACTGAGCCGGAGAGCGTGCCGCCGCCCGGATTGGTGCCGATGGCGACGGTTATGGTGCGAGTGTCGGTCGTGATGGTGTTGCCCTGGGCATCGCGCACCGCCACCTGCACGCCGGGCGTGATGACGCTGCCCGCCGGGGTGTTGCTCGGCTGGGTGGTGAAGACCAGCTGGGTCGCAACGCCCGCGCCGATGTTGAACGCCACACTGGTGGCGGGCTGGAGCGTGCCGGAGGTCGCGACCAGGGTGTAGCCGGTGCCGGCCTTGTTGAGGCTCAGGTTGGAGAAGGTCGCCAAGCCGCCCACGGCTGCCACGGGCGTCGTACCGGTGAGCGCAGCGCCACCGGGGTTGGTGCCGATGGCCATCGCGATGCTGGCGGTCGAGGTAGTAATCGGGTTGTTGTTGGCGTCCTGCACCTGCACCGTGATCGGTGGTGCGATCACTGCGCCCGCCGCGGCGCTGGTCGGCTGTTGCACGAAGACCAGTTTGAAGGGCGTCCCGGCCGTCACGTTGAAGGCCGTGCTGGTGCCATTGAGCAGCCCGGAGCCGGTCGTGACCAGGGTGTAGCCGGTGCCGACCTTGTCCACGGTGAGCGTGTTGAAGGTCGCGATGCCGTTGACGGCATTCACGGACTTGGTCCCGCCCAGGGTCGCGCTGCCCGGGTTGTTGCCGAACGCGACCGTGACGAGGGTGGTCCCGCCGACCGGGTTGCCGGCGATATCCTGAACTTGAACGGTGACGGCCGGCGTGATGACCGCGCCCGCCCCCACGTTTGTCGGCTGCTGGATGAACGCCAACCTGCCCGGCTGTCCCGCGACCGCGGTCGCAGTGAACGTGACCGGGCTGCCCGTGAGGGTGGGGGTAACCGACGCCGTCACGATGTTGTTGTTGGTGCCGGCCACGAGGCCCAGAGTCCACGACGTCAGCGTCGCCGTACCAGTCGCGTTGGTGGCGACGGTGACGGTGGCGCTGTTGCTGGTGCCATCAGAAACCGTTCCGCCGCCCAGTGTCACCGTGAAGGTGACGGTGACGCCCTGCACCCCGTTGTTGTTGGCGTCGAGCACCCTGACGGAAGGCGGCGGCGTCACGGTCAGACCGGCGGTGCCGCTCAGCGTCTGGCTGCTGTTGGCGACGATATGGGTCGGTTGCGAGGCGGTGCCGGTCGCCGCGAACTGCACTTCGGGAACGCCGACGCGCAGCGCCTTGACGGCGTTGGGCCCGGCGGTGGTTCCCAGGGTCCAAAAGACGAAGGCCTTGCCCTGCGCGTTGGTGGTGGCGCTGGCGGCGCTCAGTGATCCGCCACCGCTGACGACGGTCCAGCCGATGTTCTCGCCGGCAACACCATTGCCGCCGGCGTCCTGGGCCTGAACCACGATCGAGTCGGTGAGCTTCTGCCCGGCCGGAGCGGTTTGATTGTCTCCGAAGAGCTTCACAATCCGGTTGACGCCACTCGCGCCGGCTTGTGATGTGAAGACGACCGGAGTGTGACCAGGCCAGGTCGCAGTCGCGGTCTGGGTGCCCGCGGTCGGCCCAAGGATCCTGAGCACAGCGGAACGGCCGTCGGGACCGGTGGTGGTAGTGCTCGCGCTGACGCTCCCCTGCCCTGCGGGAACACTCCAGTTCACCGTCTGGCCCGGGATCGGATTGCCGAATTGGTCGGTGACCGCGACGGCGAGCGAGTCGGTGAGCGCGGTGCCCACGATCCCCTGCTGGCCGTTGCCCTTTACGGCGATGACAGTATCCGCGACGTCGGCGGCGGCGCTGGCATGGAAGGGATGGTTGAGACCGGCCGACGCCGGATTGTCAGAAATAACCCGCGCTTCAACCGTCTGCTGTCCCGCAATTTGTCCCAGCACCCACTTCGACCTGGCCTGTCCGTCCGCGTCAGTGATTGCCGTGTCGGGAATCAGGACGGCAGCAGAACCGCCCGCGAGGAGTTTGAAGCGAACCTGCTGGAACTGGATCGGGAGGTGGTCCGAATCGGTGATCCGGACCATCAGGGTGTCGGTCAGCGGCCGGCCGACAACACCGGTCTGGTCGTCGCCGCCGAGCACATCAATGAATGCCGGATCGTGCCTGTCGGGGAGCTTGAGGCCGTCGCTGCCGCAACGAACGGCGGCAACGACGGTCACAATGGGGAGCACCCAGCGCGCGAACTTTCGGAAATTCACCAGTGACCCGGATAGGTAAAGACGGTCTACGGGATGGCAGGGTACATGCCGCCACAGGGACAGATATCGTAGTGGCCAAGCTGCTGTGGCGCTAGGAGATGGGTCGGGCGCAGGAGGTCCCGAAATTGGACGGTGTGGCGATGGCGCTACAAAGTTCTCGGAGCGGTGATGGGATTAGGCGACAGGGGAGGAACAGCAGGCGACAGGCAAGAGGCGACAGGCGACAAACAGCAGGCGACAGGCGGCGACAAAACAGCGGGCGACAGGCGAGAGGGGTGTTTGTCGCCTGTCGCCTATCGCCTGTCGCCTGTTCTTCTCGCCTGTCGCCTGCCGTTATGGAATCGTCACTCCCAATCCGATGCTAAACACCCGCTCCGTATGGGTCTCGTAGCGCTGTCCCAGAAAGTCGAGCGTCGGGGTGAGCGAGACCCTTCGACCGACCGGGAGATCGTACCCGAGGCCCACCGCGTACGCGGTGCCGTTGCGGGTGGTGATGAGGGTGCCGGCCGGGGGGCCGCCGTAGTAGCGCAGGTGGTCGCGCGCGAAGCCGATGCCGCCCCGGAACCAGAACCCGTCGCGCGCCGACGGATACCACTGGCCAATCGCCATCAGGTTGCCGAGGTCGCGGTCGTAGCCCTGCCCGTAGTACTGCGCGGTCCAGCCCTGCAGTTCGACACCGAGCAGGAAGTTTGGGCTGATGGTCCCGCCCAGTTTGAGGTACCCCACGCCACCGGCCTTGCCGTCGCTCCAGCCGAGGCCGTCGTGGGCGTCGAACGACTCGCCGCCCACGCCCAGCCCGGCGCCCAGCCAGAAGCCTTCCCGGCGCGAGCGGCCGGCATCGTCGGACACCTCGCGCAGCCCGCGGTGGTGGCGACCCCTATCGCGGTCCTCGGGATAATCGTCCTGCGCGCGAGCCACGGCGGGCAGGAGCAGACCGCACAACGCCAGAAGAGACAGTACTCGGTTTCGCATGGTTCCACTCCTCCTTCAATCAGTGACCGTCGTAGGTCAGGGTGATACCGAAGTTGAGAACTCGTTCCCGATATCCGTCGGGGCCGGTGATGTCCATCCGCACCATCTCGAGACTGGGCCCCAACCAGAGACCGCGACCGACCGGGACTTCGAAGCCGCCACCGACGGCGTATGCCAGCCCGAAATCGGATACGATCGGATCCGAGCACCCGCAGCCGTCGTCCATCAGATCCTGACCGTAGCGTCCGATTCCGCCGGCGGCGCGCAGATAGAAACCGCTGCTGGGAATCGGGTAGACGCGTGCGCCGAGCATCGCGGCGGTAACGGTCTCCAGCGCGCCGTCCCGGGTAACGTTGAACCAGGCAAAGCCGTCAAAGCCGATCCGGGCAGTCTGGCCGAGGTTGGCTCCAATGCCGAAGTCCAGCGTCGGACGGATGCGAGAGGGGGTGTAGGGACTGGGGGCGCCGAGCCCGGCAATCGCCTCGCTGCCGAACCCGACGCCGAAGGTGGCGTAGTACGGACCGCGACGGGGCGAGTCAGGTCGCGATTCCCGGACTTCGCGTAGATAGGGGTTTCCTTCACCGGGGCGCCGCGGAGGCCGGCGCGCCTCGCTGGTATCGGCGTCGGTCGAGTCGCTCCATTCGTCGAGGGTATCCGCACGGACGCTGTCGGCATCGTCCTGGGCCCTGAGACTGGTGCTCCGCCCCAGTAGGACCAATGCACCGGCGAGCGCGACTAGGCTCGGGGTTCGCATCTCGAATCGTCCTCAGTCGATGTATGTTTTGACCGGCGATTTCCGGGAACGGTGACCGCTATAGGCAAGCCTTGGACCGGAACCGCGCGAGGCATCCAACCAGTTGTGGGACAGCGGTTTACAGGCCTGACCATGCCGGCACGGCCGGCTTGAAATGTCCTCCAGCGTGGACACGGAGGCGAGTGCGGGGGGGGGCGAGAGTACCGAGAGTGCCAAAAGTGCCAAGGGTGCCAAGAGTGCCGGGGTGCCAGAGTGCCAACGAGTATGATGGCAATGCCGAGTGTGGCCCGCGGCGAATTGACCCGCGAGGAGATTTCCCGTACCGCTTAGAAATGAAGTGTTTGCTATCGTCGGAGAATGGCCGGGGCGGTTCGTTTCGAGCAGTTGGAGGTGTGGCGTAAGGCCCGAGCTCTGACCTGTGAAATCAATCGGATAACCGCCGTTCCGCCATTCGCAAGGGACTTTGGCCTCAAGAATCAGATCAAGAACGCCAGCGTCTCCGTTATGTCAAACATTGCCGAGGGGTTCGAGTCAGGCAGCCTTAAGTCCTTCGTGAGGTATCTCCACATCGCGAAGGCCTCTTTGGCGGAAGTGAGAAGCCAATTGTACGTGGCTCTCGATGCGAAGTTCATCCAGCAAGACACACATGGCGAGTTGATCCGGAGGACCGAGGAGCTTAGCCGCATGCTCCGCGCCCTGATCCGGTCGCTTATCCGCAAACTCGAGAACACCAAGTCTTGAATTAGCAGAATCGGCGAGCCATCGTGCTCCGTCCCTTTGGCACCTTGGTACCTTGGCACTTTGGTACTTCGGCACTTTTGGCACTTTGTTCCCTCCCGCCCTACCCCCGCCTCACCCCAACCACCCCCCCGCCTACGACCGCGATGATCGCGAACCCAAACCATTGAATCGCGTAACTCAGATGCGGCCCATCATCCAGCGACGGCGCGTCGTCCCGGCGAGGGAGTCGAGGCAGGGTGGAGTCAGGGGTTTGCAGCACGACATACGACTCGAGCTGGTAGGGAAGCCTCTTGCGCAGTGCCGAAAGGTCAACTCGTCGCCAGGTCAGTTGCCCGCCCTCTTCCATCGGATCGCCGGCGACACCGGAATCGGGTTGCCGGAACGCAATGCCCGCCACCGTCCGCACTCCCTCCTCATGCAAGGTCGTGAGGTCCACCGTTCGGGCGTCGGCTGACGTCACGTAGCCGCGCTGCACCAGGATCGCCGGGTCGCCCCGAAGCGGACGGAGCGGGGCGAGTAGTCGTACCCCCGGCACACCTCCCTCGCTCTGCCCCCGAATTACTACCTCCGCGGCGTGGTCGTATCGCCCCGTAATGGTCACCCTTCGGTTGTCGATGGAATCGGCGTTGAGACTCCTGATCACGGTGGGGTCGTCGAGGTTGAGAGGCGGGAGGTCACGGGCGGCGCGCATGCGGGCGTTGACCGCCCGGCGTTCCCCCAGTCGCGAGAGCTGCCAGAATCCCAACCGGGTGAAGACCGTTGCCGCGAGCAGGCAGCCGGCGACAAAGACCAGGGAGCGGAGGCGGGAGGGGGACATGGGGGCGCGCGGGACTCAAGGAGTGCCAAGAGTGCCAAAGGTGCCAAAAGTGCCAGAAGTACCAATAGTGCCAAGAGTACCAAGAGTACCAAGAGTGCCAGTAGTTACCTTGGCACTCTTGGCACTTTGGTTTGGCACTCTTGGCACTCTTGGCACTACCGATCCAACCCCTCAATCGTCGCCGTAGACGGCGGCCGCACCGACTGCAGACGTCGCGCCGTGACTTCGTTCTGTCGAATCACCCGAAGCACATTCTCACCGGCGAGCTTCCGCAGGTCGGCATCGTTCCAGCCCCGTCGGATCAGCTCGGCGAAGAGTGCCGGGAAGGTGGCGACGTCTTCCAGCCCTTGCGGCCCCTGGTCGATGCCGTCGAAATCACTGCCGATCCCCACGTGGTCGCCCCCGGCGACCTTACGCACGTGTTCGATGTGGTCGGCGACGTCGCTGATCGTCGCGCGGGGCATGGGATGACCGGCGCGATACTCTCGCCACAGCCGCCGTCGTTCCGTCGTATCGCTCACCGTGCGGCTGAGTTCGCTGCTGACGCTATCGCCGGCGTGCTCCGCGGCCTGCACCGCGGGCGACACGAAGGACTGCACGAAGGTCACCATGACCACGCCGCCGTTCCTGGGAAGCCGGGCGAGAATGGAATCGGGGACGTTGCGCGGGTAGTCCACGAGGGCTCGGGCCGACGAGTGGGAGAAGATCACCGGCGACTCGCTCACATCCAGCGCGTTGCTCATCACCGCCGGGGAGACGTGGGAGAGATCCACCAGCATCCCGAGGCGGTTCATCTCCCGCACCACCTCGCGGCCGAACGGCGTGAGCCCGGCGTGCCGGGCCGAATCCAGCGCGGCATCGGCCCAGTCGAGCGTGACATTGTGAGTGAGTGTCATGTACCGAGCACCGAGGCTGTAGTACACCCGCAGGGCGCCGAGGGAATTCTCGATGGCATGCCCGCCTTCCAAGCCGAGCAGGGAGGCGACCTTTTTCTGTTTGTGGGCCCGGACGATATCGTCGGCCGTCAACGCGAGCGTCAGACGTTCGGGATAGCGCGCAATCATTCGCCGGGCGATGTCGAACTGTTCCAGTTGTACCCGCGCGAAGCCGCTGTCCTTGATCTCGCCT
Source organism: uncultured Gemmatimonadales bacterium (assembly GCA_963748035.1). Classification (GTDB taxonomy): domain Bacteria; phylum Gemmatimonadota; class Gemmatimonadetes; order Gemmatimonadales; family GWC2-71-9; genus JADJOM01. The sequence goes on along the minus strand of CAVVHO010000001.1, from coordinate 468,520 downwards.
GGGATGTAAATGGACCAGAACTGGGCCCCAACCTCACCGGCCACGAGCCGCGCCAGGTCGGTCATCCCGGCCCGGGGAGTGCGCAGATCGTAACTGTCCACGTCGCGGGGCGCGTCCTTGAACGTCCGGATCGCCCACGGGAGATCGTTGTGACCGTCGATGAGGATGGTGGAGGCCAACAAACGACGAGCGTGCTCAAGAGCCGGGTCTCCGGTCTGTGCCGGTGCGCCTGCGGGCAGAAGCGTGAGAAGTGAGAAGTAAGAAGTGAGAAGTACTGACAGCCGCACCCGTCGGACCGCGCTCATTCGAACACCTCTGGAAAGGGGCTTGCGCTACACGACCGCCACACTTCGCAACGATTACTTCTCACTTCTCACTTCTCACTTCTCACTTCTCACTTCTCACTTCTCACTTCTCACTTCTCACTTCTCACTTCTCACTTCTCACTTCTCACTTCTCACTTCTCACTTCTCACTTCTCACTTCTCACTTCTCACTTCTCACTTCTCACTTCTCACTTCTCACTTCTCACTCCTCACTTCTCACTTCTCACTTCTCACTCCTCACTTCTCACTCCTCACTCCTCACTTCTCACTTCTCACTCTCCCTATCGCCACCAACTCCGGTCGGGCTTCGAACTCAGGACAGATCGTCTGGTCGAATTCGTAGGCGTCACCGGTTTCCGCGTCGATCCAGGGGAACGCGCGACAGACAGCGGGGAAGTGCGGATCTGCATGGATGGTGCACCCATTGTTTACCAGAAAGATGCACCGGCCCTGGCGGACCCTCGTGCGCCATTCGCCCCAGCGGGTGCGATACACCTTGTCCTCGCCGTACCGTTCCGTGAGGGCGCGGGCCTCTCCCTCCGTGACGGTGACGCCGTAGGCACAGCACGCCGAGCCATGAGGGCAGGGAAAGCAGGGCAGCGCTGGAAACTCGGGAGTCATCAGCGAATCGCCTTGATCGGCCGCCCATCGAGCTTGCCCTGTGGCTTGACGCCAAGCAGCTTGGCCAATGTCGGGCCGATGTCAGTGGTTCTCACGGTGTCCTGGTAGCGTCCCGGCTTGACCCCGGTCCCCATAAAGATGATGGGTACGTCCACATCCTCCAGATTGGTGGTGCCGTGATCGGCGGTCGTGGACGATTCTCCCCAACTATAGCCTGGCTTGGCAACCGCACAGACCAGCCAGGCCATGTTGTGGGGAAGCGAGCGCCACCAGCGCGCCGCGTGCACATCCCGGGGACCTGCCCCGCCGAGGGTGCCGGGCGTCCAGGCGTTGACAACCCCGGTGAGCTTCCACACTCGCGGCGCAAGATTGGTGGCGAGACTTTCCGGGCTCACCTTGAGCGCACGCAGCCGCGCGGTGTCGCCGTATATGAGGCCCGAGCCCTCGTGCAGGATGGTGGAATCGCCGGTGCGCCGCCCGATCGCAAGATTTGCCTCCCGCACCAGCGCGCTGATTCTGATCCGGCCTCCGGGCCGGCCGTGGGCCTGCGCGTACTCAGGAAAACTCGTGACACCGTGATCCGCCGTCAGCACCAGGAGAATGCGACCCTCAGGAACCTGGGTGGATAGCGAATCCAGAAAATGTCCCAGCCAGCGGTCAAGGCGGAGGAGATGGTCGTGGATCTCGCGACTGTCCGGACCCCAACGATGGCCGACGTAGTCGGTAGCGGAGAGAGCAATGGCGAGCAGATCGGGCTTCGCGCGCCGGCCCAGGCCGAGCGCCCGAGCGCCATCGAGCGCCACGTCGAGGGTGAGCGAGTCCAGCCAGGGATACTCCGCGAGGTCGCTCACGATCCGATCAGAATCGCCGGGCAACCGGTGTGGGAATACCAGGTCCTGGCCGCCGTTCTCGTAGGGCTCGGCATCCGCTTCCGGGTAGGCGGAATCGGGCAGCAGCAGGTTCCAGGTCGTTCCTTTGAGCCGCTCCGCCCCACGCCGGGCGTTCCACGCGGCGAGCCAGGGCGGAAGCGAGTCGGCATAGTAGCTGCTGGTGGTGAACTGGCCGCGTCGATACCAGAACACCGGCCCCTTGCTCCGGCCGATCGTGAGAATCGCTGCGCGGTCCTTCCCCGAAACCGAGAGAAACCGAAGCTCGGGATCCTCGCGGCGCATCCAGTCCACCAGCGTGGTCCCCTCGAACCGATGCGGCGACGCGCCGGTGGCCTCCGGAAAACCGATCACCGGAGATGAGGAATCGGAGACCCCAAACTCGTTGCTCGGAATCCCGGTGTGGGCTGGGTCCCGGCCGGAGAGCACCGTGGCGTGCCCGGGAGCCGTCACCGTCAGGGCATGGTCCTGCTGGCCTTTGAGGAAGACCGCCCCGTTCTCCAGCATCCCCCGGAACCCGCCCTGCCACTGGTCCTTCCAGCGATCGAGGTAGTCGGGGCGCAGCTGGTCCACGGTGACGACCACGACGAGCGCCGGCCCGGGTGGTTGAGAGGTCCGGACAAGACTCAATGTGATCGGGATCACAATGGCAGCGAGCGGGATGGTGCGAAGGCGCGTCATTGGACGGGAGAAGGAATTGAGAACGGCCGGGCGTGGCGCGGGCGTGGGGGAGTTTCGCCGTAGTGGGAGGAGGAATCAACCCCGGGCACGGGAGGGAAGCGTGTTGGGGAGAAGCACTTGGGTTTGTGGCACCCTTCTGGCTCTATAGCGGGTCGAAGCACCAATAGAAGTTGAACCGAACACGAACCGCCCGATAAGAGCACACCCGGAGCGATCCGGGGCCGCAAAACTAGAGGTCTCAGGGTAACGCCAGACTCCATACCGGCAACGCCGGGCACGGAGGCCCGGCGATACTTCGAGATAGCTCGGTGCCGAAGGTGGGACTGCGGAGCGTGAGACGGACGTCGCCCTGGCAACAGGGACACCGATCACGCTTTTGTGTTATCGGGCATGGGAGCAAACGACCCGTGCCGCACTCGAAAATCGCCTTCTCATGCCTGGGATTGCTGGGGCTGCTCGCCGCATGCGAGACGCTTGGGCCCCCGGACCCCCTGCCCTCCGACGCGAGACTCCTCGTCGTTCCAGCGGAGTTTGAAGTTTGGTGGCGTGCCACCGAGTCCTGCTCGGGGCTTTCCGGGCAACTGGCGCGGATAGCGTGGTATGTGGTTCCCGATGCGAACACCCTGTCGACCCCAGACGGCCCGAAGGCGGGAGTCTGGTCGCACTCGAGCGAGGGCGTACGCATCGTGCTTGCGGGCGCCTACGCCGACAACGAACTGGTCGTTCGCCACGAAATGCTGCATGCCCTGCTCGATCGGGAAGGGCACCCGGCGGAGTATTTCCAGGAGCGGTGCCGCCTTACTTGGGAGACCTGGGGGCGGTGACGGCTGAAAGGTACCGAGTACCGAGTACCGAGTACCGGGTACAACTGCCTTTCCCCGACCTGAAGTAACAGACCACTAACTCCGGCTTGCATTTTGTAGCCGTCGTACTCGGTACTCGGTACTCGGTACTCGGTACTCGGTACTCGGTACTCGGTACTCGGTACTCGGTACTCGGTACTCGGTACGCGGTACGCGGTACGCGGTACGCGGTACGCGGTACGCGGTACGCGGTACGCGGTACGCGGTACGCGGTACGCGGTGCGCGGTACGCGGTACGCGGTACCCGGTACTCGGTACTGAAGTACGGCCTTCGCTAACTTGTGAGGATGACGGAGACGTTCCCGCCCGTTCTCGCGGGCATCGCCCTCACTATCCTGGTTCTGGCGGTCACGGCCCTGGGCCGTCGGCTGCCTGTCCCGACCCCGGTCCTCCAGCTGATCGCTGGACTGCTGGTCGGCCTGGTCCCGGGCGCCGCCGGGCTCAGGCTCGATCCCGGCGTCGTGTTCTTTGTGTTCCTGCCGCCGGTCCTCTGGTCCGCCGCGTATTTCACTTCGTTCCGGGACTTCAAGGCCAACCTCCGGCCGATCCTCCTGCTGGCAGTCGGATTGGTACTGGTCACGACCGTGGTGGTCGCGCTGGTGGCCCATGCGCTTCTCCCCGGACTCCCGTGGGCCGTCGCGGTCGCCCTGGGAGCCATCGTCTCGCCGCCGGACGCGGTCGCGGCAGAAGCGATTCTCAAACGGCTTCCGATTCCACGACGGGTGCTCGTGATCCTGGAAGGCGAGAGCCTGGTCAACGACGCGGCGGCGCTGGTGCTCTACCGTACGGCGGTGGTCGCGGCGGTCTCGGGATTCTTCAGTCCGGGCGAGGCCATCGTCTTGTTCTTCATCGATGGCGTGGTCGGCGTCCTGCTGGGTCTCGCGGTGGGATGGCTGACCGTGCAGGCTGTGCGTCGGGCGAAGGACCCCCTGGCGGAGATCATCCTGACGCTGGTCGCCCCCTACCTGGCCTGGGTAGCAGCGGAGCGGCTGCACGTGTCGGCGGTGCTCGCGTGCGTCGCCGGCGGACTGTACCTGCGGCAGAATTTCTCCCATACCGTGTCGCCCGCCACCCGGGTGCAGGGCCGGGCGGTGTGGAACCTGGTCGTGTTCGCGACCAATGCGCTGATCTTCGTGCTGCTCGGGGTACAGTTCGGCGAGCTGATCGAATCAGTGAGGACTGCCCCGCTCGGCGCGATCTTTCGCACCGGCCTGCTGATCAGCGGTATCGTGATTGTGGTTCGGCTGTTATGGGTGCCGGTTGCGGCGGTGCTGCCGCGGTGGCTCAGCGCTGAACTCCGGGTCCGGGATCCGATGCCGCCGTTGCGAGCGTTGTTATTGATCGGCTGGACCAGTATGCGAGGTGTGGTGTCTCTCGCCTCCGCACTGGCCCTGCCGCTCGTGATCGCGGACGGCCGACCGTTTCCATACCGATCGGAGATTATCCTGATCAGCATGTGCGTTATTGTCGTAACGCTGGTGGTTCAGGGAGTCAGCCTGACGCCGTTCATCCGATGGCTGCGGTTTCCGCCGGATGGTACCCATCATGAGGAAGAACGCCACGCCCGAAGCGAAGCACTGCGCCATGCGCTGGAGCGAATCGACGATCTGGCTGACGAGGGCTGGGTACGGCCCGAGGACGTGGAGCAGTTGCGAGACGACTACCGGCGGCGGGGAGAGCGACACGCCCGGCGCGCAGTGGCGGGCAGGGATACGACCGACGCCCACAAGCGGCTTCGTGGCGAGGTGTTGCGGGCGGAACGCCGAGCCCTGATCCGGCTCCGGGACGAGGACGCCATCTCGGACGAGGTGCTGCAGCACCTCGAGGAGGAGCTTGATGTGGAGGCGCTAAGGATTGGGGTGGGGGAGGTTCGCTGAAGGCGACAGGCGACGGGCGACGGGCGAGAGGCGACGGGCGAGAGGCGAGAGGCGACAGGCGACAGGCGACAGGCGACACGTGAAGGTGGAGTGAGAGGTGAGAGGTGAGAAGTGAGAAGTGAGAAGGGCGGACGGCGGACGGCGGACGGCGCGAAGCCGATAGCCGATAGCCGATAGCCGATAGCTTCCTGCCCTACTCCCCCGACGGCGGTACCGACGTCGCCCCATCCGGCAGTCGATCCGTGCGATCGAGTCGCTCCACGTCAATCGTGATTACGCCGTCCGGCGACGGCACGAACATGTCAGCAAATTTCGCGTTCCAGCGGACTTCCTCCCAGACATACGAACCACGAGCAGTGACCCGAGTCGAGAAGGTCTCCTCGAGCCCGGTGATCAACACGAGAAACTCCGCCTCGGCCTTGCGCAGCTGATCGGGAGTGATGCCGCGCAGCGGGCTGTTCTGATCAATCGGGTGGACGATGGTCCAATGGAGCGAGAAGAACTCCACTGTCGGCCGCTCGAGCGATAGCGTGTGGAAATTGCGTTGCCGCACCCCATTGACCTCCTCGAACCACGCCAGGTTCACCCGGGCCTCGACGTCGATCAGCTCGCTGATCTGCATGTTCACGATGCGGAACATGAACCCGCGGCCCCCTTCGTAGGGCGCGACCACGGCGCACTTGGAGAATCGGATGTGGGCCCGTGGCCGAGTCATGCGCGCGAGTACCAGGCCTCCCACCCCTATGAGCGTGATCACCCCGGCGAGTGACTCGAACGCGACAAGCGAATTGGCGGTGCTCCCGACGGCGTGCATCGCGCCGGTGCCCACGGTGGTGAAGACGCCGATACTGAAACAGAAGGCCCGTAGAAAGGGATCGGCGAGTCCCAGGGACTCGGTCCCGGCCAGGGCGGCCGGCCCAAGCCCGACGTAGCCCAGCGCAAAGACACCGTTGACCAGGAGCTCGAGCCCGAACACCCACGCCAGAAAGGACCACCAGGTTGCGCCAAGGGCCCGAAGATGGAGCCGCTGGAGCAGCTGACTGCCGAGGCCGTACTTGCGGCTGTTGGGAGTGCCATCCTTCCGCACGAACCGCCCGCGGGCCTGTTGTGCGACGACCCGACCAAAGCCCAGGTCCTGGGTGCGCTGGTTTGCGGGGTCGCTCAGCTTGGTTGCCATTACTACTCCTGGAAACGATCGGCTAAAGATATGGTGGAACGGTGGAACGGGAGAACGGGAGAACGGGGGAACGGGGAACGGGGAATGGGAGAACGGGGGAACGGGGGAACGGGGAACGGGGAATGGGAGAACGGGAGAACGGGGAACGGGGGAACGGGAGAACGGGGAACGGGGAACGGGGAACGGGGAACGGGGAACGGGGAACGGGGAACAGGGAACAGGGAACGGGGAACAGGGAACAGGGAACAGGGAACAGGGAACAGGGAACAGCAAAGCAAATGTAGGGTACTCGGTACTCGGTACTCGGTACTCGGTACTCGGTACTCGGTACTCGGTACTCGGTACTCGGTACTCGGTACTCGGTACTCGGTACTCGGTACTCGGTACTCGGTACTGGTACTCGGTACTCGGTACTCGGTACTCGGTACTCGGTACTCGGTACGCCGTTCCCCTCCCGTCAGGAGACCGAGACACTCTCCCGGTATCGCGTCCCGCGCGGGGCGTCCGCCGTTTCCGGGGCGAGGCGCTCGGAGGAGAGCAGGTCCCGGAGTTCCTCGAAGGCGATTACCCCGCTGGTGACATGGGCCAGCGCCTGGTCGCGCATGGGAATGAGGCCGAGCTCCAGGGCTGTTGCGCGGAGCTCGTCGATCGGCGACCGTCGGGCGATCGCGCGACGGAGGAGCGGGCCGCTCGGGAGATGCTCCACCACGGCGATGCGGCCATAGGTGCCCGAACCGTTACAACGGGGGCAGCCCTTTCCCCGGTACACCTTGAACTGGGCGGGAGCGCCGTGAGGAAAGACCTCGCTCAACAACTCCGGGTCAGGCGGGGCGGGCTGTCGGCAACCGTCACAGATGCGCTTGGCGAGCCGCTGGGCGAACACGGCGGCCAGTTCGGAGGCGATCGAGCTCGGATGCATGCCGAGGTCGATCAGCCGCTGGACGGCATCGATCGCGTCGTTGCAGTGTAGCGTCGAAAGGACGAGGTGCCCGGTCTGTGAGGCGCGAAGCGCCTCAAGCGCGGTCTCGCCATCGCGGATCTCGCCGACCAGGATGACGTCAGGATCCTCGCGAACGAAGGATCGCATTGCATGGGCAAAGTCAAAGCCGAGCTCCGGTCGGACCTGGGCCTGTTGGATCCCGGCGATGGCGTACTCGATGGGATCCTCAATGGTGATCACCTTCCGGGTGGGGTCTTCGGCCAGCACTTGCAATCCGGCGTACAGGGTCGTGGATTTGCCCGAGCCAGTCGGTCCCACGACCAGGGTGAGCCCCGCCGGGGTCTTGAGCAGGCGCCGGTACGCCCGGGCCGCCTTCAGGGGGAACCCGAGGTCACTGATGGTGAGGAGCTTGGTATCCTGCGGGAGCAGCCGCAGAACCACGTGCTCACCATGGAGCGCCGGCTGTGTCTGTACCCGCACGTCGTAGACATGACCGCCGGTTCTGGTGGTGAAACGCCCGCCCTGGGGCACTCGCCGCTCCGCGATATCAAGCCCGGCGCGGACCTTGATCACGTTGATGAGACTGAGGAGGTGCGCAGTCGAGAGGCGGAGACCAGTGACATCGTGCAGATCTCCATCGACGCGGATCCGCATGCGCACCGATTCTCCAAACACCTCCAGGTGGATGTCGCTGGCCCGTTCGGCGATCGCCTCGAGCAACATGGCGTCGAACAGCGCCGCCGGGCGTGAGCCGAACGAGGTTTCGGCCGCGAGCAGATCGGGCGTGCCATCGCGGAGGGGGACGGATTGCTCGGCGTCGTTCAGATCTTCGAGGGCGAAGGTAATCCGGAGACGACGATAGTCGGTCGGCGTTATGACCCGCCGCTCGATTCTGACGCATTTGGCGGCAGACGCCACCGCTTCAGGGATCTCTTCGAGTGGGTCGCAGGTCGCAACGATCAGCGTCTCCGCTTCGCACCGGATCGGGATCAGACGATGACTTTCCTGATAGCGAGGCGACACCTCACGCAGGACTTCGCGATCCACCTGGTTGAGCAGATCGTTGAATTCGGCAAAGGGTAGCCCGTGCTGTTCCGCGAGGGTTCGATAGACGTCGCGCTCCTCCGCTAAGGCCATTTCCACGATCATCTCGCCTAAGTGTTGCCCCTTTCGGGCCGCGCTCGCGGCCGCTTCCTCAACATCTTCGCGCGGGGTGAGGTGTGCGCTGACCAGCATGTCGCCTAATCGTTGTTTCACAGTATCCACCTTAGGGGAACCAAGTCAGACGAGTCTTCCATCCGAAAACACGGCCGCCAATACTGGCAAACCGCACGCCATTCGTCCCGGGGCCCCAAATCGATAATCTGTGCGAGAGCGTGAACCCAGCTTCATGGTGAACTCATGCTCCCGCACGCCGGATCACCGTTCGATTCCTGCACGGTCGTGCGCCAGGCACCTGCAACTGTCGCGGATGCAAGAGGAAACCGCCCTGACTAGAACTGATTCGGTGCCGCGGCTGACTCCCGAGCCTTCATTGAGCGAGTGTGGGCCATCGTCCTCGGTTCGAGCGGAGATCCAACAACACTGCCACGGGACTGGCAGAGTGCCGTGATCATTGGCGGGCGTGGGTAGACAGGGCTCAGGCCCGCTTCAGACTCCCTTCACCGCCCCGCCGCTACGGTTAGGTGGATGCACACCCAGGGAGGAAGCATGCCCGAAGAGATCCGGCGGGAGCGGCACAAGGTTACGGGTGAGAAGCTGCTGCAGACCGTCAAGCGGCTGGTGCACGAAGGGAACATCCGGCGCATCACAATCAAGGATGAGAAGGACCAGACGATTATCGAGATCCCCCTGACAGTCGGCGTAGTGGGCGCACTGCTGCTGCCGGCCTGGGTAGCCATCGGGGCGATCGCAGCTCTGGCGGCGGATCTCACGGTGGAAATCGAGAAGTCTGGAGAGGTGAAGGTCACGGGAAAAGAACGGGAGGCGGTTGAACCATCCGCAACCGTTGTCTCCGGGATCTAGGAGGTCAGCATGGCGAATATCCTCGCGGTCTACGGCACATCCCATGGCCACACCGCCAAGGTGGTGGGGCGAATCGCACACACCCTCATCGCGCACGGCCACCGCGTCACCGTCCGGCGAGGCAACGAACTCAGGGGACTCCGGCTCGACACGTTCGATGCGTATCTGGTCGCAGGCTCAGTCCTCTACGGCAAGCATCAGTCCTATCTGCGGGACTTCGTCGGGGAGAACATCGGCCGGCTCAACGCCTGCCCCTCGGCGTTCCTGTCGGTATGCGGGGCGCTGATCGGCACGTGGCCGCAGGGTCCCGCGGAGGCCGAGAAGTACGTCGCAGAGTTCCTGAACGCGACCGGCTGGCAGCCTCGGCTCAAGCTGTCAGTCGCGGGAGACCTCCCATATACCAAGTACGGCCCGATCAACCGCCTGGTGATGCGCCTCATCAGCAAGCGCACTGGCAGACCTACCGACACCTCGCGCGACTGGGAATTCACTGACTGGGACGCCGTTCGACGGTTTGGGGAGGAGTTGGCTGGGCTGGTGGCTGCCAAAGCGCCGGTACTGAGTACCTAGTACTGGCAATTGCTGATTGCCCATTGCCAATTGCTGATTGCCAATTGCTAATTGCTGATTGCCACTCGGCCCTCGGCACCAAGCATCCGGAACCCGGGCACTCTTGGCACTTTGGCACTCTTGGCACTTTTGGCGCTTTGACGCTTTGGCACCCAGCACCCCGCACCCCCCAACGACAATGCGCTACCCCTACTACATCTGCGACGTCTTCACCGACCGCCGCTTCGGTGGCAACCAGCTGGCGGTGCTTCCCGCGGCAGAGGGGCTGTCGGACAAGCAGATGCAGCAGATTGCGCGGGAGTTCAATTTTGCCGAGTCAACCTTCGTGCTACCGGCCGTGGCGGGGCACACACGCCGGGTGCGCATCTTCACCCCGATGGCGGAGGTGCCTTTTGCCGGCCATCCCAACATCGGGACCGCCTTTGCTCTCGCGACCGCCGGCGAGTTGGGTGAAATCACCGACACGATCACCGTGACATTCGAGGAAAAGGCTGGCCTGGTGCCGGTCTCGATCCATCGCCGGCCTGGTCGGCCCCTCTGGTGTGAACTGTCTGCTCCGGAGCCGCTCTCACTGGGTAAGACGGTCCCTGTCGGGCTTCTGGCAGCGGCGGTCTCGCTTACCGAGGCGGACATAGTCACCACCGCCCATCCGCCGCAGGTGATCTCGGTGGGCCTGCCGTTCGTGATGGCTGAAGTTCGGGACCGTGAGGCGCTGCAGCGGGCCAGGCCCAACTTGAACGGGGCTGATGCCCTCGCCGCGGAGGGCGTGGTACCGGATGTCCACCTTTACATCCACAGTCGAGACGAGTTCGACATTCGGGCGCGGATGTTCGCGCCGCGAGATGGAATTCCCGAGGATCCTGCCACCGGAAGTGCCAACTGCGCCCTGGCCGGCCTGCTCTCTCACTGCAGGGCGGAACCCGACGGCAGTTTCGCATGGCGAATCGCTCAGGGAGTGGAGATGGGACGACCCAGCGTGCTGGACGCGCGGGCGGAGAAGCGGGGGGGAAAGGTGGTTGGGGCGTGGATCGGCGGGGCCTCTGTCCTGGTGAGCGAGGGGATGATTGAGGTTGGGGAGAGCTGAGGGGCACGAGAATGCCAAAAGTGCCAAAGTGCCAAAGTGCCAAAGTGCCGGGTATCAATCAGCAATTAGCAATCAGCAATCAGCAACCGCGCACCAGGTCACGCAGCAGGACCGTCAGCACGTTGGGCAAACGCTCCGCACGAGAGAGTACCGCGAAGTCCCGGCCGAATATTCGAGTCGCGTAGCGAGGGGCTTGTCGATCCACGGTCAAGCAGAAGACATGCACCCCCTGGAGCCGGGCTTCAGCAACGGCCATGCGGGTGTCCTCGATGCCGTAGCGTCCCTCATATTCGTCCACATCGTTGGGTCGGCCATCGGAGACGAGCAGCAGCAAGCGGTGCCGCGCGGGCTGGCGCGCCAGCCCTGCCGTGGCGTGCCTGAGTGCGGCGCCGGTCCGGGTATATCCATCGGGCTCCAGTCCGGCGATCCGTCGGAGCACTTCCCGGCCTCCCGCAGGCTCCTCGAACCGCTTCAGCACCCGGATCGTGACCTGGGCAGGCCCCGCGCTCGCGAAGGCGAGCACCTCGTGGGAATCTCCCAACGCTGCAAGCGCCTCGCCTACGATCAGCAACGCTTCTTTCTCGACATCGATGATCCGCCGGTCGCCGACGACCCAGCTGTCGGTGGATGCGCTCGCGTCGACCAGCAGGGTGATCGCCGCGTCACGTCGCACCGGCCGAGTGTCGATATAGAATCGGTCGTCGGCCAAGCCCCCGCCTCGGCGATCGGCGTAGGCCGCCACCAGCGCATCGACGTCCAACTCGGCCCCGTCAGGTTGATGCCGAAGCGCCATCCGCCGAGGACGCAGGCGCTCGAAGTCGCGGCGAACTGTGCGGATCATGGCCCCATGGCACCGCAGTGCGCTCGCAACCCACACCTCGCTCCCCGCTTCGGCCAGGCGCTCCCGGATCACCGCGGCGTGCGGTCGATAGGCTGCAACTCGCCAGTCCCACTCCGGATACGCCAGCCCGGTGGCTTCGGACCTGACACCAAGGCCTGGCGATCGCGGGATCGGATCCTCGCCCGCCAATACCTCGGACACCGGCCCTGGTGTCCGGACCAGGCGCGCCTCGGGTAACTCGGACAGGGCATCCGCCAAGTCGCCGGGGTCGGCCTGCTGATCCCGATCCGCGGGGCGCTGGAGCCCGGCCGGGTCTTCGGCCTTCTCCTGCAGGTCATCCGCCCGCACCATCCAGGTACCGGGCTCGGAATCGTCCTCGTCCTCCCCGGCTTCCCGCGAGCGCGGGCGCCGGGGGAGCACCCGGGATCGGCCGGGCGCGGAAATTTGATCTGCTGCCCCCGGCGCACCCGACACAGAAGCGTCGGACCCGTCGTGCAATGCGCCCCACAGCGGCACCGGCGCCATCCCCCGGTAGGGACCGCCCAGACTCGCGAGCATCCGCGACTGTTCTCGAGCCCATTGCCGCGAGGCTTCCGGCGCTGCCGCAACGATGAACGGGTCCGGGATCAGGCCCGGCTCAGCGGCGAGCAGTCCCTGCACCAGACGCTCTAGCGCAAGTTCCTGCGGGGAAGGACGGCGGGCGGTGGGCCGATTACCCGCGGCTTCCTGTCGGGCTTCACGGAGCGCCGGATCAAACCGCCGGAACAACTGCACCAGCATCGCGTCGACTGCGGCGGCTTCGGAGAGCAGGTACAGGTCGCGGAGCAGCAGGTTGCCCTCTGGCATGCCCGCCCGCGTACCGCGGTGGACCCGCGCCGCCTGTTCCAAGGCCAGGAGCCGGTAGCGATCCGCAATTTTCGCCGGCGGCAATGCATCGAGTTGACCGGGGAGTCGGATGCGGGCTCCGTCCGAGGACGCCAGCGCCTCCGAGCTGAAGAGATGCGCGGTGTGGCGACGGGACAGGCGAGCGAGGAGAGTTGGCGTTGCGGGCGGCTCAGCGGTACCGATTTCCGGCGTATCGGGAAAGACGGCGGCGACGAAGAGTTCGAGGCGGCGCTTCAGGTCCTGGAGTCGAGGTGGTGCCGCTGAACGCCCCGCGGTTCGTCGGGCCCAGAGCTCCCGGGCCAGCCGGGTCGCATGCAGGGCGCCTTCGGCGATGACGTCTTCGGGTTCGGCCACCGGGTCAGAACGTGGCGGCTGATCAAGTCGCCGATCGCAGCGAGCAAGTCGGGGTCGTCGGTGAGCGGTCCCATCAGTGCCACACGCGCAGGCCTGCGCCGGGCTGATCCCTCCGGCAATGAGGCGAGCCGTGGCTACGAGCAGGCGGCTGCTCGGCACCTCGGCCAGGCCCCGGTCACGGAGCCGCCGCACTCGACCCGCCAGCTCCACCAGCGCCGCCGCCGTCGCGCCGTCCACGCCACCCTCGTGCATGACGACTCGCCGCTCCAGCTCGGCGGGCGGGAAATCGAACTCCAGCGCCACGAACCGCTGCCTCGTGCTCGGCTTGAGGTCCTTGAGCACATGCTGATACCCGGGATTGTAGGACACGACCAGCTGGAAACCCGGCGCCGCCTCGATCAGCTCCCCGGTCTTCTCGATCGGCAGCATCCGTCGATCGTCGGTGAGCGGGTGAATGACGACGATCACATCCTGCCGCGCCTCGACGACTTCATCGAGGTAGCAGATGGCGCCAAGGCGCGCGGCGCGCGCCAGCGGACCGTCCTGCCACGACGGTTTCCCCGCCCCGGATCAGCCAGCGCCCGGTGAGGTCGCTGGCCGAGAGATCGTCGTGGCAGGCCACCGTCACCAGCGGGCGCTGGAGCCGCCACGCCATGTGTTCCACGAACCGGGTCTTGCCGCACCCGGTCGGGCCCTTGAGCATGACCGCCAATCCGCGCCGGTGGCATTCCTCGAAGACGGCGACCTCGTCACCGACCGGGAGATAGAACGGCTCCTCTCCGCCAGGGTGGCGGAGCCCATCCGGCAGATTCCGGGCGAGCGCCGGCACCCGTTGGACGCTCACGGCCTCACGCCTTTAGCTCCGGCCCGGCCACCCATGCCGCCGGCGGCGGCGCGTCGCTTCGGCGCCAGGAAGAAGAAGTCGTAGAGGAACAGCCCGACGCCGAGGGAGAAGAGCAGCCCTGTGCCGAGCACCATGAGGAAGTGGACCTGGATCTTGTGCTGGGTCTCCAGGTAGCCCAGGCCCAGGATGCGTTCCAGGTAGGTCTGGCCGATGCCGGCGGCGGCGAACGCCATCGTCATGCCGAACATGCCACCCATCTGCAGCCAGAAGGCCCAGAGCCCGGTCGGGGACTCTCCCGCTTCCTGGTCGTGACCGAACAGTCCCGGCGCGGCGTAGGTGATCATCGCGAGCACGATCATCACGTACGCGCCGAAGAAGGCCATGTGCCCGTGCATCGCGGTGATCATGGTGCCGTGGGTCCACTTGTTCACCGAGGGCCAGGTGTGGGCCAGTCCCAGGATGCCGGCGCCGAGCGCGGAGAATACCGCGCTCCCGATCGTCCAGTGGAGCGCCAGGCGATTGGGGTGGGCGAGCCCGGAGCGGCGCATCGCCATGTAGGCGTAGATCGCCATCCCGAGGAAAGCCAGCGGTTCCAGGGCGCTGAAGAATCCGCCGATGACCATCCAGTAGCCCGGCACTCCGATCCAGTAAGTAGTGGTGCGCGGTGCCGAGGATGCCGGCGATGAAGGTGAGCCCGACGATGACGTAGAGCCACTTCTCCATCACCTCGCGGTCCGCGCCGGAAAGTCGGATGAGGAGGTAGGCGAGGAGCCCGCCCTGGATCATCTCCCAGACGCCCTCGACCCAGAGGTGCACGGTCCACCAGCGGTAGTAGATGCTGACGGTGTAGTTGTCGAAGGTGAGGAGCGCCGGCAGGTAGAGGATGGCGGTCAGCGCCAGACCGGCGACCAGCACCCCCTCGGTGGTGGTGAGCTTCTTCGCCTTCCAGATCGTCATCCCGATGTTGTACAGGAACATCAGCATCACGACGACGATGGCGAGCTTCACCGGCATCGGCTGCTCCAGCAGCTTGTTCCCCTCGGTCCAGCCGAACAGATACCCCACGACCGCCGTCACTCCCGCCGAGGGTCCACAGCCCGAACTGCCAGTAGGCGAGGCGGGGTGAGTGGAGTTCCGTCCGGGACTCCTCGGGTACCAGCCAGTAGGTCGCACCCATGAACCCGGTCAGCACCCACACGATGAGCACGTTGGTGTGGATCTCCTTGCTCACGTCGAAGGGCAGGAACGCCTTGATCGGGTCCGGCCCCAGGTACTTGGTGATCGAGAGAATGCCGAACACCATCTGGAGCCCGTACAGCAGCAGGGCCACGACGAAGTAGGCGTAGGCGACGGCCTGCGTGCGATAGCGCATGTCCGCTCCGTGCTACTTGAGAGTCATGAGGTAGGCGACCAGCGCATCCACCTGGGTCGGCTGGAGCGACTGGCCGAAGCCGGGTGGCATCAGCGACTGGCCGTTGCTGGAGAAGGTCGGTCCGGCCACGAGGTCGGCGTTGGGATCCAGGATGGACTCGTGGATGTAGCCGGCCGCATCGGTGGCTTTGCCGTGATAGTCGGTCGCCTTGACCCGTGCCTCGGCTGTCGCCGCGATCCCCGCGAGCGACGGGCCCACCAGGTTCACGCCGGGCGAAGTGGAGTGGCAGGCGAAACAGCCGGGCGGCGACTGGCCAAAGAGGGCCTGGCCGATAGCCACCGGATCATTCGAGGCCGCCTGCGGTGCCGCCCCACCGACGTTGCTGCCGGGGATCGCCGCACCCGAGACGAGGATAGGCCGCGGGGGCCAGCCATGGTTGTCGATCTTCCCCACCCAGGTGAGGAACGTGATGACCTCGTCGATCTCCTGCGCCGACAGTTTCAGATTCGGCATCAGCCGCCGGTCCCGCTCTTCGTTGTAGAACTTCGCCGGGTCCGCCAGGAAGGACCGCAGGTAAGGCGCGCCACGCTGTTCGGCAATCTTGGTCAGGTCAGGTGCGTAGTAGGCGCCCTCGCCCAGCAGGGTGTGGCAGTTGATGCAGTTCTTCCGATGCCAGACGTGCTTGCCCGCGATGACCTCGGGCGTGATCTGGTCCGAGTGGGTGAGGGTCGCGAACTGTCGGTGGCTGTCGATCGTAAGGGCGATGAAGATCAGGGAGAAGAGCGCGGTCGAACCGAGGAAGAACGCACGCGTCTGTCGTTTGGTCATGGATCCCCCGGGGTCAGACGCCGATCTGGCGGAAGTAGCGGAGCGCGATGGTAGCGCCGTAGGCGGCCGCTGCGGCCATCAGGACCAGAATAAGGAGGCACAGGGCGCGGGTAAGCGCCGTCGCGCCCTGGTCGGGTGGTGCTGCACGTGTGGTCTCCATCTCCGGACCTCTGAAGGGGGAACGTGGTGCAGGAAAGTGAAGCTGGGGGGGCCGAGCAGATAAGTACCGCCAAGGTCGGGAACGCGCAACCTCAGGGCGAGGAGGCAAGAGGCTGCGGGATGTTCACGGGAGCGAGTGCTCGGCCCAGAAAAGACCAATGGCCCGAAGTCGCCTCTCGGGCCATGTGCCAAACGTGAATCGTTGTCCTGCAGTGCGCCGCGTAGGAATCGAACCTACAACCTAGTGATTAAGAGTCACTTGCTCTGCCAATTGAGCTAGCGGCGCTCTAGACGAAACAGGCGGGCACGGAGGCCCGCCCCTATGATGAGTAGCCCCAACGGGAATCGAACCCGTCTTTCGACCTTGAAAGGGTCGCGTCCTAACCGATAGACGATGGGGCCGTTGGGGGCCCACTACCCACTCCCATACCGCTAACGGGATTCGAACCCGTGTTCCAGCCTTGAGAGGGCTGTGTCCTAGGCCCCTAGACGATAGCGGCGTCGCTCGGCCTGCGGCCGGGATTGCTGATTGACGACTGCTGATTGACGATTGGAACTGCCGTCGCACAGCGTGCCTGGTCGTCAATCGTCGTTCTTGAGTTCGCCTTCCGCCGTCCGCCGTCCGTGATAGATGGCTTTCGACTACTGCTCCATCCGGCTTCGGTCCTCGGCCATCCTCCGAGAACGGATAGCGGACGGCGGACGGCGGACGGCCCCACCTCACAGGCCCGGAGGGAATCGAACCCCCAACCCCCGGTTTTGGAGACCGGTGCTCTACCAATTGAGCTACGGACCTAAAGCTCCGTCCCCCTCTTCCCCTTCAGGGTGGCTGACGGGGATCGAACCCGCAACCTCCGGAGCCACAGTCCGGCGCTCTAACCGATTGAGCTACAACCACCACGGGTCTCTTTTTTCCCGCGACCTGAAGCCCGCAGAAACTACCGACCGGCACCCCGGTGGGTCAAGGCCAGAATCGTGCCGCGAGCGTGTGGGTGCGCGGGTCGGCCGGGGTCGGAACTCCATCGAGTGCAGCTACTTCCACCACTCCACGCACCGCGTTGCTGACGAAGAGGGGATGACCAGTCAACGCCGCCCGATCGGCCCGTCGAGGCTGCACCGGCCCCGCGATTTCCTCGATTCGCATGCGCGAAACACCCGGCAGGATTCCCAGCTCGAGCGCGGGCGCCACCAGGTGATCTCCATCCCACCAGAAGAGACACCAGATCGAGGCCTCAGCCACCTCACCCGCCGCAGTGAGCAGCACGGCGTCGTCGTGACCGGCCACCCGAGCCGACTCTGCCGCCCGAACGAACGCCTCCCGCTCGGTCGTCTTGTGGCGATAGCCAGGATGGATGACCGAGCTGGTCATGAGGCGGACCGGGGTGTCTGGTCCCACCTCACGCTCTGTGACCTCGGAGCCAGCGCCACTCACCGCGAGCCGGTACACCCGGTCGCGCCCGCCTGATGGGGTTTCCAGCGTGGCGGGGAACGGCACACGGAGCGCCAGGCAACTGAGCGATAGTCGGCGGACGTGGAGGTACCAGAGCGGGGCGACACCGCTTCGGATGCGCACCGTTTCGAGGAGGGTTGAACGGGGGCCGTCAGTCATAGCCGTCAGCCGTCAGCCGTCGGCCGTCGGCCGTCGGCCGTCAATAAGCCGCTCCCGCTTGGGGGCGGCAAGTTTTCTGCTGGTGCAGCATCGGCTGGCCGCCGACTGTCGGCCCAAGCCTTGTACGCTGTGGCGCCTACGATGACGACTCCGCCAAGCAGCGCCCATCGTCCCGGATACTCGCCGTGAACGGCCCAGGCGAAGAGCGGATTCAGCGCCGGCTCGAGGAACAAGAGCAGAGACGTCTCCAGCGCCGGGACATGCGGGATGGCCTTGGTGAGCAGGGCATAGGCCAGCCCAATCTGGAACACGCCGAGGTAGATGATCACGGCCCAGTCAGTGGCGCCATGATGGCCCAGCGGCAAGGCGTTGGGCAACGCGAAGAGCAGCGCCAGAAAATTTCCCAGCGCAACAGCCGATGCGGGAGAGCCGCCCCGCGTGCCCATCCAGCGCAGACCCATCAGCATCAAGGCGTAGGTCAGTCCGGAGAGGGCAGCGAAGATGTTGCCGCGCACCGGATCGGGCGCGGTGACGAAGGTCTGTTGCCGACCGACAAAAAAGAGCACCATACCACCGGCCACTGCGGCCATGAAGCCCAGATCTTTGCGGGCGATGCGCTCATGCAGGAGCAGCGGGCCGAGCAGCAGGATGTAGAGTGGGGCGGTATCCTGAAGAAAGATGGTGTTCGCCGCGGTGGTGAGCTTGTTGGCCAGCACAAAGAGCGTCAACGTCGCCGCGTAGGCGATGGCCACCAGCAGCGTCACGCCGAAGGTCTTGCGGCTGAACTGCCGGGCGGAAGGGATCAGCAGCCAGACGGCGAGCGCGGCGATCCCGGAACGGAGCCCGGCCACTTGCCAGCTGGAGAACTGCGCCGCCTTGATCGCGGCGCCTCCGGTGGAGAACAGGAACGCGACCGCCAGGATCTCGAGCCGCGCGCGCGTGCGAATCTGCATGGCCTGTAAGGTAGAACGGGGGAACGGTAGAACGGGAGAACGGGGAAAGGGGAACGGGGAACGGGAGAACGGGGGAACGGGGGAACGGGAGAACGGGAGAACGAGAGAACGGGACGGGGAACGGGGAACGGGGAACGGGGAGAGGCGACAGGCGACAGGCGAGGGGCGAAAGGCGACAGGGACATGTCATCGAAAGACGCGAACATTGTGCGGCGGCCGCTCCCAGCCTTCCCGGGATGGTGGCGGGCCCTGGGTCCCGGCATCGTATGGATGGCGCTGGCCCAGGGGAGCGGCGAATTGATTTGGTGGCCGTACCTGGTCGCGAAGTACGGACTCACATTCCTGTGCCTGCTGATTCCCGCCTGCCTGCTGCAGTTCCCCCTCAACCTGGAGATCGGCCGGTACACGCTGCTCACGGGTGAGAGCATCTTCCGCGGCTTCATCCGGCTCAATCGCTGGTTCGGCATCGGGCTGTGGCTGCTGATGACGCTCTCGTTCCTGTGGTTCGGCGCCTTCGCCTCTGCAGGCGGCACCGCCATCGCCGCACTCACCGGATTCCCCGCAGGGTGGAGTGCCAGAGGGCAGACGCTCTTCTGGGGCTACAGCTCGATCGCCGTGTTCGTTCTTGCGCTGGCCTTTTCCAAGGTGGTGTACCGCCTGGTCGAAGGCTTCATGAAGGTGGTGGCGGTGGTGACCGTGGTCGGCCTGGTGTGGGCGTGTCTGGTACCTGACGTCCTGACCGCGATCCCCTCGTTCGCTCGAGGACTGTTGGGCCCGCCCGCGGGACCAATGCCGCACCCGTGGGATCCTGCCGACGCCACCAAGCTGCTCACCGGGATAACGTTTGCTGGGCTGGGCGGCTTCTGGATCCTGCTCTACTCGTACTGGCTCAAGGAGAAGGGGAGCGGGATGGCTGGATACGGGACGCCGATTACGGGCCTGGGTAGTACCGAGTACCAAGTACCGAGTACCGAGTACGAGCTACAAGGTACCGAGTACCAAGTACCGAGTACCGGGTACAACACATCGCGATCCGAAGCGAACAGCGAATCCTCAGGCCCCTCGTACCCGGTACTCGGTACGCGGTACTCGGTACCACCTCTTGACCACTCGGTACCAACCGACTCCACCGAATCTCGGAGCCGCTGGGAGACCTGGCGTAAGTATCTGGCCGTTGATGCCATGGTCGGCATCGCCGGCAACCTGTTCACCACGCTCATGACGTGCTTGCTCGCCTGGGCCCTGCTCTTCCCCAAGGGCCTGCTGCCGCAGGATTACCAGCTGGCAGTCGTGCAGAGCAGGTTCTTCGAGGTGAGTTGGGGTCCGATCGGCCGAGTCGTGTTTCTGATCGTCGCGGCGGCGTTCCTGGCCGATACCTGGCTCGCCACAGTGGACGGTGTCAGCCGAATGCAGGCTGACATCGTGACCACGCTATTCCCGCGAGCCGCACGGCGCGGGCTCAGGTGGTGGTACTGGAGCTTCGTCGGCCTGCTCACGGTCGTGACCTGCGGCACCATGCTGCTCGACGCCCCGGGCCCTCTGATCCTCACCTCGGCGGTGATCGGCTTCGGCGGCACCGTGGTCTTTCCGGTCGCGCTCTATTTGCTCAATTATCGCCGCCTGCCGGAGGCCGCACCCGAGTGGGCACGCCCGGGCATCGGGGGAGCGGTGCTGCTGGGGGTAAGTTTCCTGGCCTACGGGTTTTTGGCGGTGATGTACTTGAGGGAGAGTTTGAAGTGAGGAGTGAGGAGTGAGGAGTGAGGAGTGAGGAGTGAGGAGTGAGGAGTGAGGAGTGAACCCAATGGTGCGGGGCCGGGCTGAGCTGTCAAGCGGCCGAAGACTCAGCCTGCGATTAGTTACTCCTTACTCCTCACTCCTCACTCCTCACTTCTTACTGCTCACTCCATCCTGCTCCGACAACCTTTCTAGCTCCGCCGCTGCCCGTTCCCAGTCCGAAAACGCCAGGCCAAATTCCGCTCGCAGGCGTTCCAGCTCCTGACCGAGGGTTGCCGCGCGGGCCGCACCGTCAGCC
Organism: uncultured Gemmatimonadales bacterium; assembly: GCA_963748035.1. GTDB lineage: Bacteria > Gemmatimonadota > Gemmatimonadetes > Gemmatimonadales > GWC2-71-9 > JADJOM01. The sequence continues at coordinate 447,593 of CAVVHO010000001.1, read as the reverse complement.
AGATCGTACAGCGCCGGGTCGGCCAGACTCACATTGAGCTCCACCTCGCGTGACTCGAGCGCATGCACCCGGGCTTCGGCCAGCTCCAGCGTCCTGCGGGCCGCCCGTACCGCAGACTGTTCCGCCCGGCGATCAGCATCCGGTCGCTTCGCGGCCTTCTTCTCCTTGCCGCGACGTTCGGCTTCGGCCTGCCGGGTGGCCGCCACCGCGGCGCGACGGCGTTCCTCGCGCGCGGCCTCCCACTCCTCGAAGCTCCCCTCGTAGTCGATGATCCGGGCGTGTTCGAGCGTCCAGACCCGGGTACAAAGCGCGCGGAGGAGCGCGCGGTCGTGGCTCACCAGGATCACCGTCCCCTCGTAGTTCTCGATCGCGTCCTCCAGCGCCTCGATGGATTCGACATCCAGGTGATTGGTCGGCTCGTCGAAGACCAGCACGTTGGCGTTTGCCAGCGTCATCATGGCCAGGGCGACCCGCGCCAGTTCGCCGCCGGAGATTGACCCGGCGCGGCGGAGGGTCGCATCTCCCGAGAAATCGAATCGGCCGAGATGATCCATGACCTGACCGCGGGTCCACGCGGGACGCAGGTCGTGGATGATGTCAAAGAGGGTCTTGTCGCGCGGTACCTGCGCGAGATCCTGCCGGTAGCTGGCGATCCCGATGGAATCTCCCAGCCGCACTGAGCCACCTTGCGGCGGGCGCTCGCCGAGAATGGTGGCCAGCAGGGTGGTCTTCCCGGTCCCATTGGGGCCGACCAGGCCCAGCACTTCGCCTCGGCGCACCGCGGCGGTGAAACCATCGAGCAGTAGCCGTTCAGCAACGGCTACGCGCAGGTGATCGGTCACCAGGATCTGGTCGCCCCCCCGCCCGGATGCGCTGAAGCGCACCGCCATCGCGCCATCCTCGCCGGGCGGAGGAGACAGCCGGGGCATGCGCGACAGGCGGCGGCGGCGGCCCTTGGCCTGTTTGCTGTTCTGCCCGGCGATGTTGCGGCGGATGTAGTCCTCTTCGGCCGCGACGACTTTCGAATGTTTGTCGTAGGCGCGTTGCCCGGCCAGGCGGCGCTCCTCCCGCTGCCTGACAAATGCGGAGTAGCCACCGTCGTACACCTGACCGCCCCCGGCCTCCAAATGGAGGATGTGCTCCGCTACCTCATCCAGAAAGGCGCGGTCGTGGCTGATGATCAGCGCGGCCGCATCGAGTCCGCGGAGATGGTCGGCGAGCCAGGTGGTCGTGTCGAGGTCGAGATGGTTGGTGGGTTCGTCGAGTAGCAGCAGGTCCGCCGGCGCCACCAGCTGCGCGGCGAGACCGAGCCGTCCACGTTCTCCCCCGCTCAGCGTGGCCAGCGCCTGGTGATGGGCTAGATCGGGGTCGAAGCCGAGCCCATGCAACACCGCAGCGACCCGCGCCTGGACCTGGTAGCCGCCCTCGCGGCCGAAGCGTTCCAGGTCCTTGTCGTACTTCGCAAGCACTTCCGGCGACGCGCGGTCGCCCAGTGCGCCAATCCGGTGCCCCTGTTCCTCGAGCGCACGCTCGAGCGCGAGGAGGGATTCGAACCCGGCGCAGGCTGCCTCCCACACCGTGGTGGCTCCGGCGAAGTCGCGATGCTGATCGAGCATCGCCAGCCGCAGACCTGAGGCTCGGCTTACCGTACCCCTGGCAGGGACCAAGTCGCCGGTGATGGCGCGGAAGATCGAAGTCTTGCCGCTCCCGTTGCGGCCGATGATCCCCCACCGCTCCCCTTTCTCGACGGTGAAGCCGATGTCGCTGAGGAGGACGTCCCCGCCGAATTGAATGGCGAGACCGGAGATGGAGAGGATGGCCATGTGTGCGAGTGAAGATAACTGCGGGGGAACGGGATTTAGGCGACAGGCGATAGGCGACAGGCGACAGGCGACGGGAGGTTGACTACCGGCCTCGGGACAACGCCGCCAGCTCCCGCCGCACCCGCTCCACTTCGGGCCGGACAGCGGGCTCGGGATCGTAGCGCAACGCCAGGTAGTGACGATAGGCCCGAACGGCGCCGACAGTGTCTCCGGTCAAGGTCGCCACACGCCCCTCCTCCCGCAGGAAGCTCGACAGGTACAAGGGCGCCAGGATGAATTTCCCTGAACGCCTTCGGAGCGCCCGGAGTGCATTGGGCAAATTCCCGGAACGCTCCCACAGATCTGCCAGGCGAAGATTCGCGTCGCTCACAATCGCGACGCAGCAGACTTCGAAAATGAAGGTGCGGGCGAGCGAGTCGGCGAAGGCAATCGCGGCGCGGGCAGCCTTGGCAGGCAATCGAGAAGCGGCGAGGGAGGCATCAAGCAGGGCCGCACACAGGGCGACCGATTGAGCGAAGGAGGCCGAGTCGCTGCCATGGAGCTCTGGGAGCCGGGCGGCGTGGAGTCTTCGGCTCGCCCCCTCGGCGGCGGACAGGTCGCCGTGGGCCATCCCCCACTGCCCCACAGTACAGACGTCCTGAGCCTGCTCCCGGATGGCGCTCGTCCCCGTGGCGGACGCTTTCCCATACCGGGTGAGCTCGCGGACCGCGTCGATTGCGGCGGCAGAGTCTCCCTGCCACGACATCGCATCCCCAATGCGGGAACGCAGGGTCGGCTCACCCAAGTTGCCGGCGGGCTCCCGCACGGCGGGGACGTCGGATGGCCGACCTCGATTGAGCGCTTCAACCCTCTGGGCGAACTTCGCGTAACCCGGATCATGGAGGCGAAGCCGCCGGTCATCCTCGGACCTCGCGCGCGGGTAGTCCTCGGCGCCCACCCCGGACCAGACCATGAACAGGACGACTCTCATCGTGGAGGCCTGGGTCGCCGTACCGATCCCGTCCCAGAATGCCCGCCGGGCCGAATCGCCGTCGATCACCGCGAGATGCCAGCGCAGCTCGCGAGCGAGGTCACTGCTGGAGTCGGCCGCGAGCACCCGGGTGACAAGCCGACGGACCTCCGCCGTGTCGCCCCGCATATGTGCTAGCTCCACCATGTGACTCATCGGCTCGGCCACCATCGGGGATGCCAGCGCCAGCGCCGACCTTCTCTGAGCCGCGGAGTCGAGCTGCCACCCGCGGCGAAAGGCATCCTCTGCCCGTTCCAGTGAGCCGTCGATACCAGCCAGTCGGCCCATGTGGTAGTAGGCGTCTCCCAAGCCATACCAGCTTTCGGGGCGATCGGGATACGCGGTAGTCACCTTGTTCCAGTTAGCGAACAAGGCCGGCGCGGTGATCCCCTGATTCTGCAGCAGGTCCAGCAATGCCTGGTCGGCCGGGCCGAGCCGGCTCCGGCCCGCCACCGCGCGGCGCAATCCGATCGCGGCGTTCGGGCCGGAATTCACCCACGCCGTTGTACGGTACAGATCAAACGCGGCCAAGGCGAAATTGGAGTCCAGCTCCACCGCCTCGAGGTACCGCTGCAGCGCCTCCTCCATCCGGCCGGAACGAAAAGCGGTGCGGCCGGCGAGGAAGGTGCGGATGGCCGGCAGCGAGGTACTGGTGACCGAGGCCAACCGATTCGCTTCTATGCCGGCATTGAGGCCGAGGAGCTGCACGGCGAGCCGGTCGATCAGAAACGGCAAGCTGTCCGGTGGACCTTCGATACTCGCCCGCGCCAACTCCTGTCCTCCGGGCGACAGGACCCAGGCGCTGAGCGTCATGCTGTGCGAGGTGCCGGTCACGCTGCCCTGGATGATCCGGCCCGCACCGACGCCGGTCGCGATGGCCCACACCGTCCTGTCCGGCGCGTCGGACCGGTCCACGGTCATACTCTGATGCCAGGCGGTGAGCAGCCGCTCCGGCTCCACTACTCGAATGCCGCCCTCACCGGTCAGCCGGATCGCCAACAATTCCACCATCCCCTCGCGCAGCCACGCGAAGGCCGGGTCCGCAGCGCTGATCCGGAAGGGCATGACAGCGACGAGTTCACCGGTCGGCACCGCCGGCCGGCGGACCCAGGAGAGGACGGCAGCCAGCGCCAGCACGAGGACGGCACCGATGGCAGCTGCAACGGCGAGGTTCTGCCGTGACGGCTTCCGGACCCGCCCAGTTGGCGCGGCGTCGGCCGGCTTGTTGCGGTCGCCCGCATCCGGGGGCTCCGCGGCAGCGGCGGAAGGAATGCCAGTATCGTGTGGACCCCGGCGGGCCCGCACAGCATCGATCAGCGCCCGGGTCTCGGGCGAGGGTTCCACCGAATACTCCTCCGCCAAGCGTCGCTTCAGCTCATCGTAGGCCGCCAGGGCGCCTGACCGGTCTCCAGCATGATCGAGCAGTGTTATGAGCTGGGCGACACCTGCCTCGTCGTCCGGCACGAGCTCGACGGCCCGCCGGGCCCAGGCCGCCGCTTCGGCTGGGTGTCCGGCCCGCTCGGAGTCGTCCGCCGCACACCGGGCGGAGCGACCGGCCAGCCGTCGCAGGCGGGAGCGCTCCCCCTCCACCCAATGCTCGAACTCCGGCGCCACCCCCGCGACGTGGAACCCGGCCGAGAAATCACCCTGGTAAAGGACGGCTGCGTCTGGATGGTTCCCCGCGGCGCACTCCCGCTCGAACTCCGTCGCATCGCAACACACGGCCTCAGGCGCCAAGCCGACTTCGTCTTCGCCGCGGGTGAGGATGGCGTCCGACCCCAGCTGCTTGCGCAGGCCGGTCAGGGTCTGGCGCAGGGCCGCGCGGCCGTGCGCCTCGTCGGTATCGGGCCACAGCAAGGAGAGCAGTACATCACGACGGAGGAAGGGACCCCGCCCCCCACGGGCGAGAAAGAGCAGCAGGGCCAGGCGTTTGGCGTGCATGGGGACGTGCCGCTCGCCGGTGGCGGCGCGTTCAAAAAGTGCGGTGGACCCGAGCGTACGGAGCAGGTGCATTGGGTCCTCCGCACAACGACAGCGGGGTTCCTGCGGGGCCTATCACGGGTCTATCACGGCGAGATCACGCGGTGTGGCGACCATGAGGACGTCCCATCCCTGAGAAGCTTACCGCGCCTCGGACCCCTGTCCAAGGCGCCTGGTCCAGGGGGAAGGGCGGGTGTGCCCCCAAGGCGCAAACTCAGTCCCATGGAGAGCCTCATGACTACCCGACTGGCTGCAGCCATCGGAGCAACGCTGGTGTTGCTGTCCGGCTGCAGCGATCAACCCACGGCACCGCCCGCAAGTGCGTTAACCAGTGGCAGCTCCGCACCAGCGATGCGCGACGGCGACTCGAAGTTCCGGGAAGCCGGCGCAACGGTTCAATGGAACGAGCTGGCCGACCAATTGGCGGCCCGGCGCCCCATCAACGCGGCCCGTCTGTTCACCTACCTGGCGATGGCGCAGTTCCGTGGGGCAGAAGCGGCGGAAGACGGCGAGCGCGACCATTCCAGGGAAGCGAGGGATGAAGGCCGGGGAGAGCATGCCTCGACGTCCGCGGCGATCGGCGGCGCGTCCGTGGCGGTCCTGAGTTCGTTCTTTCCGCTGGATGTCGCCGAAGTAGAGGCAGCGCTGGACGCGCAACGGACGGCCGATGGGTGGCCCGGCTCGAGGCACGGGGGCTTTGCGGCCGGCGAGGCAATCGGACGCGGCATCGGTGCCCGGGTCAATACGTATGCCCTGGGTGACAGAGTCGGGTTGACCGATCCGGGACATCCGCCGATCGGGCCGGGGTACTGGATCTGGAACGGCGGCCCGATCGCCCGCGGCAATCTTGGGGCGCGCCCGTTCTTCCTGACCTCGACCGATGAGCTGCGCCCACCCCCACCGCCGGACTTCGGATCCGCCGAGTACCTCGCGGCCCTGGCAGAAGTGCGGCAGATATCGGACACCCGAACTCCCGAGCAGCTTGCCATCGCCCAGTACTGGAACACCAATCAGTCGCCCAACTCCGACGCCGCGATCAACGGCCTGGCGCGGGAGCTGATCGTGAAGTATCACCGGAGCGACTCGGAGGCCGCGCGCATCTTCTTTCTGATGCATGCGGCGGCGTTCGACGCCCTGATCGGCTGCTTTGACGCCAAGTACACCTACTGGTTCATCCGTCCACCCCAGGCAGACCCGGCGATCACCCTCCCGATCGGGTTGCCGCCTCACCCCTCGTACCCGTCAGCCCACTCGTGCGCCTCAGGCGCATTCTCCCGAGTCTTGACGCGCGCCTTCCCCCGGGAGCGGCGGCGGCTGGCGCAGGTGGCTGAAGAGGCCAGTCTGTCGCGGCTCTACGCCGGCATTCACTACCGGTTCGACATGGAGGTGGGGCTGGCGCTCGGTCGGGCGGCGGCGAGGAAGGCTCTCAGAGCAAACCTGAACGACGTCGCCGTGCTTCCCTGATGTCCGGGGCTGTCTGGGCGATGCGCGGCGGAACAGAAGCGGCCTCCCGATTGCTCGGGAGGCCGCTTGCTTCAGGGTTCAGCCAGGTGAGCAGCACCTACCCCTGGCGCGCCCCCAGCCTCCGCGCCGGTCTATAAGGAAAGATATCGACCACCTCGCCCTGCTCTGCCAGACGCTGCATGCGGAGCCAATACTCGACGGTGAGCAGGTCGCCGTGCGCCGCCTGGAACGCCTGCCCGGGCCGTCCTGGCAGGGTGAGAAAGGCGCCGAACTCCTCGGGAAAGATGTCATGCTCACCAACCGAGAACCACGGCTCGGCGCTGTACTCGTCTTCCTCGTGTTGAGCCTTGGGAATCTCCCGGAACGTGCATTCAGTGAGCAGACACAGTTCATCGTAGTCGTAGAAGATCACCCGGCTGTGACGCGTCACCCCGAAGTTCTTGAGCAACATGTCACCGGTGAAGATATTGGCGGCCGCGAGATCCTTGATCGACTGGCCGTAGTCGAGCACCGCGTCGATGGCATGGGCCTCGTCCGCCTGGCGCAGGTACAAGTTGAGCGGAGTGACCCGGCGCTCGGTGTAGAGGTGTTTGAAGACGACCCGCTCCCCCTCCACTTTCACGGTACCGCCACATTCCGCCAGCAGTTCCTCGAGCAGACCGGGCGCAAAACGGTCCCGGGCGAAGGTGAGGTCCTCGAAGTCCTGCGCATCGGCCAGCCGACCGACCCGATCCCGCACGAAGACCAGCCGATACTTCTCCATGACCTGCTGGCGGGAGGTCTGCTTCGGCGGCCCGAAGCGGTCCTTGATGATCTTGAACACGACGTTGAGAGTCGGCAGGGCAAACACCGTCATGACGAGTCCCTTGTCGCCCTCCGCCAGCTCGAAGCGAGCGTCGTGGGCCTCCAGATGACGGAACAGCGCGCGCACCAATTCGGTCTTGCCGTGCTTGTGATAGCCGAGCGAGGTGTACAACTCGTCCGTGGGCTTGCGGGGCATGAGCGAACGCAGAAAGTCGACCATCGCGCCGGGACACTCGACCTCCACGTGGAAGTACGACCGGGTGAACGAAAAGACCACGCTCACTTCGTCCGACGTCGTGAGCGCGGCGTCGACCCGGATGCCGTGGTCGTCGTGGACGGTGGGCAGCACCAGCGGCAAGATCCCGGCGTTCGTCACCAGTCGGCCGACCACATAGGCACCCTTGTTACGATAGAAGGGCGTCGGCACGACCTCGATCGCTTCCACGACGATCCCCCGGGGATCGCGGGCCAGTTCTTCCCCCACGGATTGCGCGATGAGCCAGGCATCTTCCTCGCGCGCCGGATAGGCCTCGCCAAAGGGGAGATCGGCGAGCAATTCCCGAAACATGTTTGGAAGCCCGCCTCCGCCCTGATAGCGTCGCAGCACCTGGGCTGCCGAGACCGGCGGCAGCCGCTGGAACTCCCGGTCGTCGAAATACGACCCTGCGTCCGGTCCGACCACCTTGAGCAGCTGGCGCACCACCGAGTTGTAGAAGGTGTAAGACAGTTCGGCATCGAGCCGATCGCGGGCGGCCCGGGCGTAGGCATCGCGGAGCGCGCGCCACAGTGGCAGGTCCTCCATGACGTCGGCCAGGGAGCGTTTGAGGTCCTGGACGCACCAGCTCACGAACTGGCGGTAGAGCGTGAGTCGTTCGGCGGCGTCCAGTTGGCCGCCGCGCCAGTCGCGATTGAGGAAGCGTGCCTCGGCCCGGCGCGTCACCAGGCGGAACTGGGCCTGGTGCGAATCGAAGACCGACAGAATGCCCCGGGCCGCCTCGGCCGCCCGAGTCTGTCGGAGCGGGGTCTCTCGGGGGGGAGTCGCCGGATCGGGAAGGGGATCGGAGGACATGTTAGATTCTCTGGGCTTCCTCACATACAGCCACGTTGCGAGCCATGCCTACGCCTCCCAAGTACGATACTCTGGTCCCCCCCACCTCGGGCGAGCCCATCACGCTGGTCGGCGGAAAGTTGGTCGTGCCGGAGCACCCCATCCTCCCGTATATCGAGGGGGATGGGACTGGCCCCGACATCTGGAGTGCCTCACGGGTCGTGTTCGACGGCGCGGTCCGGAAAGCCTATGGGGGGCGGCGCCAGGTGACCTGGCTCGAGGTGTTCGCCGGAGAGAAAGCCCGGGACAAGCTGGATAGCTGGCTGCCGGAAGACACCCTCCGGGCGATCTCCTACTATCTCGTGGGCATCAAGGGCCCGCTGACGACACCAGTCGGGGGCGGCTTCCGCTCGCTCAATGTCGCGCTACGCCAGAAGCTGGACCTCTATGCTTGCGTCCGGCCGGTGCGCTGGTTCACGGGGGTGCCAAGCCCGGTGAAGCAACCCGAGCTGGTGAACATGATCATTTTCCGGGAGAACACCGAGGACATCTACGCCGGTATCGAATACAAGGCCAAGACCGATCAGGCTCGGAAGGTAGTGGCCTTCTTGATTGAGCAGATGGGGGCGAGCACCATTCGGTTCCCGGACACGAGCGGCATCGGCATCAAGCCAGTGTCCGAGGAAGGCAGCAAGCGGCTCATTCGGGCGGCCATCGAGTTCGCGATCGGGCAGAAGAAGAAGAGCGTGACCCTGGTGCATAAGGGCAACATCATGAAGTACACTGAGGGGGCATTCCGGGACTGGGGCTACGAGCTCGCCAAACAGGAATACGGCGCGGTGGAGGTGGACGGCGGGCCGTGGTGCCGGCTCCCTGACGGCGTGATCATCAAGGACGTCATCGCCGACGCCTTCCTGCAGCAGATCCTCACCAGACCGTCCGAGTACGATGTCATCGCCACCATGAACCTCAACGGCGATTACATCTCGGATGCCCTGGCGGCGCAGGTGGGCGGCATCGGCATCGCCCCGGGGGCCAACATCAACTACGTCACCGGGCATGCCATCTTCGAGGCGACTCATGGAACCGCGCCCAAGTACGCCAACCAGGACAAGGTCAATCCCGGCTCGCTGATCCTCTCGGGTGAGATGATGTTCCGCTACATGGGCTGGGGGGAAGCGGCCGATCGGATCATCGCCGGCCTGGAGAAGACCATTTCCCAGAAGCGGGTAACCTACGATTTCGAGCGGCAGATGACGGGCGCTACGCTCCTTAAATGCTCGGAGTTCGGCAAGGCCGTCGTGGAAAACATGTAAGCTGCCCGAAGCACACCGGCAGGCCGGACTCTTGACAAGCCGGCCTCCGAGCCGTATCTCCGTCCCGCTCAGAAGATTGGTCCCGTGCAAGGCGCCCCGTGCCAGACGGGACGCTTTGCGGATCACACCACGCAGTATCCATGCGTCATGCATAAGAGCAGGTCCGCGGTTCTCGTACCCGTCCACTCATCGGGAGGGCTGAACCATGTCGTCACTGGTCGCGTTGTCGCTAAGCATCGGTTTGCTTGGCGGAGTTGCCACTCTGATTTTCCTGAAGGTCGGCGGCCTGCTGATCTGGGCAGCCTTCATCGCCTGGGCGTGTTTCTTCGCCACCGGCGGAAACACCGAGGCGCTTAAGAACACGATCGTCTGCAACGTGTTCGGCGCCGTCATGGCCTGGATAGCAGCGCTTATCCTGCTGTCGTTCCCAATGGCGGATAGCCTCGGCCTGCCGCTGTGGGCAGGAATCGTGGTCGGCCTCACGGTGTTCGCGATGTGTGCCGCCGCACACGTCAAGGCCCTCGCCACCATTCCGGCGAGCGTCTATGGCTACGCTGCCACCTTCGCGTACCTGCTCCAGACCCCCGGAGCCCTGGCGAAGGACATGCTCCTCTCGGCCACAATGCAGAATGCGCTGATCGCGGTCGCCGTCTCCATGATCATCGGAGCCATCTTCGGCCTGCTCTCCGGCAAGATGTCGGGTGCGCTGACGAAGAAGTAAGGAGTGAGAAGTGAGGAGTGAGAAGTAGAAGGTGCGGCGTCGGGAGCCATTCGAGGTTCCGGACGCCGCATCCTTTTTCCTCGCCGACACTGTGCCCGTCGGTTAACTTTCCAGCATGCTCGACACGCTCGACAAGACCATCCGCCGTTTCCAGTCGTCCGACAAGCAGACCCGTCTAGAACTGCTGCTGGATTACAGCAAGAAACTGCCTCCTCTTCCCGAGCGGTATCACGCCGCCCGGGATGAGGGGCTGAATCGTGTGCCGGAGTGCCAGTCGCCCGTGTGGCTCTTTCTCGACCGGGAGAACGGCGGCGTGGTCCTGCATGCGGAGGCGCCGCGCGAGGCGCCAACGGTGCGGGGATTCGTGTCGCTGCTGGCTCGGGGTATCCGCGGTGCAACTCCGAGTGATGTCGCAGAGCTGCCGGGGGACTTGCTCGATCAGCTCGGCCTCTCGGAGGCGCTCGGGATGACGCGCATGCACGGACTCACGGCAATGATCGGGCGGCTCAAACGGATGGCGGGGGAGCTGGCGAAGACAGGCGAGAAGCCGCAGAGGCAAGAAGGCGAATAGGCGAGAAGACGAGGGGGCGACAGGCGACAAAGTGAGAAGTAAGAAGTAAGTAGTAGTAGCCCGGACCTTGACTTCCCTGTCCGGCACATCTCTCTTCGACTCTCACCTTCTCACTCTCTCACTTCTCACTTCTCACTTCTCACTTCTCACTCCTCACTCCTCACTCCTCACTCTCCTCACTTCTCAATCGGCATCCTGACCGCATTCCCCCACTCTGTCCACGAACCATCGTAATTCCGCACGTTGGTGAAGCCGAGCAGATACGTGAGCGCGAACCAGGTATGTGACGACCGTTCGCCGATCCTGCAGTAGGCAACCGTGTCCTTGTCCGGTTGAAGTCCCTGCTCCTCGACGTAGATCCGGCGCAGTTCGCCGGCGGGCCGGAAGGTGTGGGTATCGGGGTTCACCGCGCGGGCCCAGGGCACGCTCCGGGCGCCGGGGATATGCCCACCCCGCAACGCGCCCTCATTGGGATAGTCCGGCATATGGAGCCGCTCGCCGCGAAACTCCTCGGGGCTGCGAACATCCACCAGTTGTCCCTTGCGACCGAGATGGGCGAGCACCTCATCCCGAAAGGCGCGAATCGCCGCGTCGTTCCGCTCGCCGACGACGATGTCCCCCGGCGAATAGACCGGAGCCGTGGTCGTCAGGGCCCTGCCCTCTTCGGTCCACCGGGCGCGGCCGCCATCCATGAGCTTGAGCCGCTTGAGCCCGAACAGCCGGAAGACCCAGAACGCATAGGTCGCCCACCAGTTGTTCTTGTCGCCGTAGAAGACGATCGTCGTCTGCTCAGAGATCCCCTTGGATCGGAGCAGCTTCTCCAGCTGAGCGCGGTTGAGGTAGTCGCGGGTGAGCGGGTCGTTAAGATCATTGACCCAGTCGATCTTCACGGCCCCGGGAATGTGCCCGGTCTCATAGAGCAGCAGGTCTTCGTCGGACTCCACGAGCCGAACCGAGGGATCCGTGACGTGGTGCGCCACCCATTCGGTGGAGACGAGCACATCGGGATGGCTGTAACCCCGGCTTTCGATGGGGGGAACGGCGGGTAAGGCGGCGGTCTCTGACATGGTCGGCACTCCTCAATCCCGGTTCGCGCCTCCTGGTGGAAATGGGGCACGTCAGCGGGGAATGCCGAAATACGACTAATTCCCTCGTAATGTCAAGACCAACCCTCCGGCTTCGGCTGACCGCATCATGCGGTCGCTGAATGCCGTAACGACGCGCGGATCGAATTGTGCTACCGCGCTTCGCTCGAGTTCGTGAATAGCACCCGCTGGACCGAGTGGGGAGCGGTCAGGCCGGGGGGCCAGGAGCGCGTCGAACGCATCACACACGGCCACGACCCGGCTCAGGAGGTGGGGCTCACGCGGATAGCTGAGTCGCGGGTAGCCACCGCCGTCCGGCCGGAGGTGATGCTCGTAGGACACCACGGCGGCGCTCTCCATCACGTCACCATGCCGCAACAGTAGCCGAGCTCCCTCCATCGGGTGCCCGCGTACCCTCGCGCGGTCTTGAGGCGTGAAGCGATCGCCGACGAGGGTATCGGCCGGCATCCGGGCCATGCCAATGTCGTGCAGCAGCGCGGCCAGCGCGCACTCGCGACGCTCTTCCGGGCCAAGGCCCAGCGCGTCGGCGAGAATCAGCGCGAGCAGTGCGCAGTTGAGCGCGTGGGCCGGCTGATAGTCCCCGCGACCTCTCCGATGCAGGAGCGACAGTGTCGGCTGCTCTTCCTCGGTGACCAGCGATCCCAGCGAGGCAACGACAGCATGTACATCACCGAGCGGCAGCCGGTCCCCACGGGTCGCGGCGGCGAAGACGTGCTGCATCACCCGGAACTCATCAGCAAGCGGATAGGGTTGGCCGCCGTCCTGCGCCGACTCGAGCAGCGGACCCCAGCGCAGACCGACGTGACCGAGACGTGGGGGAGGCCCCTCCGGCATCAGGCCGGCGGCATAGTCGAGGAAGGCGGCGAGGTTCGCCGTATCGGTCGGACCGAGCAGTTCCAGTCGCTCGATGCCCATCGACGCAAGCCGCTCCGCCCAGATCCAGCCATCGAACTCCGTAAGCGGCAGCGGGCCGTATTCCACCCCTTCGGGTGTAAATCGGAACACCGATCGGCCGGCGCTGGCCAGACTCTGTATCGCGACCGCACAGGCGTCATCGGCCGCTCTGCGAATCGCCGCGTCAACCCGTTCGCGTTGGCGGAGCTCCAGGGCGTGGGCCAGTGCGCGGAGAAACGTCGCCGGGGTGGCCATCAGCGGCCCACCAGAGGTAGCGAGGGAAACGAGCGGCGCGCTGGTGTCCGGGCCGCGTCGCGAATTTCGGGATCACGCGATTGTTTGGCGGTCTCGAGTAACTGGACCACCTTCGGGTGGCTGTGCCAACAGGCGGCTAGGCCGGCGAGCGCGGCCAGCATGCACTCGCTCTTGGGCGCCAGACGGCCCAGGGCGGTGATTCCACGCGCGACGACCAAGCGGCGCAGCATGCGCAACACCACCGGATCCCTGACCGGCGCCAAGGCGCTAACCGCGAGCGCTCGGAGTTCGGGGCTGAGGCCCTCGTTCGCAGCGCAGGCGATGGCCCGAGGCACCAGCTCAGGCGGACAGCGCTCCGCGAGGGTGACGAGGGCGAGTCGTAACGTCGGTTCATACCCACTCTCCAAGGCATCGGCCAGTGCACGGTCGCGGCGTCGGGAGTCCGACAGCGCGAGCGCCAGCGCCTCGTGCCGCACCCGCGGATCGCGGTGCGCCAAGAGCGGCTCCGGGGCGAAGCTCGCGGGCAGATCCGGGAGCCGGCCCAGCAACTTCAGGATGTTGCGCTGGACGTACCACGGCATGCCGTCCAGGCGCTCGGCGGCTACCGGGCCCACCCGCGCCCCGTAGCGCGCGAGCAGGTCCAGGACTCGAAGGCGGACTTGCCGATCGCGAGATTCCGCGAGACAGTCGAGCAGCACAGGCACCGCATCGATACCCGCCGCCGGGATCAGACTGTCCAAGGCGTCGAGATCGACCGGGACCGCGCTCACCAGCGCCTGCACGGTCGAGGCCGTGAAGATCCGCCGCCGGATCGCGACGGCGATCTGATCCTCGTCGGGTACCGTCTGCAGCAGGGCGAGAAGCGGTACCACCTGCCGCCGAGCGATCATCCGCTCCGCGGCGGCGAGGGTTCCGGCTTCCAGAATGCCGCTTTCCAACGCCAGCTTGAGAATCCGTTCCGGCTCCGGCGCCAGCTTGGTCGTCGCGGCGGCGGGACCATGACCGTTTCCGGCCGGTACCAGGCGAGAGAGCTCCTCCACCAGCGCTCGGTGCGCCGGCCCGTGGTCCTGCCTGTTTGAGCGGCGGGCGAGCCGAGCCAGCACGTTCAAGGCGGTAGGGGAGAGCTCCGTCTCGCGACCTCGCGCAGTAGCCTCGAGCAGGCGCAGCAAAACCGAAGAGGGTACCTGGCCGGCCACCGCCCTCAGGAACTCCCCCTGAACCGGGCTCGCGGACCGAGGCGCCAACAGCCGTCGGAGGGTGCCGACAGGAATGGAACGGATCAACTGGATCAGGAGCTCGCCGCCAACCGGGTCGCCTTCCGCCGCCTCGGCCACGTAGGTGAGCAGTTCGAGTATCAGCCCGTCTCGCGCCAGATCGGCGGGCAACATCTCCAGCGCGAACGCCAGATCATTCGGGTCCCGCGCCGCCACCGCCCGCTCCGGCTCCTCGAGTACCACCCGCTCAAGCGGTAGCCAGGGATCGATACCGGGAGCGACCCGGGTGGGCGCGACGCGAACCGTGATGTGGGGAACGGAGGGCCACCCGTCCAGGGGAACCTTGTGGCTCGCGACCGTCCCGAGCACGGGGAGGAGATCGCGGACCGTAACGCCGGGCCTGAACTCGATGGCGCCGATCCCGACCTCGCGGAATTGCCCCGCCAGATCGCGCAGGGGCTCGAAATCGGGGTTGGTCTCCATCCCCTCGACCAGGAGCTGGACGGTTCCCACCTCGAGGGTCAAGCTGTCGCGCTCGACCAGCGCCGCGGCCAAGAGGCGCTCCAGTCCGCTCAGACTCGCGACGATCACCGGGTGGCCGTCGGGGAGCATGCGCAGGCGCTGCATCGCGCTGGCCAGCCCGAGCAACAGGTCGGCTAGCTGGCGGGAAGCTGCAGCACGTGGGGAGGCGGAGGGCGGCATAATCGCTCATAATCTACCGTTCAGGGGATATCGCCGCAGTACTCATGCCGGGGAGGGTGCGAGGCGGCCGCTATTTCGATATAGTACTGATCATGGAAACGCCATCATTTCGACGTTCCGGACCCACCGCCACCGTAAAGGGATGGGCCACAGGGGCCCCTGGCATGGCTGACGTACTCCGCCGCGGGGCCTGGTACCCGGTCCTCGAAGAATCAACGGATGAAGTCGTGGTTGAGGTGGATCAGCAACGACTGTCGCTGAGCCGCGACGAGGTGCGGCTGCGCCCCGATCGCCCCACGTCCTGGAGTATCGTGGTTCGAACCGGCGTTATGAGGCCCACGCTGGCCGGTCCGAAGCTGGTGACAACGTACGCCGTGTGTCCGGACTGCACCGGTCGGCAGGAGTTTGAAGGCAAGCCGGAGTCCATGATGTGCGTGCGCTGCCGCCGTGCCGCAGAGGTGGATTGGAGTACCAGCTACTAGATCAGGAACGAGCAGATTATCACCTGCGCCCGCCGGCTCCGCCTGAGCATCTGGGTAGTGAGCGGCGGGCGCGGTATTTCCGGCGAAACCGCAGGTGTAGACTGTGAGTCAACAGAAATGGGGTCGGGAGCGTATTGTGAATGAGGCCGCACCCGTCTCGGAAGACCCACGACCGAAAGCAGGCCATGACTGTCAGCCGTACCAAGAAGGTGTCTACAACCGGACCAATGCGCGTCCGCTACCGGCACCGCGTGAAATCGTTGGGCGGCGGCGGCTGCTCAGTCAAGTCCTTTGGGAGGGCGAGTTGGTGAACGAGCTGCCCGCAATCACTTCTGGCGACATCCTTCCGCACGCGACGCACGCGCTGCCCCGCTGACGGGAGCAGGCGGGCCGATGTCGGCACGAGTTCTTCGCTACTCCACCACGCTTCCCTCGGGCACCGTCAGTCGGCGGTGGACCTTGGGCTACACCACGAGCGTGGTGCTCCATATCATCCTGATCGTGGTCCTGCTCAGACCCGTGAGCCATTCCGAACGAGACGCCAACGCGGCCCGGGCAGCGGAGGAAACCTCGCGTCCCGTACAGCTGGCGTTCGCACCCCCGCGCCCGGCACCCACCCCGCGCGTGAGCCAACCGGAGGCGGCCACTCCCCCTCCTCCCGCTCCGCTCACCGCCGGTACTGACGAGACCCCTGGCTCCACCGCGCGAGTGACCCCCACTCCCGAGGAGCAGCCCAACGCCGATCCCGCCGCACCCCGGTCCGAGGCCTCCCGCCCCGACCCGGGGGCGTCGGACCAGGCCCACGAATCCGCGACTCCGAACCCGCCTTCTGCGATCGCCGCGCCCAACCCGAGTTCCGCCAGCCCGACTCTCGAGTCGGAGGCGCACCGAATCTTCGGTCGCCCCTCCACGAAGCTCGGGCCGTTGGCTGGTACTCGCGACAACCGGCCGTGGGAGAGTCCGGTGGAGCTCAACTCCCGCGGCTGCTCCCTGCCCCCACCCGAGCCGGGCGATTCGGCCCTGCCCCCCGGAATGGGCGTGGTGCGTGGCAAGATTTACAACGAGCGCAACGGGGAACCGTTGGCTGGGGCGCGACTGCAGATACTTGGGACCCAGTACGGAGCCTTCGCCAACGAGCGCGGGGAGTATGTGCTCTACTTCGATCGGACCTTGGTCGACCGCTGTCGGACCCAGTCGGTGCGAGTAACCGCACCGGGCTATCAGGGGCGGGACGTACTGCTCTATATCGGAGAGCGACCGAGCAGCGATGTGCCGTTGTCGAGGAACTGAACGGCCGCGAAGCGGCCGTTCATCCCGAACGAAGTGAGGGATCTCCGCGCAACCCCGCAGAGATCCCTCGCTCGCTATGCTCGCTCGGGATGAGCCGGCGCATTGCGCCAGCTCAGTTAGGAGGATGCACCGACGGTGCCCCGTAGTTGCGATCGAACCCGATTGCCGGGCCGTTCACGTTGAAGCCGTAGTCATTCTTGACCTTCGCCACCCACTGCCGAATGGAGCCGGGAAACGGGGTCTTCCGGGCGTGGCGGCCAAACGGATCGGTGTACCAGGCCTCCGGTCCGTCCTTGTTATCGATGTTGTTGTCGTTGATGTCGATGAAGCGCCGCACCCCGTTGAACTGTGACCGGGGATCGTTGTACGCCAGTCCGGTCAGCGCACCGTCGTTCGTGGAGATGTCGCAGAGATCGTTGTTCGGGTGCTGACGCGCCGGATCCAGCACGTCGCACTCGGCGATGGGCCGGCCCGTGATGTCGGCCAGGGCCGGATCGTAGAACCGGCTCGGCGAAAACACCTGGAAGTAGGGATTGAACGACATGACCGTATGCCCATCTTCGGTTCGCACGCTGTTGTTGGTCTCCCAGCTCTCGTGCAGGGCCTGATCGTAGTTCACCCGCTGCCCGGCTGCCACATGCATGAACTGGTCGACGCAGAAACGGTCGGGGATAATGCGCACCCCGCCCCCGTTGAATGAATTGGCCGGTACCGCCGGTCCAACGTCCACCCGCTGGCGATCGCAGCTCCGATCGAACCCACCCGGCTCGCCGATCGCCGACATCGCAGTGTAGTGCATCTCCGTCCCGTCGGTGCAGGCGAGGTGATACGCAATCTCGTGCAGGTTGTTGGTGAAGGCATCCTTCGAGTGGGTGCCCTGGTGCAGTTTCGCGAGCACGTTGCATTTCACGCTGAACAGGGCGCCGGTAACACCATCCGACCGGACAAACTCGATATCGTTCTCCCAGTCGATCTTGTGCCCGAAGTGATCTTCATGCCGCACATTCTGCGGGTCCCAGGTTTCCAGCGCCTCGTTGGCGAGCCCGAACGGAATCGGCCCGGTCTTGCCGTAGAGCTTGGAGCCGCGCGGATCCCGCCCGTGCTCGTGGCCGAAGGTGCAGCCCGTTGCCGGATCAACCGGCGGGTGCCAGGTGTTGTAGCGCTTCCCGTCGGGCCCGACGACCGAATAGCGATTGTGGATGTCCGGGGTGCAGGTGTCGTTCGCACCGGGAGTCCAGATGTTGTACTGGAAGGCCGGTCCGGTTTCCTGCACCGGTCCGATGCCGACGTATCCACCATCGCCACAGCCGATCAGGACGGCGGTAGTGGGAAGAAGCAGCCCGGCGAAAACGTTGCGGGCGGCGCGACAGGCGGCGTTCATGAATGCCTCCGAAAAGTGCAGGATCAGCGACGGGCGGGGTTGACGTCAGTGCAGCGTGATACCCACGCCCACCTGTATGAGACTTGTGTTGGCCGAAAGACCTGAGACGGTGTCGTTGAAGCGAACGTCCGCTCCGCTCGTGCCCAGGAAGTTGGCGTAGGGAACGATCGACATCGACCGACTGATGGGGATCTCGTACCCGGCACCGAACTGGCCGGCGAGCGCCTGGGTGGAGACTTTGTCGTTGTCATCCTTCGCGGAGTACTGCGCGATGCCGAGGCCGGTCTTGAAGTACAGCCCGCTCTTCTTGATCGGATACAGCACGACGACGGCTTGCAGCGAACCGAGCAGGTAATCGACCTGGTCCTGGCTGTGGTACCACACAATCGTCTCGGCACCGAGCAGGAACCGCGGGGTCAGCGTTGCACCTACCCGCAGGTAACCGGAGCCGCCACCGTCGCGGCCGCTGCGGCAGATGGAGCAGGAGAGCCGAGCCGACCCCAATCCCACACCGGCACCGAACCAGACGCCGCGGTGCTCCGCTGCACCACCTTGGGCATGCAAGGCGGCGGTGGAACAAACGAGTATGGACGCAGTCAGAAACGCGCGGCTTGGCCAGCGCATAGGGACTCCCACCCAACTAGGTCGTTGAAACGAGGTGACGGCTCTGTGTGAAAGTGCACCTTGGAGCCGCCGGGGTCCGTGACGGGGACCACACACCCGGCGTGAGGTTCCGGCAATGTCCCTAACACAAGGCGAAAACGGGCGCGGGCGGGGGGAAACCCCGCCCGCGACACGCCTTGCGGTAATGCCAAGCGCCTCAAGGGCGCCTGGGGAAACCGGTGGTCCGATCGAGGTACTGCCGCGGAACCGGAATGACATCATTTCGAAGATCCAACGGAGGAGGATCCGACGCGCCATCGGCGCGGAGTCCTGCCGTCGTGATGTTGAACGGATCGGCGGCCCCGAGATCGACGACGTACCCGAGGTCGGCGAGCGAGCCGATGGTCGTGGCGCTGAGCGGACGCAAGGTTCCGGAGAGATACCCGGTCATCAACTCGTTCTTGAGGACGCCCTCCTTCCAGTGCGCCCGGGCGGTGCCGACCACGTTGGTGTCCTCTACGGGAACCGTGACGGCGCTGGGCGCTCCGTTGAGCGTCTTGTAGGCATTTATGGCGTTGGCTCCGGTGAAGCCGAGGGTCGAGCCGGTGGCCGCGAGCGTGTTCGTGACCAGCGAGTTCCCGCCGGCTTCCCACATCGTGCCGATCCCGAGCACATGCCCCATTTCGTGCAGGATCACGTCGTCGAGCCTGCCGGTGGTCTGCAGTGCTGCCAAGTCGGCGGTGTCGAAGAACATGTAACCGATGAGCGGCATGCCCGGCGAGGGGTCGCCGGATTGACTGTCGCGGATGTAACAGAGGGTGGCAGCACCGAGCACACCGCCCGGCCCGTCGTTGGGTTTCAGGTCCACGATGATCAGGACGTCGTTGACTGTGCCCGAAACCGGTGTCGAGCCGCAGAAACCCGCGGTCGTGAACGAACCGATGTTCACCGAGCCAAGGTCGCCTGTGATCACTTCAGCCCACCGGGCGGCAGCGCCGTTGAACGCGTTCGCCTGCGCCGTGGTCGGCGTCTGCTTGTAGAGGAGCTGGATCGCGAAGTTCGTGAGAACGCTCCCGCCGGACGCGTTGAAGATCACCGTTCCCGGAACTCCGCTCGCCGCGGCGGTCATGGTGTTGGCGCCGGGCGCTGCACCGAGCGTCCATCCGCCGACGGTGGCGACGCCACTGGAGTTGGTCGTCTGAACCCCACCGGTAAGCGAACCACCACCTGAGGTAACGGTGAATGTGACGGTGACGTCAGGAACACCGATCCCATTGATATCGGTCACCTTGACCGAAGGCTTGCCGTTCACGCTCTGACCTATGAGGCCGGTCTGGGCGGTACTGCTGTTGGCCGATATCGCGGTCGGCGGGCCGGCCTGGGGCGCGGTCGGGTCCTTCGAGGAGGAGGAGCAGGCCACGATCACGGCACTGCCAAACACCACGAGCGCGGGAAAGCGCCACGCGGGATGCCGGGGTGGGCTCGAAGTCTCAGTTCGCGCGATATCGTTATCCATAAGCCTGCTCTACAGTTAGATGGCTTGACGCGGCCGGGCTGGCCTCAACTCTCTGGGTCAGGCGGCAAGCCTCAGGCCAGCCAACCCCAGGTGAAGTTATCCGCTCACCCTCCAGAAAACCGTGACGATTGACAAGCCGAGAGGGGACGGCGAGACTCCCCGAGCCCGCACAGTGATCCATCCCACAGAAGGTGATCCGGTGAAGTACCCCGATGTTCGCCACTACATCGGAGGCCGCTTTGAAGAGGGCGGACCCCGATTCCTCGACGTCCACAATCCGGCCGATGGATCAGTCATCTCCCGCGTGCCGATGGGCGATGCCAAGGTCGCCGATCGCGCGGTCAGCGCGGCCCGGCGCGCATTCCCGTCGTGGTCCGGCACCCCCGTCAAGGAACGAGTGCAGGTCTTCTTCCGCTACAAGACCCTGCTCGAGCAGAACTTGAAGGCACTGGGTTGTCTGATCACGGAGGAGCATGGCAAGGTGGCCGGGGAGGCCGAGGCTGAGATCCTCAAGGCGATCGAGCTGACGGAATTCGCCTGTTCGATGCCGCAGCTGATCCAGGGTGAGATCCTGGAGGTCAGTCGCGGGGTGGACTGCCGGGTGGAACGTTACCCGCTTGGCGTGGTCGCGGCGATCAATCCCTTCAACTTCCCCTCGATGGTTCCTCACTGGACGATCCCAAACGCCATCGCCCTCGGCAATTGTTTCATCATGAAGCCGTCCGAGCTGGTACCCCTTTCCGCCGCGAGGATCGCCGAGCTATTGAAGGAGGCCGGGCTGCCTGACGGGGTCTTCAATATCGTGCACGGGGATCGCGAGGTAGCCGAGGCGTTGTGCGATCACCCCGGTATCGCCGCGGTGACCTTCGTCGGGTCGACCCGCGTGGCCAAGGAGGTCTACCGCCGCTCGACCGGCCACCTCAAGCGCGCACTCTGTCTCGGTGGCGCCAAGAACCACATCATCGTGATGCCTGATGCCGACCCCGAGATGACCGCCGGAGGCGTGCTGGCCGCGATGGCGGGCTGCAGCGGGCAACGCTGCATGGCGGCCTCTGTTATGGTGGCGGTCTCCAAGACCGACCACATTGTGACACGGCTGGCGGAGCAGGCCCGTACGCTCATCGCGGGTCGAGAGGTGGGTCCGGTGATCACCAAGGCCGCAAAAGAGCGGATCGAGGGTTACATCACGGAAGCGGAACAGGCGGGGGCGCGGGTGTTGGTGGATGGCCGGGGGGCGAGTGTCGCCGGCAAAGAGGGCGGCTGGTACGTTGGACCCACCGTGATTGACCAGGTACGACCGGACATGAAGATCGCGCAGGAGGAAGTCTTCGGGCCGGTCCTGGTGATCGTGCGCACCGGCGGCCTGGATGAAGCGATCGCGGTGGAGAACGCCTCGCCATATGGAAATGCCGCTTCGATCTTTACTGAATCCGGCGGCGCCGCCCGCAGCGCCATGGATCGCGCCAGCGCCGGCATGGTCGGCGTGAACGTCGGTGTCCCCGTTCCGCGAGAGCCGTTTGGCTTCGGAGGATGGAACGACTCCCGGTTTGGCGTCGGCGACATCACCGGCAAGAGCAGCATCGAGTTCTGGAGCAAGACCAAGAAGATTACGACCAAATGGAACCGGGAAGCCGGGACCAATTGGATGTCGAAGTGAGTGAAGAGTGAGAAGTGAGGAGTGAGGAGTGAGGAGTGAAAGATGAAGGGTGAATTGGCGGCGGTCCACTTCACGACTCACCCTTCACGTTTCACACCGTTTCTCGGAAGACTCAGACGCCAAGCGAGAAGCTCATGACCACCATCGCACGCCCGACCCCCACGCTGCCGCCCACCGACCACCGGCCCAAGCCCTATACCGGTCCGTCGAAGCAGGAGGTGCTGGCGCTGCGGAAGCAGTACACCAATCCGGCGATCTTCACGCTCTATCGCGAGCCGCTGATGATCGTCGAGGGCCACATGCAGTACCTGTTCGATGAGACCGGACGGCGGTACCTCGATCTCTTCGCCGGCATCGTGACGGTATCGGTGGGACACTGCCATCCGCGAGTCACCAGGGCGATGCAGGAGCAGCTGGCGACGCTGGTCCACACGACTACGATCTATCTGCACCCCAACTTCGCCCGCATGGCGGAGAAGCTCGCCTCGAAGATGCCACCGGGCCTGGACGTCACCTACTTCGTCAACAGCGGCAGCGAGGCAAACGACCTGGCCATCATGATGGCCCGGGCCTACACCGGGAACCAGGACGTGGTCGCGGTCCGCAACAGCTACCACGGCGGCTCCCCGTCCTCGATGGCGGCCACCAGCCACCACACCTGGAAGTACCCGCAGCAGATCAACAGCGGAATCCACCACGCCATCTGTCCCGATCCCTACCGCAGCCCGTTCACCGGGACTCCGGCGGAGATCGCCACGAAGAGCGTGCAGGATATCCAGGACCTGATCCGCTACTCGACTCCGGGGTCCATTGCGGCCTTCATCGCCGAACCGATGCAGGGCGTCGGAGGCGTGACGCACGGTGCGCCTAACTATCTCAAGGAGGCCTACGCCGTCGCCCGCGCTCACGGCGGGGTGTGCATCGCGGACGAGGTCCAGACCGGCTTCGGCCGCACCGGCGAGCACTACTGGGGATTTCAGAACTTCGGCGTGGTACCGGATATCGTCACGATGGCCAAGGGCATCGGCAACGGTGCGCCACTCGCCGCGGTGACCACCCGGCGCGAAATCGCTGAGAAGCTCACTCAGCGAATCCATTTCAACACCTTCGGCGGGAATCCGGTGAGTATGGCCGCGGGGCTCGCGGTGCTTGAGGCAATCGACGAGGACGGGTTGATGGCCAACAGCCGCACAGTCGGCGGTCGTTTCAAGTCGGGCCTCGAGGACTTGATGCGGCGGCACCAGCTGATCGGGGATATCCGCGGCAAGGGCCTCATGCTCGGCGTGGAGCTGGTGCGCGATCGCGGCACCAAGCAGCCTGCGAAAGAGGAAGCCCTCGAGATCATGGAGCTGGCGCGGGAGATGGGGGTCCTTCTGGGCAAGGGTGGCCTGGACGGGAACACGCTCCGCATCAAGCCGCCCATGTGCATCTCGGCGGCCGACGTGGATTTTGCGCTGGAGGTTCTGGATGTGGCTTTGACGAAGGTAGAACGGTAGAACGGGGAACGGGGAACGGGGGAACGGGAGAACAGGGCAGCGGGTACAACTTCCGTCTTTCCGTCTTTCCGTTCCCCCGTTCCCCGTTCCCCCGTTCTCCCGTTCCCCGTTCCCCGTTCCCCCGTTCCCCCGTTCTCCCGTTCTCCCGTTCCCCTGTTCTCCCGTTCCCCCGTTCCCCCGTTCTACCCTCGCCGAGCCACCACTAACTACTGAAGCCAATCCCCATCCTCTCCAGCACCCTGAGCATCAGGTTCGGCGCCTCACCCGCATCTACTCTCCGGAGCGCGCGCGTCACCGCCCCCACCGCCCAGCCGCGAATCGGCTCGGGTGGATACGGAAACGGACGCCGCGTGACCAGCGGCAAGGTCGAGCAGCTCGCTGGGTCGGTCCAGCGCCATGTGGGCGAGGATGCGCCCGGCAATACGAGTGCTGCCCAGTCCGTGCCCCGTATACCCAAGTCCATAACAGGCGCTGCCGCCGAGCGCCCGGCCGAAGAAGGGCGTCAGCCGGGTGGTGGAGCAGATCGCACCGCCCCAGGCGTAGGGCCATTCCAACTCGGCAAGATCGGGGAAGTGGCGCCGCCAGCTCGCCTTCAGTGTCTCGTAGTGGTGGGGTGAGTGATCGCAGGACGGGCCCACCGTGTTGCCGCGATAGTAGGTTGCCTCGCTCGTCCCCCACAGCACTCGGCCGTCCGGAGTCGGGCGGTAGTAGTTGAAGAAGGTCCGGCCATCGGTGATCCCCTGACGCCGCCGCCATCCGATGGCCTGCCACTGTGAGGAGCTGAGCGGCTCGCTCACCAGGATGTAGTCGTAGAGCGGGATGAACCGATGGCGGACGCGGGGAAGCAGGTGATGGGTATAGGCGCTCGTCGCGAACACGATCCGCCGCGCCGACAACGCCGCGCCATTCACCCGTGCCAGCACCCGGGAACCCGCCCGCGTGACGGACTCTACGGGACTCCTCTCATACACCCGAACCCCCAGCCTCTCCGCTTCCTGCCGAAGGCCATCAGTGAGGCGCGCTGGGTCGAGAATCCCCCCGCCTTGAACTTCCACTGCGCCGCGATACAACGGACTGTGGACCTCCGCCCGCACCTCTTCTCCACTCAGGCTGCGAAAGGTCGCGATCCCGAGGCTCCTCGCGATCTCCACGGCTCGCCGTCCCTCGGCAACCTGGGAGTCCGTGAGCGCGACGCTCAGCCTGCCAGTCGGCTCGTAGTCGCAGGCAATCCCACGCTCCGCCAGGAACCCGACCATCTCCTCGACGTTCGCTTCACCGAGGGCCGCCAAATTCCGCGCTGCATCAAAGCCAAAGTGCTGCACCGCCAACCCGTGGCTGTGATCCACCGTCTCCGACAGCATCCCGGCGTTCCGGCCGCTTGCTCCGTATCCGGCAACCCCCTGCTCCACCACGGCCACCTCAGTCGCGGGCGCGAGCTCCTTGAGAAAGAGCGCGGTCCACAACCCCGTCAGCCCGGCACCGACCACGGCGATGTCGGTCTCCTCGTTTCGGACGAGGGAAGTAACCTCCCGCGCCGCCAGTCTGGCGAGCCAGTAGCAGGCTTGTTCGATGGGGAGGGCTGGAGTTTCAGGGCGGAGACAAGTCGGTTGGAGGTGAGGAGTGAGGAGTGAGGAGTAAGGAGTGACGAGTAAGGAGTGACGAGTGAGGAGTGAGGAGTGAGGAGGGACGAGTGCACTCCTTACTCCTTACTCCTCACTCCTTACTCCTCACTCTAGTGCATGATCATAATGTGCGCCCACGGCTTGCCCGGATACATCAGCCACGGCAGTCCGCCTCCTGGCCGGGCGGGTAGTCCGGTGCTCTCCGGCGTGGCATAGGGGATGTACACCACCTGCAACCCTGCGGGGCTGCGGGCCAGTCCGGTCGCGGCATCCACGCTGTCGCCGGCAGCATAGAGGTTGTAGAGCATGCGGGGACCGTCCGGCATCTTGAGGGTGCCACTCTGGATCCCCGCCATGCGTGCGCTGTCCACCGCGCCATGGCCGACACCAGCGGCCGCCAGGTCGCGGCCCACGCGCATGAACGGCTCGAGATCCTTGTGATAACACGCGACATGCCACTCGGTTTCCGAAGGATCATCCGCCAAGCAGATCATCTCGTTCGTCCCCTCGCGGAGTGTGGTCAGCCGGTGATAGTTCCGGTAACCGATCACCGTCGCCCCCGCCCGAAGCCCCTCGGGCGCGGCGCTTACCGCGCCGGCAATCTGGATCTCAGGGGCCGGTACCTGCCCCGCAAGCGCCGTGATCGGGAAGGCAAGGAGCACAATGGCGGGAACGATTCGCATGGGCGACTCCGGAAAGGACGGCCGCGGGCCGGGGCCGTCAGGGTGACAGCTGCGTAGTGGTAAGCCCAAGATGTTGTTGCCGGTAAGCTACGGCCCTTCGAGAGTCGCGGGAAGCCGGATCGTCAAAGGCGCTGCGCCACATACCGACCGCGAAAGCTCGCGGCCGGCCCCGCCCGGTCGCTCACTTGGACGTGGAGCGTCAGACGCCCGCGTCCCCGGCGCTCGAGCGCGGCCAGCAAGCGGGTGATGCTGGCCGCGTCCGGGGCGCTGCACGTAGCCTGGAAGTCCGAAGCGACAGGCCTCTCATAGGTGATGCTGCTGTCCTGAATCACGACCCTCGCTGACGCATCGTGGGTGCGTAGCAACGCCCACATCCACGACCAACCCGCCAGGGTAGCAATGGCATTGAGGCTCCCGGCGAACGCTGAGCCCGCATGATTGTGGTTGCCCGCGAGCGGGGCCGCGAGTGTGACCTGCCCCCGGTCGAGTGAGACCACCCGGATGCCCAGGTGCTGGGTGACCGGAAGCTCGGTCTGGAGGGTGTGTTGCAGGTCTTCAATCACAGGGACTCAGGGGAGAAACCTCACCGCTCACGCCTCGTCGGGCGGTGTCTCGCCCGGCTTTTCAAGGCTTGACGACATCGGCAACCTCAGCCCTTCGAGGAAAAAGGCAGCGAGCGCGGCCCGCCCATCGAGCCCGGCCTTCTCGTACGCGGTCGCGGCATGCTGCCGGACCGTGCGCTCGCTGCGTTCTGTTTCAGCCGCGATTTCCTTGTGACTCTTGCCCTTGAGCAGTTGCAGCGCCACCTCCCGCTCCGCGGGAGTGAGCCGCCAAACCGCGAACTGTCGATCGACCTCCTGTCCGAACCCAGCAAGCGCGCGCTCCGCGCCTGCCCGCCAGGCATCGCGCTCCGCCTGGCGCTCGTTCAGCGCCCGGCGCAGCATGGACCCATGTCGCTCGGCCCGTCGCCATCCGTTCCAGAGCCAGGCCGCAGTGACTGCGGAGGCCAGCACCAGTCCGACCTCATACACCGTATGAACCGAAAACAATCTGGTGGGGCGATCCAGCACGAGGTCGATGGCGCCGCCGGCCGCGATGGCGACCAGCAGCACGGCAAGGGGTAGCTGGAGCCGACGTTCGTTCAGGCTGTCCATGTGACACATCCGGCAAGTGTCGGAGTCAGACGCGGCTCCCGCGGATTACGATGCATGAGACGTCTGTCGGATTGTGACCGGGACCGGTGGTGGCCATCGTGCACGCACCCTCTTACTTGGAGCCTTGCGATGCTGCCAAACCCGCTACACCCCGCGGTGGTACACTTTCCGATCGTGTTCATGATGCTACTACCCCTGGCTGCGCTTGGGGCACTCTGGGCAATCCGACGCGGGAGTACGGTGACGCGTGCCTGGGCATTCCCGGTTGCCGCAGCGGCCGCCCTGGCGGCGAGCGCGTGGGCCGCAGTCGAAACGGGCGAGGGCGATGAAGAGCGCGCCGAGGACGTGGTCGGGGAGCAGGCGCTCAACACTCATGAAGCCGCCGCTGAGCGTTTTCTGCTTCTCGCAGGCGGCGTGCTGGTAATCACCGCCGCCGGGCTCCTGCGCGGAAATGTGGGCCGCGCAGGTCGCGCCCTGGGCACCATCGCCGCGCTGGGGCTAATCATAGCCGGCTACCAGGTGGGGCACTCTGGTGGTCGCCTGGTCTACGGGGACGGCGCAACGCCCGGCCTGTCCGGTATCGTCTCGGACCAAGCCGGAACAGGCGAACGGGATCCGGCCATTAGGGACAACACTCGGGAACGGGACGACTGACACTCGGAACGTGGTGGCAACGACGACACCCTTTACCGCGAGCCGGCCAGCGCCTGCTCCAGGTCGGCGACAATATCGTCGGCGTGCTCCAGTCCAACCGAGATCCGGACCAGTCCCGGGCCGATCCCGACCTGGAGCCGCTCCGCCTCGGTCAGCTTTGAGTGCGTGGTGGATGTCGGATGGGTGACGATGCTCCGGGTGTCGCCGAGATTCGGGGTGTGGGAGATCATGCGGACCCGATCGAGGAATCGG
This sequence comes from uncultured Gemmatimonadales bacterium, assembly GCA_963748035.1. Lineage (GTDB taxonomy): Bacteria > Gemmatimonadota > Gemmatimonadetes > Gemmatimonadales > GWC2-71-9 > JADJOM01. Next base: position 419,896 of record CAVVHO010000001.1, on the reverse strand, counting down.
CGGGCCCGCTCCAAGCCCCCCCGGACCACGAGCACCACGATGCCACCACCCTGCGACATCTGCCGTCGCGCCAGTTCGTGCTGCGGATGTGATGGAAGGAAAGGGTAGCGGACCGCCTCCAGATCGCGATGACCCTCAAAGTGGCGGGCGACCGCAAGGGCTGTCAGGCAGTGGCGATCCATCCGCACCGCGAGTGTCTCCAGGCTCTTGGAGAGCACCCATGCATTGAAGGGCGAGAGAGCCGGGCCGGTATGGCGCGCAAAGAAGCGCGCTTCGGTGATCAACTCGCGCCGGCCCAGCAGGGCGCCGCCCAGCGTGCGCCCCTGGCCGTCGATGTACTTGGTGGCCGAGTGGATCACCAGGTCCGCACCGTGGCGGATCGGCTGCTGCAGGTAGGGTGTCGTGAAGCAGTTGTCCACCATGAGTACCACGCCTCGGCTTCGCGCGAGCTCGCCGAGCCAGGCAAGGTCCACCAGGTCCAGCCCCGGATTGGATGGCGTCTCCACGAAGATGGCCCGGGTATTCGGCTGAATCAGCCCAGGCCATGCGCCCGTATCGGCAAGATCTCCGTAACTGTGGCTGATCCCCCAGCGCGGGAAGAGTTTGGTAAGGATCTGGAGCGTGGATCCGAAGAGCGACCGTGAGGCGAGGAGGTGGTCACCGCTCTTGAGCAGCGAGGCGAGCGACACGAACACCGCAGCCATCCCCGAAGCGGTGGCGATGCCGTCCTCCGCTCCTTCCATCAGGCAGAGTTTCTTGACGAACTCATCAGTGTTCGGGTTGGAATAGCGACTGTAGATGTTGCCGGGAATCTCGTCGGCGAACAGGGCTCGGGCCTGTTCGGCATTGTCGAAGACGAAGCTTGACGTCAGGTAGAGCGGGGTCGAGTGCTCCCGTTCCGGGGTGACCGGAATCTGGGTCCGGATGGCGTCGGTCTCGAAGTGTCGTTCGTCGCCGCTCATGCCGGCACATCCTCTAGCACATGACTCCAGCTGATGGTGGCGCTCCGCTCGAGGATCCGAGCCACCGAGCAATACTTGGCCATCGAGAGCTCGACCGCCCGGGCGACGTTCGATTCCTCACGCGCACCCCGGATGGCAAAGTGCACGTGAATCCGCTTGAAGAGCGAGGGGTCCTTCCCTTCCTCGCGCTCGCCTTCCACCGTGATCGTGATTCCAGTGACAGCCTCGCGCTGCTTCTTGAGGATTCCAACCAGATCGACACCGCTGCAACCGCCGAGCCCCGCGAGCAGCAGCTCCATCGGCCGGGCGCCGAGTCCGAGCCCACCAACTGTGGGGCTGCCGTCGATCGGCACGATCCCGCCCCCATCGGTTCGGGCCACGAAGTGCACCGCGTCGTTCTGTCGTTCCAGTGTTACGCGCATGCGAAATGATCGCAGCCCGTGGCCCGCGCAGCAAGCGGCTCGGCGGGTTGAGCAGCCTGTCGCCTCTTCGCCCCTCGCCTGCCCTTCGATTGCCCCGCAAGTTCCGGATAGCCGCGCCTTTTCCCGACCGCTATTCTCCACCCTATGACGAACGCGACTTTGCCCGATTCCGAGACGGCCTGGAACGCTGTGGCCCGCCGCGATCGGGAGTGGGACGGCCAGCTCTTCTATGGAGTGACCAGCACCCGGGTCTATTGCCGCCCTTCCTGTGCATCCCGCCGCCCCCGGCGCGATCGAGTCCGGTTCTTCTCCCGGTGGGAGGACGCCGAGGCCGGCGGCTTCCGAGCCTGCAAGCGCTGTCGCCCCAAGACCGGCGCCGGACTCACGGTGGCGGAACAGGCGGTTCAGCGAACGCTGGCTCATCTCGACAACCACCCCGATGGGCCGGCGCGGCTGACAGACCTCGCGCGCGCTGCCGGGATCAGTGCCTGGCATCTGCAGCGGACGTTCAAGCGGATCGTCGGCCTTTCACCGCGGGAGTACGCCGCGGGGCGCCGAGCTGAGCGATTACGCAACGGACTTCGGCGCGAGAGTTCCGTAAGCCGGGCCACCTACGAAGCGGGCTTCGGCTCATCGAGCCGGGTGTACGAGAGCGCACACCGGATGCTGGGAATGACGCCGGGCGCGTTTCGAAAAGGCGGAGAGGGAATGCAACTCCGCTACACCATCGTCTCCTCCGCGTACGGGCGAGTGTTGGTGGCGGCGACCGACCGCGGCGTGTGTGCGGTGATGCTCGGTGACCGGGACAATGCTCTCGTACGCGATCTCAAGTCCCAGTTCCCGCGGGCGACACGGACCCGGGTAGACGAGGGCGACGCGTGGCTGGCGCAACTGGTGACCCGGGTGGCCGAACAGGTCCTGCGGCCGGGGACCGCGGAGAACATCCCGCTCGACCTCTCCGGCACCGCATTTCAAAGGCGGGTGTGGCAGGCGCTGACCACGATTCCGTCCGGTGAGACCCGCACCTACAAACAGCTCGCCAGTGCGGTCGGCAAACCGCGGGCAATCCGGGCGGTCGCGAGCGCTTGCGCCGCCAATCGGCTCGCCGTGGTGGTCCCATGCCACCGCGCGATTCGCTCTGATGGTACCCTCGGCGGCTATCGCTGGGGACTGCCGCGGAAGGCGGCGCTGCTGGCAGCGGAGCGGGCGACAGGCTAGGAGGCATGGGGCTATCGCCTATTAGCTATCGGCTGTCAGCTAACGGCTAACGGCTGTCAGCTAACGGCTAACGGCTAACGGCTAACGGCTAACGGCTAACGGCTAACGGCTATCCGACAACGGCTGACGGCGGCCTGCCGATAGCCGATAGCCGATAGCCAAAGTATCATCACCGCATGAAATCCCTCCTGCTATCCTTTGCGGTGCTGCCCTTCGTGGCGCCCAGCGCTTCCGCTCAACAACCCCGCCCGACGACTCTCGCCGGCCGCTCCCCGGTGTACGCCCCGCATGGGGTCATCGCGACCAGCCAGCCGCTCGCGAGCGCCGCAGGGCTGGCCGTGCTGCAGCACGGAGGCAACGCCATGGATGCCGCAGTGACAGCGGCAGCGGTGCTCAACCTGGTCGAGCCGCACATGACCGGAATCGGCGGGGACATGTTTGCCATCCTCTGGTCTGAGAAAGAGCACCGATTGGTCGGGCTCAATGCCAGTGGGCGCGCCGGAGCCGGGATGACGCGAGAAGTCCTCGCCGGGCGGGGCCGCACCGATGTCCCCGAGTACGGCGCAGAGGCGATCACGGTGCCCGGTGCGCTGAGCGGCTGGGCTGCACTCCTCAAGCGCTATGGAACCATCTCGCTCGCCGAGGCACTGCAGCCCGCGATTCAGCTGGCCGAAGATGGCTTCCCCGTCTCACCGATCATCGCGAGGCAGTGGGGCGACGAGATCACCCGCCTGAAACAGGACGAAGGGGCGCGCGCGACTTTCCTTGTCAGTGGCGAGCGCACCCCCCAGCCTGGCGAGTGGTTTCGGAATCCGGACCTCGCCCGCTCGTTCAGGGCGATTGCGGCGAAGGGCCCCGCCGAACTCTACGGCGGGGACTTGGGTATGCGCATCGTGAACCGGGTGAAGAGTCTGGGCGGGTTTCTCACGCTGGAGGACATGCGACAGCAGCGCGCCGAGTGGGTGGAGCCCATCTCGGTACCATTCCGAGGATACCGGGTGTGGGAATTGCCCCCCAATAACCAGGGCGTGGCCGTACTCGAGATGCTCCGCATGGTAGAGTCCGACAGTCTCGCGGCATTGGGGCACAACTCCGTCGCCTATCTCCATCGATTGATCGAGGTCAAGAAGCTCGCTTTCGCCGACCTCGCCCGGTATGTCGGTGACCCCGCCGCCATGTCAGTGCCGATCACCCACCTGCTCTCCGACCGGTTCATCGCCGAGCGACGCACCCACTTCGACGCCTCGCACGCAGCGACACGGGTCGAGCCGGGTCCTGCCGCGACCGCGAGCGAGACGATCTACCTCACCGTGGCCGATCGCGAAGGCAACATGGTCTCCTTCATCAACAGCCTGTTTGATGCCTTCGGATCCGGTGTAGTAGTGCCCGGAACCGGCTTCGCACTGCAGAATCGGGGAGCGGGGTTCACCCTCGAGCCGGATCGGCCCAATACCGTCGCACCGGGAAGGCGACCGTTTCACACGCTCATCCCGGGCTTCGTCACCCGATCACTTCCGCAGGGCGAGGTGCCCTGGATGAGCTTCGGAGTCATGGGCGGCTCGATGCAGCCGCAAGGCCATGTGCAGCTACTGCTCAACCTCCTCGTTTTCGGGATGGATCCGCAGCAGGCGGTGGACGCGCCTCGATTCCGCCACCTCGCCGGCCTGCAGGTCGGGCTGGAGACCCCCATCCCCGAGGCGATCCGGTCGGGGCTCACCGCGCTGGGGGATCAGGTCGTCGAGCTGAGTCCCGGGTCCGCAGGCGGGGCTCAGGTCATCATCCGGCTCGAACGAGGCTGGGTCGCCGCTTCCGACCCCCGCAAGGATGGCCTCGCCATCGGGTACTGACCCCCAAAAAGGCGTTTCAACGTTTCATTGAAACCATTCGCGGGTTAGCGCTGTCTAAGCTCCAACTCCCCGAATGGACTTGGCATGGCTGCACTTGTGGGTCTGTTGTTGGCCCTGCAGGGCCAGGCTCCCGCTACCCCGGATACCCTGACGGTTGGCGCCACGTCGGTATCAGCCGTGCGGGCGGAGCAGCCGCCGGTGCTGGATGGCCGGGATGACGATGAGGTCTGGAGCCGCGCCCGGATCATCAGCGAGTTCCAGGAGGCCCGGCCTACCGAGGGCGGAGCGGCGAGACTTCGCACCGAGGCCCGGGTAGCCTACGACTCGCACAATCTCTACGTCTTCGTCCGCGCATTCGACCCCCACCCCGATAGCATCATCAGCCTGTTGTCCCGCCGGGATGTACAGACGGCGTCGGACCAGGTCATCGTCATGGTCGACTCCTACCACGACCGGCGGACCGGGTACGAGTTCGCGGTAAATCCCGCCGGGGTCAAGGCGGACTACGCCATCTACAATGACGGCAACGAAGACGGTGCCTGGGATGCAGTGTGGGACGCCAGCACCGCGGTGGACTCGCTGGGTTGGACCGCCGAATACCGGATTCCGCTCTCCCAGATGCGCTACGCGACCGGCGGCAGCACCACGTTCGGCTTCATGATCTGGCGCACGATCGAGCGCTACACCTCCCAGATCACCTGGCCGCTCTACCGCCAGTCCAAGCCAGGGTTCGTGTCCCAGTTCGGGGAGCTGACCGGAATGGCCGATCTGGTGAACCCGCGCCGAGCCGAGTTTACACCGTACATGGTCACCAAGAACGAGTCTCGACCCACAAGCGCAGGATTCGGGCGGCATCAGGATCTGAACATCGGCGGCGACCTCAAGTACGGCGTCGCCTCCAACCTCACCCTGACGGCGACAATCAATCCCGATTTCGGACAGGTCGAGGCCGATCCGTCGGTGTTGAACCTCTCCGCGTTCGAATCGTTCTTCCAGGAAAGACGCCCGTTCTTCGTGGAGGGCCGCGGGCAGTTCAGTTTCGACGTCAACTGCAGCGCCGTGAACTGCAACGGCGAGGGGTTGTTCTACTCCCGACGCATCGGGCGGGCACCGCAATTGGCGGACTCCTATGGCGACGCAACCTCCGCGACCGCGACCACCATCCTCACCGCTGCCAAGCTCACCGGCCGCACGCCGGGGGGGTTCGCTATCGGGGTCCTGGACGCGGTGACGGGACACGAGACCGGGGTGGGCGGGGCCACTATCGAGCCGTTAACCAACTACGGCGTGATTCGCGCGACGAAGGACCATCACAATGGCGATGGCAGCGTGGGCGTCATTCTCACCAGTGTCAATCGCGCTCTGGATCCGTGGAGCCGGTCACTGCTGCACCAGAGCGCATACGTCGGAGCCATGGACTTCCGGCAGCGCCTGTTCAACAAGCACTACGAGATTTCAGGCTCGCTCGATCTGAGCGGCGTGGATGGCAGTCGGCAGGCGATCGCCGCCACGCAGCGCGATCCGGTGCACCTTTACCAGCGTCCCGACGGCGGCGCCACCTTCGATTCGACCCGCACTTCTCTGGGCGGCGATGCCGAAGAGATTCGCTTTGGGAAAGTCGGGGGCAAGCGCACCAACTTCGAGACCAGCTACCAGCGCCGGTCACAGGGGTTCGAGATCAACGACCTTGGCTTCCTGCTGCAGGCCGATCAGCAGAGCTGGAACAACTGGCTCGGGCTCCGCTTCAACCAGCCCAATGGCGTCTTTCAGCGACTCAACTGGAATTTCAACTGGTGGCAGTTCTGGAGCGCCGGAGGACTCCCGACCGATCGGGCCGCCAACACCAATTTCCACACCCAGCTCAACAGCCGTTGGTGGCTGCACGCCGGCAGCACACTCGGCCAGTTGGGTTCGACGTTCTGTGACCGCTGTGCCCGGGGTGGCCCGGCGATCCGCCAGGACCCGTTCCTCGCGCCTTGGGCCGGAATTCAAGGGGATGACCGCAAGCGACTCGTCCCATTCTTCTGGGTGAACTACTTCCGGACCGACGGCGGGCGCACATCAAGACTCAACCTCAATCCGGAGTTGGACCTCAAGATCTCGAGCCGGTTCACCACCTCGTTGAGCTTCGACTACACCCGGAATCGCAATGACACCCAGTGGTTCGACAACTTCACCGACTCCACGACCGGCGTCACGCACTACACCTTCGCGCATCTCGAGCAGAAGACACTGGGCGTGACCTGGCGCCTGGACTACACCTTCTCCCGGACCGCATCACTGCAGATCTACGCCCAGCCGTTTGTCTCCAAGGGCACCTACACCAACGTCCGCGAACTGGGCTCTCCGCGTGCGGCCAGGTACGACGACCGTTACCAAGCCTACGCGGACACCTCGGTCACCAACGATCCCGGTGGGTTCAACTTTCAGCAGTTCCGATCCAATGTCGTGTTTCGCTGGGAGTACCGCCCAGGCTCCACCCTGTTCCTGGTCTGGAGTCAGGGGCGCGAGAACTCGACGTCAATTGAAGGACGCGAGGGGTTTACCGGCGACTTCGGCAACCTGTTCTCTCAGAGAGCGAGCGACACTTTCCTCGTGAAGTTCTCCTACTGGCTGGACCGGTAGCGAGCCACCCAGACGCCGAAGGCAAGCAGGCCAAGCTAGACTCCGGCTGCCCGCCCGGTTGCCTCATTTCGCAGTACCCCAGTTCAGCACCCTTTGACGCGCCCCCTTGGGGTCCGAAACCCGGCCCCCAGGATCGGTTACGAAGGGAGTGCCTCTCCAGCAGCTAGATTCCTCGTAACTCACTATTTCATAGATTGTTACAGACCAAGGCTCGGCCAGCGACAAGGCGCGCTCACCCTGGTCGGGTGGCGCGGGCTACGTCTGCCCTGTCGTGGCATGGTCCTTCCCCTTCTCGACCTCACTTGGGGTAGCTCCCGGCCCCGATCTGAACGCCTGAGCCGCAGCAGTCCGGGCCGTACGGCCAAATTGGAGGCAATGGGTGAGTTCCTGGGAACAGATCACGTCCAAGCACCTGAGTCGGCTCAAACTCGATCGGGTGCGGACCAAGATCCTCTCCTTCGCCGTTCTGGCGACGCTGATCCCATCGGTAACGATGGGGTGGCTCTCGTATCTGCAGAGTCGGGGAGCGCTGACGGAGAAGATCTCCAGCGAGCTCGTGGGGGTCAGTTCCCAAGCGGCCCATGAGGTTGATCTCTGGCTCAAGGAGCGATTGTACGACCTCCGGGTCTTCGCCAACTCGTATGAAGTGTCCGAGAACCTGGCCCGGATGCCCCAAGGCAAGGCCGGACCTGGCGGCTACGCTAGCGACCGGCTCGGCGTCTACCTCAGTGCGGTGCGGGAACGGGTCGCGGACTATCGCGAGCTTGCCGTGTTCGATCCCACAGGTCGCTTCGTCGCGAGTAGCCGCTCAACCAAGACCAGTCTGAAGCTCCCCGATGGCTGGGAGGCGAGCATCCGGGAGGACAATCCCGCGCTTGGGGTCCCTTGGTGGGACTCGACCGCCAAATCCATGGTCATGATCGTGGCCATCCCCATCCGTCCGCCAGGTGGCCAGCTGGTGGGAGGTTTGGCAGCGAAGCTGGACCTCTCGGAAACGCTGCAGATTCTCCGTCGTTTCGCGGGGGGACACGCGGGCCGGGCAGTCCTTGTCACAACCGAAGGGCGCCCGATCGCGAGTTCCAGCTGGACGTCGCTCACCTGGCCGGTGGGCGGGCTCGAAAACGAGCGGGTGCACGCACTCAGCGAAACCTCCTCGTCGGTGCTGGAGTACGACGACCATGAGGGCGTGCCGGTGATCGGAACGATGCGACGGGTGCCCCGTGCCGGATGGGGCGTAGTGGCGGAAATGCCGCAGTCGGAAGGCTTCGGCCAAGTCACCCACCTTCGCAATCTCACGATCGTCGTCGTCGTCGGCATGCTGCTGGTGGGTGGACTGCTGGCCTATGGGCTGGCGTTGCTGCTGATTCGCCCGCTCGATCGCCTGACGCAGGGTGCTGCCAAGGTTGCGGCCGGCGACTTCGAGGTCGCCATCCCGGTCATGACCGGCGGTGAGCTCGGCTTCCTGACGCGGGCCTTCAACGAGATGGTGGCCAAGCTGCGCGAGGGTCGCAGCGAGCTCGACACCATCCACGATGAGCTGCGCGAGAAGAACGCCCAGCTGGAGCGCCTCTCGCTGACCGACCCGCTCACCGGGTTGTGCAACCGGCGACAGCTGATGGCCACGCTTGAAAGCGAGGTGCGTCGCAGTGTTCGGAGCTCACAGAAGTTCGCGGTGATGATGATGGACGTGGACCACTTCAAGACCTACAACGACGCCTTCGGGCATCAGGCGGGCGATGAGGCACTGGTAAAGGTCGCGGCCGTCCTGCGATCGGTGGTGCGGGAAGTCGACTGTGCGGCGCGCTACGGCGGGGAGGAGTTTCTGGTGCTGCTGCCGGACACCGGAATTGCGGCGGCTGTGGAGGTCGCTGATCGCATTCGCGCGCGACTGGCTTTGGAGAACTTCACCGGCGGGGCAATCACCCTGAGCATCGGGGTCGCCGAATTCCCGGCGCATGCCGCGGGCCTCGACTCGCTGATCGCCAGCGCCGACGCGGCGCTCTACCATGCCAAGCGTGAGGGCCGTGACCGCATTGTCCGCGCGGACTGGGCCGACATCGGGGCAAGGGTTTCCTAGGGCGCACCCCCCGCACGCCGGCCCACGAGGCTGCGGGACACCCAACCGCTGCGGCCGGTATCGTCGCTGATTCGGATCCATCCCTCCGTGTAGGAATGGCCCACGATCGTGGTGCCGGACTCCACCGTAAAGGCAACCCGGAATGAGGGGCCTGGCCCTTCGCGCACGTTTGCCCGACTGGTTGTCTTGAGGCGGACCGGTGGCGCAAAGGCGACTTCGCCCGGTCGTGCCGCCCGGTCCCGCCCCGCCCCCGCCCCGGCCAAGAGCTTGGCCTGGTTCGCCAGATAGAGCGCGCCGCCGTAGTTCCCCTTGTTGAACGCTTCAGTACTCTGACTCAGGAGCTTTCGAGCCTGGGCAAGGTCCGCGGCCGACTGGCCTTGCCGAGACCGGGTCGCGAGTTCGGCCTCGGCCATCCCTGACGCGGCCTCGGCGCGCGTGGCCGCGGTCTGCAACTTGGCCATGGAACGGACGACTTCCTGCTGGGCATCATCGAGGCGCGACTGCAGCTCGTCCACCTGAGCTTCCTTCTCGAGCAGCTTGAGCTCGAGGCGCGCCGCGCGCTGGTCCAGGTCGGCATCGCGCACCCGCACGGTGTCGTAGACCACCAGAGTCTCCGGCAAGACAGCGACTGGCGCCGGCGCCGGCTCGGGCGATTTGGTACCACCGCAACCGTTGGAAAGCAGCGGAACGGCCAGACCGATGAACCAGTAGGGTCGCACTCGCCCCCCTTTTGGCTGAAGTATCGCCTTCACACCGCATGGCCTGCCGACAGAGGAATCCAGCAGAGAATGCAAAGCTGGCACCGGCGCGCCCGTCAGGCAACGCCCCGGGGCGCGCTCAGGCCCGGAGCGCAGCGACCAGCCCGATCGTGGCGATCACCAGCCCCAGGGCAGTCTTCAGCGCCACGGCCCAGGTCCGCCCGATGATCGCACCCCAGCCGGCACCGAGCGCGCCCTTCGCTTTGGCTGAATTGATGTATTCGAACAACGCCGCACCGAGGAATGCACCGACGAAGGAACCGATCACGCTACCGATGATCGGTATGGGCACTCCAATCACGGCGCCAACCAGCCCGCCAATCAGCGCCCCCCAACCTGCACGTCGGGAACCGCCGTACTTGGCGGCATATCGGAACCCGACCCATGCTTCGAGAAGCTCACCGACAAAGGCGAGGCCCACGATGATCGCAATTGTCACCACGCCGACGGAACGGAATTCGGTGAGGGCCCCGAATCCAATGATGGCGAGGACCATGACCCAAAGCCCGGGCAAGCCGAAGGTCACCAGCGCCAGGCCCGCGATGAGGCAGAGAATCAGGAGAAGCACCAAGATGACAACCGACATGAGCGCCAGGCGAAGAGTTGTGAGAAAGAATAGTCGGTCGCTGGCGGAAGGAAGGATGGAAGGGTGGAAGGATGGAAGGATGGAAGGGTGGAAGGGTGGAAGGGTGGAGGATGGAAGGGTGGAAGGGTGGAAGGACGGAAGGAGGGAAGGGTGGAAGGATGGAAGGCAGCCACCTCATCCCGAGCGCAGCGAGGGATCTACTCAAACTGGCAGGGAGGACAGGGACTAGCGTCCAGCACGGCTGAGTAGATCCCTCGTCGCCGCGCTCCTCGGGATGAGGACCCTTCCATCCTTCCGTCCTTCCCCCTTCCCCCCTTCCCTCCTTCCATCCTTCCATCCTTCCGTCCTTCCCCCCTTCCCTCCTTCCATCCTTCCACCCTTCCACCCTTCCACCCTTCCGTCTTTCCGTCTTTCCATCATTCCCCGTTACCTTCGGGCATCACCGAGCCTGATTTCCAGGAGAAGCCATGGGCGTAACAGGACTACACCACATCACGGTCATCGCGGGGGATCCCCAGGAGAATCTGGACTTCTATGCCGGCGTGCTGGGCATGCGGTTGGTGAAGAAGAGTGTCAACCAGGACGTCCCCGACACCTATCACCTGTTCTACGCGGATGCCCTGGGCAACCCGGGGACGGATCTCACGTTCTTTCCCTGGCCAACGATGGCGCCCGGGCACAAGGGAGTGGGCCTGGCCGTCGAGGTCAGCCTCGCCGTCCCCATGGGAAGCCTGGGGTTCTGGGCCGATCGCTTGAAACAGGCCGGCGTGGTGACGGGCGAGATCACCCGGCGGTTTGGCGAAACGGTGTTGCCCCTGACCGACCCGCACGGACTCAATCTCACCCTGGTGGAAATCCCGGAGGGCCGAACCTTCGCTCCGTGGCACGAGGGGCCCGTTCCGCCGGTCCACCAGATACGTGGCCTGCATGCAGCTCGCCTCCGCGAACGGAATCTCGGCCCCACCGCGGCGTTTCTCACAGCCGGGTTGGGATTCGAGGCACTCGGGGTGGAGAACGGCTGGCATCGCTTCGGACCGAAGGGCGGCGGGTCGGGGTGCCTGGTGGAAATCGAGGAAGTCAGCGATCGACGCGGCCAGTGGGGACCGGGCATCGTTCACCACGTTGCCTGGCGGGTCCCGGACGACGCGGCCGAGCTATCGGCCCGTGGTCAGGTTTACGCGGCGGGGGCAGTGCCTACCGAGGTGATCGACCGGTTCTGGTTCAAGTCGGTGTACTTCAGGGAGCCCGGAGGAGTCCTGTTTGAAATCGCCACCGACGGTCCCGGCTTCGCGGTCGATGAGGCGGAAGCCACACTCGGTGAGCGTTTGGTGCTGCCGCCGTGGCTGGAACCGGGAAGGAAGGAGATTGAGCGAAGGTTGCAGGTGTTGCGGATGCCGGGGCGGTAGGACGGAAGGATGGAAGGACGGAACGACGGAAAGATGGAAGGATGGAAGGCAGCCACCTCATCCCGAGCGCAGCGAGGGATCTACTCAAACTGGCAGGGAGGACAAGGACTCGCGTCCAGCACGGCTGAGTAGATCCCTCGTCGCTGCGCTCCTCGGGATGAGGATCCTTCCGTCCTTCCATCCTTCCATCTTTCCGTCCTCAACTCCCCGCCGCCAGACTCACGTGAATCGACTTTGACGTCGGCGTGTTGCTCCACTCCGCCACGCTCCCGATCGGGACGAGCACGTTGGCCTCGGGGAAATAGCTCGCGACGCACCGGCGCGGGATGCCAAAGGGAACCAGCTGGAACCCCCTCGCGATCCTGCGCTCATTCCCGAAGTGACTGGTTATGTCCACTCGCATACCCGCCTTCCAGCCCCGCGCCGCCGCGTCCTCGGGATTAATGAACAGTACCCGCCGCCCGCCGTGGATACCGCGATAGCGGTCGTCGAGCCCGTAGACCGTGGTATTGAACTGGTCGTGGCTCCGGATGGTCATCATGATGAACTGGTCGGACGCCAGATCGTGCCGGGAGATGGGCGCGACGTGGAATTCTGCCCGCCCGGTCGGCGTCAGGAATTTCCGTTGCCGAGCGGGGTTGGGCAGGTAGAACGGGCCTCCGGCGAGGCGGGTATTGAAGTCCTCAAACCCGGGGATGACGCGGCTGATATGTTCGCGGATCCTGCCGTAGTCCCCGGCCAGTCCCTCCCAATCGACTTTGGAGCGCTGGCCCAGCGTCGCCTTCGCCATGCCGGCGATGATCGCCACCTCGCTCTTGAGCGTTGCGGCCGCCGGCTCCAATACTCCACGCGAGGGATTCACGATCCCCATCGAGTCCTCCACCGTCAGCACTCCGGCAGGATCACGCTCCGACCGTCCCAAGCATGGCAACAGGAGCGCGGCACGACCGGTGACCAGGTGGCCGCGGTTGAGCTTGGTCGCGATCTGGACGGTGAGCCGGCAGTTCCGCAGCGCCCCGGCGGTAACGATGGTGTCCGGTGCGGCAGCCAGAAGATTGCCCCCCAGCCCAACCAGGACTTCCACCTCGCCTTCGTGCATCGCGGTGATGGTGTCCACCACATCGTGGCCGAATCGCCGCGGCGGTTCGAAGGCGAATTCTCGCCCCAGCATGGTCAGAAACCCTGCGTGGGGGCGCTCCCAGATGCCCATGGTCCGGTCGCCCTGCACGTTGGAATGGCCTCGCACGCAGCAGGTGCCAGCGCCGGGACGGCCGATATGGCCGCCCAGAAGGAGGAGGTTGACCAGGGTGCGAATGGTGGCGACCGCATCCCGGTGCTGCGTGAGACCCATCGCCCAGCAGCACATCATGCGCTTGGCGCCCGCGATCATTCGTCCCGCGGGTTCGATCTCTGCGCGTGAGAGACCCGAGCCGGCCTCGATCGCGTCCCACGACGTCGAGTCGATATCGGCCTGGAGCTCCGCGAAGCCACCAGTCAGGTCGCGAATGAAGTCATGGTCCAGCACTCGGTGACCCGCGGCTTCTTCCGCGAGCAGCACCTTCATGAGCCCCTTGAGGAGGGCGATATCCCCGTTGATTCGCACCGGAAGGTGCAGGTCGGCGAGCGGTCGGCCCGAGCCGAGGATGTGCGCGGCGAAGTGCAGCGGGGTGGGATACTCCTCCGGGTTTGGATCGGTGAAGCGGAGCAGGCCAGGTTCGGCCAGCGGGTTGATCGCGATGATACGGGCGCCGCGCTTCTTGGCGTGCTCGAGCGAAGTCAGCATCCGCGGGTGGTTGGTGCCCGGATTCTGCCCGATGAGGATGATCAGGTCGGTGTGCTCAAAGTCCTCGAGCGTCACCGTTCCCTTTCCGATCCCCAGGCTCGCCGTCAGGGCAGTGCCGGAGGACTCGTGACACATGTTGGAGCAGTCGGGCAGGTTGTTGGTGCCGAACTGCCGGGCGAAGAGCTGATAGAGGAACGCAGCCTCGTTGCTGGCACGCCCCGAGGTATAGAATGCCGCGCCATCGGGAGAGAGCAGCGAGTTGAGCTCACGGCCGATCAGCTCGAACGCGTCCTCCCACCCAATCGGCTCGTAGCGTTCGCTCCCTTCGCGCCGCACCAGCGGCTGGGTGAGCCTGCCCTGTGACTCGAGCCATGCATCGGACTGGGCCGCCAATGCATCAATGGTCCACTGGCGGAAGAACTCGGACCCGATTCGGCGATGAGTTCCCTCGGACGTCATCGCCTTCACGCCATTCTCGCAGAACTCGAATCGGTGGCGGTCCCCATCCGGTGCGGGCCACGCGCAGGACTGGCAGTCGAAGCCGGTCTTCTGATTCACGGAGAGAAACGTCCGAAAGGTGTCGCGCACGCCCATCTGCGGCAGCGCGACCCGGAAGGTGTTCGCGATCGCCGGAAACCCTGCCGCGGATCGGGAGGGGGCGCGGACACTTGCGGGCGACCGTTCGATCGGGGGCTGCGCGAGCAGTGCCGACCGCTCCTCCCTGGCGCATGCCGCGCAACAACGCTCTACCGCCGCGGCCATCGCCGGCGATTGCGGCGGTCCCGTGGGCCGCGGCGCGAAAGTGGGAAAGAACCCTTCGGCGAGGTGGGTAAAGAGGGCGAGGGATTCGGGAGAGTCGGGAGGATCGGGGGAGTTCATGCGCGTAAGATGGCGGACAAGCGGATGGGCGGACAAGCGGACGGATGGAAGGAGGGAAGGTCGGAAGGACGGAAGGAGGGAAGGACGGAAAGACGGACAGAGTGGAGGAGGCGGGCACCTTCCGTCCTTCCCACCTTCCCACCTTCCATCCTTCCATCCCTTCCATCCTTCCGTCCGCCTACTTCGCCGCCCTCAAGAAATCGATCGACGACAGCCGCTTGATACCCAGAGCCACGTCGCGCGGGTCGGCGCCGCCGCGGTGCTGGATGTTCACGAACAGGGTCCGCCCGCTTGGGCTGAAGTAGATCCCCGTCGGCTCGGCCTCACAATCCGTTATTGAGAGGAAGCGCTCGGCCGGCTTTGACTGCGTGGCAGACTCGGGATTGAACGGCGCGGCCCACACATCATCGCCGAGCGTCTTGCCACCGGCGGCGTTCCCACCCGGGTCCTCGGTGATGTAGAGATTGCCCGCCTTGTCGAGCGCGAGGTTATCCGGGAAAGTGAAGTCCGCAGGGGCGTTCACGCCCGCTCGGACGTAGTCGGAGATGAAGACCTGACCCAAGTGCCCCGGCGTGTGCCGCCCCGCCTTGAGGTCGATCGCGAGGACGCGGTTCTCACTCGTGATTGCCGCGTAGAGGATATGGTCGCCCCGGCGGTCCGTCCCCGTGCTAGTGCCTATTTCGATGTCCTCCGGTCGGCCGTACCCAACGGCGCCTATGGCATCTGCGGCGGCATCCGAGTTTACCTTGACCGAGTCGCGGTCCAGCTTCACCCATTCGGCCCACCCGGTTCGGTCCCCGAGATCCTCGACAAGCTTCAGTACGTAGAGGTCGCCGCTGGTGAGATCGCCCCACTGATCGGGGACGAAGCGGTAGATGTAGCCGGGGGTCCGTTCGGAAATGCCGTACAGGTTTCCTGCCCGATCGAACCGGTTGCCTTCGTGCGCCCGAGCGCCGACCGCGGCCAGCGTCCTGACCGCGCCGGTCTCAGGATCAAACTCGTAGACGTGCCCGCCCACCGCGTTGGGATACTCGGGGTCCTTCAGGACCGAAGGGCTTGCCTCTTCGCTGGCAATGATTGTCCCCCAAGGCGTCCAGGCGATTCCGTCGAACCGCTCGAAGTCGGCCCGCTGCGCCAGCAACCTGGTTTCACCGGTCATGAGATCCGTGACCGACACGCCCCCGTTGGCGGTGAGCTCATGCGTGCGATAGAGGAACCGCCCCACCCTTCGCCCAGTCTCGTTGACCGTGTTCATGTCCGAAAGATCGGGGAACCCTGGGCCTTCTCTGGCGACGGGAACAGCCGCGAATCCCGCCGGAAGGACCACCTGTTCCAGCGATCCTCCCACGACACAGGTAGCCGATGAGGCCAGCGGTTCGAACGGCAGGCCGTCGCTGTGGAGCGACTCGTGGAAGGTCATCCCGGTTTCCACGAGACCGTCGGTAGTGTCTCCAACTGATTGCAGGTTGTCGTCCGCACAGGCCGTCGCCAGCGTGAGTGCTGCGACGTATGCAAGGCGGGTGGCGGTCACCGACCAAATGGGCATGGCGCCAACTCCTTCAGGGAGGGTGTGAAATTCCAGCGCGGGCATTGCGACGGAGGAGGATGGGCGTCGCGGGCAACATCTGGCCGCTGCCGGTGTCACGTGTTTGTCACGCGTCAGGAAAGACGGAAGGACGGAAAGACGGAAGGGTGGAAGGATGGAAGGGTGGAAGGATGGAAGGACGGAAGGATGGAAGGATCGAAGGATGGAAAGATGGAAAGACGGAAAGACGGAAAAATGGAAAGACGGAAAGACGGAAGGACGTCCGCCCCGACCGCCCGTCCGCCTTTCTATCTTTCCGCCCTTCCGTCCTTCCGTCCTAGTTCATGTACATCTCCCGCAGGCGCTCCACCGCGCGCTTCTTGATCTGCGATACTCTCGATTCCGTCACGCCGATGTTGCCCGCGATCGCCCTGCCGGCGAGCCCTTCGTAGTAGCTGAGGGCGATGACTTTCTGTTCCGTCGCCGGGAGCTCGCGAATGGCTTCCGTGAGCCAAACGACCCGATCCGGCTCCATATCCCCGGGGACGTACGCCGAGTCGACGAGGTCATTGTGGAGCGGGACTTCCAGCCGAAGGGCATCACGCTCCCAACTCCGGAACTCGCCGGCATCGACGCCGAGCTCCGTGACGATCTCCCGCTCCCGCGCCGCGCGGCCAAGCCGATTCTCGACCCGTGTCCGCGCCTCGCCGATCCTTCTGGCCTTCAACGACCCGCCGCGCTTCACCAGGGAGGTGCGTCGGACCTCGTCGAGCATGGCTCCCCGAATCCGGCGGGTGGCAAAGGTGCTGAAGACGAAGCCCCGGGAGGGATCGAATCGTTCCACGGCGTGCAGCAGCCCAAGCGCCCCGGCGCTGACGAGGTCGTCGATTTCTACCCGCCTCCCGGTGCGACGTCTCATCTGGCCCGCGAGGTAGTAGACGAATGGCATGTGGTACCGGACCAAGCCGTCGCGCGCGTCCTCATCAAACTCCTGCCGGTAGCGACGCCACAGCTCCTGTTCTTCGGTGTTCATCGGTTGCTCCTGACGGAGGCGTAATTCCGGTCCACTGCTTCGGCTCATCTCGACCAGTACTGCTGGTCGATTGGGGGCTATGGAAAGCGGGTCCCGTGCCAAGAGCGGCCTCGGGGAACGGAGCTGTAGATGCTTGTCTTTGAAGGGGTTACGGCGGCGAGTGGATTCAGCCGAAAGCGACTATGGGGCGATTAGTCCCAGCCCCGGGGCGGAATTGCTGAGATCAGCAGGAAGATCTAGTCCTTCGACGGCAAAGCGGCCAAGTGCCCGGCCTTGCTGTATTCCTGCAGCTTCCGGTACAGCGTCCGACGATCAATGCCGAGGGCTTCTGCCGTCCGACCGAGGTGACCGTGTTGACGCTCCAGCACAAGGAGGAGGTACTCCCGTTCCACGGATGCGAGATCCCAACCTGTTTCGGCTGCGCGGGTGAGCAGGTCCAGTTCGGGGGATTGAGCTACGGTGTCACCCAGGGGGATGGCCGGTATGGCCTTGGATTCGGCGTGCATGACCACGGCGCGGTGAATGAAATTCTCCAGTTGCCGGACATTGCCGGGCCAGTCGTATTCGAGGAGGCGTCGCACGAGGGCGGGTGAGAACTCCTGCTGCGTGAGGCCATACTCTTCCGCGTAGCGACTGCGGAAGTAGCCAGCCAGGAGCAGGATGTCGTCGCCGCGATCCCGGAGCGGTGGCACCCGGATAGGCACGACATTCAGGCGGAAATACAGATCTTCGCGGAACCGCCCCTCGGCGACTTCGACGGCGAGATCTACATTGGTCGCCGCGACCAGCCGGAACGACACCGTCACCGACTGGCCTCCGCCCACCCGCTGAATGCGCCGCTCCTGAAGCACCCGCAGCAGTTTGACCTGGACCGCCAACGAGAGTGTACCAACCTCGTCGAGGAACAGGGTGCCATCCGCGGCTTCTTCGAACAATCCCCGACGGTTGGCGACCGCACCGGTGAAACTGCCGCGGAGGTGCCCGAACAGCTCCGATTCGACCAACCCCTCGGGCAGGGCCGAGCAGTTCACCGCAACGAACGGTTTGCCGGCGCGATCCGAGAGGCTATGAATCGTCTGCGCAACGAGTTCCTTGCCGGTACCGGTGTCACCAGAGACGAGCACGGTCGCTCTGGTCGGGGCAACCCGGGCGATTTCCGCTCTGAGCCGTTGCATGACCGCGGAGTCCCCGATCAGTGTGGGGCCCGGGTCTTCCTTCAGCTTCTGGCGCAGGCGAGCGAGCTCCCGGCGGCGATCCCGGTCGGTGAGGGCTCGCCCCAACGTCAGCTTGAGCTCCGCGAGATTGGGTGGTTTGGCGATATAATCGAAAGCGCCGAGCTTGATGGCTTCGACCGCGGTCTCGACCGAGCTCCATCCGGTGAGAATGATGAACTGCGCGTCCGGCTGGAGACCGGGCGCCAAACCGAGCACCTCGATTCCGCCCATCCCCGGCAGCTCAAGATCGAGAAGCACCAGGTCGAACAGGTCGTGACCCAGGGCCTTGAGACCTTCCTCACCGCTCCCGGCGGTGGTGACCTCGTAGCCTTCCCGACTCAGCAGGTTGTGCAGCATGGAGCGAATGCCTTGGTCGTCATCGACAACCAGGACTCGCGGGCGGGCGGATTGTTCCGGCGGAATAGGCGCGGCTGGTTTGGCCACGTGCGGCACCTTGGACCGAGCGGACAGGGGTCGTCGCCCGGCTGAAGCAAGAGAACAGCTTGTCGGGATGAAGTCAAACGGGCGGGCTCCCCCCTCTTGCATCGCTCTTGCTCAGGTATGACATATCGAGACGGCAGGACAGTGATTCGACTTCCATCTCAGCCCACCCGAGCCCGGAGCCGCCCCATGGCCCACATCGATCAGTGCATTCCAGGTAGTCAGGTTCGGATCCTCTCCTCCGGGGTACCGAGGGTAAAAGGAAAAACGGGCATCATTGTCGAGGTGAGCCGGATCAAGCGGAAGCCCAGCGATCCGCTCTCTGATCGAATCACCGTGGACATCGCCGGGCATGGCGACATCGTGGTCGCACCGGGTGACCTTGAGATTGTCGGGTAGAAGGATGGAAAGACGGAAGGATGGAAGGATGGAAGGGTGGAAGGGTGGAAGGACGGAAAGATGGAAGGACGGAAGGATCCTCATCCCGAGGAGCGCAGCGACGAGGGATCTACTCAGCCGTGCTGGACGCTAGTCCCTGTCCTCCCTGCCAGTTTGAGTAGATCCCTCGCTGCGCTCGGGATGAGGTGGCTGCCTTCCACCCTTCTACCCTTCCCTCCTTCCACCCTTCCACCCTTCCACCCTTCCACCCTTCCATCCTTCCGTCCTTCCGTCTCTCCATCCTTCCATCCTTCCGTCCTACCCCGACCCTTGCCTCAACTTGAGAAGGTCTCTAAGCTCGTCCCTTCAATTGACACCGGATCCCAGATGACCGAACCGCTCTCGACGCGTCTGCGCCAAGAGACGAAGCAGGCTCACACCCGAGCAGAGCGCAGCGGGATCATGCGCGCGCTCGTTACCCGCAAGATGGAGCGGAGCGCGTACATCGCCCTGCTGGCGAATCTGCACCCGGTGTACATCGCGTTGGAGGCCGGTCTCAGGCGCCACGGGCGGCACCCGTTGGTGCAGCCGATTCACCACGAGGCCCTGTTCCGGGTCCCCTCCCTGGAGCGGGATCTGGTCGCGCTGGCTGGGCCGGAGTGGAGGACGACGGTGCGGCGGGTTTCGCCGGCGGCCGAATACGCCGGGCGCATTGAGGCCGCGGACAAGGCGCCGTGGCTTCTCGTCGCCCACAGCTATACTCGCTATCTGGGGGACCTCTCCGGCGGCCAGATTCTCAAGCGGCTGATCCAGGAGCAGCTCGGACCGGATGGCCCGTCGGCCACGGCGTTCTATGAATTTCCGGAGATTCCCGATCCTGATGGCTTCAAACAGGGGTACCGCGCGGCGCTCGACGCCTTGCCGTTTGACCAGGCCCAACAGGACCAAGTGGTGGCAGAGTCGCTGGCCGCATTCGATCTGAACGCGCGGTTGTTTGAGGCGCTGGACTAGACCGGGAGAAGGTGGAACGGTGGAACGGGAGAACGGGAGAACGGGAGGCCCCCCCGTTCCCCCGTTCACCCGTTCTACCGTTCTACCGTTCTACCGTCCCAAAAAGTTCAGTTGCTGACGTAACTCACCACGACTCTGCGGCTCCGCCGGGTCGGGCTGGTATCGGCTGGTAGATCGGAGACGTACTCAAAGCGAACGTCTGCCACCGTCGATCCGCGCACCGGCTGCCAGCGCTCATCACCGGCGGCGAGGTGCCGAGCAGCGGCGACCTGGATCGTATCAAGGGGCATGACCTGGGCGCTGACCTGCACGGCGGCCCTTGCCTGGCCCACTGCAGGGATGGCGGTGACACCCGCTATAAGGAAAGCGATCGCCGCCACTCGAATTACCCACCCTAGGCCGGAACTCGCCCATCCCAGCTGGCCCTTCCCGAACTTCCCCACGTTGCCCCCTAGCTGCCCGTTAGCTGTCAGATTACGAACAGCTGACATAAGATCAATTGACGTGCCAACTTACGGGTGAGCAACCGACTAGATCTTTGACGATCCGGGGCCGCTAATGTCTTGCGCGGCGAGATTCATCCTGGCGTCATGGAATCAGACGGAAGGAACGCTGTACACCAGCGTTGTCCTACAAATAGGGGGCGAATTGCTCGCTAACTCCACCGGAGTGTAGGAACGACGCGCTCCACTGTGGACGGCTGGCCACGAAACCGCTTGGCACAAGTAACCCCTGTGATAGGGCCCCGGCGGGGGACCGATTCAGCGGCGGCCCTACGCGCACCGCGAATTGCACAAGTCTTGGATTGTTGGGGACTGAAGCAAGGTAGGACACGGCTGACTACCCGCTGTGCGCGCAAAGCAGGGATCCCCGAAGCACGGCGCTCAGGTAACCAGTTGATTGTCGACGGCGAACCTCACCAGGTCGGCATTGGTCTCCAGACCGAGCTTCTGAAGTACTCGCAGGCGATAGGTGCTGACGGTCTTGGGGCTGATAGAGAGGCTGCCCGCGATCTGGGTGATCCCCTTGCCCTGGGCGAGCGAAACGAGAATCTCGAACTCTCGGCCGGATAGCTGCTGGACGACAGACCCCTCCTCCGTGGAGGTCCGCGCGCCGACAGAGGAACGAACAGTGCTGGCGCTGAGGTAGGTGCCCCCGCCGTGCACCCGGACGATCGCCCGGGAGAGTTCGTCCACCGACTGCCGCTTGCTCACGTAGCCTTGGGCCCCGGCCTGAAGGGCCCGTTCGGCATAGTGGGCCTCGGGGTGCATACTGACCACCAGGACCTTGATATCGGGGTGTCGCTTCCGGATGCGCGACATCAGTTCGAGGAATCCGGGACCCGGCATGGAGATGTCGAGCAGGAGGACATCTACCGGTGTGGTGGTTAGTGCCTCGAGAAGGCTGAAACCATCGGCCGCCTCCCCGACGACCTGGAGCATCGCCTCGTCTCGGACGATACGCAGGAGCCCCTCGCGGACGAGGGAGTGGTCGTCGGCCAGGAATACCCTGATCACAGGGACACCGAGGGCTGGATGGCTGGGGCGAGTGGGACCAGCAGGGACAGCTGGGTTCCTTTCCCGGTCTCGCTGCGTATTTCCACCCGGCCGCCGAGGGCAAGCGCGCGTTCCCGCATTCCCACGAGACCCAGGGCACCGGGGTCGGAAAGTACCTTGGCAGGCATGCCCGACCCGTTGTCGATGACGTCGAGCCGGGCGCGCTCCGGAGTAACCTCCAGTTCTATCCGGACTCTCTTGGCCCCGGAATGGCGCGCGACGTTCGTCAGCGCTTCCTGCATGACCCGAAAGATGGCCGTCGATTGTTCGGAGGTGAGCGCCGTCGGGGCGTCCGGCAATTGGCAGTCGCAGGCGATGCCACTCCGCGACTGCCATTCCCCCACCTCCCAGGAGATTGCCGCGGTCAAGTCCAGGTCATCGAGCAGCGAGGGCCGGAGATCCGCCGCCAGCCGCTGGACCGATTCGATCGTCTCGGCGATCAGGGAGAGCAGCTTCTGACCCTCGACCCGGCCGGCGAGCCGGTGTTGCACGAGGAGTCCGGTTTCCATGTGCAGGGCGGTGAGCGACTGACCGAGCACATCGTGGATTTCCCGCGCGATACGGGTGCGCTCCTTCTCCCGGGCGCCCTGAAGCTGGCGGGCAAAATCCCGGAGTTGGGCACGGGAAAGTTCCAACTCCTCGACCGCCGTTTCGCGCTCCTCCCGGGCGCGCGCCTCGGCGATCGCCACCAGCAGGTAGTCGCCGACTTCCCGGAGGACATCCTTCTCATGGTCTCCCCAGATCCGCTCCTCGGAGCTCGAAAGACTGAGTATTCCGATCGGCTCGCCCGAAAGCAACAGCGGCATCACCAGCGCCGTTGCCGATCCGAGCCGCTTGCCGTCGCGGAGCGGTGCCACCTCCGGATGGCTATCGGGATTGGCCAGCACCATCGGGCCGCGTTTGCGCAGGGCCTCGAGATATCGGGTACCTCGGGGAACATCAGCCTCGACACCGGTCACATCCGACATGTTCGGTGGATGGGCACACACGATGACCCGCACGTGGAGGTCGGCGTCGATGTTCGAGTAACTCGCGCGGCAGTCCGGGAAGTATTCATGCAGCTGGCGCACCACGTGGGCGATCACCTGGGCCACAGTGTCGGGGGCCCGGATGCCAGTGGCGATGCTGTTGAGAAGCCGGAGGCGATGCTCCCGCTGCATCAGCTTCCGTTCGGCTTCGCGCTGTTCGGTAACATCCTGAATGGCGCCGATGGCGTATTCCGGTCCTCCCACGGAATTCCCGGCGACCTGGGTACGCGCGTGCAGGTAACGCAGCGCGCCATCGGGCCGGATGATCCGGATATCGAGATCGAAGGAGATGCCGGACTGCAGTGCATCGTGAAGCCTGGCGGTGAGCTGGGCGCGATCCTCGGGGTGAACCAGCTCCAGCAGCAGGCTCGCCGGGACCGGTCCGGTTCGCTGTTCCAGACCCAGAATGCGATACATCTCGGCCGACCATTCCGCGAATCCATTCTCCAGATCCAGTTCCCAGCTCCCGACTCGGGCCACTTTCTGGGCCGCGGCAAGCGCCGCCTCGCTGCGCTGGACCTGGTTTTCCGCCTGTTTCCGCAGGGTGATATCGGAAATCGCTCCGATCATGCGGACAGCCTGCCCGCGCTCGCCCCGCACGATGTAGCCGCGATCGGCGACGAAGCAGTACGACTCATCGGCGCGGCGGAAACGATAGACCTCGGTCCAGACCTCGATGAATCCGTTGAGGGCCGCCTCCACGCTGGCAACAATGCGCTCGCGGTCGTCCGGATGGATCCGGTCGGACCACCAGGTACCGGTGGGATCCGGATACTGATAGCCGAGGACCCGGCCGAGCCCTTCGTTCCAGATCCAGCGGTCCTCCAGGATGTGGCGCTCGTAGATGACTTCGCTCGTGGCACGCGACAGCAGCCGGTAGCGGGTCTCACTCTCGGATAACGCCTGCTCCGCGAGCACTCCGGGAGTGAGATCGAAGTGCATGACGACCACACCGGAGCCGAGTCGCTCGGGCAAGGGGGTCACGATCATCCGGAACCAGCGTTGCTCGGCTTCCGAGTAACAGGCGTAGCGGAATTCGAAGCGCTCAGACTTGCCTGCCAGAACCTCGCGGATACCTCGGGCGGCAGTGCGCGCGTCCGCCGCCCCCGGGCCGGTCGCCCTATCGCAGACCGAGAGGTAGTTGAGACCGGCACTCTCGGGCGGGAACGTCCACTGATTGGTCGCGGCGAACCGCTTCCAGGCTTCGTTGACGGCGAGCACCGTGCCGTCCTGGCCTAGCAAGGCCACCTGGCCTGGCAGGCTATCCAGGATCGCAGACCGCGTCTCCAGCGACAGTTGCGACTCGGTGACATCGCTGAACGACGCAACCACGGGCCACGGGCCGTTGCCCAATCTGGGATTGAGCGCCCGGCAGTTCACGGAGAGCCAGCGCTCCGGCCGATTCGGCAGCCGAATGCGCATCAGGATCCGGGAAAGTGTCAGGCCAGACTGGGCGACGGCCTGAACCGGGTCACCCCCTTCGGAGAAGGGTGTCCCGTCGTCGCGCATACCCAAGGATCGGAGCCCCAGCGGAGGCTGTGACCTCAGTTCAGCCGGGGTCAGGCCGAGAAGGACAGGGAGCGTGGCATTGAAGGAAGTGAGTCGGCCGTTTCGGTCGAAAACGGCAATCCCCTCTTCGAGTGCATCGAGAAGGGTGGAGTCACGCTCGGTGAGCGCGGGGAGAGCTCCCCTGCCAGGTCGGGTACCTGACCAGGGGATGCGGAACTAGTGGTTGTGCTGTGACGGTTCATGAACCTCGACGGCGCCGCTCATTGCGACCGCCAGAACCCGGGGGAGGGTTACCTCAAACTATAGCGGGGCGTGGACCGATAGGAAAGCAGAGGGGATTGGGGATTGTGGACGGTAGAACGGGAGAACGGGGGAACGGGAGAACGGGAGAACGGGAGAACGGGGACGGGGATCGGGAACGGGAACGAACGGGGAACGGGGGAACGGGGGAACGGGACGGAACGGGGGAACGGGAGAACGGGGGAACGGGGGAACGGGAGAACGGGGGAACGGGGGAACGGGGGAACGGGAGAACGGGAACGGGAGACGGGAGATACGGGGGAACGGGAGAACGGGGGAACGGGAGAACGGGGAACGGGGGAACGGGGACGGGGATCGGGGGATCGGGGGAACGGGAGAACGGGGGAACGGGAGAACGGGAGAACGGGGGAACGGGAGAACGGGGAACGGGAGAACGGGAGAACGGGAGAACGGGGGAACGGGTGATCGGGGAACGGGGGATCGGGGGAACGGGGGATCGGGGGAACGGGGGTGGGCCTCCCGTTCTCCCGTTCCACCGTTCCACCGTTCCCACCTTCCCAATCCCCTAATCCCCCAATCCAGCGCCCGCGAGGGTGAAGTAGAAGGTCGCGCCCTCGTCAACCGCTGCCTCCGCCCAAATGCTGCCCCCGTGACGGTGAATGATCCGCTGTACGATCGAGAGGCCGATACCGGTCCCCTCGAACTCTTCGGCGCGATGCATGCGCTGGAACACTCCGAACAACCGTTTCACGAACTGAATGTCGAAGCCCGCGCCGTTGTCCCGCACGTAGTAGATCGGTTGCCCGCTCTGATCCTTCCACCCCACCTCGATCCTCGCATGCTCCCGGCGGCGGGTGAACTTGTACGCGTTCGAAAGCAGGTTGATGAACACCTGCTTGAGCAATGCGGGATCGCCGACGCAGCCCGGCAGGTCGCCAACTTCGATCGCGATCGAGCGATCCGGTGCACCGGCGTGCAGGTCTTCCAGCACCTGACGCACCAGGGCCTCCACGTCGACCTGGGCCTTGACCAGGGTGTGTCGGCCCAATTGCGAGAAGCGTAGCAGCGCCGCGATGAGTTCACCCATCTGGGCGGCGCTGGCAGTCATGGTCTTGAGAAGTTCCTGGGCTTCCGGAGGCAGCTGAGCATGATGCTCGTCGAGCAGGATCCGGCCGAAGCCGTCGATGGATCGGAGCGGCGCCCTGAGGTCGTGCGCGACGGAGTGCGAGAAGGCCTCCAGTTCTCGGTTTACGGCCTCCAATTCTGCGGTACGGGCATGGAGACTGCGGCTCAGCGCAGCGTTCTCCAGCCGAAGCCGGCGAACCGCCAGGGCCCGCGAGAGGACCGGGAGGATAACGCTCACCTTGAATGGCTTGAGGATGTAGTCGAGCGCGCCGGCCTTCATCGCATCGACAGCCGAATCGATGCTCCCGTGCCCGGTCATCACTACACCGACGAGGTCTTCGTCAAGCCGCTGAGCCACGCGCAACAGACTCAGGCCATCCATTTCCGGCATTCGCAGATCGGTCAGCAGGAGGTCAAAACGCTGCTCCTTCAGAGCCGCGAGCGCACGCCCTGGAGACCCGAAGCCCACGGTGCGATATCCCTGATCTGTCAGGGTATTGCACAGCGCCTTCAACTGGGCGGCTTCGTCATCCACCACCAGAATGCTGCCGGGAGCCGATTCGGCCGGGAAGGTTTCGGCCTCTGGGGCGCGGGCGGTCATCAGGCCTGATACGGCTGCGGGCATTGAGCAAGCGCCTCACGCAATTGCCGCACCTTCGGCGGTTTGCTCAGCAGGTAGTCCACGTTCGCAGGAATGTCCCCCTCCGCCGTCAGCCGTTGGCCCCAGCCGGTCAGCAGAATCACGGGAGTGGTGGGGGAGGTCTGCTTGATCGCGTTGGCGACCTGGCGACCATCGACATGCGGCATACCGAGGTCCGTGATGACCACGCCGAACGGCGTGGGACTGGGGTGGGCGGCGTGGAAGGCACTGATCCCCTCCTGACCACCATTTGCCGCGACGACGACGTGGCCGTCGCGCTCCAGGGTGTCCCGCAGGGACTTGAGCACCATGGGATCGTCATCCACGATCAGGATGCGCATCCGCGCGACTGCCATGACCGGCGGCAGGACCGGGCCCTCGTCGACCGCGGCCGTGGGAGCCATGAATGTCAACCGAATGGTCGTTCCCTGCCCGGGCTCGCTAACAATCGCAATATCACCGCTGTGGCGTTGAACCATCCCGTACACCATCGCCAGCCCGAGCCCGGTGCCCCGCTCCCCCTTGGTCGTGTAGAATGGCTCGAGGCACCGGCGCCGGGTTTCCGGGTCCATGCCGACACCCGTGTCACCCACGGAGACGAACACCGTGGTCGCCAAGGGCCCTTCGCCGGGCGCGCCGTCGGGGGCCGTGACGCCAGTCCGCAAGGTCAGTGTTCCGCCTTCGGTCATGGCATCCGCGGCGTTGAAGATGAGGTTGGTCAGCGCCTCCCGGATCTCGCCCTCGGCCCCCATCGCCGGGGGCAGATGCGGCGGCAGATCGGTCACCAGTTCGATTACCGCGCCGCGTTGCTGAGGCATGTCGGTCCAGCGGGCCCGCGTGAGATCCAGGACCTGGCGTACCATGGTGTTGAGATTCACCGGGGTGAGCTGCAGCTCCGGCTCCCGTGCCCGGTAGAACTCGCGCATCCGTGCGACCGTAGCGGCGACGTCATCGATGGCCCGGTCGATGGTCTCGAGATACTCGCGGGCCCGGGGGCTCAGATCAGGCTCGTATTCCAGCAGCGATTCGGTGTACAGCGCGACCGGTGAGATCGCGTTGTTGATGTCGTGCGCGATGCCGCTGGCCATCTGCCCCAATGCCCGCAGCCGTTCCTGCTGCAACACCGTCTGCTGACTCTGCCTCAGCTCATCGTAGGCCTTCTGCAGGGCGGTGTGCACGCTGGCCTGATGGGCCGCCAGCGCGACGTGTTCGCCGAGCTGACGCAGAAACTCGCAGTCCGGACTGTTGAAGCTGTGCGGCGCTCGCCGGGCGGCGATCAGCACCCCGAAGACCTGACTCTCCAGCAACAGCGGCGCGACGACCAGGGCCCGGAGACCGCCTCCTGCGAGCTGCTGGGAGAAGGCCGAGGCCGCCGCTTGGGTGTCCGACTCATAGACCAGGTGACCCTGGACGCAGCGCGCCAGCCCGTTCCTCCCGATCGAGATTTCCGTCTGATCGGCCAGCTGCAACCGGGCCGCCAGTTCCCTGCTTGCATCTCCGACCCCCGCGACCGTCAGTACCTCCCGTTCCGGATCGTGCAGGCACACGCAGCCGAAGTCGATCGGCAGGTTCTCCTCGAGATTGTGGATGACCACCTGGAAAATGCTCGCGAGGTCCTGCCGCTCTCCGATGCCGCGGGTGATCCGGTTGAGGAGATCGTGGCGCGCCATCTGGGCACGCAGCTTCTGCTCCGCATGTTTGCGCTCAGTGATGTCGGTGACAAAGTTGCAGAAGGTCACTTCATTGCCGGTCCCGAGGGGACTCACCGAAAGCTCGACCGGGAATTCCTGGCGGTCGCTGCGCCAGGCGGTGAGTTCGACGGTGGGTTGCAGCGTGCCGGCTTCGGAGGCCGCCAGGGAGCGCTCCAGCGCCAGTTGGTGCCCCTGCCGCTGACTCGGCGGGAGGATGGCTTCGTCCAGCCGCCGTCCGAGCGCGTCCGCGAGCGGCAGGCCGAACATGGTCTGGGCTCGCGTGTTCCAGTCGGTGATGATGCCACGGGCGTCGGTAACCACCACGGCCGAGAGGGCCGAATTCAGCACGGCCCGCACCCGTGCTTCGCTCTGACTGAGCGTCTGATTCTGCTGCTGGATCTGGTCCAGCATCTGATTCAGGGCATCGGTGAGTGACCCCAGTTCATCGCCGCCGAGTTTGGGAGCGCGGACCGAATAGTCGCGCCGGTCAGAGACCGCGCGCGCGGTGCCCGCCAAGGCGAGGATCGGCACCGAAATCTGTTGTTGCAGCTTGAGGGACAGGAGGTATGCCACGAGGAAGGACCCGGCCATTACCAGCAGTGCCATCCCGCCGTACAGCCGCAGCCGGTCGGTCAGCGCGCCCAGGTCCGCTTCGAGGTAGAGGGTACCCAGGCGCCGGTTGCCGCCTTGAACGACTGGCTCGTACCCGCTCAGGTGGCCGCGCTCGGCCCGGTACCCATCGGCTTCCGGTGGCCGGGATGGGCCCGTGGCGGTGTCGGGATACCGGGCGAACGGCTGTCCTTGACCATCATAGAGCGTCGCGCCCACGATGTGGTGCTCGGCCTTGAGCGCGGACAGGATTTCCCGGGCGTCGTCCGGGTTCGCGAAGGCCAGGGCGGCCGTGCTGTTGGCGGCGATGACCTGACCGAGGGTCGCAAGCTGCCGCAGTGCGGTCTGCCGAAAGGTGACCACCTCGTAGGTCACAAACGCCGCGCTCGTGAGGAGGAGCACCAGCCCGCTGGTGACCAGCATCATGGTCATCAGCTTCCGCCGGATGGGTGTGTCCTTCAGCCGCATCCCCTAGTCCTTCCCGGTCGAAACAATCTCGGCAGGACGGAGCAACTTGGAGCTGATCGTCAGGTCGTCGGCCTTGGCGGCGTCGAGGTTGATCTTCAGCCGGATGCGGTTGTTGTCCGTTACGAACCGGATCATCCCGCCGCGTCCGGCAAAGCCATCAAAGTCGCCCACCGTGAGAATCCCACGGCCCTTGAGCCGGGCCAGGATCTGCTCCAGCCGGTCCGCTTCCTTGCGGCTGACAAACAGGATGTGGCAGGTCGTGATTTCGTCCACTCTACGAAAACGCTGAACCGCGAGAGGATGATTGTTGACGCTCTCGCCCTGCACCGTCTGGTCCAGGTATTCGCCGAAGGGATCCTCGCCCAGTATTCCGATGACCAGCGGCGCCTGTGGCTCGGCGAAGGCGGTGGCGGGCCATTCGACGAATTGGGCAAAATTGAAGAGGAAGACCGCCTTGAGCTGGTATTCGGGGGCGAATTGGGCCGAGGACTGGGCCGCACCGGCAATGCAGACACCGGCCGCTGCCGTCAGCAGCAGGCGCAGTCCTCGGACGGGGACACGACGCACGGAGTCGATCAGTGCCATGTGAGCTTGGCGTAGATGCCGCGCTCGACCTCACGCGGCGGGGAGTCAGCCTCGAACTCGCGGTGCTCGGCCTTCAGCAGATTCTGACCGACCACCGAGAGCTCCAGGCGACGGGTCAGCTTCCAGCCCAGTCGGAGGTCGAGGCCGGCGTACGCGGGGAGTTCCGGATCAGGCAACTCGCCCACCGCCCGAAACACAAAGTCCCATTGCAGCCGGCTGGTCAGGTCGGCGGTGGACTGAAGCAGGAATTGATGTTCCGGATCGTCGCTCTCCGCCGTCGCGCTGTTGAGATCGTTGCTGCCAGGCTTGGTCTCGAGATCCTTCTTGAAAAAGCTGTAGCCCCCGCGCAACCGCCAGCGGTCGCTCACCTGGTAGGTCGCCGCCAGCTCGGCGCCATAGCTGTTCCCCCTCACCCCATTTTCAAAGGTGACGGGGATTGTGGTCACGGGCGTGGGTTCGACACTGCGGATGTTGTCGTACACGTTGTAGAACGTCGCCAGGGACACCGACACCCGGGCATCCGGCCGCACCCGCCAGCCCAACTCGTAGGCCAGAACCTCCTCGGATTGAAAATCGTCGCCGACAATGAACGGGGTTCCCGGAGCCAGATCGACGAAGAAATCGCGGTCGATCCTGGCCGGAGTCCTGACCGCACGGGAGACTGCCGCCCAGAACGTCTGCGTTTCCCTTGGTGTCCAGGTCAGCCGAGCACTCGGCTGAATCTCCCAATGGGTGTAATCGTTGTGTTCGACCTTCGATCCCAGGGTGAGTCGGAGGCGGTTCTCGACCAGGTCGATTTCGTCCTGCAGGAACCCGCTATAGAGGTGCAGCAGCTTGTGCTCCGGCAGAAAGGCGAATCCGACGAGGTTGGTCGTCCTGTGATCCATCAGGCGAGCCCCGAGGCCCCAGGTGAGCTGCTGGCGTTTACCCAGGCGGAAGCCGTGCTGCAAGTCGAGATCGTAGGTGGCCAGTTTCTCGGTGAAGTCGTTGCGGAAGTCCCGATAGGTCCGGTCGTAGTACACCTGAACCTGCAGATTCGAGGTCTCCGAGATCGTATGGGTCAAGCGGCCAATGGCGTTGCCGCCGCGCGCCAAGACGGGGCTACCACCATCCGGGTCGGGCCTGCCGTCGTAGATGTCGCCCTGCACGGTGAGCAGGTTCTTCGTCCCCGAATTGCCGTCGAGCCGGAAGCCGCCTTGCACCATGTGCCAGGCATCCCGGGCCGCTTTGCCGGTGATCTCTTCGCTGTTGTCGCGGCTGAACCCCTCGGCGTAGACCCGGCCGTGCAGATTGGACCCCAGTCGTCCGCCGTACCGCAGGTGGCCAAATCCCTGCATCTCGGTCCCGCCGCCACCGGAGCCGGAGAATCCCTGGGTCTCGGTCGCGCTCCGGGTGATGATGTTGATCACGCCGTTGACCGCGTTGGCGCCCCACAGGGCTCCGCCCGGACCGCTGATCACCTCAATGCGATCGATGTCGTCCAAGGGCGGGTTCTGCACGTCCCAGAACACCCCGGCGTACAGCGGCGTGTAGACGGTGCGGCCATCGATGAGCACCAGGAGTTTGTTGGAGAGCACATTGGTGAAGCCACGGGCACTGATGGCCCACTGGCTGGCGTTGACCTGGGCGACTTGCAGGTTCGTCGCCAGCCGCAGCGCCTCCGGCAGGCTGGTCGCACCGGAACGACGGATGTCCTCTCCGGTGATGACCTGGATGGCCGATGCGGTCTCCGACAGCTTCTCGGGACGCTTGGAGACCGAGGTGACCTCGATGTCCATGAGCTGTTCGAGGCTCAGTTGCTTGAGTGTGCTGGGGGGCGGCACCGAATCAGGTACCTGGGAGTATCCCCGGCTCGCGCCGACCAGCATCGCGCACACAACGCCGACCGTGCCGCCGCCAATCCGGCGCCTGCGGCGCACCAGGGGTGCCGAAGGAATCATGCGGGATCTGGGGGTGGCGCGTCCAGCACTTCGCGCACCTTGATTGCGAGGACCTCGGGGGTGAAGGGTTTCTGCAGATACGCGACTCCGGGCTGAAGCACGCCGTGACGTACGATGGCGTCATCGGTGTAGCCTGAGGAGTACAGTACTTTCACCGTCGGCCTGAGCCGAGTCAGCTCCGCGGCCATGTGCTGGGCTCCCAGCCCCGGCATGACGACATCGGTGAGCACCAGGTGGATGGGGCCGGGTTCCGCCGCCGCGATGCGCAGCGCCGCTGCCCCGTCGGGGGCCTCGATCACCCGGTAACCCTGGCGTTCGAGGATCTTCCGCGAGAGGGTGCGCAGCTGGGCCGCATCCTCGACCAGGAGCACCGTCTCGGTGCCGCGCGGCGAGGTGAGGACCTCGCCGCGGGTCGCATGCCAATCCACCGCCTCGTCGACCCGGGGGAGGTAGAGCTTGAAGCAGGTTCCGTGGCCCGGCTCGGAATACACCCAGATGAACCCGCCCGATTGTTTGACGATGCCGTAGACGGTCGCGAGCCCGAGGCCGGTGCCCTTCCCGGCCTCCTTGGTCGTAAAGAACGGCTCGAAGATCCGGGCCTTGGTCTCCTCGTCCATGCCGATCCCGGTGTCACTGATGGCGAGCACCACATAGCTCCCCATCGCCGCGGGAGCATGGCCCTGGGCATACTGGGCATCCATCGTGGCGTTGGTCGTCTCGATCGTGAGCTTGCCGCCTTCGGGCATGGCGTCGCGAGCGTTCACCGCCAGGTTCATGATGACCTGGCCGATCTGGCCCGGGTCGGCCTTGATCTGTCCCACCCCGGGATCCAGCACGGTCACCAGCTCGATATCCTCGCCGATCAGCCGCGGGAGCATGCGCTCGGTTTCGGCGACCGCCTCGTTGATATTGAGCACCCGCATCTCGAACACCTGCTGCCGGCTGAACGCGAGCAACTGCCGGGTGAGACCGGCCGCCTCCCGGGATGCCTGCTGGATCGCCCGGACATCGCGCTGCCGCTCGTCCCCTGACTCAAGATCCTCGCCCAGGAACGTGGCGTGTCCGCCGATGATGGTGAGCAGGTTGTTGAAGTCGTGCGCGACGCCACCGGCCAGCCGCCCCACCGCTTCCAGCTTCTGGACCTGGCGAAAACGATCCTCCAGCCGGCGGCGCTCGGTGACGTCGAGCCAGGCGCCGAACAGTTCGCTGGGGGTCCCCCCCGAGCCGTGGAACAGCCGCGACTGGTCGTGGATCCACCGGTAGGTGCCGTCCTTGTGCCGGAAGCGATACTCGAGGGACAGGCTCTCCTGAGCGAACACTCCGGACATGCCCGCGAGCACCTGGGCGCGATCATCCGGATGGACGTTGTCCAGCCACCAGGACTGGTGGAGCGACTCCTGCACCGTATACCCGAGGAGGCGAGAGATATTCTCGCTCACCCAGCCGGGCGTAAAACCGCCGTCGGCGATGTTCATCGAGTACACCACCGCGGTACTGGAGGCGAGGACCCGCCGGAGCCGCGCCTGGGTGGCTCCGAGCGCATGCTCCGCCCGTCTGCGCTCGGCGAACTGGCCAATCTGGCTCCCCACGGCGGCCAGCATATCCAACATGTATGAGTCGGGCTCACGCGGCCGTTGACTGAAGAATTCGCAGACTCCGATGGCCTCGCCCCCGCTCTTGATCGGGAACGCGCAGGCCCCATGCATTCCGGCCACTGCGTCAGCCCGCTTTTCCATCAGGGAATCGACGCGCGCCAGATCGGGAATCCACAGCGGCGCGCCATCCGCCCACACCTTGCCCGGAAGGCAATCGCCGCGATTGAGGCGCAGGCTGCGTGAGCAGCTGTCGAACTCCGCGGCCTCGGGGGTGGGCGATTCCCACCACACACTCCTGCAGTCGAGCACGCCGGCATCCCGGTCCACCATCCACAGACTGCCGAGATCCCACTGCAGGCTGGTGCCGATCGTGGCGAGAAGTCGGGGGATGGCATCGGCCATCCCCCCGGACTCCGCCAACACCTGGGTGACGGCGTGCTGGACCGCCACCGTCGCCTCGACCCGGCGACGATCCTTTCGGGTCTGAGCCTCTTCCAGTTCTCGGTGAAGCGCCGGGCCCAGACGCCGGAGGCTCCCCTTCATTACATAGTCCTGGGCGCCGGCCCGCATCGCTTCGACGGCGATGTCCTCGCCGATCGTTCCAGACACGAAGATGAAAGGGACCTCGCGATCGCGTTCGCGAACCAGCGCCAGCGCAGCGGTGCCGCTGAAGGTGGGCATGTGGTAGTCGCTGATCACGAAGTCCCAACTCTGGGACTCCAGCGCCGCCGACATGGCCGCTGCCGTGTCAACCCGGACGTGCTGGGGCTCAAACCCTGCGCGTCTCAGTTCGTGCAACAGGAGGCGGGCGTCGTTCTCGGAGTCCTCGGCCAGAAGGACGCGAAGCGGTGTTCCCATCAGCGGCCCCGGGCTTGATGCGACCGGCGCACATTCGAGCGCGCTCCCGCCGGAAGAACCGCCGGCCACACTAGTCGCATATTCGCTTGCTGCATTCCAGACCGAAGAAGGCGTCTACCACTCTTGGGTCGAAGTGCCGGCCTCGAAGCTCGAGTACCTCGGCCCGGACCAGCTCCAGCGGCCACGCCGGGCGGTACGGCCGCGCGTGGGTGAGGGCGTCGAAGAAATCGGCAACCGCCAGCACCCGAGCCTCGACGGGAATAGCCTCACCCGAGATCCCGGCCGGATATCCGGCCCCGTCCCAGCGCTCGTGATGGCACCTCGCGATCACCTCGGCTACGTGCATCAACGCGGAACGCCCGCCACCCAGGATCTTGCTCCCGATGCTCGAATGGGTCTTCATCACAGCGAACTCATCCGGACTCAGGCGCCCCGGCTTGAGCAGGATCTGGTCGGGAATGCCGATCTTCCCCACGTCGTGCAGTGGTGCGGTCCGCCGGATCAGGTCCACCCGCTCCCGGTCGAGTCCCAGTGCCTGGGCCAGGATCTCGGCGACCGCCGCCACCCGCTGGGTGTGGCGCCCGGTGTCGTCGTCCCGGAATTCGGCCGCTACCGCGAGGCGTTCAAGCACCTCGAGTTGCGACTCTTCCAGATCTCGCGTGCGCACCTGGACCTTCACCTCCAGGCGCTCGTTCTGCTGCTGCAGCATCAGGTGCAGGGCCCGCGTCTCCAGCATATTCCGGATGCGGAGCACCACTTCCGGCAGGTCAAATGGCTTGACTACGAAATCAGTCGCCCCTTGCGCCAACGCGGCTCGACGCGGCTCCGACCGCGCATCCCCGGTGAGGATCAGAATGGGGAGGTATGCCTCGGAGGGAAGCTTACGGCGAAGCTCTTCGAGCAGGCTGATGCCGTCGAGGCCGGGCATGTGCAGATCGAGCAGAACGAGGTCCGGGCGGAAGCGCTCGAAGGTTGCCATCGCTTCGAACGGATCGGCGATGCACTGCAACTCGGAGAAGCCGGCCCGGTTGAGTGCCCGCGTAAGCAGCCGCAGGTTGGCCGGCTCGTCGTCGACGATCAGGATCTTGGCCTGACGGAGTTCCGCACCGATCGCAATCCCGCTCCAGCTCCCCCCGTCAGAAATCGTGGCCGAATCCCCAGCGCCCTGCCGTCCAGCTTCGGTCGGCGGGAGCACCATCTTGCGGGACCACTTGTCATCGCCAGGCTCCCGCGGGAGCACGGGGTCCGAGTGGGCGCGCAGAGCTTGATGTGGGTCGCTCATATCAGGCTCCTGGACGGCCTGGCCTCGGCCGACCCCGACTCTTCCTCCGAGAGGAACTCGAGGGCCTGGCGGCGGGCAATTACCGTGGCGAGTGCCGCGTGGACTTCGGGGTCGGTGGCCGCCGCCGCGAGGCCTTCCATCTGGCGACAGGCTTCTTCGGGCGACATCCGGGTGGGCCGATACACCCGGTCCGTCACCAGGGCGTCGTAGACTTCCGCCGCCGCGAGGATACGGCAGCCCCAGGGAATGTCGTTGCCGACAAGTCCGTCGGGATATCCCTTCCCATCCCAGCGCTCGTGGTGCCCTCGGACAATGCGAGCCACCTCCCCCAGATTCGGATGCTGTCGGAGGAGCTGGTCTCCGACCACGGGATGCTGGCGGATCTGGTCGAATTCCGCCTCGGTGAGGGCGCCCTTCCGGTTGAGCACGCGATCACTGACCGTGATCATGCCGAGGTCGTGCAGGCGGCCAGCGGTTCGCACCAGCTCGATTTCGTCGTCGCTGCGGTCCAGTTCGGCCGCCAACGAGGCCGCAAGCTGCCCCACCCGCGCCGAGTGGCCGGCCATGAACCGGTCCTTGGCCTCGAGCGCGCATACCAGGACTTCCAGGGATGCGGTCGCGAGCACCTCCAGATTCTGGCGTTCCGAGTGGAGTGCGGCCCGGCGCTCCGCGACTTCCTGCCGCAGCCACTGTTCGGTCTCCTGCCGCTGCTGCTGCCGCTCACGATGTGCGAGCGCCCGTTCGATGGCCGGTCCCAGGTCCTCGACACCGAACGGCTTGGTGAGCCAGTCGACAAAGCCGGCCTGCATCGCCGCCGTCGCGGTGGAGGCCTCGCGATCCCCGGTTACCACGATTACCGCGATACTGGGATCCAGCTCGAAGGCCTGCGGCAGCAGCGCCATTCCACCCATCCCGGGGAGATGCAGGTCCAGGAGCAGGCAAGACACCCGTTCGTGCCGCAGTACGGTCAGGGCTTCCTCGGCCGTGCCGGTGAGAATCAAGCGGTAGCCCAGCCGCAGCAGCAGCTTGGCCCACATCTGGCGGAGCGGCTCTTCGTCCTCGACGACAAGAATTGTTACGCTGCTCTTGGGCCCAAGCATGCAGGTGGCCTCCTCGATGCCGTAGCGACCGCCGCGCGCACCACCCCATGCCCGGGAGGGTGCCCGCCACACTGCCTCGATTGGTCTCCTTGGCGCCAGGGGGGTTGCGCGCATGAAGCTGCCGAGGACGTCCCTAACACTACGCCCTACAATAGATAGGTAGGTCCTGATTCTCGGACCAGTAGGTTGTAAGGCGCGTCTTACAAGCAGGTTGAAGCGGGTGGACAGGGGCACGACGTAGGGGCGGAGCTGCAGCTCCGCCCTACTGAATACTCACGGCAAGTTGTAGGGGCGGAGCTATAGCTCCGCCCCTGCTGCTAGATATTCGTGGATAGCGGCAAGTTGTAGGGGCGGAGCTATAGCTTCGCCCCTGCCAGATATTCGTGGATAGCGGCAAGTTGTAGGGGCGGAGCTATAGCTCCGCCCCTGCCAGATATTCGTGGATAGTGGTTGGGGGCGGGATAGTGGCTGGGGGCGGAGCTATAGCTCCGCCCCTACAAGATATTCGGGATAGTTGTAGGGGCGGAGCTATAGCTCCGCCCCTGCTAGATATTCGTGGATAGTGGTTGGGGGCGGGATAGTGGTAGGGGCGGAGCTATAGCTCCGCCCCCACTAAGACCCAGCCGGAGTGTGGGCACGAATCTGCCAGTCGGGCGCATGCCGGTCCAGGACGAACACCTCCATGCCGGAGTAAGCCGTTCCCGGCGCGTACGGGCCGGCCTCACCCTTGAAGTCAACGACGACTCGCGCCTGTCCGGAGGTCTCCGCGTACACCTGCGACACCCGCAGCACACCTCCGACTCTGCCGGGACAGGTGGAGCGTACCTCTTCGAGACAAAACCGGCTGGGGTCTACTTCGGCAATGAGCTGGAGTGCGAGTGACCGATCCATGGTGGCTGCGGATTGCCCCGGGGCATCTGTGAGAAGGGTCCGATCGAGCCAGCGGATGTGCCCCCGAGATGGGCGATAGAACCGAAGTACAGTGCGGTAGACTGCTTGCTGGTCCTGGGAGGAAAGGGCGAGGGTCTCCGCCGGCTGCCGGTAAGGAGAGCGGACGAATGCGGTTGGCGCGGGCAGTTGTGTGGCATTCGAGTGGCACCCGGTGAACACAAGGCACCCAATCACGAGCCGCGATAGCGCCCTGGTGGCGGGTAGGTTCATCACTGGTTGCGCCACTCTCACGATGCTCCGGCGACACTGTCGGAGACGACCGTCAGCTCCATTTCGATGCCACCTATCCAACCAGCCACCACGTTGTAAATAAGGGCCCCGCAAGCCGTAAAGACAAAGCCCATCACGCCGTAGAGGACGGGCATGAGCAGGATGGCTCGGCCGCCAAAGGGAAAGCCAGCCTCGGGAGGCATCGGGGTGAAGCGCATCACGGCGTAGAAGAACGGCAAGAACAGGAGTCCCATGATGGCGTAGAGAATGCCGAACATGGTAGCTGTCTGCAGTACCCCGATACGAGCGATCCGGTGGCGCATGGGTACTCCGAGGTTGAGGAGAATGGGGCGGCGTCTAACAACTTTGCGTAACCTGCAGGCCGCGGCACGCTCACGCAAGAACGGGCGCACGGGGTCGGACGGGCGGACGGAGGCACGACGTAGGGGCGGAGCTGCAGCTCCGCCCCTACAGCTCCCCGTTCCCCGTTCCCCGTTCTCCCGTTCTACCGTTCCACCTATCGAACCACTACCCCGTACTTACGGAGCTCATCCCCGCTCATCTCGACCACGTCGACGTGCAGCCTGATCGGGGTGAGTGGCGTGTCGGTGGAATCCTTGGGCACCGAGACGATTCTCTCGACGACGTCCATCCCTTTGAACACCTGGCCATAGACCGTGTAGTTGCCGTCGAGCCGTTTGAGCCCGCCTGGTTGGCCACGATGTAGAACTGGCAGCCGGCGGAGAGCTTCTCGGGGTTGTCGTCACGCCCGGCCCCGACCGCGCCATAGACGTGGCGCAGGCTGTCGTTGAACTCGGGTGCCAGGTTGTAGGGTGAGCCCGCAAACCCGGCCGGCGTGTCGGGACAGCCACCCTGGGCCACGAAGTTCTTGATGACCCGGTTGAAGGTGAGCGAGTCCCAGTAGTGCTGGCCCGCCAGCTTGATGAAGCTGGCACGGTGATTTGGCGTCTCGGGATATAGATAGAAGAGGATTTCGCCCAGGTCGGTGCGGATCCGGCCCACGGGATAGGTCGCGGCGGGAGCGGTCCAAGACGGCAGCGTGGACAGGGTCGCGAGCGTCAGAGTCAACAGCAGTCGGTGCATCGGGGCCTCGACGGGCGGACGGAACGAGGGGAAGAAAGATGGAAAGGTGGGTGGGGGCGGACAAGGCGGACAAGGCGGACCAGGCGGACGGGCGGACGGGGCGGACAGGCGGACGGAAAGACAGTCATGGGTCGTGAGTCATGAGTCGTGGGTCCTAGCGCGAGAGGCTCCGTCGCTCGACCCCACGACCCATGACCCATGACCCATGCCTTTGTCGCCTTTGCCCATCGCCTGTCGCCTCGCCCGATGCGCCTCCGCGAACCTTGCGATATTATGGATCAGGCCTGCCCCTCCAACCTCCGGCCGACGATGTCTGACTCCTCCTTACCTTCAATAGGCCCTCTGCTCCAGGAACTGAGGGCGGGACACCAGGCCGCGTTCGACGAGCTCCTCCCGCTGGTGTACGATGAACTGCACCGGCTCGCCGAGCGCCAGCGGCGCCGGTGGGAGGGCGACGAGACACTCAACACCACCGCGCTGGTCCACGAGGCCTACTTGAGGCTGGCCGGCCAGTCGGCGCCGGAGTGGCGGAACCGGGCCCATTTTCTGGCGGTGGCCTCGACCGCCATGCGGCAGATCCTGATCGACTACGCGAAACGGAAGCGCGCCGCCAAACGCGGCGGTCAGCGGCCGCATGTGCCACTGCACGAGGTCGAGGCCGCTCTACTTCAGGTAGAGCTCTCCTCCGATCTCTCTGACGAGGTCCTGGTCGCCTTGGACGATTCGCTTCGCCGCCTGGACCAGCGAGACCGCCGGCAAATGCGGATCGTCGAGTGCCGGTTCTTCGGCGGCATGTCCGTCGAAGACACGGCCGAGGCGCTCGGCGTCTCCCCTGCCACCGTGAAGCGCGGCTGGGGAATGGCCCAGGCATGGCTCTACCGCGACCTCAAGCAGATGGTCCGGGACGCCCGGTGAGCGAGCGGGAACCGGGACCGTGGGAGCGGACCAGCGCTGACCGGCTGGAGGCGCTCTACGAACGCGCCCGGGCAATGAGTCCCGAGGCCCGGGTCGCCTTCCTGGCCGAAGCCTGCGGCGGCGATTCCCGCCTGGAGAGGGAGTTGAACTCGCTGCTGGCGCACGCGGAGCCAGCCGCAGCCTTCTTCGCAGGCCTGGCGGAGGCCATCGTCTCGCCTGCGATCGGTCACTGCGTCGGTCACTACCGGCTCGTCGGCATTCTGGGGAGTGGAGGCATGGGGACGGTCTACCGGGCCCACGATACCCGGCTCGATCGGCGTGGTGGCCCTGAAGTTCCTCCCCCCGCATCTGAGCGCTCAGCCGGAGGCCCGGGAGCGACTCCTGATGGAGGCGCGGGCGGCGGCGGCGCTGGACCACCCCAACGTCTGCAGCATCCATGAGATAGGAGAGACCGCCGACGGCCGGCCTTTCATCGCCATGGCGTGCTACGAGGGGGAGACCCTCAAGGAGCGCCTGAGCCGAGGACCGCTGCCGCCGCCGGAGGCGGTGGAGAGCGTGGTGCAGCTCGCCCGCGGATTGGGCGCGGCGCACGCCCGCGGCATCGTCCACCGTGACGTGAAGCCCGGCAACATCATGCTCTGCGCCAATGGTACGGTGCTGCTGCTGGATTTCGGGTTGGCCAAGGTGACCGACGTAAGCCTCACCGGTCCCGGGGTGACGCCGGGCACGGTCGCCTATATGTCGCCGGAGCAGGCCCGCGGCGATCATGTGGATCCCCTGACCGACCTTTGGAGTCTGGGTGTCGTCCTCTACGAAATGCTCTCGGGGGTGCGCCCGTTCCGGGGTGGGAATGACCGCGCCGTCATTCAGGCGATCCTGCACGAGCAGCCGGCGCCACTGCCAGGGCCGCTGCGCGACGCAGCCCCGTCCTTGCCCCGCATCGTGGCGCGTCTGCTGCGAAAGGCACCGGAGGAGCGCTACCAAAGCGCCGACGAGCTGCTCCGCGAGTTGGCGCGAGGTGCTCCCGCCGGCGGCATCGAGGCAGCAATCGGCTGGGTGCGGGCCCGCCGCCGTGCCCTTGCCGTGAGCGGAGTCTGTCTCCTGGCGGCGGTCACGCTACTCTCTCTGTTCCGGCCGGTCCACCGATCCGGCACCCCCTCGTCACCACCAGACGCGACTGCTCAGCTTCCGGCCATCGCTGTGCTGCCCTTCACCGTGCGCGGGCCGGGACTCGAAGTCTGGCGCGAGGGGATGGTCGATCTCCTCTCGGTGGGGCTCGACGGAACCGCCGGCATTCGGGCGATCGACAGCCGCACGCTGCTCGCCAGGTGGCACCAGGAGGTCGGGGACAAGACCATGGCCGACCTGGCGCTGGCTCTGACCGTCGCTCGCCGGACCCAGGCGCGGTATGCACTCGTGGGCTCGGTGGTCGGCGGCGGGGCCACGAATCCGACTGAGCGCGGATATCTACGATCTCGAGAGCCGTCGAGCGGTAGCGCCTGTCCAGGTGGAGGGGCCGTCCGATTCCGTGCTGGCCCTCGTGGATCGGCTGGGCATGCAGATCCTCGGCGTCATTCTCGAGAAGGATCGCGTCGAGATTCCCACGCTCGACCTGTCCGCCATCACGACCCCTTCGCTCATCGCTCTCAAGGCGTACCTCGAGGGCGAGGATCTCTACCGGCGCTCCGAGTTTCGTGGGGCGATCGCGGCCTGGGAGCGCGCCGTGCGCGCCGACACCCTGTTCGCGCTGGCCTATCTCGGTCTTGCGCAGGCGTACGGGTGGTACGACAACAAGAGCCGGAGGTACGAGGAGAACCTCGAGCGCGCCAAGAGCCTGGCGGATCGGCTCCCCGCCGTCGAGCGAATGGTGGTGCAGGTCCGCTGGTCGGCGCATGGTGTTAGCCCCGGGGCGATCTCCACGATCCGGGAGGCCATCCGGAAATACCCCGACGCCGCCGAAGCGTGGTATATGCTGGGCGAGGTCTATCACCACCAGGCGGTGGGAATGGCTGGCCCCGAGGAAGCCGAGGAAGCCTTCCGGAGAGCGGCCGAGCTCCAGCCCGCCATGGCCCCCTACCGCGCGCATCTCCTCGAGCTGGCGTTCCTCTGGAAACCGGACAGCGCGCACATCGCGAGCGAGGTCGCGGCCTACGCTCGGCTGGCCCCGGAAGACGCCAGGACCCGAGCCGGCCGGATCGGACTCGCGCTGGCCTTCGGTGACACCGGGACACGCGCGCAGGCCAGAGCCGAGCTCGGCACGCTGGATGCCGAATCAGCGATTCAGGTCTACCTGCTCCTGTCGCACCCCAGGTTCGCCGAGGCGCGTGAGGCCGTCTACTCGGCCGTCGAATCCCGCCTCGACCAACGATCCCGGGCCACGCTGCGAGCCCCGCGGTTCAGGAACCTCGGGCTTATGGACGGTCGAGTCCGCTACGCGCTGGGAACGCTGAACGATTCCGCGCACCTGGGCGCTTGGTACTGCGGGCCACTGTACCTGTCGGTTCGGGGCCTGCCGGTTCCGGAACGAGTGCTGGAGGAGAGACTCGCCGCCAGCTTGGCGGACAGCTCATTGTTCTCCAACCGGTACTCGGTGATGTGTGCCGCCGGGTATGCCGCCCGGCAGGGCGACTGGAGCGAGTACAACATCCTGCTTTCCCACGCACGAGAGATCGCCGCATCGGAACTGGCTGCCGGCGACAGCGCGAGCGCGCGTGAGTGGGATGAGTGCGTTCTCCAGGCGGAGGCGCATGGGCTCTGGCGACGGGGCCGGAAGGAGGAGGCCCTGCGCGCCTTCGAGGGCACCCTTCGGAGCGACCCCGGCTGGTACGCGCTCTGGAGCAAGGCCCAGCTCGCGCTCGAGCTGGGTAGGCTGGACCAGGCCGAGCGCGCATTCCGGACGCTCTGGAAACAGGACGGGACGCCCGCGTACCTGCAGCGCGCTCGCATTCTGGAGCGGACCGGCCGGCCGACCGAGGCGCGGGAGGCCTACCAGTTCGTCGCCTACGCCTGGCGGAACGCGGACGCTGAGCTGCAGCCGATGGTTGAGGAGGCGCGCCGCGCGGTCGCGCGGTTGTCAGGCGCCGGGAACTAGACCGGTCCGAAACGTCAGACCGTTCACTGCTCGACCCACGCCTTCCCACAGCTCACGGTCTCCACACCCCCACTACGTTTTCCACGGGAGTTCCCAGGTCCTTCCAGGATGCAGCCGCCGACTGGGATAGCAGCCAGCTGGCCGCCGCGCGATCGCCCAGGTAGTCGGCCCACGGTGCGATTTCGAGGGTGGTCTGATCACCGAGCCAGCCCGCTGGCTCGGCCAAGGCGATCAGCGGATCACCCGGCGTAGCGGGGAGGCGCAGGGTCAGCGCGGTGGTGATCCAGCTGATCGCCGCCGTGTTGCCGCGGCTGGTGGCGACGTGGTGCCCCACCTCGGGCTCGACCGCGAGCGCCCACAGGCCGCCTAGAGACCGGTTTCCCGAGAACGTCGCCAGTACCACGGTGTTGCTCACTACTTCATCGAGTTCCGCCTGCATCACGAACGTCGGGACGGCGAGCGCCGCAGATGCCGTGAGCGCGGTAACATCGACGGGCACCCGCTCGAGCAGCCCGATCGCGCGTTCGGGATGCCGCGACACCAGCCCCGCCGCTTCCGGGGCGCCACCGCTGAGGCCAAACATCAGCACGGACGCAGCCGCAATCTCGGCATGTCCGCTCGTCAGCGCGGCGGTGCTCAGTGCCGTGAAGAGCGCGTTGTCGCTTGTGGCGCTGTTCTCCATGCCGGTGGTACTGCTGCCGAGCAGCGCCACGTGCGCGGAGCGCGCGAGCGCGCGGAGACTTGCGCCCAGCGCCTGCAGGGACATCTCGAGGTCAGGATTGGTGACTTCAAGGCTCTCGCCGGTCACGAACCCGCGGGTATTCGGACCACCGAGCGCCACAATCGCGCCGCGCATGGGTCCGACCCCGGCCGGCACGTAGACCGCGTTCGTGCCCAACACGAAAATCTCCTGCGGGGTCAGCGTAAAATCGTGGCTGTTGGCCCCCGCGGTTACGGTGACCGCTGCTTCCGCGGGCAGGTACCCCGGCCGTGTGGCCCGGACGGTGGCCGCGCCGATCGGTACCTCGGTCAACTCGAACCGCCCGTTCGCGTCACTGGTAGCCTGCCGGGTGCCGACGCTGACGGTAGCGTCCGCGAGCGCCGCCGACGAGCCCGCCTCCCGGACCGTGCCCGAGAGTGTGGCGTCTTCGGCCGGCCCCGAGGAGTCTCCGCAGTCGGCCAGGAGCAGGAGAACCAGAGTTGCGGCCCCGGAGGTGACCCTGCGCGCGATCGCTCGCGCCCGGTTCCCCCGCATCAGTCGAGATAGGATTCTCTGAAGGGACATGGTTGCCTCAGGATGCCAGGTGATCTGCGCGGCGCTCATCCAGCACCGCCGGCAGGCCTGTCGGTTTGACGGGCCGGTGGTCAATCCTGAGCGAGCAGATAGCGCGGCCGGCCCGAATTCGCTGTACCCCTATTACGACAAAACGAGCGGATAGGGCTCATGATTTTGGACGGAAGGACGGAAAGACGGAAAGACGGAAAGACGGAAGATCGCGCCCTTCTGTCATTGCGAGGCAACGCGTCCCCGAGCGAAGCGAGGGGAG
Source organism: uncultured Gemmatimonadales bacterium (assembly GCA_963748035.1). GTDB lineage: Bacteria > Gemmatimonadota > Gemmatimonadetes > Gemmatimonadales > GWC2-71-9 > JADJOM01. The sequence goes on along the minus strand of CAVVHO010000001.1, from coordinate 375,666 downwards.
GCGGCCGAAGCAATCTTTGCTGGGGGCCCGCGAGGACCTCACTCTGGTGCTCCGCGCGTAAGCACCAAACATCCCCCGCCCATTCTCCGCGAACCCTCACCCCCTGCCCCCTCTCCGCGTTGCAGAGAGGGGGGGACGCAAGTCCGTTATGCGAGACACTGGTTCGTCGGCCGCTACGCGATCGAGGGCCCTTGGGAACGCGAAGCGCGACCCGGCGCGAGGGATTTCTTCAGGGCCCTCCTCGCGAATGAAGAAGGAAATGGGAACGGGTAGTGCTTCTCCCGTTCCCCTTTCCCCGTTCCCCGTTCCCCGCAGTTAAGCTGCCGGCTCCACCGCACCGCCACTCGGCGGCGGCTCGTCCTTGCTGGCCGTCGGCCAAGCCACGTCGCGGGCACTCTTCCAGGCCGCTAACGACTCGGCTTCATTGCGGAACCGTACCCGATAGATCTTGTCCAGGAGATGGACGATGAGCATGAGTTCCTCCATGACCGCATCGAGATCGGCATGGGCCCCGACTTGGGCACTCGTGGCTGCGACCTTGTCATCCACCGTCTTCTCGTAGCGATCGACCAGGGCAGTGAGATCCTCGAGGAACGTCGCGCTCATGCCATGGCTGAGGAACACGTCGCGGAAGGGTGCGGCATGGGCGAGCGCCACCCGCGAAGCCGTCAGGAATGCCCAATGACCGTCGGTAATGGCCGGAACCTGAAAGCGGGCATTGAGACCCGGCTGATCCATGGCCACCAGATCGGCCAAACCTTCGAGAACCCAGAAATTGTCCCGGACCCGGAGCTTCAGATCGTCCTTGGTCACGACCGAGGCGTGGGCCGTGAGATGACCACTGGCCGCCTGGTGGTTGAGCGCTATTGCCCGGGCCAACCGTTCGTCCAGGCGGGCGACGAGGCCGATCGTACCGACATCGTCGGAAGGGTGCGCCCGACAGAATCCCTGTACCCGGGATAGCATGTCGAGCCTGAGGCGAATCTCGGCGTTCATGGTGCAGCTCCTTGTTGGGGTGCGACTCCTCTTCCGGGATGGCGCGGTTGGGCGCGACTCCCTGACACTGCGTGAATGGGATGCGAACGGACTCCGCAACAGCCGAATCGCATCGGCGGGGGCTGAATGCCAGATCCGTGCCACACACAGCACGTGTGCCTGACGAGGATATGATGCTCTCGAACAAGAATGGTGATCTGGCAAGGCGATGGGTAGACGGGGAAACTCGACGAGCAATGCCCTCGAATGTGAAAGCAGTCAGCGCCAGAGCGCGAGCAGTCTCCTCGAATTGTAAAGTGGTCGTCTCCAGACGCTTAGCAGTCGTCGCGGATTACAAAGTATTCATCGCCGGAGCGCGAGTGCCCGTCTCGGATTACAAAGCGGTCGTCGCCAGAGCGTAAGTGATCGTCTCGGATTACAAAGTGGTCGTCGCCAGAGCGTAAGTGATCGTCTCGGATTACAAAGTGGTCGTCGCCAGAGCGTAAGTGGTCGTCTCGGATTACAAAGTGGTCATCTCCAGACGCCGAGTGGTCGTCTCGGATGACAAAGTGGTCATCTCCAGACGCCGAGTCGTCGTCTCGGATACGCGAGTGGTCGTCGCCAGAGCGCGAGTCGTCGTCTCGAATCTCAAAGCACTCCCCTCCAATGCGTTAGCGGTCACCCCCAATCCGAAAGTGGTCGTTTCCAGGGGGCGAATAGCTCCCTCCGATCAGCGAGTGGTCGTCGCCAGAACCTGAGTGGTCGTCTCGAATCCGAAAGCGGTGATTTCCGGAGCTGGAGCACCCGTATCCAGATCGTATTCGGAGGTGCCGGGAGCCCTGAGGAGGGTCGCCGTGTCCTCAGGCGAGGACACTGTGGAAAAGGAACAAACGGCTAACTCACCGCCTGACAAGGTGCTGCACTAGTTTGGTCTAACACATGCAGTAATTGACTGTGGGTTTCTCGGGTCGATGGCAATAAATATTGATCAAGACGGTGGAAGGATGGAAAGACGGAAAGACGGGAGGATGTTGCCGTGGTTCCCGCAGCGGCGAAGCCGCCCCGCAGGAGCGGAGCGACCCCGCAGGCCGCCGCAGGCGGCCCCCGCCACGAGCGAAGCAAGCCTCGTGTCCTCACCCAAGGACAATCCCCAACCAGCGAAAATCCCTAACTCATTGCCAAACAAGCATGTCTGTTTTGGCCTGACGTATGCATCCCTCACGGCGGTTCAGCCATTTCGCTGCCCGGCAAAATCTTCCTACTGCTGTTGATTGGCACTGTCAGTCCCACGGAGGCTCCCATGGCCGGCCGACACCTGACTTTCCCGATCCGGACCCTGTTCCGGCGCGAATACTGGTCAGTACCCGAGCGAACCCTCTGGACACCCTGCATGGCGGGCATGATAGCCCATCTCGTGGATATGGTACCCGGTTATCTGGATGCGGCTGGAGCGGAGGAGACCAAGATTGCGATTGCAACCCTGGAGACGCTGAAGCCGCCAGCCGTCCTATCCGACAAGATGCGCAGGTGGATCTCTGGAATGGCGCGATTTGGCATCCCGACGACGAGCCGGTTGATGCCGGAGTTCATCGCACTGGACGAATTGGGCGTCGGCGAGGATGACTCCCTTGCCACGCGTCTGGCCGGCGCGGAGCGTTGGATCGAGCGGACTACCGCCCCCCTGCCGTGGGTCGCTCTGATTCTCAGCAGCCAGCTCACCATGGGTAAGGACGGGTGCGACCATTTCATGCGGGCCGAACGGCCCTTCGGGAGACTCAGCAAGGGCTTTCACGCACTGGCCGTGCGACAGTCGCTTGCGACCTGGGAGGCCGCAGTGTGTGCGTCGCTCGACTTCTGGCGGGACACGAGGGGTGACTTCGCATTCTGGCTGATGATGCGCGACGAGAGTCAGCGGCGTCAGGAAGAGAGGCGGAGACAGGAACGGCGCGACCAACCGAAAGCGCGCCCGGCGCCCGAACACGATCAACTCATCAAGCTGGAGCGTCGGCTGGAAACCGCCAAGGCGGAGACGGCGGCGCTGGCTGACCAGATGGCGCAACTGCAGCGGGAGCACGCCGGGCTCAAGCTGGAGATCCTCGAGGCGCGGCAGGGGCGGGATCGAGCCGTGGCTCGGCTGAAGGCGGTAACTGCAGGCGACAGGCGAGAGGCGACAGGCGACAACGGACAAGGCGGTCAAGGCGGTCAAGGCGGCATCAGGGCGGTCGAGGCGGTCAGGGCGGTCAAGACGGTCAAGACGGTCAAGGCGGGCCAAGGGTCGGACGGCGGATGGCGGACGGCGGGCTGTTCAATCAGCAATCAGCAATTAGCAATCAGCAATGTCGCGAAGCGACCGTCTTCGGTGGCCGCCGAGTCTACCTCTTCACGGGACATGAGCGCGCGGCGACGCGACGGGAGATGGGCAAGGCGCTGGAGCAGTATGGGGCCATCTGCGAGGTGTTCGACGGCAACCGCCGCGGCAATCTCGGGCCGGAGCGGTTCGATCCCGAGGCCATCGTGGTGATCGAGACCGGACATCTGTCCCACTCTTCGAGCGACATGATAGAAGAACGGGCGCGGGCGTCGGGGGCCTGGTTCTACGTGGGGCCGGCGGGCGCGGGCGGGCTCGCGCGGAAGGTGGCGGAGCGGTGGTGGCGGACGCGGGGGGAGAAGAAGGCGGGGTGATGAAGGATGGAAGGATGGAAGGACGGAAGGACGGAAGGATGGAAGGACGGAAGGACGGGCGGACGGGCGGACGAGGCGGACGAGGCGGACGAAGGCATGGGCGCATTGCGGCCCCGACCACCAACGTACCGTCGTAGGGGCGACCCAACGGGTCGCCCGTTTCCACGATAAGAAACGGTGGGGCTGGCGACGCGTGTAATGGTGCGAAGGCGGGCCACGTGGTGTGTTAAGAGCGGGCGACCCGTTGGGTCGCCCCTACGACGTGGGTTCGTATTGCCGAGCGTAACGGGAATAGGCGCCAGGCGAGAGACGACAAACTGCTTGACCGTCCTGACCGTCCTGACCGTCTGACCGTCCGAGTCACCCGGCCTTCGGAAGCACAGCGACTTCCTTCTCCAAGCGAGCACCGAGCCGGTCGCGCTCGACATCGAGATCGTAGGCCGTCTGCAGGTTCAGCCAGAACCGCTCCGAGGTACCGAAGAACCGGGCCAGCCGCAAGGCGGTGTCGGCGGTGATGGCACGGGTCCCATGCACGATCTCATTGATACGGCGCGCGGGCACACTCAGGCTCTTGGCCAGGCGATACTGAGTGAGTCCGAGCGGAGTCAGGAACTCCTCCAGGAGCACCTCACCCGGATGCACGGGGGATAGCTTACGGGGCATGACGACCTCTCAGTGGTAGTCCACCATCTCAACGGCATGGGCATCCCCGGCCTGCCAACGAAAGCAGATGCGCCATTGATCGTTGACTCGAATACTCCATTGACCGGCGCGCCTCCCAGCGAGCTTCTCCAGTCGGTTGCCGGGCGGTGAGCGCAGATCCGCCAAGGCCGTGGCGGCATCGAGCATCCGCAACTTGCGTAGACCGGCCCTGAGCACGTCCGGGCCCCACCTCCGCACCGGCTGCCGGCGAAAGAGGCGTTCGGTGTCCGGAGTCGCGGAAGCTGGCGATCACTCGGTATAGTAACGCGTGGCGTTACTAGTGTCAACTGAGGGACACGGGCGGACAAGACGGACGAAGCGCATTGCGGCCCCGACCTCCAACGTACCGTCGTAGGGGCGACCCAACGGGTCGCCCGTTTCAACGATACGAAACGGCGGGGTTGGCGACCCGTGTAATGGTGCGAAGGCGGGCCACGTGGTGTGCTTAGGATCGGGCGACCCGTTGGGTCGCCCCTACGACGTGGGTTCGATTGCCGAGCGCAGTCCGGGCTTCGAGGAAGGCGACCGGCCCCTCATGGACTTGGGCTCCGCTCCGCAGCAGGACTTGGCGGCCAGCACTCATGCCACTCCAGCCCATGGGGTAGTGAATCGGCGGCGTACTCCAAGTGAATAACGCGCCGGTGAGTCGGGCGCTCGGCTGGTGATGAGGCATGGAGCAGCAAGGGACGCATGAGCAGGAGTCCTCCACTCGGACAGGGCGTCTCGATCTGCATCACCTTCGCCTTCCACGCGTCCACTGCTCCGGGGGAGAGTCGTCCCTCTCGGTGACTGCCGGGCAGGACCCGGACCGGGCCATTGGCCGAGTCACACGGATCCAGATGCACCCGGACTGTGAGCATCTGTTCGAGCACGGACGGCGGCGGTTGCACGTGGGGAATCCCTGCCTTCTCCGACCAGGGGCTGAACCCGGGTACCTCCATGCGACGCCGAGTCGGAATGGTGAGGTCCTGGTGCCAGGCGACTTTCCAATTGGCTTCCGCAGTCTTGTCAAAGAGGATGGCGCGGACCGCGAAGGCGGCCGAGCCGAGGATAGCCGCAGGCCGGGAACGGATGGCGGGATGGCTCGCCAGATCCCGTACGACGGGGAGGATGCGAAAGAGATCGCGCTGACCACCTCGCGCCTCCTCGGCCGAAGGAATGGGGAGCGCTTCGACAGCCGCCAGCAGCGACTCGACTTCCCATCGAGCAAGTGCACTCGGGATGACCGTGAAGCCGTCACCGGCAAGGCTGGTGAGGTGAGGACCCATGGGGGAGAACCAGAGAGTGAAGCCGACGGCCTCTATCTGGCCCTGCTCTCCATCGGCACCCTTACAACGGGGGTGACTGGGCGCGACCAGAGCATCTTCTCCTTGAACGTGACCCGCACCGTGTACCACTCTCCGACAAGATGTCCGATTGTAGCGCGACATGCGACGACGTTGTAGAAGCCTGCACACATCACCGGTATCGGCAACTTAGGAACATGCCACAAGAGGATTGCGACAGTATCTGTCTGGATAGTGTACTCGCCACGAGGTTTGAGCTGGCAAGAGTTGTCGAAGGTTAGAATGACCGACAAACTTGTGCTGTCGGTCGTTAGCCGCACCATTGAGTCTGGCTTCTCGAGCTGTGATGGTTTCGGTAGCTCTTGAAACGACAATCTAACCCTTCAGCTTGTGTCTCATTCGTGAGGCTCCTGCGCCCGTGGTGGCCCGCGATCAGCCGACGGGCAGCCACTTGCTGAAGCTTGACTGCCTGCCACTATTGCACTTCCACGTTGATACCTCACGCTAGGATTCCTCTGCTAAAGCCCGATGATACCCTCCAAGAAGCTCCCCGCTTCGGACGCTTGAATGTCCTCCCGCGGATTCAGGATCAGCTCCCCGATCGTCCTGCCCTCGAACTGCGCGACACCTCGGGAATTGCGTCCGGCCCAATGCTTCAAGAGGATCGTAGAACGCAGGAGGTCGGCCTGAAACATCGAGACCAACACTGTGTTCACAATGCGCGTCGGGTCCACACCTACGAAGTAAAACATGAACACCGACTTGTCGTGGGAAAGAAACTCCAGGATCTTGTCTAAATTGTAAGCTTTGGGGTTGGACGAGAGGACCATTATCTTCGTCTTGACGTCCGTCTCCGTCAAGAAATTGTCGAACGCCCGCTGATAGTCTCCCAGCGCGTTCTCTGTCTTGAACGCAGGGATGCCCTTGCTCGCTCCGTTGGACTGCACTGCCAGTATGATCTGTTGCCGAAGAGCGTCGTCTTCGCCCGCGATCAGGTACTCTATGATCCTGCCCCGGACGTTGACGTTTTCGATTAACGCGGCGAGGACAATCTCATTACGGTACCGATCGACCTTCTCATCGAGTTCCTGTTTGAGCGTCGCGGCGTCAGGTGACGCCACAAATCGGATCGCTCGATCTGGAGCTGCCATGATCGATAGCTTGGAGACTTCATTCACCACGTATTTGTGACCAGTCGGCGAGATGCTGTTCGTCTCCTCGACAAGCCGAACGAGGTTTCCCTCGAATCCTAGAGACGCATGGATATTGAAAAGCCGTTCAATATTAGCCGGGACGTTCTGGATGCCCTCGAAGGCGCGTAGAATATCCGAGCCATTGAAGCTGCCTTTGATATTGTCCACACGCAATTGCTGTGAACTGTGACTGATCTTTCGCAGCATTGTTGTGTTTGCGAGAAACACGTGATTCTCAGACGGTGTCACGAGGCAAACCAGAAATGGAAGATGGTCTACCTTCTTGAGGTTTGAGAGAGACAGGACGGTGTTTGAGAAGTTCATTCCTGCCGCGGAGCTGAACCTTATGGCAAAGTCCTCACAATAGAAAACCGACCTGTCTTTCGTGAGGCCAAACTGAGCCGCGAGGATGCCCGCGAGTCTCGATTTATCGTTGATCCCGTGATGACGAGCAATCGCTTCCAAGAGCTGAGCGAGTCTGCTCACTTGAAAAGCCTGAGGTTACTCTCAGAGTCGCCTGTGACGCCAGGGCCTTCTCTCCCGACCTTCTGATTGCTGAGGCTGTTTCTCTCCCAGAAGACCCCATTAGCATAGCCTTGGATAGACGAGTCATGCGCGGCGGCGTCCAGTCGCTTGAGAGCCCAGCAGCAATACTCCGTTTCCTGCTCAACGCCCAGGAATCTACGGCCTAGTTTCTTGGACACTACGGCGGTCGTGCCGCTGCCTAAGAATGGGTCGAACACGTAACCGCCACTCGCCGTGCTGGCGAGGATCAGCTTGGCAATGAGCTTTTCCGGCTTTTGGGTGGGATGGTCGGTATTCTCCGGCATCGACCAAAAAGGGATGGTGATGTCGCTCCAGATATTTGATGGGTGGGTAAGGCGGTAGTTCCCGTCCTCGCTTTCGTCCCAGTCTTTGGGGTGTCCGTCCTCATCCCGGTACGGAGCAATGACTTTGCGCCTCACCTTCACCGCGTCAACGTCGAAGTAGTAGTCCTCAGAAGCGGTGCAGAACCAGATGTCCTCCGTGTTGTTTTTCCAGTTCGACTTTGCCCCCCGTCCTTTCTCTCGCTCCCAGGTGATCCGATTCCTCACGCATAGCTTATCCTCCAATACGGGCGCGATGAGTATCGATGTCTTCCAGTCGGAGCACACGTAAACGGTGCCTTGCGGTCTCAGCGCAGGAATCAGGATGTCGAGAACAGACCCAAACCAAGAGCAGTACTCGTCCTTGTCTTTCTGTCTGAACAAATGCCCGTTGAAGTTCTTCGTAATGTTGTAGGGTGGATCGATAACGATTAAATCCGCGAAACTCTTTGGCAGAAACGCTGCGGCCTCGAAGAGATCCTGGTTTACAACCGCCCCTTCCAAAGCGTCTGCCGAAACAGGCTCTGTTAGACACGTCAGACCCTTGGAGAGTCTGGCTATGTCTTGCTCGTCACAAGAAAGCGTTCGGTTCCGAGGGGCTCGTTCTTTCATCATAACTCCGGCAAGCAAGGTGGGACTGGGAAGCGGTTCCCAAGTCATGCTCAGATCCGGCTAACTGGTGTCTGGGCCTGCAAAGCATATCAGCAGTCAGAACACACTAATACTATCTCCCTGCACCCCAGGCGGCCTAATCCGCACCGCCTGCGCCGAGCCCCAACACTCCGCCACCTGTTCCCCGTTCCCTGTTCCCCGTTCCCCTATCTCGGCACTATCCAGTAGCTCCGCAACTCCATCCGGTCAAAGGAAAGGGCAAGCTTGTGGACACGAGGGGTGAGCTCCGAATGGTGTGTATCGCGGCACTCAAGGCAGCTGGGTCGGGACCCGGATCTGGGGCGCGGATGAACAGGAGGCCTGCTGTCGTACGGCCGAGCACTCGGAGGCAGCGCTGGAACAGGAAGGCGTACTGCTCGGCGCGGGGGACGTGGTCCTTGAAGCGCATGGTGTAGTCGGTACGGAAAAACCGGGTCGGGCCGCCGGGCAACGTGCCGAGACGCAGGGTGTCGAGGTCGGGATGCGTATCCGTCAGATGGACCCAGCCAGTGTCGCTGGCGGTAGGGCACTGCGCGACCAGGGGCTGCAGGGGGAGCAAGACCAAGAGGAGCACCGCGAGCCGAGTGGCGCCGTTCTCAAGTGCGGGGGTGAAGGAAGGCAGCATGGTAAATCACTCCGCACGCCAGTACGTAGCGAATGGCTGAGTAATCATCAGGCCGAGTGCCCTAGTGGGAGCACTTTCGGCGACGCTCCAGGACGCGGGGGGCTTGTCATAAATGTTCCAGAGCGCCCAGATGGCAAGTGTGTCTCCAAAGGCGAACTGGCGTTCAGCAAGCGTCCGCCCTTGGTTCATGTGCTCGGCAGACTTGGCCACAAAGGCTTGGCAATCCGCGAGCCTCTCCATGCCTTGAGGATGCCACTCGGTCACTGAGTGCTCGACAAGGGCGCATAGCGCTGCGTACCGAGCTTCTCCTAAGGGCTCACGCGCGAGGGCGAGGATCCCTGCCGAGGCTGCCGCCGTGGTCAGAACTGAATCCCAGACGTCGGTGCTAACCGCCGCAAGGATGGAGTGCTTTTCTGTGATCGGTTCGGACATGCTGATCGCACACAGACGGGCAGTCCAGATGAGCTGTTCGGCCCTCTTCTCAAGAGGCCAATCCACTTAAGCCTCGGTGTGATGCTGGGGCCAAGGCATCAGTGTGTTGTGCGGCCTGACGAACCACGCATGACTTGCGTGGCGCAGCTCGTAGTCTCACTGGGAAGCTACCTGTCGGGTCCCTCGTTGCCACCGGCATGAGCCGGAAAGGCCGCGTCCGGCCGCTCAACCCTGCGAATGGCACGAGCATCACCCATCTCGCCGAGTTCGTTCGAAAAGGTCACGATACTCGGGTGGCAGGAGTGACAAGCCGCGACCGAAATTGCCCATGTACCTCTTGAATGCCGGAAACCAGTCGAAATGACTCAGCGGCTGGCCGGGTTCATACGCCTCTCCGTGCTCGCCGCGACCGCGAAAGCGCATGGGCCCGCCAGGAGACGGCCCGAAGAAATCAACCGTGAATACTTGGGAAAGGACAAAAGCCCCCGATCGCAACTCTTTACTGATCAGCCAGAGGGTATCGCCAGCCTTGACTTTGATGGCCTTATTCGTTGAAAAAGTGAACGACTCGCCCGGTTCCGGGCGCGGAGTGCCCCCCGAACCTCTGGGTTGTGGTATTGAACGTAGTGGGTCATCGACGAGAATAGGCGAGGAGCACGAACTCTCGCATTTCACAGTTGATATCTCAGCAACATCAAAATACTTCCTTGATAACCTTCTCGGTCCCGGAGAGAAGGCCCATGACCTCGTCTCTAGTCGGCTCCCGTTCCTTGCTGTGAGCGCAGAGATTGCGTATGTCACCGAGACGCTGGATCAGGCGCCACATGGGAAGATCATAAACTCTCTGGTCCTTTAGGAAGTCGTTGAAATCGGCGATCGTTGGGGTCTTCTTGGGAATCTTCAAACTCCGCCGCTTCACAATGGCCCCGAAGTGCGCCTCCAGAACAACGCCGACAACCGTTCCAGCCGCACGAAGATGGCCTCCTCTGGCAAGCTCCCTTGCCGTGTCGATGTCGGAATCGAGCAGCTCGGCTTGAAGCACGCCTCGATGTCCCGGCAGCACTGATGGAAGGGCTTCACCAGCAGCATTTACTATCGCTACTTGCCTGAGAATCCTGGCTGCAAAACTGGCCTTGGTGCTAAAAGTGGCCCGACCAGCTTGCGTTACGGAGAGGCCAGCAAGGCAATCGCTGATGGTGTAACTCTCGGCGGAAATGTCCCTTCTCTTCTCGCGTCGATAGGCCTCTACAAACTCAGCGCGCCGCTCGGGGATGATCTGCGTTACAGTCGCGAGTGCTTTGGTGTACCAGGTCTCATAGGCGAGTGCTAGAGTTCCCAAACTCACGTCGTCCTTCTGGCCGAGCTCAAGGAGACGAGCGCCTTCCTTCACCAGTGCACCAACTTCGCGGATCACATCGTCAGCTTTCGTCATGCCCCTCACTGTGGTGCGGTCTATCGAACTGTGCGTGACCTGAAGGACGCGGCTCGAGATGGCCGCACTTGTGCACGGCGTGCAATGTTGGTGTATCCAAGTTCCCTGCCCTGCTCAAAAAGGACGCGGTTCTTCCTTTGGCTTCAGCTCCGGAATTCCATTCGCGGCCCGATACGCCTTCAAGAAGTAGTTCGCAAATTGGGAGCTGGGACGTTTGTCGATCCATCCTAGTGGGCCCCCACGCCCGCCATTGAAGGCCAACAGATAGCGGACGCGATCACCTGAGACAAAGCGGACAACCCTACCGCTACCCTCTTCGGCTCTCGCGTACAACGGCACCGTTGTACCGGTACCAGAGGCGGTACCTGTTGTAGTGGTCGCTTGCCCCACCTGATTCGTGACCGCTCAGCCCTGCGCCTGGGAGCTGCCCACCACCGCGGAGAGTTGGACGGAGCTCTTCCACGCGAACAACAGGATCACCTGGGCTTCGGCTGCTTGCTCCGTGACCACGATCTCGGGGCGATTCTTCCGGATGATATCCATAATATTGTTTCGGGACTCGAGGTCGTCCGCTGTGTAAATGAAAATGCGCGTGACCCCTTTCAACTCGCTCGCCTCGCCATACTCAACAACGCCAACACCTTGCGCGAGTACCGAAGTCGGAAGGGCTAAGAGAGAAAGGCAGAGATGGCTGAGCATTTGAGCCTGCAATTGGTATGTGGTCCAGGGCTAGTCAGGCGTGTATGAAACCATGGTAGTAAGACCAATCGGATTCCTCAAGGAAGAGCCAATCCAGTGTGGGGGCGCTAGGTGGGCCACGCCTGACCGATGGACACCTGAATGGATACCTGACGTGAGAACCTCGCCGGGACAGAAACCGCGCTCAAGCGGTAGGGCTGAAGCGGGGCAAGCAGTTGCAGGGTCACCGGTGCCTTGAACGCCCTCTTGGCTCCTGGAACGTTGTCGGCTGCCCGGACAACCAATATAGTGTTGACGTTATATAATGTTAGCCATATATTGTTTCGCATGCCATGGGAGGTCGAAGGCACCGACGAGTTTGTGGACTGGCTCGACCTTGACGGAAGGCGAGCGGGAGGCTATTGAATCGATAGTCGATTTGCTAGAAATCCACGGCCCGGATCTCCGTCACCCGTACAGTAGTGGAATCGAGGGGTCGCAGTTAAGTCACCTCCGGGAACTGCGAAAGCAGCATGCTGGTGACCCTTATCGGGTGCTGTATGCCTTCAACCCCCTGCGTACCGCCATCCTTCTACTCGGCGGGAATAAGGGCGGCGACGATCGATGGTACGAAGTGAACGTTCCCAAGGCGGAGGCGCTGTACGCCGAGCACCTTGAGGAACTCAGAAAGGAAGGCACGCTCTAATGTCGAAGACGACGAAGTGGGCCGACATTAAGGCCAAGCGCTCGCCAGAAAGCCGAGCTCGGATCGCGGCCGAAGTCGAGCGGATGGAAGCCGAAATGCCATTGCACCGCATCCGAGAAGCTTTGGCCTTCACCCAAGCCCAGCTGGCGCAAACTTCGGGTATCAGCCAGCCAAGCATCTCGCAGATTGAACAACGCGCCGATGTCCTTGTAGGCACCCTGGAGCGCTACCTAACGGCACTGAATGTTCAACTACGCCTGGTAGCCACACTTCCGGATAGCCGCGAGATAGTCATTCGGCTGAATGACCACCTCGCGCCATCCTTCAAGGAAGCACGGATCGCAGCAAAGGCTCCTCCGACTCCACGTGAGTCCAGCCCAATGCGTAGCCAAAGCGGCCCTCGCGCAGCCAAGGTACGAGACAAGGGCGTGCATGATGCGGGCGGCCGGGTCACGAGCAAAAACGACAAGAGCGCCAAGACCAGTGGGCGCCAAACAACAAAGAAATCAAGCCCTGAGAGGGCAGCAAGATCGAAAGGAGGTGAGTGACAAAATGGGACAAAACGAGAAGACGTCTAAGGTCGTGGCGACCATTGCAAGCAATGCGTTGAGGACTGGACAGGCAACCCCGGCCCAGATCAAGAAGCTGGCGGCATCGGTCCTGACACAGACCCCTGACAAGAAGAAGGGGAAGAAGTAGGAGCAACGCAGTCCGGCGAGTAGCCCCCGAGCCAACACTCGGGGGCTTTCGTTAGGGAGGCACCTAGACAAGCCCGGAACGAGCAGTAGCTTAGGCCCGCCCCTCATTTCACCAAAGATTCGTTAGGGAAGCCATGACGGAGATCCTCTGGTCCGAGGCTGTTGAAATAGTGCAGAACCACGTCGTCCGGATAGCGACCCCCCGAGGATCAGAAACAGGGTTTCTGATTTCAAACTCTCATCGGAGCCCAGTGTGTGGAATTGCCACCGCCGCTCACGTTGTGGACGACTCTCATTATTGGGAGGAACCGATTCGCATAGAGCACAGCGTCTCAGGGCAATCAACGATGGTACGTCGTGAAGAGCGTGCGATATTCCTGGACGAAGAACGTGATACTGCCGCCATCTTGTTCAATCGTGGTGACCTGCCGCTACCACCTGATCCGCTGCCTCTTGGACCCGAGGAAATGTTCTTGAAGGTGGGGAACGAAATCGGATGGTTGGGCTTTCCCGCCATCCCGGCCGCCCGGCTCTGTTTCTTCCGTGGAACGATTAGCGCATGGGTCGCATCTCAAAATGCATACCTTGTTGATGGCGTAGCGATCAATGGAGTTAGCGGAGGGCCGGCCTTTCACAGGTTAGACGTGGATGGACCTTCCTTGCTTCTCATAGGGGTCGTTTCGGCATATATGCCAAATCGGGCTACTGGCGAGGTCCTACCAGGCTTGTCGGTGGTTACTGATGTCACCCAATTTCACAAGTTAGCACCCACGTTCGCCTCGTTGGGTCAAGCGAAGGAGGCTGAGCCTCCCCCGGAACAACCGACAGCAAAGCCGGAACTCCGCCAAATAGATGAAACGCTCAAAACTGATTAGCCGAACGTTGGCTGCGATCCCGCTAAGCGTCACGACTACGATCTCTCCGCCTTGGCGGTGTCCCAAGTCATAGTGCGTGAAGTTCACAGAGATCTTTCCACAATAAGGTCACGGTTTGCGGCCTAGCGCTCGCGTTACTTGCGGCCCGGCATGGGAACGTTGCGCCGAGATGGCTGCTGCGCCAGTAGTCAAGGGCACCGACGGCCGCATGCCGACTGAATCGATGAGCTCCACGCGGCCGTTTAGGTTGCTTCCTGCTGACGCGCTTGCCATGTGGCAACAAGGAAGGTTGCCATTGACCCAGCAAGGTTGACCGCGAGCTCTGCGTGGCGCGACTGGGGTCGTACCGGGTTTTTGCCCTGACCGTGAGAGTCACCTAGTCGATTGCGTACAGCTCCTAGACCCTCCACGACGGCCTGGCAGCCGCCGAGAATCTGCTTAAACACCTGCTCTGAATGCTGGCTCGGGGCCAGGTTCAACTCTTTGGAGGTGAGCGAGTAGAGCCGTGGCAAATCAGCGTCTGACGAATACGCAACGCCACAGCTGTCAAGAATCAGCTTGCAAACAGACTCTAGCAGCGTGCGAGCTGACGTAATGGCGCCTTCGGGATCTTCGATGCGTCTCTCAAGAGCTCGCTGCCACAATTCGGACACGTGGGCAGCGTCTAGGGTAGCGAGGGCCGTAGCAACAACATTGTCGGCCGGCGCTGACCCCTTACCCTCCAGGTGTTCCAGTAGAGGCCGGAATTCCTTCCATAGGTATTCACGTCTTTCTTGGTAGCTGCCAAACTGCCCTTTGATGTGTGCCCAGAACTGCGAGACGTTGCGACAGGTGCGAATGAAGCGGGGCAGGAGGTGGCTGATGCTCTTCCTCGGCCACGAGGTCCCGGCGCAGGTCCGCGTCGTCGGCATCACTCGCCGTGGTGCCGGTGGCGTATGCCACTAGCATGTTCTTGAGCGACTCAGCCTTCTCGAGCAATTCCGGTTGTCGAGGCATGGACGGTACCGATGCCGAGCAGGACGAGCAAGGTCCTGCCAAGGGCAGGGATGGCAAACGCCGCTATCGCTAGGACGACAAGAGCGAAAATCCACATAGGAGACTCCGGGGAAGCAACTGCGAAGTCTGCCTCACAGCACAGTGGCGGGGCATTAACTCGCAACACTAGGTATGTGGACTCCTTCCGTCAAGAACGCTCGTTAGGCCTGCCCCCCGGGACGGAGCGAGGCGTGCTCATGAATCGTCAGTCTGCCTGACGACTCCTTGACGGCTCCGGTCCCACGTGCCCAACGAGTCGCCTCTATTTTGTCCCCTAAGAGTCATGGATCACTCTCAGCAGCCGCTGTTGTCATTTCTTAGCGCGGCCAATACCAGTCCGCCAGAAGATGATCCCAATAATCCAGCTTGCCCCGAGTGCAGCGACCAGTCCCACGAGGCTAGCTACAATCGACGACCAGGAAAGAGCGGCGGCGAGACCCTCCCGTAGAGCTCGAACGAGCGAGAGGACAGCCCACAAAGGAATTGCCATGCCAACAACCCATTCCCTTATGATGTAGGACCGACGCTTCCTTCTCTCCTAGCCCTGGCCGAGGGTTCGGATGCTGCCTCCGGCCCTTGCGGATCTGCCATGCTTTCTGCTCCCTGACGGGTCGGCTGTCGTCCCAAGAGGGCAGTCGCCCACGCTCAAATTAGTGCAGAGAAGGCGTGCATCCGCCAATCTCAGATTTCGCCAAAGCCTCTACCGGCCCTTTCCGTGGCCCCAAGGTGCTCCATGGGTGAATGGACACCTGAGTGGACACCTGATGGCAAATCATCACGCAAGTAGAAACCCCACTCGGTCCGTCAGGACCAAGCGGGGTCAGCAGTTACACCACAGTGGGCCTGGGTAGAGTTGAACTACCGACCTCACGCTTATCAGGCGTGCGCTCTAACCACCTGAGCTACAGGCCCCGCAAACCAACGGGAGAGGAGATTACGTCGCCCGGCGAGCCCTGCGCAACCCTCCCGGACGGCTAGCGCCGGCGGGGGCCTTCCTCGTCCTCCTCGTCGCCGTCGCCGAACTCCACATTCTCGAGATCGTCGTCGAGTTCCTCGTCGAGGTCGTCATCTTCCTCGTCCAGGTCCTCGTCGTCGAAGTCCTCGTCATCTTCATCATCGTCGAACGAGAAGGCCTCCTCATCGTCCTCGAAGTCGTCATCGTCCCGGCGGCGACGTGCCTCCAGCGCCTCGACCGACGATTCCCACGGCAACATGACTGCCTCCGGCAATAGTGAAAGGATGTCCGGCATGGGATTCACGAGGCGTCCGCGCGGGCGGCCGCCCGGGCCATCTTCTTGCGATCGGTCGCGGCCAGGGCCCGCTTGCGGAGCCGGATGGACTTGGGCGTCACCTCGATCAGCTCGTCCTCTTCGATGTACTCAAGCGCATACTCCAGGGTGATCTGTCGCGGCGGCTCCAGCACGATGTTCTCGTCGGTCGAGGTGGTGCGCATGTTGGTCAGCTTCTTTTCCTTGGCGACATTGACGTCCATGTCCCCCGGACGCGAGTTCTCGCCGCACACCATGCCCTCGTAGACATCCTCGCCCGGGGCGATGAACATCTGGGCCCGCTCCTGCAGGTTGAACAGGGCGAATCCCACCGCCTCGCCCACCCGGTCGGCCACCAGCACCCCGTTCTTGCGCCCCGCCAGCGGCCCGGCCCACGGCCCGTACTCCAGGAACCGGTGGTGGATCGTCCCGGTCCCCCGGGTGTCGGTCAGGAACTCCGAGCGATAGCCGAACAGCCCGCGCGCGGGGATCCGGAAATTCATCCGCACCATGCCCTGCCCCGGGTTCTTCATCTCCAGGAGCTCGGCCCGGCGGGGGCCCAGCTTCTCAATGACGGTCCCGATGTAGGCCTCCGGCACATCGATCATCAACTCCTCATAGGGCTCGAGCCGGGCGCCGTCCTTGCCCACCTTGAGGATGACCCGGGGGCGCGATACCTGGAACTCGAATCCCTCCCGGCGCATGTTCTCCATGAGGATGCCGAGGTGCAGCTCGCCCCGCCCGGAGACCTGCCAGGTGTCGGGGCTGTCGGTGTCGTCAACCCGGAGCGCCACGTTGCGTTCCAGCTCCTTGAAGAGCCGGTCGCGCAGCTGGCGGCTGGTGACGAACTTCCCGTCCCGCCCGGCGAAGGGGCTGTTGTTCACGATGAAGTCCACCGACATCGTGGGCTCCTCCACCGCGATACCCTCCAGCCGCTCCGGATGATCCACCGCGGTAATCGTCCGGCCGATCTCGATACCCTCGACCCCGGCGATGACCACGATGTCCCCGGCCTCCGCCTCCTCCGTCTCCACCTTATTCAGACCGTCGAAGGTCATCAGCTTGGTGATGCGGGCCCTCACCGCCCCTTCGCTCACCATGCCCGGCTCGCCAATCGGCGAGCAGCGCGACTTCCTGGCCGACCCGGACCCGCCCGCGCTCGATCCGCCCGATGCCCATTCGGCCCACGAAGGTCGAAAAGTCGAGCGTGGAAATCAGCATCTGGAACGGCCCCTCGGGATCCCCCTTGGGGGCCGGCACATTCTTGAGGATCGCCTCGAACAGCGGCTTGAGGTCGGTCCCCGGCTTGTCCAGGTCGAGAGTGGCCGTCCCGTGCCGGCTCGAGGTATAAAGGAACTGCGCCTCGAGCTGATCGTGGCTCGCCTCGAGATCGATGAACAGCCCCAGCACCTCGTCGTGCACCCGGAGCGGCTCGGCGTCCTGCCGGTCGATCTTGTTGATCGCGACGATCGGCTGGTGGCCGAGGGCCAGCGCCTTCCGCGTCACGAACCGGGTCTGGGGCATCGGCCCCTCGGCCGCGTCCACCAGGATCAGCACCCCGTCGACCATGCGCAGGATCCGCTCCACCTCACCCCCGAAGTCGGCGTGCCCGGGGGTGTCCACGATGTTGATCTTGGTATCGCCCCAGTGGACTGCGGTGTTCTTGGCGAGGATGGTGATCCCCCGCTCCCGCTCGATGGGGTTCGAGTCCATCACCCGCTCTTCGACGTGTTGGCCGGCCCGGAACGCCCCCGACTGCCGCAGCATCTTGTCTACGAGCGTGGTCTTGCCGTGGTCTACGTGCGCGATGATAGCGATGTTGCGAATCTGAGCCATCTGTTCCTGACTGTCCTGTAGGAGTCGACCGGCGGCTATCGAGCCGCTACCGGGCGGCTGGAAGAGCCAACCGCGGCCAACCCCGGGTCTCGGGCGGCATATATAGATAGGGTGGGGAGAGGGGGCAAGGGGAACGGGGGGGGCGGCGGGGAGGCGGGGGGCGGAAGGCGGAAAGGCGGACGACGGACAGGGCGGAAAGACGGACGAGACGGAAAGGCGGACGGGCGGACGATGCGACGCGGATCCGGTCGCCATGAGGCCGGATGAACGCATCACTGCCTGGCGATCTGTGCCATGAGCTCGTACTCGCCGTCCCAGCGATCGAAGCGCCACCTGAGCCCTATCGCGAGTTGTACGGCTCTCGATCGATCCCAGGCGCCGCTGCGGTTCCGGTATCCCGAGCGACCGCGCACGAGGTATCCCGCTTCGGCGAGCTCCCGACGCTGATACGAGAACCGGCGGAACTCATCCGTGCCGAACTTGCGTCCTTCGACGATATTCGTCAGCGCTGAGAGCGCTGCGCGGCAAGCTGTGCGGCGTCCCGTCGCGGTGTTGCACAGGCCAACTGGCCGTGATTCGTAGGTCAGAGCACGATTCGGGCAGCATGCCATGCGGCGAAGCGTTCGTACGGTTGCAGCCGGACAATGCAGCCCCGACGCGCACCAACCCAGGTATCGAATCGCATCGGCAGCCGAGCATTGTAACGCACGGACTGGCGTCAGTTCGTCCGCCTATTCCGCCCCGTCCGTCCTTCCGTTCGTCCGCCTTTTCCGCCCTGCCAGCCCCGTCCGTTGTCCGTCCTTCCGTCTCTCCGCCTTTCCGCCCTTCCGCTCTACCGCCTTTCCGCCTATCCGCCCGTCCGCCCATCAAGGCACCCGTCCCGCGCCTCCAGCTGGATCGTAGAGTGCCGTATACCCAACTCCGCCACTGCCTGCTGCAGCCGCTCCAGCGCGTCAGGATGCTCGGCCAAGGTCGGGAACCACGGCGTGACCACTCATCGCCACCATGCCGCTGGTCACCGTCCAGACGTGCAGGTCATGGACGGCGCTAACGCCCGGGACCTCGCGCATCCTGCGTTCCACGTCCTCCATCGCGATGTGGGCCGGCACTGCCTCGAGCAGAACATCGGTGCTCTCCCGCACCAGGCGCCACGCGCCAACGAGGATGAGGAGGGAGAGGACAATCGAGATGATGGGATCGACCGGCGTCCAGCCCGTCAGCAGGATGATCACCGCGGCGAGCACCGCCCCCACGGAACCCAGCAAGTCACCCATGATGTGCAGGTAGGCGCCGCGGGTGTTGAGATGCTCGTGGTGGGCGCCGTGCAGGATACTCAGGGAGACCGCGTTCACGACGAGACCCGCGAGCGCGACACCGAGGAACAGCCCGCCGCGGATCGGCGGCGGATTGCCGATTCGCTGGATGGCCTCGTACACCACCAGCGCCGCGATCCCGAACAGGAGTGCTCCGTTGACCAGTGCGGCCAGGATCTCCCAGCGGAGGTAGCCGAAGGTCTTGCTCTGGTCGGCCGGGCGCCGCGCGATCCACGCGGTAAGCAGGGTAAGCCCGAGCGCACCCACATCGGTGAGCATGTGGCCGGCATCGGCCAGGAGTGCGAGGGAGCCCGACAGCCACCCGCCCACCGCCTCGACAATCATGAAGGCGAAGGTCAGACCGAAGACCAGCCGCAGCCGGCCAATGGGCGGGCCGACCGAGCGACGGTCAACGTGGATGCAGGGGGCGGCGGTTGAGTGCGTCGTCATGTTAGGTGTCGGCTAGACGGGCGGACGGGGCGGACGAAGGCGGACGGAACGGACGAAGGCGGACAACGGACAGGGCGGAAATCGCGCGGAAAGGCGCGCCGATCCTCACGCCCGCCCTCCGTCCCCCGCCTTCCGTCCTTCCCTCGTCCCCACCCCGTCCGCCTCCGTCCATCCTTCATTCCACCCTCACTCTCACTGCCTCCGCGTGTCCGTAAAGCCCTTCCGCCTCCGCCAGCGCGATGATCTTCGCGGCGTCGTTGTTGAGTCGATCCCGGGTGTAGCGAATCATGCTCGTGCGGCGCAGAAAATCGTAGACTCCGAGGGGCGAGGCGTGCCGCGCGGTTCCACCGGTTGGCAGCACATGGCTCGGCCCCGCGATATAGTCGCCGACGGGCTCGGGGCTGTCCCCACCGAGGAAGATGGCCCCGGCGTAGCGCACGCCCTCTGCCACTGCCTCGGGGTCCTGGGTGACGATCTCGAGATGCTCGGGTGCGCGCAGGTTGGCGACCGTCACCGCATCGGCCAGGCTCGGCACCCAGACGATCAGAGCCGTTTCGCTCCAGCGACGCGCGGGCGATGGCCGCCCGTGGGTTGCGGGTGAGCTGCTTCTCGATCGCGCCGGCAATCTGGTCGGCCATATGCAGGTCGGTCGTGACCAGCCAGGCGGTGGCGTCCTCGTCGTGCTCGGCCTGGGCGATCATGTCAGCGGCGATCCAGGTGGGATTGGCCGCTCGAATC
Organism: uncultured Gemmatimonadales bacterium; assembly: GCA_963748035.1. Classification (GTDB taxonomy): domain Bacteria; phylum Gemmatimonadota; class Gemmatimonadetes; order Gemmatimonadales; family GWC2-71-9; genus JADJOM01. The sequence continues at coordinate 355,225 of CAVVHO010000001.1, read as the reverse complement.
GGCGATGACCAGGAGCTCGGTTGGTCCGGCGATCATGTCGATCCCGACCGGCCCCGCCACCTGACGCTTGGCCTCGGCGACCCACCGGTTGCCCGGCCCGACGATCTTGTCCACCCGGGGGATCGTCGCGGTGCCGAACGCCAGCGCCGCCACCGCCTGGGCCCCGCCGATCCGATACATGCGGGTCACCCCCGCCAGGACGCAGGCCGCGAGCACCGCGTCGGTTACACCGGCCGGCGGGGTCACCACGATGATCTCTTCCACTCCCGCGACGGTCGCCGGCACCGCGTTCATGATGACGGTGGAGGGGTACGCCGCCTTGCCGCCGGGAACGTAGAGGCCGACTCGCTCGAGCGGTGTCACCCGCATGCCGAGGATGGTGCCGTCTTCCTCGAGCAGGGTGAAGCCGATGTCCCGCTGGCGCCGGTGGTACGCCCGGACGCGGGCGACCGCCAGTTCGAGCGCCTCGCGCAGCTCGTGCTCGATGCGTTCCAGCGCTGAGACCCAATACGTGCGCGGCACCTCCCACTCCTCGGGAGGCAAATCCACCTGGTCGAACTTGGTGGTCCAGTGCCGCACCGCCGCGTCGCCCCGAGCGGCGACGTCCGCGAGGATCGCGGCTGTTCCATCGCGCGTCGCACAGTCGATAGCCGACGGTTTCGGCAGGAAGGGGTCCAGCCGATCGAAGGGCGGTACGGCAAGCTGGCGGATCATGCGGTGCCCTCGCGGGCGGCGGATGGGAGCGCTAGTCTTACGGCGTATGGAACCACCAGAAACTACACATATAGCCGTCAAACTGGCGGCGGTGCTCCTGCTCGTACTCCTCAACGCGTTCTTTGTGGCGGCGGAGTTCGCGCTGGTGGGCAGTCGCCGGTCCCGGCTCGAAGAATTGCAGGAACGAGGCGACCGGCGTGCGTCCCTGGCGCTACGGGCGGTAAGATCGCTGGACCGTTACATCTCCGCCAGCCAGATCGGCATCACCCTGGCATCGCTCGCGCTGGGCTGGATCGGCGAGCCCGCGCTCGCTCATGTCATCGAACCCGGGTTCAGCTGGCTTCCGGCGGTCAGTGCGAGTATCGCGACCCATACCGTCGCGGTGACCATCGCGTTCGTCATTATCAGCATGCTGCACATCGTCCTGGGCGAGCAGGTGCCGAAGGCGGTGGCGATCGTGCACCCGGAAGCGGTGGCCCTGTGGGTGGTAGCGCCCCTCATGGCCTTCACCTGGCTGATGGCGTGGCCGACGGCGCTGCTCAACAACTCGGCGAACCTGGTGCTCCGGCTCCTCAGGGTGGAGGTCCCCGGGACCCACGAGCGGCTCCACTCGCCCGAGGAGATCCGCATCCTGGTAGGGCAGAGCGAAGAAGGCGGATCCCTGGGCAAGGAAGATGCCCGGCTCATCGAGGGTGTCTTCGAGTTTTCCGAGAAGACCGCCCAGGAGGTCATGACGCCGCGCACCCAGATGGTGGCACTCGAGCGCGACCTGACGGTCGAGGCCGCGGCGGATGTAGTGGCGAAGGCCCGCCGGTCTCGCTACCCGGTCTACGGAGAGTCGCTCGACGACATCGCCGGAGTGGTGCACGCCAAGGACATCCTCACCGCCATCCGGCAGCAGCCCGGCGCGACCATCGGCACCGTGATGCGGCCGCCCCTGTTCGTGCCCGGTACCCGGGAGGTCGAGGACGTGTTGGCGGACATGAAGCGCCTCAAGGTCCACCTCGCGGTGGTCCTCGATGAGTACGGTGGCACCGCCGGCCTGGTAACGATGGAGGACCTCCTCGAGGAGATCGTGGGCGACATCTTCGATGAATACGACCGCCTGGACCGACCGCCATCTTCCCCTGAGGGAGCGCCCCTCATCGACGGGAGCATGACGATCTCCGATTTCAACACCAAGTACGACCTGCACCTCGATGACACCGACTACACCACCATCGGCGGCTACCTGTTCGGCCAGCTCGGCCGGCTCCCCAAGCCCGGGGATCGGGTGCCGGTCGGGACCGACGTCTTCGAGATCGTCGAGATGGACGGCCGCCGGGTGAAGACGGTGCGGTTCCTGGTGGGTGGGGCTGGTGCAGTAAAGGCGTCGTCGTGACCCGTCGCACTCGCCCTATCGCATCGATCCCCCAGGGCGCCCTCGATCTCACCGGTCCTGCCGCCCTCGTCCGCCGGCGGCTGCTGCGCGGGGCGGCCGACCTGCTGGAGCGTGCGGGTTACGCGGAATTGATCCCGCCGACCTTCGAGTACGAAGAAACTTTCCTTCGCGCCGGCGGCCCCGAAGTGGCCGAGCGGCTGATCCGATTCGCCGACCGGGACGGACGGATCCTTGCTCTCCGGTACGACTTTACCGCCAGCATCGCGCGGGTCGCGGCCACGACATTCCAACGCGCTCCACGCCCGTTGCGGCTCTGCTATAGCGGAAAGGTGTTCCGCCAGGGCCAGGACCGGGGAGGCCGGCCGCACGAAACCTTGCAGGCAGGCGCGGAATTGCTGGGGCAGGCCGACCTCGCGGCAGACGTGGAGGTGGTGCGCCTGACACTCGATCTCGCTCGCGCACTCGGCCTCCGGGACTTTCAACTCAACCTTGGCCACGTCGGCGTTCTCGCCCCTGGCCTCTCGGTGCTTTCCAAGGACGACCGCACCGAAGTGCGCCGGCTGATCGATCGGAAAGACCGGGGGAACCTCGGCCGAGCCTTGGCAGAGGGCCCGGCGGACGCGAAGGCCCTGGGCGAGCTGGCATTTGTCATCGGCCGGCGTGAGGCATTGGAGCGCGCCGACAGGACCGCGCCGGCGGCGGTGCGGGACGGACTGCGACACCTCCTCAAGCTGGACGACGCCCTGACCCCAGCCGACAGAGCCCACGTCGTTTACGACCTCGGGGAAGTTCGCGGACTCGACTATTACACCGGGATCCAGTTCGAGCTCTTCACGGCCGGCGTGGGAAGGGCGGCAGGCGCTGGAGGCAGGTACGACGACTTGATGGGCAGGTTTGGCGCACCGATGCCTGCGGTCGGCGTCGCCGTAGATCTCGACACGATTGCGGAGTCTCTGACCGGAGACGAACCGTGACCGGGAGCGGACAGGGGTCAAGCGGAGCCCCGGGTGGTTCACCCATACGCATCGCCCTGGCCAAAGGCCGCTTGTTTGAGCCGGCCGTGCGCTGCTTCGCCAAGGCGGGCATTGCCATCGATCCCGACCCCGGCCGCCGGCTGCTGGTGCCGTCGAGCGACCCCGGCATCGAGTTCCTGGTGGTCAAACCGGCGGATGTTGCGGTGTACGTCGAGAGCGGCGCGGCCGACCTGGGTGTAACCGGAACCGATGTCCTGCGCGAGTCAGACGCCGACGTGCTGGAGCCCCTGGAGCTCGGCTTCGGCCTCTGCCGGCTGGTGGTGGCCAACCCCGGAACCTCCCCGTGGCCCGACCTTCCCGGTGGCAAGACTGCCCGGGTGGCGACCAAATACCCGCGCCTTGCCTGGCGCCACTTCGCCGAGGCGGGGCGTCCGGTGGAGATCATCGCGGTCAACGGCTCGGTTGAGGTGGCGCCGCTGCTCGGCCTGGCCCACTGGATCGTGGACCTGGTCGACACGGGCAATACGCTGCGTGCCAACGGTCTCAAGGAGCGGGAAACGATCCTGCAGGTGGGGGCAGTACTGGTGGCGAACCGGGCGAGTCAGAAGCTGAAGCTGGAAAAACACTTGGAGATAATGCGGAAGTTGGAGGGGTGAAGAAGGGGAACAGGGAACGGGGAAAGGGCGCGCTTGGACCCGTCGCCTACGCCTCCTCATCCTGAGGGAGCGGAGCGACCGAAGGATCTAGCTGGCGTACCGCGATGCCTGACTCGCACGCCGGGCCTCCTGCTGCGTTGAGTAGATCCTTCGCGCTTCGCGCTCAGGATGAGGTGGCTCCCTCTACCCAACCGCCTAACCGACGCTCACGCCTCGCCACCATCGCGCACGCCATCTCCAGCGCCTGCCGCATACTACTTGGATCCGCTTTCCCACTTCCCGCGATATCGAACGCGGTACCGTGATCGGGCGAAGTGCGCGGGAAGGGCAAGCCCAAGGTGACGTTCACGCCTCGTCCGAATGCGGCGACCTTGATCGCCGTCATCCCCACATCATGATAGGGTGCGAGCACCGCATCAAACTCTCCAGCAAGCGCTCGCACAAAGACGGTATCCGCGGGCCAGGGTCCACTGGCGCCCAGTAGCTCGGCGGCCGGCCGGAGCACCCGTTCCTCCTCGTCTCCGAACAGTCCGGACTCGCCAGCGTGAGGGTTGAGCGCGCAGAGGGCGATGCGCGGCTGGGCGATTCCCCACCACTTGAGCAGCCCGGCCTGCGCCACCCGGCCGATTCGGACCACCAGATCAATTGTGAGCAATTGCGGGACGCTTCGGAGCGGGACGTGAGTCGTGACCAGCACGACCCTGAGCCGCTCGGCCGCAAGCATCATGGCGACCTGGACGTCGCCAGCGAGGTGGGCCAGCCATTCGGTATGACCCGGCCAGCGGAAGCCGGCGAGATTGAGGGCGTGCTTGTGAGCCGGCGCCGTCACCATCGCGTCCGCCTCGCCGGCGAGGCACATCCGCGCCGCGGTCTCGATCGACATCCCGGCGATCCGGCCGGCGCGCGCCGCGCGGGATGGACCCGGCCGCCCGGATGGACCGTGCTCGCCCAAGCCCTCGCCCCAACTCCCCACAGCAACCGTGCGCGCGACTGGCAGTCCCGCGACTTGATCCTCCGCGCCGATGGCGATGACCTCAGCGTTGAGTGGTGCCTCGAGTGCCCGAGCGATGATCTCGGGACCGATGCCCCTTGGGTCTCCGAGCGTGACGGCCAAACGAGGGGGGGACATGACTCAAAACTTAGTGGAACGGGGGAACGGGAGAACGGGAGAACGGGAGGAACGGGACGAAGCGGACAGGCGGACGGGGCGGACGGACGAGGCGGACAGGAAGGGCACCTCATCCCGAGCGAAGCGAGGGATCTACTCAAACAGGCAAGGAGCCGGTCTACGGCGTCAGGACCGTTGAGCAGATCCCTCGTCGCGTACGCTCCTCGGGATGACATGCCTGTCCCCGTTCTCCCGTTCCCCGTTCCCCCGTTCTACCGTTCCCCGTTCCCCCGTTCTACCGTTCCCCCGTTCTACCTTCATCTACAGTCGTATCTCGACGTACGTCGCCCTCTTCAGCCGGTCGAGATAGTGCCGCACGCCGAGGTCGTCACTCAACTTCTTGCGGATCTGGTCCTTCACGTCCTCGAATTTGATGGTGCCCGCCACCCGACGACCGGTGACCTGGAGGACCACGTACTTCCGCCTCAGGCCCATCTCCTTACGGATCGTGAAAACCGGCACCACCTGTCCGCTGTCTGCGGTGCCCATGCCTTCCTTATACTCCTCAGGCAGCTGGGTAATCGGCACATCGTCGGCTTCCTTCTCTTCACCGGGGTCGTGATAGAGCCGTACCAGTGAATCGAACGGGGCGCCATCCCTCAGCGCCTGTGCCACCCTCGCCGCAATCGCCGTCGCGGAGTCTGCGTCAGCCTGGGAAATCTCCGGCATCAGGAGGATATGCTTCGCCTGGATTTCGGCCGGCTGGATGCGTTGCACCTGAACGATATGGTATCCGAATGGAGACTCGACCGGGTCGGAGATCACCCCCGGCTTCAGCCGAAATGCCACCGATTCAAACTCCGGGACCATCTGCCCCCGGCGGAACCAGCCAAGATCCCCACCCTGTTCCTTGCTCGCAGGATCCTGGGAGAACCGCTTCGCCGCGGTCGCGAAATCTGCGCCCTTGCGGAGTTCGGCCACGATGGAGTCCGCCTGCTTCCGCACCCGTTCCCGCGCTTCCTGGGAAGGCTTGGCCGCGATCACGATATTGCGAAAGGATACCGTCGCCGGCCGCTGAGGCAGCTGATCCTGATACTGGTCGAAGTACGTCCGCATCTCCTTGTCGGTCGGCTGGACCGGCTTGAGCTTGCCGTCGTTCTTGAGCTTCTCGATCAGGCGGTTGCGGAGCGCGGCCTTGCGCTGGATTTCGGTCAGGTAGCGGCGGAACTCTTCCGGGGTCTGAAAGCCCGACTTGGCCAGCTCGGCTCGGAAGTCGATCTCGGAGGTGAATCGCTGGCGGACGTTCTTGAACTGCTGATCCACTCCGTCGGCGATCTCCTGGTCGGTCACCTTGATCGCGGTGTCGCGCTGGGCCACCTGCACCATGACCTCGGCATCGATCAGGTCGGAAACAACTTCCCGGCAGAGAACCCGAAACTCAGGCAGCGTCTTGGGCAGTGCGCCTTGCTGGGCCCGCTGGGTGAAGATCTCCTCCTCGACCTGAGAGGCAAGAATCGGCGCGTCGCCGACAACTGCTACCACCCGATCGACCGTCGCGGCGGTATCACAATGGAAAGCGGGCGCGTCGGGGGGACCAGCGTCTGCCTGGGCGACGAGGGTCGGCGCGCCCAATCCGAGCCAACCAGCGAGGAGAAGCAAGCCGCCGAACTTCATGGTCACTGCCCTCCCGGCACCGGCAGGATTGGTGGAGCACCGGGAGCCTGTTGTGGCACCGGCTGCGGGGCCTTGGCCGCGGAGTCCGCCTTGGCTTTGAGGTCGCGCGCCAAGTCGAGCGCGCGATCCATCGCCGCCGAGTTCACGCGGTAGCCACCCTCGGCGCGCAACATGGCCGAGAGCTGGCCCGGGATGGCTCGCGGACGGGAACGCCCAGCGACGAGGCGGTCCCAATACCCATCGAGCTTGATGGCTACGACTTTGGACCGATCGGCGGCGGAGGTCGCGGGATCGGCGATCTCACCTTCGGCGATCCCGAGCGTCATGCGAAGCGTATCCAGCTGAGCGCGATACTTCTGCACCATTCCCGCCCACTCATCGGGTGAGACTCTCACTCCCGCAGAATCGGCCTCCGCCAGCAACAGCTTGTTCTGCCCGATGAGCTTCGCGAATCTCGTGAGGACGCTGTCGGGGCGCGCGGCCAGGTCGGAGGACCAGGTCGGGCCTCCCGCCGTCATCCATCGCATGAGATCGGCCACGGTCAGCGTGCCACCGTCGTAGGTGGCGATCGCGGTGGCGGAATTGAGCGAGTTGTCTCGGTCAGCCAACGCCTTACGCACCGTGGATGGAGCGTCACTGGCGACCTTGAGGTGTTTACGGATGCCGAGACTGTCGAGATACATCGAGTCGATCTTCATGCCCACCTGCTGCCGGGTGAAGGCGAGCAGGCGGTCCCGGATCTCGGCCGCCGGTGGCCGGCGGATGATGTGGAACCCGAACGGTGACTCGACCACGTTAGTCATCCCACCGGGACTGAGTGTCCAGCCCGCACTGTCGAAGGCGGTGACCCACTTCCCACGCGCGGCCGGAGGCAGGTAGCCACCGTCGACCTTGCTCCCGGGATCGTCGCTGAACTGGCCGGCGAGCTTGGCGAAGTTCCCTCCCGCCACGATCCGACTGTACACCTGCTCCGCCTTCTTGTGCGCCGCCTGACGGGCGGGCGGCTCAGCATTCGGCGGCAATCTGATCAGAATGTGCTGGAACACCCGGACACTGTCTGCCCGGTAGACGCTATCGGCGAGTGCCGGATCCAGGGGCGCCCGATGCGCGAGCAGGCTGTCGTGCCAGCGTACTCCGCGGGCCTCGGCCAGCTCGGGCCACAGCACCTGCGCCGCGATGGTCGAGTCCGCCAGATCGCGCCCGGCGGCCACCGCCTGGGAGAACAGCGTATAGTCCACCCAGGTGCTGGCGATGAACTCCGCCGCCTCACGGGTGAGCGGGACGCCCTTGAGCGCGGTCATCAGCACCGCCAGCCGCTCGACCTTGAGCTCCTGGCCTTTCGCCTCCGCGGCCACCTCCGGCCGGGCGGAGAGCATGTCCCGAAGGCCGTTGCATCCCGACATCGTGATTCCCGCCAGCACCAGCAGCAGCATCCGACCGCGCATGAACACTCCAGATTGAGATCTTGATCGTGCCACCGCCTCGGCGGCACCGAATTGTCTACTGCTTCGCTGCAACGGCCTCCAGCGCGCGTACCAGCGCCGGCACCAACGCCTCCCCACCGAGCCGTTCCAAGCGTAGCGCCAGGGGAACGGTGCGGCGGACTTCAACCGCCAGCTGTACATGGTCCAATGCCGCGGAGAGCCCTGCGAATCGCGGTGTGGCACCCTCGCGGAAACTGAGGCGGGCCTCGTCGCCGTGCACCAGCAGATGTTGCAGGCCAAGGTCTGCGCCAACCACCCGGAGCCGAGCCATGTTGAGCAAGGTGTCGGCAGGGTCCGGCAACGGGCCAAAGCGCTCGCGCAGCTCCTCGCGAAGCTGTTGAATGTCGCCCGGGGTCGTTGCCCGCGCCAGTCGGCGATAGAAATCCAGTTTCACGTCGTCGGAGGCCACGTATCCGTCCGGGAGTTGTGCCGGGCGATCCAACACCACCTCGGGTGGCGCCGGCCGTTCGCCCTTCCCCGCCTGCCCACGGAGCGCCGTGACGGTCTCCTCCAGCCAGCGGAGGTACAGGTCGAAGCCCACGGCCTGTGCGTGCCCCGACTGCTCTGCGCCGAGCAGATTGCCGGCTCCCCGCAGCTCCAGGTCTTTCAGAGCGATGCGATACCCCGCGCCGAGGTCGGTGTGGTGTTCCAACACCTTGAGCCGCTCTTCCGCCTCCCGATCGATCAGGTCAGGCACCAGCAGATAGCAGTAAGCCCGGCGGTGGCTCCGGCCGACCCGCCCCCTGAGCTGGTACAGCTGTGCCAGCCCGAAGCGGTGTGCGTCGTGCACCACCATGGTGTTGGCGTTGGGAACATCGAGTCCACTCTCAACGATCATGGTAGAGACGAGGATGTCCACCTCTCCCGACACGAACCGTCGCATGACCTCTTCGAGCTCCTCGGCCGCCATTTGTCCGTGCCCCACCGCCACCCGGGCTCGGGGCGCCAGTGCGCGCACCCGGGCCGCGATGGTCTCGATCGTCTCGATCCGGTTATGGACCACAAACACCTGGCCGCCACGATCCAGCTCCCGCGCAAAGGCCTCGTCCAACAGGCCGTCGTCCCACGGCTCGACAAATGTGAGGATCGGCGAGCGATCGCGGGGAGGGGTCTCGATCATGACCAAGTCGCGGAGCCCGGCCAGCGACAGGTGGAGCGTGCGCGGGATTGGGGTCGCCGTCAGGGTCAGCACGTCGACGCTGAGCCGGAGCGCCTTGAGCCGCTCCTTGTGCCGGACACCAAACCGGTGCTCCTCGTCTACTACTAGTAGTCCGAGATCCTTGAAGAGAACATCGGGCGACAACAGCCGGTGCGTCCCGATGATGACATCGATCTCTCCCACGGCAAGCCGTTCGAGGACTGCCTTCTGTTCCTTGGCCGTACGGAAGCGCGAGAGCACTTCGACCTTCACGGGATAGTCCGCCAGCCGCTCGGTAAACGTCCGCGCGTGCTGGTCGGCCAGAATGGTGGTCGGGACCAGCACCGCCACCTGCTTCCCCCCCTGCACCGCCTTGAACGCCGCGCGCACCGCAACCTCAGTCTTGCCGTATCCGACATCCCCCACCAGCAGGAGATCCATGGGAAGGGGCTGCTCCATTGCGCGCTTTACAGCCTCCGTCGCTTTCCGCTGGTCCGGCGTGTCCTCATAAAGGAAGGCCGATTCGAGTTCCCGCTGCCATCGGGTGTCCGGCGGAAAGGCATACCCCGCGCTGACTTTGCGACGGGCATAGAGCTCGAGCAGCTCGGCCGCCATCTCGCGAATGGCCTGGCGGGCCTTGTCCCGCACCCGCTGCCACGAATTGCCGCCGAGCTTGTGCAGCCGGGGCGGTGGCTGGTCACCATCGCCGCCGGCCGCACGGTATCGTTCCAGCTGATCGAGGCGGTAGAGGGGGACGTTCAGCCGGTCTCCCCCCTCGTATTCGACGACGGCGACTTCCAGCGTCGCCTCGCCAACCTGGATTGACTCGATCCCCCGGTAGATCCCGATGCCGTGGTCCAGGTGAACCACGTAGTCGCCGGTGGAGAGCTGGCCGGTCGCCGCCGACGGAGCCGCCTGCCGGTACCGGCGAGACCGGCGCAATCGGCGCGCACGGCGGAAGATCTCGTGGTCGGTGAGCACCCGGAGGCTCCGCATCAGGAACCCGCCATCGAGCGCGCCGATCGCCAGCGTTACGTTGAGACGGCCACCCCCCTCGTTGAGCAACTCGTCGAGGCGCTCCAATTGGCCCTCGTTGTCGCACAGGACCAAGGTCGGTACATCACCGCTCAACAGGCTGCGCAGACGCCGGATGTCGCGCTCCACCGGTTCAGGGGGGAAGAACCCCGCGTTGAGCGTCGGGTTCGCGCCAGTGATCGCGAGGCGCGCGAATCCCGCTAACCGCTTTGCCCAGGTCTCCGGCCCATCGAACAGATCTTCCTTGCGGGGAACGTCCTCCCCTAACCGTCGAGCCACCTCCAAGTGATGCTTCGCCTCACGCCACGATCGTCCAACCTCCTCGGCGTTGGCGATGGGAGAGTCTTCGAGGATCAGGGTGTCGGAGGGGAGGAGTTCGAGGAGGCTCTGGCGGAGAGCAGGGGCCGGGTGCGGGGGGCCAGAAGTGCCAACAGTGCCAACAGTGCCAAGAGTGCCAAGAGTGCCAAGAGTGCCGGAAGTGCCAAGAGTGCCGGAAGTGCCAAGAGTGCCAGACGAAATCGGCAACACCGTGATCTCATCCAACTCCTCCCCCGACCGCTGACTGGTGAGGTCGAAGGCACGAATGGACTCGAGATCATCTCCCCACCACTCCAGCCGCGCGGGGGTCGCCATGCCGAATCCGTAGACGTCGATGATGCCGCCGCGCACGCTGAACTGCGCGACTTCGGTCACAGTGGCGACACGTTCGTACCCTATGGATTCGAGCCGGTCCGCCATCTCGCCAAGCTGAGGTGCGCGGCCCTCTTTCCCCTGCCTGACCCGGAGACTGTTGGCCTTGAGTCCACCGGCGACCCGACTTCGCTCCTGACTGGCCCGAGCAGTGGTGATGAGAATTCGAAGCCGACCCTCGAGCAGGGCAGCGAGGGTCTCGGCTCGCTCGCCCGCAATCTCATAGTGTGGTTCCTCTTCCCCGAACGCCTCTCGTTGCGGATAGAGCGCAACCGGCAGGTCTGCGAGATGCTGCAGATCCGTCAGCCAGCGTTCGGCATCCGACGGCGTCGTTGCGATAACCGTGAAGAGTCGTTCGGGGAAGGTCCGCGCCAGCCACGCCAGCATGACCGCGGGGCTGGAACCCGGCAGCCCAGCCAGGTCCAATGCGACGCCCCGGCTCGGCAGCCCGCTGCGGAGATCGAAAGCGAACGCGTTACGCTCGAACGCATCGAGCAGCAGGGGAAGGCTCATGCCGACCGCTTGAGGCCGCTTGCAAGCGCGACCTCGACCAGGCCCAGCAACAGAGTCAGCCAGAGCAGCGGCGCCTGCAGGCTTGCCTGCCCAGCTCCCGCGAAAGCAGCGCCGGGCGCCTCATCCAGACCCACGACCCTGGCATTGCGCCACAGCCCGGAGACCGCTGCGTCGGTCGCGGGCTGGAGCAGCGACTCCCGAGCATCCGGATTTACGCTGATACCACCGACGGTGTCGCGCCCCGCCAGCAGGAAGTAGACGCCTGATGTCGTGGGGTGGAATGCTGCTCCGCCTTCCACCCGCCAGCGATGGTCATCTCGCACCACCTCGGTGACCTGGTCAGGGACCAGCACTGCATCGCCCGGTGCGCCGTCCAGAATGGCGAGTTCCCCACGCGCGAGCCGATTCACCAGCGCGTCCATGAACGACATGAAGGCGGCTGAATGCGGTAGCGAGGTCCACGATGGATCCAGACGGCTGCCGATCAGCACGAGATCTCCGGTGCGGACGATCCACGGGGTGCCGCTCGCCGTAGCGACGACTCCCTCCGCGGCCCCGGGTCGGAGTGGTTCGAGGGCGTAGCGCCGAAGCACCTGTTCCCGACCCAGCAACGCGCTGCTGTCGGTCAGCGCTGGTGTTCCCAGCAGGGCGCCAAACCGCCAAGCCGCGCCGCGTCGTTCCAGGGCGCGATTGAGAGATCCTACCGCGGCGGGATCGGCGGGCGGCACAATCACCGATGGGCCAGCACCTAGTGAACCAAGCGTCAGACCTGCTCCGCGGCTGAGCCGTCCGCTCCCGAGTAATACCTCCGCCGCGGCGCTGACATATCGATCGGTCGAGTCCCACGACACTCGGGCAATCGGCGCGACCCGAACCAGGGCCACTCGATCGTCGTCCGCGCGGAGCTCGTCCGGTGCTTTCGAGACTCGCGCGGTCCACCACCCCGGCGGTGCACCTCCAAGCGCGAGAGTTGCCGCACTGCCTGCATGGATAAGAACCTGGCGGCCGGGTCGGTCGCCCAGCGAGCCTGACACAGGTGCTGGCGCTCCCGAATCGCCTGCAACGGCCACTGTGATCGTTCCACCTTCGGGGGTCCACGGCTGCGGGCCCGGATCGACGCGGACGATGCCCTGGTTTGCTGGCGGTGGCGCCGCAGGTCGCGCAACCACAACCGGCACCTTGGGTGAGGCCGGCGAGAGCGCCGTAGCCTGAAGGTCGGTCAGCATGACGATGCCGCCTGGACGCTCGTCGCTGGACAGCACTTCTCCAGCGAGCGAAACTGCCTCACCCAGGTCCATTCGCCGTGCCGCAGGTGTTGCGCTATCCACAGCCGCGGCGAGCTCCGCGCTGGTGCCGCGCCGAGCGACGCCGTCGCTGCCGAGCAACCAGAGTGCGTCGGAAGGATTCGCACGCTCCAGAATTCGCCTGGCGGTGGCGCGGAGGTCCGTCAGTCGCGCGGTCCCGGCCACGACCGCTCCGCTCGAGGGTGAGTCGTCGAGAATCACGACCAGCGCGCTGGGGGCATGAGTCGCGGCCTGCCGAAGGGGCGCCGACGGGCCCGCGGCGGCGAGCACCAAGGCGAGAATCATGAGAGTGCGGGCGAGCAGCAGCAGCAGGTGTCGAAGCCGCAGCCGTCGCTGATGCTCCTGAGTCACCTGGACCAGGTAGCGTACGGCGGGAAACTCGAGAGTCGGCGGATCGCGACGCTGGATGAGATGAAGCACCAGCGGCACAGCCACCGCAGGCAGGCCGAGCAGAACCCAGGGATGGAGGAATGCGATCACACGAGACCGGCCGGCCTGGCTACCACGCGACGGAGGGCCAGGCCGAAGGGCGTATCCGTCGTGATGTGATGGTACTGCATCCCGCTGCCGCGACAGGCCCGACGCCAGGCACTGACCACACCAGTCACCGTCTCCCGATACGCGTCGGCCCAATCCTTGGGACGCAGGGTAACGCCCTGATGAGTCTCCGGGTCTTCGAATCGGGCCTCTGCTGGGCCGGATAGCTCCAGTTCGGCCGGATCCATCACGTGGAGAACCAACACCTGATGACCCCGGTGCCGGAGGAACTTGAGCGCCCGGAGCGCCAGGTCACGCTCCAGGAGGAGGTCGGAAATGAACACGACCAGGCCACGCCGGCGGAGCAGATCCACGACGCGACGAAGCGCGGGCTCGGCCGCGGTGCCGAGCCCAGGAGTCAACCCGCCGAGCGTCGCCAGCAATTGGTGCCAATGGGTGGTGCGGGCGTGAGCCGGGACGACTGCGCGCACCGCTTCATCGAACGCGATAAGGCCCGTCGCATCGCGCTGCCGGATAAGAAGGAGGGCGAGTGCGGCGGCCAGCCGCTGCACGTAGGCAAGCTTGGTCAATACTCTGGTGGGGTCCCCGCTCCAGGCCATGGAGCGACTGACGTCTACCACGAGCATGGAGCGGAGATTGGTCTCCTCCTCGTACTGCTTCACATACAGGCGATCTTTGCGTCCCAGCAGCTTCCAGTCGACGTAGCGGAGTTCGTCCCCAGGCTGATACATCCGGTGTTCGGCAAACTCCACCGAGAACCCCCGGCGCGGGGAGCGATGCAGGCCGGCGAGGAAGCCTTCGACCACCCCTTCGGTCAACAATTCCAGGCCCGCCAGGCCAGCGGCCTCGCGGGGATCGAGCAGGTCCAGTCGGCGTCGTGACGACGGGGAGGGGGCCGTCATGGGGGCCGCAACGTATCGGGACGGGGCGGCGGAAGTCAACGCGAGGGCCCCGTGTCCTCCGGGAAGGACATTCCCCGGTCCGGGCGGAATCGCGCGACGGCAACTAAACCATTTGTGCACATTGAGTTACTCGATTGCTCAAAGTTGGCATACGGCATGCTTCTCGGGGCGGTGTCCACTCCGACGGTTTTATCTGGAGGTCATATGTACGCGCTGACTCTTGCGCTCGCCGCGCTGACCGCGACCGGCGCCCCTTCGACTCCCGCCCCCGACGCGATCATCGCGCGCTGGGTGCGCGGTTCTTCGCCCGACGCGCCCCGTGTGAACGTGTGGCTGAACCGGGATGAGGTGTATAGCCGGGGCGACCAGGCTCGGGTCTACTTCAAGACCGATCGCGATGCCTACGTGACCATCGTGCGGATCGATACCGACGGCCGCCTCCGCGTGCTGTTCCCGATCGACCCATGGGAAGACAACTTCGCTCGTGGCGGCAAGACCTTTGAGGTCCTGGGGCGTGACCGCGACGAGGCCTTTCGGGTCGACGACTATCCGGGCGTGGGCTACGTCTTCGCTATTTCATCTCCCGATCCGTTCAGTTACGACGAACTGGTCCACGGGGACCACTGGGACTATCGCGCCATCTCGGATGGGCGGGTTCGCGGCGACCCCTACGTGGCCGTCAGTGATATGGCCGAGCGCATCGCGGGACAGGACGATTACGACTACGATGTCGCGGAGTACTCGGTCGAGCGACACTACGACTATCCCCGCTTCGTGTGCTACGACTGCCATACCTATACGAGCTATCGCTACTGGGACCCGTACGACTCTTATTGTTCTCGCTTCCGGATCGTGATCTACAACGACTGGTACTATTACCCCTATCGTCGCTATGGCGGCCCGGCGGTGATCGTGCGGCCGTACCGTCCCGGTCCCCGCTACGTGTTCAAGGACTCCGATCCTCGGAACGACTATGTCACCCGGGTGGCCGAGCGGCCCCGCGACGGGTCCGACAATCGCCGTCCAACAATCGAGCGGGATCGCACCAGTGCGGACGTGGGCGGTCGAGGCATGATTCCCGCACCCGGTGCACCGCGGCGTCGGACGGTTGATGGCCCATCCCGCGGCAACGATGGCGGCGGAGCAACCACAGAGCCGCGGCGCCCCACCACCCGGCAGCCGTCAGGCGGCGACCGTAGCGGCACTCCGGACCGGGAAGACAATCCCCGGCGCCGGCCCGCCACCGATCATTCGGGCGATCCCGGAACGACCCGCGATCTGCCACCGCCGTCGCAGAACGATCCGGCACGGCGCCGCCCGACCGAGCGTGTGCCACGCTCGACCGAGCCGACGCGGCGTGATGGGGATCGCGATCGATCTCGCGAAACCCCGCGGAGCAGTGAACCACGCGGCGAAGCGCCCCGAGCTCGTGAGCCCAGCCGCGACGCACCGCGAGTTCGTGAACCCAGCCGCGAGCCGGCCCGCGAAGCACCTCGGGCTCGCGAACCCAGCCGGGAGCCAGAGCGGCGGTCGCCCTCAGCGGACCGTCCGAAGTCTGAACCGAGGAGCACCGGGGAGCCGCAGCTCAAACGGCGACCCAACTGATCAGTCCGAAACCCCCTGAGGCGCCCGGCCGTACCTCCAGCGGCCGGGCGCTATCTTTGTCCGGTTCCGAGACGTTGACCCTAGATACAGGTTGCCGATGCGCCGCCTTGCCTTACTGGTTCCAGTCCTCGCGGGATTCGCCTCGGTCGCGGCGATGGCCCAGACCTCGCCGGCCGTTCGCGGTGCGGCCCAAACCATCACACCCCAGGATATCCAGCGGCGGATCAATATCATCGCGGACGACTCCATGTTGGGCCGGAACACCCCGAGCCCCGGCCTCGAGAAGACTGCGCAGTACGTCGCGGATCAGTTTCGGAAGTTCGGACTCAAGCCCGGCGGCGAGCAGGGGACCTACTTCCAGCGTTATGCGATTTCTCAGCGCCGGATTGCCACGACCGCGTCACGGGTCAGCTTCACTATCCACGGAAAACAGTCCAGCGCCGGGCTCGATCGCGATGCTCGACTCGCCATTGGGGCATCTCCGTCGGGGCCCTTGCGGGCCCCGGCTGTCGTGTTCGGCGGCAGCTACGCGCCGGCGGATGCACAGAAGCTCGCGGTGAAGGGGAAGGCAGTGGTCTTCGTCATGGACTATCGCAAGCCGATCACCCCGGTCATCCAGGAGACCGTCGGGGCGTTCATGGAAGGTGGCGCTGCCGGAGTCATCCTGTTGTCCAACCGAGACTCGGCGACGTTTGCCCAGCGAGTCAGCAGTCAAGGCATGGTGCGCGTCGCGGTGGAGGGCGGCGAGGGCATGTCCTTGCCGGTCGTCGAGGTGCATGAGCGCGCCCTCGGTGCGGCCCTGGCAGAAGCTGGAATCAAGCCCGACGAGATCCGCGGAGCGGCGGGGCCGGTGGCCAGGGAGTTCCCAGACCTGGTAGTGGAATTCGCGCTCCAGGACATCGTGCTGGATTCGGCCAGCGCGCCCAACACCATCGGCATTCTGGAAGGCAGCGACCCGAAGCTGAAGGGTGAGTACCTGGTCTTCTCGGCTCACATGGATCACGTGGGCACGGCCGGCAGCGGCCAGTGTACTCCGCGCGGCGCGGACAGCATCTGCAATGGTGCCGATGACGACGGCTCCGGCACGGTAAGCGTGGTCGAACTCGCGGAGGCCTTCACCCGCAATGGCGCCCGGCCCAAGCGTTCGGTGATTTTCATGACGGTGAGCGGCGAGGAGAAGGGCCTGTGGGGCAGCCAGTACTTCTCGGAACACCCGACGGTCCCGCTGCCCCAGATCGTCGCCGACCTCAACATCGATATGGTCGGCCGCAACTGGAAAGACACCATCGTCGCGATCGGGAAAGAGCATTCCGACCTCGGTGCGACCCTCAACCGGGTGGCCGCATCGCATCCCGAGTTGCACATGGCGCCGATTGACGATCGCTGGCCCGAGGAAAATTTCTACTACCGCTCCGACCACTACAACTTCGCCCGCAAGGGCGTTCCCATCCTGTTCTTCTTCAATGGGACTCACCCTGACTACCATCAGGTGAGCGATTCCCCCGACAAAATCGATGCGGAGAAGCAATCCCGGATTGTCCGGCTCCTGTTCTATCTCGGACAGGACGTTGCGAATGCCGCGGTTCGACCAAAGTGGAATCCAGCGAGCTACGCCAAGATCGTGGAGCAGAAGCCGGCGACCTGACGCCGCCGGCCGGGGCCGGCTGCATTACCTTCGGGCATGCGCCGGCCTGCTTCGCCCCATCTCGAAATGGCCCTCGTCGTCATCTTCTGGGGTGGGAACTTCGCTGCTACCAAGCTTTCCCTCGTCTCCATCCCTCCCCTCGCGTTCACCGCCATCCGATTTGCCCTGGGATCTCTGCTGCTGTGGTCGCTCATCGGCCGACTCGAGCCGAATCGCACCCTGCCGCCGGGCCTGTTCTGGCCGATCGCTCTGCTTGGCGTGGTGGGAAATACCCTGTACCAACTCTGCTTCATCACTGGACTGTCGCGCACCTCCGCGACTAATACCGCCTTGATCCTTGCCGCCATGCCTCCGGTTGTCACGGTCACCTCCGGCCTGCTTGGGCTGGAAGCCATCACCAACCGGCAGCGCGCAGCCCTCGCGCTGGCGACGCTGGGGGTCCTGACCGTCATCGCTTCCAGAGGTCTCAGCCTCGACCAGGGAGACTGGCGCGGCGATGTGCTCATCCTCGCCGCCGTAGGCTGCTGGACGGGATACACGCTCGGACTTCGGCGGATGGCCAACCGCATGTCGCCACTTCGCCTCACAGGCTGGACCATGATCACCGGAACACCCGCCCTGCTTCTGGCGGGGCTGCCCAGCCTCATGACGGTGCACTGGGCCTCGGTGACATGGCAGGCGTGGGGGGGCCTTGTCTACTCCACGCTGCTTTCCCTCGTCGCCGCATATGTCCTCTGGAGTCGAGCGGTCCTGCGCCTGGGAGCGTCCCGCGCCGCGCTGTACACTTGCATCACCCCGCTGATCGCGACGCTGGTCGCCATGTTGATGCTGGGGGAACGGCCGGGCCTCGCACACCTGGTTGGTGGAGTGCTGATTGTGGCGGGTGTAATGCTTGGTAACGCGCAGGTGCTTCGGCTGGCACCGCCGGAGGGGTGACGGCCCGGCCCCCAAGACTTCTCACCACGGAAACACCGAACACGCACGGAGTATCCCTGGAAACGCGAGATTCTTCTGCATGCCCGGGACTGTTTCACCGCAGAGGCACAGAGAACCACAGAAGTGGTTCATGTCTGTTTCCGTCCCGAGCATCCTCCGTTGTCCTCCGTGGTTCCGTGGCAAGCAGTTTGCGCAGCCAGGTCGCTCTCGGCCCTTGGCTACTTCTGCCAACATCACCTCAGGTCGGTCCCCCAAACTTCTTACCACGGAAACACGGAAAACTACGGAAGACGCACGGAATACGGCCGAGGGCCGAGGGCCGAGGCCGAGTAGCTACAATTGCTGATTGCCACTTGCTGAGTTCTGATTGAAATACCCTGGGCACCAAGCACTTAGCCACCGGACGCTGAGCGCAGATAGCCAATTGCCGAGACCAGTCTGGTAACGCTACTGCTCACCACGGAAACACGGAAAACTCGGAACGTGGCACGGAATGAAAAGAAACATGCCGTCCCTCAGGGGTCCTCTGTCCCTCTGCGGTGAAACAGTTCCGGGCATGCAGAAGAAGTGTCAGCTTTGGCCAGATGTCTCGGCCCTCGCACCCTTCCTTCTTTCCGGCTCTCCTCCTGGCCTGGCCCCCAAACTGTTTCACCACAGAGGCACAGAGAACCACGGAGGGTGTTTCATCTTTCTCTCTTATTCCGTGCCATCTTCCGTTGTTTTCCGTGTTTCCGTGGTGAGCAGTTTGGGGAGACAGACGGCTATCGTCCGACGCTGCCAACATCGGAGCTGGCCTAGCCTCAGCCCTTATCCCGTTTCCGTCCTTCCGTCTTTCCAACTTTCCGCCCACCTTCCATCCTTCCACCTTCCATCCTTCCATCCTTCCATCCTTCCATCCTCCCATCCTTCCTCAACCCCTTATCTTCCCCGCATGCGCCAGGCCCGAATTCGCAATTTCTGCATCGTCGCCCATATCGACCACGGCAAGAGCACGCTCGCCGACCGACTCATCGAAGCCACCGGCGCGGTGGAGAAGCGACTGATGCGGGAGCAGCTGCTGGACACCATGGACCTGGAGCGGGAACGCGGCATCACGATCAAGCTCAACGCGGTCCGCATGTCCTACACGACTCGGGATGGACAGGAGTACGAGCTCAACCTGATCGACACTCCCGGGCATGTCGACTTCACCTATGAGGTCTCTCGCTCCCTGGCGGCGTGTGAAGGCGCCATCCTGGTCGTTGACGCTTCACAGGGAGTACAGGCACAGACCATTTCGAATCTGTTTCTGGCCCTGGACGCAGGCCTCGAGATCATACCGGTACTCAACAAGATCGATCTCCCCGGCGCCGAGCCTGAGCGGCGGGCCGAAGAGATCATGGAGCTGATCGGAGTCCGGCGGGACGAGATTCTCAGCGTGTCGGCCAAGGATGGTACCGGGATCCCCGATCTGCTCGAGGCGATCGTCGCCCGGGTCCCGGCGCCGCGCGGCAACCCCGAGGCTCCGCTTCGCGCGCTGATCTTCGATTCCTACTTCGATCGTTATCGGGGAGCGATCCCGAGCATCCGGGTCGTGGACGGCACGCTTCGTTCGGGGATGGAGATCGCGTTCGGATCCCATCCCGACGATGTCCACACCGTTGATGAAGTCGGATACCTGCAACTCGGCCAGCGCCCCACCGGCTTCCTGGAGGCCGGCGAAGTAGGCTACGTGGTGGCGAACACCCGGAGCGTGAGCGACACCCGCGCCGGGGATACCATCCTCGATGCCCGGGATCGCGCGGCGCAACTGCTCCCCGGATATCGGGAAGTGAAGCCGATGGTGTTCGCCGGGCTCTACCCGACCGAAAGCGAGCAGTACGAGGCGCTGCGCGACGCCCTCGCCAAACTCAAGCTCAATGACGCCAGCCTGCAGTACGAGCCGGAGACCTCGACCGCGCTCGGCTTCGGATTTCGCTCAGGGTTCCTCGGCCTCCTGCACATGGAGATCATCGCCGAGCGGCTCGAGCGGGAGTTCAATCTGGACCTGATCACCACCGTCCCGACGGTGGAGTACTACGTATATCTCACCGATGGCAGCATGATGCTGCTGGAAAACCCGACCAAGCTCCCCGACCCCGCCACCATCGCCCGGATCGAAGAGCCGTACGTGAAGGCCCGGATCATGGCGCCCAGCGAATACATCGGGGGGATCATGAAGCTGGGCCAGGAGCGCCGCGGGGTATACCTGGGGATGAAGTACCTGGACACCTCCCGGGTCGAGTTCGATTTCGATTTCCCGCTGGGCGAGATCGTGCTGGATTTCTACGACAAGCTGAAGGGGTTGTCGCGCGGTTACGCCGCCATGGACTACGAACTGGCGGGGTATCGCGAGTCGGAGCTCGTGCGCCTCGACATGCTCATCAACGGCGAAACCGTGGATGCATTCAGCGTGATCATTCACCGCGACAAGGCCTACGAGTACGGCCGAAAGATCACCGAGAAACTGAAGGAACTGATTCCGCGGCAACTGTTCGTGGTTGCGATCCAGGCGGCGATCGGCAACAAGATCATCGCGCGGGAAACCGTGTCAGCGCTTCGCAAAGACGTGCTGGCCAAGTGCTACGGCGGGGACATCACCCGCAAGCGCAAGCTCCTGGAGAAGCAGAAAGAG
This sequence comes from uncultured Gemmatimonadales bacterium, assembly GCA_963748035.1. Taxonomy (GTDB): domain Bacteria; phylum Gemmatimonadota; class Gemmatimonadetes; order Gemmatimonadales; family GWC2-71-9; genus JADJOM01. The sequence continues at coordinate 334,315 of CAVVHO010000001.1, read as the reverse complement.
GGCAAGAAGCGGATGAAGCAGTTGGGCCAGGTGGAGATACCACAGGAGGCGTTCCTGGCGGTCTTGCAGGTTGATTAGGGCCGAGGGCCGAATGCCAGGTATTTCTGGTCGAGCACGACGCGACCGCCCCCTCGGCGCTCGGCCCTCGGCCCCCGTAGCCCATTCCGATGAGCGGACGCTCGTCATTCAGACCGCCCACCTCGGCGATGTCGTCCTTACCCTGCCGTTGCTGCAGCGGCTTGCCGAGCGCCACGGCCCTGTGGATGTGATCACCACGCCGGCGGCGCTCCCGCTGGTCGAGACGCACCCGGCGGTCCGAAAGGCGATCGCGTTCGACAAACACCACACTGCTGGTGGCTTGAGCGGTCTGCTCCGGCTCGGTCGCGTCCTCCGTACCGGCAGATACGCGCGGGTGTACCTCCCACATCGCTCACTCCGCTCCGCCCTCCTCGCCTGGTTGACTGGGGCCAAGGAACGGGTCGGGTTTTCAGAGACCGGAGCAGCATTCCTCTATAGCAGGCGCGTGGCAGTCTCGGAGAACAGCCATGCCGCGGACCGGCTCCTGGCCCTGGCCGGGAACCCCGGCCGGCCAGACCTGCCGTGGCTCGTCGTCGCCGAGGGCGACCGGGCCCGGGCACAGGCATGGCTGGCTCAGCGCGGCGTGCCGAACAACTTCGTTGTACTTGCGCCCGGTGCCCGCTGGGGAACCAAACGGTGGCCGTACTTTCCCGAGCTGGCGAATTCGCTCGACTCGGTCTGCGTGGTCATTGGCGCCAGCGAGGATGTTTTGCTCGGTGCGGCGATCGTCGCCGCTGGCCAGGCGCCGGGCCGGGTTCATTCCGCCGCCGGAGAGCTCACGCTGCGGGAGTCGGCCGCGCTGATCGAGGGAGCGAGTCTGACCATCACGAACGACTCCGTGGCGCTCCACCTCGCGAGTGCACTGGGGCGCCCGGTTGTAGCGTTGTTCGGGCCAACCGTACCCCGCTTCGGGTTCGGCCCGATAGGTGAAGCCGAGCGAGTAGTCGAGCATCCGGCCCTCGCCTGTCGCCCGTGCTCTGCTCATGGTCCGGAGGTTTGCCCCCTCGGTCACCACCGCTGCATGCGGGACATCCAAGTGGCGCAGGTGCTCGCGTCGGTCACCCAACGGCTTCAGACGATTCAATAGGGCGCTTGCGAGAGCACCGCAGAGTGGAGCGAACGCGGGTCTGGCTCTATCATTACTCCCGTTCCCGGTTCCCTGTTCCCTGTTCCCGTTCCCCCGCCTCGTCATGAATTACATCGTCGGGATCGACCTTGGCGGCACCAATATCGTCTGCGGCTGCGTGGCCGAGGACGGCTCGGCCCTGCACGGCGTGCGGAGTGTCGCGACTGGGGCGGAGGAGGGTCCTGATGCGGTGGTCCACCGGATCATCGCTGCCGCGCGTGAGAGTATCAAAGCGACTCAGGCGGAGGTCCCCGACATGAAGTTGATCGGTGCCGGGGTGGGCGCGCCGGGTCCGCTCGACAGGCGATCAGGGGTCGTCCTACTCACTCCGAATCTCGGGTGGGTGAACATGCCGCTCCGGCAGCGCATGCAAGACGGACTCGGGCTGAGAACGGCGCTCGACAATGACGCGAACTGCGCCGTGTTGGGCGAATGGTGGCAGGGCGCCGCGCGGGGGACCCGGACCACCGTGGGGCTCACGATCGGGACCGGGATCGGCGGCGGGATCATCATCGACGGTCGGCTGTTTCACGGCACGTCGGACATCGCCGGCGAGGTCGGGCACATGACGATCGACGCCAACGGCCGGCGCTGCAAGTGCGGGAACTACGGCTGCATTGAAGCCTATGCTTCGGGCCCGAACATCGCGCTCCGGGCGGTCGAGGCCCTGGAGAGCGGCGCGGAGTCGGTGCTGCCGTCGTACGTCAACGGGGACCTTCGTCGAATCACCGCGCAGACCGTGTATCAGGCGGCGCAGGCGGGGGACGAGCTGGCCCTCGAAGTGGTTCGTGATACGGCCAAGTTCCTCGGAGCTGCCGTGGCGAGCCTCATCAACATCTTCAACCCCGAGGCGATCGTAATCGTCGGCGGTGTCACGCTGGCGGGCGAGAATCTGTTCGAGCCACTGCGCCGTGAGGTCTCACGGCGGGCCTTCAAGCCTGCCGTACAGGTGTGCCGGATCGTCCCCGGCGAGCTGACCGGCGTGGCTGGAGTGTACGGTGCTGCGCGCGCCTTCCATGAGCAGGTCGAGGCGGGCATCGTATGAAGGCCTCGTGCGCCGTCAGTCGTCAGCGTCAGCTCGTCAGCCGTCAGCCGTCGGCTGTTGACGATGCGCAAGCTCGGCATCCTCGGTTCGCTGGTCTGGGACACGATTCACGGACGCGACCCAGCCGCGGCGCCGATCGAGGAGTGGGGCGGCATCGCCTACGCCTTGGGAGGCTTTGAGGCCGCGCTCCCCTCGGAGTGGCAGATTGTTCCCCTGATCAAGGTCGGCAGTGACCTGCGGGATGAGGCCTCCGCGTTTCTCGGAGACCTCACCCACCTGGTTCCCGGCGGACGAGGCGTCGAGGTCACCGTCCCCAACAACCGGGTAACGCTTCGCTACCAGTCTGCCGAGCGGCGGTGTGAGCGGATGTCCGGCGGTGTGCCGGGCTGGACCTGGAACGAGCTGGGTCCCATGGTCCGCGATCTCGACGCCCTCTATGTCAATTTCATTTCCGGCTTCGAGCTTGAGCTGGGTACGGCGCAGGCGCTTCGTCAGGGCTTTCGATGGACCGATCTATGCCGACCTGCACAGTCTGCTCTGGGGAATGCCACAAGATGGCGTCCGAACGCTGCGCCCGCTCACAGACCCGGCGGCCTGGCTCCATTGCTTCGATATCGTCCAGATGAATGAGGACGAAATGGCGCAGTTCTCTCCCGACCCGATGGCTGTCGCGGCCCAGGCGTTGGCGGCCGGTGTGAAGCTGCTGGTAGTAACCCTCGGTGCGCGCGGCTCGGTCTATTTCGCGGCCCCGCAGTTCACTACCCTCAGCAACCAGGGTCCGATCGGGTCCGCCGTGCGTACCGCGCTCGTGGCCGCGCCGCGGGTCGAGGCACTGGATCCCACCGGCTGTGGCGATGTGTTCGGGGCGGGATTATTTGCGGCGCTCCTGAAGGGGCTGCCGGTTGAGGAGGCCATCCGCGCGGGGAACCGGCTCGCGGCCAGAAACGCCGCGCTCCGGGGTGCAACGGGACTCGGGCGGCTGCTCCGGGGCGAGTTGATGACCGCGGGAGGGGCCTCGTGAGTCGAGTCGTCGAGGTACCCCAGTCTTTCGACGACCGGAGTTTCGAAGCCTTCGCGCAGTCCTTTGCCCAGGGCGCATTGACCGACCGGACCTTGTTTGACGCCCGGGCCGCCCAGTGGGCATCTCCCTTCGGTCTCATTGGAATGCTGACGGCGGCGCAGGCAATAAAGGAAGCAGGCGGACCCCCGCCGGTGTTCACGGTACCGAGCGCCGATGAGGTTCGACGATACTGGGCCCGCGCCGGGTTCTTCCGGCATGCGGCGGAACTATTCGAGATCCACGGGCGGGTTCCGCGGATAAAGCCCGACGAACACTCCGACGTACTGCTGGACGTCACTCCAGTCCGGGCCAGCGAGGACGTCCACGATGTCGTTGGCAAGATTCAGGAGGGGGCGGCCCGCATCATCCACGGCAAGCTCGGCTTCGAGGCCAAGGCTACGATGGGATTCGCCATGGCACTTTCGGAGGCATGTCAGAATATTGTGGAGCATGCCGGGACCAGCGGGTGGGTAGCGGTCCACGCCTATACCTTCCGAAAGCGGCTGGGACGACGGGTGGTGGTGATCGCCGTGAGCGATGGCGGAGTGGGCTTCCGCCGCTCGCTGGAGGCCACGCAGGCGCGTCGCTTTGGCGAGCGGTGGGGCGACGGCGCCGCGCTCGAGGCCGTGGTGATCCAGAACGTGAGCCGCTTCCGCGATCCCGGGCGGGGCCAGGGAATCGCCGGTATCAAGCGGTACCTCTCGCGCTGGGACGGCAAACTCAGCATCCGCAGCGGCACGGCGCGCTTCGCGATCGTACCGCCTTGGGATGACGACGTACCGATGACCGAACACCTGGCCCCGTTTCCCGGCGACCCAGGTGCAGATCGTGATTCCGGCACAGGAAGGAACCGAGGGATGATGCAGACCATCCGGGTCGAGCGCCTGTTGCGCGAATCGGTCCAGACCCCGTACTCCGACCTGGTGACCCGCTCGACCGGCCGAGCGGTGCGCACCAGCATCCAGCAGGTGTTGATCGCCTCGAACGCTGCGGTGGTGGCGATCGACTTCTCTGAAGTTGGGCTGGTAGACCTGAGTTGCGCCGACGAGATCGTCGCCAAGCTGCTGCTCGACCCGCCCGGCGGGCCCTGCCTGGTGCTGCAGGGCCTCAGGGAAGAGCAGCTCGAGGCGATTGAGCATGTGCTCGAACACCGGGCCCTGGCCGCGCTGGTACGCGACCTGGCGGACTCGATCGCGCGACCCGTGGGGTGGGTCAGTCCGGATCTCCGCACCGTATTTGCAGCGCTGCAAACCCTGGGAGCCGCCACGCTGCAGGCGGTTGCCGAGCAAGTCGGCTGGAGCGTGAGCCAGACCGCAGAGGTACTCGGCACGCTGCTTCGGCTGCGCCTGATCCGCGCCCAGAACGGATTGTACGCCGTCCCGCTCAACGCATGAAGAAGAAGCTCGGCCTTTCCACGATTGCCGTGCATGGGCAGGCGGTGCGGCGCAGCGACTGGGCGCCCGTGGTCGCTCCGATCTATCAGAGCAGCACCTTCACCAACCCCGTCGGCTCCGACGAGGTGGTGATGTATACCCGGTACGGAAACAACCCGAACCAGGTCTCGTTAGCGGCCAAGTATGCGGCGCTCGAAGGGGCGGAGGCGGCGTTGTTCGTGGGCAGTGGCATGGCCGCGACTGCCCTGGCCCATCTGGCGGTGCTGCGGCCAGGCGACCACCTGATCTCCAGTTCGTGGATCTATGGCGGCACCCGGAGGCTCTTCGACGAAGAGTTCGGTCGGCTGGGGATCGAGGTCACCTACGTCAACCCGGATCAGCCCAGACAGTGGCGGCGCTCGGTCCGCAAGAGTACCCGTGCGGTCTTCGTGGAGACACCGACCAATCCCGTCATGCGGGTGATCGATCTCACGCCCATGGCTCAGATCGCGCGCGATTCGGGAATGGCGCTCCTGGTGGACGCGACCTTCGCGAGTCCGATCAATTTCCGCCCCATCGAGCACGGGGCGGATATCGTCATCAGCAGCGCGACCAAGTACCTCAACGGCCACAGCGACATCATCGCCGGCGCGGTGGCCGCCTCCACCTCGATCGTGGACGAGGTTACCCGGTTGATGCAGCTCTGGGGGCCGGCGGTGGACCCGCATGCGGCGTGGCTCATCGAGCGCGGCATGCGCACGCTTGGCATCAGGATGGAGCGCCACAACCTCAACGGCATGGCCGTGGCGCGCTGGGCCGAGCAGAAGGACGGCATCGTGCGAGTCCACTATCCGGGCCTTGAGAGCCATCCCGATCACGCGCTTGCGGCGGAGGTTCTGGATGGCTTCGGCGGGATGGTGGGGTTCGAGATCAAGGGCGGGGCACGAGCGGCCGAGAAGTTTCTCAAGAAACTCAAGCTGGTGACACACGCTCCGAGTCTCGCCGGTGTGGAGAGCCTGATTTCCGAGCCCCGGCTGACCAGCCACAGCAAGATGACTGAGGATCAGCGCGCCAAGCAGGGAATCCCCGATGGCTTCGTCCGGCTCTCCTGCGGTGTGGAAGACGCGGACGATATCATCGCCGATCTGGAGCAGGCGCTGGGGTAGGCGACAGGCGATAGGCGAGAGGCGCACAGGCGGAGTTTGTCGCATGTCGCCGTTCGCCTGTCGCCCGCTGTTCTCGCCTTGTCGCCCTCCGCAGCCCGCCCTATCTTCCCCCCGTGATCCGCTTTGCCCACGTCTTCAAGGACTATCCCAAGGGCGCCGCCCTCAAGAACATCTCCCTCCACATCGCGAAGGGTGAGTTTGTCTTCCTCACTGGGCACTCGGGCGCCGGCAAATCGACGGTACTGAAGCTGCTCTATGCGGAATTGCGCCCGACCTCGGGAAACATCCGGGTGTCGGGTTTTTCGATCGGGGAGCTCGCGCAGGACGATGTCCCGCGCCTGCGGCGTCGGCTGGGGATCGTCTTCCAGGATTTCCGGCTGCTCGAAGACCGTACCGCCGAGGAGAATGTGGCGTTCGCCCTGGAAGTGACGGGGGCGAGGCCCGACATGATTGCCCCAAAGGTGATGCGGGTCCTGACCCAAGTGGGACTGGCGGCGAAGGCCCAGGCCTACCCGCAAGAACTGTCCGGAGGAGAGCAGCAGCGCGTGGCGATCGCCCGGGCCCTGGTCAACGATCCGACCATTCTGGTCGCCGACGAACCAACCGGCAATCTGGATGAACGAGCCACCCGCGGTGTGTTCCAGCTGATCCGCGATATCAACGCCGGTGGCACCGCCGTGGTCATGGCGACCCACGACCTCGACCTGGTCAAGCAGACCACCTACCGCACGGTGGAGCTGCGTGAGGGAAGCATCGTGTTCGATAGTGGCGTGGATGATGGCGCGGCAGCGGAAGGCGAGGAGGACGAATGAGACTCCTGATCCGTGAAGCGCTTCAGGCCTTTCGCCGCGCGCCGTTACTGTCCGCCCTGTCGATCACGACGATCGGCTTCTCCCTGTACGCCGTCGGCCTGTTCGCCCTCGTCGCGGTCAATCTCCGCGAGGCGCTCCGCAACGTGGAGCAGCGCGTCGAAGTCGTCGCCTACCTGCTCCGGGGCACGCCGCCGGAAAGCATCGCGCAGGCCTCGCAGGACATCGCGGCCTTCCCCGAAGTCGCGCATGTGACGTTCGTGAGCGAGGAGGAGGCGCTGAAGCGAGCCCGCCTCGAGCTGGTGGAATTCCGCGATGCCTACCGCGATCTCCAGGTGAACCCGCTGCCAGCCTCGCTGGAGATCCAGCTCAAGGACGGCTTCCGTGACGCCGAGCATACCGCCCTCGTGGCGGAGCGACTCCGAGGTTACGGCTTTATCGATGACGTCCGCTACGGTCGGGAGTGGATCGAGAAGCTCGACCGGCTCCGGAATATTGCCGGGGTAGTCGGCCTCACCATCGGCCTCGCCTTTGCCGCGGTGGCCGTGGTGATCATCGGCGTCACCATTCGCATTACCGTACTGCAGCGCGCGCGTGAGATCGCCATCATGCGGCTCGTGGGTGCGACGAACGGCTTCATCCGCGGCCCGTTCCTGCTCGAAGGGATGCTCAAGGGCCTCATGGGAGGCCTCCTCGCGATCGCGCTGTGCTTCGGCACATACCTCCTGTTCCGGGGACAAATCGAGCTGGCCACCTCCGGAATTGTATTTCTCAAAGGGGCTCACGTCGCCCTGGGCATCATCTTCGGGGTCCTCATCGGGTTGTGTGGCAGCCTGGTGAGCGTGGGGAGGCATTTGCGGAATGTGTAGCGAGATGGTAGAACGGGGGAACGGGGGAACGGGAGAACGGGTGGCGCGACACGTTTTCCGACATTTCCGTTTTCCCGTTCCCCCGTTCTCCCGTTCTCCGGTTCTACTGCTGCTAGTCCTCGGTTACCTGCCGGTCGGTTTGTCCGCCCAACAAGACCTCGACGAGTCCCGGCGCCGCCTGGATGAAGTGCGTCGCGAACGAGAGCAGTTGGAGCTCGAGCGGGTCCGCCTGCAGGGCCAGGTGCATGACCTCGGCAAGGAACTGGACAATCTCGAGCGCCAGCGACAAACGACCGGCCGCATCGTGAATGAGCTGGAGACGCAGATCGGCGGACTGAATGGTCACGTGGATCAGGCAGGCGCCGACCTCGCCCTGACGCAGGACAACCTGGCGGAGAAACGGGCGGTGCTGGAGCGCAGACTGTCCGAGATCTACAAGCGCGGACAGCTCTATACCTTCGAAGTTCTGGTGGCTGCGCAATCCTTCGGTGACCTGCTATCGCGGTACAAGTATCTCTTCCTTCAGTCGCGACAGGACAAGGCGCTGGTTGCCGATGTGGAGAAGCTCAGGGGGCAGGTCCAGCAACGTCGCGAGGAGATCATCGAGACCCGTTCACAGCTCGATCATAGCCGTGAGGAACGAGAAGCCGAGTTGGTGCGCTACGGCCGGCTGGTGCAGGAGCGCGCTCAGCGACTCTCCGAAGCCCGGCGCTCGGCCAAGAATACGGAGCAGCGGCTCTCCGCGCTCGAGCGCGACGAGGCGCGACTCAACGCCCTCCTCGCAGCCCTCGAGGCCAAGGCCCGCGCCCGCCAGCCGGCTGGCCGGGCCGGCGCGGCGGGAACTCCAGGCACTCTGACTACGGCCGACATCGGGAAACTCGACTGGCCAGTTGAAGGCCCGATCCTCTACCGCTTTGGCCCCGAGCGCCTCCCGTCCGGCGCCACGATCCGCCGCAATGGGATCGCGATCGGTGCCGAGGTCGGGACGCCGGTAAAGGCGGTGGAATCCGGAACGGTGGAGCTGCTCCAGAGTCTTGGCACCTATGGCCTGACGCTCATTGTCGCTCACGGCAATGCGTACCGTTCGGTCTACGCCCACCTGAGCGAGGCGAAGGTGGCGCTCGGGGCTGCGGTGGCGAAGGGCCAGGTGGTGGGGACAGTGGGAGGGGAAAACACCGACGAAGGTGCGAGCCTCTACTTCGAGATCCGTGGTGCCAACCTGATTGCGCTCGACCCGGCGGACTGGCTGAAGCGGAGAAGGTGATGAAGGATGGAAGGATGGAAGGACGGAAGGACGGAAGGTTGAAGGATGCAAGGATTGAGGATTGACGACCCTTCATCCTTCCACCCTTCCATCCTTCCACCCTTCCACCCTTCCACCCTTCCATCCTTCCACCCTTCCATCATGCTGCCACCGTGTCCGCCGTTCCGATTCGCCCGTCGGTCTGCGCCTTTCCGCGGAGCAGCGCGGTTTCCATCAGCGCGAACAGATCCTGTGAGGCCATGGCGGCCGGGTGCGGAAAGGTGACGACTCCCGCCGCGAGGGTAGGCCGATCGGGGGGGGCGAGGTCGGGAAATTCATGCAGCCCGATCTGCTGCCTGACCCTTCCGATGGAAGCGCGTGCACCCGCCAAGTCCGTCTCCGGGAGCAGCAGGGCAAACTCGTCACCACCGTAGCGGCTCACGAAGTCAGGAGCTCGGACCTCCTTCGCCAGCACCTTGCCGAGCTCGGCCAGGACCCGGTCACCCACCACTTTGCCGAATCGCTCGTTGTACCGGCGCAGGCCGTCGACGTCGAACAGCACGATGCTGAATGTCAGTGCGTAGCGCCGAGCTCGCTCGAATTCCTCCTGGATCCGTCGGTCAAGGGCGTCGAGATTGCCGCAGCCGGTGAGCATGTCGGTCGCCAGCGCGCTCGCCTGCCGACGGCTGATGCCGGCGCGGCGCTCTTCATTCTCCAGCAGCTGGACGGCGACCTTGAGCAGCCGGTCGGCGAAGTCCAACTGATCCTGAGTGAGTGGCGGATCTTCACGCCGGGTGCGAAGCAGGAACACGCCGGCGGGCTTGTTGTGGAGGCTAACCGGGATCACCGCGACGCTTCGCACGTCGGCACTGACGCCAAGTTCAGTCCACAATGCCTGGATCTCGCCGAAGAACGGGTGGCGTTCGAGCTCGGGGATGAAGACGGTCTTCTCGGTCCTGAGGGCTTCCCGGATCTCGGGATATCGGTAGAGATCCACCCGGAGATCGCGGGCGGATGGCTTCTCGAGCACCGCGACTACCCGGCCATAGCGTTCCCAGGGTGAGGCAAGCAGGAAGGAACAGCGCGGGAGTTCCAGGGCCAGGCCCACCCGTCGAACCAGGGTTTCGACGATTGCGTCGGAGCGCAGGGCCGCTGATAGCTCCTCGAGGATGTCGAGCATCAATTCCTGCCGCCACGCCGCATCACGTTCGAGAGCGCCCGCCGGGGGCCGACGGAGCCGAGCGGCCAGCCGGGCGACAAGTTCCGGCAAGTGAATCGGGGCCGCCACCGCGTCATCCGCGCCCATGTTGAGTGCTTTGGTTGGTCCTTCGGGGTCGGGCTGCCCCAGAATTACGACCCGCGGAATGCCATGCCACGCGTCACCGGATAGTGCCCGGAGCGCCTCGTCCAAGGGCGGGTCAGCGGTCGGTGCCGTGAGGAGGATGAGATCGGGGCTGGCAACCTGGGTGACCGAGGCATCGCCCCCGGGCGACTCGAGCACCTGATACCCCCCGCGCACCAGCGCCCGCTCCAGCCCCTCGGGGCGAGAAGCGGCATCACCAAGCAGCAGGATGCGGCGCGAGAGCGAAGTATCAATCACGGCGAATGGGATTCCGGCGAAGCGGCGGGGAACGTACCCCACCGGGGCGCCCTGTCAAGGAAAGTAGCCATGGTCCGACTGTCTCCGCCGCCCGATGAACTCCTCGGCGCGCATGTTTCGACCCAAGGCGGGGTTCACACGGCCCCGGGACGGGCAGCGGCGATAGGGGCAACCGCCCTCCAACTGTTTACGAAAACCCCGAACCAGTGGCGAGAGCCGGCGATAGACGAGGCGACGCGCGCCCTGTTCCGGCAGGAGATGAAGCGAACTGGAATGCGGACGATCGTGGCGCACGATTCGTACCTCATCAACCTCGCAACTCCTGATCCGGCGCTAAGTAACCGATCGGTACAGTCTTTTACGGCCGAGTTACTCCGCTGCGAGGGGTTGGACATCCCGTACCTGGTGTCGCATCCGGGCAACTATATGGATGAGCGGGAGCCGGGACTCGCGAGGAATGCGGCCAATTACGCGCGCTGCCTCGAAGCTGCTCCGGGCAAGGTGATGGTGCTGTTGGAGAGTACCGCGGGATCCGGCACCTCACTGGGCCGGAGCTTCGAGGAGCTGGCAGAGCTCCGGGAGCGGATTCCTGAACCGCTGCGCCAACGCATCGGTTTCTGCGCCGATACCTGTCACCTCTACTCCGCGGGATATGACCTCGTTGGAGAGTACGAAAGGGTGTGGGGTGACTGGGAGCGACTGATCGGCCTCCAGCACCTGCGCTGTCTCCATCTCAATGACTCCGCCACGCCATTCGGCTCGCACCGAGACCGACACGCCCTCATTGCCGAGGGTTCGCTCGGGGCGGAACCGTTCCGGCGGATCATGTCCGACCCTCGGTTCGACCACGTGGTGAAGATCCTTGAGACCCCGAAGGGTGACGATCCAATCAGCTCCGACCGCAAGATGCTCCGCCGACTGCGGGCATATGCCCGCAGTGGTCGCCGTCCCCTCCGTTGACCCCCTCTCCGAGGCACGGCATCTTACGCCCATGAGGATCCTGACTCTGACCCTGCTGCTCGTCGCTCCCTTGCCGACGACCCTGGCCGCGCAGGCGCGCTTCGACCTTACGTTCGGCGCCATGGCCGGAACCAAGTTGCTGGAAGATCGCATTTTTCAGAAGATCACGGTCACCCAAAAAATCGCGCCCACGGTAACTCTGGGTGCGTCCCTGCCAGTGTCCGATCGGGAGCGAGTCGGCCTTGAGGTAGGACTCGGCTCCACCAAGACCCGCGTCAACGAGGCTGGACTTCCCCTTGTGGCCGGACCGAGTTTCCGTACCCTGAGCATCACGGCAGGTGTGACGGGACCGCTGCTTCACCGCTTCACGTATCGCGGTGGCGCGGGCATGCTCAAGTACCTGCCGGACAAGGAAGGCATCTTTCGGAGTGGTGGACCGCTCCTGCTGATCCTGACCGGCGGCGTGGACTATCACTTCCCGCTTCGCGGACCCATCGGGCTCGCTGCCCGGATCCGCTACGACTATCAGCGATTCTCCACTGACGCACTGCAGGCCATCGGGTTTTCCCGGACCCAGGATATCCATCGGGTCGGCCTCGGGCTCGGAATCGAGTACCAATCTCCATGACCCGCCCCACCTTCTTCGCCGCGCTCGCCCTGACGGCAGTGGCCGCGGGCATCGCCTGCAGCGACATCATCGCCCCCTCGCGGAACGTGCGCTACGACTGGCGTTTGATCGTGAACTTCGATAGCGCCGGTCCACGCGTCGACACTCTATCGTTCCACTGGCCGCGCGGGTCGATTCCGGTCAAGGTCTGGGTGGAGGACCAGTACAACGTGCCCGACCGGATCCGCGAGGGCATTGCGCTCTGGAAACCGGCGTTCGTATACGGAGAATGGAATGCCAAGGTCGTGGCGGACTCGAACATCGCGGACGTCATCGTCCGCACCATCCAACCGCCACCCCTGGTGATATCGCCCGCGCACCGCTTCCCGGCCCTCGTAGAGCCGTGCATCGGCGCCACGGACGTGGATACCGGAGCGACCCGCTTCCAGCTTGTCATACCGATCCATGTGTACGTCTTCCCGACCCTGCCGGCCGACACCGGCATCACCCGGTGCCTCAGGACCGTAGCCGCACATGAACTGGGGCATTCGCTTGGCCTGTTTCAGCACTCCACCGACTCGCTGGACCTCATGTTCAGCATACCAAGGGCTACCCGCCTCAGTGATCGGGACGTGGGAACCGCGGTAAACGCGTATCACTTTACCGCCGACATGGTTCCGGTGCGTCGCTAGAGTCCGGTCGGCCCTCGAGTACCGCTCGCGGCGCCGCATCCAGCTCGCAGGTTGCGGCGTCGAACCCCGGCAGGCGCATAACTATTCATCTCACCGCAGCCGTTGCTTCCGATAACGCGGCTGTCGAAATTCCGGCCCCAGATCCCTTCATCCGGACCCCTTTCGGACTCGGCGGGTCTCGACGGAGCCAGCACGCCATGACTGCCACCGCAAAACCGCGGAGCCCTGACCTTCCCACCCCCGCCTGGGTCACCCATGAACGCCTCAAGTCCTGGGTGGCGGAGATCGCCGAGCTCACTCAGCCGGCGCGAATCCACTGGTGTGACGGCTCGGTGGAGGAGAACGAGACGCTTCTGCAACAGATGGTGGCGGCCGGCACCCTCCATCGGCTCAACCCTGCAAAGCGACCAAACAGTTACCTGGCGCTATCGGACCCCAGCGACGTGGCCCGCGTCGAGGACCGAACATTCATCTGCAGCCAACGGAGGCAGGACGCCGGCCCGACGAACAACTGGGTGGATTCGCGGGAGATGCGGGTCACGCTCAAGCGGGTGTTTGAAGGCTCGATGCGTGGCCGGACCATGTATGTGGTCCCCTTCAGCATGGGGCCGCTGGGCTCACCGCTGGCTCACGTCGGGGTGGAGCTGACCGACTCGCCTTACGTCGTGGTGAGCATGCGTATCATGACGCGCATGGGCCGGGGTGCCCTGAACGCGCTCGGTGACGGCGAATTTGTGCCCTGCGTGCACTCAGTGGGACAGCCCCTCGCCCCTGGCGAGCAGGACGTGCCATGGCCCTGCAACCGTGACGAGAAGTACATCGTGCATTTTCCGGAGGAGCGAAGCATCTGGTCCTACGGCTCCGGGTACGGCGGCAACGCGCTCCTCGGCAAGAAGTGCTTCGCCCTGCGCATCGCCTCGGTAATGGCACGAGACGAAGGCTGGATGGCGGAGCACATGCTGATCCTGGGGCTCAGGAGTCCGGATGGGGAGAAGCGCTACTTTGCGGCGGGATTCCCCAGCGCCTGCGGCAAGACCAACCTCGCCATGCTGGTTCCTCCCAAGGGGTGTGAGGGCTGGTCAGTCACCACGGTGGGCGACGATATCGCCTGGATTCGGCCAAGTCACGATGGCTTCATCCATGCGATCAACCCGGAAGCGGGCTTCTTCGGTGTGGCCCCCGGCACTTCGGTTGCCACCAATCCGAACGCGATGGCCACCATCCGGGCGAATACGATCTTCACGAACGTAGCGCTCACCCCCGATGGGGACGTCTGGTGGGAGGGGATGACGGACGAGCCTCCGGCCAATCTCAGCGACTGGCAGGGCCAGCCCTGGACCCCGGGATCTGGTCGAAAGGCGGCCCATCCGAACGCCCGGTTCACCGCCCCCGCCTCCCAGTGCCCTTCAATGGATCCGGAGTGGGAGAACCCGAACGGCGTGCCGATCAGCGCCTTCCTGTTCGGCGGACGACGCGCATCGCTCGTGCCCCTCGTCCACCAGGCGGTCAACTGGAATTTCGGCGTCTACGTGGCAGCAACCATCGGATCCGAGACCACCGCGGCCGCCACGGGCGCAGTGGGACAGGTGCGCCGCGATCCCATGTCGATGCTCCCATTCTGCGGCTATCACATGGGGGACTACTTCAACCACTGGTTGCAGTTGGGTCGCCAGATCGCCGACCCACCCCGCATCTTCTGCGTCAACTGGTTTCGCAAGGACTCGGAGGGCAACTTCATCTGGCCCGGTTTCGGTCAGAACCTGCGCGTGCTCAAGTGGATATTCAACCGCGTCCGGGGCCGGGCCGGCGCCACCGAAAGCCCGATCGGATGGATGCCCCGATACGAGGATCTCGACTGGAAGGGACTTGAAGACTTTGATCCCGAGACCTTCCGCGACCTCATGTCAGTGCCGCGTGAAGAGTGGAAGCATGAGGTCCTGGGCCACCAGGAGCTGTTCGAGCGTCTGTACGATCGCATTCCGAAGGAATTCATCCTCATGCGGGAGTTGGTCCTCTCAAGTCTGTGGCGCTCACCAGAGCAATGGAAGCTCGCGAGCGAGACGGAGGAGGATTGAGGGTTCGCCGAGATGACTGATCCCGAGGTCATCCGTGACCCCCTCTGGGACAATATCCGGCTCGAAGGTCCCGCGGTGGCCCTGCTCGACACGGCGCCGATGCAGCGACTCCGCTACATCCGCCAACTGGGCCACGCTTTCCTGGTGTACCCCGGTGCCACCCACACCCGCTTCGAGCATGCGCTCGGCGCCTACCATCTGACCCGCCGGGCCCTCGCTGCGCTCGACGAGCGGGGAGAGCTGAGCCAGATCCCTGAATCCCAGCGGCTCGCCACCCGGCTCGCCGCCTTGCTCCACGACATCGGACACTACCCTTTCTCACACACGCTCGAGGAAGCAGGGTTCCCCAGTCACGAGACGCTGGGAGTTCGCCGACTGGGACGGGATCCGATTGCGGCTCAGCTGGCCGCGATCGGCGTGCCGGGATTGGCGGATGAAGTGGGCCGGTTCATCACCGGGCAGAGCAAGAGCCCGCTGCAGGGGCTCATCTCCGGTTCCCTCGACCTCGACAAGATCGATTATCTCAGCCGCGACGCCAGGAGTTGCGGCGTGCCCTATGGGGCCGTGGATGTGGACCGGCTGCTCGCCTCACTGACTCTGATCGAGGTGGCACCCGGGCGATTCGAGGTGGGCGTGCAGGAGAAGGGTATCAGCGCGCTCGAGTCACTGCTCTTCGCCAAGTACCAGATGTATCGCAACGTGTACTGGCATCACGCTGTCCGGAGCGCAACCTGCATGTTCAAACGTGCGGTGCGCGCGACGGTCCGGGCGGGGAAGCTCGACGGCGACACACTCTCGGACGCAACGGATGACGGCCTCACCGAGCGCCTGCTGCAAGCCGACAGCACCGGACTGGCCATGGCCGTCGCGGCCCGTCGGCTGTACAAGCGGACGCTGGACCTACCCGGCAGCGAAGTGCCGGCGGAAACGACGCCATGGATTCGCCCGCGCCCAGATCTGCTCGAGCTGGCCGAGGACCGACTCGCGGCCGAGTGCGGACTCGCGCCGGGGGAGCTGCTGCTGGATTTCCCGAGCAACCCCTCAATGCTGGCTGTAGACCTCGCGTTACGCACCCGAACGGGAGCGCTCGAACGACTTACCGGGGAAGGTGTGGCGGGGCAATTCGGTCTCCCCCGGGTTGCGGACGAACTGTATCAGAGCGCCCGGCGGTTCCGGGTATTCACCGCCCGTCCCACGCCCAAGGACCTGACCCGGGCCCGGGATCTGATTGGCCTCACTCCCCAGGAACTCGATAGCCGCCTGAGCAGCGCCACGGCGCTCCTGTAGCTGTAACCTCAATTGTTGGTGCGGGATCGCGCCGACCGTGAGGCTCGACGAGTTGCAGGGCTACTTGGGGCGGCCGGCCTTTGGGACCGACGGGGAGGTCACGTCCGTGGGGAGCGACGGGGAGGTCACGTCCGCCGGGATCTCGGGCTCGATCTTGATGATGATGGCCGTGATGTTGTCCAGTCCGCCGCGGCGGTTGGCCTCATTGATCAGGCGGTCCACCCACTGCTGCGGGCCGCCCTCGCCTCGTAAGATCACCGCAAGCTGCTCGTCCTCGAGCATGCCCGTGAGTCCGTCCGAGGCCAGCAAGAGCACGTCGCCCGCCCTGAGGTTTCCGAAATAGAGATCAGGCACCACCTCGGCATTCGCGCCGATGCAGCGGGTGATCACGTTGCTGTAGGGGTGGACCCGCGCCTGTTCCGTGGTCAGTAGCCCCAGGTCCACCTGTTCCTGAACGTAGGAGTGGTCCTTGGTTACCTGAAGGAACTGGCCGTTGCGGAGGAGGTAGCCGCGGCTATCACCGACTTGGCCGAGGATATACCGCTGGGGGAGGAGAATGAGCGCGGTGGTGGTAGTGCCCATGCCGCGTTTGTCGTGTTCGGTCAGGGTTCGGTCGAAGATCGCGGCGTTGGCCTCGATGATCGCGTGCCGCATCCGCTCGCCGGCCTGGTCGTCCGACAGTCCGCGGAGAGTTCCCAGCTCCCGAGAGATGATCCGTACCGCCATCTCGCTCGCTACCTCACCCGCTGCATGCCCCCCCATGCCGTCGGCCACGATGAATACACCGCGGTCGGCCAGCATCAAATAGTTGTCCTCGTTCCCGGACCTGACAATACCGGTATCGGTACGGGCGGCGCAGGAGAAACGCACGGTAAACGTGCTACCTCAGCAGCAGGATGGCCGCCACCACCCCGAGGACGACGATGAGCACGGCCGGTATGAGCCATCCCGGGAGACGTCGGGGCGACGCACTCATCACCGCTGGCGGGCGACGTGGTGGTGCCTGCCTCATCGGAGGTTCCGCGTAGGATTGCTCTCGGGCGGCCTCCGACATCGCCGGCATTGCGGCTGGCGCCGGCGGTGGAGCCTGCAAAGGAACCGACGGTGCAGCCGGGCGCATAGCCCCCATGACCTTAGTGCCCGAGCCGGCGTCGGTCCCAAGGTGATCGTCGGTCGGCTCGAACATCACCGACACTTCCCCGAATCGCACGACGGTGCCGGGGCCCAGGGCCACTTCGCCCTGCACCCGGTCGCCATCGACCCAGGTCCCGTTGGTTGAGTCATTGTCGACCAGAATCCAGATGCCTTCCCGCCGCTGTAGCTTGGCGTGCGACCCGCTCACGCTGTCATCCGGAATCACGAGATCGTTGTAGTCCGCCCGGCCGATGTTCACCACCGGCACTCGCACGGTCAATCGCTGGCCTTTGAGCGACCCGCTCCGCACCATGAACGTGGCCATTGGGCCACCGGCTCCGGAGACCCGTGCGCTGGGCTTGGGCGGGGACGGCGGAGGAACCGGGACGCCGTGCATCGTGTGGGAAAGTCGCTCAGCAGCACCCGCCGCCGGTGAGGCCACGATGGGCATCGCGGGGACGACCACCGGTGGCGGTCCCTGAGGCACGACATCCGCCGCCTTGTCGGCGTAGAACCGGAACTCGTGATCACCGATCTTGATGACGTCGGCGCGCGCGAGCACCCGCTGTGCCTCGATCCGATCACCGTTGACGAACGTTCCGTTGGTGCTGCTGTCCACCAGGACGTAGCCCTGCGGCGAAACAAAGATCTCCGCGTGCCGCCGAGAGACGTCTTTGTTCGGAACCACGATATCGCAGCCCGCTTCCCGGCCGATAACCATCGGGGCGGAGCCGATCGTGTACTCCCGCCCGTCGGTAAGACAGACCATGCGCCCGCCCGTCGCCGCGGTCGGCGGCTTGGGCGCAGCCGGCTTGGAGACGGCAGCCGCCATCTTGGCCACATCCGAGGCGCTGACGAACTGGGTACTCCCGCTCCGCCTGGGATCGTGAATCAGGACCTCGTGGATTCCGACCTGCAGCTTATCCCCATGGAGGATCGGAGCCGGTTCTCCCCCCAGCTTTACTCCGTTGAGGAGCACGTCGTTGTCGCCCACGCGGCGTACCGAAGCGGAGCCATCGGCCGCCCCGACTACAATCGCATGAGATCCGGCCACCCCGGTTAGCCGGAGCCCGGAAGAAGGATCGGCGCCGATGACCATCTCCCCCGTGGGAATGGGGGTGCGCTGGCCGGCGAACTCCAGTTCCATCATCGGTCGCGCCTCGTGTCGACTGGATTGCCAAACGTATCTGCCACCATGTAACCACGCAAGCAATACAAGCTTACGCGCTCATGATTTCGGGTCGCTCCTGACCCCTCAGCTGAAGCTCGTAAAGTCGCTGGTATAGCCCGCGTTGGGCCAGCAGGCCCTGATGGGTACCACGCTCCCGGATTACGCCATGGTGCAGGACCAGAATTTCATCCGCATGCAGAATAGTGCTTAAGCGGTGAGCCACCACGATGCTGGTCCGTCCCTCCATGAGTTCCCCGACCGCCCGCTGAATCTGCAACTCGGCCTCGGCGTCTACTGAGCTGGTAGCCTCGTCCAGTATCAGGATTCGAGGGTCTCGGGCCAGCGCCCGCGCGAACGATAGCAGCTGTCGCTCGCCGACACTCAGGTTCCTGCCTCGCTCCCCGAGGACGTGGCCATATCCACCGGGGAGGCGCTCGATGAAGCGGTCAGCACCGACCCGTCGGGCCCCCGCCAACGCAGCTTCCGGTCCGACGCCAGCATCGAGAACCAGGTTGCGCAGGATATCGCCGGTAAACAGGAACAGGTCCTGCTGCACGAATCCGATCAGGCCCCGAAGATCGCCGGGATCCAGCCTCCGAATGTCTACACCGTCCACGGTGATGCGCCCGCGTACGGGATCGTAGAACCGTAGCAGCAAGCTAATGATGGTTGTCTTGCCGGCTCCCGTGTGCCCTACCAGCGCCACCGTCTGGCCCGGGCTGGCCCGGAAACTGACCCCTCGAAGCACCCAGCCTTCGTCATCCCCGCTCCCGCCCCGCTCCGACTCAGCGTCACCCCGGGCCGAGCCGACTGGCTCCCGAACCGTCGAGCTATCGTATCGAAACCATACGTCCTCGAATACGACTTCACCCCGCACGGGTGTAGAGAGACGCACGGGAGATTCGGTAGTTCTCACCGTCGGCTGGGTATCGAGGAGGCGGAAAATCCGCTCCGAGGATGCCATCGCGCTCTGCAGGAGGTTGTACTTCTCCGACAGGTCCTGAAGCGGTTGGAAGAACCGTCGAGTCAGCTGGAGAAAGGCGGCGAGGACCCCGACGGTCATCGTATGATCCAGGATCCGACCTCCACCGTACAACAGGAGCAAGGCGAGAGCAACGGTGCCGAGCAACTCCACAACCGGAAAGAACACGGCGTAGATCGTGATTGAGCGAAGGTGGGCGCGTAGGTGATCCCGGTTGATGGCCGCAAAGGCCTCGGCCTCGGCTCGTTCCCGTCCGAAGAGCTGGATGACCCACATCCCCGAGATGTGTTCCTGCAGGAACGCGTTGAGCCGCGCGAGCCTGGTCCGAATGTCCCGGAACGAGGTCCGCACCTGGCTGCGGAACTTGGCCGCCACGAGAACCATGAGGGGAATGACCGCGAACGCCACCAGCGCGAGACGCCAGTCCACGACCAGCATCATGGTCAGGATCGCGATCAGCGTGAACACATCGCCGAAGACGGTGACGACCCCGGACGAGAACAGCTCGTTCAGGGTCTCGACGTCGGAGGTGACTCGCGTCATCAACCGGCCGACCGGATTGCGATCGAAATAGGGCACCGAAAGCCGCTGCAGATGGCTGAACAGCTGGAGCCGCAGATCGGCCATGACCCGCTGACCCATCCAGCTGGTCACATAGGCTTGCCCGTAATCGAGACAGAATTCCAGCAGGAGCGCGGCGAGCAGCAGGAGCGCGAGGCGAAGCAGGAGGGCCGTGTCCCGCGCAGGGACGGCAACGTCGAGCGCTCGCTGAGTGAGCGCCGGACCTACGAGGGTGAGCCCTGCGGTGCCGAGCAGCAGCACCACGGCCAGCGCTGCCAGCCAGCGGTACGGCCGAATGTAGGCCAACAGCCGCCGCATCAGCTCGGCGTCATAGCCCTTTTCATCGGCTTCGGCGTGCGGATCAATGGCGGCCATCGGGAGAGCGTCGCGTCAGCCGTCGGACGCGGCACGGGCAGTGACCGCGGCAGAATCCAGTCCGACCTCGTCGGAGATCGCCTCATCATCGCTCAGGTCGTCGCGTCCCTTGATGCGCGTGTGCAGCCAGCGCGAGAACACCATGAAGCCGAAGCCGAGCGTGAAATACGAGAGAATCGAGCGCCAGATCAGGGTGTAAAGAGGACTCAGCTCCCGAGGGAGATAGACCGACGACATCACGGCGGTGGAGAGCAGCTCCGCAATCCCCGAAGCCCCGGGTGTCGGGGCGAAATACAGCAGGAAGGTGATTAGAGTCTGTAGCAACAGCACATCCACAAACTGCGCCTCAACCCCGACGGCACGGAGCGCCACATAGCCGGCGAGCAGCTTGTTCGCGTGCGATGGGCCGGAGAGGATGATGGCGTTCAACACGGCGAGCATGCCCCGGGGGCTCTTGAAGGCCAGGGTGTTCCGGTGTGCCTCGTCAATGCCGTGGCGCAATCCCTCGATACGCGCCGCGACTCTGCGGCTCCGCCGGGAGAGCTTTTCCGCCAGCAGATGCAGCCAGCCCTTCGCGAGTCCGGGGAAGACGATGATGACGATCAGGACGAGCCCGATCCCGACGAACAGGCCCAGGCTGCCCAGAAACAGGTCGTACAGGGTGAGTCCCAAGACGTTTCCGTGCTGCCCGAGCGAACGCCCGGCCCCCATCACGATCGCCAGAGGGCCGGCAATTGCGAAGAAGATCACGGTCGAGATGAAGGACATGAGCGTGGTCGTGACGGCCAGCGGGAGCGGTATCCCCGCTCGGCGCATCGCGTAGATCATCATCGGCGCGGCGCCGGAATTGAGGGGCGTGAGGTATCCCGCCCATGCCCCCATTCCACCAGACAGGATCATCCCACCCAAAGGCGGGTTGGGATGCACGTGGCGCACCAGGACCCAGTTGCGAAGGCCGCCACCGAACCAGTCCAAGGAAGACAGCCCGAGGCCCACGATTATCCAGCCCCAATGAATCTTCCCCACCGCAGCCACGAAGGCGGGCAGGTTATTGCCGTACAGCAAGACCCCGGCGTAGCCGAGGACCGAGATGCCGACGAAGACAAGGAAGCCGCGGAATAGAAGGCGCGGCGTGAGCACGGAGGCCATTGGAGGCCCAAATCTAGTATTCTTTCCTGCCCATGTCGTCCCCGGTCCTGCGCATCGTCAACGCCCGCCAGCACAACCTCAAGGGCATCACGGTCGATCTTCCCCGTCGAGCGCTGATCGTGGTCACCGGTCCTTCCGGCTCCGGGAAGAGCTCGCTCGCCTTTGACACTCTCTACGCCGAGGGCCAGCGGCGCTATATCGAGTCCCTTTCGAGCTACGCCAAGCAGTTCCTCGAGCGCATGCCCAAGCCGCTGGTGGACCGGCTTGAGGGAATTTCTCCCGCCGTCGCGATTGAACAGCGCAACCCCACGGTATCGAGCCGCTCAACCGTCGGTACCGCGACCGAGACCTACGACTATCTCCGCCTGTTGTGGGCTCGGGTTGGCCTCCAGCAGTGCCGTCGCTGTGGCGCGCCGGTGCGGCGTGACACACCCCAGTCGGCCGCCGAAGAAGTCGCTCGGAAGGTCACCGGACACTTCCAAGTCAGCTTCCCGCTCCCACAGACCGCACGCCTGAGCCATGTGGCGATCGTGGAAAACCTCGCCGCGCTGGGCTTTGTCCGAATCCTCGCCGATGGAGCACCCCTTCATCTCGACTCGCTGCCCGCCGAGACCGATCTCGCCGCGGTTTCGGAATTGCTCGTCGTCGTTGATAGGCTCGCCCTCCAGCCGCCGAGCCTCCCGGTCACCGAGCCGCCGAGCCGCCTCGTACCGGCCATCGAGACCGCGTTCGCCGAAGGAGAGGGGATCGCCCTCGTCCTCCATGATCAGGGAAGGCTACGCTTCACCGAGCGGCCCGCTTGCAGCCAGTGTGACACCCCGGCGGTGGTCGTCACGCCGGCGCTCTTTTCATTCAACAACCCACGCGGAGCCTGCCAAGCCTGCAACGGCTTCGGGGCGGTGCTCGAGTACGACGAGTCCCTCATCATTCCAGACCCCTCGCGGAGCCTGGCCCAAGGCGCGATCGATCCCTGGACCAAGCCACGCTACGAGACCCGCAGGCGCCTCCTCATCAATACCGCCAAGGCCCTCGGCGCTGACCCTGACCGCCCGTGGTCCCAGCTCACTGAGCCTCAGCGACGCGAATTCCTGCACGGGAAGCAGGGCCGCTTTCTCGGGATCTTCCCCTTCTTGAAAGGGCTCGAGGAAAAGCGCTACAAGCAGTACATCCGGGTCTTCCTGCGGCAGTACCAACTCGCGAACCCCTGCCCATCGTGTCACGGCACCCGGCTCAACGAAGGCGCACTCGCCGTGAGAATCGCGGGTGAGCCCATTTCAGCCGCGGCCTCGCGTACGGTGGACGAGCTTCACCACTGGCACGAGACCCTGTCGCTCTCCGCGTTCGAGCGCCAGGTCGCGCAACTGGTCCTCGACCAGTTGGGACTCCGCATCGCGTATCTGCGCGATGTGGGCCTGGGATACCTCACGCTGGACCGATTGACTCGAACGCTGTCCGGGGGAGAGGCGCAACGTATCGCGCTATCCAACGCGCTGGGATCCAGACTCGTTGACGCCCTCTATGTCCTGGACGAACCCTCAATCGGGCTCCATCCGCGCGACATCGATCGACTCCTGGCCCTCCTCGAGCGGCTCCGCGATCAGGGAAATACGGTCATCGTGGTGGAGCATGACCCTGCCGCGATGCGTCGGGCCGATTTCATGCTGGAGTTGGGACCGGGAGCTGGGGAACACGGCGGGCAGGTGGTCTATGCCGGTCCGGTTGAGGGAGCCATCGCCTCGCTCACGGGAGAGTACCTCAGCGGAAAGAAGCGGATCGGGGTACCAAGTGTCCGGCGCCCCCTGGGCCCTTGGTTGCGGGTGGAGGGCGCGCAGCTTCACAACCTGAAGGGCATCAACGTCGACATCCCGCTTGGCGCACTGACCGTGGTGACTGGCGTCTCCGGCTCCGGGAAGAGCACACTGGTCCACGATGTCCTGTACCGTCAGCTCGAATCCCGATTCAAGGGAGATCACTCGGCCAAGGCACACCTGGGCGAGGCGGTTGGAAACGTTCGCAGCCTCAGGGGCGCCGAGCATCTGGACGACGTCCTGCTCATTGACCAGTCCCCGATTGGGCGGACTCCGCGATCCAACCCGATCACCTATGTGAAGGGCTTCGACGACATCCGGGAGCTCTTCGCCAACCAGCCAGAGGCCAAGCGGCGAAAGTTCACGCCGCAGTCGTTTTCCTTCAATATGCCGGGCGGCCGTTGCGAAACCTGCGAGGGCGCGGGCGCGGTGCTGGTGGAAATGGTTTTCCTCGCCGACGTCTACGTACCCTGCGAGACCTGCGGAGGCTCACGCTACCGGCGCGACGTCCTGGAAGTGAAAATCAACGGCCGTTCCATCGCTGATGTGCTCCAGTTTACGGTGGAAGAGGCGATGACCCGCTTCCGTCACCAGGCGAAACTTGGTCAGGCCCTGTGGCACCTTCAGCAGGTAGGGCTCGGGTACCTGCGGCTGGGGCAGCCGGCAACCACACTATCGGGCGGCGAAGCCCAGCGACTCAAGATCGCGCGCGAGCTGGCCCGGTCCGGGCGCCGCGGCGGCCGGAAGCTCTACATCCTCGACGAACCGACTACCGGGCTCCATCTGGACGATGTCCGCGTGCTCATCCAAGTCCTCGATCGGCTGGTCGATGCGGGAAATTCCGTTGTGGTAATCGAGCACCATATGGACGTGATCAAGCGAGCGGACTGGGTCATTGACCTAGGGCCCGAAGCCGGTGGCGGCGGCGGGCAGGTCGTGGCGCAGGGGACACCCGAAGCGGTCGCACTCGCCGCCGGATCTCACACCGGCCGCTACCTGCGCGAGGCCCTCGCCCGGCACCAGGCGGTTGGAGGATGACTCGGCAGCGGGCGGTGCTCGCGGCGTGGGTCATCTGTCTGATTCGGGGCGCCTCGTTCCCGCTCGTCAAACTCGCCCGCGCGACGCGAGCCCCACAGCGTTCACCGCCGCTCGCTCTCCGCGACCTATGCCGCGCTCGTCTGTAGCCTGGAGCCTGTTGTCGGCTTGGTGCCAGCCTGCTCCTTACTGGAGACAGACTTTCCCCGATGCAATCGGTAGGCGGATTCCTGATTGTGATTGAAAGCTCGTTGCCGGAACTGCGTCGCACCTGCCCAAAGCCCGACTGCCTGTTACGGATGAAGGGGCTTGCCAGTCGAAGACCGCAGGATTCCTACATGGGGACAAAGGTGGGACGGCAGGCGCGCATTCGCCTTCTGCCGTTTGTCGTGCTAAGAGCCGGTGGCCCTGAGGGACGGTGGGATCGCACCGATGCGCGCCGACCGCAACCGAGCGCCTGCCTCACGCAGGACTCGCTCGGTCGTTTCCCAGTCGAGACAGGCATCAGTCACGGAGACTCCATAGGCCAGACCCGCCGACCCGGTTCCGAGCTTCTGATTCCCACCCTGGAGGTGGCTTTCCATCATCGCACCCATCAGGTGCGGGCTGCCGGCAAGGAGCTGGTCGAGCACCGCCCGGAATACCAACGGCTGGCGGTTGTGATCCTTGCTCGAATTCCCGTGGCTGCAGTCCACCAATACCCGTGCGGGCAGCCCCCGCGCCGCGCACAACGACGCGGCCTCAGCCACTGACTCGGCATCGTAGTTGGTACGGCCACCGCCGCCCCGGAGTACCAGATGGCGTTCCGGGTTTCCGGTGGTATGCACGATGGCCCCACGACCGTCGTCGTCCATTCCCAGGAAGGTGTGCGGCGTTCCGGCGGCCTGCATCGCATCGAGCGCTACCTGGAGATTGCCATCAGTAGTGTTCTTGAAACCAACCGGCATGGAGAGACCGCTCGCCATTTCCCGGTGAGTCTGGGACTCGGCAGTGCGGGCGCCGATGGCGGTCCACGCCACCAAATCCGCGATGTACTGTGGGACAACAGGGCCAAGCAGTTCCGTTGCGGCCGGTAGCCCAAGTTCGTTGATGTCGAGGAGCAGTCGGCGGGCCGTGCGTAGCCCGAGCATCGTATCCCGAGTTCCATCGAGGTGGGGATCATTGATGAGCCCCTTCCATCCGACTGTGGTACGAGGCTTCTCGAAATACACTCGCATCACCAAACACAGCGTGTCCGCCAACTCGCGCTTGAGTCCGGCCAGGAGGCGGGCGTACTCCAAGGCAGCGATCGGGTCGTGGATCGAGCAGGGACCCACGATCACCAGCGGCCGGCGGTCCTCTCCTGAGAGCACCCGCCGGATGGCGTTGCGCCCCTCGAGAACCGTCGTCGCGACCTGACGAGTGATCGGCAGCTCCGCCAGCACCGTGCGCGGCGGCTCCAGCGGCTCAAACCGCGTGACGTGAACGTTGCTCGTCCCAGGGACGATCGGCTTCAGCGACGACATCACCAGTCCTGTCGGAAACGTGGGCAAAGAATAAAGATGCAGGTGGACGTGTGGTCGCGCCAGAGCGCGACCCCTCGTAGTTTGAGAACGACCTATGCCCGAACTGCCGGACATCCGCCTCTACCTCGACGCGCTCGAGCCCCGTGTCCTGGGCCACACCCTCGAACACATCCGGATCGTCAGCCCGTTTCTCCTGCGCAGCACCGAACCGCCTGTGGCGCTGGTAGAGGGGAAGAGAGTTGTCGGCCTTGAGCGCATCGGCAAGCGGATCGTGCTGGCGCTGGAAGCCGACCTGTTCCTCGTGATTCACCTGATGATCGCTGGTCGCTTCCGTTGGCTTGCCCAGCGTACCAAGGTACCCGGCAGGATCGGTCTCGCCGCCTTCGATTTCCCAAGTGGCACGCTGGTGCTCACCGAAGCGGGGAGCAAACGCCGGGCGTCGCTGCATCTGGTCCAGGGCCGAGCGGGACTCATGCAGTTCAATCGAGGCGGCCTCGATGTCGAGGGGGCCAGCGTTGCGGCCTTTGTGGCAGCCCTTCGGCGCGAAAACCACACACTCAAGCGCGCTCTCACCGATCCCACCATCCTCGACGGCATCGGCAACGCGTACTCGGACGAAATCCTACATCGGGCTCGGCTCTCGCCGCTCAAACTCACCAGTCGCCTCACCGAGGCTGAATTCGTCCTGCTCCTCGAGGCCTGCCAGCACGTACTCGCGGAATGGACCACTCGGCTCAAAGCGGAATCCGGGACGCGGTTCCCGGAAAAGGTCACCGCATTTCGGCCGGGTATGGCGGTGCATGGCCGCTTCAACCAGCCCTGCCCCATCTGTGGTACACCGATTCAACGGATCCGGTACGCCGACAACGAAACGAACTACTGTCCGACCTGTCAGACCGGTGGCCGGCTCTTGGCCGACCGTGCTCTGAGCCGGCTTCTCAAGGAGGACTGGCCACGAACGCTTGAGGAGCTTGAAGAGCTTAGGGGCGGTCGGCGGTGACCAGGTCGCTTGTCCGTGTCATCGGCCGCTGGAGCCTCGCGGCACTGATGCTCAACGGAGTCATCGGCAGCAGCGTCTTTGGCCTCCCGTCGGTGATCACCGGGAAACTCGGGAGCGCGAGCCCTTGGGCCTGGATCGTCGCCGCCTTGGGTATCGGCATCATCATTGCCTGCTTCGCCGAGGTTGCATCCCGCTTCGGGGAAGCCGGCGGGCCGTACCTGTATGCCCGCTTGGCGTTCGGTCGGCTGGTAGGGATCGAAATGGGATGGCTCGCCTACTTGGTGCGGCTGACCGCAGCGGCCACGAATGCAAACCTGTTTATCATCTCCCTGGGCGAGTTCTGGCCCGGCGCCGCCGGCCCTATCGCGTCACGCCTGGTCCTCGGCGGCCTGATCGTGCCCCTCGCCATCGTGAACTACCTCGGTGTAAGTCGGGGGACACGGGTAAGCAGCATACTCATCATTATCAAGCTTCTGCCCCTAATGTTGTTCGTGGTCTTGGGCCTTGCGCTCGCCCTTCCCCATCCCGCGACAACCAGGCTGGTAGCTGCGGGTGGCCTTCACTCCTGGCTCGACGCAATCCTGCTGCTGGTCTTTGCCTATGGCGGCTTTGAAGCGGCGCTGGTTCCGTTAGCCGAGGCCCGCGACCCACAGCGTGACGCACCGTTCGCCTTGTTTGTCACGTTGGCGGTCTGCGCAGTGCTGTACAGTCTGGTACAGCTGGTCGTCAACGCCGCCCTCGCCGACCCAGTCGCGGCGGCGCGGCCCCTCGCCGCAGCCGCGCAAACATTCCTGGGCCCGATCGGTGCCACCGTCATGGCGGGTGTAGCAATGGTGTCCGTCTATGGTTACCTGTCGAGCGGCATGGTGAATGTGCCTCGACTGACCTACGCGATGGCCGAGGCAGGTGATCTGCCCAATCCACTTGCCAGGATTCATCCGAGATTCCGTACCCCGTACGTCTCGGTAGTCATCTATGCGCTTCTCGTTTGGTTGCTCGCAGCCTCGAGCGGGTTCCTCCAAAACCTGACGCTCTCGGCCGTCTCCCGGCTCTTTACCTACGGACTCGTGTGCGCGGCGCTCCCGGTCTTCCGTGCACGCGAAAGCGGTCGCCCGGCAGCCTCAGTGCCGCCTGCGCGCTTTAGGTTGTCCGGCGGGCTGCTCTGGGCCCTCGCCGGAGTGGCCTTTTCCCTGGCCCTGGCCACTCGGATGAGCCGCAAGGAGATGCTCGTCATGGCCGCAACTCTTTCGCTGGGTCTGCTGAATTGGCTCTGGGTGAGAGCCAGACAGCGCCCGACAGCTGCGCCTGAAGGACCCACTGGTTCCACTTGAGGCTTACACCGCCGGTACCGTAGGGTCTGTCCCACAAGACCAAACCCCTCCCCAACCTCGGTGGCGATTGGCGGGTTTCCGCCGCTCCGCACCCGAAATTCGCCCAAAGCCCTGGGACATTCTACAGACCAAGAACCGACCACCCCCTCCTGGGCAGCTTGATGGAGGGAGTTGTCGGGATTTGCTCCGGTTGGGGCCAGGCGCGCCTCGCACAGCAAAAGAAAGGGCGGCCCGAGACCGGGGCCGCCCGCTAAATCAATGCTACATCACAGCTCCCGAGGCAGGACTCGAACCTGCGACCCGCTGATTAACAGTCAGCTGCTCTACCAACTGAGCTACTCGGGAAGGCGGCGAGAGGATACAAACAAAGACCCCCGAGATCAAGCCGAACCCAAATAACGCCAGCATCACTACATAATTCGCGCACTTTACTGACATTAACTATGACAGGTGAGCAGTAGAAAGACTTCGGCAGTTCGCTCTGGTAGGAAAATCCCCTGAGAGCCTCCGCAGCAGTCCATCTCAAGCTCTTGGGAGTATTGTACTTACAGCAGCGATAGTAACCGCTCACATGCTCAACGCGTGAGTGGGTGCTCACATCTGCATGTTGTTGGATTCTGGGCGAAATGGCCGCGTTTTTCAATGCCATAATGACCCGTAAGTCATTGTTGAAAATGCCCTTACACTTCTCAGCACTACCATTGGCACGCTCCTTCCCTATGCTTTGTGACATGAGTCTCCACCAACTTGTCGGCCATCACGCTGCTAAGGATCAGATCCTCCGGGCGGTCAGGGAGGATCGGCTACCACAGATCCTCCTGCTGACTGGTGGAGCGGGTGTCGGCAAACAGCGATTCGCCCTTTGGGTCGCCCAGGTTGTCCTGTGTGAGAACCGGTCGGCCGCACCGTGTGGAGAGTGTCAGGCCTGTCGCCTAGTGGTTGGACTGGCGCATCCGGACTTGCACTGGTTCATGCCAGTGCCCCGGCCAAAGGCCACCGATCATGACAGACAGGTTGAAGAGCTGGCGGAGACCCTTGGTGAGGTCATCGAGGAGCGCCGCCATAATCCGCTCTACCAGCCCGTGGAGGGGCTCTCCGGCCACTTCGTCGCTACAGCCCGGCTGCTGCAGCGACGGGCTGCCCTGACGCCGGCGATGGGGCACCGGAAGGTGTTCCTGCTCGCTGAGGCTGACCGGCTGGTTCCCCAGGAATCAAGTCCGGAGGCGGCCAATGCGCTGTTGAAGCTATTGGAGGAGCCGTCGGCCAATACCCAGTTCCTCCTGACTGCGGTAGACCAGAACAGGCTGCTCCCGACGATTCGGTCGCGAGTTGTGCCGCTCCGCTTGGGGAGGCTCCCGAACGTGGAAGTCGAGCGGTTTCTAGCTGAGATGGTTGGCCTTACCGAATCGGAGCTGCAGCGGCGGGTGAGCCTAGCAGGTGGGTCCATCGGGCGGGCCATCGCACTCGGTGAGGACGAACGGAAGGCATCCAGTGCCGTCGAGGACCTGTTGAAGGCGGCAGTGGGCGGGGCCAGTACACGGGCCGAGCGGGCACTGAAACAGGGAACCTGGGCCGCTCGCGGCGCCTTCACGACGATGCTGGATGCTCTTGCGGAAACCTTGGGCGAAGCAGCCCGCACGGCGAGCGGCGCCCCGGGGCGGGGACAGTTACCGGAGTCCCTCAGAACATCCCGCCCGGTGGCAGCCATAGTGGAAGCCGCCCGTCGGGTGGCGACAGCGAGGGAGGCGGCACAAGGCAACGTGAACCCGCAACTCCTCTTTTCGACTCTGGTGGACGACTTGGCGGAGGTGCTGTGAGCCTCAGCCACGTTGACGACTCAGGCAGGGCGCGGATGGTCGACGTCTCCGGCAAGCCGGTGAGCGGTCGAACTGCAGTCGCGGAAGGCTCCGTTCGGATGAGCGCGGAAGCGTTCGCGCTGGTACGAGACAACGCAGTCGCCAAGGGTGATGTGCTCCGAATCGCCGAGGTTGCCGGCACGATGGCTGCAAAGCGGACGGGGGAATTGATCCCCTTGTGCCATCCGCTGCCGCTCGACGCGGTCCGGGTGGAATGCCAAGCTGTCAGCGAGTTGCCCGGGGTACGCGTCACAGCCACCGCGGTAGCGACGGGACGTACCGGAGTTGAGATGGAAGCGTTGACTGCGGTGTCGATCGCTTGTCTGACTGTATACGACATGGTCAAGGCGGCGGACCGCGGGATAGTAGTCGAGGGCATCCGGTTGTTGGAGAAGACCGGTGGCACAAGAGGGGATTGGCGGAGCGACCGCTAGACTTCGCCATGGACCGGTTATTCAAGGAGGACGCATGCACATCGAAGAACCTGATCCGCACGGCCGCACGCGTTGGAGACGGCGGTTGCTCGTCCGCGGAGTGGCGTTGCTGGTCGCCGCCTTCCTGGTGAGCGCGTTCGCTGGTTCCAACTCCAGAGTGCGCGCCGCGGAAGAGGCCGCACCACCGAGTCTCGGCATGGTGGCGGACGAAGTGCGCGCCCTGACACGGCGTCTCGAGAGCACCCGAGGCGACTTGGCAATCGCGCGCGCGCAGGTGGATAGAGCGAATGCGGTCATTCGATATTCCAGCGAGTATCAGGTCCCGGCGGACCTGACCTCGGCGATTTACGACATCGCACTGAGTGAAGGGATCGACCCTGAAGTCGCCTTCCGACTCGTCCGGATCGAGAGCAACTTCAAACTCAAGGCGCTCTCGACCAAGGACGCGATCGGGTACACGCAGATCCAGCCAGCGACCGCCCGGTTCTATGAACCCGGCCTCTCGGTGGACCAGCTCTACGAACGGGACGTGAACCTGCGGATCGGGTTCCGATTCTTGAAGGATCTGATGCGCCGCTATGGTGGCGATATCGAGCTCGCGTTGGTGGCGTACAATCGCGGACCAGGCCGGGTGGAGGAGATCCTCCTGCAAGGCGGCGACCCGTCCAACGGGTATGCGGAAGCGGTACTCAAGGGTACGAGCCACGACACCACCGCGGCGAACTGATCAGCCGCGACTGGGACAATGCCGAAGGAACCAGGGCGGGTCTGTCGACCCGCCCTGGTTTGTTTTCTACCGCTCTGCGTCGCTTCTCAGGGGATGGTGAGCCGGGTGCCAGCCTTGATCAGCGAAGTGGTGTTCAGGCCGTTGGCATCTCGCAGAGAGGATAGAGCCACGCCATAACGGCTCGCGATGGAAGACAGGGTCTCGCCACGACGCACCACGTGACTCCGGTCTCCCATACCAGCGCTGCTGACCGGCTCGAGCGCCTCGGCTCGCACCGGAGCCGGCACCCGGATCACCTGCCCCGCCTTGAGCGTTTCGCCGACACTGAGGGCATTGAGCTCGCGAAGCTTGGCGACCGTGGTGTTGTACTTCAGGGAAATGGTCCAGAGCGACTCACCGCTCCGGACGCGATAGCGGATTGCGGTAGAACCGCCCGCTCGAGCGATGGCTCGCCGGGCCGATGGTTCGGGCACGGCAGGGACGAAACTCGTCGGGATGACCAGACGAGTCCCTGTCCGAAGTCGATTCACCCGGATACCTGGGTTCGCGTCAGCGATGCGTTGGGCGGAGACTCGATACATCCGTGCGATGGCACCCACCGTCTGGCCGCGGAGGACGCTGTGTTCGACGTAGCTGACCCGCGCCGTCGGCTCCAGCGCGGCGAAGCGCGAGGTAACCAGCTCTCCACTCCCGGCCGGGAGCCGAACCACCGCCTCCTGACGCGGCGGCGTGACCAGATGGATGTAGTGTGGGTTAAGCTCGCGCAGCGCGGCTACACTGGTATCCGCCAGTCGTGCAAGCACATCGAGTCCGGTGGCATCGGGTACGATGATGGAATCATACCGAATGGCGTCGATACCGATGGTCCTCTCGAACCCGTACTTCTCTGGCTGCTTGGCGATCAGCGCCGCCGCAATCAGCTTGGGGACGTAGTCCTTGGTTTCACGTCGTAGGAACCGGGTGTCGTACAAGCGAAAGAAGGTCGCATCAGGATTCTCTTCGTCTTCCTCGTCATCCCCAAGGCGACGGAGGCCGCGACCCACCTTACCAGCCCCGGCGTTATAGGCGGCCGCGGCGAGGTACATCGAGCCAAAGCGATCGCGGAGATCGGCGAGGTGCCGCGCGGCGGCATCGGTTGCCCGCACCGGATCCCTGCGCTCGTCCACCCAGGAATCCACCCGGAGCCCGTACAGTTTCCCGGTCCCCTTCATGAACTGCCACATGCCAGTCGCCCGAGACCGGCTCACGGCACTGTTGGAAAAGCCGCTCTCGATCAGTGCCAGGTAGACCATGTCCTCCGGAACGCCATTCTCACGCAACTTCGAGCGAATCATCGCTTCGTACTTGGGCATCCGCTGCAGCCAGATGCTGAAGCGCTCGCGCGCCGGGCCCTGGAAGAAGTCGAGGTAGTATTGCACCCGGCTGTGAGAGCCGTAGGTAGAGACATCGATGTCGTAAGTGACCTCGGCAGTCCCCGTCGCGTTGGCGCCGCCGGGAACACCCGCCACCGCCCCGTCCTCGTTGCCGGTGTCTTGCGTCTCGGGGTGTGTGGTAGCCAGTTGCTCCAAGACTTGGGCATCCGCTGCCGAGTCGGCGTCCGCTTGGGCGAGCTCGAGACTGTCTTGTGCGATCGCGGGGGGGGACTTGGCGGCGTCGACCGTCGGCACCGGAGCAGCGGGCCGGGAGACGACCTCGAGGGCTGTATCGGGTACTACCGGGTGCGCCTTGGTGCTCACGGGCGTGGGCTGAACCGGCCGGGAATGCCCAGCACACGCGCTCAGGATCCCCAGGAGGGCGCACAGGGTCCTACGCTTCATGTTCCGCCTTTCGGTGGCGTGCCTCACAGCGCGAGCCGCTTCGGCATGCTTGGGGTGCTGGCTGAGTTCCGACGAGGCCCGTCCGCCGATCCCGCAGGAACAGCATGCAAGATCCCTGCGAAGAGGCAAAAAGAAAACCCCTTTTCGGAAAAGGTTCGGTGGGCTCCACAGACTGAATTAGCCGCGAAGTGAGGCGGTCCGTGCTTTTCTCAATATTCGGCGGGTGGGCAGAATTGCGGGAGGCTACTCAGCGCATAAAGAACCGGTTTCCCAATACGCGGTTGGTAGCGTTCAGGACGGCCAGCGCAGCCCCTTTGGTCGGGTCGGCATCTTCCGTAAGAAAACAGCCGACGAGCCGGTGAGTCTGGCGCTGATCGGGCACGGAGAGGGAGACGATTACCACGTTCGCATCGAAGGCTCGAACCGATTTGACCCCGAGCAGTTCGAACTTCACCTCCCCCTTCACCGCCTTGGTGAGGGCGATTACACAGGCCTCAGCGGCGCACCGAAGCTCGCCCGCCTGCGAGGCGAGGCCTTCGGATTCACCCTCGAACTCACCACTGTCCTGCCAACCAAGAACGACCCGCGCGCGGCAACGGCCGGAAGGGAGGCGGTCCAGTGTGAACGCCGAGAATCGCAGCCGGTCTGGCAGTCGCGGCTGGGCCGGCATGGTCTGAAAGGGTCCGTGCATAGTCTCAAGTCCTGGAATACCTTGCTCGAATGCGAAACTTGTGCCTCGTACCGCTCTGCGCCAGTATCGCCGCCGTGCCACTAGCCTCCCAGACCCCTCTCGAGAGGGAAATTCGAAGCCGGATCGCCCGGGATACGGCCATTGTGGCCGTGGCTTACTACGATCCTGTGACCCAGGACACACTCCTGATTGACGGGCTCCGGCGATACCATGCAGCGAGCACGATGAAGCTACCGGTGCTGATCGAGTTGGCGCGTCGGATTGACGCGGGTGAACTCGACTGGGATCAGGCCTTGGCGGTCCGAAACGAGTTCCAGTCAATCGTGGACGGATCGCCTTTCCAGCTGGACCCAGCGGATGACTCCGACTCGACACTCTACCGCGAGGAGGGGCAGGATGTCACGATCCGCCGTCTTGCCCGGCTCATGATCTCACGGAGCAGCAACCTCGCAACCAACTTGCTGATCAACCGGCTGGACCCCGCTCGGGTCAACGCGACCGCTCACGCGCTTGGCGCTGATTCCATCCTCGTATTGCGTGGAGTGGAAGATGGGAAGGCCTACGAAAAGGGCCTGAACAACACCACCACCGCTCGCGATCTCGCGCGGCTGCTCGATGCGATAGCTCGCGGGCAGGCGGCGTCGGCTGCGCAGACTCGGGCGATGCTCGACCACCTCCTTGCCCAGGAGTTCAACGCCGGGATCCCGGCGGGTGTCCCCGCCGGGGTCAAGGTCGCGCACAAGACTGGGGAGATTACCGCGCTCGCCCACGACGGGGGGATCGTTTTCCCTCCTGGGCGTGGACCGTATGTGCTGGTGGTCCTGACGCAGGGCTTTCCGGAGCGCCAGGAGGCGGACCGGCTGATCGCTGATCTTTCGCGGATCGTGTATACGTGGGCCACCCGGCGGCCAGAGCCGCACGAGTAGCGGTCCCAGCTCTCTACCGGTCGCCGCCTAGGTGCTTGGCGACCACGGCCGCGACCTTGTCGTCCGACAGACGGTCGGCCTGGGCATAGAGATCGGAACGGGACGAGGACTGCACGGCGGTCGAGGCCCACAGGGAGCGCCGAGCTTCGCCGGTCGAGCGGCAGCTTAGGACCAGCCGCCAGGCGTGGGTATTGGCTACCCGCTCCGCGACGGGGGCCACGGACCAGCGATTCTCACCGATAGTGACTTCTCTCCACGACATGGCATTCACTCTGGGCGGGGAATTGAAGGGGCGCCAATGTCACCCCCACATCACATCATGTCAAGAGGCGTGCCGCACCACGGGACCATCGGCGACGGCCTCTGGACCATGTTTCCGGGTGGTGAACGCCCAAGAACCCAAACGAGGGACAAGCGTGACGCCGGTCACCAACGCCTGACTCGACCGGCGCCCAAAGCCCTCGGATGGGAGACTAGCTGCGGACCAGCTGCTGGAAGCGGGCGCGCAGGTCCTTGGTCACTGGGCCTGGCTTGCCGGCCCCGATGATCCGTCCATCTACCATGCGAATCGGGGCGACTTCGGCGGCGGTACCCGTAAGGAACGCCTCGTCTGCCGTGTAGAGGTCGTAGCGACTGACCACAGTCTCCACCACTCGATATCCTGCCTCACTGGCCAGCTCGATCAACGTGTCGCGGGTGACTCCGCGCAGCAGTCCCGCATAGACCGCCGGGGTAGACAAAGTGTCGTTCTTCCACACGAAAAGGTTCATGCCCGTGGCTTCGGCGATGTGCCCGGCGGCATCGAGCATGATGGCATCGTCGGCGCCGGCATTGGTAGCCTCCACCTTGGCCATGATGTGGTTCAGGTAGTTGAGCGATTTCACCCGCGGCGATAGCGCCTCGCGATGGTTGATCGGCGTCCCGGCTGTCACCAGGTTGAGGCCGACCTCATACCGCTCCGCGGGCCAGATGGCGATGACGTCGAAAATGATGATGATGGATGCTCGCGCGCACTTGCGGGGGTCGAGGCCGAGGTCGCCCACGCCACGAGTGATGATGTGACGGAGGTATCCCTCCTTGAGGCCGGAACGACGTACACCGTCCTCGGTCACGGCGATCATCTGCTCCCGGCTAATGGGAACCGAGAGCATGATGGCCTGGGCCGAATCGTACAACCGGTCGATGTGTTGCTTAAGCTTGAAGGTCTTCCCGTTGTAGACGCGCATCCCCTCGAAGACGCCGTCGCCGTAGAGCAGCCCGTGGTCGAACACGGAGACCTTGGCAGATTCCTTATCGAGCCATTGGCCGTCGAGGTAGATGACACTCACGCCGCGCTCCTCGCGCAATTCGGTGGGTCTTCGGGACGATTCGTCCAGTGTGGGGAATGTCGTGGGCATCCGAGGATATTGGAAGAGGGTTTGTTGCCGGTCACAGGGAGGCCGGCAATATTTCGGCCGCTGTCATATTCTGCTGTAAAGTGAGGGCGGTGGGACTCGAACCCACTACCTAGAGATTAAAAGTCTCTTGCTCTACCCGTTGAGCTACGCCCCCCTGATGGCAGAAACGTGGGGCTCCTGCCGGTGAAACTCAAGGTCAGACCCGAGTTCGGAGCGTTCGTTATGCGTCCCGCAAAGACCCTTCGGCTTGTCGCGTTGCTGCTCTGCGCCGTTGTACTTCCCCTCGCTGCGCAGCGGAAAGATGAGGATCGCTGGCAGATCGGGCTCGAGAACGGGGATTTTGTCTGGGATATCCGGCTGGTGCGCCTTACCGGGGACTCCCTGGTCTACCGTCAGGCCGACACCCTGGGCAGTGTAAGCGTGCAGGTCGTGAAGGAACTTCGCCTCATCCGGAAAACTGAGGTCCACCTTGGGGAGGGTGGCGGTGGGGCCATGGCAGCCTTGACCGGCACCGACGACGAGGTATTCGACCTCAACACGCTGGACTATCCCGCGAGGCTCCGCACCATCCAGCAGGTGTTGCTGCTCCATCCGCCGAAACCTTGAGGTTGCGAGCGCCCGTCGCCGCCGCTCGCGGAAGAGCTTGATCGACTCTCGACCCGCCCGGCCGCAGGCGATGTGCGACAGTTGGGATTGGCTGCCGGGAGCGAGCTGGTTGCCAATCGCGCAACCAAGGGCGCATCTCAGCCGAGTGAGCGGAGGGGATGCGGGTTGCCGGGCCAACGACCCCTGGGCGACACTGTCGTCCTTATGCCTTCACTGACAATCACCGAACGCGGGATCACTCACCTCATCGATGCCAACGAACACGGCATCCGGGAGACTTGTCCATGACATCGCCTCCCCCCAAAAAGCGCGCCTCGCCGTCGCGAACCACGCGCCCCAGCAGCGCACCGCGCGACGAAGCTCCCGCCGAGCCGCGGCATCCGCCCATTACGCTGATTGTGGGAACCGATACCGGGGTCGGGAAGACCTGGGTAACGTGCAGCGTCGCCCGGGCGCTGATCGATGCGGGCCAACAGGTCGTCGCGGTGAAACCGATCGAGACCGGGTGCCGGGAGGAGACCAGCGCGGACGAGGATGGCGCCCGGCTTGCCGCGGCGACAGGACAGACTGGGCCCAAACGCGCGCTGGTCCGACTGGCCGGGATGGTAGCTCCCGCAATCGCAGCGGATCAGGCGGGGGTGGAGGTAAACTACGAAGATCTCGTCGCACGGCTCCGAAGCCTCGCGACACCTGAGACGCTTCTCCTGGTCGAGGGGACAGGAGGCTTGCTCTCGCCGCTCACCTGGGCGGACAATCACCTCGATTTGGCGCATAGCCTGAGCGCGAGGGTGCTTCTGGTCGCGGCGGATCGGCTCGGGACCATCAGCCACACATTGCTCGCCCTGCGGGTGCTGAATGCGGCAAAAGTCCCGGTGCTCGGGGTGGTGCTCAATCAGGTAGGCGAACCGGACGACAGCACTCGTACGAACGCCGGGGCGCTCGTCAGGCTCGCGGACCAAACCTCCATCGTCACGGTACCGTTTCTCACGGATTCGGTGCAAAGCGCCGAAGCAGTGAAGGAGGTCGCCGGGTGGCTCCTCCCCTGATCGCTACGGTTTGAGCCGCTCGAGGGTCTCCTCGATAGCGTAGTGCAGTCGTCCAGTCGGGGTCCCGGCGAGTATGGCCGTCAGCCGCTCCCGCGCGAGCACGGGCGGCATGCCGAACCGAAAAGCCTGGAGCACCCAGTCTCGAACCGTTGCGCGGGAGTCACCCAACCGCTGTTCGAGCAGCGCGAGTGCCCGGGCGCTCCCCCGGGAGGCAAAGGCCGCGAGTACGTACGCCGCATTGCGGTTGTTCCCCAGCGCCACACCCACCTCGTCCAATAGCGTGGTATCCGCGGTCTGCACCACGCCCGCGAGGGCGGCATCCTGGATCGCTCCCTGATAGGATGGAATCGAAAGGCTCTCCCGAAGGAGACTCCGGGCCCTCTGAGGCTCGAGACGCGTCAGTGCGCCCAGTGCGGCCGCCCGAACGGTGTAGCTGGTGTCTCGTTCCCAAGCGCGCCTGACAGCGATGCGGACCTCTTCCGTGGGAATCGGGGCAAGCGCGGTGGCGGCAGCTGCCCGCACCTGCGCGGAACTGTCCTTGAGCGCCTCAAGCAGGGCGGCGCTCACCCCGGCTCCCGTGAAGCCACCCAACGCGGTTACCGCCTGCACCCGGGTGAGGAAGTAGTCGGCGTTGGTAGCGGCGTGGAGCAAGGCCGCCAGAGCCTCGGTGTCGTTCTTTCGCTCCGCGAGCTTGTCAATCACCCAGGACCGGTTCCACAGGTTCTGATCGTGGGAAAGTTGGGCCGCGAGCCAAGTCGTGGGCTGATCGAACGCGAGCCGCTTGAGAATCGCGTTGCCATCGTCAAAGATGACCATCGTCGGGGCGGTCTTTACCCCGGAGACCTGGATGGTCTGCGCGCGCTCGGACAGCATCGCGCGCCCGACAACGTCGCCCGACTCAGTGCCAATCCGAACGACAACTGACGCGCGGAACACCTGCGGCACACTGTAGCGAAGGCCGGCGCTGTCAGGCTTGAGTGTGTCTGCCTGCACCTGGGCCACCTGCAGGTTGACAACGGAAGTGGTTGAGTCCCACGACGCCGACACCGTGAACTCCGGATAGCCGGCCTGATAGACCCACTGGTCCCAGAACCACGCCAGGTTTTCACCGGTAGACTCCAGGAATGCCTGGCGCAAGTCGTCGCTGGTCGCGACGTCCAGGGAATGGTCACGAAGATAGCGTCGAACCCCTGCCCAGAACCGGTCCTTCCCGAGATACTTGCGAAGCATCTCCAGGACGAGTGCACCCTTCGGATAGATGTTGTTGGACCCGAGCGAGCCGAGGGGCATTCGGCGATCCCGATCGATCCCCATGAACTGCAGGTATTCGTCGAGGTAGTAGTCCTCGCCGGCATGGACACCTTGTTTCGCCTCCCAGTACTGGCCCGGCATGAACTCCGCGAAGCCCTCGTTCAGCCAGAAGTTGGCCCAGTTAGCGGTGGTCACATAGTCACCAAACCACTGGTGTGCGAGCTCGTGCGGAATCAGGATGTGCTGATACCACGGGCGGTCGGCGTAAGCCCGGGCGTCCGGTAGCCAGTCCACGAGGGTGGTGGCACTGACATTCTCCATGCCGCCGAAGAAGTCGGCGACCGTGGACTGGGCATACTTCGGCCATGGGTAATCAACACCCGTCAGGCGCGAGTAGGTCTCGATCATATCGGGCGTCACGCCGAAGAGTCGTCGCGCGCGGGCGCTATCCTGACGATAGACGTAGTAATCCACCGGCACGCGCCGCCACCGGTCCGAGATCTTCACCAGGGGAGCGACCACGAGCGACACGAGGTAGGTCACCGCGGGTCGCTCCTGGGCCCAGTGCATCGTCCTGGTGCCGCCGGGATTCATCCGGTCGCTGACGAGGCGGCCGTTGGAGACCGCGGTGAATCCTCTTGGTACCGTCGCGATCAGCTCCCAGGTGGTTCGGTCGTTGGGAAAATCGTAAGTGGGAAACCATTCGTGATTGTTGTCGTCCTCCCCCTGGCTCCACAGCTGACGCGGGCGGGCGGGCTCGGCGGTGTCGCCCTCGATGAAAGTGAGTCCATCCCCGTTCTTCACTCGGCCGTGATACTCGACGGTGAAGCGCACGGTATCGCCGAATTCTGCGGCGCGCGGCAAGTGCACGACCAGCGTATCCCGGAGCCGCTCGAAGCGATACTGCTGCAGCTCGGTGGCCCGGCGACTCCGGGCCCCGGAGAGCGGAGCTGGTTGGGTGACGCTGGCGATCTCGAGCAGGGCGCCCGCATCGAGAACGACGGAATCGAAGCCCGGCCGCAAGGCTCGCAAGGTGATGCCTACCCGCCCCTGGAAGGTCAGGCTATCCCAGTTGAAGTCCGAGACCTCGATCCGTTGGTGCACCAGATCGTAGTCGTGAGAACGGCTGTATTGATCGTTTGCCATTCGTTCGGCGTTGGTCTGAGCCGCCAGCGGCGCGCCAAGTAGCAGAGCGAAGAGCAGAGACTTGAGCATGCGGGACACAGCGACCTCGAGGGCACGCGGTGGGATGACCATGCTTGGTTCTAGAGAAGAGGCAGACTGATCTGGGAGACCGGCATGAAACTTCTGCGATGATGGGGGGTCGGACCCTGAAGTGCGATGGCCTCGCAGTGCTGCGATGTGCCGTAGCCGGCGTTGGTGTCCCAACCGTAGCCCGGGTAGCGCAGCGCCAACTGTCGCATCAGGCGGTCCCGGATCTCCTTGGCCAGGATGCCGGCCGCCGCGATGGAATAGCACAGCGCGTCACCGTCCACCAATGCCTCATGGTTGAACCCACACTCCGGCATGGGCAGGCCATCCAGCAGGATCTTGTACCGGATAGCGCCGGTGCGAGGCGCCCCGTCACGAGCCCCGAGTGCGGCAAGCACTCGAGTTACTGCCCGGCGCATGGCGAGCGCCGTCGCGCGGCGGATGTTCAACCGGTCAATTTCGCGCACCGACGCCGCCGCGACACTCAGGCACAGTGCGTTCGCCTCAATCTCGGGGACCAGCTTGGCGCGCTGCTGGCCGCTCAGGGTCTTGCTGTCGCGGACTCCGCTGACGGGCAGCGTATGGGGGGGAAAGGCAACGGCCGCGGCCACCACTGGACCAGCCAGGGGACCGCGGCCCACTTCGTCGACACCGATCAGGAGCGCTCGGGTCGACCAAACGGTCTCCTCCCGAGTCAACGAGGGTTGGTCGGACCAGGGCATGCCCTGGCCGTCCTCAGTTTTCCCGCTTCTCCTTGATGCGGGCAGCCTTGCCGCTCACCTTGCGCAGATAATACAGCTTGGCACGACGGACCCTGCCTTTGCGGACCACTTCGATCGAGGCAAGGCTCGGGCTGTGGAGCGGGAACACGCGCTCAACTCCAACGCCCGCCGAAACCTTCCGCACCCGGAAGGTCTCGTTGATTCCGCCGCCACGGCGCCCCATGCACAAACCCTCAAAGGCCTGCAGCCGTTCCTTGTCCCCTTCACGTACTCGCACCATGACCTTGATGGTGTCGCCCGGCGCGAACACGGGGAGATCCGTCCTGAGCCCTTCGCGGGCCACCGCCGCCATCCGTTCCATTTGCTCCTCCAAGAAACCGTCTGCGCGAACGCTTCGGCACAGAGCTGGACGCGCCTATTGCTGGCGCCGTTCATGTTTCGCCCACAGGTCGGGGCGACGTTCTCGTGTTAGCCGCTCAGCCTCCGCCTGACGCCACGCCTCGATCTCAGCGTGATTCCCTGACAGGAGCACCTGCGGAACCGCATGACCCTGAAACTCCGGCGGCCGAGTGTAGCTGGGCGGGCTCAGAAGCCCGTCGTAGTGAGAGTCGCCAGCAGCGGACTCGTGATCCCCCAGCACTCCCGGTAGGAGCCGCACTACGGCATCCACGATCGCGATGGCTGCCGGTTCGCCCCCCGAGAGCACGAAGTCGCCGAGCGACAGCTCTTCCGTTGCCAACTCGTCCGCCACCCGCTGGTCCACGTCCTTGTAGTGACCGCAGAGCAGGGTCAGCCGCGTTCCCAAGGAGAGCCGCACCGCGTCCGCGTGGGTGAAGCATCTGCCTCGAGCGGAGAGCAGAATGATCGGCCCCTCACGGCTTTCGTCATCCAGCGAAGCGACGGCCTCAAAGAAGGGCTCCGGCTTCAGCACCATCCCCGCGCCGCCGCCGTACGGATAGTCGTCCACCGTCCGGTGTCGGTCGTGGGTGAAATCCCGGAGCTGTACCAGCTCGTAGCTCACTTTGCCGGCGGCCCTGGCGCGCTCCGGAATGCTCGCCCCCAAATACGGTCCGACGGCTTCCGGAAACAGGGTGACGACGTTGATCCGCATCATCGGCGCCGACCTGCTAGAGCTCCAGCATTCCGTCCGGCAGCGCGACCACCAGGACCCGATCCTCCCGGCGTACCTCCCGGACGAACTCCTTCTTGAATGGCAGCAGGAACTCTCGCTTCGGTCCCTGTACTTCCAGCGTCAGCCCGGCGGGAAGGTCGTAGGACGCGGTGACCAGACCCAGCGCCGTCCCGTCGGCCTCCCGAACCGAGAAGCCCTCCAACTCGTGTACGTACACCTCGCCGGCGGCCGGAGCCTTGAGGTCGGTCGCGGCCGCCGCTAGAAATTGGCCCCGCCACTGTTCCAAGTCGCTCCGAGCTTCGACCCCCCGGAACTTGAGCAGCCAGTCGCGGTGAAATGGGCGGCTCCGCTCGATCACGAGCGCTGACCCGACCACTCCGCCATCGAGGCCGAGCCTGACCAGACTCCTGCCAGGTGCGTACACGGAGGGGGCATCTGCCGTAAGCGGAAAGACGGCGAACTCCCCCTTCAGCCCGTGTGGCTTGCGGAGACGCCCCACCGCGAGATAGCGGGGGCTCTCCGACGGGGTCACGCCTTCTGGACCTGGACCACCCCGGCCCGCTCAAGGATCGAGCGAACGGTGTCCGTGGGCGTGGCGCCCTTGGCAAGCCACGCCTTGGCCTGCTCGGTGTCGAGCTGAACCTTATCCGCCGCCTTCTCAGCTCGCGGATCGTAGGTCCCGATCGACGCCACAAAGCGGCCGTCCCGGGGAGAGTCCTTGTCGGCCACGACGATGCGATAGAGCGGAATGCCCTTCCGACCGACGCGACGCAGACGAATCTTGGTTGCCATCCTTGCCTGTCCTCTCTAGTTCCCGAATTGCGGGCCCCGCCCGAACGGCAGCTTCAGCCCTTTTCCGCCTGATTTCATCAGCTTCTGCATCTGCTTGAACTGAGTCAGGAGCTGGTTGACCTCCTGAACCGTGCGCCCGGCACCCTTTGCGATGCGGAGGCGACGCGACCCGTTGAGCACATCCGGATCCGCCCGCTCCTTCGGCGTCATCGCGAGTACGATTGCTTCGACGTGCCGGATGCGGTTCTCGTCCAGATTTGCCGAGTTGAGCATCTGAGCGTTCACCCCCGGCAGCATGCCGAGGACGTTCTTGAGCGGCCCCATCTTCTGCATCTGCTTCATGGCGGTAAGGAAGTCCTGAAGGTCCAAGCCCTTCTTCGACGTCGCCTTCCGCGCGAGCTTTTCCGCCTCGCCTGCGTCAACTGTTGCCTGAGCCTTCTCGACCAGCGAGAGGATGTCTCCCTTCTGCAGGATTCGTCCCGCAAGGCGGTCCGGCCTGAAGGGCTCCAGCTGGTCGAGCTTCTCCCCCAATCCCAAGTACTTGATGGGCGCTTTGGTGACGCCGTAGATCGAGAGCGCCGCTCCACCCCGGGCATCCCCGTCCATCTTGGTCAGGATCACGCCGCTGATACCCAACGCCTCGTGGAAGCCGCTCGCGATCCGCACTGCGTCCTGACCCGTCATCCCATCGGCCACCAGCAAGATCTCGTGGGGCTTCACCGCCGCCTTGAGCGCCTTGAGCTCGGCCATCATCTCGGCGTCGATCTGCAGCCGGCCCGCGGTGTCTACAATGGCGGTCCGTGCTCGGGCCTTCCCCGCCTCAACCAGCCCCCGCTTCACAATTCCGACTACATCCAACACGCCGGGCTCGCTATGGCAACCGACCTCGACCTGCTTGGCCAGGGCGACCAACTGATCCACCGCGGCCGGCCGGTAGACGTCGGCGGCGATCAGGAACGGCGCCTTTTGCTCCAGCTTGAGCCGCCGGGCCAGCTTGCCCGCCGTGGTCGTCTTGCCGGAGCCTTGGAGCCCGACCAGCAGGATCACAGTCGGCGGAACCGAGGCGAACCCGATCGGCGCCTGCTTCTCTCCGAGCAGTGTCACCAATTCGTCGTAGACAATCTTGACGAGCTGATCGCCGGGGCGAACCGCCTTGAGGACTTCCGCTCCGATGGCCTTCCGTTCGACCCGCTCAAGGAATTCCCGGGTCAGATCAAAGCTCACATCGGCTTCCAGCAGCACGCGCCGGATTTCGCGGAGCCCATCCCTGACCGCTTCCTCTGTGAGAACGCCGCGCCGTGTGAGTTTCGCGAGCGCGGCGGTCAGTTTAGCGGACAGCTCATCGAACATAAGCCACCGAAAATAGAGGGGTTAGACCACTATGGCAAGGCTCGGGCGCCTCTAGTGCCAGCCCCAACCTGGGTGCCTCAATCGCAGGCGGGACAGATGGGCTGAAGCCGCTCGCGCGTTGGAATGGGGGGTGCTCGCGTCGCCAAGTTGACGCCAGGATGAGGGGGGAGCGGTAGGCTGTCGGCAACCCCTCTACCCGGAGCTCCTGTG
This sequence comes from uncultured Gemmatimonadales bacterium, assembly GCA_963748035.1. Taxonomy (GTDB): domain Bacteria; phylum Gemmatimonadota; class Gemmatimonadetes; order Gemmatimonadales; family GWC2-71-9; genus JADJOM01. Next base: position 290,105 of record CAVVHO010000001.1, on the reverse strand, counting down.
AAGCCAGTACCCACCGGTCCCCAGCCCTCGGACGACGCCCGCGCCGAGGTCGGAGTGCGCGTCGCCGACCAACTTGCGGAGGCGGTCGCGCATGGTCCGTATGCCGCGATCCGCACCGCACGCTCGCTCTCGGACGATGAACTCCGACTTGGTCTCGATTTCGTGAGCACCGTTCTCGAGGTAGCCTCGAGTTCTGCCCGGGCGATGGCTTCGGTGTTGGTGGAGCGGCGGGGGGACGGGGCAACCACGCTGCACTGAGTGCTGCCTAGGGCACGACCTCCACGCCTGCCACCTGTTTCCAGCCCAGCCATTCGGGCGGCGCGAAAACGATGCGGGTCGCGGGGTGTCCGGCGATCGTCGGATTCGTCAGTTCCATGCGGTAACCGAGTCGTCGGCGCAACTCGAGCCGCTGGCCGGTGGTGCCGAGGAACCGGGTCCGGCTGATCGCATCGTCCCAAACGATGTACCAGACCATCGCCGGTCCCGCCGGCGTTTCGTAGACCCGATAGCGGTCCCCGCCCCAGCCCAAGGCGAGCGGTGACTGGATCTCGGCGTTGGGCGCTGCGCTTGCGAGGTCGGCAGCGAGAATCCGAAGGTCGAGCTCTCCCATCACGTCCTCGTACAGAATGCGCGGCTCCTTCGCCGTGAACCTGAGCGTGATGGGCTCATCGCCGCGGCCGTAGCGGTAGGGATGCAGAATTTGTTCGGTGGAAACGGGCATTCGGGGGCCATAGGGCAGACTGTCACGGTGTTCCGAACCCGCCCACCACCGCAGGAAATCCGCGCCCGCGAGATACGGGAAGATCAGTCCTTCCCGTAACACGCGCGGTGTCTTCCGGAACACCGGCATCTCTACCTGTTGAGCCCGAATCCGCTCCCGGGTCGACTCCCAGAGATCCGGCATCGCGAAGAGGTTCTGGTCCGGGACCATGACCTGCAGCCCGGCGAGGGTGGCCTGACCCTCGAGGATCGACTGCGCCGCCGTGAGCCGGTCGTTGTCTCCCTGCTGCCGCATGATCGAGTCAAGCGGCAGGTACTGATGCTGCAACGCGTGCACCAGTTCATGCGAGACCGTCAGACGCAGCAATTGGGGATCGGTGTTCGCGACGACAAAGAGGGTGGTCGAGTCGGGCTCGTAGTAGCCCACGATCTGCTCGGTAAAGAGATCAAGCAGCAGCGCCCGCAGATCGAGCGTATCCGGCAACAGCCCGAGCAGCCGGTACGTGGCCTGCAGGCCGCGGGCCTTCTCCGCCGGCAGCTCCTGATCGAGTTTCTGGAGCAGATAGGCGCGGACCTGCTCGCGGCTCCTCACGGCGGAGCGGGGTGGGGTTTTGAACTTGAGCCCCACCGCCTTTTCCACGGCTGGCCGGAGACTATCCACCAGTCGTGCGACATCATCTCCAGCCGGGAGGGGCGCCCGACCGCGGCAGGCCCAGGACGCAGCGAGGAGGAACGCGGTGGCTACGGCTGCAGGACGATGTTTCGATACCATGCGATTACCGCGGGGCCGGCCAGCCAAGTGACGGCTGCCCCCGCGCTCAGGAAAACGCCGAACGGCACGCGCCTGCGGCCGACGAACGAAAGTGGAACGAAAACGAGCGTTCCGAGCAGGGCCCCAAGAAACACGGTAAGGAGCACACCCTGCCAACCCACGAAGGCACCGACCATCGCCATCATTTTGATGTCACCACCGCCCATCGCCTCTTCCTTGAAGATCTTGGACCCCAGGGCCCCGACCAACCACAGCAGCGTGAATCCCGCGGCCGCACCAATCAACGCACTGGAGATAGTGCCGAAGCCGCCGGGCAAACTGAACAGGATGCCGACCACAAGTCCGCCGACACTGAATTCATCGGGGATGAGGAACTCGCGTGCATCAGTGAGGGTGATGCCAAGAAGGATGGTGAAGAAGATCGCGCCGCTGAGCGCAATCAGGGTCGGGCCGCGCGACCAGCTCATGTAGGCCCAGATGAGTGCGTTGCCAAGTTCGACCAGCGGGTACTGGATGGAGATCGGCGTTTGGCAACTGCGACAGCGACCGCGAAGAATCAGCCAGGAGAGGATCGGGATATTGTCGTACCACGTGATGAGCTTGCCGCAGCCCGGGCAATGTGACCGCGGGCGGATGACCGATTCCTCCTTCGGCCATCGGAAGATGCAGACGTTGAGGAAACTCCCCAGCATTGCGCCCACGATTCCGCTCGCGATCGTCACTAGTGTCTCAACGGTCACGCATCACCTCATACAGGATGATTCCCGCCGCCACCGCGACGTTCAGGGACTCGACGCCTGCGACCAGCGGTACCGCGACTGATCGGGCCGCGGCTGTCGCAAGCTCCTCACGGACTCCGGCTCCTTCATTGCCGAGAACCAGTGCCATCGGGCCGGATCGCTGAGCCTGATCGAACGGCGTTGCGCCCGCCGCAGTCATCCAGATTTCGATCCCCGCCTGGCGCGCCCACATCAGGAATTCCGTCGTCCCCAGGGAGACCGCAGGAAGTCGAAAGAGCCCGCCCATACTGCCCCGGAGCGCCTTGGGATTGCTCAGGTCGGCCGTACCCGGCAGCGCGATGAGCCCGGCAGCCCCCAACCCCAGTGCCGTCCGAGCGAGGGCGCCGACATTGCCAGGATCCTGCACCGCGTCCAGCACCACCACCACGCTGCGCGCGGCCATGTGGATGTCGGCCAGGGTCCAGGCAGTCGATTCGAGCACCGCGACAACCCCCTGCGGATGCTCGGTCTCCGCCAGCCGGGCGAGTTCATCGTCGGCCACCACTTCGAGCGGAACCCGGAGACTGGCGAGGCGATGTTTCAGCTCCGCTCCCCGAGGTGTAGCTTCCAGAGCGGACGAGACCGCGGCGCCGCGGACGGCGACGCCGGCCGCGAGCGCCTCCTCGATCAGCCGCACGCCTTCGGCAAGGGTGAGCGCCCGCCGTTCCCGCGCTCGCCGCCGATGAAGATCCCGGATCGTGCTGATCAGCGACACGGCCACCTGAGCGTTCAGGATGAAGATCGCACTCACCATCGCCGGCTCGGACTCAGGCGGCGGCGCCGGCATCCAAGCCGACCTCAAGACCTTTCAACAGTTCGGCGTCTTCGGCACCAGCGCGATCGTCGCGCTGACCGCGCAGAACACCCGCGGGGTTCGCGCCGTGCATGCCGTGCCTGCGACCATGGTAGCCGAGCAACTCGCGGCACTCGCCGAGGACCTGCCGCCAGACGCCGTCAAGACTGGCATGCTCGCGACCCGTGCGCTGGTGCGGCAGGTGGCGAACGCCATCCGGGACTATCGCTGGTCCGTTTTGGTCTGCGATCCGGTCATGGTCGCCAGTTCAGGCGATCGGCTGCTCGATCCGGAGGCCGAGACAGTCCTTCGCGACACATTGCTTCCGCTCGCGACCGTGATCACGCCCAACCTCTATGAAGCTGCCATCCTCACGGATCTCGAGGTCCGCGACCCCGAGCAGATGGAGGCGGCCGGCCGCCGGCTGCTGGACCTGGGAGCCCGGAGCGCGCTGGTCAAGGGCGGGCACCTCGACAGCGACGTAGTCACCGATGTGCTCGTCACCGCCATGGGAACACGACGTTTCCTCCATCCTCGCGTGGCAACAACCTCCACGCATGGGACCGGATGCACGCTCTCTGCCGCGGTCACCGCTGGACTCGCACAGGGCCGCGACCTCGAGACTTCGGTGACCGATGCTCTCGACTTTGTCTATCGCGCGATGCTGGCGGCTCCCGGGTTGGGTACCGGTCACGGGCCGCTGAATCATATGGTCCCCGCACGCTAACCGGGACCCGCGAAGCGGAATACGCTAGGCGGGAAGTCGCTTCAGGATTCCACTCACCAGCCGCACGAGGTCGTCACTCGCCCCGCGTGCGGTGGACATCACCTCAGCGTGTGAGAGTGCCTGCGGTGCCATGCCAGCTGCCGGATTGGTGATGATCGAGATCCCCAGACAGCGGAGTCCCCGGGCCCGGGCCGCGACAACCTCAAGCACTGTCGACATCCCGACCGCATCCGCGCCAGCGCGTTCCAGCCACCGGATCTCAACCGCTGTTTCATAGCTCGGGCCGCATACTCCGGCATACACGCCTTCGTTCAGCGCAATGCCGAGCTCGCGCGCTACCGCGCGCGCCTCATTCCGCAGAGGCTCAGCATACGAGGCCGACATGTCGGGGAAGCGAGTCTCGGCCGGCAGCACCGTTCCGATGAGCGGGTTCCCGAAGCTCAAATTCAACTGATCCACGATCAGCATCAGCGTGCCGGGGCGGAAGGTCCGCCGAATCCCGCCGGCGGCATTGGTCAGGACCACCGCACCGACGCCAATCGCTCCGAAGACCCGCACCGGCAGTGCAACAGTCGCGGGCGAGTGTCCCTCGTACTGGTGGAAGCGGCCGTTCTGACAGAGTACGTCGCAACCGCCCAAGGTCCCGGCGACCAGTTCCCCGACATGGCCCGGGACCGTGGTCACGGGAAACCCAGGGATGTCGGAGTAGGGGAGATGGATCCGATCTTCCAACGATTCCGCGAGGACGTCTAGACCGGACCCGAGTACGACGGCTGCGATCGGGCGGCGCGAGCCGAGCCACTGCCGCACCGTGCTCGTCGCGAGTTCGAGGGCACCCGCCATTGTCAGCCGGGAGGGCGAAAGCCCTCGTTCAGCGTGCATTCGAAGGAGAGGCCGAGTTACTCAGACGTCGCCATCTGTTTCCATCCCGCCGGTGGAACCGCGCCGACTGGATCTGGAGACCCGCAAAATGGCGCCGGCTGGTAGTAGGGACTCGAGCGTGAGAGGCAGTCCACGACCGTCGGTGACGAAGGCTTCTCCTGACTCGGCAGCGGCGAGCAGCTCCGGCACCGCAACATGCACCGCGTCACGCACCCGGGAGCCGGCGGGGAGAGCATAGCCCCGGTTGTTCAGAAAAACACGGATCGCGGCTGGCATCAGTGAATGGGCAGGAGCCGACGATCCTCGGGTGGCGTCACCGGCTGTGGCAGATGCCGGAGATACTCTCGGAGCACTTCGGCGGGTCTCGAGGTGGTCCGGTCGACACCCCAGCGCGCGAGGTTGCCAGGGGTCTTGCATCCTTTGCCGGTACGGCAGTCGGTTGCACCGAGTGCGAACACGTCGTCCGCTATGAGTTGTGTACTCAGCGCCACCACGTAGGTCCGTTTGCGATCGAGTGACTTGCCCGTGCTGGCGAACGAGATCTTCCGGACCCGCTCCCAGGGCTTCGCCTTGGGGTCATACTCGACCTGCATCCCGGAGAACTCGCAGCACGGGGTATCGCCCGCGAGCGCATTCTCGACGAGGGCCATCAGATCCGCGCCAGTCATGTGAACGGTGAGCAACGTGGCATCGCCTGGCGCCGCCGCGCTGATCTCCGCTGCCGTGAGTCCGCGAGCGGGGAGTCGGGCGCCCGCCTCAGCAGTCTGGATGACACCGACATCGGCACGCAACTGGTTGCGGTAGGCGTCGGCCAGGAGCCGTACCAGGCCACCACCCGGTCCGGTTTCGGCGGGAAGCCGGAGCGTGGTGACCACCGCGGACGCGATGGCCTCGGCCCGTTCACGCTCCCGCGCAATCGAATCCTCCGCCTCGCGCTCAGCGCGGGTCCGGGTCACGGGCAGAACGGGAGGCTCCGGCTTGGGGACCACCCCCGAATCCGGTGAAGGTTCAGGCCCTCGAACGAAGAGCGCTTTCGCCTGTCGAGCCAGGTCCGGCGGTCCGAGCGACCAATCGCGACCCGCGTAGTCCTCGGGCTGAAGCGTTCGCCGCCGCTGAACCGCCTCTACCAGGGCCTGGCGGACCGTGACCCCCTTGTCGTACACAACCGGCGCGCGACCGAGGATGCCAGAACTTCCCTGGCCCTGTTGCCGATTATCCGGCAGCACGAGCGTGAAGGTGTCCGCCGGGGTTACCACCTTGCCCCGGACCGACAGGCTGGTGATTCGCCCTCCCATGGGCCGGCTGAGATCGACGACGTATGACGCCCCGCCGATCATGTCGTAGCGCCCTGGCGGCACGAAGCGATTGGTATACACGGTCCCGGAGTCGACGAACCAATAGCGTGCGCTCTGTTCCAGGTAGGCCTTGAGCTCTTCGCCGCTCACCCGAACTGACTTGAGGGCATACTCGTAAGGATAGAGCCGAAAGAGCGCGCCAAGGGTCACTTCACCCGGATCGAGACCCGCTCGCACGTCCAGCACCGGCAGAGCCGAGAGTTCCGCGCCTGATGCGCGGCGGACGGCATCATGGAAGAATCGCATCAGCGGAGTGTCTTCGACCCGCGCGGTGGCGAGGGAGAATCGACCCAGCGCTTCTCCCACCCTGCGCGATACCCATTGCAGCACGGCGGCGTGAGGCTCCGCCATTCGCCGGAGCACGCGCGCGGCGGGCCGGACATCCTGCAGCAGGACCCGCTCTGCCGTCATCCGAACGGAAACGAAGCCGCGTCCGCGGGACACCAGGTCGAGATGCACAACCGCGACACTGCCACCCTCCGGCCGGGGCTGCACGAAGTGCACTCCGTTTATCACCGAATCCACGATCTCCTGGCCGGTGTGACCGAGAACGACCAGATCGGGTTTGAGGCTCGCGCTTGCCAACGTCCCGGCGACGTTCTCCGCGCCGATGCCGGTCGTGTCGTAGCCGGAGACTCCCCCCAATCCGCTGTGCGACAGGACGATTGCCAGGTCGGCGTTCTCTCGCATGTCGCGGAGCGTACGAGCGGCCGCGGCCTCGATACGGTTCACCCGAAGCCGACCTCGCAACCTCGACCAGTTCCACGCCATCGCGGCCGGCGTCGTCACGCCAGCGATGGCGATCCGTACGCCATTCCGCTGGATCACCACATAGGGAGCGAAAGCCAGCGTGTCCGCAGGCACCACCTGCAGGTTGGCGCTCACCCATTGGAAGGTGGCCCCAGCGACGGCTCGGTCGAAACGGTCCACACCGAAGTCAAAGTCCCGATCGCCGGGCGTGGCGACATCATACCCTACCAGATTCATGGCCTCCACGACCGGGTGCGGGTCCCGCGCGGCTTCGCGGCCGTAGTATGCCGTGAGCGGATTGCCGGCGAGCGCGTTGCCCGCATCGACGACGATCACCTGGCCGGGATATCGCTGCCGCAGGGAGTCGATCACGGTGGCCGCTCGAGCGAGACCGCCCGCGGCAGATGCGTTCCGGAGGTAGTCCCAGTCGGTCACCTGTCCGTGAAGATCGGTGGTGGCAACCAGCACCAGCCGGACGGTGTCCGCAGGCGCGAGCGCGAGGCCCGCGAGCAGCGCGAGGAATGGCATGACCAGAATATCCGGGTGGGCTGCAGACTGGCGCAATGCGGCGGGTCACCCGGGCGGGCCTTGCGGAAAGGGGTGCGACCCTATATTCGTTTTCGCGCATATGACGCGACCCCTGACGACCCTTGAGCTGCTCGAGGCCCTGGCGGAGCCCACCCGGCTCCGGATCGTCAACTGCCTCGCCGCGGCACCGCTGTTTGTTTCCGATATTCAGAGCCTACTCGACATCCCACAGCCGACGGTCTCGCGCCATCTCCGAGTGCTGCGCGACGTCGGCCTGGTGCGGGACACCGCCATCGCGCAATTCGTGCTTTACCGGCTCCGCCGGCCAGCGGAGCCGCTCGGCCGAGTGTTCAGCTCGGTGCTCGAAGCGGCGATGACGGATCCCGACCTGCGGAGCGAGCGGACCAGCGCCTTTGATCAGGGCCGGCGCCACTCTCGGACCCGCACCGACGCTGACCTGGAGGGACGTCCCGCGTGAGTAACCGCATCCTGGTCGTCGACGACGAGCCGGATATCACGGCTCTGGTCGCTTACCATCTCGCCAAGGCCGGATACCGGGTGTCGACAGCGGCGAATGGACCCGACGCGCTCAAGGCCGCCCGGGAAGAGCGGCCGGACATCGTGATCCTGGACGTGATGCTGCCGGGGGTGTCTGGTTACGATGTCCTCGCCGAACTTCGCCGGCGCGAGGAGACGCGAGACGTGGGAGTCATCCTGCTGACGGCGCGACGCGAGGAGCCGGACCGGATCAGGGGCTTGTCGCTCGGTGCCGACGATTATCTCACCAAGCCCTTCTCCCCCGCGGAACTGGCCCTGCGGGTGAATGCCCTGCTGCGCCGACTGGCGGCACCGGCGGTCTCCAGCGGCTCGAACCTGAGCGCAGGACCAGTGGCGATCGACCGCTCCTCCCATCGCGTGACGGTCGAGGGCAAGGAGATCGAGCTGACGGCCACCGAATACAAGCTGCTCCTGACCCTCGTCGAACGCCGTGGAAGGGTGCAAACTCGCCCCCAGCTGCTCGAATCGGTCTGGGAGGCACAGCCGGACATTCAGACCCGCACGGTTGATATGCACGTCCAGCGGCTTCGCTCGAAACTCGGCCACTCGGGTGAACTGATCGAGACGGTGCGCGGCTTCGGGTACCGTTTCCGCAGTGCCGAGCGGGGATCGCGGCGGGCATGAGCTTCGCGGGCCGGCTGGTCGGCGGCACCATCGCGGTCATCGCAGTGGCGCTCCTGATTCTGGTGGCGGGTGTCGAAGTGGCCCTCAGGAAAGACCTCGAGCGGGAGATCAGCACGACTCTGGAGCGCGAGGCACACCTGATCGCCGAGGCGCTCCCCGCTGATTCCACCGTCTGGCAGGCGACGGTGCAGCGACTGGGACGGCAGATGGGAGTCCGCCTCACACTCATCGCGCGCGACGGTCGGGTCGTGGCCGAGAGCGACGAGCCTGCGGAGACCGTCCCGCGCATCGAGAACCACCACGATCGCCCCGAGGTGCTCGTCGCGCTCCAGGGCGGTGTCGGCACCGACCGCCGGGTAAGCGCCACCATAAATCGGCCGTTGCTCTATGTGGCGATACCTGGTGGTCCCGGTGTCGTGCGGCTGGCCGCCCCGACGGTGGGAGCTGATCAAGTCGTCCGCCACGCTCAACGCTCAGTGTTGAGCGCCGCCCTCATGGCACTGCTTATCGGCGCGCTGCTTGCCTTCATCGCCGCCCGCTCCTTCGCGAGCCCTCTCACCGGGATATCCCTCGCGGCCCGCTCGATCGCGGCGGGAGCGACGCCCCGATTTCCGCGCTCCGGGGTCACCGAGATCGACGGCCTGGTCCGGGCTCTCCGAGACATGCACCATCAGCTCGATCAACGCTTCACCGAGCTCCGTCGCGAGCGCGCCGAAAGTGCCGCGCTGGTCGAGGCGATGGTTGAAGGCGTCATCGCAGCAGATCCGCGCGGCGCAATCGTCACCGCGAACGCGGCGGCACGCCGGCTCCTGGGATATGGTCCTGATGACACCCTTCCCGCCGTGGGACAACTGTTTCGGGTCAAGGCGGCCCGCGCCGTCGTGGATGCAGTGTCGGAGGGACAGGCGGTTGTCGAACGCGAGCTGGAGCTCGACGGCCAGAGTGTACTGCTCTCGGGCCGCGCGCTGCCACAAGGTGGCGTGCTGCTGGTCCTGCACGACGTCACCGAGTTGCGGCACTTGGAAACGGTTCGGCGGGATTTCGTGGCCAATGTGTCGCACGAGCTGAAGACCCCACTCACCTCGATCTCCGGCTATGCCGAGACGCTCGTCAACGATGCGGCCGACCCGGACACGAGCCGGCGTTTTCTCTCGGTGATCCTGAGCAATGCGCGGCGGATGCAGCGACTCGTGGATGGACTCCTCGATCTCTCGAGAATCGAGTCAGGCGGCTGGCATCCCGAGCCTGAACAGCTCGACACCGGGGTCATCGCCCGGGAATGTTGGGTACTGCTCGCCGATCGAGCGGCGCGGAGCCAGGTGGGATTCGAGACAACCATCGGCCCCGGCGCCGATCGCGTCCGGGCCGACCCCGATGCGTTGCGCCAAGTGTTAAGCAACCTCTACGACAACGCCCTTCGTTACACTCCGGCCGGCGGGCGAATCACCTTCCGCGCCGAGCGCAGGGATGCGGGAGTCACCATCGCCGTGCGTGATACCGGGGCTGGCATCACCGGGGAGCACCTCTCGCGGATCTTTGAGCGATTCTATCGCGCCGATCCGCACCGTTCGCGAGAGGAGGGGGGCACCGGACTGGGGCTTGCGATCGTAAAGCACCTGGTGGAAGCGCACCAAGGAGAGGTCAGCGCCAAGAGCGAAGTGGGCGCGGGGACGGAAATCGCCTGCTGGTTCCCGGACGCCCCCGAGACATGATCGTGACATCATCGCTGCAGCGGCGTGATCGCGCCGGGCGATCCTTCTTCGTGACTACTAGAGGGAGGATCACCTGCGTTCGATGTTTCACCGCCTTACGGTTCACGACCACCGGCTGCTTGACGCCCTAGCCGGTCGGGAAGCTCCCCGCTGGTGCGACCGCGGCCTTCGGCTTATGACCCACGCCGGCGGCGCCAGGCTTACCGTCGGTCTTTCAATAATCCTGCTGCTCATTCCCGGCACTCGCCACCTCGGCCTGGTGACGGCGCTGGCGAACCTGACTTCCCATCTGCTGGTCCAGGCACTCAAACGCACCGTGGTCCGGCCGCGACCGTCCGTCGGACTCCCAGGCATGACGGCGCTCGCCGAGCTACCGGATCACTTCTCGTTCCCCTCGGGGCACGCCGCGGCAGCGATGGCGGTCGCGATGGGTGTCTTTCTGAACGAGCCCGTGATCGGCATTCCTGTCATGGTACTCGCGCTGTTCGTGGGCGCCTCCCGAGTGTACCTCCGGGTGCACTACGTCACCGACGTGGTCGTCGGCCAGACGCTCGGTGCCGCCGCCGCGCTCCTCGTCCATCTGAGCTTATCGTAAGCCACCTCCAGCTCGTCCAGCTCTCGAGCCCAATCACGACCCACCGCAAAGCCCCGTGCCGCGTCGCTCATGGCCCGGCGCTGGTCCCCGTCTTCTACAAGCTCAACGATGCGAACGGCGAAGCCGAGCGCGTCGCCGGCGGGCACCAGGTATCCGGTGAGCCCGTTCCGGAGGTTCTCCCGCACACCACCCGCGTCAGCTCCAACCACCGGGAGCCCGGAGGCCATCGCTTCCAGCGCAACCAAGCCACACGTTTCGGTCGGAGATGGGAACACGAACAGGTCCGCGTCCGCGTAGAGGTCGGCGAGGGTTTCCCGTCCGAGAAAGCCCAAGTGCGTAGCGAAAGGCAGAGCCAAGCGGACGTCGGCGGCGCGGGGCCCATCGCCAGCAACCACAAACAAGGCCCGATCCCCGAGCCGTTCATGGGCCTCAACCATGGCGGCCACCAGGGTATCCACGTCTTTCTCCACGGCCAGCCTCCCGACGTGCAGCACTATTCGGCGGCCGTCCGCGCCCATCACGACTCGCCGGGCTTCCGACCGACGCGACGGGTGGAACCCGATCGCATCAACGCCCCTGCCCCAAACCGTCGCCTGCGAGATCCCCATCGCAAGAAGCTCGGCTCGCGTTGCATCGCTCGGAGTCTGGGTCATGCGAGCGGGCTTGTGAAATCGGGCGAGCCATGCGCGGGTCGGCGCCACTGCCGCGTGCCCCAGGTAGCGCTCCGCGTATCTCGGAAAGTCAGTATGAAAGGAAGAGACCAGGGGAAGCTTCCGACGTCTGGCATAGCCGCGCCCGAAGAGGCCCAGCGGGCCTTCGGTCACGACGTGCACAAGGTCGGGCTCGAATCGATCAAAGTCCCGGCCGAGGCCACGCCACCATGGCCACGACAATCGAACCTGCGGGTACCCTGGACAGGGAATAGCTGGGAGTCGGCGGACCTGGCTCTCGTCCCCAGTCGTGCATTCGTAGGCTGGGGCCGCCACAAACACTGCGTGGCCGCGTCGGCGGAGGCCGTCCCGCATGGTCGCGAGGACGGTCGTGACACCGTTGACCTCGGGAAGAAACGTGTCGGTGCAATACAAGATGCGCATGCGGCCAATGCTCGCAGATCCGGGTCGCGATGGAGCCACGAATGTGTCACGGTTGGACCACGACGTCCCGGCACTGGCATCGAATCGGGCATTTGTGTGTCGCTGCCGCGACGTCTCCATCACGCGATAGTGACACTGGCGCCGGACATTAGTACCGAACCCTACAGGTAGGAGAAACCCGTGCGTGGACTGTTCCGAAAAGTGGTGCTCATCGTGGTGGACGGCCTTCGGCCGGATGCGGTAACCAGCGATGGCATGCCAGTGCTCCATTCGTTATTGCCACAGGCGTGGCGGGCCGAGCAGGCAGTGACGGTCAGGCCCAGCGTGACAGTGGCAGCATTGACGTCGCTCGCCACTGGTGTATCGCCTGCGGCACACGGAATCACTGAGGCGGGATTGCGACACCTGTCCAAGATCCGCGGCCTCCGTCCGCTCCCCATGGAATTGAAGCAACTCGGCGTGGAGACCACGATCGTGACTCCGGAGCTTTCCGGGTCCGGTCGCTTCCTCGCGGGAGCCCTCCTGCGCTTGGCGGGGGTCAACAAACTGATGACTCCGGCCTCCGCCCCAGGGAGCATTGTCGCGGCGGCCGTGCGACAACTCGAAGGGAACCCGAACCGAGAATTGGTCGTTATCTACCTCAACGACGCCGATTTGGCCGGCCATGCCTGGGGATGGATGTCGCCGGGGTATCGGCAGGCCGCCAGTGCGATCGATGGGGCATTGGCACGCATCGTGCGCCTGACGAGAGACCAGGAGGCAATGATTGTCATCACGGCGGACCACGGCGGCGGTGGCGTCCTCGAGCGGGATCACGACCATCCCCATCCCCTCAACGACTCCATTCCGCTGATGTTCCTGGGAGGCAGGGTCGCGTCGGGGTGTTTTTCAAACGGGCCAGTCCGCCTGCTAGACATCCCACCGACGGTGCTGCACGGCTTCGGCGGCATTGTACCGGCGGCCTACGAGGGCCGGGTCATCCATGAAGCCTTTGTGACGGAGCTGGTTTCGGCATGAAGCGACAATCTCAGGCACCAACGCCGCCAAGACCCGCCCCCCAGGAACCCACTCCAGGCGGCGTGGCCAATTCAAGGCTGGGCAATCAACTTCAAAGAGAGGACGAGATCTTCCGCGATCCTTTCGCGGATTTTACACCCAGCGGTCGCTGATCCGAGCGGCTGGGCCAGTTTTTCCTCCTCCGTTACACCTCCGTTACTCCGTTTCGTCCTTTCAGTTACTTCCCAAGACGTTCATTCTGTCGCTCTCGCGGGGTCCGGTTGGGACCGCCAGCGGGAGGGACTATCCACATCTCGGGAGATTCCTCGTATGGCTCCATTCCCACGTTCGATCGCAGCCTCCGTCCTTCTCGGACTTGCGATCTGTTCCCGGTCGGCAACAGCGCAGACCCCATCAGTGACCGTCGGTGGCGTTAGTTACGTCCAGTACGGGTACCAACTGAAGGCCGACAGCTCGCTCACGCCGCGGGGGCATCAGAACAACTTCGATGTGACTCGTGCGTACGTGAACGTCATCGGCAAGTTCGCTCCCGGGCTCGTCACGCGGGTGACCCTCGACGTTGACGGCCGGAGGGCGGCAGCCAATCAACTGAGTTTCCGGCTCAAGTACGCGTACCTGGCGTGGACCCCGGAGAACAGTCCGCTCACGTTCAAGCTTGGTGAACTCCACACCTCGCTGCTGGACTGGGAAGAGGCGCTGTGGGACTACCGGATGCAGGGCACGATGCCGCTCGAGCGGGGCGGCTACATCTCCTCCTCGGACTTTGGCGCCGGGGTAGACGGGGTGTTCGCCTACGAGAAAGTCAACTTCCAGGTCGCCGCCGTGAATGGCGAGAACTACAGCGGCACTCCGGGGGACCAACGCAAGGACTACATGGGACGTCTGTCGGTCAAGCTCCTTAACTCCAACCTGCCGGGGAGGGTGGGTGGTCTCCGACTCACCGGCTATGCCCAGTATGGCAAACCCACCACCGGTGGAAAGCGGGAGCGATATCTGGGGATCGCCTCATACAAGTCGAAGACGTTCCTCCTGGCAGCGGAGTTCGCCATCACCAAGGACAGCATCTCAGGCAACGGTGGGACGGTAACTGCCAGCGGACTCAAGAAGGGCCGGGTAATAAGCGCCTACGGCGTCGTGAACATTCCCAACTCCAAGTTCGGGGTCATTGGTCGGGTGGACCTCACCGACCCTAACACCATAAGCAGTGCCACCAACGACCGTCAGACCCGGGTGATCGGCGGCGTCTCCTATCAGCTCCAGGACCATCTACGCCTGCTGGCGGACGTGGATAACGTCTCCCTGCAGGGTGGCAACTACACCAACACCTTTAACGCCACCCGGTCCACGGCCTACCTGCAAGCTCAGTTCACCTTCTGACCTCACCCAGATCCGATCGAGGAGAAACACCAAATGCAACGTTTCATCAGAACTGCGGTGGGGCTCGGGCTCATCCTGAGCGGCTCGGCCGCCACCGCGCGGGGCCAGGTCAGCCTAACGGGTGCAGGCGCGACCTTCCCAAACCCGATCTACACGAAGTGGTTCGACGCCTACCACAAGCAGACCGGCGTCGAGGTCAACTATCAGTCGATCGGTTCCGGCGGAGGTATCCGACAGTACACCGAGGGAACTGTGGACTTCGGCGCTTCCGATGGGCCCATGACTGTCGAACAGATGACGGCGGTACAGGGCGAGGTCATCCATATCCCCACGGTGCTCGGTGCCGACGTGCTCACATGGAATCTCCCCTCGTTGGGCGAGACGCAACTCAAATTCGACGGCCCCACCATCGCGGACATTTTCCTGGGTAGAATCACCAAGTGGAACGACAAGCGCATTCAGGCCTTGAATGCAGGAGTTACCCTACCCAACCAAGACATCATTGTCGTGCACCGTTCCGACGGCTCAGGCACGACGTACATCTTCACCGACTACCTGAGCAAGGTCTCGCCCGAGTGGAAGACCAAAGTTGGGTTCGCGACCTCGGTCAACTGGCCGGTGGGCCTGGGAGGCAAAGGCAACGAAGGGGTCACTCAGCAGGTGAAGGAAACCGAAGGCGCCATTGGCTATGTCGAGCTGATCTATGCGGCGGCCAACAACCTGCCCTACGCGCAGGTCAAGAACGCTGCCGGCGAATTCGTCTCCCCGTCCCTGGGCAGCGTGACGGCGGCCGCGGGGAGCGCCAAGTTCACCAAGAACACCGATTTCCGCGTATCCATCACCAATGCACCGGGGAAGGATGCCTATCCGATCTCGTCATTCACTTGGCTACTGGTCCGACCCAAGATGAAGGATCAGGCGAAGGCCAAGGCGATGCACGATTTCCTGGTGTGGATGATCACGCCGGAGGCCCAGGGGATGGCGAACACCCTCCAATACGCATCACTGCCCCAAGAAGTGGTCGCCTTGGTCCAGGATCGGCTGAAGACGCTCAAGTAGAGGGGCATTCCAGTTACGCCCGGGCAGGCGGTGGGAGAACTTCCCGCCGCCTGTGGCTTTCTATCGTTTCGCTCGTGACACGGCCGTTACACGCCCGTGACTGATCAGGGGGGAGGCGTGGATAGACTCTCGGCCATGACTGCCACCAGTGTGCCGGAACCCATACCAATCCCCGGAACGCTTCACGGATCCCGCACCGGCGACCGCCTGTTCAAGCTCGTGCTGCTTGCCGCGGCTTCGGCGGTTCCGATCCTCATGGCCTTCTTAGTATATGAGCTCTACTCGGGTGCACACCTCGCCATCGCCCAATATGGTGTGGGCTTCATCACGGGCAGCACCTGGGACCCTGTCGCCGAAGAGTTCGGTGCCCTGCCACTCATTGTCGGTACACTCCTCTCATCTTTCCTAGCGCTGCTCCTGGCGGTGCCGCTCTCCCTCGGGGTGGCGATCTATCTGACCGAATTCGCACCGAAGGTAGTCCGCGAACCGATTGCGTTTCTGATCGAGCTCCTGGCCGCAATCCCGAGCGTGGTGTATGGCCTCTGGGGCTTCTTCGTCCTGATCCCGATCCTCAAGCGAGTACTCTTCCCGTTTCTCCGCGACACGCTGGGCTTTCTACCGTTTTTTCAGGGGCCGATCTACGGCCCCTCGATGCTCTCGGCCAGCATCATCCTCGCGATCATGATCATGCCGTTCATCATGTCGGTATCGCGTGAGGTGCTGCTGGCCGTCCCCGGAAGCCAGCGCGAGGCGGCCCTGGCGCTAGGAGCAACACGCTGGGAAGCGGTGATGTCGGCAATCGTACCGTACGCCCGCTCGGGGATCATCGGGGCGATCATTTTGGGCCTGGGGCGCGCGCTGGGAGAGACCATGGCGGTCACCATGCTCATCGGAAACCGGAATGAAATCGTAGCCTCGCTGTTTGCGCCGGGGTACACCATGGCGGCGGTGATCGCCAACGAGTTTTCGGAGGCAGCCACCGACCTCCACTTCGCAGCCTTGGCCTATGTGGCCCTGCTGCTGTTCGTGGTGACCGTCCTGGTCAACATGGTCGCTCGGCTCCTGATCTGGCGTGTCTCGGGAGCGGCGGCGTCAGCTGGGAAGGCTTTGTGAACCGCCGCGTGATCCGGCGGTGGGTGAGCAACGCCATGGTCGGACTCATGGTGTGTGCAGTAGTGATCGCAGTTTTGCCGCTTCTCCTGATCCTGCTCAATCTGGTGGTCCGAGGGGTCGGGAGCCTGTCCATCAACTTCTTTACCCACACTCCGGTTCCGGCGGGCGAGACCGGTGGCGGAGTCGCCCATGCGATCGTCGGGACCATCATGATCGTGGGGGTGGCGGGCCTGGTGGGTGTGCCGCTGGGTGTCACCGCCGGAATCTATGTCGCCGAGTATCCCGGCACGCGATTGGCCAAGGCAACAAGGTTCCTGGCTGACGTCATGAACGGGACGCCATCAATCGTGGTCGGCGTATTCGCCTGGACCCTGATCGTAGCCCGGCAGAAGCATTTCTCTGGGCTGGCAGGGAGTGCCGCGTTGGCGATGCTGATGATCCCGATGGTCATGCGAACCACCGAAGAGTTGATCAAGATGGTCCCGCATTCACTCCGTGAGGCGGCCTTGGCCTTGGGCTACCCCCGGTGGCGAACCAGTCTCTCAATAATCCTGCGGACAGCGCTTCCGGGAATTGTCACTGGCAGCCTCTTGGCGATCGCCCGGACGGCGGGAGAAACCGCCCCGCTCCTGTTCACGGCGTTGGGGAGCCAGTACATGAGCTTCAACCTCAACCAGCCCATGGCCGCGCTCCCGCTCACGGTCTTCACCTATGCCATCGGCCCCTACGAGGAATGGCACCGATACGCCTGGGCTACCGCCCTGGTGCTCATCCTGCTGGTCTTCGTGTTGAGTATCGCGACCCGGTTGGCGACCCGGCGGAAGTTCAGCGCCCATGGCTGAGCCCGCCGCCATTCTGGGCACCGAGCGGCTGACGGCGATGTACGGCAAGTTCACCGCCGTCAAGGACGTGACGCTCGCCTTCCCGACCAACACGGTGAGTGCCCTCATCGGGCCCTCGGGGTGCGGCAAGTCTACCTACCTCCGGACGCTCAACCGGATGCACGAAGTCTCCGAAGGCGGGTGGATCACCGGACGCGTGCTGCTGGACGGCGAGGACGTCTACGGGCCACGAGTGAGTCCGACGCATCTTCGGCGGCGCATCGGCATGGTCTTTCAAAAGCCAACGCCCTTCCCGACGATGTCCATCTACGACAACGTCGCCGCGGGACTCAGGATCAACGGTCGGCTGCCCAGGCGCGAGCTGGCTGATGTGGTGGAACGCTCGCTCCGCCAGGCGGCCCTGTGGGACGAGGTGAAGGATCGGCTCAAGACCAGCGCGCTGGCGCTGTCAGGCGGGCAGCAGCAGCGGCTGTGCATCGCGCGAACGGTCGCGCCGAGACCGGACGTCATCCTGCTCGACGAGCCCACCGCTTCCCTGGATCCGGCCAGCACGCAGCGAATCGAGGAACTGGTCTTCGAGCTCAAGCAGGAGTTCACCATCGTGATCGTCACCCACAACATGCAGCAGGCTGCGCGGGTGAGCGACACCACCACCTTCTTCTATCTCGGTGCGATGGTGGAGACCGGCCCTACAAGGCAGATTTTCACCGCGCCCAGGGAAGAACAGACGGAAGCCTACATCACGGGACGCTTCGGATGACCACCATGACCCCAGACCGCCCGGTCCCCGGGGACAAGGCCGCGAGCCCTGCCGCCATGCCCCTCCTGCGCACCACGCTGATCCCGCGCGCCCATCCGGTGGGGCCCCGAGCGGCCCCCGAGGCGGCGGTCACCGCGGAGAACTTCCGTTTCAGCTACGGTGGCCCAGACAACACTCTCAAGGGCATCTCGATCTCGATCGCACGCAAAGCGGTAACCGCGATCATTGGCCCGTCGGGATGCGGCAAGTCAACCTTCCTCCGCTCGATCAACCGGATGCACGACCTGATTCCGACCCATCGGTACCAGGGCGAGATCCGGCTCGATGGAGTCTCGATCTTCGCGGCCGGCACCGATCTGGTGACCCTGCGCCAGCGGGTGGGAATGGTGTTTCAGCGTCCCAACCCGTTCCCGAAGACGATCTATGAAAACGTGGCCTACGGACCCGCGCTCAACCGGGTGGTAGCCCGTCGCGACCTTCCAGAGGTGGTCGAGCGGTGCTTGCGGCAGGCCGCGCTGTGGGACGAGGTCAAGGATCGGCTCGACACGCCAGGGACCAGTCTCTCCGGGGGCCAGCAGCAGCGCCTGTGCATCGCGCGGGCGCTTGGCAACCAGCCCGAGGTCCTGCTCATGGACGAGCCCTGTTCGGCGCTCGACCCGATCGCGACCCAGCGCGTCGAGGAGCTGATCGTCCAGTTGAAGCGGGACTACACCATCGTGATCGTCACCCACAACATGCAGCAGGCGGCGCGTATCAGTGACGACACCGCCTTCTTTGACCGCGGGGAGCTGATCGAATTCGGCGAGACCGAGCGGGTCTTCACCGCCCCGGCAAATGAGCGGACGGAAGCGTACATTACGGGGAGATTCGGATGAACTTCGACATGCACCGGCACTTTCACGACGAGCTGAACGACGTCAAGGTCCGGCTTCTGACGATGTCAGGTGAGGCGGAGGCGGCCCTCGGCCTGGCCGTCGAGGCCCTCCTGGAGCGGGACAACGCCAAGGCGCAGAGTGTCATTCAGAACGATCGCGTGATCGACACGATGGAGATGGAGATTGAGGAGACCTCCATCAATCTCCTGGCGCTGCAGCAGCCGATGGCCCGGGACCTCCGGATGCTGACCTCGGCGCTCAAGATCGCCAATGACCTGGAGCGAGTTGGTGATCACGCGGTCAACATCGCGCAATCGGCGGCCCGGCTGTCGCAGGCGCGCCCCATCACGCCGGAGCCGGAGATCATCGAGATGGCTCGTCTGGCGCGCGACATGCTCTCCGACGCGCTCGAGGCCTTCATTCGTGGAGATGCGGCCGAGGCCCGGGAGATCTGTCTCCGGGATGACAAGGTGGATAACCTGCATCGCTCGGTGTTCCGGATCCTGCTGACACACATGATGGAAGATCCGCACATGATCGGTGCCGGGATGGAGCTGTTTCTGGTCAGTCGGAACCTCGAACGAGTGGCCGACCTCGCCACCAATGTCGCGGAGGATGTCGTGTTCCTGGTGGAGGGCAAGTCCATCAAGCACCACGCCGAGGACCGGGGTGAGCCCCGCGCCTCCGGCCAGCATCGGAGTCCCACGCCCGCATGAGCGTCGTCCCCCTTCCTGAGCGGCGCGAGCGCTTCGCGGCGATCGACGTTGGCTCCAACTCCATCCGGCTCCTCGTCGCGGAGTATGGAGCCAACTCCGGGCTCACCGTCATCGACGAAGCCAAGGAGATGCCTCGGTTAGCAGCCGGCGTAGCCCAGACCGGCCGACTCGATCCCATCGCCGTGGAACGCGCCCTGGAGGGACTCCGGCGCATGCAGGGGGTCTGCGAACGGCGCGGGGTCAACCGCATCGCCGCGGTGGCGACGTCGGCCGTCCGCGAGGCCACCAATGGGGCTGAATTTGTCCGCCGCGTCAGACAGGAGGTCGGGCTCGATCTCCGGGTCATCAACGCGGAGACCGAAGCGGCGCTCTCCTACCGGTCGGTGGCGCACCACTTCCCGCTCGAGGGTGGTCGCACGGTCGTGGCGGACATCGGTGGCGGAAGCCTCGAGCTGATCGGGGCGGTGGATGGGCTGATCGAGCACAGCCTGTCGCTCCCGTTCGGGGCGGTGCGGCTGACCGAGCTGTACCTGGCGGGACATATCGACCAGCGCCCGGCAGTACGCAAGCTGCGCGATTACCTCGGACGGCAATTCCGGCGGAAGCTGCCGCTCCGGGACTGGACTGCCGCGGGGCTGATCGGTTCCGGCGGCTCATTTACGAATCTTGGCCGCATGGCCGCCGCGCGCCGGGGGCTCTCCGCTGCTGATCCGATACACGGCGCCACCGTCAATATCGCCGAGGTCGAGCATCTCATCGACTGGCTGACAAGCATGAGCCCGGAAAAACGGGCCCAGGTCGAAGGACTCAATCCACAGCGCGCCGACATCATCATAGCCGGGCTGGCGGTCACCGCGGAACTTCTCGAGCGCATCGAAGCGCGACAACTCACCATCAGCGCATTCGGGCTTCGGGAAGGGTTGCTGCTCGAAATGGCAGGGGACGATGCCGCCCCCGCGGCGGTGGAGCCGCTACGCCTGATTCGCGAGTTTGCCGAGCGCTGCCACTCCGATCGCCGGCACATCGAGCACGTCCGGATCCTGGCCCTCAACCTCTTCGACCTGCTGGCGGACAAGCTCGATGCGGGCGACGAGGAGCGGGGATTCCTCGAAGCCGCCGCCCTGCTGCATGATGTCGGACAGTTGGTGAGTTACCGCAAACATCACAAGCATAGCTATCAGCTCATTATGCACGGCGAACGGTTGCCCTTCTCCCCTCGCGAAAGACAGATCGTCGCCCTGGTCAGCCGGTATCACCAGCGGCGAGGCCCGCGCAAGGCACACAAGGAGTTCGGAGCTCTCCCCAAGACGGATCAAGCGCTCATCCGTCGCCTCTCCGGCATACTGAGGATCGCGGAAGGTCTCGACAGAGGCCATAGCGCGATCGTGGAAAAAGTCGCGCTGGAGCTCTGCCCCACCCGGCTAACGATCAAAGCCGTCCCACGCTACGCGGAGGCGGATCTCTCCCTCGAATGCTGGGGTGCGCAGGAGCAGGCCGATGTCCTCGCCAAAGTGCTTGCCCGCGAGGTTCTGATCGAACCGGCGGTGTAGGCCCTAGTCTCACCTTCCGTCATGTTGTGTCGCGGGTCATGGGTCATGAGTCCGTAGGGAGAGTTCGCCCTGCAGAACCCACGACTCATGACCCACGACTCATGACCTACGACCCATAGTCGCGGACGCCTCCCCCCGACCGCAGACGCGTCCCCCCTGACTGCAGACGCGTCCCGCCTCACTTACTAACGACAGTGAACTCACTGCGGACTGGTCCCGCCTGAGAACCGGCGCGCCCGCCTGAGAACGAGAGCGTCTGAACTCGCTGCGAACGCGTCCGCCTCAGCTCGAACCGCGCCTCAACTCCCGTTGATCCGGCCTGAAGTGCCTGGGGAGAGCCCAGAACTCGCTGATTTCTGCTTCTCCCCGCCTGGTAAGGCGTCCCGCCTGACTGCGGAACGCTCTGACTGTCTTGTTACTGTCGTTCCGCCTCATTGTTACTGTCGTTTGAACTCACTCGGATCTCTTCCGCCTGACTCGGATCGCTTCCGCCTGACTCGGATCGCTTCCGCCTGACTGGGATCTCTTCCGCCTCGACTGGGATCTCTTCCGCCTCGACTGGGGGCGCTCCGCCTGTCTGCGGGACGTTCCGCCTCGGGCCGTGGGTCAATGACGGTCGTGGGTCATGGGTCATGGGTCCGTAGGGAGAATTCACCTATTAGACCCACGACTCACGACCCACGACCCACGACCCCCGACCCACGTCTCATGACCGGAGCAGCAGGCTCTCCAGCGACGGGGCGGCGGGACCAAGGCAGTCCCCCCAATGGACCGCGCTGGAAGTCCCGAGGCGACTCGCACCCGCGGCAAGCATGAGGACCGCCTGCTCCGCCGTCCGGATTCCTCCTGAAGCCTTTACACCGACGCCGTTCCCGACGATTCGACGCAGTAACCTGACAGCCTCGAGGGTGGCGCCGCCTGCCGAATGAAAGCCGGTGGAGGTCTTTACCATTCCAGCACCGGCCCCCACTGCTACCTCCGCCCCACGAGCCACCTCATCTGCCGTGAGCGCGGCCGTCTCCAGAATCACCTTGACCAGTCTCCCTGCCACCACGTCCACCACCGCCGCGATTTCGTTTCCGACCTCGACCCAACGACCGCTCCTGGCAAGCCCCAGCGAGATCATCATGTCGATCTCGTCAGCGCCGTCCTCGATCGCTATGCGCGCCTCGGCCACCTTCGCCGGAAGCCCGCTCGCCCCCAGAGGGAAGCCGACCACCGATGCGATCCTCACACCAGTCCCATGAAGCTGGTGGGACAGCACGCGGACCCACTGCCCGTTGACGCACACCGCGCCGAGGCCCAGGCGGACGGCCTCCCTGGCGAGGTTCTGCATGTCGTGCTCTGCGGCCTCCGGACGAAGGAGTGTGTGGTCGATCAGTGCGCCGACCCCGTGCAACTGAAGGAAGGGAGTCAACCAGGGATAGCGTGTCGCGACCGAAGCGCTAGACAAACCGGGCAACCTGCCGATGGGCGGCGTACAGCTCAGGATCACGGAAGAGCGGCATGAGGACTACCCCGGCGATGAACCCGCCAATGTGCGCCCAGAAGGCGACCCCACCCTCCGACGGAGCCGTTCCCCCCAGCAGCTGGAGCAGGAACCAGTAGCCCAGCATGAGGAATGCCGGCATGTCGAAAAAGAAGATGAACGCGAAGGTTCGGACTCGCGCGTGGGGAAACAGGAGCACATAGGCGCCCATCACCCCGCCGATAGCGCCGGAGGCACCCACCATCGGAGCCGGCGAACTCGGGCTCGCCGCCATCTGAGCCCCCACTGCCGCCAAGCCACAGAGGAGGTAGAACACGACGAACCTCCAGCGTCCCATCACGTCCTCAACGTTGTTTCCGAAGATCCACAGGAACCACATGTTGCCGATCAGGTGCAACCAGCTCCCGTGCAAGAACATGGAGGTCACTGGCGAGAGCCAGGACCGATCTGTGCTCACTACGCACGCCAGCCCATGCCCCAATGGAATCGCCAATCCCTCGGGCAGGCGTCGCAGGAAATCACCTGGGATCAGCCCCAGTTCGCACACCGATCGGCTGAGCGCCGGTTCGGCCCCCATTCCCTGCACGACCACCCAGCTGACCACATTCGCCGCGATGAGCAGGAAGGTGGCCACTGGCGTATGGATCGTCGGGTTCTCGTCGCGGATGGGGAACATGGATACAAGGTAAAGGCGTGAGGGACTCGGAGGCGGCGGGCGAATGCCGGCCGCCACCGAGCAGGAGCCCACGGAAGGCACCCCTGCCAGACCGGCGCCGGCGACTCAAAACTCCGTATTGGCACCCATTCACGGGCGTTAGGTGGCCCGGACCTGCCATCTTTCTGCCAAAACGGCCGAAAAACTCGGTATGTCCTTTGCCCCTGCCCAGATACGACGCCCACGCGCTGGGCAAGGCCTTTCAGCCCCCCGGCCTACCCTCGTGGATATGCAATTAAGGAAAGGAATACCCAATGGGTTCTAAAATCATCGGTATCGACCTCGGCACGACCAACTCGGTCGTCTCTGTCATGGAAGGCGGCGATCCTGTCGTCATCCCGAACGCTGAGGGCGGCCGCACGACTCCTTCGGTCGTGGCCTTCACCAAGGATGGCGAGCGGCTCGTGGGACAGGTCGCCAAGCGCCAGGCGGTGACCAACCCGAAGCAGACCATCTTCTCTATCAAGCGTTTCATGGGCCGGCGGATGAATGAGGTGACCGAGGAAGTCCGGCGCGTCCCCTACAAGATGGAATCCGGCAGCAACGGTCTCGCCGTGGTGGAGATCGCCGGAAAGAAGTACTCACCGCCGGAAATCTCGGCAATGATCCTCCAGAAAATGAAGCAGACGGCGGAAGACTATCTCGGCACCAAGGTCGAGAAGGCTGTCATTACTGTGCCGGCGTATTTCAACGACGCACAGCGCCAGGCTACCAAGGACGCCGGGAAGATCGCCGGACTCGAAGTACTCCGCATCATCAACGAGCCTACGGCGGCGGCGCTCGCCTATGGCCTGGACAAGAAGAAGGAAGAGAAAGTCGCCGTGTTCGACCTCGGCGGCGGCACCTACGACATCTCCGTCCTGGAGCTGGCCGAGGGTGTGTTCGAAGTGAAGAGCACGAACGGGGACACCCACCTCGGCGGCGACGACTTCGACCAGCGGCTCATCGATTGGTTGGTCGGGGAGTTCAAGAAAGACCAGGGAATCGACCTCTCCAAGGACGCCATGGCCCTCCAGCGGCTGAAGGAAGCGGCGGAGAAGGCCAAGATGGAGCTGTCGAGCACGCAGCAGACCGACATCAACCTGCCCTTCATCACGGCGGACCAGTCCGGACCCAAGCACCTGAACCTCAGCCTGACTCGGGCCAAGTTCGAGCAGCTGGTGGACGATCTGATCCAGCGCACGATTCCTCCGATGCAGCAGGCGTTGAAGGACGCGGGCCTCGATCCGAAGAGCATCGACGAAGTGATTCTGGTCGGTGGCTCCACCCGGATCCCGAAGATCCAGCAGATCGTGAAGGACTTCTTCGGCAAGGAACCCAATAGGTCTGTCAATCCAGACGAAGTTGTGGCAATCGGCGCGGCGATTCAGGGTGGCGTGCTGGGCGGCGAAGTAAAGGACGTCCTACTGCTCGACGTGACGCCGCTGTCCCTGGGAATTGAGACGCTGGGCGGCGTAACCACCGTCCTCATTCAACGGAATACCACGATCCCGACGAAGAAGTCGGAGGTGTTCTCCACCGCCGAGGACAACCAGACCACGGTGGAAATCCATGTGCTGCAGGGCGAGCGCCAGATGGCGGTGGACAACCGTACCATCGGCAAGTTCCAGCTGACGGGGATCCCACCCGCCCCGCGTGGCATGCCCCAAGTGGAGGTAACGTTCGATATCGACGCGAACGGCATTCTGCACGTCTCCGCCAAGGACAAGGCCACCGGCAAGGAGCAGAAGATCCGCATCGAAGCATCGAGCGGTCTCTCCGACACCGAGATCGACAAGATGGTGAAGGGCGCCGAGGCGCACGCCACGGAGGACAAGAAGCGGCGTGATCAGATCGAGGCTCGCAACCACCTCGACGGCCTCGTCTACAAGGTGGAGAAGGACAGCAAGGACTGGGTCGACCGGCTGGCGGCAGACGCGAAGTCGCGACTCGACAACGCCCTCGAGGGCGCCAAGGGAGCCCTCAAGAATGGTGACCCAGATCTCATCAAGAAGGCCCTGGACGATCTGAACGGGGCGTACTCGGCCGCCGGAGCATCGCTCTACCAGAGTGCCCAGTCCGCCGGGACCCCCGAGGGTGGCGCCGCCGAGGCCAGTTCCGAAGCCCAGCCCCCGAAGGAGGACGTGGTGGAGGCCGATTACGAGATCGTGGACGACCAGAAGAAGTCGTAAATCATAGCCATAGAGGTGGTTAGAAGGCTGTCGGCTATCGGCTATCGGCTATCGGCTCGGGTCCTGATCGACCTGTAGCCGATAGCCGATGGCCGTTTTGCGACTCAAAGCACAACCAGGGCATCCCTCGTACGTTAGATTGAGGCAGCTCTCAGGGGAGATAATCGATGTCGGTTCGTACCATGAATTGGCTCAAGTTCGGGGGCCTAGTGACACTGGCTTTCGCCCTCGGCCTTCTTTTCGCCGGCTTGCTCGACCTGCCTAGCCGCTCGACAGCTCAGGAGCGGGTCCGGACAGCAATCCAGCCGACCCAGGCCCCCTCAATCCCTCAGGCCAAGGTACTCACGGAGCTCTCAGACGCCTTCGCGGCCGTCTCGGAGCAGGTGAGGCCCAGCGTGGTCTTCATTCGAAGCCAGCGCACCGAGCGGGTCCGTCGGGTGCCACCGGGAATGGAGCAGTTTTTCCACGGCAACCCGCGGCGCCCTGAAGTAGAGCGCGGGACGGGCTCCGGCTTCATTGTCTCACCGGATGGCTACATCCTCACCAACAACCACGTTGTCGAAGGCGCGGAAAAGGTGACCGTGCGGCTGTTCGACCGGCGCGAGTTCACGGCAAGGGTGGTTGGCGCCGATCCGCTGACGGACGTTGCCGTGGTGAAGATCGAGGCGCCAAAGCTCAGTCCAGCCGCCTTCGGCAACAGCGACAACACCCGAATCGGAGATTGGGTCCTGGCCATCGGCAATCCGCTGGGGGAGGCGTTCACCTTCACGGTGACTTCGGGCATCATCAGCGGGAAGGGCCGCAGGTTGGATGGGCTGCAGCGGAGCCGTGCCGGTATCAGTGATTTCATCCAGACCGACGCGGCGATCAACCCCGGCAATTCCGGTGGTCCGCTCGTCAACGTCCGGGGCGAGGTCATCGGGATCAACAGCGCCATCGCGAGCGAGACCGGTTTCTATTCCGGGTACGGCTTCGCGATTCCGATCAACCTCGTCCGGGTGGTGATGAACCAGCTCATCGCTTCCGGCAAGGTGCAGCGTGCCGCCCTGGGCATCGAGGTGAAGGATGCGACGCCCAACGACGCAGCCTATGTGGGCCTCAAGGACATTCGCGGCGTGGTTGTCGGCGGATTCCCGAACGGAATCGACTCGCCGGCAAAGAAAGCGGGATTGGAGCAGGGCGACGTGATCATCACAATTGATGGGCAGCAGGTCGCCTACGTGGCCCAACTGCAGCAACTCGTCGGCTTCCGGCATCCGGGCGAGTCAGTGAAAGTCGAAGTCGCGCGCAAGGGCGGCATTCGCAAGACCTTCACAGTCCGCCTGATGGAGCAGAACAGTGACGAGCGGGATGCCAACAATCAGGAGCAGGAGCAGCCCAAGCCGAGCGAGGACAACGCCGTCACTATCGACCAACTGGGGACCGCGGTCCAGGCTCTTACATCTCAGATGGCCCAGGAGTACGAGTTGAATCCGGATGTTCGCGGCCTCCTGGTTACTGAAGTGGATCCCAACGGACCCTCCTATCAGGTGCTTCTCCCGCCAGAAGCAGGCGGTCCGGACGTGATTCAGGAAGTTGAGGGGACCGCGATTCGTACTGAGAGCGATCTGAAGCGCGCCCTGAAAGAGGCGGGCAAGGGCGCCATCGTGAGCATCAAGGTGTACAACGGGCAATCGGAGCAGTCGCGGGTCGAGCGCATCAGGCTCGAGTAATCGCACTGCCCTGGAGGAACGAACGCGGGGTCGGCGCCATGCCGACCCCGCGTTCGTTTTCCAGCGGATCCTCCGCGCCGGGCGCAGTCAGCGGGTGATTCCCATCTTATATTGGTCCGGGCCGCGACCGTGGCGAAATGGCAGACGCGCCAGGCTTAGGACCTGGTGGGGAAACCCGTGGGGGTTCGAGTCCCTCCGGTCGCATTGCAGTGTCGGATCTCCCAAAGGTCAGACGGTCGGACGGTCGAGGGTCATGGGTCATGGGTCGTGGGTCCGTAGGGAGAGCTCACCTAACCAAGCTTTACTATCGAGACGACGAGGGGTGACAGCGGGCCTTCACGACGCCACTGTCACCCATCTGTCTTTCCATCCTTCCATCTTTCCGTCTTTCCGTCTTTCCATCCTTCCGTCTTTCCTTTTACGGTGTCGGCGGAAGGTAGATATTGGTCTCAGTCGGAGTCCCGCTACGGAGCGGCAGACCACAGTAATAACCCCGGCCAAACCCCGACCCTTCCGGCGGCGTCACCAGAACATCGTAGACTCCCTGCGCCAACCCGGCGACTTGGTACGCACCGAGCGCGTCGCTCGTCACCGTGGTCACTGTGTCACCGCTCCGACCACAGCCGACTACCGGAGGTGGAGGAGGGGGCGGCAGCGAATCCGGCGGTGTAATCACCGTGTCGAGCAGGGTAACTACGAGCGACTGGCGCGCCCAAAGCATGGTATCGCCCGGCGGAACCGGTGGTGAGCTGTCCGGCTGCACCGGAAGGGTGTCAACGGGGAGGTCACCAACAAGGACAAGCGTCACCTGAGCCCCGGAGATCGAGACCAACGTGCTGTCGGGTGAAGGCGTGAACCCCAGAACCCGGCCCGCCAGTCCCGCGCCGTCCTCGCCCCCAACGTTCTTGACCAGGGGACCCGCGGAGTCCGACGCGCAAGCGGCGACGAAGAGCAACGCGAGTGCGCCGGTGTTACGGAAATGCATGACTACCTCCCTCTTTCTATTCATTACAAGATCACCGGTGGAACCGGCCGGCGTGCCGGCGTCCGCCTCCCGGACGTCACCGGTTCAGGACGGGGGATCATGCGGACGACTGTGATCACCCCTAATGACCCCACAACCCTCAACCGCGTCACCCTTCAGGCTCGCAGCATCGGGGTCCGGAGGGCGGTGTGACGAATCCTGTGTGCCATGGGTCTCTATCTCATGACCGTGAGCGATGCCGAGCTGGTCGGGCTGGTCCAGCGAGGGGACTTGGCCGCCTACGGCGAACTCGTGGCGCGACACCGGGCAAGCCTCGAACGCTGCGCGTATCATATGCTCGGCAGCGTGGAGGAGGCGGAGGACGTCCTGCAGGAAGCCCTGCTCCGTGCCTACCGGGCGATTGCCCGGTGCGAGCAGCCCGAGCGATTCCGTGCCTGGGTGTTGAGCATTCTGACCAATCGCTGTCGGACCCGGCTCGGGCGGCGCGATCTGATCGTTCGTGACACCACGGCCAGCGCAGCGATGGAGCGTGCCGCGGTCCCGGATGGAAGCGATGGACCCGGTTGGCGGGAGGAGATTGACCGGGCGCTGGCGACCCTCTCCGCGGACCAGCGGGAGGCATTCCTGCTCAGGCATGTCGAGGATCTGAGCTACGATGAGATCGCCGCCCTGACCGGCGTGTCGGTATCTGCGATCAAAATGCGGGTCAACCGAGCCTGTGAACGGCTCAGGACCTTGCTCGAGGATGTGTACCATGCGTGACAGCCAAGCCGAATCAATTCCCGATCCGCTGGTCGCGGCGCTGGCGAAGGAACTGCGGGCACACGTCCCTACGGGCAACCGCGCGGTGGAGCGGACCCTGGTCCAACTTCACGCCGAGCGCCGCTTACGCTCTGCTTGGATGGGGGCTGCGGCCGCGGTGATCGTAGTCGGCTTCGCGCTGGTGGCGCTCCGCCGTCCTGAGCCCGGCCATCCGGTGCGATTCGCACTTCAGGCACCAAGCTCTCGCCAGGTTGCGCTGGTGGGAGACTTCAACGACTGGAGTCAGGAGGCGGCGCCGCTGCGCCAAGGTAATGGAGAGTGGTCCGTGACGCTCCGGCTTCGCCCCGGGCGCTACCGCTATTCGTTCCTCGTAGATGGACAGCGCTGGGTAGCCGACCAAGCCATTCCGGCCGACGACGACGACTTCGACACGCCCACCTCGGTGATCACCGTTGCAAACTGACCGTTGGCTTCGGGCCTCGCGGTACTGGTGCCTGGCGACGACCTCGGCATGCCTGCTGCTCGCGAGCGCCAGCCCGCTTCTGGGGCAGGACGTGCGGCTCACCGAGCGGTTGCCCGCCGGCACCGCCCAGGCGGTACAGCACTTGGTGGACAGTGCGGAACTTGAGAAACTGCCTGCGGACCCGCTGGTGCAGAAGGCGCTGGAAGGACAGAGCAAAGGCGCCGATTCGGCCCGCATTGTTCGAGCGGTGGAAGTGCTCCTCGACCGCCTCCGGACCGGTCGCCGGGAACTCGGTGCCGAGACGAGCAATGCCGAACTGGTCGCGGCCGCAGCGGCGCTCCGGGCTGGCGCCTCCAGGGCCACGCTCCGATCGTTGCGGATGCTCCGCCATGACCAGCCCCTGGTAGTGCCGCTCAGCGTGCTGGCCGACCTGATGACCGTCGGAGTCCCGGCCGACGAGGCGTGGAACACCGTCCGCGACATGGCCTCATCGGGTGCGTCCGACGCGGCCTTCCTCGCCCTCCGAGATCGCATGGCCACCCCCCAAGGAGCGTCGGGCCACGGGCGCCTGCCGCCTGCGCCCGAGCGACCTCCCGCGTCACCCCTTCCAGACCAACCGGCTTCCAGACCGTGATCAAGACACCACGGCTGCTGCTCGCTCTCGGATCGCTGTCGGCGCTGGCGCCGGCAGCGGTCGCGCAAGTGAGCGGACGGATCGACGTCGGAGTTGGCGGCGCCCCGGTAAACGAACGGGGCACCGTTTCCCTATGGTCGGTCGCCCCAATGTTGCGATATCAGAGCCCTCGACTCCGACTGACGGCTGAGGGCGAGTACCGCGACTACGGCCGATTGGCGCAGGGAGCGAGCGGGTTCGCCGAAGGGTCGCACTTCACCCGACTCGGTGGCGCGCTCCTAGCCGAAGCAACCGGGACGGTGCGGACCCGCTTCGGGGTCGGAACGGCAGACGGGGTCGCCTGGGACCTCGGAGGCAGGTTGCATCTCACCGGAACGAGGACGGGCCTGTGGCTGGGCGGACAGGCCGGTCACGACCTGCAGGGGAGGACGCTTCGATGGGAGGCGGCAGCCTGGAGGCGCTTTGGCGAACTCGCGGTTCAATTGGAGGGGTCGCAGCGGTCCGCGCTCAATCCCGTCAGGCCTGACGTCGGGTTCCCCGATACCCTGACTCCCCCCGACTCACTGATCCGAAATCAGATTCGGGTCACCACCGACCTCGGTCTATGGCTCAGGTGGGCGCCGCGACGTCTGAATGTGGCCCTGGGGGCCGGGCGGCGGTATGGAATCACCGAGGTCGCAGCCGATGTGATTCCTGGCGATATCATCAGCCAGAAGAGCAAGGGCAACGGCACCAACACCGCCACGTGGTGGATTGCCGATGCGACCTACTGGCTGAGCCCGCGCCTTGGCCTCAACGGCTCCATCGGGAGCAGCCCGCCGGACCCGCAGTTCCGGACCACCGGGGGGCGGTTCCTGCGGCTCGCTTTTCGGGCGGCGTTTGGCCGGGAGGGGATGAGGCTCGGGAATCCGGCGTCGAGGGACCGTGGAAGGCTGGTCGTACGGCAAGCGTCGGGTTCAGTGTCACTGGAACTCAAGGCTGAAGATCTGGAGGGAGTACGTCGCGTCGAGCTGATGGGCGACTTTACTGACTGGCTTCCAATCGAGATGCAGCGAATCGGCCCCGGACACTGGCGGAGTCAATTCGCGATCGCCCCCGGCATGCACTTCGTCAACGTTCGATACGACGGCGGACCGTGGCAAACGCCCCCCGGCACGCGGGTTGTGACAGACGAGTTTGAGCGACTGACTGGCGTAGTGGTGGTGGAGTAAAGAAGAACCGGTGAGTTGGCCTGATCCCGACCGGAGGGTTACGGTAATGGCCGCTTGAGGAGCGCAAGGCGCACGGCATCCACCACCAGTCGCAAGTCGTCCAACTTGGAAATGAGCGGAACGCCGCGCTGCTCGATCTGCGCGTGAACCTTGGGATCCCCTGCGGCACCCGTCAGAAAGACCACCCGATTGGTCAGCTGGGGCGCCGCCTGCCGTAACTGGTCATAGAAATCCACTCCGCCCAACCCTGGCATCAAGACATCGCTCACCACGGCGTCCGCGGGCCTCGCCTCTCGGATGTGGCGCAGCGCGTCATCGGCCGAGGCCGCCTCGGCCACGGCGAAGCCGGCTCGCTCGAAGAATCCACGCAGGGCACGGCGCATGGAGATTTCGTCGTCAACGATCAGGACGGTCTGCACGATCTCACTTGAGTCCCCTGGTGCAGGCACCATGAAGCCCGGGAGCCGACCAACCTCGTGCTCCCGTCCCACTCACTCTCCGCCGGCGGGCCTGGGCCCTTGGCCGCACCTCAATGGCGTCGCCGGGAGGTGACGCAAATGTCGGCCCGGTCCTGATTTGACCCCCCTGCACGGGAGGGGGTAGATTCCGCCCCATGTCTAGCATTTCGGTTGTGAAAACCAAAGAAGACGCGGCCTCCAAGTCGCTCCAGATCACGGTCCCGTTGGACCGAGTACAACAGGCAGAACATCAGGCCTTAAAGTACTACAGTCAACGTGCCCGGCTCCCCGGATTCCGCCAGGGAAAGGCTCCGGAAGTGGTGGTACGACGTCGGTTTGGGGACGCGATCCGGCAAACCGTGCTCGAGGAGCTGATTCGCGAGAGTTGGGACTTGGCGATCAAGGATCAGGATCTCAAGCCGATCGCCGAGCCACACATCCATGATCTTAAGTTCGAGGACGGGAAGCCGCTCGAGTTTGAATTCCACGTCGAGGTACGCCCCGACGTTACCCTCTCCAGGCTCGGCGGATTCACCGTGCGCCGGGAGGTGAAGCCGGTCGTCGACAAGGACGTAGAGGAGAAGTTACGCGACCTGCAGGAGCGCAAGGCATCCTGGCTGCCGGTCGAAGGGGAAAAGCCGGCGCCGGGCCACCTGGTACGCGTGGAGGTCTCGCCCATCGAGGGCGAGACGGTGGGCGCCGCGCAGCCCTACACGATGGTGTTGGGAGAGGGCCGCGCCCTGCCAGATGTCGAGGAGCGGGTGATGAATCTGGTCCCGGGAGAAACGGTGGATGCCGACGTGCGATTCCCCGACGACCACCCGGACGAGACCAAGCGAGGTCAGTCGCGAAAGGTGCGGATCAGCTTGCACGAGGTGAAGCGCCAGGAGCTGCCGCCGTTGAACGACGATTTCGCCCGCGAGGTCGGTGATTTCGAGACCCTTGATGCGCTCCGGACTGCCCTCCGAGCGGATCTTGAAGCGGAGTCGCGGTCTCAGGCGGAGGCCGGGGTGCGACAGGAATTGCTGCAGCAGATCTATGCGGCCAACGACGTGCCGGCGCCGGCTTCTCTGGTAAACCGGCTGGTGAAGGGCTATATGGAGGCCTACCAGCTCCCGGCGGAACAGTTCAACAGCTTTGCGGCGGAGTTCCGACCGGTGGCCGAGCAGCAGGTGCGGCGCGAGTTGGTGCTGGAGAATGTGGTCGAGGCCCAGAAACTCGCCGCCACTACCGCGGAGCTGGATGAGCGGGTGAGCACCCTCGCGGCGGGCCGTAACCTGGCACCCGGACAGCTGTACGCCCAGCTCGAGAAGGCGGGACGGCTCCACGATCTGGAGCGGTCCATCACTGAGGAGAAGGCGTTCGCCTGGCTCCTCCAGCAATCCACCGTTGTCGACGCTTGAGCATGGGAATGGCCACAATCTATCCTCCGTACGTTATCGAGCGTTCGAGCCGCGGTGAGCGGTCGTACGACATCTTCTCGCGCCTCCTGATGGACCGAATCGTGTTCCTCGGGGCGCCCATCAACGACGATGTAGCGAATATCGTCATTGCGCAGCTCCTGTTCCTCGAGGCGGACAACCCCGAGCGGGACATCTACCTCTACATCAACTCGCCGGGCGGTGTTGTGTCCAGCGGGCTCGCCATCTACGACACGATGCAGTACCTGAAGGCACCGCTGAACACCATCTGCATGGGAATGGCGGCGTCGATGGGGTCGTTCCTGCTGGCCGCGGGTCTGAAGGGAAAACGGAGCGCGCTGCCGCACTCCCGCATCATGATCCATCAGCCTTCTGGGGGTACCCAGGGCACGGCGGCGGATATCGAGATCCAGGCGCGAGAAATCCTGTATCTTCGAGCCAAGCTGAACGGCCTGTACAGCCAGCATACCGGCCAGCCGATCGAGACGATCGAGCGGGACATGGATCGTGACCGCTTCATGTCCGCCGAAGAGGCCCGGGACTACGGCCTCATTGACAACGTGATCACCAAACGAGCCGAAATTCAGCCGGCGCAAATAACCATCCCTTGACGGGGGTCGGAGGGGGGGCCAGAATTCCCTCAACCCCCTCTGTCACTCGAAACCACGGGCCTTGGGCGCATGTCGAACGACAAGCACCTACGCTGTTCCTTCTGCGGGAAGTCCAAGGATTCGGTCCGGAAGTTCATTTCCGGCCCGTCGGTCTACATTTGCAACGAGTGCATCACGCTCTGCAACGAGATTCTGGCGGAGGACGAGGAGCGGGAAGTCGCGGATACGATTACCCAGGTACCGACACCGAATGAGATCAAGTCGGTGCTGGACCAGTACGTCATCGGCCAGGAGCGCGCCAAGCGAACCCTGGCCGTCGCCGTTTACAACCACTACAAGCGTATCAACGCCAGCAGCGCTCGGGATCCCGAGGTCGAACTCGACAAGTCGAACATTCTTCTCATCGGCCCCACGGGCGTCGGCAAGACCCTGCTCGCCCAGACCCTCGCCCGCATTCTCGACGTTCCCTTCACCATCGCCGACGCCACCACGCTCACCGAGGCTGGCTATGTCGGCGAGGACGTGGAGAACATCCTGGTACGTCTGCTGCAAGCGGGAGAGTTCAACGTCGCCGAGTGCGAGCGGGGCATCGTGTACATCGATGAGATCGACAAGATTGCCCGGAAGTCCGAGAATCCGAGCATTACGCGCGACGTCTCGGGTGAAGGCGTGCAACAGGCGCTGCTCAAGATTCTGGAGGGGACCGTTGCATCGGTGCCGCCTCAGGGTGGCCGAAAGCATCCCCAGCAGGAATACATCCAGATCAATACGAAGGACATTCTCTTCATCTGCGGCGGCGCCTTCGACGGGCTCGAGAAGATCATCGAGACGCGGACCGGTCGGCAACAGATTGGGTTTTCACAACGGGACAAGGACGGGCCGGAGTTCGACAAGCAGAACCCGTTCGCCGAGGTAGAGCCGGACGACCTGCTGCGCTTTGGGCTCATCCCCGAGCTGGTCGGTCGGTTGCCAGTCACGGTGGCCCTGGAAGCCCTGGACGAGGACGCCCTCATCCGTATCCTGGTCGAGCCCAAGAATGCGCTCACCAAGCAGTACAAGAAGCTGTTCGAGATGGAAACCGTCGGGCTCACGTTTGACCCTGAGTCGCTCCGCGCCGTGGCGCAGAAGGCGCTCAAGCGCGGTACCGGCGCCCGGGGCCTCCGCGCCATCCTCGAAAGCATGATGACCGACATCATGTTCGACCTCCCGGCGCGCGACGACGTGCGCGAGGTTGTGATCACCAAGGAATGCGTCACCGACAACCACCCGCCGCTGGTGGTGACCGAGCGCGCCCGGCAGAAGCGGGAAGCCTAGCTTCACCCACGCTGTTTCGAGCACTGAGCGCGACATCTGTCATCCCGAGTCGCGCAGCGACCGAGGGATCTAGCCGCCCGGGCTAGATCCCTCGCTTCGCTCGGGATGACAGGAAGGCCCGACGCGATGACCCAAAACCAGGTATTCCCCCCAGCCATCGAGAGCAGCGCCCCGTTCGCCAGCTACCCGGTGACGTTCGTCGGCAGCTTTCCCGACGTCACACACCGGCTCGAGCCCAAGCTGACCGAGATCGCCATGCTCGGCCGCTCCAACGTCGGAAAGTCGAGCCTGATCAATGCGCTCTTCGGCCGGACGCTCGCCCGGGTGAGCAATTCGCCGGGCCGAACCGGGCACGTCAACGTCTTCCGACTGCCCGACCTCTACCTGCTCGACCTGCCCGGATACGGGTTTGCCCGGGTCTCGCTTGCCGAGCGACGCCGCTATCAGCAACTGGTCCAGGGCCTGCTCGCAAAGCGCATGACGCTGAGCGGCGTGCTCTGGCTGCTGGATATCCGGCACGATCCCAGCGCGGAGGACCGAGCCTATGGCGATATTCTCGCCAGCCGGGGACTGCCGGTGCTGGTGGCGCTGACCAAGGGGGACAAACTCCCATTCGCGCAGCGCCAGAAGCGCCGGCGCGAACTCCACGCCCTGCTGGCGCTGCCAGAGGAACAGGTTCAGCTTACCAGCAGTACCACGGGGGAAGGCATCGCCGAGTTAGGCCAGAGCCTGCTGGCGGCGGCCCATCCAGGCGGAAAGGCATCATCATGAGGGGTTGCAGCGGAATGCTGGTAATCGGGTTGGTGCTGGCGGCGGGTGAGGCCCGGGGCCAGAGCGGAATCGCCGCGGCGGACATCTTCCCCGCAGGCTTCGGCACGCTCAACCAGGACCAGCTCAGCGTGCGATTCGTCGCGGGCGATGTCGAGGTACGGGTGCTGCCGCTGGACGAGCGGGTGCTGCGGCTGGTGGCGAAGGATGGCTACGAATCGTTACACGGGCTGGTCCAGACGCGCCGGTCGCAGATCGATTCGGCCGCGGCCGAGGCCGGGCTGGGCAATCCGGGACTCGCGCTGGTTTCGTTTTTCGGACTCAGAGACGACGCCCGTTACGACCCTGAAAACGTCAGCCTCTTCTATCACAACCAGCTCTATCGCCCTGTCGCCATCATCCCGATCACCGCGACGTTCACGGCCCGACAGCTGCCTGTCCGACGCCAGGCGTCCGCGATCTACCTCTTTGAAGTGCCGGTGCCGGTGTTCGAGCAGTTCGACATCGCGTACGGGGCCATCCAGTCGAACGCCTGGAACGACATTCTCCCCCGGGTGGAGCGGGAGCGGGGCCGGGTGCAGGCCCGAGCGCAGGCCGCTCGCGACACCGCCATTTCCCGGCCCTAAGGACGGGACGGCGTGCCACTGCTCATTCGCCTCCGGCCCTCGACGCGCGAGGCCATCATCGCCCACGTCCCGGCCGTCGCCTGGTTGCTGGCGGCGGTGGGGGTCGGTGCGAGCCGCCCGTTGGGGTTCCCGCTGTTCCTTGCCCTCGCACTCGGCGGGGCCGCGCTCTTGGGCGCGGCGCGGGAGCGGCGTCTGTGGCTTCCCCTGCTTCACCTGGCCGCGGCCGTGGCGGGTGGGCTGCTCACGGCGGCAAGTTGGCCCGCCGGCTGGTGGCCGGCTTTTGCCGCGCTGTTCTCGGCCGGCGCGCTCGCGGCACACTTCCAGATCACACGACGCAGAATCCATTCTCTGGACGAGGAGCGCCGCGCGCTGGCCCGGCAGGTCGACCGACGTATCAACGAGATCTTCTCGTTGCAGGAACTCAGCTATGTCCTCGCCGAGTCGCTGCAGAGCGAACGCATCGCCGGACAAGTGGCGCGCTACGTCATGCGCTTCCTCAATGTGGAGGGAGCGGCCGTGGCCCTCCCGGGTGCCAACGACGGCACCCTACTCGTGGCGGCGGCGGAGGGATCGCTCGCCACGTCGCTCGGCGTCAAAGTCACCGACGCCACGCCGAGTCTGCTGCTTCGAGCCAACAGCACCGAGCGAATCGAAGTCACCAACGGCAACGAGCGAGAGCCGGTCTTTCTGCTGCCGGGGCACCAGGTTGTCACCGGCGCTGCAGCCCCGCTCCGAGCCCACGGCCTCACGATGGGGGTGCTGGCGGTCGCTGACCGCAAGGAAGGCACCTTTAGCGCCGAAGACCTCTGGTTGCTTTCCACCGTGGCGACGCACGTCGCCGTCGTAATGGCCAACAGCCGGTTGTTCGAAATGGTGCGCCAGGCCAAGGATGAGTGGGAGACGGCGTTCAACGCCTTGACCGAAGGCATCGCGGTCGTGGACCGGGCTGGGAACATCAGCCGCGGCAACCAGGCACTGGCCCACTTCCTTGATGTGGCGCCGCCCGGGCTTATCGGCCGGCGGTTCTGGCATTCGATCGTGGGCGAGCCCGAAGGGGAAGACCGCCTGATCGGTGGGGCACGTCGCGGCGTACGGGCGGTGCCACTCACAGTCCGAAGCACGACCCTCGACCGAGTGCTCAGGCTTACCGCCGCGCCGCTCGGAGATCCCGGCGAGGACGCCGCGGTAGTAGTCCTGGTCGAGGATGTCACCGAGCAGCGGTCGCTCGAGGTGCAACTCATCCAGAGCGAAAAGCTCGCGGCCGTTGGTCAATTGGTATCCGGTGTAGCGCACGAGCTGAACAATCCGCTGACTTCGATCGCGGGACTCTCCGAGTTTCTGCAGGAGCGCCCCTCGTTGCCGGCCGCAGAGCGGGAGCATCTGCGAGTGATCCAGGAACAGGCGGATCGAGCTGGACGGATCGTGCGCAATCTCCTGACCTTCGCACGGAAAGGCTCGCCGGGGGCGGGGGTCGTGGACCTGAATGACATCCTCGGCCGCACTGCGCTGCTGGTGACTTACGAGCTTCACCTTCGCGGAATCGAGCTGATCGAGGAACGCGCCGACGGCCCCCTGCCGGTGCGCGGCAACCGCGACGAGCTGCAACAGGTGCTGCTCAACCTGGTCAACAACGCGGTGCACGCCGTGCGCGGGCTGCCCGAGGGAACACCGCGGCGTGTCACGCTTGGCACCGGTATGGAGCAGGGGCAGGTGGTGGTGCGAGTTCGGGATACGGGAGGCGGCGTCCCGACGGAGTTGGTACCGCAGCTGTTTACGCCGTTCTTCACGACCAAGGACCCTGGCGAAGGGACCGGGCTCGGACTCTCACTCAGCTATCGCATCGTGGAATCACACGGCGGGCGACTCAGCTACCAGGCGGTGCCGGGTGGAGCGGAGTTCTGGTTCAGTCTCCCAATCATGAAGGAGCCGGGGCGGCCGTCACCCCCAAACGCCGCTGCCCCGACCCCGGGGTTGGGACAAGCCGCGCTCCTGGTAGACTCCGATGCCGCCGCCGAGCTCGTGATGCGCGCACTGCTGGAGCCGGCGGGGTGCACGGTCGAGGTGGTGCGTACGGGCAGCGAGGCAGTGCAGCGCCTAGCCGCCAGACCATGGACCCTGGTGGTGCTGGATGGCGCAATGTCGGCGGACGGCCGGCGACTGTTGCTCGACGACCTCGCCGGTAAAGAGTCGTATAGGCTGCTAGTGACGACCGGAGATACCGCGCTGGTGGCCCGCTGTCAGGCACTGGGCATTCAGGTGTTACCGCGACCATTCCTGCCGCGCGACCTCGTGGCAGCAGCCGGCGACCTGCTGGCGCCGTCTCCGGCCATACCGGCATCCGATCAAGGGGTGGTCGCCCGATAGTAGTCAGTGCCGGAGAGGTTCATTCGCAGGGCCCGACCGCTCACGATGTCAGCGAACTGCACCAGCTCGATCGGGTGATCGGCCCGCCCAACGCCGAACCCATGGCCCCGCTTGACCAGCGGCTCGGTCGCTCCCTCCGGTGACACCAGCAGCAGCTCTCCCTTCCGCAGGACAACACGATAGTTGCTGAAGTAGGCGACCTGAGAACGATAGTGCCCCACGAACGGTCGCCAAGCATCAGGCACCGCGAAGCTCTTCGGCCCGCGATAGTACTCACTCGTGAACCATCGGCCGCCGTGTAACACCTCCGTCGCGTGACCGCGGTCGCGGACGACCTCGAGCGGAAAAAGTCGCCACGCTGCGTCCTTCACGACAAACTCAGCCGATCCCGCGCGCTCCAGGGCTATGCGGCGCTCTCCGTCTCGGAGGAACAGGCGATTGCCATCCGCCTCGAGTGCGATTGTGGCTCCGGCGCTGTCGGTGAAGATCCCCGCGTACGAACCGGCATCGGGGACCACGTCTGGTGGCGCCGCCAACAACACCGGGGGTGGTTCATGCCGACGTCGCATCTCGATGAGGACTCGCAGCGAATACTCCGCGAGGCGTCGGGGATTTCCAGGCCCATTCATCAGGATGACGACGCCAATGCCTTCATCCATGTCTCCGATCATCATCGTGCGATAGCCTGGCATGCCACCGCTGTGCCAGAGTACCGGGTCCCCATCAAGGGATCCCAGTGCCAGACCGTACCCATAGAACATGTCGGGGCCCA
The DNA here is from genome assembly GCA_963748035.1 of uncultured Gemmatimonadales bacterium. GTDB lineage: Bacteria > Gemmatimonadota > Gemmatimonadetes > Gemmatimonadales > GWC2-71-9 > JADJOM01. Next base: position 250,431 of record CAVVHO010000001.1, on the reverse strand, counting down.
GCTCCGGTGCACGAACCAGCCGCGAAACCATACGCCCGAAGCTGGCAGGCTGCAGCAGACGGCCCTGCGGTCCCTGCCCCTGGTTGAGCAAGGTTTGCAGGAAGACTGCCAGATCCGGCCCCGTGGTGACGAGGTTGGCATCGCCAGCACTGTATTCGCCCCAGGTCACCGGCATCAATGGATCCCCAGAGGCAGGCGGCCGGTCGTCCCACAGATACTGATATCCGGTTACGGCGCCGATTTGCTGACCAGGGGTCACCTCAGGCACGGTTGCCCGAAGCCCCAGCGGTTCAATCACCCGCCGCCGGATGCATTCGGTGAAAGGGACGCCCCTCCACTTCCTCGATGAGGAGACTCAAGAGCTGATACCCAATATTGGAATAGGCAAAGCGTTCACCTGGCGGAGCGCCAGGCTCCCGTTCCCTGAGCGCCAATGCGGTATAAGGCGATGAGGGTAGATCGCCACGGTCCCGCGGAAGCCCGGCCGTGTGGGTCAGCAGCTGCTCCACCGTGATCGCGCTCCCACCGGATCGCATCCGGAACCAAGGGAGGTAGTCGGTGAGGGGACGGTGAATGTCCACCAGCCCCTCTTCCTGAAGCTGGAGCAAGGCGACCGCGGTGAAGGCCTTGGAAATGGATCCCGCGAGGAATCGGCCTTCGCCGGATAGCGCCGTGTGGGCGGCCAGATCGGCGACACCGACGGCGCGCACCCCCAGGACACCCAGACGGTCGACCACCGTTACCACGATTCCAGGCGTGCCTTCCGCTTCGCGGTGCGCCGATGCTGCGGCCTCGATATACGCGAGGGCTCGCGCAACAGCGCTGTCGCGGGGCACCTGGGCGAGGGCGGGCGCGGTGGAGCATGTCAGCAGTAGGCTCAGGCTCGCCAATTTCTGCGTCGCAGTCATGGTGCAAGTGTAGGCAGGCCGACCGATTGGCGGCAGCGGTAGGCGACGGAAGCTGATGCGCGGCTGTGACGGAGGCGGTGCCTGAGCAGGCGAACCTTCGCGTTTGTGACTTGTCCGTGACAAAACTGAGGTCTCTCCGGTACGGCTCCGGCTGACTCTCCCCACAATCGCAGTAACCCCATCGCGGTGCCCGGAGCGGGCAGCGCGGCTCCTCAATAGCGAGTTCGACCATGCCCCAGAACTTCGCCTTCCGTGCCGCGTACCTGACAAGCGCCATCGCCGTCTTTCTTGTGGCGACGGTGACCCAGCCAGGCTCGGCGCAAGGCACAGGGAGAGTCGTCGGGCAGGTGGTCGATGCCGAGAAAGGGAGCCCGATCGCGGGAGCAGTGCTCGAGGCGGTCGGAACCGGCATCCAGACTCAATCGGGCTTTGACGGCCGCTATACCCTCACCAACGTCCCGTCCGGTCCGGCCCGAATCCGGGCGCGGTTCATCGGGTACCAGGCCAAGGTAGTCGAAGGCGTTGAGGTGCCCCAAGGCGGGGCGGTACAGCAGGATATCGCGCTGACCGTGCAGGTGGTCGAGTTGGAAGAGATCACCGTGGCGGCCGCGGCAGAGCGGGGGACGGTCAACCGGGCGCTCGAGGAACAGCGCTATGCGGTCAATGTAGTCAGCTCCGTCACCGCAGAGCAGATCTCGCGCAGCCCGGACAGCGACGCCGGGCAGGCGGTGCAGCGGGTGAGTGGCGTAACCGTTCAGGACGGCAAGTATGTGTTCGTACGCGGCCTTGGGGAGCGCTACACCACGACATCGCTCAACGGCGCCCGGATCCCCAGCCCGGAGCCCGAGAAGAAGGTTGTGCCACTCGACCTCTTCCCCGCCGGGCTGTTGGAAGGAATCACTACCTCGAAGACGTTCACACCCGAACAATCAGGGGACTTCAGCGGCGCGCAGGTGAATCTCAAGACCCGCGAATTTCCGGCCCGGCGGATGGGGACCCTGTCAGTGGGCATTGGCCTCACCACCGAGGCCACGGGAGTGGACCTGGTCCGGGCGCCGAGAACCGGGAGGGAATGGCTCGGCTATGGCGGCAGCGTGCGGCAGATCCCCGCGGTGGTCCGAGAGGCCGGAGATCTCACCACGCTGACTCCGGCTGAGGTCAATCAGGTCACGGCGGCGTTCCGCAACAGCTGGAGCGCCCGACGGAACTCGGGGCAGCCCAACGGCTCGTTCGGGGTGTCGATCGGAGGTGAAGATCCCGTGCTGGGGCAGCGGTTCGGCTACCTGGGGTCGTTCAGCTACAGCATGACGCAGGAAGTACGAAATCAGGAATCTCGTGCCCAGGCAGAGGCACAGGCTGGCGGGCGACAGACGCCGTTCAACGCATACGCCGGTAGTACCGGGCGAGTGTCGGTGCTGTGGGGTGGGATGCTCAATCTGAGCACCCGGATCGGCACCGGCACCAAGGTGACGCTCACCAACGCTTACAACCGCAGCGCGGACAATGAGGCAACGGTGCTGCGCGGGCACGACGAGGAGTTCAACACCGACCTGGAACGGACGCGGCTCACTTTCATCGAACGGAGCGTCAGGTCCAATCAGCTGGCGGCGGAGCACCTGCTCGGTGAACGCCACTTCCTGGACTGGTCGGTCACATCCTCGGGAGTCACTCGAGACGAACCCGACCGGTCGGATCTGGCCTACACCCTCACCAACGGCCAGCCCGACCTGTGGTTTGGCGCACCCCGCTCAGCCAACCGCACCTTCAGCACCCTCGACGAGACGGGATGGAACCTGACCGGGAACTACCGTCTGCTCTTGGGGCCTGTTGCCAATCCAGTCACGTTCAAAGTCGGCGGCGCCTGGCGATCGACGTCCCGCGACGCCGATAGCCGCTCGTACGACATCATCAATTCTTCCCTGACGCCCGCAGAGCGCCGAGCGACGGCGGAGGACATCTTCGACGGAGCATACGCCCTGGCCGGGCGACTCTTCCTGCAGCCCAACGCCAATGCCGGCCGCTATAGCGCCGAGGAGCGCATCACCGCCGGGTACGGCCAGGTTGAACTGCCGTTCGCCAGACGGTTCCGCCTGATCGGGGGTGCGAGGGTGGAGCGCTGGAACCTGGAGCTGACGACCACCGATCCGTTTGGTGCCGTCGTGCCTGTTCCCGCGAAGCTCAAGACCGATTTCCTCCCGGCGCTGGCCTTGAACGTGACGCTATCAGAGAGTCAAACCATCCGGCTCTCTGCCACCAAGACTGTTTCCCGCCCCGAATACCGGGAGATTGCCCCAATCCAGTCGTTCGATTTCGGCGGATTCCTGATCACCGTCGGCAACGCCAATCTGGAGCGGGCGCTGGTGAAGAATCTCGATGTCCGGTGGGAGTGGTATCCCCGCGGTGGCGAAGTCGTGAGCGTGGGGCTGTTCGGGAAGTTCTTCGACCGTCCGATCGAGCGGGCAATCCAGCCCGCAGCCGGACAGAACATCATCACCTTCATCAACGCCGAGAAGGCGAACAACTACGGGGTCGAACTCGAACTCCGCAAGCGGCTCGACTTCCTGGCCGCAGGGGGGACCGGCTGGACGCTGTTCACCAACGCGACCCTGATGAAGAGCGAAATCACCCCGGGAAACACCGCGACGATCTCGCTGACCGAGCTCCATCGGCCGATGGTGGGGCAGGCGCCCTATGTCGTAAACGCGGGCCTCACCTGGCTGAGCCCGAGCGCGGCCTGGACCACTACCCTGCTCTACAATGTCGTCGGCAAGCGTGTCGTCGAGGCCGGTGCCACGCCGCTACCAGACACCTACGAACTGGAACGCCACGTCATCGACTTCTCCCTGCAAGCGCCCTTCTTCTTCGGCGCCTCGGTCAAGTTCGATGCCAAGAACCTGCTCGACGCCCCCTACCGCCAACGACAGGGCGAGGTAACCACGCTCCGGTACAAGGCCGGACGGAGCTTCGGTTTGGGCTTCCGCTGGGGGTTGTGACCGCGCTGTGACGCTCTTGTGGGCTCGTCGTCACGCGCCGGGTGATCCTACAGTCACCGAATTGTGAATCGGGATGACGACTACTCACCAGACACGCTTACATCAGCCAGGGATCTCACACATGCCACACGCCACGCGAAAGCTCGGAGCACTCGGGCTGGCAGCCACCATCACCGTTGTCGCCGCCTGCAGCGACAGCACCAGCAGCGGGGGCGGTAACGAGCCCGCCGCGCCCGCAGCCATCCAGGCTTGTCAGGTCTCCCGGAACTCGGTTCGACTGGAGTGGGCCGCGTCGGCGACTGCGACGGGCTATACGCTCGAACAGGCCAACGCTCAGCCCAATTTTCCGGGTACCGCGACTGCGGTCACCGACACCTTCGCGGTGGTGCCGGGGCTCGCCGACAACGTCATCTCCTACTTCCGGGTCAAGGCCTCCAATTCGGACGGCACCAGCGACGCAAGCAGCGTCGTCTCGTTTACGGCCAAGAGTGCGGAGGGCGTACTGCAGGGGGACATCACCTGCAATCGCACGTTGACCAGCGATACGGCCTACATCATCCGCGGCTACGTGAAGGTCAAGAACGGCGCGACCATCACGATTCCTGCCGGGACCACGCTGAAAGGTGATGCCGCGGTCGCCGGCAGCTCGCTGTGGATCCTCCGGGGCTCGCAGATCAACGCAAGCGGCACAGCCATCGCCCCGATCGTGTTCACCTCCAGCAAGGCGGCCGGTACCCGTGCGCCGGGCGACTGGGGGGGCATCATCATCGTGGGGAACGGAATCATTAACCGGGCTGGCACGATTCTGACCGAGGGCCCAGCCGGAACCAACGAGCAGTATTCCGGCGGGACCGATAACACCGACAACAGCGGTACGCTGCGCTACGTCAGGATCGAGTTCGCCGGCTACGACGTGTCGGGTGGGGCCGGCCAGGAGCTCAACTCCCTCTCCATGTACGCGGTCGGCAGCGGGACCACGCTGGAGTATGTGGAGTCACTCGCAGGCCTGGACGATTCCTTCGAATGGTGGGGCGGCGCAGTCGACGCCCGTTACCTGGTGTCGTACGAGTCTGGCGACGACCACTTCGACTGGACTGAAGGGTTCCGAGGCCGGGTCCAGTTCCTCATCGGATTCCAATCCACTCGATTGGCTCCCGCGCCGGGCCGGGGTACGATTTCCACCGATCCGGAAGGTTTCGAGGGCGACGGCTGCGCCGGCACGGGGTGCACCAACGGGGAGGCCAGCACGCCGTTCTCCCAGCCGGTCTTCGCTAACTTCACGATGGTGGGTCCGGGCGTCGCGACCACGATTACATCGGGCGGTGACAACGGCGCCGTGATTCGGCGCGGCACAACCGGCTATCTCACCGGCGGCATTCTCGCGCGCTGGCAGCGGTCAGGGCTCTCGGTCCGCGATACGTCGACCGCCAACCGGGTCGCGGCGGATTCGCTGGTCATCGCCAACCTGCTGCTGGCGGAGAACGCGAAGAACTATCTCGAGAACACTGTGGATACGGTCACGACTTACGCGACAAAGAATCACGTCAAGGAGGCAGGGGCCACGACCACGATTCTGACCAACCTGACGCCAGGGGCCCTGGATTTCACGCCGATCGGCTCCGCATTGGCCGGCGGGAACACCGTTGCTATCCCGGCCTCGAAGTTGTCGGCCTTCTTCGGCGGTACGATCACTCAGCCTGCCTATTTCGGGGCGGTGGATCCGGCCGGCCCGATTTGGTACGCCGGCTGGACCACTTACGCCGTCAACTAGACGAATCCCGGTTTATACCCGCGGCTGGCACGGACACCCGTGCCAGCCGCGGTGGCATCCGGCAGAAACGAGCCTCACCGATGAACATTGCTGCTACTCCTCCTCGACTTCCGCACCGACTGCTGGCCGTACTGCTCTTGCTCTTGGTGATCGCCGCGTGTCAGAGCGAACCCCGGCACCCTCTTCGGACCGCCGCAGTAGTCGACAGCGTCGTTGCCCCGGACGTTGCCATCGCCCGCTTCCGCGCAGGGCTATTCGAGCCGACGGTCCTCGCTGGCGGCGCGCCCACCCGCGATTCGCTCTTTAACCTTGCACTCCGGGCCATCTCGGAGCGTGACACGGCCTTGATGCGGCGACTGACACTTACCAAAGCGGAATTCGCCTGGCTGTATTACCCGACCAACCCCCAGTCTCTCCCGCCGTACGATCTCGATCCCAAGCTGATGTGGTTTCTGACCCTCGGCAACAGCGACAACGGGCTCCGAGAGGCGCTGAACGCCTACGGCGGCCGCTCGCTTAGCTACCGCGGCGGACGCTGCGAGGGCGACTCGAGTGTACAAGGCACGAATGTGCTGTGGGGACCCTGCTGGCTCGACTTCGCTGAAGCAGGGAAAGGTCCGCACCGGGATCGCTTGCTTGGGCTGATTATCCGGCGGGGCGGGAGCTACAAGATCGTCAGTTGGGCCAACAAGCTCGATTGATCAGTACCCTGCGTCCCGGGCCTGGCGGAACGGCTGCAGGTTCACTCGCCCCCTGAGTTGCTGCTGCACTGCAGCGGGATCCCGAGGCCCCCAGAAATTGCCACCGGCGTCCAGCTGCACCGCATTGATCAGCCAGCGGCTGGCGGAGAGAAACACGTTTCCCACGACCTCGGCGTCGGATCCTGCGCTGTCCACCACAAGCCCTTCCACCACGCCATCGAACAGATTGCCGCGGAGTTTGACCCGGGTCGTCGATTCCAGGACGATGCCGCGCTCGACCTTGGCCAGGATGTTGTCGTCGATCCGGTAACCCTGACTGAGCTCGTCGTCAGACTCACGGATGAACAGTCGAATCCCCGTGGCGCCGCCGATGATCGTGTTGGCCGCAATCTCGCTTTCGGCACCATGCTCGATGGCGATCGCCGCGGTGCGGGTTCCAAGCAGGAGGTTACCCCGGACCACGTTATCCCTGGAGTAGCCCAGCCAGAACCCATAATCAGCGCTGTCGGCGCGGTTCTCGAGGAAGGTGTTCCAGGAGCTGAATGTGGATTCGAAGCCGTTGTGCCAGGCGTGCGAGGCATCGTTGCGGATGACCATGTTGCCGATGGACGGCGACACGAGGGACCGCTGCCCGCTCAGGAAGAATCCGTCGCCCGACCAGGTAAGATCGTTCTCCGCGACGAGATTCGAATCGCTCTGTTCCCGCAGGAGCAGCGCGGCGCTGTCGCAGCCGTGACGGTAGGTGACGCTTTCGCAGCGCACGTTGTGATCGGCCTTGTTGCGCACGATGACATTGCGCGCAGACTTCCACAGGTGGATGCCCCATCCGGAGTTGCCGGAGACATCGTTATCAGCCACCCATGCTTCGCGGCTCTCGAACAGTCCAATACCGTTCTGACTACCGCGGGCAATGACACCAGAGACTGACGCGCCCCTGGTGCGCTTGAGGTAGAGTCCTGCTCCGTAGGCCTCGAACGTGTCGGGATGGAAGATGTCGAGCCAATCGGCCTCCTCGAAGCGCTCAGGAGTTGAGGCCAGGCGTTGGGTCCGTGAGCCCGACAGGTCCACACCACTCACTCTGTGCCCGCGACCACCCTCCAGCCGGATGCCATAGCGGAAGCCCCGGACCCGTCCCCCGCGCACGGTGACGCTGTCGAAACCGCGGCTCAGAATGCCGATGCCGGCAAACTGAGAGGGGACCGTATCGCCACTCTCGATAGTGACGCCGGTCAGATCGATCCGCGTGCCGGAGGCGACGACGACCATGACGCCGACCTCGGCCCTGTCCATGACACGATAGCGGCCGGGGCAGACTTTCACTTCACCCCGGACCTGCGCCCCGGGCTTGTCGAGTCGAAGGCAAGGAGCGGTGAGCTCGGCGGATCGGCTAGCCAAGGAGAGGGCGAGCAGGGGAGCGACAATCGCGACACTCATATTCTTCATGGGCGTACCGGGAAGCCGCGTGCACGCAGGAAGGCCCGTGCCTCCGGAAGTGAACGGCCTTGATAGTGAAAAATCGATGCAGCCAGAACGCCATGGGCACCGGCGTCCAGGCCCTCGGCGAGATGCTCGAGATTGCCGGCACCCCCGGATGCGATGACCGGGATCCGGACCCGCGACGAGGCGGCACGCAGCAGCGCGAGATCGTAGCCCCGCTGGGTGCCATCCCGGTCCATGGAAGTGAGCAGGATCTCGCCGGCTCCGAGTTCGGCCAGACGCTCGATCCACTCCAGCCCCTCGAGGTCGGTTGGGTCTCGCCCCCCGGTGATGAATACCTGCCAGGCCGGCGGCTCGGCGGCTCCGCGACTCAGTGATTCGATCCGGCGAACATCAACTGCCGAGACAACGCATTGCGAGCCAAAGCTGTCTGCCAACCGGCGGACGAGGTCGGGTTCCTTCACGGCAGCGGTATTCACGGCAACCTTGTCAGCTCCAGCCCGAAGCGCCCGACCGGCGTCCTCCACGGATCGGATCCCGCCGCCGACCGTGAAGGGGATGAAGATCGAGTCTGCGACACGGGAAACCATCTCCAGCATTGTGTCTCGGGCTTCGTGGCTCGCCGAAATATCCAAGAACACCAGCTCATCGGCCCCCTCAGCGTCGTACCGGGCTGCCTGTTCGACCGGATCCCCCGCATCGCGCAGCGATTCAAAGTGCACGCCCTTCACCACGCGGCCGTTGGCCACGTCGAGACAAGGAATGATGCGGCGAGCTAACACTTACTCCCCAACCCGTAGCACGTCTTCCAATGCTCCGGCGTCCCCACGGCCAAGCAGGATCTGAATGTCATCGAGGGCACGACGTTCCCGGGGCCAAGCGAGTCGGCCCTGCGCCACGGGAAGCGCCAGCCATTGCCCATGTTCATGCTCGTTGGAAAGCTGGAACGCTGGATCGTCAATGATCGCGGCGAACACCGGAATGAATCCGACCTCGTCCACGGCATGCCGGTAGAACGCCTCCACCCGGCTCAGGTTGTAGAACCGGATGGGGGTGAGGCCGGTCTCCTCGCGAAGTTCGCGCAGCGCCGCGTCAGAGGGCGCTTCATCGCGCTCGATGCTCCCGTGCACCACTTCCCATGAACCGGGACAGCGTCCCGCCGGCCCTCGCCTGAGCACCAGAACTTCGAGCCCCGCCGGACCATGACGGATCGGGTAGACATCGACGAAGGCGACACGAAATGTGGTCACGGCTGCCACGCTGTGAACCGAGAGAGTAACTCTATCCCCGCCTTCTGCGACTTCTCAGGATGAAACTGTGCGCCGAGAATGTTGCCCTGACCCACGATCGTGGGAAAACTCCCGTCGTAATCCGCGGTGGCGAGAATGGTCGCGACGGGTAGGTCGGCCGGGTGGAAGCTGTGGACATGGTAGAAGAACTGCATCTGGCCGTGAAACAGCTCGGCGAGGACGGGATGCTCCGCGCCCAGGGGTGTGAGTTCAACGCCGGCCCAGCCCACGTGGGGCACTGGGAGTGTGGTCACGAACCGGCGCACGCGACCAGGGAGGAGTCCCAACCCTCTGGCCTCCGGAGCCTCCTCGCTGGCCGGGAAGAACAGTTGCATGCCGAGGCAGATCCCCATCACCGGACGTCCCGCGCCAGCGACCTCCCTGATCGCGTCTCCCAGGCCCGACACGCTCAGGTTCTTCGCGGCCTGGCCGTAGTTCCCGACCCCGGGCACGACCAGGCGCTCCGCCCGTCGGACAACCGCCGGATCCGCCGTGAGAGTGGCGGTATGGCCGCCGGCAGCGAGCGCGCGGACCACACTCTTCAGGTTATTGACACCGTAGTCCACGACGACGATCACAACACGCCCTTGGTGGACGGCACTCCAGTCACGCGTGGATCGAGCGCGGTCGCCTGATCCAACGCGCGGGCGAACGCCTTGAAAGTGGCTTCCACTATGTGGTGTGGGTTCTCACCGCGGATGAGATCGATGTGGACGGTGAGACCCGCGTTGTGTACGATGGCGCGGAAGAACTCCGGCGTGAGAAACACGTCGTAGTCACCGAGCATTTGCCACTTGGGAATTTCGAGCTGATAGGCGAGATAGGGCCGTCCCGAAACGTCCATGACCACGCGCACCAGGGCTTCATCGAGTGGTACGGTGGCGTCGGCATAACGACGAATCCCGGCGCGATCGCCCAAGGCCTGCGCGATGGCCTGACCGAGCAGGATCCCGACATCCTCGACCGTATGGTGGCCGTCGACATGCAGATCGCCGGTACACTCGACATCAAGATCGAGGAGCGCATGCCGAGCCAACGCTTCGAGCATGTGATCGAAGAAGCCGATACCGGTGTTCACCTCGGCGTGGCCGGTGCCATCCAGGTCCACCCGGATGTGGATTCGGGTCTCCTTGGTCTTGCGGCTCAACTCCGTGCTTCGTCCCATCCCCGACCGTCCTTTCGATAGCGACCGAGCCTGGTATCAGGCCAGGATCGCACCAAGCGCCGACAGTACGGCGTCCATGTCTTCACGGGACCCGATCGAGATCCGCAGGCACTCCTTGAGCCCGGCGCCGCCAGAGACGTCCCGAATCAGGATTCCGTGCTCCTGGAGCAGGCGCTGGAAAATCAGCTTCGCCGGCTGCGCCTCCGCGCGGAAGAGCACGAAGTTGGCCGTGGACGGGAAGACCCGTATGCCGGGCAGGCGACACAGCAGCGGGTAGAACCGGTCCCGTTCCTCGACCACCGCACGGGTCATCGCTTCGAACCTTGCGTGCTGATCAAGCGCCAGTTCCGCGGCGGCAAGAGTGATGGCGTTGACGTTGTACGGCAGCTTTGCCTTGGCGATCTCGCGCGCCACATCCGGGTGGGCCAGCGCATAGCCGAACCGGAGGCCGGCCATCGCCATCGCCTTGGAAAAGGTCTTGAGCACCACGACCCGCGACGACTGGTGCAACAGACCGATCGCGGTTGGCCCGCCAAACTCCTGGTACGCCTCATCAACGATCACCAGCGCATCGGTATCGCCGAGCAGTCGTTCCACTGCTCCTTCGGGGAGGGCGGTGCCGGTGGGATTGTTGGGCGAGTTGAGGACAATGACTTTGGCGCGCTCACGCCGCGCCGCGGCGGTCAATGCGTCCACATCGTAGCGATAGTCCTCCCCCAGCGGCACCGATACGTAACGGCCTCCCGCGACACCGGTGAGGAGCCGATACAGCGAGAAGGTCGGCTGGGGAGCTACCACGACATCGCCCTCGGCGACGCTCACGGCCAGGGTTGCCTGGATGACCTCGTTGGACCCGTTCCCCACGAGCACACCATCGGGAGCCCAGCCGTATCGTCTCGCCAGGGCGGCCACAAGGCTCGTCGGGACGTACGGGGGATACCGGTGCCAAGGCGTGTCGGCTGCCCGGGTCAGAATCTCGCGCTTGAGGTCTTCGGGGACATCGAATGGCGCTTCGTTCTGATTCAGCTTGCGCGGAGCGACCGGGGCATCGAGGGTGTAGGCGGTCTGGGCGCGGACCGACGCCTTGACCAAGCCGAGCGCGGGCGCGGAGTCGGGCAGCATGCGGGGGGACGGCGCGGGCTACTTGCGCCGGGCGAGCACGACTTCGAGCCGCTTCGAGAGCGCCTTGGCGCGAAACGGCTTGCTCAGGAAATCGTCGGCTCCGAGTTCGAAAACCCGTACCTCGTTGTCTTCGTCACCCTTCGCCGTAAGGACTATGACGGGAAGCCGTTCGGTCGCCGGGCGGGCGCGAAGCTCGGAGAGCACGGAATATCCGTCCATACCCGGCAGATTCAGATCGAGCACAACGATATCGGGCGCGTGCCGATCCACCTGATCGAGCGCCTCCGCTCCGGTGCGCGCCTCCTGCACTTCGTAGCCATCACGAACCAGTAGATCCTTCATCACCCGCCGCAGCGAGTCTTCGTCGTCCACCAGCAGGACGCAGATGCCCTTGGGGATCAGGGCAGGGCGGCGGCCGGTGGTCAGATCCGCTTCCTCCGACACCTCTTCGATCAGATCGAAGGCGGCCCCGCTGAGGTCGCCACCGTTGGCCGCGGCTGCTCGGGTGACCACCTCGGCGACCGGCGGCAATGTCGAGGGAGGTGTTTTCCGAGCCGGCTCCGAAGGCTTGGCGGGAGCAACTGTGCCGCTCAAGCGATTGGCGGTGGCGCTGTCCGCCATCGGTACATCCACCACCCGGAGCAGTTCTTCGACACTCGTTTCGCCCGCGAGCACGTGTTGCAGGCCGCTCTCGAAGAGCGAGAGCATTCCGTTGGCCCTCGCCCCCTCCGCGATCTTTTCCGCCGTCGCCCCGGCGCCGATAAGACGTTCGAGTTCGATGTTCATGGTCAGGGTTTCGACCACGCTGAAGCGGCCGCGATAGCCGGTCATGGAGCACTCAGGGCAGCCGAGGGGTCGATATACCGGCGTGCCCTCGGGGATATAACGCCGGATGCGCTCGGGCGGCGGCTGATCATTCGGCTCACGGCAGGTGACACACAGTCTCCGCATCAGGCGCTGGGCGATGACTCCGCGTAGCGCCGAAGCGAGCTTGTAGGCCTCGATTCCCATGTCCACGAGACGGGTGACCGCATTGGCCGCGTCGTTGGTGTGCAGCGTAGAGAGCACGAGGTGGCCCGTCAGTGAGGCCTGAACCGCGATCTGGGCGGTTTCCTTATCACGAATCTCGCCCAGCAGCACGACGTCCGGGTCCTGTCGCAGGATCGAGCGGAGTGCCGCGGCAAACGTCAAACCGGCCTTCTCGTGCACCTGCACCTGAACGATGCCCTTGCCCAGCCGGTATTCGACTGGATCCTCGACGGTGACAATGTTGACGCCCTCGTCCTGCACCAGGCGCAGCATGGAGTAGAGAGTCGTCGTCTTGCCCGAGCCGGTGGGCCCGGTGACGAGGATGATCCCTTCCTTGTTGTTGAGCAGGGACTCCATCAGGGTCCGCTCACTCGGCGACATGCCCAGAGACTCGAGCGTGAGGACCGTCGCCTTGGCATTCAGGATTCGGATGACGACTTTTTCGCCATGCGAGGCGGGCAGCGTCGAGACGCGCAGGTCGACCGGCGAGCCATTCACCGACACCCGGGCCCGCCCGTCCTGCGGCCGGAGTCGGTCGGCAATGTCGAGACCCGAAATGATCTTGATGCGGGAGATGAGTGGCGCGCCGGCGCTGCGCGGGATGTTCATCACTTGGCGCAGAACACCATCGATACGGTAGCGAACCGCTACCCCGGCTTCGCCCGGCTCCACGTGGATATCGCTCGCCCGGGAGAGAATCCCGTCGGAGAGCATGAGATCCACCAGCCGTACAACCGGGCGCTGGCTCGCCTCCTCCGCGGACGCGGCGAGGTCGGTGATGCCGTCGTCGTCCTCGAGCTGAGTGACCTGGAGGTTTTCGTCCATCCCGCCCAGGAGCTGCGCCATGACGTCAGTGTCCCGAACCGGCGGGGGACTGTGGCCGTGGTATAGCTCCTCCATCTTTTCCCGGATGCGACTCGGGGAAGAGAGAAAACTCCGGACCTCTCGCCCGGTAGCGAACGCGAGGTCTTTCTCCGCATCGATGTCGAAGGGGTTCGCGGTCGCGATCTCGAGTACCGAATCGGTAAGCTTGAGCGGCAGGATGTTGAACCGGCGAATCAACGGCTCGGGGACTGCGTCGCGGAGCGCCGTGTCCAATTGGGTCAGGTCCGCGACCGGCAGGCGGAACCGTGCGGCCGCCGCCTTTAGAATCTCCTCATCGCTCGCGAGCTTCCGTCCGACCACCGTGGACCAGAGCGACTGCGGCTCCGCCTGAGGCTCCTGACGCAACCCGGCCATTTGGTCGGGCGTCAGGACCTTCTCCATCGTGGCCACCAACCATTCGTCAGTAAACAGCATGCAAGCGATTGACAGGAAAGGAATTAGGGCGTTCGCTCGGAGCCCTCATGACCCCGGGATGAATACTAGCGCAGCCACCGGTTGGGGGCCATGGGCCAGCGATCAGAGGACCCCCCACCAATCCCGGTTGAGATCGACCGTCAGGCCCATCTGGCCGGTACGGAGCGAGACACCAGCTTCGACCCGCAGCAGGTGATGGAACCACTCCAGAGCCATGCCCGCGACCGGGCGCAGTTCACCGCTCGGACGCCAGGGAAGACCTGGCATTTCCCCTCCGGTCCACCCGGCCGCAACGAATGGAGCAAGCGTGATCGTCGGTCCAGTCGTGGCGAACGCTCCCAGAGGGATTGCCACGAAGGGCACGTCGATTTGGTACTCGAGCGAGGCGAGGACGCTCCGGCGCCCGCCCCATGCCCGGAAGGATTCGCCCGGCAATGTCCCCCAACCACCGATCGCGAAGCTCCGGTAGGCCGGGAGCTGTCGAGTCCCGGCACCACCTTCGGCCGCGAGCACCAAGAGACCGGGACCTGCCGGGGCCGACCAGCTGATCCGGGCGGTGGCCCGCAGATAGTCTCGGTCGCCGCTCGCGGCTTCCAACCCGAGGCCAAGATCGAAGGCGGACCTCCGATCCAGCGATGCCGATTGGTACGCGAGACCCAGCCGCGCAACACCCACCGTGCCTGCCCCGAGAGCGGGATTGGGGCGATATCGGCCGCTGGCGGGTGCGGCCTCCACCACAACCGAGCGGCTGTGCTCAACTCCCGCTCCGATGCTCGACGACACAGACGTGCTGAGCCGATGTTCCACCGAGACTCCCGCGCGCTCAAGCAGCACATAGTCGCCGTAGTCCCTCCCGCCCTCCTGAGCCAGCAGTGAGTTCACCACTCCGGAGATGATCGGCTCGTCGGTGAGATCTGTGAGGCTGCGCCCACCGGTGACAGTGAAGCCCCCGCGGCGCCCCTCCCAGGACACCCCAAGATCACCGAGCAATCGCTCATCCGAGGTACCGAACGAGGCACGAGGGCGCACTACGACGCGCGGTGCCACTCGGAAAGCCATCCCCAAGCCGATCGCCAAGCCCTGCACCCGATTCACTCGCGCGACGTCACTCAACGAGGAGAATCCCAATCGGGTGCGCGGCAGTCCGTTCAGCACATGCCCAGCGGCGATCCGGCCAACCTCCGCCCGCACCGCCTCCAGATCGGCGCGTTCCACCGGACGAGCTACGTCGCGCACCGCCTCGGCAAGGGGAATCGTCCACGGGCCTCCGGAATCCGCGGGTGCGGTGAGTCCGCCGATCGCCGGCCCGGCGAGGGCGAGAGGGGGAAGCGCAATGTTCAGATCATAGTCGCCGATCTCCCAGCGGCCGCGGATGATCGTTCGCGCCGGAAAGTCGAGCCAAGTCATCCGACGCCGGATTTCCACTTCCTGGCGCCACGGGAGCCACCAGCGCCCTTCGAGTCGCGCATTCTCGAGCACGATGCTGATGTCTTCGAGCGACCGATCAAGGTAGGCGGAGGGAGTGAAACTGAATCGGAATCGCACCAGATCGCCGGTGGATACCTCGAGGGAGAGGGTGCCAATCACCCGTGGCGCTGCAGGGTCGCGTGGCCGGACATCCACTTCGTAGAGCTCGAGCACGGTGTCACGACTTCGCATCCGCACGGAGTCTCGCAGCCGATACTGGTAGAGGGTGGGGCCTTCAGGCGCGAGCGGATGTACGACGTCTCGAACCTCGTCGCCTTCCCCGATCCGGATGCGATCGCCAAAATTGTTGGTGACAATGCCGAGATGATCGCGGTGATAACTGATGTCAGTGGGTAGCCAGCGGCCGTCTCGCCAGCCGAGGATCACCTGCCGGCTTGTCGCGGGCGCCTGCCAGTACACCTCGACATCCAACTCATCGGCTTTGATCAGTCGAGGTGGTCCGTCAAGGTCCTTGCCCACCTGGGCCAGAAAGAACACGAAGCCGTGGGCACGCGTCCGGTAGCTCATGAGGGTGGAATCGGGCTCGGCGCGGCGTCGCGCCGCGATACCTCGATCCACGAGGGCCACGGTGGCGGAGTCGTCCCAAGCCTGTGCCTGCAACAGCCGGCAGTGACAAGCGAGGAGAGTCCCGGCCAGAAGGCCGGGCCACACCGTCGCCGCGTACCATCCCCCGCCCTGCTCGCTTCTCACTCCTTACTCCTTACCTTTGTCTGGTGTCAATTAGCCGACCCTGTCTCCTCGCGGCAACCGCGGCGCTCGCCACGATGTCCTGCGGACGTCCCGGCGGTCAGCCGGCACCCGATCCGAGCGCGAAGCCCGTCGTTACCCAGGTGCTGCCGCTGGACCGCCTCTATGTCCTCGAGATGGGAGGCGTCCCTCCCGAAGACACGACAGTCACGTTCGCGAAGGGTTCGCCGCGGGTTGTCAGCGTCCGTCATGGCGCTCCCGACAACACTGTGTTCGCAGAGCTCATTTTTCCGACAGCCGCATTCAGCGATTCGGCAGTACCAGATTCGATCAAGGTCACACTTCACCCGCGTCCCGGTATATACGGCCTGGACGTTGCCATGTCGGTGCGACCGGGCCCCGGGGCCCAGATCCGGTTCAAGTATCCGATTCACTTCGCAGCCCCCAACGAGGCACTCATCCGGTACGGTGGCCGGGCCACATTTGAGCAGGCGCTCGCGATCGCGACGCGACAGGATTCCTTGTCCTATAGCCTGCTCGCTTCGGAGCGGCCCGCATCGGACAACCTGCAGGCGCCGTTCAGTGGAACGGGGACATATCTGGTGGTAGCGCCGAGAGCGCCGTGAGCCGTGAGCCGTGAGCCGTTAGCCGTTAGCCGTTAGCCGTTAGCCGTTAGCCGTTAGCCGTTAGCCGTTAGCCGTTAGCCGTTAGCCGGAATGTCGTGGCAGCGGTAATTTTCCGCCCTTTCGCCCCTTCGCCCGCATCCATCGACCCAGAGCCTATGGCCCTCGGTTCCAGCTCCCTCTCCGACTTTCTCGCCCGCGCGCAGCCGGGCATGGTGCCGATCACCCGCGAGGTGGTACTCGACGGGGACACACCCGTATCGGCATTCGCAAAGCTGCACCGCGGCCGCTACGGGTTCCTGCTTGAATCCCTGGAAGGCGGCGAGCGCTGGGCCCGATACACCTTCCTGTCGACCGACCCGCGTGAGGTCTACAGCTACCGAGGGCGCGAAGTGCGAAGGTGGACGGCGAGCCAGGGGTGGAGCACGCTTACTACCGAACAGGCACCACTCGATCATATCGCCCAGACCATGCGCAAGTACCCACCGGTGAGCTTGCCGGGGATGCCGCGCTTCACTGGAGGGGCGGTGGGCTACATCGGCTACGACGTGGTGCGGAGCCTGGAGCGACTGCCGAATGCGCCGACCGATGACCGCGACCTGCCGGACGCCATACTCATGGTGGCCGATACGCTGGTGGTGCTCGACAACCTGTTTAACCGCGCCACGATCATCGCCAGCGTCGAGGTCGAGCCCGGCATGCCCCGCACCGCGTTGGAGCAGCTCCATGCGGAGGCCACGGCACGGATCGACGATTGGCTGGGGCGACTTCGAGCCCCGACCTCGCTCATGCCTCTCACCATCGAGGGGGAAGCACCCGTCCCGGCTTACCTCTCTCCCTACACCGATCAGCGGTTCGAGGACGACGTCCGGCGCATCCAGCAGTACATCGCTGCGGGAGACACCTTCCAGACGGTGCTCTCCCGCCGCCTGGACCTGCAGGCCCCGGATCCATTCCTGACCTATCGCTACCTCCGCGCGCTCAATCCCGCGCCGTACCTGTACTTCCTGCACTGTGACGACCTGCATGTCGTGGGCAGTTCGCCCGAGGTGCTGATTCGGGTCGAGGAAGGCGAGATCACCCTTCGTCCGATCGCGGGTACCCGTCCGCGCGGTGCCACCCAGGAGCAGGACCTGGCGTTGCAGGTGGAGCTGGAGGCCGATCCCAAGGAGCGCGCCGAGCATCTGATGCTGGTGGACCTGGGCCGTAACGATGTCGGGCGCGTGGCCCAGTTCGGCACGGTGAGACTTACGGCGTTCATGGTGGTAGAGCGGTACTCCCACGTCATGCACATCGTCAGCGAGGTTCGCGGGACTCTTCGCCCCGAGTTGGATGCCCTCGCTGCCCTCGCCGCGTGCTTTCCCGCGGGAACCGTAAGCGGAGCGCCCAAGGTGCGGGCCATGGAGATCATTGACGAACTGGAGCCGGTGCGGCGAGGCCCCTACGCCGGCGCGGTCGGCTATGTGGGATGGGGCGCGCGCACGCTCGACACGGCGATCACCATCCGGACCGTGGTGATGCGAGGTGGACGAGCCTGGGTTCAGGCGGGTGCCGGTGTAGTGGCGGATTCCGACCCGGCTGCCGAGTTCCGGGAGACCCAGGCGAAGGCCCAGGCGGTCCTGGCGGCGCTCGGACTGGCGGCCCGCGAGGAATAGTGGCGCCCCCCTTCGGCACCGATATATTCCCGGGTCCATGACCCTGAAGCTCATCTCCTTCACTGGCGACCAGGACTTCGACCTGGCCGTCGATCACGTGTACGTGGTCGGCCGGGCGGTTACTAGCGACATCCCAATCTTCGATCCCACCATCAGCCGGCGGCACGCCGAACTCAAGGTCGGCCGCAACGGCGTGGCCCTCAAAGACCTCGGCAGTTCGAACGGCACGTTCATCAACGGTGAGCGGGTCACCGAAGGCACCCTCGACCCGGGCGACTCGGTCACGTTCGGAAAGGTCGTCTTCCAACTCAAGTCCCCCGAGATGGGTAGCGCACGCCTGGTCACCACGGGACAGAACCTGCCTCACCCCGGCGGGACGATCGTCAAGCAGATCGCAATGAGCGGGGGAGTTCCCGCAGTAATCGTCGGCGATGTCGCCGCCGCGGCAGCGTCGAGCGGCGAGTCCGCTGCGGGTCAACTCAAGGTGGCGGGCGCAAGTACCGGGGAACGGAACGCGAAGAAGCTCTCGCTCCTGCTGGATGTCTCCCAGAAGCTGTCGGGGGAGCTGGACCTCGACAAGCTGCTGACGCGGGTCGTGGGGACGACGTTCGACGTCATGGGCGTGGACCGAGTGTCCGTGCTCCTGACCACGGAGTCGGGTGAGCTCGTGCCGCGGGTCTCCAAGAGCCGCCTGGGTGACAGTTCAGCCCAGCACGTCCCCAGGTCCATTGCCCGGAAAGCCGTCGAAGAGCGGGTGGCCATCCTCACCGACAACGCGCTCGCAGACGACCGATTCAAGGGCGGGCAGTCAATCCTGCTGCAGAGTGTCCGTAGCGCGATGTGCATTCCCCTGATGGCGAGCGCCGAACAAGTGCTGGGGATTCTCTACGTCGATAACTTGACGGCAACCGATTCCTTCAACGACGAGGACCTGCAGTTCCTGATCGCCTTTGGTGGATTGGCCGCCATCGCAATCAAGAACAGCCGGTTCGCGGACCAGATCCAGCGCCAGGCGATGGTCCGATCGAACTTCGAGCGGTACTTCGCTCCCAACGTGGCGGCGGAGATCGCCCAGCAGCAGGGTGCAGTGAAGTTGGGCGGAGACAAGCGACCCGTCACGATTCTCTTCTCCGACATTCGCGGTTTCACCAGCATGTCCGAGCATATGAGCCCGGACGCCATCGCCGGCCTCCTCTCGGACTATTTCACCGAGATGGTCGACATCATTTTTGCCAATGGCGGCACGCTGGACAAATTCATCGGCGACGCGATCATGGCGCTCTGGGGCGCACCCATCCCCCACGCCGACGACCCCGATCGAGCGGTACAGGCGGCAATCGCGATGCAGCGGGCCATTCACCAGCTGAACGAGAAATGGACCGCCGAAGGGCGACCCAGTATAAGCGTGGGAATCGGGATCAACTACGGTGACACGTTCGCGGGAAACATCGGCAGCCATCTGCGACTGGAGTACACCGTGATCGGGGACGCGGTAAACGTCGCCAGCCGACTCTGCTCCAACGCCAAGGGAGGCGAGATCCTGATCAGCGACCCGCTGTACCAGGTCCTCAAGCAGAAGGCACCGGTGGATGCGCGCGAACCCCTCAGCGTGAAGAATCGGGCGCAGGCCGTACCAGTGTGGAGCGTGAAGGTGTAGGCTCGACGGCTCGTAACAGGAGCGTGGCTCCGGGCGACTGGCAAGCCGAGATGGATGTAAGTTCAGCTTGAAGGGCCACATATGAGGCTGGGTTCCCGGGACGGGACCCGGCCTCTTTGATTCTCCGGTTACAGACCCGCGTCGGGCGCCCCTTCTCGGACGTCCGAGGCTTGCGGGTTTCAGTTCGGGATGATACAGTTGTATCAAGCTAACAGCTACTTCGTATCGCACCAGGAGAAGCGGGGTCTATGCAGTGGCTCCCCCAGCGCTTCAGGCAAATGGCGAGATGGGCCGGGGGGAAGGCGCTTCCGGTGGACGGTGGCTGGGTCGCGGCCTCCAGCCCTGGGACGCTCGTTGCCTATGCCGCACTCGGCCATTGGGCTCTGCCGGCCGTCCAATTCGAACCTCGACTCGAGCTGCTGGTCGCCCAGTTCGCCGCGCAGCGGAGCGGCTGCCGGTGGTGCATCGAGCAGGGTTGGCATCAGTGGAGGAAGGCGCACCTCCCGGCGAACGTACTGAGCAGCTTGCAGGAGTACCGGGTCAACGCCCTCTACTCAGATCGCGACCGTGCGGCGCTTACGCTTGCTGAGGCGGTCGTGGGGTACCGCACTCAGGACCCGGCGGCCGCCGAGTGTGCCCTCGCCCAGGCTCGGCGGGTGTTCACGGAGGCCGAGGTCGCCCGCATCGCCCAGATCGCAACGCGGGAGCATTTCTTCAATCCCGCCACGGGCGAAATTGGCCTGGACGCAGTCGATTCGCCCGCAATTCCCGAAGGCGTCCGGGCTCTTGATGGGGGAAGCGCCCCCTCGGGGCGGGTATGACGGCCCGACAGGGCGCCATCGGTCAGTCCCCAGAAGCGGTGCGAGCGCTGTCCCCCGGACGACGGTGGCTCTTGCTCATGCATCAATTGCCGCCGAAGCCGGACTACTTCCGGGTCAAGATCTGGCGCCGATTGCAGCGGATGGGGGCTGTGGCCATTAAGAACTCCGTCTACGCCATGCCTCGCACCGACGAGGCAGCCGAACAGTTTCAATGGATTCTTCAGGAGATTGTCGCGGGGGGCGGCGAGGGTTCGGTGTGCGAGGCAGCCTTTGTGGATGGACTCTCGGATGCGCAGATCGAAAGCCTCTTCCGGGGAGCTCGAGAGGCGGATTACGCCGCGGTGAATGAGGAGATTGATGAGCTCATGCGCCTCGCCCCGGTCGGGCGCGCGCGCGAGAGTCACAGGGTCGCCGAGCTTGAGGTCGCAACGGCTCGCCTCAGGCGGCGCCTGGCAGAGATCACGGCCATTGATTACCTCGCGACGCCTGCCCGGCTGCCCACGACGGCTGCCCTAGAGCGGCTGGAGACCAGACTCCGCCCGAAGGAAACGGCGGGCCGGCGGTCAAGCGCCGCGGTTGCCGGAGCCGGGCGCAAGACCAACCTCATATGGGTCACACGGCGCGGCGTTCATGTTGACCGCATCGCCAGCGCCTGGCTCATCCGCCGGTTCATCGACAAGAAAGCCCGGTTCCGCTTCGTGGATGAGGGCACGGCAGAGTCCCAACCACGCGACGGTCAGGTGCGCTTTGACATGTTTCAGGGGGAGTACACCCACGAGGGGGATCGCTGCACCTTCGAAACCCTGCTCCTGCGGTTCCGTCTCGAACAGCCGGGGCTCAAGGCTATCGCTGAGATGGTGCACGACATCGATCTCCGCGATGGCAAGTTCGCGCGGGCGGAGACACCGGGCCTCGAGCGTATGATCAATGGCATCGTGCGCGGCCATGCGAAGGACGAGGATCGAATCGAGCGGGGGGCGGCCGCCTTGGATGATCTCTACGAGGCTTTCCAGCCCTGAGCTGCCGGTCAGCAGCCCTCTACCACAATCATGGAGCTTTCCGCTGTGCGCTGCCGGATCGCCCGAAGGGGGCGGTACTCCGATGAATCCCACCAGGCGCGGGCCCGTTCGAGATTCGGAAACTCCAGGATCACGTACCTCGCCGGGCGCCAGTCTCCTTCGAGGACTTCCACGCGCCCTCCTCTCACCAAGTAGCGTCCCCCATAGAGTGTCACCGTCGGCGAGGCCAGCCGTCGGTATTCCTCGTACCCTTGGGGGTCGGTGATCCGGATGTTGACGACTACGTAAGCGGACATGACCTCTCCTTGGTGGCTCGGCGGTGCGGCGCCTCGAGGATGATGAAGATGTAGCGGAACCCGATTACTTGCGATGGCAGCAGCTAGCCACCGAGGCGCCGCGCCGCCGAGCCACCGGATTCGAATCGGTAGGGGTACCCAGCCTCTCCAAGAAGCCGAATCACCAGCCGCACGGGCAACCCCATCACCGAGAAAAAATCACCCTCGATGCGTTCCACCAATGCTGCACCATAGCCCTGGATGCCATAGGCCCCCGCTTTGTCCATCGGCTCTCCGGTCGCGATGTATGCGCGAAGGAAGTCGTCGTCCGCCCGTCGAAACGTTACCTCGGTCACGTCGGTGGCTTGCAGCAGGGAGCCGTTTGTCGCCAGTGCAATCGACGTGATGACCTCGTGGGTGCGCCCCTGGAGTAGCCGGAGCATGCGAAGCGCGTCGGTTTCGTCAACCGGCTTCTCGAGAAGGGCATCGTCAAGCAGGACCGTGGTGTCTGCCCCGAGCACCAGCGGTCCGGACACGCTCAACGCCTTTTCACGGGCCAAGCGTTCGGCGTAGGCGATGGGTGCTTCGCGTGGCTTTGGCACTTCCGGGATGTGCGAGGGTCGTACCTCGCATTGCAGCCCAAGCATCGCCAGCAGCTCTCGGCGGCGCGGGGACCCGGAGGCGAGGATGAGGGTTGGCTGTGGGCCGGCCATCGATGTGAGAAGTGAGAGGTGCGCCGCAATACTGGGAAGCTGAAACGTAAACCCGAGCCGACGGGGGGGGCTTCCTTCAAAACCCGCGGGCCGGGGCAGCCAAGACAAGCCCGCACTTCGGACTTCTCACTTCTCACGTCTTACTTCTTGCTCTCACTCCCCACGCTCCGCTCGAGAGTCAGCGTCACCGGACCATCGTTGTGAATCTCAACCTGCATCATCGCCCCGAATTCTCCGGTTGCGACCTTGAGCCCCTTGGCCTTGAGCGCTGCGATGAACCGTTCATACAGCGGAATGGCGACCGCGGGCGGAGCGGCGTCGATGAACGAAGGACGGCGCCCCTTCTGAACATCTCCGTAGAGCGTGAATTGCGAGATGACTAACACCCCCCCGCCGACCTCCTCGAGGCCCAGGTTCATCTTGTCCTGTGCGTCGGAAAACAGCCGAAGCCCTGCCACCTTCTCAGCCATCCAATCAACTTCAACTGGACTGTCTGCATGCGTGAAGCCAACGAGCAGGCAGTAGCCTCTATCGATCGCGCCTACGACCCGGCCCTCAATCGAGACGGACGCGCGGGAGACCCGTTGGAGAACAATGCGCATGAATTATCGGGAGGAACAGGTGCAAACCGCCGCCAAGCCGACGCAATCAATTGTAACTGCTGTGGGCGGCAACGCGAGGCTTACGCAAACCGGGGAGAGGACTTCGTAGCCCTAACGATCTACCTCTTCGGCAGTAGCATGGGCCCGCACTTGACCAGCCACGGAGCCAGCTACTTTACGGCATGCTGACGCGCCTGTCCCGCCACTTGCGGTCGGTGCCTTCCTACGAAGAGGACGGCCGTATCCATCGCCATCGGGATCCGCGCTGCGGAATCCGGACGGCCCTGCACCGACCCGACCCAGCCAGCTGGGACCCTTCGGCCCTCACCGCAGCCTGGCTCGGCCATGCGACAGTACTGATGAATCTCGGCGGTACGATGATTCTCACGGACCCGGCGCTCCAAAGCCGCATCGGCGTCGGAGTCGGTGTCGCGACTGTAGGACCACGTCGATTCATCCAACCGGCTCTGACAGCGCGAGAGTTACCGCGAATTGATCTGCTGCTGATCTCCCACGCGCACATGGATCACCTGGACCTGGCGACCCTGAGGCTGTTGCCCAGCACCACGCCGGTGGTAACCCACCGAAACGTCGGCGACCTCCTTGGGCGATTCATGCAGGTCATCGAACTGGATTGGGGTGAGAAGACCCGGGTCGGCGGAGTCGACATCGAGGCAATCCCAGCGCGTCATTGGGGAGCCCGGACGATCACCGACACCCATCGCCGCTATGGCGGATTCATCCTGTCCCATGACGACACCCGCGTCCTTTTCGCTGGCGATACGGCATACACCGATCTCTATCGCGGCTACCACGACCGCAGGGTTGACCTCTGCCTGATGCCGATCGGGGCGTACGATCCGTGGATCGATAACCATGCTAGCCCCGAGGAGGCCTGGGCGATGGCGACCGACCTCGGGGCCAGTATGGTCCTGCCGATTCACCATTCGACCTTTCGACTGAGCCGGGAGCCGATGGAAGAACCCATCGCCCGCTTTGTCGCGGCCGCCGGGGGGCAGGCCCACCGGATAGCCCTCACCGAGGTGGGCGCCACGTGGTCCCGGCGTTCCTGAAAGGCCGCCGGGTCCCGGCGATCCTCAAAGGCTGGCGCGGGCTGGCGATCCTCACGGCGGCGGTGCTGCTGACGGGGACTGGGCTCTTTCTCCTCGACCGCATGCTCGAGGCCGTGCTGCTGCAGGAGGTAAACGCGTATCTGTCATCGCGGACACTAGCGGTGGTCAGATCGAAGGACTTCAAGGCGATCCAGATCGATGTGCCGATCATCAACCTGAGCCTGCTCCGCCGTCGTATTGTGCTCAAGAACATTCAGGTTCGGTTCGACGGGCGCGATGGACTGCAAGTGCAACATTTCGAGGCTACCGTCGAGCGGGCGGTGCTGACCGGAGTAGACATCTCCGATCTAATCTGGCATCGCCACTTTCGTCTCGACGGTGTGGCTATCACCGGGCCCAGGCTCCGTCATCTCGACGAGGGGCCGCCCGAGACGGCCGACACAACTCCCAAGGAGGCAGCGGACACACTACCGGTGACATTGCCCGCCGCGGATTCCCTGCTGTTTCAGCTCGTGGCCGATTGGTTGCCGGACGAAGTGCGCCAGGCACGGATTGAGGAAGTCCGCGTTGATCGCGCGGTCATCAGCTCCCGCAAGAAGCGTGGGAACGAAGTCACCGCCGACTCCTCGTTTGGCCTGTCGCTCGTGATACAAGGGCTGGAGCTCGACACCACGCGGCAGCGGGTGTTCGAAAGGGGCAAGCTCCTGGTCGCGTGGTTTGTCCATGCGACGCCCGGGCGAGGCGATAGCCTTCTGGTGCGAGACGCCCACCTCGAGATTAGCTCGCACGATACGACGTTTGGGGTCAGCGAGATGCATACTGGCCCCGATGCATCGGGGCACGCGCTCCGGCTCGCTGGCATCAAGCGGGAACAGATCCTGACGATCGACACGCTCGAATGGGCACCCACCGTCCCGGATTCGACCTATTTCCGCGCGGCGGGACCCAGTAGCTCGCGGATCCGCGCCACCGTCGCCGACATCCGGGTCATCGGATTGCGCAACGACAACATGCGTCACCGCCGCCTCACTGCATCGGCGATCTTGATCGGGTCGGCCAATCTGGATCTCCTGGCTGACTATCGCCTGCCGGGGGCCCTGCGGCGCCGCATCCTCTGGCCCACACGCTTCGCTCGGCTGGCTTGGGTGGTGGGCATCGATTCGATCGGACTGGATTCCGGGCGCATCCGCTATAGCGAGATGCGCCCGGGGGCGGCATCGGCCGGGACCGTGACCTTCGACCGCATTCATGCCCGCATCATGAACGCGAGCAATGATTCCGTGGCGACGGTATCGGGTCCGGTGGTGATGGAGGCGGAGGCTCGGCTCTTCGGCTCGGGGCCGCTGCAGGCCAGAATCACGGTCCCGGTCAGGGAAGGACCACTCAGACTCCACGCGGTGGGCCGGCTTGGATCGATGCCGATCAAGGAGTTCAACGGATTTGTACTTCCCGCGAACGGGATCGAGATCACCGGCGGTGACCTGCATGAGGCCACGTTCTCATTTGATGTCTCGCAGAACAAGGCAACGGGGGAGTTTCGCGGGCAGTGGGAAGGCTTCGACCTCAAGCTTGTGGACAAACGGACCGGGGAGCAGAACCTGGGGAAGAAGTTGAAGACGATAGTGGCGAAGATGATCGCCAAGGACGACAATATGCCCGACAGCAAGGGCAAGCTCAACGCCACGCCAATCAAATATGTGGTGCTGCCGACAGACACCTTTTGGGGGGTCATCTGGCGGAGTCTTAAGTCAGGGATGATGAAGGCGATGAAGGGTTAGGGGGGGCCGTCAGCCGTTGGCCATCAGCCATCAGTCATCAGCCGTCAGCCGTCAGCGGCGGCATCAGCCATCAGCCATCAGCCATCAGCCATCAGCCATCAGCCATCCCATGGCATAACGACAAGCGACCCCCTTCGAATGACTCGAGGAGGGTCGCTGTGCGATCTGACGGCTGACGGCTGATGGCTCAGGGCTGACCGCTCACCAGCCTACTCCACGGTCACGCTCTTCGCGAGGTTGCGTGGCTGATCCACATTGCATCCGCGGCGCACAGCCACGTAGTAGCTGAACAACTGGAGCGGGATGATCGTGAGGATCGGGGTCAGCATGTCCAGCGTTTCCGGAATGGTGAACGCCGCTGTTGCGAGCCGGCTTATCTGATCATCGCCGTCGTTCTTGATGGCGATGACCTGGCCACCCCGGGCCCGGACCTCCTCCACGTTCGACACGATCTTGCCGTGCACCGCATCCTTCGGCGCGATGAACACGACAGGCATATTCTCGTCGATCAACGCGATTGGCCCGTGCTTCATTTCAGCGGCGGGATATCCTTCCGCGTGGATATAGGAGATTTCTTTCAGTTTGAGCGCGCCCTCCAGCGCCACCGGGAAATTCACTCCCCGGCCGAGATAGAGGGCGTTGTTCGTGCGCCAGAACTTTTCGGCCAGGGCCTCGACCTCATGGGCACGTTCCAGGATCTGCTGCACCTGCCCAGGCAGTGCCTTGAGGCCCTGAATGATCTGGCGGCCTTGCAGAATGCTCAGGTTGCGGAGCCGGCCGAATCGGAGAGTGATCAGCGCCAGCGCGATGACCTGGCTGGTGAAGGCCTTCGTGCTCGCCACCCCCACTTCCGGTCCGGCGTGCAGGTAGATACCGCCGTCGACTTCGCGCGCGATGGTCGACCCGACCACGTTCACCAAGCCGATGGTACGGGCACCGCGCCGTTTCGCTTCCCGGATAGCGGCCAGGGTGTCTGCCGTCTCGCCCGACTGGGAGATCCCGATGACCAAGGTGCGGTCGTCCACCACGGGGTTCCGGTAGCGGAACTCGGAGGCGTATTCCACCTCGACCGGGATCCGGGCGTGTTCCTCGAGCATGTACTCGCCGATGAGACCCGAATGCCACGACGTGCCGCACGCCGTGATAACGATGCGATCGATCTTCTTGATGTCGTCGTCAGTCAAGTTTAGACCGCTAAGGCGGGCGGTACCTTCTTCCTCCAGCAAGTGCCCGCGCATCGTGTTGCGCACGGTATCGGCCTGCTCGAAGATCTCCTTCAGCATGAAGTGGTCGTAGCCACCACGCTCGATGGTCGCCAGGTCCCATTCGATCTGGTTGACCGGCTTCTCGATCAGGGTGGCCATCAGGTCCCGAACCCGGTAGCCCTTACGGGTGAGGACAACCATCTCGCCATCGTCGAGGTAGACCACCGAGCGGGTGTGCGAGAGGATGGCGGAGGCATCCGAGGCGACAAACCACTCGCCGTCGCCAACGCCGATCAGGAGGGGTGAACCTTTCCGGGCCGCCACCAGCACATCCGGTTCATCGGAAGAGATCACCGCGATGCCGTAGGCGCCGTCCACCTGGCGCAGGGCCTCCGCTACTGCCTCCTCCAGACTGCCGTGGTAGCACTCCCCCACCAGGTGGGCGAGGACTTCGGTGTCGGTCTCGGACTTGAAGGTGTGCCCGCGCTGCTGCAGCACCTTCTTGATGGCCCCGGCATTCTCGATGATGCCGTTGTGAATCAACGCGATCTTCCCCGATTGATCGACATGGGGATGCGCGTTGGTCGCGGTCGGCGGACCGTGGGTCGCCCACCGAGTGTGACCGATGCCGCAGGTACCCTTCGGGGAGTACTCCAAGAGCTGCTTCTCGAGCATGTTGAGCTTGCCGGCCTGCTTGACCACCACCAGCCCCTGCCCGTTCTGGACGGCGATGCCGGAGGAGTCATAGCCGCGATACTCGAGGCGCCGCAGCCCCTCAATGAGGAGAGCGACTGCCTGCCTGGGTCCTATGTACCCGACGATCCCACACATGCGAAGAGATCCTCATGTCGAAAAGAGTTCTCGACAAGCCGCCACCAATGCTTCGGCGTCGGCTTGCGTTGGCGCTTCGGCAATAAATCGGACGATTGGCTCGGTTCCCGAAGGCCGGACGTGTACCCACCGGTCCCTCCATGCAAGCCTCAGTCCGTCTCGGGAATCCGGCGCTGCATCCGGGAAGCGAGCCTTGAGGCGCGAGTACACAGGCTCTAAGTCATTGCCACGAGGCACCTTAGCCTTCACAATCCTATACCGCGGTTGCGCCGCAACCAACTCTGAGACCGTGTTGCCGGATGCAGCCATGAGGTGCAGGATCAGTGCCACACCGACCGGAGCGTCCCTCCCAATGTGTAGCGAGGGGAGAATGACGCCTCCATTCCCTTCCCCGCCGACCACCGCGCCCTCGTCCCGGATGGCTCGTGCGACGTTGGCCTCCCCGACGGGAGCACGGACGAACCGTGCCCCGACCATCCGGGCGGCGTCCTCCACGACCAATGACGTCGAGAGGTTGGCCACCACAACCGGCGGCTTGGCCGCACCCCCACTCCGACTGGCCCCGAGCCCTTTCCCGGACCCGAGAACCGCCCTCACTGCCAAGGCCAAGGTATAGTCCTCTCCGATAGGCTCGCCCCGTTCATCTATCAGCGCAAGGCGGTCCACATCGGGATCGACGGCGAACCCCACCGCCGCACCGGTCTCTCGTACGAGACGTGCCAAGTCCCCAAGATTCTCAGGCAGGGGCTCCGGCGGCCTCGGAAACCGCCCGTCAGTCTCGAGGTTGATCGCTCGCACCGTGCAGCCGAGTTGCTCGAGCAACTGAGGCATGGTGGTGCCACCGGCCCCGCGTACGCAGTCCAGGGCGACCGTGAAGTGTCTGGCCCGAATCTGGGCGACATCGATCATCGGGAGAGCGAGTACCTGTGAAAGGTGGCGTTGGATCGCCTCCCGGTCCTCGCGCACGCCTCCGACTCCCTCCCAGCCAGTGCGAAGCGGACCCGATTCGGCCAGCTCCCGCACTCGCGCGCCGTCGGCCCCGTCAAGAAAAATCCCGTCCGGCCCCACCAATTTGAGCGCGTTCCACTCGATGGGATTATGACTCGCGGTGAGAATGAGCCCCGCTCCGGCGTGGTGATGCTCAACCGCCAGTTGCACGGTTGGGGTAGGAGCGACCCCGACGTCCACCACTTCTACTCCCACGGACATGAGCCCGGCGGTTGCCGCGCGGGCAAACATGGGACCGCTGGTCCGCGCGTCCCGCCCTAGCACCACCAGTGGCTTCCCGCTGGCCCGTGCCCAGGCGCCGAGAGCGGCCGCATGGCGCGCTACTAGTTCCGGCGTGAGATCCTTGCCCACGATCCCTCGCATACCGGAGACACTGATCATCAGCGTGTCTGACATACCGGTAAGGTAGTGATGGACGGGGAAGGGGCGGAAGGACGGAAGGACGGAAGGATGGAAGGATGGAAGGACGGAAGGACGGAAAGATCGGACCAGGCTTGGGCCCAACACGGGACCCGACCCGTCGCGGGTCTACCGTCCGTCTTTCCGACTTTCCGTCTACCGTCCCACTGGCAGCGCGTCCGGGTCGGGGAACTCCGCGCGAAATGCCCGAACTGCGTCGGGATCGAAATGGCTGCCGGCACCCGCCTCCAACTCCTCTATGGCGCCGGCCGGCGTGAGGGAGGTTCGGTAGGAGCGATCGGTGGTCATGGCATCGAAGGCATCGGCCACCGAAACGATTCGTGCGGCCCAGGGGATACGGTTGTGGTCCAGCCGATCGGGGAAGCCACCGCCGTCTACCCGCTCATGGTGGGACCGGGCGATGGAGAGCACCACAGGATTCGCCCGCGCCAGCGGGGCCAGGATGCGTTCACCCAACACGGTGTGTTCGGTGATGTGACAGAATTCATCCGGGGAGAGCGGCCCGGGCTTGCGCAGAACTGCCTCGCGGGTGCCGATCTTCCCGATATCATGCAGCTCCGCGCCGAGCCGGATGTCCTCCAATGCCTGCCCCGAGAATCCCATCCGGTCGGCAATCCGCTCGGCATAGTGACTGACTCTGTTCGAGTGGCCCCGGGTACAGGGGTCCTTCGCGTCCAGCGCATGCACCAGCGTCTGGACGCCTTCGAGGAAGACCTCCTTGAGGCGGAGGGCCTGCTGGTCAACCAGGCGCTCCAGATTTTCCTGGTAGAACCGGTTCTGAAGCGTGAGGTCGCGCTTTTCGAGCGCACGCTGAACCCGAGACCGGATCTCGGCGAGCAGCGCGGGCTTGGTGATGTAGTCCAGCGCGCCGGCCATCAGGCAATCCACGGCGGTCTCAGCCTCGCGTACGCCGGTGAGCATCACAACGGCCATGTCGGGGTAGCGGCGGCGCACCTCTCTGAGAAGCCCGAGTCCATCGAGCCCGGGCATGGATACGTCGGATATGAGGAGGGGGATTTCGCCGGTCTGATGGAGAATCGTCAGGGCTTCCGCGCCTGAGCCCGCCTCGATGCACGCCAACCCCATGCCCTCCAGCACAACGGCCATGGCGAGGCGCAGTTCAGGGTCGTCGTCCACCAACAGGCAAAGGGACCGGCTCCCGGCACTGGAAGCCGGCATTCCGGTCTGGTACGATGTCAGGACCGCCGTCTCGCGGCGTCGGAATTGTGGGGAAGAAGCCACCTCGGAGTCTGCCCGGGAAAGGTCCCGGAAGCGGTGATCGGGATCACTCGGGAAGGCGTCGGAGGCGACCGGCGCGCTACACGGCGAGCGGCAGGACAGTCGGGTCCGGGAAGGCTTCCTTGAATGCCTGCACCACTTCGGTGTCAAAGTGGGACCCCACGCAGCGATCCAGTTCCGCGAGCGCTTCGGCCGGCGCCCGCGGGGCGCGGTAGGCACGACTCGTCGTCATGGCGTCGAAGGCGTCCACAACGCAAACGATCCGGGCTTCGATTGGAATCGCCTCGCCTTGCAGCTTATCCGGGAAGCCGCGGCCATCGAGTCGCTCATGGTGGTGCCTCACGATGCGGAGCACGATCGGATTCTCCCTCGCCAAGGGCGCCAGGATGCGTTCGCCGAGAATAGTGTGCTCGGTGACGTGAGCAAACTCCTCGTCGGTCAGCGGTCCGGGCTTGTTGAGCACCGCTTCCCGAGTGCCGATCTTGCCGATATCGTGCAACTCCGCCCCGAGGCGGATGTCCTCCAGCTGGTCACCAGTGAACCCCAAGCGTACCGAGGTCTGCATCGCGTAACGGCTCACCCGAATCGAGTGACCACTGGTATATGCATCCTTGGCCTCCAAGGCATGCGCCAGCGTCTGAACGCCTTGCAGAAAGAGCTCCCGTATCCGGTTCCCCTGCGTCCTGACGCGCAGCTCGAGGGTCTGGTGGTAGAGTTTCTTCTGCAACATGAGGTCGCGTTTTTCGAGGGCCTTGGCAAGCCGAGCGCGTACTTCTTCGACCATCGCGGGCTTGGCGATGTAGTCGAGTGCGCCCTTCTCAAGGCACTGCACGGCCACCTTCACATCCGCCACGCCCGACAGCATCAGGACGCCGGTCTCAGGAAAGCGCCGGACCACTTCCTCCAGGAATGCGATCCCATGCAGTCCCGGCATGTTGACGTCGCTGATCACCACCGGCACCTCACCCTCGCGGGCGAGGATCTCCAGAGCCTCGTCGCCGCTGGCGGCCTCCAGCGGCAGCAGTCCCAGCATCTGCACCACCCGGGCGATGCTGCGGCGGACATGGGCATCATCGTCCACCACGAGGCAGCGGGGCGCAAGGGTCTTCGGCTCCAACTGATCTGGTCCGGTCTGACTCCGCAGTGTCATGGTCCCCTTTCCTCGCCCGGTTGCCTCGCCGCGCCTTGCTCGGGATATAGACGACGGGTAACCTTCTCGCTACTCCGACCCCTCCCGGCATGACCCAGATTCGCGATCACGATTCCACCTATCAGTTCGCCACCCGCGCAGTCCATGCCGGGCAGGGCCCCGACCCGTTCTCCGGCGCCGTAATGACGCCGATCTACCAGACCTCCACGTACGTTCAGGAGGGGCTCGGACGGAACAAGGGATTCGAATACGCCCGCACCCGGAACCCCACGCGTGACGCACTGGAGCGATGCGTCGCAAGCCTCGAGGGTGCGACGCACGGGTTCGCCTTCGCGTCCGGACTCGCCGCGCTCGACACCGTTCTCAAGCTCCTCTCTGCCGGGGACCACATCGTCTGCGGCGAGAACGTCTACGGCGGGTCGCATCGGCTGATGGAGCAGGTCTACAGCCGTCTTGGTCTCCGAACCAGTTTCGTTGACATGCGGGATGTCGCGCTGGTTTCCCGCGCCATCACGCCCGCCACCAAACTGGTCTACTGCGAGACACCCACAAACCCCATGATGTCCCTCGCGGACCTCGCGGCGATTGGCGACCTCACTCAGGCGCGCGGCCTGCTCCTGGTCGTGGACAACACCTTCGCTACCCCTTACTTCCAGCGGCCGCTTGCCTTTGGGGTCGATATCGTGCTCCACTCGTCCACCAAGTACCTTAACGGGCATAGCGACATGGTGGGTGGGATTCTCGTCACCAGTCGGGACGATCTCGCCGAGCGCATTGGATACTTGCAGAACGCCGCCGGAAGCATCCCCGGGCCGATGGACTGCTGGCTGTGCCTCCGCGGCATCAAGACACTCCCCCTGCGGATGCGACAGCACGATGCCAACGGGCGCGAGATCGCCGCGTGGCTGGTGAAGCAGCCGAAGGTGAAGAAGGTCTACTATCCCGGACTCCCGGATCATCCTCAGCACGACCTGGCCCGACGCCAGATGCAAGGTTTCGGCGGGATGATTTCGGTGGAGTTGGGCGATGTAGCACTGGCCCGGCGAGTGGTAGAGCGCACTCAGGTGTTCCAGCTGGCGGAATCCCTCGGCGGCGTCGAGAGCCTGATCGGCCATCCTG
The DNA here is from genome assembly GCA_963748035.1 of uncultured Gemmatimonadales bacterium. Lineage (GTDB taxonomy): Bacteria > Gemmatimonadota > Gemmatimonadetes > Gemmatimonadales > GWC2-71-9 > JADJOM01. The sequence goes on along the minus strand of CAVVHO010000001.1, from coordinate 217,354 downwards.
CGAGCATGACCCACGCCGCAGTCCCCGCCGGCTTGCGGCAATCCATGGGCCTCACCGATAGCCTGATTCGGCTGTCGTGCGGAGTGGAAGATGCCGAGGACCTGATCACGGACCTTACGCAAGCGCTGGCCTAGTCGGGTCGGCGGCTCGATGCAGGACTGAGGAAGTCTGTGAGCCCGTTGTCGGGGCGCCGGCTTGTCTCATCCTGAAACCACCTATCTTTCAGGGCGTACGGATCAGGTCCCTAGCCGCGAGTCCGCCATGTCTACACCCGCAGCACGCCCCAGGAGAACCTTCCCCGAGATCGCCGCGGTCAGTTGGGAACATCCGGCAGACCGTGCCGCACTCCAAACTCTGCGCTCCGTTCCCGGCTTCGAGGACGTCACCCGGAAGATTCTGGCGTTCCTCGGCGGTGAGCGGGGAATTCGATTGCTGTTCCAGGCAAACGCGGTTCGAGTCGGGCCGACCCAATTCCCGAAGCTGTGGACGACTCATGTCGAAGTCTGTACGACCTTCGACTGGCCCACGGTGCCGGAGTTGTACGTCTCGCAGACTCCGGTGTTCAACGCAGGGGCCTACGGCGTCGACGCCCCGTTTATCGTCCTGCATTCGGCCGCACTTGAATTGTTGGACGATGACGAGGTCCGGGTCCTCCTGGCCCATGAGTTGGGCCACGTGATCAGCGGACATGCCTTCTATCGGACCATCGCCGCCATCCTCTTCCTGGTGAGTGCGTCAGCGCTCCCGGGCCTTGCCGGCTTGGCGCTGCTGCCGATTCGCCTCGCGTTTCTCGAGTGGTCGCGCAAATCGGAGCTGTCGAGTGACCGCGCCGGCCTGCTCGGTAGTCAGGACCCCATTGTGTCCCAGAGCCTGTTCATGAAGATGGCCGGCGGCGTGCGGCCGCCCCTTCAGGCCGGGCAACTCGACCTCGATGCGTTCATGACGCAGGCGCACGAGTACACCGGGAGCAACGAAGGTCTCGACATCTTCTACAAGTTGCTCAGTACGTTGATGCTCACCCATCCGATGCATACAGTGCGCGCGGCGGAGCTGCAAGCGTGGATTTCCGGTGGAAGCTACGACCGCATTCAACGGGGCGAATACACTCGGCGCTCCGAATCAAAGGAGCGGCCGTTGAAGGAGGAATTCGCCGCCGCGAAGGACTACTACGCAGGAGAGGCGCGGGAAGCGGTGAGCCAGGTGGTGGATGCGGCCAAGAAGGCGGCCGACAAGGCTCGCGACGCCTTCCGAAAGACCCAGCGAACGTGAGGATTCTCGTTGTCGGCGGTGGAGGGCGCGAGCACGCGATCATCTGGGCCCTCCGCCGCGAAAACCCGGACGCGGTTCTCTACTGCGCGCCCGGGAACCCCGGTACCGACCCGCTCGCCACCAACCTCGCCATTGCCAGCACTGATCTCGACCGCCTCGCCGACGCGGCCGACGCCTACGGCATTGACCTGACCATCATAGGACCTGAAGCACCCCTCGCCGAAGGGCTTGCGGATCGCCTGCGGGCCGAAGGGCGGGCGGTCTTCGGACCGAGCCGGGCGGCGGCCCAGATCGAGGCGTCCAAGGCCTTCTCAAAGGAGATCATGACGAAGGCCGGCGTGCCCACCGCGGCAAGCCGGACCTTCGTCGAGCTGAGTGCGGCGCTGGCCTACATTGATCGGCACACGGAGCCGTTGGTGGTAAAAGCATCGGGACTTGCCGCGGGTAAAGGCGCGATCGTCTGCGCGACCCGCTCCGAGGCCCGCGATGCCGTACAAGGGATGTTAGGGGAGGGCCGCTTCGGTGATGCCGGCCGGGTAGTAGTGATCGAGGAGTTCATGCCCGGAGAAGAGCTTTCGGTTCTGGCCATCACCAACGGTGAGGGGATCGTCCTCCTCCCACCGGCACAGGATCACAAGCGCCTCGGTGAGGGTGACACCGGACCTAACACTGGCGGCATGGGGGCCTACAGCCCGGTGACGATCGCCACACCGGCTCTGCTCGAGCGTGTGACCCGCGACGTGTTGGAACCCACGCTGGCACAGCTCGCCAGGGAGGGGGCGACCTTCAACGGCGTGCTTTACGCCGGACTCATGATTGGCCCGGATGGGACCCTCCGAGTAGTGGAGTTCAACTGCCGTCTGGGAGACCCGGAGACGCAGGTGGTGCTCCCGCTCATCGATGCCGGCCTGACGGATTCTCTCTGGCAGGTCGGTCACGGCAATGCCCCCACTCCACTCGTGACAGCCGACGCACATGCCGTAACGACGGTCCTCGCGGCCAGAGGGTATCCGGAGAATCCGGAGAAGGGCGCCGAAATCACGATTCCCGATGCACTGCCTGAGGGTGTCACGGTCTTCCATGCCGGAACCTCGCGGAGTGGCGACGGAAGTCTCCGCACCAACGGTGGACGGGTGCTGAATGTGACGGCGGTCGCAAAGACCTTCGCCGAGGCACAGGCACGGAGCCGGGAGGCCTCCCAGGCCGTCAGGTTCAGCGGGAAGGCGTTTCGCAGGGACATCGGGTGGCGCGAAGCGGTCAGGCAGACCCTCGGCGTGTGACGCAGGTCCTACACTCCAACCGCAGAACGGGTCGATCTTGGGTCCTCAATGTTCCCGCCCGAAAGGGCGACCCCCAAGGAGGACCTTCCAATGGCTCATCGCTTTTCCCCCCTTGCCCTGCTGACTCCGGTCGCGGCGCTGTCCATGCTCGCTGCCTGCAGCGACTCGACTTCGAACAATAGCAATCCACCTGCAGCTGACGTCAGCATCGTGGCGGGTGCGGCCCTGCTGACCAATACGGCGTACAATCCGGACACGATCACTGTTTCCCTGGGTGGTGGTGCCTCAAAGCGAGTCGTCTGGCGGAACGATGATGTCGCCGCCGGCGGAGTCCTGCATCACGTGACCGATACGACGGCTGCGGCGGCGTTCGACGTAGCAGTGACCGCCGGGGACACCTCATCCGTCACCTTCACCGTGGCGGGCGAGTATCCGTACAAGTGCAGTATTCACACCGGCATGCGGGGGCTGGTTGTCGTAACCCCGTAGCACCGAGACCGGCTCGGTCAACACTGGTAAGGGCGCGCCGAAAGCGCGCCCTTACATTTATGCCGATGCCAGAGTTGCCCGAGGTCGAGACGATGGTCCGCGACGTGCGGCCGGCCCTGCTGGGGCGGACCATCGTCGCGGCACAACTCAGCCACACCGACGTGTTGCGTGGCGTGACCCGCCCGAAGTTGATTCGGGCCCTCACCGGCGCGACCGTGCGCGACGTCACTCGACGCGCAAAGCATGGAGTGATCCATCTGGACGGGTTTCGATTCGTGCTCCAACCCGGGATGACGGGCAACCTCCTGATCTACGACCGGCCGCTTCGGCCTGACGAGGCACGCTACGCCGTCCTCAGAGCCCAACTCGACAACGGCGGCGAGTTCGTGTTCCGGGACGTTCGGCGGATCGGTACGCTGCTCCTGCTCGATCCAAAGCGGTGGGACGCCTACGACCGCGCCCTGGGCCCAGAGCCGCTGGACCCCGGCTTGACGGTAGAGCGATTCCGTACGGCACTGTCTCATTCCCGCGCGGCGATCAAGAAGGTCCTTATGGACCAGCGGAAGATCGTGGGGGTAGGAAACATCTACGCCAATGAGGCGCTGTTTGCCGCCGGAATCGACCCATCAAAACCCGCCTCGGGCCTCACCTCCGAGGCATGGAATCGGCTGTATTACCACACCCGTCGCATTCTCCAAGCTGCGATCGAGGCCGAAGGCACCACCTTCCGTGACTACCGCACCGGGACCGGCGAGCCGGGGAGCTTCCAGCTCGAACTGATGGTGTATGAGCGGGAGGGCGAGCCCTGTCGGCGCTGCGGCACCAGACTGGCAGAGACGCATGACATCGACGCGAGGATAACGGTGTTCTGTCATCGGTGTCAGAGATAGGGCCTAGAAGTACCGAGTACCGAGTACTGAGTACCGGGTACAACTGCCCCGAACCGTCGAAGGGGTTTGAAATTCCGAGATTTCAGACCCAGGAACATTTGTACTCGGTACTCGGTACTCGGTACTCGGTACTCGGTACTAGGTACTAGGTACTCCGAGCCTCCCGACGTAGCTTGCATTGATGTCCCCCGCCACCCTGCACCTCTCGCTCCCAACGGCGGACCTTGCGTCCCTCAAGGACCGGATCCGTCGATTGGCAGAACCGCGTGCGGGCGTCTACCGCATGCTGGATCCGCTGGGCAGGGTGCTCTACGTCGGCAAGGCGAAACGGGTCAAGACCCGTCTCCTCTCGTACTTTCGCGCCAGCTTCCCCGACGACAAGGCGGCTCGGATCCTCCATGCGGCCGCGGACATCATCTGGGACTACAGCCCGAGCGAGTTCGCGGCGCACCTGACGGAACTCAGACAGATCGCCCGTTTCCGTCCCCCGTTCAACCATCACATGAACCGCGCGCGACGAACCGTTTTCATCAAGGTTTCTGGCGGTCCCGCACCCAGACTCGGCACCGGTGGCGCCACCGGGCGCGAAGACCAACGGTGCTACGGCCCGTTCGCGAGCGTCGGCCGCGTGCAGGAGGCCATTCGGACACTGAACGACCTGCTCGGCCTCCGCGACTGTGCCCAAACGATGCCGATGGTTTTCGCGGGCCAGATGGATTTCTTCACGCCTGCACTTCGTGCGGCATGCATGCGCCACGACTTCGGCTTTTGTACCGGTCCGTGCGCCGGATTCGTGACCGAGCCGGAATACCGCCGCCGGGCGGAGACCGCACTCGCGTTTCTCGAGGGCCGTTGCATCCAGCCGGTGGATCGGATCGTGATGGAGATGCAATCCGCCGCGGAGGCCGGCGAGTTCGAGCGCGCCACCCGATGGCGGGAACGGTTCGAGCACCTGGAGTGGCTGCTCGCCGCGACCAGCCGGGCTCGTGCCGCGATAGCGGCATTGACGTTCGTCTATCGCGATCCGGGAGACCACGGCGACGACCGCGCCTATCTGATCCGTCACGGAACGGTGCGGGCCAGCTATCCGTGGCCGGCCACGCCCATCGAGCGGGAGGCGTTCCGGGGTGTGGTCGTGGAGGAACTCGCACGTGCCGCACCCGAATCGGGCCCCCTTCCCTTCCAACACCTGGATGAGATCCTTCTCGTCATGGCTTGGTTCCGCCGTCATCCCGAAGCGTTCCGGCGAACTACTCCACTCGAGAGTTGGGTGGCCTGAAGCGCAGGTGAACTGCTGGTCCAACCCTGGTGGCGTGAATGCGATCCAGGTCAGCATCCGGTTGTGCAGTTAGCAAAGCGCCGCGCCGCGCTGCATTCCTCGCGGGACTCCTCTCCCTCCCGCAGTTTCTGCCTGCCCAGTCCGCCGAAATACGCGAGGACTTGACTCGTTTCCAAGTCGAGACTGGTCTGGCCACCGATACCCTCCAACTTCGTCGGGCCGAACGACAGCTCAACGCGGCAGGGACCACCCAGGAAACCGAAGCAATTCGTCGAATACGCCGTGGCCTGATTCGCCTTCGTCTGGGGGAGTTGGGCGACGGCTGGAGCTTTGGCAGGGCCGCGGGCGATTTCGGTCATGCCACCCAACTGGAGCCTCAATGGAGCTACGCGTGGTTCGCGCGCGGATTGGCGCAGCGAGCCGAGGGTGACTGGCAGGCAGCGGATCGGCGGAATTTGGGCAAGCGGGTCGGCTTCGGGTCCATCGAGGATGGGGTCGAAAGCTTCGCAAAGGCCATTGCCACGGACCCGACCAACGGCGCGGCTGCAATGGCCCTCTTCGAAAGTGCGCTCACGCTCCGGGACACCACGCGCTTCACGGTGGTCGTCTTGCCAAGCCTGCGTCAGGCAGCCGCGACCGGTCTCCGCGATACGGCATTCTTGCTGGCCCTGGGCAGGATCGAACGACTTGTGGGTGACCCGCACGCCGCCACCGCCGCCTTCACCCGCTATATGGAGCTGGGCGGGGAGCGCGGCCTGTCACTTCGCGAATTGGCATGGAGTGGATTCCTCGCCGGGGATGCCACGGCCGACTCTGCCTACTATGCCGCCGCTCGGGAGGATGACTCGATCACCGTGTCGACACTCCGGGATGACCTGGCGCTCATCGCGGATGACGGCGAGCTCACCGCATTCGATCGAACCGCGGGAATCGGCAGAGAGATGTTCCTGCGAAAGTTCTGGACCGACCACGGCCACCAGGCGCTCCGGGACCCGGGCGAGCGGCTCCGGGAACACTACCGCAGGATCAGCTACGCGGAACGCCACTTCGGCCTGGAGGTGAATCGCCGGTTCTACAGCATGGAGGGCACCGACATGTACCGGTCGGGCAGCATGCGCTTCGATGATCGTGGAATCGTCTACGTCCGCTACGGTGAGCCAGACGTGCGGGTCGCCACCTTGACCTGGGGCATCCAGCCTAACGAGAGTTGGCGTTACTATCGGGCCGATGGCGACCTGCTGCTCCACTTCGCCGCAAACGAGGGCGGCGATATCCGCGACTATCGCCTGGTCCCGAGCGTGACGGCCATCGGAGGAGTGGACCAATCAAACGGCGGCCGTCCCGCCACGTACTTTGCATTCGCGGATCGCTGCAGTCTCTATTCGCCCTTCTGCAAGTACACCGCTTGGGGTCCGAATGGGCAGGCCCGAGCCCTTTCCGAGGAGCGGCGGTTGGTCCGTGCCAGCGTGGAGTGGGCGGTCTCGACGGAAGGCTACGAGCTTCGCTTCTCACGCGGTCTCACGGCCACCGCCACTGCCTTCGCGGTCGGCCGTCAGGGCGACCAGCAGCTCGTGCACGTGGTGTATCAGGTTGCCCTGGAGGCCCGGGACAGCCTCGCGCGCCCTGACGGGTATCGGGTGCCGCTCCGGGTAAGGGTGAACCTGTTCGACTCGGCGGGGCGGAGCGCGGGGTGGCTCGATACGACGACGACACTCCTCTTCCCCGGCGGCGGACTCGAGAACGGAACCGCAGATGCTGTTGGCCGTGTGGTCCTGTCTGCTCCCAGCGGACGGTGGCACTACCGGATTTCGTTGATGCAGGGCGATTCCTTGGGCCGAGTCCTGCCCACGGATTCGATCGAGGTGGGCGAGTTCTCCGGCTCCACCCTCGCGGTGAGCGACCTGGTCCTGTCGAAAGATGGTGTAGGCGCACGCTGGGTGCCGGCGCCGGGTGACACCGCGTTCTTCAACCCGCGTCGCACTTGGGCGCGGAGTGACATCCTCGCCCTCTATCATGAGATCTACGGCCTCACGGCAGGAGCTCCCTACACGGCGACGCTGGTGGTGCTGCGTGGGAAACGTGAGGCGCTGCGTCTGGCGTGGGAGGGCCTAGCCACCGGTTCCGTCACCAGGCTACTACGAACCCTTTCACTCAACGAGCTAAAGCATGGCGACTACGTTCTCGAGCTGAAGGTCAGGGATCAGAACGGCCGAGAGTCATCGAGCCGCCGGCAACTGAGAGTGGAGTAAGGGAGGCGAGCCGCGGAATCCGAACGTGCCAATCCCGGATTGGGTGGACCACGTTACAGGTCGAAACTTCCAATTGGCCCAGCTCGTCAGGGGCCGACCTTCCAATCGGAGAACCTCCATGCGGCGTCGGCTCCTCCGTCTGATGCTGATCGCAGCCTCGCCGGTTGCTCTTCCTGCACTGCTCGCGGCTCAAACTGCCACTCCCGCCAAGACCGATGCGGAACTGCTCATCCTCGGTCGCCAGATGTACGACTGGTACGTGGCTGGAGAGGCCGACAGCGTCTTCGCGCACCTGAGCGCCGATGCGAGACAGGGGGCAGGCGGTGTCAACGGCGTGCTCCAGTCCGTCGGCAATTTCCTGGCGCGCGTTGGTGTGGAGAACGAAATGGTCGAGGAAAAGATGAACCGCCGCCGGGGACTGCAGCAGTACTGGCGGGAGGGTCACTACAGCGGCTTCACGGAGGAGCCCCTCGTCTTCCGGTGGGTCTTCGATGAACACGGCGACGTAGTGGGGATCGGTACCGGACCCAAGAGCCAGACGCCCGCCCCTGATTGACGGCCACTCACGAAATCTGATCAGGCCTCAAGATCGAGCAGCGGCACCAGCCGCGCCCGAGGCGGAAGCCCAGCCTCGAGTTCCATGATTCCGACTGAGGGTGGCAAATTGAAGCGTCGCTGCCCGGCGCCTCCCGGATTCATTACGGTGACGATGACATCGAGGGTCACGAGCAGCGGACGGTGGGTGTGACCATAGATGATGACCTCCGCCTCGGGGTAGGCTTCGTGGAGACCTTCCGGAGTCGGTGATCCCAGCTGGTCGCCGTGAACGAGCAGGAAATCCAACCCTTCGATCCTGGTCTGCACAATGCCGGGCACCTGCTCTCGCACATCCCAGCCGTCGCAATTGCCGTAGACGGCGGTGACCGGCGCGATCGCCTCCAGCTCAGTGAGCAACTCCAGGGAACCGATGTCTCCCGCGTGGAGGATACGGTCTACTTCAGCGAATACTTCGAAGACTTCCGGGCGGAGCAGTCCGTGGGTGTCAGAGATGATACCGAGGCGCATGGGGCGAGCCGTTAGCCGTTAGCCGTACAGGTCGAAAACCATGAAGAACCCGGAAGCCGAGCGCATCTAGCTAATGGCTAACGGCTAATGGCTGACGGCCCACTACCCGTCCCACCTCGGGGCGATTTCAATCTCCAGCCCCAACTGATCCACGACCCGTTGAACCACGAAATCGACGAGCTGCCTCACGTCAGTCGGCCGCTGGTAAAAGCCGGGTGCTGCCGGAAGCACGACCGCGCCCGCCTCGGTGACGGCAGTGAGGTTTCGGAGATGTACCAGTGAGAGCGGAGTCTCGCGCGGCACGAGGAGGAGTTTCCGCCGCTCTTTGAGGGCTACGTCAGCGGCGCGCTCCACCAGCGAGCGGCTGGTGCCGGCGGCGATCGCGGCCACCGTGCCCATCGAGCAGGGGCAGATCACCATCCCGGACCACTTCGCGGAACCGGAGGCCGGTTTGGCACCGCGATCGTCGTCGGAGTAGACGATGACGCTGGACCAGTCGCCACCCGTCGCGGCGCGAAACGCCGCTTCATCCGAGATCCCGACCTCCTGATTGAGGAGCCGCCAGCCGTGGCTCGAGACAATGAGCCATACTGGAACCCGGTTCCGTACCAGCACATCGAGGAGGCGAACGCCGTAGGGCGCTCCAGACGCGCCGGTTATCGCCACCACGATGGGGTGCACGCTCAGCGACCTCGTCGGTTGGCGGTCGGCTTCTTGACCGGGTGCCGTTCAGGTGCAGGGGGAGGGACCTTTGGAATCAAGGCGCCCTTCTCCGGCCGCGGTTTCCCCCGGCCCCGCTGTGGAATCAGGTTCTCTTTAGGTCGCTTGCTCATCTACCCTCCCGTTACCGTTCGCTCTTCACGCTCTCAGCTTACTCCAACAACCGGTCCGCCAAGGCAAACACAAACACCGTTACGCTCATCACGCCGTTCATGGTAAAGAACGCCGCGTCCAGCTTCGAGAGATCGCCCGGCCGGACCAAGTGATGCTCGTAGGCGAGCAGGCATGTCGCCGCCACGATTCCGCCAAGGTACCAGGAGCCGAATCCCGCCCCCACCCCGAAGGCGATGAGCGCCGGAATCGTCACGCCGTGAAGCAGCTTCGCGAGCAGAATGCTCTTCCGCTCGCCGAGCCGGACGACCGCGCTGTGCAGCCCTTCGGTCTGATCGAAGGCACGGTCCGGGAGCGCGTAGAAGATATCGAATCCTGCCACCCAGGTGGCGACGGCGACCGAGATCGCCACGAGCACCCACCACGGGTGGCTCCACCGTCCAGTTACCGCGAGGAACCCGCCGACTGGAGCAATGGCGAGCGAAACCCCGAGCCACAGATGGGGCCACCACGTGAATCGCTTGCTCAGGCTGTAGAGCATGGTCCAGGCAAGCGCCACCGGACTGAGGTAGAGGCATATCCGGTTGAGGAGGCCGGCGGCCAGGATGAAAAGCGTCCCGGCAACCGCAACAGACGCCCACGCTTGGGTGAGGGTCAGGGCCCCACGGGGCAGCTCGCGATTCAGAGTGCGCGGGTTCTTGGCGTCATAGTGCCGGTCGGCGATGCGGTTGAAGCCCATAGCCACCCAGCGGGCACTGCTGAACGCGAGGACGACCAGGGTTACCGTTCGCCAGCCGACCGCAGCGTGAACCGAGGCGGCGAGCAGGCCAAGCAGCGCGAACGGCAGCGCGAATAGGGTGTGCGGCAGCTTGACGAAGTTGACGTAACGAACGAAGAGGGACTCGCCCCCGAAGGTTTGTCCTTCTCGGGGAGTGAGAAGTGAGATGTCAGAAGTGAGAAGTGGTGGTTTCTCACTCGACGGAGGGCGGTTGTTTCTCACTTCTCACTTCTCACTTTGAGAGAAATCCCAAGTTTGGGCCACAGCGCGTCGACTCGATTCTTGGTGGCCTCGTCCATCACGATGAGGTCGGGCCACTCCCGGGTGAAGCCCTCGTCTTTCCACTTCCTCGTGGCGTCGATTCCCATCTTGCTGCCAAAGGTGAAATGCTGACTGGCGTGGTCCAGCACGTCCACCGGGCCGCGCGTGAAGCGGACATCGCGCTCCGGGTCGATGTTGTTGAGCGCCACCCACCAGGCTTCATCGGCATCACGGACATTCACGTCCCGGTCTACCACGACAATGACCTTTGCCAGCGACATCAGTCCGGCACCCCACAGCGCATTCATCACTTTGTAGGCCTGGCCGGGGTACTGCTTGTCGATCGAGACGAACACCAGATTGTGGAATATCCCGTAGGCCGGCATGTGGTAATCGACAATCTCCGGCACGGTAAGCCGGAGCAGTGGCAGGAAGATCCGCTCCGTGGCGTGCCCGAGATAGTAGTCCTCCATCGGAGGCCGGCCGACCAAGGTTGCGGCGTAGATGGGATCCTTCCGCATTGTCACCGCGGTGACATGCACCAGTGGATACAGATCGGCCAATGAGTAAAACCCCGTGTGATCGCCGAAAGGCCCTTCGGTCACAAGCGGTTCCGCCGGATCGATATACCCCTCGATCACGAAATCAGCCTCGGCGGGCACTTCCAGATCGCAGGTCAGGGCCTTCGCCAGCTCCACGGGCTCCTTCCGGAGAAAGCCCGCGAAGATGAACTCGTCGATCGTCGGCGGAAGCGGCGCGGACCCCGAGTAGACACTCGCGGGATCCGCACCGATCGCTATCGCCACGGGCATGCGTTCGCCGCGTTCCGCCATGGCACGCCAATGATGCGCCCCGACCTTGTGACGCTGCCAGTGCATTGCGAGCCGGTTCTTGCCCAGGAGCTGCACCCGGTACATCCCGACATTCCTGACACCGCTCCCAGGGTCCTCGGTGATGACCAGCGGCAGAGTGATATAGCGACCGCCGTCGCCGGGCCAAGTTGTTAGAAACGGGATTCGGTCGAGATCCACGTCGTCACCCCGCCATACCACGTCCTGGCACGACGGTCGCCCGCTCCGCGTCCGCGGCGGAAACTTGGCTACCTCGGCGAGCCTGGGAAGCATCGCGAGCTTACCCAACAGACCGTCCGGCACCTTGAGATTGAGCAGCTCGGTGATGCGCCCGCCGATTTCATCCAGATCATCGACGCCCAACGCCAGGCCCATCCTGCGCATGGAGCCGAACAAGTTGATGGCAACGGGAAACTCGCTTGGAGCACCGCTTTCGAGCACCGGATGCTCGAACAACAGCGCCGGACCCCCGCCTGGGCTCTTCATGCACCGGTCGGCGATCTCCGCGATCTCCAGCCGGGTGCGCACCGGCTCCCTGATGCGCACCAGTTCACCGGCTTTGTCGATCGCGGCGATGAATTCCCGGATAGTATCGAGGGTCATCGGGTTCGGGCCCTCGTCCCCACGTGAATCGCGCAAATCCCGCCAAACAGCGGCGTGTGGGTCACGGCTTCGAACCCATGTTCCGCAAGCTTCCGTGACAGCGCGTCCGGCGCCGGAAACGCAAGCACGGAGGCGGGAAGGTATTCGTAGGCGTCACGGTGTTGGGAGACCAGGCGGCCGATGATGGGCAGAAGATGGCGGAAATAGAAGGAAAACAATCCCCGCATCGGCTGGCGCGACGGAGTAGTGAACTCGAGGATTACGAGCCGGCCGCCTACTCGGAGCACCCGCGCCGCCTCGGCGAGGCCGGCGTCCAGATCGGCGAGATTGCGCACGCCGAACCCCACCGTGATGCCGTCGAAGCTCGCATCCGTGAATGGCAACTCCAGTGCATCGGCGTTCACAGGGCGCACTCGGCCCGATTTTCCCCGGCCGAGTTTGAGCATCGGCAGCACGAAGTCCGCACCGATCACGTCACCGGCAAAGCCCGGCTGCTCACCGAGGGCCGCAGCGAGATCGAGGGTCCCGGCGCAGAGGTCGAGAAACCGTCCTCGGGGGATTCGCTCCCAGCCGAGGCGGGCTATGGCCTGACGGCGCCAGCGGCGGTCGATATTGAGACTGAGGAGGTGGTTGAGGAAGTCGTAGCGGGGGGCGATCGCCGTGAACATCGCCCGGACGTACGACCGCTTCTCCAGCCCGCCGGAAAGCGGTAACTTCCTATCCGTGGCTAACATAGGCGCCCAATGTAGTCCCGCATGGCGCGGCGAGGCAAGCCGCGTTACTGCCTGTGCCTGATCGAATCGATCTCGCCGCCGCGACGGATCAGGAGATCGTCGCCCAGGCGCGGGAGGGCCGTGAGGCTGCCTATCGCGAACTGATTCGGCGCTACGAGCGCCCGGTGTTCTCCTTGATCCTGAGAATGGTCCGCGACCACCAGCTGGCGGAGGACTTGGCGCAGGAAACCTTCATCAAGGCCCTCAACGCCATCGCCTCGTACCGTCCGGAGTTCAAGTTCTCCAGCTGGATTTTCAAGATCGCCAATAACGCGGCCATCGATCACCTGCGACGGCGGGAGCTGGACACTCTGTCCATCGACGGCGCCCCCCACGCCACCTCCGCCGACGACATCGAGGCCACGGCGCTGCAGGTCGGGGACCGGGGTGAGAGTCCGCTGGCCGAACTTGAGGCCCGGGAACTCGGCACCGCGATCGAGCGTGCGATCGGCCAACTGCGACCCGAGTATCGTTCCTGCATCATGCTCCGCCATGTGGAGGGGCTGGCGTACGAGGAAATCGCCCAGCTGCTCGATCTCCCCCTCGGCACGGTCAAGACATACATCCACCGGGCACGTCACGAATTGCGCGATATCCTCGCGCATCTGCGGGACTGAAACCACGGTTTACGGGAGGACGTAGAGGCGCCGTATGACTGAGCCTTCGCTTCACTTGGATTCCGACGAGGTAGATCTCCTCCTGGACGGCCGTCTCACCGAAGATCGTACGTCCCACCTCGAAACGTGCGAACAGTGCAGAGCCATGGCGGAGGAAACCCGCGAGGTGGTGGCACAGCTCGCTCGGCTACCAAGGGCCATCCCTTCTCCTGCATTCGCGGACCGGGTGATGGCCCAGGTAAGCATGGTCCCCGAGATCGAGCATCTCGTCGGTGAGGAATTAGACCTCTGGGTCACGGGGCAGCTGCCACCGTTGCGTCAGTCACACCTGATTCGGTGTCCGGAGTGCCGGGCCGTGGCGGATGCGGAACGCGTACTGGTGATGCGTCTCGAGGCCCTGCCGCTGTTTGACCCGCGTGCAGGGTTCGCGGACCGGATCATGGGGCGAGTGGCTCTTCCGGTTACCTCGATTTCAAGTGCATGGCGGTTGTGGCGCGGACGGTTCGTGCGGGATCCGCGCACGGTTGGCATCGCCGCCAGCGTTGCGATGCTTCTGGGTGGATCCATCGCGGCGAGCGCGGCATGGGCCGCAGCAAATCAGGATGTGATCACGGGGGCAGGAACCTGGTTCATCAATCAAGGTCAGCTGTGGTTCTGGCAGGTGGTCGGGTTGGCTTCGGCCGCGCTCGAACAACAGTCGTGGTACGCTTCGGCCCGGGCCGCTCTTACGCCGGGCCGAATCGCGGCCCTGGCGGGCTGTGTGGCGATGCTCTACGCTGGCGGCGTGGTGTTGCTGCGGCGTCTGCTCTCCCTGCCCCGCTCAGAGACCGCGCGTGCGCTTCCCTGACCGTCCTGCGCTCGTCGCCATCGCGGTCACCCTCCTCGGCGCGGGACCGCTCCAGGCCATCGAGCCTGGGGACGACTACACCGCATCTACCTGGAAAACCCGCTTCGACCTGCTGAGTCAGCTCCTCTCCGATGAGCCAAGTCATGTGGTGCGGGACCACGTCACAGCGCTGGCCACTGGCCTGGCCACACTGACATTCGACTACGCCGACGGTGGAGGCCTGACCCTTTCTCTGGAACAGGGTCAGGTCCAGCTAGACGGCCGCTTGGTCGGGCGAGTGCCGGCGGGTGGCGCGTTTGAAGCGGCCTGGCAGGCGCTGGTACTCCGTGCCTCTCGACTTGATACCCCCGGCGCGCTGGGTCTGCTTCGTTCCTGGAAGCCCGGTGGTCTGTCACGCGAGGAGGGTGCTTACGCCGAACTGTTCCGGGAGAGTGCCGCCTCGCTGAGCGCGCCACCCGGGGCACTTACGATCCCCCAGGTTGTGGCGCCCGCAGCCTCCGGGGGCCTCACCATAGATCTCTCCGATCTCTCCGACCCCAACCGGCTCTCGTCCCTGCTGCGCTCCGCCGCGAGTCTCAGAGGCGACGCACTTCGGATCACTGTGCCAGGCGGACGGGCCCAAGTCGGGCATTTCAGCGTCGGCTCGACGGAACGGCTTCAGGGGCATCTGCTGGTAATCCGTGGGGATGCGGAGGTCTTCGGCACCATCGAGGGGAACCTCGCAACGGTCGACGGAAACGTTCTGGTGCACCCCGGTGCAATCGTCACGGGAGACGTTCTCGCCGTGGCGGGCCAAGTAAGGGACCTAGGCGGCGACATTCGCGGTCAGATCCGCACGCTCGACGCGCCCCGCACTCTGGGCGTTACGGCGAACTCCAGCCCCACCGAGACTGTGTCGGCCTGGTTCAAAATGGCCCGAGCTGGGGCCGGGGTGCTGGGCGTCTTCCTCACCTTGATGATGGTGGGCGTGGGACTGGTGCTCTTTGCCCGGCCGCCCCTGGAAGTGGTGAGCGACACAGTGATCCATTCCTTCAGTCGATCGTTCCTCGTCGGGCTGCTGGGGCAGGTTCTAGTACTCCCGACATTCGGGATGCTGGTGGTTGGCCTGGTGCTCAGCGTCGCCGGGATTTTGCTCGTACCGTTCGCGGTGATTGTCTTTGCGTTGCTTCTCATCGTGGCGGTACTCGGAGGGTTTCTGGCCATCGCCCATGCGATGGGAGAAACGCTCACCCGCAGGCAACTCGCGCGGGGGGCTTCGATCGCTTCCGCCAATAGCTATCGCTACGTGGTTGTCGGCCTGGCCGGAGTGATGGCGCTGTGGTTGTGCTGGGTGCTGTTCGGCTGGGTACCGGTCGCAGGGACGCTCGTGCTGGTTACCGCGACGCTCGTCACCTGGCTATTGGCGACGGTCGGTTTCGGCGCATCCCTGCTCTCCCGCGCCGGCCTGAGGGAGCATTTCGCGGGACGGCTGCTGCCTGCCGAGTCGCTTACCGACGAGTACTTATGGGCGACACCTCAGTTCGGGGTCTCCGCGGTGAAGCGGCCGGGTAAGACGCCACCGCCGCTGCCATGATCAGTACTGAGTACCGAGTACTGAGTACTGAGTACTCAGTACGGAGATCCTAAGTACCAAGTACGAAGTACTCTGTACTCTACCCCAGCCTCGCACGCACCCTCCCTCCAATCCCCAGACCCAAGCGCCGCGCGGCCGAGCCGTCGCGCACCGCGATCTCGACCAATCCACCTGATCCCACGTAGCTCAGCAGCGACCCCGGCGGCACATCGCTGAAGGTGCCGCGGACCGGCCCTATCGTTTGCGATTCCGCCTCCAGTACCGCATATGAGGGAACCATGTCGGAAGTGAGGTTGGTGACGAGGTTGCCGAAGCGGTCTACGTAGATCACCTCCCCGACAACAACCTTTCCCTCATAGTGGGGAACGGCGCCGCTTACCCGCTTGGGAATCCCGGCGTACCGTTCACCCAGACTGGCGAGGGGCGTTCCCCGCGCCAGTGCCGCGGCGGCAGGCGCAAATAGGTCTCTCCCGTGGAAGGTCGGCGACGCAAGCGGCGGCGTCGGCAGGGAGACTGCTTCCACCTCGGCACCGCGAATCACCCCGGAGAAGATCCCGTTGTCGGGGCCCACAAAACGGTGGCCATGGACAGCGAGGGCGAGCGCCGCGCGAGCCGCCCCCACTCCAGGATCGACGACCGCGAGATGCACGGTTTCCGGTGGAAACTGCGACCATGCGCGGGACAGAACGTAGGCCGCGGCCACGATGTCTCCCGGTGCAATGGCATGGGCAATGTCCACCAGAGTTGCCCCCGGGGCCCGAGAGAGGAGAACTCCCTTCAGCTCTCCTACGTAGGAGTCGGTCGTGCCGTAATCGGTCAGGAGGGTAATGATGGGCATGAGATACAAGATATCGCGGTGGACGGGCGTGGTTGGGGGATCAGCGTACAGCGTACAGCGTTCAGCGTGCAAGGGCCCCGGCGAAGGTCCTGTGGCTACGTCCCCTGAACGCTGGACGTTCGACACTGGACGCTCTCGCGCATGATCTCTCTCACTGAGGCCCTCCGTGGCCGCTACCTCGTTGATCGCGAGTTGGGTCGGGGTGGAATGGGTATCGTCTATCTCGCGCGCGACGTGGCCCTGGATCGCATGGTCGCCATCAAGCTGCTGCCGCCGGAGTTCGCGCGCCTCCCCGAGGTGCGTGTCCGATTTCTGCAGGAAGCGCGCATGGCCGCGCGCCTCTCTCATCCACATATCGTCCCTATCTACACCGTTGAGGAACACGGCGACCTCGTCTGCTACGTCATGGCTTACATCGCGGGCCAGACCCTCGCTGAAAAGGTGCGGGCTGACGGATCGCTGGCGGCCGCTGCCGTCGGCCGGCTGGTACAGGAAGTCGCTTGGGCACTCGCGTACGCGCACCAGCATGGCGTGATCCATCGAGATGTGAAGCCGGAGAACATCCTGCTCGAGCGGGGCAGTGGCCGGGCGCTGGTGACAGACTTCGGCATTGCACGCCTCACGGATGCGCTGCCAGTGACTCCCGCCGAGCGGGTCATGGGAACACCTCGGCTGGTCAGCCCGGAGCAGGCGGCCGGGGAACCACTCGACGGACGGAGCGATCTTTACTCCCTTGGGGTAACGGCATTCTTCGCGCTCACCGGACGCTACCCCTTCGAGGGCGACGGCGCGGGTCAGTTGCTGGCGCAACACCTCACCGTCCCCGCTCCTCCCGTCGCCGCGATCAGGGCAGATGTCCCGCGCGCGCTCGCCGTGGCGATCGATCGCTGCCTGGCCAAGTCACCCGACGCTCGATTTGCCAACGGCGAGGAACTGGCGCTAGCTGTCGGCGAGGAGCGGAATCGCCCCATCCCCCGGAGTCTAGAGCAGCTTGTTCGGGAGATCTCCGGGCTCGGCGTGGATGTGGTGAGCTTCGGCACGTTGGCAGTCGTGGCAGTCCTGGCGCAGGCGCTGACCATTGATTTTCTGGGTTTCGGCCACGTCTACACGGTTGGCCTGGGCGCGGTACTCGCGAGCATCGCCGCCATCCGGGGTATCCACCTGGGTCGTCTCTTCCGGGAGGCTGCTGGCGAAGGCTGGGGCCAGGAAGACCTGCTCCAGGCGATGGACCGCGAAGCGCGTGAGAACCAAGCGAACGAGCGCCGTCGCCCACCGTTGGGGCGTCAGTTGCTGTTCTACGTTGTGGGACTCGGGGCGGTGCTCCTATACTGGCTCGGACCCAAGCAGTGGGGCTTGGAAAGCGCCGATACCCTGCCCGGCTTGGTCATCGAGCTGCTGGGGCTGGCAGCCCCCGTCGCCTTGGGCCGTTGGCTGGGCACTCAGCTCGAGGCCCCGCGCGAGGGGCGCCCCGGTCTCCTGAGCCGCTTCTTCATTCGATTCAAGTCCGGGATGTTCTTCCGCCTGTTGGGGAAGGGAAAGAAGCGCACCGCTCACCCGGCGATTGCGGACCAGCCAACTGAGATGGTCCTGCTGGAGCAGGCGCAGGCGCTCCTCGGTGCGCTACCCGCGTCGGAGCGGAAGCGGCTCCGCGAGGCCGAGGATCTGTTACGAAAGCTGGCGGAGGAGGCCGGTGTCCACCGTGCCCGTCTCACCGACCTGGACCGGGCTCTGGCTGCCGTGGGGGGAACGGGCACAGCGGCGCGTCGGCAAGCAGGAGAGGAGATATCCGCGGCACGGCAGAGTGCCGCTGCGCGCCTCGCAACCACCGTCAGCGCACTCGAGACGTTGCGACTGGAGCTGCTGCGCGCGCGGGTCAGTCTGGGCAGCGGCAACCTTACAGAGCAGCTTGAACGGCTGGAGCGGGTGACACGAGGAATTGATGCTGCGATTGAGAGCGGTGAGGTCTAGCGTTATCCCCGCATTATCGGCAACGACACCTTCCGGGCGGCCGCCAGCTCCACCAGTCGCTCGGCGATGCCCAGGAGCGCTTTGGCCGCCGGGCTCTCCGGCTCGGCCACGATGATGGGCTTGCCACGGTCGGCCAGTTCGGCCATCCCCGGCTGCAGCGGAACGGTACCAAGCAGCGGAATGCCAAGCTCATCGGCCAGCCGCTGGCCACCGCCGGAGCCGAACATCTCCAGGCGCTGGCCGGTGGTGGGATCCACCCACGCGCTCATGTTCTCCACCACGCCGGCCACGGGCACACTCACCTTTTCGAACATCTTGGCACCCCGCAGTGCATCACCGACCGCGACCTCCTGCGGCGTGGTCACGATGACCGCGGTCGATACCTGACAGGACTGGGCCAATGACAGCTGAGCGTCGCCGGTGCCCGGAGGCAGATCGACGATGAAATAGTCCAGCTCCCCCCAGTCCACGTCCCGCAGGAACTGCTGCACGATCTTCATGATGATCGGTCCCCGCCAGATAGCTGCCGCATCGCGATCCACCAGGAATCCCAGGGACATGAGCTTTACGCCCCAGGCTTGGAGCGGCTGGATCTTGCCCTGTACTACCGGTGGCTTCTCAAAGATCCCAAACATCCGCGGGATGTTCGGTCCATAGATGTCCCCATCCATCAGCCCAATGCGCTGCCCCTTCCGGGCCAGGGCTACAGCCAGATTCGCGGAGACCGTGGACTTGCCCACGCCTCCTTTGCCGGACGAGATCGCGATGATGCGTCCCAGATTGGGGTAGTCCGCGGGACTCGGCGGCGGAGGGACCAACCCGGCCTGACCGTGGGTCTGACCCGGAGCCGGTTGCCCCGGCGGCGGATGGCTGCTTCGCGCGGGCCCGCCAGGGTCTACCACGCTAATTCGGAGCTCTGCCGGGTTTACACCTTCGACTGAACGCACCGCGGCCCGAGCCTCGCGCACGAGCGTCGCAGGATCATCGCGGGAAAGCAGGAAAGTGAAGGAAACCTTGCCGTCATCCGAGACGATCATCTCGCGGACCATCCCGGCGGAGATCAGGTCATTCTCGAGGCGGGGGTTCTTGATGCGGGTCAGGGCCGCGAGGACCCGAGCGGAGAGGGGCTCAGTCATAGACTCAAAGAGGGCAGGAAGGCGAGCGAGCGGACGGGCGGACGGGCGGACCGGGCGGCTGCTAACCTGTCCGCCCGCCATTCCGCCTCATATCGCATCGACCCGCTTCACTTCGGGCACGAGTTCCCTCAGCCTCGTCTCGATCCCCTGCTTGAGGGTAATGGTGGACGCGGAGCAGCCGTGACAGTGGCCCCCCAGGCGCAACAGGAGCGCACCCTCAACGTCGTCGAAATCCACGACCTCCACGCTGCCGCGATGCGACGCGATGTACGGACGGAGCGTGTCGAGGGTCCGTTCAATGCGGTCGAGGATATCTGGGCTCACTTGGGATTCACTCATGTGCCGTTGCCATTGGATGAAAGATACTCACGTGCGGCGCTCAGCACCTGTGTCTGCACCTCGGCGAGCGATCCTTCCATTGAAAGCCCCGAAGCCTTGGTGTGCCCACCGCCGCCGAAGGGCCGCGAGAACTCGGCGACGTCTACGTTGCCGACCGACCGGAGACTGACTTTGACCCGTCCCGCGGCGATCTCCCGGAACAACAACGCCATCCGCACGCCGGCAATGCTCCGGGGGACTTCGACAATCCCGTCCAGATCGTCCGCCGTCGCTCCCAGCCGTTCCAGCGAGCCCGGAGGTACGGTGACCCACGCCAGCCCATGCTCCGCCTCGACCACCAGTGTCCGGAGGGTTTCGGCAAGCAGCCTCGCGCGCCCCTCTGGAGCATTGGCGTAGACATCGAGATAGATCTGCTCCGGATCGAGCCCGGTTTCGAGCAGAGCCGCGGCAGCGCGGAGCACTGCCGGGCGGGTATTGCTGAAGCGGAACGCGCCGGTGTCCGTCAGGATGGCGACGTACAGCGCACGCGCCGCCAGCGGGCTGAGTGGCCAGCCATTCGCCACCGACAATTGGTAAATGAGTTCGCCCGTCGCGGAGGCATCTGGATCGACATACCGGGGCCCAGCCGGGAGGTGGCCCTGACTCACGTGGTGATCCACACAGGCCACAGGCACTCCGC
This sequence comes from uncultured Gemmatimonadales bacterium, assembly GCA_963748035.1. Lineage (GTDB taxonomy): Bacteria > Gemmatimonadota > Gemmatimonadetes > Gemmatimonadales > GWC2-71-9 > JADJOM01. Next base: position 196,739 of record CAVVHO010000001.1, on the reverse strand, counting down.
GCTCCATCACGGTCTTGCTCAGCATCCCCAGCCGGTCCACATCGGCGATATCGAGGACCAGGATCAGGTCGGCGCGTCGCAATTCCTTCACCGCTTCCTGGCTCCGGTCCACCCCAGGGAGATCCCGGAACAGGAAGTGGTACCGCTCTGGCGTCGGCGAGGGGTTGGTCACGATCGCGTTGATGCCCTGCCCTCTGAGCAGATGAATCAGCCCCGCCTCACTGCCCAGACCGTCCCCATCCGGATTCACATGGGTGGTGATGCAAATCCTCAGTCCAGGCTTGAGAACCTGGACAAAGGCGCGTGCGGCGGCCTGGCGGTCTGAGGCGAGTGACGACATTGGGCGGGGTAAGGTAAGGCCGCGACGAGACAGGCGGCAGAGGGATCGAAGATGAAAAGGGCGGGAGGGACGTTTCCGTCCCTCCCGCCCTCTCCAGCCTTCCGATCGGGCTTAGCGGCCGCTGAGCACCGAGTGCCTCCTGCTGTACAGGAAGTAGATGACCAGGCCGATCGCCATCCAGATGGCGAGCCGAAGCCAGGTATCCACCGGCAGGCCATACATCATGTAGCCGCAGATGAGGATTCCCAGAATCGGGACATAGGGGACCCACGGTGTCCGGAAGGGCCGCGGGAGTCCCGGCTGCGTCTGGCGCAGCACGATGATCCCTCCGCAAACGATCACGAACGCGAGGAGCGTTCCGATCGAAACCAGCTCACCGAGCAGGCCAATCGGGAACAGGCCCGCGATCAGCATGGCCACCACACCAGTGACGATGGTCGAGATGTACGGCGTGCGGAACTTGGGGTGGACCTTGCCGAAGATCTGTGGCAGCAGCCCGTCGCGCGCCATCGTAAAGAAGATGCGCGGCTGGCCCATGAGCATCACCAATACCACCGAGGCCAGGCCTGCGATCGCACCAATGTTGATGAGGAAGCCAAGCCACTTGAGCGCCGGGCCAGCCTTCTCGATCGCGACGAACACCGGGTGCGGTACGTTCAGTTCGGTGTAGTGCGCGATACCCGTCATGACCAACGCCATCAGGATGTAGAGAACCGTACAGACGGCGAGCGAGCCGAGGATGCCTACGGGCAGGTCCTTTTGCGGATTCTTCGCCTCCTGGGCGGCCGTGGAGACCGCGTCGAAGCCGATGTAGGCGAAGAAGATCACACCCGCGCCTCGGAGAATCCCGCTCCACCCGTAATGCCCAAACTCCCCGGTGTTGGCGGGAATGAACGGATGCCAGTTCGCCGTGTTGACGTATTTGAAGCCAAACCCGATGACGAGCAACACGATCGCCACCTTGATGTACACGATGATGTTGTTGAATCGAGCGGATTCCTTGATGCCCACGACGAGGAGCGCGGAGATGAAGAAGATCAGCGCCATGGCCGGCACGTTCAGGATACCCTGAGTCAGGTTGAATCCCTTGGCCGCACAGTCCGCGACGGTGACGATGGTCCGACTCGCCGCATCGACCGCGACGCCGCCGGTAGCGGGATCAACACAGATCTGTGACGGCACCAGCGTATGGGTGCCTTGCACCGTGAATGGGGCCCCGGTGAGTGCCGGTGGAAGCGTGATGCCCAGCTCCGCCATGAACGCCGTGAAATAACCCGACCAACCCACCGCCACGGTCGAGGCAGCAAAGAGGTACTCGAGGATCAGATCCCACCCGATGATCCAGGCAACGAATTCACCCAGGGTCGCGTAACCGTAGGTGTACGCGCTACCCGCAACCGGTATCATCGAGGCAAACTCAGCGTAGCAGAGGCCCGCGAAGAGGCAGCCGGCGCCAGCCAAGACGAAGGAGAGCACGATAGCCGGTCCCGCGAACTGCGCCGCCGCCGTGCCCGTCAGCACGAAAATGCCGGCGCCGATGATGGCACCGATGCCGAGCAGCACGAGATTGCTGGCGGTGAGCGCACGCTTCAGGCCGTGCTCGCCCTCCTCGGGCGTCAGGTCGGCCATCGACTTGGTGCGGAAGAGACTCATGAGGGTGAAATCCTGGTGAGGGTGAGCGCACCCGGTGCGGCCGCTGCCGCCGCCGGCATGAGGAAAAGCTGGATCGCCGGCGGGTTTACTTCTTCGCCGAGGACAACTCCTGCTGCAGCCTGCTGTGGCGCCGGCCGTACGAGAAGTAGATCATCAGGCCGAGCGCCAGCCATACCGCCAGTCGAATCCAGGTGTCGCCGGGAAGCGTAGCCATCAGGCCAAAGCACGAGAGCATCCCCAGAATCGGCACCAGCGGCACCAGTGGCGTGCGGAACGGACGCTCGAGATCGGGACGAGTCTTTCGCAGGACTATCACCCCTCCGCATACCAGAACGAAGGCCAGCAACGTCCCGATATTGACCAACTGCCCCAGGATCTGAATGGGAAAGATACCGGTGAACGCCGCCACGACGACCCCGGTATAGATCGTGGAAAGGTACGGCGTCCGGAACTTGGGGTGCACCTTGCCCGCCCATTCGCCGAGCAACCCATCTCGCGACATCGAGTAGAATACCCGGGATTGCCCCAGGAGCATCACCAGGATCGTCGATCCGAGCCCCAGGACCGCGCCCACCGTGATCACCGGCCGAAACCAGGCCAGCTGGGGAATCCGCTCGACTACCATGATGACCGGCGAAGGAACGTTCAACTCCTTATACGAGATCAGTCCGGTCAGCACCAGCGAAACAAGGCAGTACAGGACCGTACAGATGGCGAGCGAAAACAGAATACCGCGTGGCATGTCGCGCTGCGGATTCTTGGCCTCCTGCGCAGCCGTGGATACCGCGTCAAAGCCGATGTAAGCGAAGAAGATCAGGCCGGCCCCGCGGAAGACTCCGCTCCAGCCGTACTCGCCGAAGACACCCGTGTTCGGAGGAATGAACGGATGCCAGTTCGCGGGCTGCACATACATGAGTCCGAAGATCACGAACAAGACCAGGACGCTGACCTTGATGAGCACGATCGCGCTGTTGAATCCTGCCGACTCCTTGATGCCGATCACCAGAATCGCGGTGATGGCGAGGATGATGGCGACGGCCGGCAGGTTGATGAGCGTGCCGGTCGCGTGCCACCCCGGAGCAGTGCAGCCCGCCGCGCCCTGAGCCACTTGTCCAGCGGTACAGAAGGCGAGGGGCGGGCCGGTGAGTGTGTCCGGCAGATGGATGCCGAGCAGGCCCAGCAGGCTCACGAAGGTGGCCGACCACCCTGCCCCGACGGTTGCGGCGCCCATCGCGTACTCGAGAATCAGGTCCCAACCAATGATCCAGGCCATGAACTCGCCCAATGTGGCGTAGGAGTAGGTGTAGGCGCTCCCCGCCACCGGGACAGCGCTGGCCATCTCCGCATAGCAAAGCCCCGCGAAGGCGCACGCCACACCGGCCACAATCATCGAGATCGGCACCCCGGGACCGGCATACAGCGCTGCCGCCGTCCCGGTGAGCACGAAGATGCCCGCGCCGACGATCGCCCCAATACCCAGAGCCGTGAGGTCGAGCACACCAAGGGTTCGCTTGAGGGAGCGCTCGCTGATCGCCTCTGCCTCCGCGCGGAGCGCGGTGACAGACTTGGTCGCCCAGAGACTCATTATTGCCTCTTGGTAGTGCTGGGGGCTTCGTAACGGGCTGTCAGCCGTCGGCCATCAGCCGTCAGATGCCAAACACTGACGGCTGATGGCTGACGGCTCCATCACACGTTGTAGTTCGGTGATTCTCGGGTAATGTGCACGTCGTGCGGGTGAGACTCCCGCAAGCCGGCGCTGGTGATCTGGATCAGCTCCACGTCGCTTCGGAGCGCTTCGATCGTCGCCACACCGCAATAGCCCATGCCGCTTCTCAACCCACCGACCACCTGGAACAACACCTCGCCCACCGGCCCCTTGTAGGGGACGCGACCTTCGATTCCTTCCGGCACCATCTTGGAGGCCGAAAGCTCTCCTTCCTGGAAGTAGCGGTCGGCGGAGCCTTGCTCCATCGCCGCGAGGCTCCCCATGCCGCGGATGGCCTTGAAGCGTCGGCCTTCCGCCAGAATGGACTCTCCCGGGCTTTCGTCGGTTCCGGCCAGCATGGACCCCATCATGACCGAACTGGCGCCAGCGGCGATGGCCTTCACTACATCGCCCGAATACTTGATACCGCCGTCTGCGATCACCGGCACGTCTCCCGCGCCGCGCACCGCCTCCACAATGGCGGTCACCTGGGGGACACCGACACCGGTGACTACCCTGGTGGTACAGATGCTCCCCGGCCCGACGCCGACCTTCACCGCATCGACACCGCGGCGCACCAGCTCTTTCGAGCCGGCCTCGGTGGCGACGTTGCCAGCGATGAGCTGCACCTCCGGGAACGCCTCCCTGAGGATCTGTACCGTGTGGAGCACCCCTTCACTGTGGCCGTGCGCGGAATCAACCACCAGGGCGTCTGCCCCGGCGTCGATCAGGGCCCGAGCACGGCTCCTGGCCTCCGGTGTGCCGCTCACCGCGGCTGCCACCCGAAGTCGCCCATGCTGATCCTTGTTCGCGTCGGGATACTGCTTCCGTTTGAAGATGTCCTTGACCGTGATGAGCCCCTTGAGCAGCCCCGCCGCATCCACCACGGGGAGCTTCTCGATCCGATGGCGGGCCAGGATCCGCTCGGCCTCGTCGAGATCGGTACCGAGCGGGGCGGTCACCAGCTGCTCCTTCGTCATCACTTCGCGGATCGGCTGGTCCAGGTTGCGCTCGAACTGCAGATCCCGATTGGTGATGATGCCCACCAGCTTGCCGGCCTGGTCTACGATCGGAACACCGGAGATCCGATACCGTGCCATCGCGACGGCGGCCTCACGGAGGGGCCGATCGGGTGCGAGCGTAATCGGGTTGAGAATCATCCCGCTTTCGCTGCGCTTCACCCGATCCACCTCGGATGCCTGCCGCTCGATGGACATGTTCTTGTGAACCACCCCGAGCCCGCCGGCCCGCGCCATCGCGATGGCCATGTCAGACTCGGTGACCGTATCCATCGCCGCGGAGACGAGCGGAATGTTCAGTGTGATGGCGCGAGTGAAGCGGGTCTGGACCGAAACCTGGCGGGGATGGACCGTCGAGTGGCGCGGGACGAGCAGAACGTCGTCGAAGGTGAGCGCCAGTCCAGGACGGATGGTGCTCATGCGGTCGATGTTCCGGAATGAATTGGGAGTTCCATCCTTAAGTCTACGGTCCGACGACGGGGAGACGCAAGGTGAAAGGCTGTCGGCTATTGGCCGCAGCCAACAGCCATCAGCAATCAGCCGTCAGGCCTGTCCGCCTCGCCCGCCCGTCCGCCCGCTACGCCCGGGCCTTTCCGCTCAGCGCTCTCCAGCCGTAGTACACGGGCACGCCGAGGGCCACGATCAGGAGGCCAAAGGCGGAGTACTTACGTTGCACCGGGTCGCGCAACAATACGATCAGGAGAAACAGCACTGCCGCCATGTAGAGCCCCGGCAGAACCGGGTACCCGAACGCCTTCACCGGGCGCGGCAGGTCGGGCCGCCGCGCCCGCAGCCGGAACAGGGCGAGGGTGGTGAGGAAATAGAAGAGCAGGGAGGCGAAAATCACGTAGGTCAGGAGTTCGCCATAGGTGCCGCTCAGGCACAGCAGCATCGCCCACACGGCCTGGGTACCCAGCCCGAATGTCGGCGTCTTCCACGCTGGATGCAGGCTGCCCGCGCGCTCGAAAAACAGTCCATCCTTCGCCATTGCGTAGTAGACCCGCGGTCCCGCCAGCACGAGCCCATTGACGCACCCGAAGGTCGAAAGCATCACGGCAATCGCCATCCCGATCGCCCCCGCGGACCCGAACATCACCTCGGCCGCCGCGACGCCGACGCGGTCTTGAGCGGCGTGCTGGATGCCGCGCGCCAGCACATCGGCTCCGTCGGGTGATCCCTGGAACGGCAGCACATTCAGGTAGGCGATGTTGGCGAGCACGTAGAGGATGGTCACGATCGCGGTCCCGAGCCCGAGGGCAAGCGGCAAATTGCGCCTAGGCTCCCGCACCTCGGCGGCCGCGAAGGTGACGTTGTTCCAGGCATCCGCCGAAAAGAGCGATCCGACCATCGCGGCGCCCATGACTGGCAGCACCGCAAGGGACCACGCCCCCGTGCCCCAGAACGAGCCAAAATTGGCGGCGGAGACGTCAGCGCGGCGGAGAAAGGTGAGGCCCAGCAGGACGATGATCCCGAGGGCGCCTACCTTCGCGATCGCGAAGATGGTTTGCACGGTCGCGCCGAGGGTTACTCCACGGGCGTTGATCAGGGTGAGGGCGAGAACCACCAGCAGGGCCACAATGCGTTGACTCGAGAGGCCCAGCTCGACCGGACCTCCGACCATCGGCAAGTGCCCCAGGGAGAGGAAGACGTCCGGGGTCACAGCCGGCACAAGGACACTCAGGAACTTGCCAAACGCCACCGCCACGGCGGCGATGGTCCCGGTCTGAATGACGGTGAACAGGGTCCAGCCGAAGAGAAACCCGGCCAGGGGATTCAGCCCTTCGCGCAGGAACACATACTGGCCGCCCGCGGTGGGCATCATGGCCGCCAGCTCGCTATAGGCCAGCGCGCCAGTCACGGTCATAAGACCGGTCACCACCCAGACGACGAGCAGTCCGCCCGGACCCCAGGGATCCACCTGCCGCGCGATATCCGCGGAGACAATGAAAATGCCAGAGCCGATCATGGTGCCCACGACCATCGAGATGGCCGCGAGCGGCCCGATACCCTGGACGAACTGGGCGGGAGGCCTCTTGGTAGCTGCGGCTGCGGGTGCGGTCATTGAATGGCCATCAGCCGCCGGCCTTCGGCGGCACCGGGGTGGAGGGAGCCTCGGGAGTACTGCTGTCTGACGGCTTCGTCGTCGCCTTCACCGCCTCGTCGACCACTGCCTGCCCAGCCGCGGCGAGGCCCTTCATGATCCTGCTGGCGCTGTCCATGACGCTCGCGGTCCCGCTGATGGCCTGGACCGGTAACTTGGCCGCGCGCATCGTGTCTTCAACCGTTTCGGTGATGCGGGCGAGTATACCTGACGGCGCGGCGCGCTCGGCATACTTACTCTCGAGGAACTCGATATAGTCGAGCACCTGATACGCCCGCTCGTCAGGCAAGCCCTCGAGCCGGCGCAGAACGCGTTGCTTGAGGAGGTCGTTCATGGGTCCTCCGATAGGGCGCTGGGGGAGCGATCCCGAACGCCGACGGCCGACAACCGCTAGTGTGTGAGACCTGATACCACTTGAACCAGCTCGAGCACCGGCGTCGGCAGGTACTTGGTGTTGACCGACTTGATGGTGCCTCGGACGGTGAGCTCCCTGAGCGCCGGCAGGGCCTGGAACTCGTTGATCCGGGCGGAGGGCACGATGACATACACAAATCCCGGCTCCGGCAATGGGCCGCGCGTGAGCAGATAGGGCTGGCCTTCGGGAATCTCCGGGCGCAGCTGATCGGCTTTCTGAATCGCCACGAATTGCAGCCGCCATTCCACGATCTGACCCAAGTAGCGCGCCGGGTTCGCACGTACCTCGGCCTGGCTCACGCCGATCAGCACCCGGCTGTCGCTCACCCGGAGTCCGCTATCGGGCACCCACACGTCGAGCTGTACTCGAGTCCAGCCACCGGAGCGGGCGAGCATCCGGGCATTGGCGCCGGAATCCACCGAACCCACGATCGGTCCGCCCGGGGTGACCGCAAGCGGCAGCTTGTTGATGATCTCCGCCCGATCGGGACCGGTGACCGGCGTACCGGTGAGCAGGGCAGCGAGCGATGCCTGCAGCGCTCGCTGGTCGATCCAGGCCGTGCGCTTTACCTGGGTCCACTCGCCGCGACTCTCGCCCTTGACGAAGCCGACGTTTGGAGAGACCCGCGCGATGATCGCCCCATCGGGGGTCGAGCGCAGGTTTTCATTCGGCCGCTTGGTAATGGCGACGTTGAAACTGTCGCGATTCATCGGTCCGAGCGATGCGGTGAGCACCCAGCCTTCGATGCGCACCTCCGTCGCGGAGCCTTTGGTGCTGCCAGTCAGCACCTCGGCGCCCGGCAGCAAGGTGCCGAGCGTCTGGACGCCTGGACTCTTTGTAAAGCGGGTTTCCTGCACAAGCCGAATAGACGCTTGCCCCGCGAGGGGCGTCGCGAACAGCGTAAGAATCAGCGCGGCCAAGGCTGGTTGGCGGCACCGGGGCGGACTAGATTGCGGCGCGTAACGCACGGTCTCGATTGTAGAAACGCCGGAGAGTCATGTCAAACGCGCGTGGACCGGCGGGGCCGGTGCTGCTCATCGTGCTGGACGGCTGGGGCTACCGCGAGGCCCGCGAGGGCAACGCGATTGAGCTCGCCAGCACGCCCGTGTGGCACAAGCTGTGGGCCGGGTTTCCCCGTGCGCTGCTCGAGGCCAGTGGGCTCCGGGTCGGACTCCCCGAAGGGCAAATGGGGAATTCCGAGGTGGGCCATTTGAACCTCGGTGCGGGTCGGGTGGTTCCTCAGGATCTGGTCCGCATCTCTCAGAGCATCAAGTCCGGCGCTTTCTTCGAAATCGAACCCCTCAAAGACCTCTGTACTCGCCTCCGCCGGACCGGGAACACCCTGCACCTCGTCGGACTGCTTGGTCCCGGTGGAGTCCACGCCATCGATCAGCATCTGTATGCCTGCCTTGAGCTGGGCGTTCGCTGTGACGTGCCACGGATCGCCATTCATGGGTTCCTCGATGGTCGCGACACCCTGCCTACCATCGGGGATCAGGTGGTTCGGCAACTGCAGGAGCGGATCCAGGCCGTCGCGCCAGGTCGCGCCACCATCGCCACGCTGGTCGGTCGCTACTACGGGATGGATCGAGACCGGCGTTGGGAACGTACACGCATCGCCTATGACGCGATGGTACGGGGCCTCGGCGCCCCGACGGATGACCCCTTCGCGGCGGTGCAGGCGGCGCTGAGCCGGGGCGAGACCGATGAGTTCGTGCGGCCGATCGTCGTGCACCGCAATGGAGCTCCCGTCGCGCTGCTCAGAGACGGGGACGGCGTGTTTTGCTTCAACTATCGTAGTGACCGGATGCGGCAGATCGTCCGCGCCCTGCGCATCGACGGATTCGACGGATTTCCGGTCCCGGACCGTCCCCACCTCGCGATGGTCACGATGACCCAATACGACCGGACCTTCCCGGTGCCCGCAGCGTTTCCGCCATTCACCATGGCGAAGATCGTTGCCGAAGTGCTGGCTGAAAACGGCCGTACCCAGCTCCGGACCGCCGAAACCGAGAAGTACCCGCACGTGACCTACTTCTTCAATGGTGGCTACGAGCCGCCTTACCGGGGTGAGGAGCGTGCGCTGGTGGCTTCCCAGAAGGTGGCGACCTACGACCTCGCCCCTGAGATGAGCGCGACTGGAATCACCGATGTTCTGCTCAAGGCGGTGGCGGCGAAGAGCCACGATTTCATGCTCTGCAACTTCGCCAATGCCGACATGGTGGGCCATACCGGCGTCCTGCCGGCCGTCATCCGGGCGGTAGAGACGGTAGACCGGTGCCTCGGCCGTATCGTGGACGCGGCCGAATCCGCCAACACCACGGTCTTCATCACGGCCGATCACGGCAACTGCGAACTGATGATCGACCCGGAGACCGGTGGCGTCCACACCGCGCACACCACCAATCCGGTACCATTCGTTGCCATCCGCGCCGGGGGCGGCCCGCTTCGCTCGGGCGGGGCGCTGTGTGACGTGGGCCCCACTGTGCTCCGTCTCCTCGGCATAGACCCGCCGGGCGAGATGACGGGTCGGGACCTTCGAGTCTCCTAGAGAGAAAGTGCCGGCACTCCGGCACCCCTCGATCCCCCTTACCTTTCCCCAATGATCCGACTTCAAGCACTCGTGATGCTGCTCCTGGTTCCGCCCCTCGCTGCCCAGGTGGGCCATGACCCGAATCGGTCTCCCTACCGGGACATCGTCAAGGGAAAATCTCTCACCCTTCTCTACGGCGATGTCGGGGGGGACGGGGGGAAGATTGGCGTGGGACCACACAACGGCCAGAGCTATGGAGTCCGATTCGACCTGCGGCTCGGCACTCCGATCCAATTCGGACTGACTGTTGCCAAGGCCAATCTCACGCGGCTCATCGTGAGCGCGGATGACAGTGTGAACAACCGGGTCGACGGTCCGGTGGACCAGAACCTCACGATGGTCGAAGCGGCCCTGCAGCTCAACCTCACAGGTCGCAAGAGCTGGCACCACCTGGCCCCCTACCTTGGGGGCTCCCTAGGTTATCTCACAGGATCATCGCTCCCGGCAAGCCAGCCCGACTCCAGCGGCTACAAGTTCGGCTCCAAGTTCTACGTCGCTCCTGCGGTGGGCCTGCGGATCCTGCTGGGCCAGTCACTGCACCTCAGACTCGAGGCGCGGCAGCTGTTTTGGAAGCTCTCCTACCCGAACAGCTACCGGCTGGAACCCGCCGCTCAACCAAGTTCGGACCCTGACAACCCGAACGCAGTACTCAAGGCGGGCAAGCTGAATCAGTGGACGGGCGGTCGCGAGTTTCGCGCCGGCCTCGGGTTCAGCTTCTGATCGCATGATCACGAGCCTGACTCGTGCAGTCCGGTTTCGGGCCGAACATCACCTCGCAATACCGGAGTGGTCGCCTGCTCGAAACCACGAGATGTTCGGGCCGCTCATGGAATCCCACCCGCACGACTATGCCTGCGCCGTCACGGTGGCGGGGGCGATGGATAGCCGGACTGGCATGCTCGTGGACCTCGCCCTCCTGGACCAGATTCTCGCGGACGAAGTTGTGGTTCCGCTCGCCGGAAAGAACCTGAATCGCGACGTACCCTTCTTTGCTGCGGGGCACCCGCTACCGACCTGCGAAGCGCTGGCCGCCTGGCTCTTTCCTCGGATCGCGGCGCGGTTGCCGTCCGGTGTGACCCTCCAGTGCGTCAGGGTGGAAGAGGATCCAACCCTTTATGCCGAATGCACCCGCCCCGACTGACTTGAGCGGCTTGCGCATCCGCCCGGCCGGATCGGTGCGCACGGCTGTGCTCGCCCCGGGCATGGCAACCGTCTCCACGGTCCTGACGGACCCGTGGACGGCCAGGTCAACATACCGGACGACCGAGCTCCTCCCGCCAGGGCGCCCCGCGACAAGCAGGCAATCCAGTTTCAGTCGGGACGTGCCGTGAGTTGTCGCGTGCCCTGGCGAAGCGCCAGATGACCGACGAGCGCACCGTGCTGGGCGCCATCCTGCGCGCGGCACGGACGATCGCGGTGGTGGGGCTTTCGCCCTCACCTCATCGGCCCAGCCACGGTGTCGCCCAGTACCTGCAGGGCGTCGGATACCGCATCATCCCAGTACGACCGGGGGTCGACACGATCCTGGGTGAGCGGACCTACGCGGACCTCAGAAGCGCCAGGTCGGCGGTTGGCCCAATTGATGTCATCGACATTTTCCGCCGCTCCGAGGCAATCCCGGAACTCGAGGCCGACCTCCTGTTGGTACAGCCAAAGCTGGTCTGGATGCAGGTAGGAGTTCGGGACGATGCAACAGCCGAACAGCTTCGCAAGGCGGGAATCCCGGTTGTCATGGATCGGTGTCTGATGGTGGATCACCCTTGGCTGACGAGTGATTGATGCGGCCTTCTGTCCTGCTGTCGACACTGGTCTTGAGCCTCATCGTACCGGCGACGCTAGCGGGTCAGGCGACCTCGGATCAGGCCCGGCTCGTTTTCAGTGTCGGCATCGGCCAGACGTCGGGTGGGGGCACGTTGTGGGCGGTGGGCAAGCAGCCTCTCATCATCAATACGTTGACGACTGACACCCTCTCGGTGAGCCGGAGCTTCCGGCGCAACCTCACGGCGGTGTTTTCAGGCACCTACTTCCCCAGCAGCCATCTGGGCCTGAATGCCGAGGCCCAATTGCTGGGCCTTGGTACGACGGACAAGTGCTCGGTGTTCACGGGGCAGAACGACTCCATCACGCCAGAAGTCTGCAACAACATCGACGGCCACAAGCGGTCGGCAACCTCGGTCGCGCTCTCGGTAGGCGCCGTGTACCGCGTCGGGAGCACCCAGCCGATTCATCCCTATGCCCGTGCGAACGTCGGCTTGGTGATTTCCGAGCAGAGTTTCACCAAGATGAGCGGCCGTCACATCACCGATACGGGAGAGCCCGCCGACTTGGTTCTCTACGATGACCCCCAGACCAACACTGTCCAGCCGTACGTTTCGCTCGGGGGAGGAGTTGTGGCCGTCATTGGGCGGGGCTACCAGCTTCGCTTCGAGGTTCGCGACAATTGGGTCCGAGTCCCGGCCATAACCGGGGCCACGCTGCGTCAGGGCCTGGTCCCGGAGACTCGCACAGTCGGCAAGCATCTGCTCAGTTTCATTCTCGCCTTCGACGTGGTCCTTGAGCGGAAGCGGGGGCGCAGGTACTGATGGGCCGATGGCGGGCCCATATCAGTCGCGCCAGCGGCCTGTGCGGTGTACTCCTCGCGGCGGTTCCCGGCGTGGTGCCGGGGCAGCATACTCGCGATCAGGCCCGTCTCACGGTCGGAGTTGGTTTCATCCATGCCAGTGGCGGAGGCCGGCTCTGGCAGATCCCCGCACAGCCCATCATTTCCAACACCGGCACGGATACGATTGGCCTGGAGCGCCGCCTCACCAGTGGCCTGGGGGCGGCGCTCTCCCTCGCCTACTTCCCCAACCCCTACGTCGGGGTAAGTGGCGAAATCATCATTGTGCGGCTGGGGTCGATTGATCGCTGTCGCCCCGTCCTCAGCACCGGCGACATCTTTACCACCTCGCTCTGCGGCAACCTGAACAACGCGGAGTATTCCTCCAGCTCGGCCACCTTTTCCGCCGGGGTGATTCTCAGGCCCGGATTGCGGGGAGCGGTTCAGCCGTTCGGACGGCTCATGGGCGGCTTCACGAGCGTTGAGACCAGCTTCATCAGCGTCACTGGAATTACCCAGAGCCCGCAGGGGATGCCGCTGGTAACCGTGTACCAGGACGATCGCACCACGACGATTTCCCCATATCTTGTCGCGGGCATCGGGTTTGCGGCGCCGCTCAGTCCCGGCTGGCAGTTCCGTTGCGAGGTGCGCCAGAGTCATCTGTGGCTGCCCGCCATCACCGAAGCGACGGTCCGACAGGGCTTGGAACCGGCTACCCGGCGAAGGGGCATACACTTGTTCAACTTCACCGCCGGCGTGGATGTGGTCCTGGAGAGAAAACGCGGGAGGGCATACTGAGCCCAAGCGGCAGCGGACCGGGCCGGATGAGCGTCCGCGGCGCAATTATCGCCGGTGGGCCGGCGACACGCTTCGAAGGGCGGCACAAGGGCCTTCAACTGGTCGGAGGGGTTCGGATTCTGGACCGCCTGGTAAGCGTGTTCGAGGAGGCGTTGGGCGGCGTTCCGATCCTGATTGCGAACGCGGAGGACGCCGGGACCTGGCGCCCCGGACTCGCGGTGGTGCCCGACGTCCGTCCCGGGAGCGGGGCCCTCGGGGGGATCTACACCGCCGTCCTGTCCGCTCCAGCGCCGGTAGTTTGTGTCGCGTGGGACATGCCGTTCGTGCCGGCAGCCTTGCTCCGGGCCTTGGCGGACGGCTTGGCCAAGGCAGATGCCTGCCTGCCGGAAAGCGGGGGGCCCCGCGGGGTCGAGCCGCTGTGCGCGGCCTACGGGCCAGCCGCTGGTCCAGCCATCGCCGCGGCACTCGACACCGGCGACCTTCGCGCGATCGGCTTCCATGATCGCATCAAAGTCGGTATCCTCTCCCCCATGGCGGTTCGCGCATTCGGGGACCCCGCCGTAATGTTCTTCAATGTGAATACCTCGGACAACCTCGCGGAGGCCGATGCGCTGTGGCGGAAACTCGCATCATCTCGGTGATCGGTAATAAGGGAGCTGGGAAGACCACCCTCATCGTCGCGCTCGCGTCCGAATTCGTGCGGAAGGGCCGTCGGGTGATGACCATCAAGCATGCACCCCGCGCAATGGATGTGGACCGGCCGGGCAGCGATAGCTACATCCATTTCCACGAAGGCAAGGTCGAGCGTACCCTCCTCGTCTCACCCGGACTTCGGGTGCTGACGGAGCGTCACGCCGACGACACCGATCCCGTCGCCCTGAGCCGGCGCTACTTCGACGGGGCGGACATCGTGCTGTGCGAGGGGTTTCAGGACGCCGCGGTCCCCAAGATCGAAGTATTCCGCCGGGCGGCCAACCCGGCTCCGCTGTACACTCCGTCGCTCCCTGACGCCGAACGCTGGATTGCGATCGTCACGGACGACGACAAGTTCCAGGCCCACTGCCCCGTGCTCCGGTTCCACGACACGATGTGGCTGCAACTCCTGGCGAACATGGCGTGGGAGAAAGCCCTCCTGATCTGAGGTGACGGCCCCGCCCCCGCTCACCCCCCGCGACGCCGCGCTCCGCATCCTCGCGGAGGTTCACCGCCAGCCCGCTCTCCGAGTTCCGCTCGACGACGCACTGGATGGCGTGCTCGCCGAAGACATCGTCAGCCCCCTCAACATCCCGGCCTGGGCCAACTCGGCCATGGATGGATACGCAGCCCGCGGGGCTGATGTCCGAGGCGCCACCGAGGCCGAGCCCCGCCGCCTCACCGTGATCGAACAGATACCGGCAGGCGCATTTCCTACCCGGCGGATTGAGCCCGGTACTTGCGCCAGGATCTTCACCGGCGCCCCGTTGCCGGAGGGAGCGGACAGTGTCATCCGCCAGGAGGACACCGATTTGGGTGTCGCCACCGTGAGCATTCTCCGGGATCGCGACGTCGAGACGAACATTCGTCGCGCCGGGGAAGACATCCGTCAAGGCACCACGGTCCTCCACCAGGGCACGGAGCTCGGCCCGGCGGAATTGGCCGTGCTGGCCTCGTTGGCGGTCGCCACACCAATGATCTACCGCCGGCCCCGCGTCGCGATCATGGCGGGCGGTGACGAAATCGTAGACGTGGATCAGCCCGACCAGATCCTGAGCGGAAGGAAGATTGCGAGTTCCAACACCCATGCCCTGCTGGCGCTGATCCGACGGGCTGGCGGCGAACCGGTGAATCTCGGCATCGCCAAGGATTCGCCGGAAAGCCTCAAGGCCCATCTGGAAGGTGCCCACGAGTCCGACCTCCTGGTCACTACTGCTGGGATAAGCGTGGGAGAGCATGATCACCTTCGCGCGGTCATGACTGATCTTGGCGCCGAGCACCGATTCTGGAGGATCCGGATGCGACCTGGCGCTCCGCTCGGATTCGGGCTGCTAGGGTCAGTGCCGTGGCTTGGCCTTCCCGGGAACCCGGTCAGCACCATGGTCACCTTCGAGTTGTTTGTGCGCCCCGCTATCCGCAAAATGGCGGGGCGCTCGCGCCCCTTCCGACGCACGGTAAGTGTGCGGCTCGCGGAGCCGATCAAGGTCGGCCCGACGCTGCAGCACTTCCTTCGTGCGGTCGTCACATGCGGGGCCGAGGGCCTGGAAGCTCGACTGACAGGTCCTCAAGGTTCGGGCATCCTTACCTCGATGGTGAAGGCGAATGCGCTCCTGGTGATTCCCGAAGGCCAGGCCGAAACCCCCGCTGGCGCCGAAGTCCGGGCGATCCTCCTCGACGATCCAGAGCACCAGGCGGATCCGCCATTTTGAAGCGTGACGTGACTCCGTGACTGGGCCATTCGACCTCTACGCCGTCAGTGCGCCGGGGATCGAAGCCCTTACCGCCAACGAACTCCTTCAGCTCGGCCTCCAGCCCACCGAAATCGAGCCGGGCGGCGTCGCCTTCAACGGCACGCTCGCCGACCTCGGCCGTGCAAATCTGTGGCTCAGAACAGCCAGCCGAATCTTGCTTCGCCTCGGCAGTTTTCACGCACGCGCACTGGGCGAATTGGAACGCAAGGCCGCGCAATTGCCCTGGCACGACTGGCTGGTGCCGGGGACGCCAGCGAACGTGCGAGTTACCTGCCGCAAGTCCCGGCTGTTTCATCAGCGTGCGGTAGCGGAACGGATCATCACCGCCGCCGGCGGGACCGGCGAGGTGGCCGGGGCGGAAGAGAATGAGGAAAGCAGACCCGAGGCCCAGCTTGTCGTCGTCAGGCTGTTCAGGGACACCTGCACCGTGAGTCTGGACGGCTCGGGCGAGTTGTTGCACCGCCGGGGCTACCGACTCGCCACCGCAAAAGCTCCACTGCGTGAGACGCTCGCGGCGGCGCTGTTGCTCGAGAGCGGATGGGATCCGGGGACACCGCTTCTGGACCCATTCTGCGGATCTGGAACAATTCCGATCGAAGCGGCGCTCCTGGCCCGACGCATCCCCCCCGGCCTCTACCGAGACTTCAGCTGCCGGCGATGGGTCGCTTGGGACGAGGCCGCGTGGAGAGCGCTCCTCGATGTCGCGCGGGAGGGCATCCGCGACCGCGTTGCCGCGCCTGTCATTGGCGCGGATCGAGATGCGGGTGCCATTGGCATGGCAGGGGAGAACGCGACCCGGGCCGGGGTCGGGGAAGACATCGAGTTCAGACGGGCGGCGCTTTCCACACTGGCGCCACCGGAGGGCATCGGCGCGCTGGTCAGCAATCCACCTTACGGCGTGCGAGTTGGCGAGCGCGGCGACCTGCGCGATCTCTACGCCCGACTGGGACAGCTGGCGCGAGCGCGGCTGGCAGGTTGGCGTGTGACGCTGCTCGTGCCGGCCGAACGGCTCGAACGGCACACCGGCCTTGCCTTTCATGATTCCCTTCGAACCAAGAACGGCGGGATCCCGGTCCGAGTGATCAGCGGGGAGGTCCAGAGCACCGCCCGCCCACGTTGACGCCGCCTTTAGGGGCCCTTAGCTTCGAGGCGCTGAAGGGGAGTAGCTTATCCGCCCACGCGGCGGACGGCCCATCGTCAGGACTGTACGGCAGACCAGAATCAGGCTGCTGTGCACGGTGCGGCCGGGACGATGGCAGAGACCATCCTCAGAGCGAGACCTTCGTCTTGGTGTGGCAGGCGCATGGCGCGCCTCCCCGCCCGACGAAGGTCTCGTTCGCATTTTTTGGAGACATACCGATGAACAATCTGAAAACTGGAATCCTGATGGCCGGGCTGATCGGGCTGCTCATGGCGGCTGGTCAGCTCCTGGGAGGCAGCCAGGGGCTGATACTCGGCTCAGTGCTCGGCCTGGGCATGAACTTCTTCATGTACTTCTTTTCCGATAAGCTGGTGCTCCGTATGTACGGTGCCCACATCGTGGGCGAGGCGGAGGCGCCCGAACTGTACCGGATGGTCGATCGACTCCGGCAGCGCGCCGGATTGCCGATGCCGGTCGTGGCCGTTGCGCCACACGAGCAGCCGAACGCCTTCGCCACCGGGCGGAGTCCGGCGCGGGCCGTGATCGCGGTAACGACGGGTATTCTCCAAGCCATGCCACAGGAGGAACTCGAGGGAGTCATTGCGCACGAACTGGCCCACGTGAAGAACCGCGACATGCTCACCACGACGATCGCGGCGGGCATTGCCGGTATGATCGGCAACTTGCCCTGGCTCCTCATGTTTGCCGGAGGCTCGCGCGACGATGACGGCCATCATCCCTTGGCCCAGCTGGCGCTGGTGATCCTGGCGCCGATCGCCGCGATGCTCATCCAGTTCGCGATCTCGCGGCAGCGCGAGTTCGAGGCGGACCGGGTCGGCGCCGAGATCCTGGGCCGGCCAATGCCACTCGCGAAGGCCCTGCGTCGGCTGGACTACTTTGCCCAGCGGATCCCGATGAACGTCGCTCCAGCCGCGGCGCCCCTGGCGCAGGTGAACCCGCTCGCGGCGATGGGAGGTGGCGTCATGTCCTGGTTCAACACCCACCCGCCGACCGAAGAGAGGATTGCCCGGCTCGAGGCAATGGCAGCCGGGAACTGAGTGACAACACACTCCCCGCAAGTCTGGCTCATCTTCGCAGGCATCATCGGCGCGCTCCTGGTCTTGGACCTGGGCGTGCTGAACCGCCGTTCCCACGCGTTGACGCCCCGCGAGGCCCTCTCCTGGAGCGCCGGGATCGTCTCCGTGGCCCTCCTGTTCGGAGGATTCCTGTGGTGGGAACTCGGCCGCCAGACCGCGCTGGAGTATTACACCGGATATCTCATCGAGCTCTCGCTCAGCGTCGATAACCTCTTCGTGTTCCTGCTGATCTTCGAGTATTTCGCGGTACCGGGAGCGCTGCAGCCCCGGGTGCTCAAGTGGGGCATCTTCGGGGCGATGGTGATGCGTGGACTGATGATCGCGGCTGGAGCGCTGCTGCTCGCGCGCTTTGGCTGGATCGTCTACGTGTTCGGCGGCATCCTCATGCTCACAGGGCTGCGGATGCTCCGGCCCGGCGATGCGCGGATCGAGCCGGAGCGGAACCCCCTGGTCCGGCTGGCCCGCCGTTTCTTTCCCATCACCGACACCTACGATGGTCCGCACTTCTTTGTGCGGCGCCGTTCGCTCGGTTGGGTCGGGACCCCGCTGCTACTGGTGCTGCTGGTGGTCGAGTGGAGCGACCTGGTCTTCGCGATCGACAGCATACCGGCGGTGTTCGCAGTCACCCGAGATCCCTTTGTGGTCTACTCCTCCAACCTGTTCGCCATCCTCGGCCTCCGGGCGCTGTACTTCGTGCTGGCCGACGCGATGGACCGCTTCCATTACATCAAACCCGGTGTTGCCGTCATACTCTTCTTCGTCGGTGGCAAAATGGTGCTGGGAGCCTGGCTACATATCTCCACACTGCTCTCCCTCGCCGTCATTCTCCTGATCCTCGCGGCTGCGGTGCTGCTCTCCCTGGCCCGACCGCGGCACGACTGACGATCCGCTGGCGGGATTTCTCCGCCCGGGCGATCATTCGCGCCATGAGCGACATCTGGCGCGGCAGCACCGCGCTCGTGACGGGTGCCTCACGGGGGCTCGGGGCAGCGTTTGCGGACCTGCTCGCCGCCCGCGGCGCAAACCTGGTGCTCGTGGCCCGGAATGGTGCAGCGTTGGAGGCCATCGCCGCACGGCTCCGGACCTCCGGCATCGCGGTGACCAGCCTGCCGCGTGACCTGACGGGTCCCGACGCCGGTGCAGGTCTGGTCCGCGAACTGGAAGATCGCGGATTGACGGTTGATCACCTCGTCAACAACGCCGGGGAGGGACCGCAGGGCAAGTTTCAGGACCTGCCCGCCGAGCGACATCTCACAACTCTCAATCTCAACGTGAAGGCCCTAGTGGACCTGTCGGCCCGGCTTCTGCCCGGCATGATCGCGCGCCGGCGCGGCGGGCTCCTCAACGTGGCTTCGACCGCCGGCTGGCAAGGTCTTCAATGGATGCCGGTGTACTCCGGCTCCAAGGCGTTTGTCGTCACCTGGAGCGAAGCCGTGTGGGTTGGCCTCCGGGGCACCGGCATCCGCTGCTGCTGCTGTTCCCCTGGCCCGGTTGACACGTCCTATTTCGAGGCGAACCACATGACCCCGCCACCACGGTGGATCATGCAATCGCCCGATAGCGTGGCGCGGCGCGCGCTCCGCGCCTACGAGCGCGATGCCTGCCACGTCCTGACGTTCCTCCCCTTCCGCCTGCTGGCCTGGTCGACACGCCTCGCGCCCCGGGCGCTGGCCGCGCGGCTGGCAGCCTGGTATGGAGCCCCATCGCGATGAGCCTGCTTGACTCGCTCGGCCTGAACCGCAAGGAACTCCGTGCCTGGGCGATGTACGACTGGGCCAACTCCGCCATGGTCACGACGATCGTCACGGCGGTGTTTCCGATTTACTTCTCATCGGTGGCCGCGGCCGACCTGCCGAAGTCCGAGGCGACCTACCGATACGCCCTCGCCACCACACTCGCGCTCGCCTTCATCGCTGTGCTGGCCCCGATCCTCGGAGCGATCGCCGACCACGCGGGAATCAAGAAGCGCCTGCTTGGCGGATTTGTCGTGCTCGGCGTCACGGCGGTCGCCGCCATGTTCTTCATCGAGCGCGGCGACTGGCTCCTCGCGGCGGTCCTGTTCGTCATCGCCAACATCGCGGTGAATGGGAGCTACGTCTTCTACGACGCCTTCCTTCCGCACATCGCGGAGCCGAACGAAATGGACCGGGTCTCCACGGCGGGCTACGCGCTCGGCTATGTGGGTGGCGGGCTGCTCCTCGGCCTCAATCTCGCCTGGATCATGAAGCCCGGGGCATTCGGCCTCCCCTCCGGCCCTGACCTGACTCCGGCGCAAGCGACCCTGCCGACCCGACTCGCCTTTCTATCTGTGGCGGTGTGGTGGATCCTGTTTTCGATCCCGCTGTTCCGCCATGTGCGCGAACCGGCCGCGACCGGCACCGGCAAGCTCTCGCTGGGCGGTGCGTTCCGGCAGTTGGGCACGACCTTCCGCGACCTGGGTCGCTTCCGCCAGGCCCTCCTGATGCTCATCGCGTTCCTGATCTACAACGACGGGATCGGCACGATCATCCGGATGGCGACGATCTACGGTGAGGAACTCAACCTCGACCGGACCTGGCTCATCGCCTCGATCATGATCGTCCAGTTCGTCGGCATTCCCTTCTCATTCGCCTTCGGTTGGCTGGCGCAGAAGATCGGAGCCAAGCGATCAATCTTCATCGGCCTGGTCGTTTATTCCGGCATCAGCCTGCTGGGCTACAACATGAAGACCGGCCGGGATTTCCTGATTCTGGCCATGCTGGTGGGTGTGGTCCAGGGCGGAACACAGGCGCTATCCCGCTCACTATTCGCCAGCTTGATTCCGCGGCAGAAGTCGGCGGAGTTCTTCGGATTCTTTGCCGTGGTGGAAAAGTTCGCGGGAATCTTCGGCCCGGCGGTCTTTGCCCAGGTGATCGCCTCCACCGGCTCCTCTCGAAGCGCCATCTTGTCCATTGTGCTGTTCTTCCTGGTGGGCGGCGTGCTGCTCTACTTCGTGAAGGTCGATGAAGGCCAGCAGGCGGCCAGGAGGGCGGAAGCCGCGGGCGGAGCATTCGTTACTGGTTGAGTGAGCGCGCGCGCGGCAGGTTGCAACCTTTTCATCGTCCGGCAGACCTCATGAGCCCGGCCTCTTGTGGGATCCCGGGGTCCTTCCTAGCTTACCCGCATGACACACGCCGCCTCGCCCGTGATGGAAATCACGAAGCGCACCAAGAAGACCATGACCGCGCGCGGCGAGCGACGGCCAGTCTAGCTTTTTCCCCTGACTGGTTTCTACGCCCCGCCGCGCTTGAGTGGCGGGGTTTTCTGTTTTGTGACCGATGTGACCCTTCGGAGGGTGCTTGATCGACCCGATCGCATTGACCAGGGAACTGGTGGCCCTTGAGACCCCGACGGGGAAGGAAGGCCCGGCGGTGAACCTCCTCGCGGGGCTGCTCGGTGGCCTCGGGTATCGGGTCGTCAGGCAGCCGGTCACGCCCGGCCGAGACAACCTCTATGCCTACCGGGAGCCACCGGAGGTGGTGTTCTCGACGCACTTGGACTGTGTCCCTCCCTACATGCCGCTCCGGGAAGATGAGACACATCTGCACGGCCGCGGCACCTGCGATGCCAAGGGCCTTGCGGCCGCCATGCTGGCGGCGAGCGAGCGGCTCGCCGAGGCCGGTGAGCGCAGGGTGGGCCTGTTGTTCGTGGTGGGCGAGGAAAATGGCTCCGATGGGGCGCAATGTGCGCACGAGCTGGCACCCCGCGGCCGATTTCTCGTCAACGGCGAGCCGACGGAGAACCGCTTGAGTGTCGGCCAGAAGGGATCGCTCAAGATCGTGCTCGAGGCGAGTGGTCGCGCGGCGCATTCCGGGTATCCCGACGAGGGGCGCTCGGCCATCCTCCCCCTGCTCGATACTATTGACCGGATTCGGCGCCTGCCGCTCCCGACCGATCCACTGCTCGGGAGCGGCACGCTCAACATCGGAGTGCTCCAGGGTGGCATCGCCCCGAACGTTGTGCCACCCTCCGCGAGGGCCGAGTTGCTGATGCGACTGGTGGGACCCTCGGAACAGCTGAGGACCCTGATTGCGGCGTGCGCGTCGCCCGGAGTGAGCGTCACCTTCCCGACGGAGCTGCCGTACTTCAAGAACATCGCGCCCACGCCGGCGGGATGGGACACCACGGTAGTCGGCTACGCCAGCGACCTGCCGTTCTATTCCGTCTGGGGACAGGGCTTTCAGCTCGGGCCCGGGACAATCCGCGTTGCCCATACCGACGAGGAGCGGATCGCGAAGGCGGAGCTGCTGGAAGGGACGGCACTATACGTGAAGCTGGCGAAGGATTTGATGGCTGGCAGCCGTTAGCCGTTAGCAGCCCGGGACGCTGTTTGCAACGAACCAGAACGCAAGTGCTTCTAGCTAACGGCTAATAGCTGACGGCTAACGGCCCTGGCGGCCCAATTGGAGAAAAGCGCGTGACCCCCAAGATCCCCGTCAGCATCCTCGGCGCCACCGGTACCGTCGGCCAGAAGTTCGTCCGACTGCTGGCCGATCACCCGTGGTTCGAGATTGCCGCCGTCGCGGCCTCGGAGTTGAGTGCCGGCAAGCGCTACGGTGAGATCGTGCGCTGGCGGGAGTCCACACCGATACCCGACCGCGTCGGGGCCATGATCGTGCAGCGCGCCGAAGCCTCGCTCCCGGGCCGAATCGCGTTCTCCGCGATCGAAGCGGAGATCGCCGGCGAGGTCGAGCAGGCTTTCGCCACCGCGGGGAAGTTCGTGGTCACGAACACCAGGACCCATCGCATGGAGCCGGATGTACCCTTGCTCATCCCCGAGGTGAACCCGGATCACCTGAAGCTCCTGGCCCGGCAGCAGCGGGAACGGCGCTGGACCGGGGCGATCGTCGCGAATCCGAACTGCTCGACCGCCGGCCTGGCGCTAGCCGCTGCCCCGCTGCATCAGGCGTTCGGCATCGAGAAGCTGTTCGTTGCCACCATGCAGGCCGCGAGCGGCGCAGGCTATCCCGGCGTAGCCTCGCTCGATGCATTGGGAAACGTCATCCCCTTCATCAGTGGCGAAGAGGAGAAGCTGGAGCGGGAAACCCGGAAGATCCTCGGCACCCTCAGCGGCGAGCAGCTGAGTGATGCCCCGCTGACGGTGAGTGCACACACGAACCGGGTCCCCGTGGTGGACGGTCACCTCGAGGTGGTCTCGGCAGGTTTCGGCCGGCGCGTGACCCCGGATGAGGCGATACGGGCGCTCGAGTCCTTCCGCGGACCCGCCGACGTGGCAAGCCTGCCGGCTTCACCGGCCCGGCCCATCGAGGTGGACCGCCGTCCGGATCGCCCCCAGTCCCGCCTGGATCTGGATCGTGGTGCGGGAATGACCGTCACGGTCGGCCGAGTCCGATCCTGCAATCTTCTCGACCTGCGCCTGGTGCTGCTCTCGCACAACACCATCCGCGGCGCAGCCGGTGCCGCAATCCAGAATGCGGAGCTGTTGGTGGCTCGGGGATATGTGGAGCGATGATCACACGGCGACAGGCGAGAGGCGACAGGCGACAGATCGTGGCGACCTCAGTCCAAAAGGCCGCGCCCTCTGGCATGGCGCGCGTCCCCCGGTCGCATTTCGCCTTTGTCGGCTGTCGCCGGTCGCGTGTCGCCTAATCCTATGCGACTCGCGCTCGTGGGCTACGGAAAGATGAACCGCGCAATCGCCGATCTCGCGGCGTCGCGCGGGCACGTCGTGCAGGTAGTGCTGACCGGGGCGGAGAACCGGGGAGCCGGGGCGATCAGGTCGGATCGTCTCACCGGCGCCGATGTCGCGATCGAGTTCACTCGCCCGGATGAGGCAGCCGGCAACCTGCTGGCCCTGGCGGCGCTCCGCATGCCAACCATTGCCGGGACTACCGGCTGGCTCGATCGCCTGCCGGAAGTCACCAGAGCCGTACGCACCCACCGCACTGCCCTGCTCCACAGCCCCAATTTCTCCATTGGCGTTCAACTCTTCCTCCGCGGCGCGCGTGACCTCGCCCGGAACCTCGCGAGCCACTCGGGCTTCGAGAGCTTCATCGTCGAAACCCATCACGCCGCGAAGCGGGACGCGCCGTCGGGAACGGCCGTCCACCTGCGCAGTGCGCTGCGAGAGGGAGACAGCAGCCGGGAGTTCCCGATCAACAGCGTGCGCGGAGGATACGTCCCCGGCACCCACGAAGTAGTCTACGACGCCCCGTTCGAAACCATTCGGTTGCAGCACATCGCGCGGGGGCGGCAGGCCTTCGCTGCTGGCGCGCTCGCCGCAGCCGAATGGATCGTGGGACGGGAAGGTGTGTTCACATTCGACCAGATGCTTTTCGGGGAGGAACCATGACGACCGCACTGAAAGGATGCGGAACGGCGCTAGTGACGCCGTTCACGCGGCAGGAGACAGTGGACGTCGAGGCCCTTCGAAAGTTGGTGGAGTGGCAGATCGAGGAAGGAATCGATTTTCTCGTACCTTGCGGCAGCACCGGGGAGGCGCAGACCCTCTCGATTGAGGAGCGCCAACTAGTCGTCAGGACGGTCGTGGAAACTGCCCATGGACGGGTGCCGGTAATGGCCGGCGCGACCCACAACGACACTCGCCAGGCCGTGGAAGAGGCCCGACGAATGAGTGGACTCGGAATCACCTGGCTGCTTTCGGCGACGCCGTATTACAACAAACCGACGCCGGAGGGGTTGTTCCGCCATTTCAGCGCCATCGCCGACGCCGCAACCGTGCCGGTGTGCCTCTACAATGTGCCCGGGCGCACTGCAGTAAACCTCAAGCCCGAGACCGTGCTTCGGTTGGCGGAGCATGCGAATATCGTCGGCATCAAGGAATCCTCAGGTGATCTGGCGCAGGTACAGCACCTCCTGCTTGGGCGACCGGAGACCTTTGCCGTGCTTTCCGGGGAGGACTGGATGACATTGGCCATTATCGCGGCCGGCGGCGACGGTTTGATCTCGGTGGCCTCCAACGAAATCCCCCGGGCCATGAGTCAACTGGTGCGCCATTGTCTGCGCGGTCAACTGGGCGAAGCGCGAGACATTCTCTACCAGGTGTTGCCGCTCCTCGAAGCCAACTTCCTCGAAACCAACCCGGCACCCGTCAAGGCCGCACTGGCCACCATGGGCCGAATTCAGGATGTGGTCCGGCTGCCGCTCGTTTCTCTCTCGGAACACCGCCGGCCGCCGCTTCTCGCCGCCCTACAGGCGGCCGGCGTGGAGCCGGCGGAGGTGGTGGCACGGTGAAAACGACCGAACTGATCGCGGCCATCGAGCGCTACGCCGACGGCGTGCCGAGCGGTGAGGAACCCGCAGCCCTCGGCGCCTTCGAACGGCTCAAGGCGGGACTCAACGCCGGGGTGATTCGCGCCGCCGAACGCCAAGCCGACGGCCGCTGGGTCGTGAATGGCTGGGTCAAGACCGGCATCCTCCTCGGTTTCCGGATAGGGTCGGTGACGCCGATGGGCCGCGGCACGCCATTCCCGTTCTACGACAAGGAGACCTGGCCCTTGAAACAGTTCAGCCTGGCCGATGGCGTGCGCATCGTGCCCGGCGGGACCTCGATCCGGGATGGCGCGTACGTGGCCGCCGGCACAGTCGTGCTGCCACCGGCGTTCATCAACGCCGGCGCCCATGTCGACGAGGGCACCATGATCGACAGTCACGCCCTGGTCGGTTCCTGCGCCCAAATCGGGAAGCGGGTACACCTCTCCGCGGGTGCCCAGATCGGCGGCGTGCTCGAACCTGTCGGCGCCATGCCGGTGATAATCGAGGATGACGTGCTGGTCGGCGGTAACTGCGGCGTGTACGAGGGGGCCATTGTGCGGGAGCGCGCGATCCTCGCCCCGGGCACCATTCTTACCGGCGGTACCGTTGTATTCGATCTGGTGAAGGACACGACCTACCGCCGTGACGGCGATCGCCCGCTGGAGATCCCGGCGGACGCGGTTGTGGTGCCCGGCAGCAGGGCGGTGACCACCGGTCCAGGCAGCGCGAAGCGGATATCCCTGTATGCCCCGGTCATCGTGAAGTACCGGGATGACAAGACTGATGTGGCGGTCAGGCTGGAGGAGTTACTCCGGTAGCAGCCCGGCGGCCACCCGCTTGCTCCCTCCCCGAAGCACCCGTATCATATCCGCACACCCTCCTGCCCAGGTGCCTATGTCGCTCGCCCGTGCGGCTCGGATGCTCTTGCTCGCCAGCCTCGCCGCCTCACCCGCCTCGGCCCAATCCGGGCTCAAGGGCCTGATTCCCGGCCTGTTCAAGTTCGGAGACTGCGACGAGGCCCTATGCCTCAGCGCCTCGGTGAGCGCGACGGAACACGGGGCCCACTACATCGGCTCCACCCAGTCCGGCACCCAGAACCTGCTCGACTTCCTCGCCGGCGCGATCGCCATCGGTGTCTCGAACGTGCCGCTCAGCACCGGGACCAGCGGCATCACGTTCAACATCGTCGGCGGGGCCCCGGTGCCGACGTCGAGTTCGGCGGGGCCGATCTTCGGCGAGCGGGTGCAGACGCTCGGTCGCGGCCGTTTCCTAATGGGTGTGAACGTCACCGGGGTCCACTTTACCTCCGTGCGTGGCGTGCCCCTCAACAATGTTGCCTTCACGTTCACCCATCAAAACATTTGTCGGGCGACTGGTGCGCCGCCCGACCCCGGCGCTGCCTGCCCCGGCGGCGGTCCTTTGCCGCTCGACAGCGCCCTGGGGAGCCCGACTTTCGAGAACGATGTGATCGAAGTGAATACCTCGATTGACCTCAACCTTCAGGTTGCGGCGCTGAACCTGACCTACGGACTTTCCAACCGGATTGACGTCGGGGTGGCGGTCCCATTGGTCCGCGCGGACCTCTCCGGAGGCAGCATCGCCCGCATCGTCGCCTTCGCCCAGCCCAGCCCGCACTTCTTTGGCACCGCCGCCAACCAGGTGCTCGCCGCCGGGGCCGGGGTGAACGGGACGGCGACCGGAATCGGCGATATCGCCGCGCGGGTCAAGGTGAATCTGGGAAA
This sequence comes from uncultured Gemmatimonadales bacterium, assembly GCA_963748035.1. Lineage (GTDB taxonomy): Bacteria > Gemmatimonadota > Gemmatimonadetes > Gemmatimonadales > GWC2-71-9 > JADJOM01. Next base: position 169,838 of record CAVVHO010000001.1, on the reverse strand, counting down.
ACCTGACCGCGGACTTGGCATCCTCACCGAGGCGCGGTTTCCGACCGGGGATGAGAAGGACTTTCTGGGATCCGGCGAGTTCGCGCTGCGGGTGCTGGGGATCGCCTCGGCTCGCTACGGCAACTTCTCGCCCCATCTGAATGCCGGTTACCTCTATCGATCAGGCAAGTCGCTGACTGATGCCGTGCTCACGACCGCCGGATTCGATCAGCTGATGGCCTCCTGGGCCACACTGGCGGTCGACGTGATCGGTCAGTGGCAGGCGAACAGGAGCCAGCTCTCGCTGCCGGGCCTTGTTACTTTCACCTCCCCCAGCCGTCGTCAGGTGAGGCCGACCAACCTCCCGACCCGCCCTGATAACATCCTGGACGGCTCGCTCGGATTCAAGTTCCTGACCAAGTCGGGAGTTACCCTGATCACCAATGCGGTCATCCCGCTCAATTCTGGCGGGATGCGCGGCAACGTGGTGTGGACAGCCGGGGCGGAGTACAACTTCTAGGGCTCAACCAGGTTTTTCACGCAAAGCCGCCCGCCGGGAAGGACACCGGCGGGCGGCTCTTTTCTTGTTGGGTCAGCCGCAATCAGGGTGCGGCACCTTGGGCAATCCAGACCGCGATGAGATGGTACGCGGCAGGATCGAGCGTGCTGAGCTGCTCCTGAGGGGGCATTTTGGCCGTCGTGTCGCCCCGCAGCCGAAAGAGCATTTTGCCGACTGTTGTGTCCCCAGCCGTCAGATAGTTGTTGGCCACCGTCGTTAACTGAGTGAATGCCGCGGCCGTTGCGGCATTGAGCGTGGGCGGCGGGCCGGGCGTCACGTGGCACCCACCGATGCCGCACGTCGGCGTGAGGATGGGGTAGATGTGGGCTGCGAAGGTGGGGTTGGTCACCACCCGTATTCTGCTCGTATCAACCAGGCCGCCCAATGTAGCGACGATGCTGTCCACCCCCTGAGACACAGCCGCGACTCGGCCCGAATCGTTTACCGTAGCGAACCCGTTGAGCGATTGCCACTGTACGTCCTTGACATGGCCGGCCAGGAGATGACCGTCCGCATCCAGCACTTCGACTCCCAGGAAAATCGTATCTCCGGGGAGGACAGAGGAGGAATCGGGGGAGATCACCAGTCTGGCCGGAGAACCCGGACAGTTGGGGCAGCTGTCGCTGCAACTCTGGACCGCGAGAAGGGCGCCGACAATCGTTGCGGCCAAGCCCGCTGACATGCGGAGGTTCATCGCGCGGCTTCCTGTTGGGGATCGGAAGGTCAATGTAGGCCTGTAGGCGGCCTTGTCAAACCGGACTGCGGCTTCGAGTGCCCGCCTATTTCCGCTGCAGTTCTCTCAGTCGCCACTTGCCATCTTCCTGCTGGAAGCGCGCCGAGTAGGAAATATCTAGATTGGGCGCCCGCGCTCCGGCGTACTCCGGGCGCATGTGGAGCTTGAAGGGCACCTCCACCGCGTCCCCAGTGACTCGCGGCACCTGCACAGGATCGCGGGTTGCCCTCAACCGCTCCGGCTTGGGACTGGTCATCAGCTTGCGCCACCCCTCCTCATCGCCTGGCGACATCCCGGGATAGGCGTTCTTGAGCTTGGAGAGGTCGAGACTGTTGAGTGCTGCCACGAACGCATCGAGCTGGGCATTGATCTCCTGGGCCGCACGCGCCTGTTCAGTGGCCGGGTCGGGCGCTGTACTCCCAACCGTAATCGTGGCCGCCCCACTGCGGCCTTCAATCGTCGCCGCGACTGTAGCCGTTCCTGGAGCCAGGGCGGTGACGAGACCCGTCCCGTTCACCGTCGCGACCCGGGTCTCGCTGCTCGTCCACGTCGCCGCCTTTCGGTCGGCGAGCGGGTTCTCATCGGCGTCCTGTGCCGTCGCGACCAGTTGGAAGGTCTGTCCCGGCTTGAGCTCAGGCGGGGTGTTGATCTTGACGACAGCGACGGGCAGGGCGATCACCTTGACCGTCGTTGTCGCCGACTTTCCGTCCGCGCTTGCCGTCACGACGGCACTGCCGAGCGCGCGGCCCTGCACCTGCCCCAACGGCGACACGGAGACCACTCCCGGATCGGACGAGCTCCAGTTCACCTGCTTGCCGGTGAGCAGCCCGCCACGGGCGTCCTTGAGCCTCGCCTCCAGCGTCATCGACCGTCCAACCGAAATGGTCGGGGCGTCGGGCTCCACCACGACCGATGCGACAGCGGCAGCATTCACCGGCGGGGGCGCAACGGCTCCAGGGCGAACAGTGACGTCGGTGCTGGCGCGCTTCTCACCCGCCACGGCGGTGACTCGGGCTCGCCCCGCGGCAACCCCAGTGATCACACCGGCATCGTCGACCGCGGCCACCCCGGGCGCAGAGCTGCTCCACTTGACCCCTGACCGATCGGCAATCGCGGAGCCATCGGCAGCTTGAAGTTGGGCCTCCACTGTGCCGGTCTTGCCCGCATCGAGTGTGAGCCGCGCCGGGCGGAGCGAGATGCGCGCGACGGTGGTTGCCGGTCGCGGAGGATTCTCGGGTGGCGTCGGGGGATTCCCCTCGGGTGTCGACGGGTTCGTAACGTTCCCACCCGCGGGGCCGGACGGTGTCCCGCCCGATGGTTTCGAAGGGTCGCTATCGCCACCGCCGGGATTGGGGGTCACCACATTCCCGCCAGTCTCCACTCCTTTTCCGTTCCGCGAACTCGGCTTGAAGATCAGCACGCCGACGATCACCGCCACGAGTCCGGCGGCTGCCCAGGGAAACCACGCCGGCCACCGAGGCGTTGCCGGGGCGCCGAACACCTTGGTGGATCGCTTCCCCGTCGCCGTCGCCAGCGGGGTTGTAGGGCTCGTCGGACTCGCCGTCAGACGGGGACCGGCGGTAGACGCAGCCACCGTTGGGCTCGGAGCGTCGCTCACATGGGCCGGGACGCTGGAAGATCCCTCCACAGGCTCCGGCGGCGGCACAACCGGAGTGAGTGGGGTCGTCCTCGCCGCTGTGCTCTTGCGGACCGGGGGCACCGGGCTGGTCGGCGTGCTGATGGCCGCCGCCATGGTCGCATTGGGGCTCGTCGATACCAGCGAGATCAGTTGCTGCCGGGTGGGGTCATCCGGCCTCAACTGGGGCGCGCTGATGGCGTCGTCGATCTTGGGCCACCGGTGCGCCGGGTCCTTGGCCATCATGCGCATCACGCTGGCTTCCAGCTCCGGTGGAATTTCCGGCCGGATTTCGCGGAGCGGCTTGGCTTCCTCGTTGAAATGGGCATACATCATCGCCATCGCGGTGCTGGCGGTGAACGGCTTCCGTCCCACGAGCATCTCGTATGCGACCACTCCGAGAGAGTACTGATCGGAGGCACCGGTCACTTCGTGCCCCAGACACTGCTCCGGACTCATATAGGCCGGCGTGCCCACGGTTACCCCGGTCATCGTCAGGCCCGTGGCGGTAGGGACCTTGGCGATGCCGAAGTCGGTCATCACCACCCAGCCGTCTTCGTCCAGCATGATGTTGGCAGGTTTTACATCCCGGTGGATGACGCCCCGACGATGACCGTAGCCAAGGGCGCTGGCCGCCTGGGCCAGAATCACCTGTGCCATGGGGATCGGCAGCTGGCCCATGGTCTTGATGATGGGATCAAGCGACTGGCCTGCCACGAACTTCATCACGAAGTAGAGCAGGTTGCTCCGCTCACGGACCGCGTAGATCGGGATGATGTGGGGATGGTTGAGCGAGGCCGAGGTGCGCGCTTCGCGCCGGAACCGCTCAGCGAGCCCTTCGTCCATCAGCGCCGGCGACATCACCTTGATGGCGACACGGCGGTCGAGGGCGATGTCGTGCGCCAGGTACACGGTGGCCATGCCGCCGCGGCCCAGCTCGCCGAGAATCTCGTATTCCCCGAGGGTCTCTTCCCGGAGCATTTCGAGTGCGGTTTCCTGGGCGGTCTTACGCCCCGGTGTGTTCCAAGACATCGTCGCGAGCTGGGCCTGCTCTTGAGACACGTCCGTCCCGCAGTTCTGACAGAACCGCGCGCCGGTGGCGACCTGGTGTCCACATTGGGGGCAGACAGCAGCTTGCGTGGCCATGCTCTCCCGAGGATGTAACGAAACCCTGAGATCTCTCCTTTTAGAATACGCATCCGGCGGGTTAGAGACTACCTCGGGGTCTGAGCCACCTGATGCTTGGGCGCAACACCGCCCGACCCCACCGGTAGAAACGACCCGACCGGGCGATCCTTCTCAGGTTCCTGAAGGACCTCGCGCGGGTCCATTCAACACCCCGCAACAAGGGAGATCACGGCTGATGGTGCACACCCACTACCTCTGGTTCCAGACGAAGAGACGGCAAGAAATCATCGACGTGACCGACCAGGTCGCCACCGAGGTCAAGACCAGTGGCATCCGGGAGGGCTACGTCCTCGTCTCGGCCATGCACATCAGCGCCTCGGTATTCGTGAACGACCACGAATCCGGGCTATGGGACGATATCCTGACCTGGTTGGAGCACACCATCGCCCCGTGGGAACCGGCGCGCTACCGTCACAACGAGACCGGGGAGGACAACGCCGCAGCCCACCTGCGGAGCCTTACTATCGGGCACGAGGTGATCGTTCCGGTCACAAGTGGGGCGCTCGATCTCGGCCCATGGCAACGGATCTTTTATGGGGAGTGGGACGGCCAGCGGCGGAAGCGGGTGATTATCAAGGTGCTGGGCGAAGCGTAACTCCGGGCCTGCTTGAAACCCCGTCCGACAAAACAACCCGCACGCCGTCGGCAGCGCCAGGTACCCGAGCGGTGCCATCGCGCCCGAGCGACAGGATCTCCCCCGTGGTCGCATCGCGGATGACAGCCAACGGATAGACAGGGTCCCAACGGACCTCGGTCTCACCGTCGACTAGGGAAGCACTGACCGTTGTGGAGTCCATGAGGGTACTCAGGCCGGCGGCCGGGACTCGGAGGGCGGTCATTCCACCCCCCACCAGCCTGAGACTGGCGACCCGACCGAGGTCCGCCTGAGAAAGCGGCACCACGAAGGCGAACTGCCGTTCGTCCCCGCTCGGAACATCCTGCACTACCGTGCCCTCAAAGGTGAACGAGAAGATTCGCTGGCCGTTGACGTCCAAACCATCCAGCTGGTTCGGGCCGGCGCGCGGCGGGAGGTGTGCCGGCGCGTTCACCGCAAACCCGGGCTCCAGCACCAGTCGGTCGGGGAGGATGCGTCCCCAGACGAGCAGGCCTGGAGCAGGCTGGCCGGGGGATCCGGCGCCGCTGCCCCGAAATGCCAGCACGCCCATGTAGGTGTAGTCGCTGATCCACTCCGGATGGCAGTAGCTCATGAGGTCGCGGATCGCGGTCGGCGCCTTGAGCGACTGCGCCGTCAAATCGATTCCCCAAGTCCCAATGAACCCACCGGAGTAGGGGAAGTTGAGATCCGGATTGGCCGGATTGCCGCACGGTGCATGGTAGCGCCCGAAGTTGTGTCCCAGCTCGTGCGCGACGACGCCGGGTGCGCTGCCGGGCTTGTCCCAGGCCACCGCCGCCGGCGCGCCAATCCAACCGAGACCGGCAATGCCACTGCCGTAGCTGGTGGACACGACGCTCACGTAGTTCTCGCTGCTTCCCTCGGCAGCCTGGAGCGCGCTGGTCTCGTTGAGGATCTGTCCCCAGGCTCCACTGGTATCGTTCGGGTCCAGCGCAGGAGCATGGGTGGTGTAGAGAGCGTGCAGGGCGACGTTCACCGTGGACAGCGGGTAGATCCGCCGGGTGGTTTCGATGATGGCCGCCTGATTGGCGGCCGTGATATTCCCCGTCAACCCGTTCACCGACTGCCGCACCGGGATGAAGCGCACGTTGAGCGGGGGCACCGCCTGCACGGTGATGGCCTGTTGACCGGTCGAGCTGGGCCAGTGGTTGTCAGCCTCGTTGGTCTCCGAAATCGAGTCGTCCGGATCCAGTTGCACCTGATACGAAAGCCCGGCGCTGATTCGCGCCGCGGGGATCAGCGCGTTCCACGAGCCGCCAAGCACCGTGCTGTCCGCGGTCAGGGGCACGCCCGGCGCCGGATTGGTGACATCGAGCGAGTCCACCGGGGTGCCCCCGCTGAACAGGCGAACGCGTACCACCGGCGTCTGACCATTGGGACCGTCGGCCACCACGAACACCCGGAGCAGCGCGTCGCGGTTGGCCACCATCGGAACCGAGCCATCCGCGCGCTGGGTACTCTGCATCAACTGGGCACCAAGCAGTCGCAGGTTCAGCGAAGTCAGCGGACGGCCAGTGTAGCTGACGGCGACGGTCGCCGTCACGCCGGCATTGACGAACACACTGTCCGGTGTCGGCTGGGCGATCCAGGTCAGGTCCTGGGAATTCACGTACTCCGCGGTGATCCGGTAGGCGCCGACCAGGAGGCCGCTGAGCTGAGCGCTGCCGGCGAGGCCCTGGCTGTATCCACCGGGGCCGTCCACCCTCACTCGGCCGCCGGTTCCCGAGGGAAGCCCGGTCACTTCCACGCTCAGGTTGCCGCTTGGGCCCCCCGTGCCGCCAATCTCCAAGGGCACGGGTGGCGCGCAGGCGGCAAAGACCGTCGCGAGGAGGGCGAGACTAGTTCGCCGCATGGCCAACATCGAACCGTTGTACAACGTCGGGCATGGCGATCGCGCGCGGCGGCGAGTTGGAGGGGTGCGGCGTGGGACTCGGCAGGCTGATAATCTGGGGTCGAAGCAGGTGGCGGGCGGTGCGGTGGATCACCCACTACAAGTTCTTTATGCGCAGTGCGTTACGACTCCGTGTCGAATTTCCCGCTGGGGCGTGAACGGGGCTCGCCATTCCGGGCCTCAGGCGGTGGACCCACCACTCGGTTCCGCCCGGACTCCTTGGCCTGAAATAGCCTCGCATCGGCATGGTCCAGCAGGTCTTCGGCCTGGGTGCCGTCATAGCCGTAACTGGCGAGTCCTATGCTGATCGTGACCCGCGCGACCTCCGGGCGCCTGGGAATGGGGCACGGCAGCCCCTCGACAGTGCGACGAATTTCTTCCACCCGTGCGGTGGCGGCAGCGGAGTCCATCCCGGGAAAGAGCGCGACGAACTCCTCGCCACCGTAGCGCACGACCAGATCGCTTTGCCGCGTTGCGGCGAGGATGGCGCGTGCGACCAGCCGCAGCGCGACGTCGCCGGCGGCGTGACCCCAAGTGTCGTTGAAGCGTTTGAAATGGTCCACGTCGATCATCGCAAGCGCCACTGGCTCGCTGTAGCGCCGGGCCCGCGACAGCTCGGCCTGCATCCGCTCATCGAGATAGCCTCGATTGGGAAGGCCGGTGAGCCGATCGCTCCACGACTGGCGCCGCAAGCGCTGGCTCCGGATTACGATCGCCGCCGCGAGCAGGGTTGCCGTGCCGAGCAGCAGCAGGCGCGATACCTGGGTTGCCCAATCGAAGGTGCCGTAGCCGTGCGCATCCAGCGCGGGGTCGAACAGGTCGTAGGTCGTATGGGCATACAGGACCAGCGCCAGGTACTGAAAGATCGCGGCGCATCCGGCCGCAACGCTGACCCGGGCATCGTAGCGGAGAGCGGTCGCGCCGATGGCGATGAAGTACACCTCGAACAACAGACGGCTGTTGACGGTGGTGATCGGTTCGTGCAGGGGCAGAAACGCGGCGAGCCCCACGCTCACCAGCGTTACGTCAAGGAGGCTCGTCGCGAAGCCCAGCCAGGGACGATAAAAATCCTGGCGCAGGGCCCGCTGCACGCCGAGCGCGAGGGTCAGGGCAACGAGGCAGGTGACGAGCCCAATGACACCACCGGCCACGAAGGGATCAAGCAGCAGATTGATGGTGGGGATGGGCAACAGGAAGAGGATGAGCACCGTGCGCACTCGAGCGACGATCAGCTCACCCTCAGCACCCGCGTCGATCTGCAGCGGATCTGGCCGCGTCAGCACGCTCCGCCAGGACAGCGTCTCCCGCTGGGACCCGACACCGAGCGCCTCAGTAATGGCCTTCGAGCGACGCCGGGAGAGGTTGAAGCCTTGAGCCATCACATCACCCGATACTTTGGCCCGCTGCCACCTTCACGCGGCGTCCAGCGAGGCCCAAGAACGTCGGTGGCCTTACAGTCGATGCAGTTCGGCGCGTTTACGCGGAGTTCGTTGCCCACCCGCTCGTACACACCAGCGGGACACAGATGACTGTAGAACTCGGCGACGTCCCCCGAGATCCCGTCCCCCACCAGCAAGTGCTGCGGAATAGTGTCCCGGGTCGCGTTGCCGGACTTGAAGACGGCGTCCACTTTGCTGAAGGTGAGGACGCCATCCGGCGACTCGGCGGCTCGATGGCTCGGCGGGTGGTGGCTGGGCGTGCGTGGCGACTCGGCATCCTCGTGAGTCGAGATCCTCCCTCCGGGGAAGCGGCCAGCGGTGAGGGTCATGAGGCCGGCCTTCACGCCACCACGGACTAAACCATCCTTGAACGCGAGCCGCATGTTGCGCGTGCGATAGAGATCCTGAACGATGTAGCTTTCATTCACCAGCCGGTCGTATGTGGCCAGGCCCCCCGCGGAAACATCGTCGGCTTTGAGAGCCTGGAAGGCGGCGCGCGCTGCGTACATCCCCGACTGCATGGCGTAGTGGATGCCCTTGAGCGACGGGACATCCACGAAGCCGGCGGTATCGCCTGCCAGCATGAGGCCAGCTCCCGACCGCCGCGCCGGGAGGGCGTAGAAGCCACCCTCGGGAATAGTCTTGGCCCCCCATTCGACCAGCTCCCCACCAGCGAGGTGCGGCCGAATCAGTGGATGCAGCTTGAGCCGCTGGAGGAGCGTGTGCGGATCGAGCGCCGCCTCCCGGTAGTCGAGCCCCACGACCAGGCCGAGCGCGACGAGGTCGGGTCCGAGCGGATAGAAAAAGCTGCCACCAAATGCAGTCGTGGGCAGCGGCCATCCCAAGGTGTGAATCACCCGGTCCAACGGCTGCCTGACCCGCCAGACTTCCTTCACACCGAGCGCGAAGATCTGCGGGTTGTCAGACCGAACCCCTTGCCACTCGAGCCAAGCTTGCCCCAGTGTACCCCGGGTCCCCTCGGTCAAGACGGTGATCTTCGCCGTGATCTCCGTAGGTTCCTGGTAGTTGGCCGTGGGCTGGCCGTCGCGGCCCAGGCCCGTGGCGGTTGTCCGCACGCCCTTCACGGCCTGCCCCTCGACCAGAAGGGCTTCGGCTGGGAAGCCGGGGAACAGGTTCACACTCAAGCCCTCGGCCCGTTCCCCGAGCCAGCGGACGATCTCGCAGATCGACGCGGAATAGAAGCCATGGTTCTGCATGGTCGGGGGCGTAGGCATCGGGACCGAACCGCCCTCCGAGAGGAAGTAGACACTCTCCTTGCCTACCGCCTGACGAAAAGGAAAGTCCGAGTCCTTGAGTTCCGGAAACAGCTCCCGCAGCGCTCGAGGGTTAACCACCGCGCCTGAGAGGTTGTGCTCCCCCAGACTCCCCGCCTTCTCAAGTACTCCGATGTTGAGGTCAGCCACGCCACTGCCAGACGCCTGTTCGCGACGAACCAGGTTGGCGAGCTCGATCGCGCCGGCGAGGCCGGCGGGTCCCGCCCCTACAAACAGCACGTCCATCTCGAGCGCCTCGGCACTCGGCGGTCGAGCAAGAATGAGCTGGTCGAGGGGTAGCGCGCGCTGATACCGGCGAGGAACAATCGAAGTCACGGCGGGCTGCTCCGTTCAGCGGCGAGAGGGTCGCAGAATATAGGCGCCGCGCCTTCCGTCCTCCACGCGCGCGTCCGGCTGGCACCGGGATCGCGCGCGGATGCTGAGGACAGAAGACGCGGCCTGAGGGAGGGGCGCCTGCGAAGGGCGCCTCCGAAGTGGAAGAACGGAAGGTTAGTGCCAGAGGCGGGGGTCGGGGGCCCCGCCAGCGGCAACAGCCTAGCGTGGTTGCGCAACCCGTTATGTTTCAAGTACATACCGGGTGCGAGTGGCTTACCCCGAGTGGGGGCCGCAAGGCTCCCGCGGGCCTGATCAGAATCCGGTTCCACACATGCGTGGCGAACGTGCCATAGGCGCGGGCGTCAGGAAATGCCGATCGAACGATGCACGTTCCCCAGATTCCGGGCTTCCGACCGGTTCCCTTCACCGGCGTCATCTACGTCATGGCGGAGGCCTCCCGCCACGGCTACCGCTATGGCCATCCGGAGTGGTGCAACCTGGGTCAGGGCATGCCGGAGACCGGGCCGCTTCCCGGCGCCCCACCCCGAGTAGAGACCGTCCCCGTCAGCCTCACGGATCAGGAGTACGCGCCGGTTCCAGGCATTCCGGAACTGCGGCAAGCAGTGGCGGCGCTGTACAACGCCCTCTACCGGCAGGGAAAGACGTCGCAGTACACCGAGCGGAATGTGTGCATCTGCGGCGGCGGGCGTGCCTCGCTGACGCGCGCCGTGGCCGCGCTGGGAGAGATCAACCTCGGGCACTTCCTGCCCGATTACACCGCCTACGAGGAATTGCTGGACATCTTCAAGCTCTTCACCGCGATTCCGATTCTGCTGGACCCCGCTCGCGGCTATCACTTCCCGGTGGAGGATCTCCAACGGGAGATCACCGGGCGCGGACTATCGGCTGTGCTGCTGTCCAACCCCAATAACCCTACCGGCAAGGTCATTCGCGATGGGGAGCTCGAGGCCTGGGTCAAGACCGCGCGCGACCTGCAGTGTTCGTTGCTGCTGGACGAGTTCTACTCTCACTACGTCTGGTCGGAAGACCGCTCGATGCTCTCCGCCGCCGAGTTCGTCGAGGATGTGGACAAGGACCCGATCATCATTTTCGATGGCCTGACAAAGGGCTGGCGCTACCCGGGATGGCGTTGCACCTGGATTGTCGGGCCGCGGGCGGTGATCGACGCCGTCTCGAGCACCGGGTCCTTCCTAGATGGGGGCGGCAGCAAGCCGCTGCAGCGATCGGCCGTCCGACTGCTCGCACCGGAAGTGGTGCTGGCGGAGACGGCGGCGATTCGCAAGGCGTTTCTGGAAAAGAAGCGGATCATGAAGGCCGGGCTGGAGTCCGCTGGCATGCGGCTCGACCTCGACCCCGATGGCACCTTCTACTGCTGGGCCGATGTCTCGGACTTGCCCGCCGGTCTCAACGATGGCATGTCCTTCTTCCGGGCTGCGCTCAAAGAGAAGGTGATCTGCGTGCCTGGGGAATTCTTCGACATCAACCCGGGGAAGCGGCGAAGCGGCCGCCCTTCCCGGTTCAGGCAATACGTCCGGCTCTCCTATGGGCCGGAGGAGAACTTCGTGGTCGAGGGAGTCAAACGAATCGAAGCGCTCGTTGCTGCGGCCAAGGACGACTGAGGAATGGGGAACGGGAGAACGGGGAACGGGGAACGGGAGAACGGGAGAACGGGAGAACGGGAGAACGGGGGAACCATAGTGCTGCATGCTGTTCAATTGGCAATCAGCAATCAGCAATTAGCAATCCCGTTCCCCCGTTCCCCGTTCCCCGCAGTTAAGCTGTCAGCCGAGCGATCTTCTCATCCAGCACGTTGCGCAACCGCGGGTCCGCGCCGATCACCCGGTCCACCAGCTGCCCGTCCTTGAAGAACAGGATCGTGGGAATCGATCGGACATTGAACTGCGTCATCGTCGCCGGATTCTGATCGGTATCGAGCTTGAGAACCTTCACCTTGCCCCGGTAGTCCTCTCCCAGCTTTTCGATAACCGGAGCGATTGCCCGGCAGGGCCCGCACCACTCCGCCCAGAAGTCGACCACCGCCAACCCCTTGCCCTGCTCGACCTCGGCGGCAAAGGTCGCATCGGTAACCACCAGGGTCGTTGCCGTCGTCATGTCAATTTCCTTCTCAAAAAGTGCTTGTGTTCCATCGGATATATCCTGCCAGAAAACGCCATACTGCTCCCGAAGTTCCCAATACCCACCGATTAAGCGGAAATCCGACCTCGACTGATCCGGCGATCCAACTGACGGAGGTACTCCACCAGCACATCGGGACGAGCCCGGTAATAGCGGGACTGGCCTTCCCGACGCACTCCCACCAAGCCCGCCGTGTACAACTCCTTCAGATGATGCGAGACAGTCGCTTGGCTGATGGGGAAGCGCTCAACGAGCGCCTTACAGGAAATTTCTTCCCGCGCGGCGATAGCCTCCAACACCTCGAAGCGCCGATAGTCGGCCAGCGCCTTGCCAATTCGTTCGAACTGCCCCGCACCCAGTCGGGCCATCCCAAGTCCCCACGAATAAGATATATAGATAATAATCGATTGATCTTGAGTCAAGCGGAGCATGGCGTAAGGCTATGTCAGTCATGTGGATTGGGGGATCGTTGATTGAGGGATTCTAATAGGCGACAGGCGAGAGGCGACAGGCGACATGGATGCCGTTTGTCGCCTGTCGCCTATCGCCTGTCGCCTGTCGCCTGCTGATGTCGCATGTAGCCAGCCCTACCCTTCCCGCAACTTCCGTATCTCCGCCGTGAGCCGTGGCACGACTTCAAACAGATCTCCGACGATGCCGTAGTCGGCCACCTTGAAGATCGCTGCGTCCTTGTCGCGGTTGATCGCGACGATCGTCTTGGCCGTGCGCATGCCTGCCAGATGCTGAATGGCCCCCGAGATGCCGATCGCGATGTACAGACTCGGGCTCACGGTCTTGCCGGTTTGGCCCACCTGCGCGCCATGGTCGCGCCAGCCGGCATCCACGACCGCCCGACTCGCCCCCACGGCCGCGTTGCCGAAGGCCGCGGCCAGCTCCTCGAGAAGTTTGAAATGCTCTGGTTCCCGAAGCCCCCTGCCTCCCGAGATGACGACCGGCGCTTCCGCCACGTCCAGCGCCGCCGTCGCAGGCGCCTTGATCGCCTTCACGGTGACCCGGGTTGTGAACGTGGGGACGGCCAAGGTCGCGGGGGTTCCAGCCTTCGCGGTTTCGACAGCCTGGATGGTGTTCGGTCGGATAGATACGATCGCCGGACTCGCTTCGAGCCGAACCCGCTGGAGCGCTTTCCCGGCATACACCGGACGAGTCACGACGACCTTTCCATGCTCGACGCCGATTTCGGTCACATCGGTCGCGAGGCCGACCCCGAGCTTCGCGGCAACACGCGGCGCCAGATCCCGGCCTGTCGCGGTCGCGGCGAAGACAATTGCGACGGCGCTCTTCCCCGCATCAACAATTGCGGCGGCGTTACCATCTGGGTGATAGAATTTGAAATCGGCGTGCATGGCGCTCAACACTCGGTCGGCGCCAAAACGCCCCAGATCTCCAACTCCGCTGACGGGGCCGCTCGAACAGACCAGCGCATCGACACTCCCACCCAGCGCGTCACCGAGTCGCCGGGCCGCGGAGACGACTTCCTGGGACACCTTGCGGAGAGTACCCTCGCGTTGCTCCAGAACGGCGAGAACCATGGCCATCAGATCACCTTCGCTTCTTCGCGGAGCAGCCTGACCAGGGCGGGAACTGCATCGGGCCCTTCACCGACGATCTGGCCCGCCTTTCTTTCCGGCGGGAGCGAAAGGCCGAGAGTCGTCAGGGTCCCCTGCCCCAGGCTGACGGGCTTCAGCTCCAGCGGCTTCTTCTTGGCCGCCATGATGCCCTTGAGCGAGGGAAGCCGCGGGTTGTTGAGCCCTTTGTCGCAGGTGAGCACTGCCGGCAGCGCGGCAGCCACCACCTCAATGCCTCCCTCGATCTCTCGCTCCGCCTCCAAACCCCCGTTCGCCACCGTGAGATGAGCGACCGACGTCACGCAGGGCAGTTCCAGCAGCTCGGCTACCATCGCGCCGACCTGATGGTTGTAGTCGTCCACTGCCAGCTTGCCGAACAGAATGAGGTCGAAGCCGGCGCTCTTGAGCTCGGCCGCGAGGGCGTGCGCGACCTCCAGCCCGTCCGTCGAAGGGGCGCTCTGCAGCAGGACTCCGCGATCGATGCCCATGGCGAGCGCCGTGCGGATCGTCTCCTGGGCTGAATCCCCCCCGAGACAATAGACCACCGTTTCGCCGGCACCGGCGGCTTCTTTCAGCTTGAGCGCCTCTTCCAGCGCGTACTCGTCATAGGGATTGGGGACGAACTTCACCCCATTCTCGTCTATCGATTTGCCGTCGCCGGCGATGACAATCTTGGCCGTGGTATCGGGGACGCGCTTGAGACAGACCGCAATACGCACTCAGCGACCTCGCGGTAGATGACTAACGGAAACGGATGTCACTCTGGGAATGTCGGCGGCTCCTCGAATCCTATCCCCACTCAGCCGCGCCCAGAAACTAGCGGGCCGGACGAATGCTGCCAACAGCGACCGGACGGCGGCTCCTCTCAGGAAAGCACAAGAGGCAGAGGCTTCGCCTCTGCCCCTCGCGCCGGCCGCCCGCTGGAGGTCAGGACAGCGGTCGGGCCACTCAGTCCTGGTCGCTGCCGCCAAAGCTGCGGCGTATGATCAGGCGAACCACTCGACGGAACCCCGGCGTCAGGAATCGCTCCAGCACGCCGCCACCGCCCTGATTGACGTTGAAGGTGCCGAAGGTGGCATACTTGTTCTGAAACAGGTTGTTGGCGACGGCGGTGATCTCCCATCCATGCCCCCGCCATCCGAGCCGGGCATCGGCGACGAAATATCCGCCCAGCTTCGGCTCCTCGTTGGCTTCGTCGCCGCGGAGGTATTGCGAGCCGATGAGACGTCCATCCGCTCCGGTGAAGAACCCGGACGGCAACCGAAATGACCCACCGAACTTGACTTGATGACTGGGGACCAGCGGCATCTGGTCGCCAGGCTCAACCTGATTCGACCCGCCAAAATCCTCCCGGATACTGAAGATGTCCCCTTCACTCTGGAAGGTTGCCTGGGTGTAGGCGTAGTTTGCGTAGAGGGAGTGCCCCCCATTCAGGAAGACCTGGGCCGACAGCTCCACGCCTTCCCGGCGGGTCTTGTCGAGGTTGCTGAAGAAGCCTTCGATGGTGGACCCCGAGGGGGCGGAGTCGGAGGCGGAGAGGAAGATGTCGTCGCGCACGTTGGTGCGGTAAACCGAGGCGGCGAGGATTGCCTGCCCTGCGATCAGCTGGCCGCCAACCTCGAAGGTCGTCGCCTTGACCGCCTTGATCGGTGGATCGTCGCCCAAGGCGAAGGGTAGCGGGCAGGGTTCCGCTTCGTCGGCACACGCCAATTCGATGACGGCTGGAGCGCGGAAGGCCGCGCCAATTGATCCGTACATAGTGAGCCCCTTGCCGAGGTCGACGCTGACACCTCCCTTGGGGCTCAGGCGCTTATAGGTGCTGACGGTATCCCGCGTGGGATCAAGCTGATTGTGGAAGGGAACCCGGACATAGTCGTAGCGCGCCCCCGCTGAGAACGTCACCCTGCCCGTGGTCAGATCGCCCAGCGCGTACCCGGCAACATCCCATGTAGGGGCCTTCACGAAGGTGGTTCGCACCGTGGGGCCGCTGAACTTGGTCGAATCGGCGAAGAGCTCCACTTCCGTGCGGGCGGATGAGCCCTCGGCACCGATCCGGAAGCCAACCCTTGCACTGCCTAACGGCTGCTCCCAGCGATAGTCCAGCGTCCCACCGACTATCCGATTGCGAGACAAGCCCAGGTTGTCGGGATCGGCTTGCTGGTTGACGTTGAAGCGCTCGGCATGATGCCGGCGGACGTACGCCGACGCCGAGAACTGGCCGCGCGTGGAGCGGGCGTACCCACTGACGGCCAGCTGCAGGTTGTTGAGGTCCTCGAAATCTCCCGAACTCAGATTTGAATCCGGACGGGTATCAAAGACGGTCTCGGGAAGGGAGCCCGCGGTTTCCGCCCGGGACTTGGCCCCGTAGCCCTGCAGCCGCACCCCCCACTTCTCGCTGAGCCGACCAAGGTTGAAGAACCCGTTGTACTGCTCCGCCCCGGTGAGCTGGCGCCAGCCGTCCTCGCGGTCGTAGCCACCGCCCGCGTAGTAGCTCCATTTGCCCTGGCCCAGCGATCCGGCGATGGAGGCGTCGCTCCCGAAGGTCTTGTAATTGCCTCCGGATACCTCGAGCTCGCCCCGCGTAGGCCCACCGCCGGTATTCGTGACCAGGTTCACCGCACCGCCGAGGGAGTTCCGGCCCAACAGGGAGGCAGTGCCCGAGAGCAGCTCCACCCTGGTCACGTGCTCCATCGGCAGCAGATCGAAATTGACCTGGGCCGCGTCGGGCTCATTCTGGCGGATGCCGTCAAGGAAAACCGAAATTCCCTGCGGCAGTCCCACGACCGGCGAAGCGAAGAAACCACGGGAAGAGAGCGACATCTTATTGCTGGCGCCGAGATCGTCATAGGCTGAGATCCCGGGTTGACTCACCAGCAGATCGGTCAGGTTCCGGGGTTCGCTGGCCTCGATTTGAGTGCGAGTCAGAATCGTCGTCCTCGCCGGGATACCAGATCCGACCCGGGGACCAGTCGGCGTGAGAATAGACCCGACAACTTCGATTGCCGGCAGCTCCACCACGGTCGTGTCCTTGCGGGTGCTGTCAGGCGTTTGCGCGGCAAGCGGAGCAGCGATCACGGCGACCAGCAACAGGCCGGACGGAGAGAGTCGGTACATTGGCATCGGGGTTGGGGAGAGAACCAGGCACCGTATCGTCGGTGACCGTGACGCGGCCTGCTACCGGAGCTGCACGGGCTGTCCTATTGGGGAGAAACGCTCGTAAATAGCGGCCATGCTTATCTGATTGGGGGGGACACCCACCACGACGAGTGCGTCATCGCTGGGACCTCCCCCATCGTAGTCGAGGCAACAGAACTCCACGGTCCTCGCCCCTTCGCCGAGCGGGGCCGAAAGCGCCATCTGCCCCGACCGTTCGAATCGGATCGTATCACCGGGAGTGTAGCTCCGGCTCGCGTCGCGATCTTCGTAGATCGCCAGGCGCTTTACCGTGGTCCCGTGACGGGACACCACCACCAGCCCGTCGTCCGCATCGCCGCCGCCGTCGAGGTCCTGGCAACAGCGATCCACCGTGAACGCGCCTGCGGGGCGGAGAGCGAACAGCCAGAAGACGAACAGTCCCAGCCCCAGCAACAGAACGATTCCCACGAGACCGAACACCCGTCGCACGGCGTCGGTACGGTTCTCCCAGATTTGTTCCCCTCGATGCCACCGGCCCACGACTTCGGCCCCGAGTGATTCCCGCGGCTGGAACTGCACGGACTGCAGCAGCCGGTCGAGGTCCTTCAGGTCGTCCGGCGTCTTCCTCATTCTTCCTCTACTTCCATGATCGCCCGCAGGCGATGCAGCGCCCGCCACAAGCGGGTTCGGACTACGGCTTCACGCACTCCCAGGACCTCTGCAACCTCTGCCGTCTCGAGCCCACTGCCGTAGCGCAGACTGATGATCTCGCGGTCCTTGGGGCTCAACTCGGCCACGCTGGCCAGGAGCCGGGAAACCTGCTCTTCCCACAACAGGCGCTCCTCGGGCGACGGTGCCTCGACCGCGAGATCGCGCATGTTGGTAAGCGGGACGTGACGCCTGAGCCGCGAGCGGCGGAGGTGATCCCGCAGGGTGTTCTGCGCGATCCGGAAGATCCAGGTCCGGGGGTGGCCTTTCGTTTCGTCGAATCGGTCCGCCGCCCGGAAAGCCTTAAGGAAAGTGTCGGCCGTGACATCCTCCGCGATATCAGCGGAGGGCAAGTGGAACCGGACGTAGCTGTATACCGCCTTGCCATAGAGTTCATACCAGCCTTGGCAACGCAATTCAGCACTTTGACTTAGCTCGGTCGAGCCCGCTGGCGCACTGGTCTCGGGAGGCTGGTGGGTCTCTGCCATGACGCGGGATAATACGCGCCAAGGGCCCGCGCGTCACACGCGGGCCCTCGGGAAGGTGGAGCGGAAGGGGATTCTCAGCGAGCGGGCTTGCAGCACCCCAAGTCGGTGCAGGTCACCCAGGGCAATCCGCCTTGGGCCAAGCCGGCCCCAAGCCCCTTCTTGTCATCTCCTCGCAGCACGTCCGGCATCTGCCACTGAGCGATCGACTGCCACCACCGCGTCTTTGGAGGATGCAGCATTGTCGGGATGTCGTACTGGTCCCACTTGGAGTCGGGGGAGTCCACCACATAGGCGGAGAAGAGCTTACCCTCTTTCCTATAGATGTACCAGAAGGTAGTGAGCCTGGGGACGAGGCTCAACCGTTCGAGCGGCGTATCGCCGAGGTCTTTGAACCGGGCAACGACAACGCCCTGAGCCAGCATCAAGGTGTCGATTCCATAGGCGCCGACCTGGGGCTCGATGACGGCGATGACGCCGTCGTCCAGGACGTCCTGGTCCGAGGCGCCCGGATTGTCATCGTACTCCTGCTTCCGGCCCGCCTCCAGCACCTTGTTCCGGTCCACCTGCCCTCCGTCACCAAGCACAACCTGCTCCGGCTTCGGCGGCAGCGCCCGACCTGGTCCCGAGGGTGGTGCGGGAGCACATGCGAGGACCACAAACGGCGCCGTAGCGAGCAGCAGGAAGGCGGCGGGGTGCAAGCGAGGAGTCAGCACAGGTCCTCCCGGACGGGACAAGGGGCGAATAACGGCTTATCGAGACGGGGTGGCGCTGATCCGGCGCATCTCGACGACCACTGGAGCGAGGCCGCGATCGGCATGCTCCCAGAGTCGGGCAACGGTGCCCGCGTACTTCTTCGCGGTCTTTGCATCCCCTTGCCGACCCGCCAGGCGGGCTCGGAGCGCCATGGTGCGGACCAGTGCGGCTGTGGGCGCGACTCGGCCGAGCAGGTCTGACCCCAGCGTCGGGATAGAGGAAAGCACCGCATCCAGCCCCGCGATCGCGGCGGTGGAGTCCCCGATCGCCAATTCGATCTGATACTCCTGCAGCGAGGCTTCGAGCGACACGTCGCCCGCGCTCAGGTCGCGGCGCCGGCCACGGATCTCGGCGAGGAGCTGTCGGGCCTCGCTCCCCTGTCGCTTCGCCACCAGCTGCTGCAGCTCCAGGAGGTAGTCTGCCGGGACGTGCGCCGGGATGACAGGGAGCATGCCCTCCGCCGGATAGAGCATGGCATAGCTTCGGTCGAAGAGCGCCATGCCCAGGTCCTGCCGGCCCCGTTGTCCCACCAGGGTCTCGAGTTGCCGGCGGGCACGGCGCTGAAGCTCCATTACACTGTCGGTCGGCCCACCAAGGGCGGCGTAGACCTCCAGCGCGAGCGCGGTCTCTCGGAGTGGCAGCGGAACCGAGAGTACCTGGCCATCCGGACCCCAGAAGTATTCGGTGGGTGCCGCCCGACGGGCCAGTGATGCGGCGAGCGCTCCCCGGCCGCGGAGGACCGCCGCCGCGGCGAGGTAGGGAGCGTCCTTCGCGCTGGGCGAGGGACTCGCGGCGAGCAGCGAGTCAGCGAGCCGCTCGGCCCGATCGTACTGCCCCCGCTTCACCAGAATCCTGAGTTCCGCACTGGCCAACTGGACTTGCAGTGATTGATCGCTGGCGGCCGCGCGGGCCTTCCGGAACATGAGTTGGGCCGAATCGGTGCTGGTCCCCCCGTCCGTGAGCTCGCCGGCAACTTCCAGGGCGAGCCCGTGACTGGCCAACGCCTCCGCGCTCTTCGGAAACGCCCGAACCCATTCCGTGGTCACCTGAAGCACGGCCCGTCGGCTCATCGCCACGGCCGGACCGAGGTTCGGCGTGATGGTGTTCCGGGGACGTGCCCGGGTTACGGCTGCAAACTCCTGCGGATGAAATGCCAGCGTATCATGGTCGAGCGATGCGTAGGCGGCGAAATCGAAAGCCCGCAGGTCACGTCCCTTGGTACCGCGGCGGAGCATGTTCGGTTCGGTGAAAAACATCTCACTCAACCGGGAGAAGGCTGCGCCTCGAAAGGCGAGATGGCTGGAGGGCACAAGGGTGAGTGCGTGCTGATAGTCCCGGATGGCAGCCTGATAGCTGGTCTGGAACCGCCATCCTGTCGGGCTCTTCGCATCGGCCAGCACCAGCGGGTCCTTCGCCTGACACTCCGCCCGGCCGTACCACGCCCGGAAGTCCAGGCTGTCCCGCGTGATCATCCTGCTGTAGCGATCGCACGCCTCCTGAAAGCGTGATTCGGCAAGGGCGGCGAGGGCCAGGACCCATTCGCGCTCGCGCGGTTGCAGGGGAAGCGTCGCTCCCAGCCCGGCCAGTACATGCTCGCGCCA
The DNA here is from genome assembly GCA_963748035.1 of uncultured Gemmatimonadales bacterium. Lineage (GTDB taxonomy): Bacteria > Gemmatimonadota > Gemmatimonadetes > Gemmatimonadales > GWC2-71-9 > JADJOM01. The sequence goes on along the minus strand of CAVVHO010000001.1, from coordinate 149,741 downwards.
CACCTCTGCCGGTTCGCCCTGCCACGCGAGGGTCTGTGCAAGCCACGCATGGGCGAGCCCGTACCCCGGATCCTTCTCGAGCGCGAGGCCGAATTGCTTCGCCGCCTCTGGCAGGTCCCACCCGGCCAGGGCTACATGGCCCGCGTCATAGGCCCGCCACGCAGCAATGGTCAGGGTGCCTAACACCCCACCGGCGGCCATCGGCGTGTGCGCCCGCGGGAGCAGCAGGGTATCGGCGAGAGCAGAGAACTTCCGTTCCGCATCCGCCAGCGTCCCAACCAGGGTGATGTTGTATTCGCGAATCATCCGGCTGCTGCTCCGGCTCGCGTCGTAGAGGACGCCCCGGACGTGGACCGAGTCGCCGACCTGAAAGACCTCACCGGAAAGCAGCCGGCCCGCGTGGGCGGTGCGGGCCAAGCGAGCCAGATCATCGAGGGTGGGCTCGTGACCGAGCTGTGCAAGGCGGTCGGCCAGCCACCTCGGGTCCACCAGGGCCACATCCTCCCAGCGGGTCAACGCCTGGTGCAGCAGACGGGCACATTGGTCGCCCGAGAGGAGTGGCGCCGAGACGTTAGCCTGGTGAGCGAACGGGGCCACCAGGTAGAGATCCGGATCCGTACTGGCGCCCCCGGTGATCGGCGGCATGGTCAAGGCGTACACAATCGCCCCGGCGGCGAGCGCGGGCAGCGCCCAGCGCTTGACCGTGGTGGAAACCGTGGCCGCCGCGGCCGGCGCAGTGGGAGTGACTCGCTCCTGCCGTTGGTGGGACAGCAACTCCGCAAGGGTCTCGCCGAACTGCTGCGCCGTCGGATAGCGATCCGCGGGATGCTTGGCCAGTGCCTTGCCTACGGCGGCCTGCAACTCCGCAGGCAAGGTCGGCCGGCGAGCCTGCACCGGGAGTGGTTCCGCTTCGATGTGCTGCACCACCAACTCCTCTGGCGTGGAGCCGCGGAAGGGTGGCTCACCGGCGAGCATTTCATAGAGCACACAGCCCAGGCTGTACACATCGCTCCGGCCATCCACGCGAGAGGCGCCGCTGGCCTGCTCCGGACTCATGTAGGTCGGCGTGCCGACCGTCCCTGTGCCCAGCTGACTCTCGTTCCAGCCCCCGGCGCTGATCGCGCGGGCGATCCCGAAATCGGCAACCACCGCGTGGCCGGCGATGAACAGAATGTTCTCCGGCTTGATATCACGATGGATGACGCCATGACTATGAGCGTAGGCGAGCGCCCCCGCGACCTCCCAAGCGATCGTCAGGGCGTCAGTCACCGGCAGCGCTCCCTCGCGCTCAAGTCGCTGCCGCAGGGACTCGCCCGGCACGAACGGCATGACGTAGTACAGGAGACCATCCGACTCACCGGAGTCGTGGAGCGGGAGAATGTTGGGGTGGGCCAGCCGGGCGGCGATCTGGATTTCGTGCAGAAACCGGGGGGATCCATCGGCGGGGCCGCCTTCGACCTTGAGCACCTTCACCGCTACATCGCGCCCGTGGCGGAGGTCGCGGGCCAGGTAGACCGTGGCCATCCCACCACGCCCGAGCTCCCGCTCCATGGCGTAGCGCTGTGCCAGAACCAGGGGAACCGGCAGTGGCGGTTGGTTCAACGGGGATTGATCACGGGAATCCGGCTCAGTCAAACGACCCGCCTCGAGGCTATGGCAAGGGCTGATATCCGGCAATGGCCTGGGTCACATCTACACTAATACGCCGGCAACCCCGTAACACTCTCACCGAGGATCAAGGAGTGCATGTCGTGAGTACCCTCATACGTATACACCGACTCCAGGTTGGCCAGGTGCCGCATCGAGTGGTATTCGACCAGGATGCCGTTCGCGCCCAGGAGCCGCCGCGCCTCCCGGGCGCAGTTGCAGGCCATGTCCACATTGTTCCGCTTGGCAAGCGAGACCTGTGCGGGCGTCATGTTCCCCAAGTCCTTGAGACGTCCGAGCTGCAACACCAGCAACTGGGCCTTGGTGATCTCGGTGAGCATGTCGGCCAGCCGTACCTGCTGGATCTGGGTCTGCGCGATCGGGCGATCGAACATCACCCGGTTGCCCGCGTATCGAAGCGCTTCGTCGTAACAGGCCATGGCCGCCCCGACCGCCCCCCAGGAGATTCCGTAGCGCGCCTGCGTCAGGCACATGAGCGGACTCTTGAGTCCGCCTGATTTGGGCAGCACGGCGTCCTTCGGGAGCTTGACGTCCTCCAGGATCAGCTCACTCGTGTCCGAGGCCCGGAGCGAGAGCTTGCCTTTCTGATCCCGGGCCGAGAACCCGCGGGTGCCCGTGGGAACGATGAAACCGCGCACCGATTTCGGATCCTTGAGGTCTCCGGTCTTGGCCCAGATAACGGCGACCGTGGCCTGACTGCCGTTGGTGATCCACATCTTGGCCCCGTTGAGGACCCACCCCTCCGGCGTTTCCCGTGCGGTGGTGATCATTCCGGCCGGATTCGAGCCGAAGTCCGGCTCGGTCAGGCCGAAGCAGCCGATCTCCTTCCCCGCCGCCATCGGTGGCAACCACCGTTGGCGCTGGTCCTCCGACCCGAAGGCATAGATGGGGTACATCACCAAGGCCCCCTGCACCGAGGCAAAGGAGCGGATCCCGCTGTCGCCGCGCTCCAACTCCTGCATGATCAGGCCATAGGCGACGCTGTTGAGCCCGGCACAACCGTACGCCTCCGGCAGGTTGGCACCGAGCACGCCTAACTCAGCCAGGCCGGGAATCAGTTCTTTGGGAAAGCGCCCCTCGATGTAACAGCTCCCGATCACCGGCATCAGCTGGTCATCTACCCAGGCCCGGACGGTATCGCGCACCGCGCGCTCCTCCTCGGACAGGAGGCTCTCGAGGTTGTAGAAATCGACGCCAGTGAAGGGAGACATTTCGGGGAACGGGGAACGGGGGAACGGGAGAACGGGAGAACGGGAGAACGGGACGACGGTCAGGGCGGTCAAGGCGGTCAAGGCGGTCAAGGCGGTCCGACAATCGGACGGCGGACGGCTGACGGCCGTCCTTCCTCACAATACAGCCGATAGCTGATAGCCGATAGCCGATAGCCGATAGCCGATAGCCCCTCAGTCAGTCCACCCTCACTGCCCTCGCTACAATTCCTACCTCACGAGCCTTGCGGCGGAATTCGCCCCGATGATCCACCGGGAGGCCGGATTCGGCCTGCCACTGATGCACCATCTCGTGGAGCAGCGTCTCGCGCACACCGGACCAGCCGTCCCGCTTGAGGTGACGCCGGCTGATACCGATCGCGACGGCCTGGCCGGTGCGCCGGTCCAACCGAAGCTCGCCCAGCCGGCTGCGCATCCGGCCGGAGAGCCAGATGGGGATTCGACCGAGGAGTCCCCCAAAATGCCGGTGATTCAGCTCGCCGTGCAGTCGCTCGAGCTCCGCCACGATTTCAGAATCGCGAGCAGAGACTTGCCGCTGTTTGGCGGGCCGCTTCTGGGAAGGCGCGTGTTCCTCGGCGGGGAACGCGAGGAAGACCTGGCGTGCGGCGAGCCGTGTCGCCCGCCTGGTGCCCGGCCTCACACAGCGGACGATGGCCTCGAGCACCGAGTCAGGCGCCTCGCCGTAGCCCTTCATGAACCCGGAGCCACTGTCCCGGAACCCAGGACACCATGACCTGTTGATTGCGATGAGTCTCGATCCGGGAGAATTGGGGGAGGCCAAGGGCGGTGAGTCGCGCAATCAGTTGACGGTCCGACGGTCCGACGGTCAGACGGTCAGACGGTCCCGAGGAGCTCGGGATCAGAGTTAAGGCTGTTCCCCGTTCCCCTTTCCCCGTTCCCTGTTCCCCGGAATCACCCCACAGAAGCAGCTGCACCACGAACTCTCGCGAAGGCGGCCGTGTCACCGCGGCGGAATGTGTGTTGCTCACGCACGTACACATGGTGTTCGATCTGGACTCGACTCTCGTCGATCCGGACCAGGTTGAACGCGGATGGTCGGCCGCCACGGGTACGGAGCGAGTGGGTTCCGGCGGTGCTCACCGCGAGCCGGCCCGCGATCTGGCCCGCCCCTTCGGTGTGATCGTGCCCGCAGAGAACGGCATCGGCCTCGAGCGTGAGCAGCGCAGCCTGGGCGGCATGTGGACGGGCAAGACCCCATCGACGCGAGATGACACCCGGGAGGACGTTGTGGTGCAGGACGGCGATCCGCACCTTCTCGGGGGCGGTCGTGGCGAACCGCTCGCGCACTCGGTGGACCTCCGCGGCCGGGAGATGCCCGATCACCGCGAGGTCGTTGGGATTGTGGGTCAACGACCCAAAGGCGACGCCGTGCGCCGAGCACATCCCCGCCACGATCAGGTCATCCAGCTCGAGCGCCGGACAGCGGTGATCTCCGAAGTATCTATTGTACTTCGAATACTTCACCTGGTGCCCTAACACGCCGAACGGGCTTCGCCACCATTGCACATCATGGTTGCCTGGGACGACATAGACCGGCGCGAACTCGGCAAGACGCCTGAGGAACCACTCGGTAGCCTGAAACTCTCCGTGCCGCGACCGCTGGGTCAGGTCGCCGGAAACCACGATGACGCGTGGCGACAGGGTGGGAAGTGCATCCGCCAGCGCGACCAACTGTGGCGGGTCTGCCCGCCCGCCGAAGTGAATATCCGAGATATGAGCGACGACGACTTCGCTCACCAGATGACCCGGACCCGGTAAGTGAGCGTCGCCTTGCCCTTCGCCGGCACTGGCAGCAGAAAGGATGTGCGAGTCGAGGAGAGCTTCACCGGCTTCGCGCTGCTCGAGACGATACTCCATTCCCCGCCACGTTCTTCCAGAACTGTGACGGTAACAGCCTGATCCGCCCCGTTGTCGACCGTGACTTTGTAGTCCGCGGTCGCGATGGTCCGCCACCCGCCACCCGGAGCGAGGCTGTCGCGGCGAGTGCTGTAGCTGGTCTGAATCCGCTTGGCCGTCAGGTCAAAGGCCGTCCCGGCATCCAGCCGCAGATCCTCTCCTGCCGCCGAGTGATTGATCGCAGCCTCGCCAACCAGCTGGAGCCTGCCGGCACTGTCAGGATCGAAGAGTCGAACGACGCCGCCGGGGAGGGGCCGATCGCCCAGATCGGTCTTTCGGGCTCGCGACACGGTGTACAGCACGCTCACGGGAACCTCTTCCTCGGTTCCGTTCTGCGGCAGCCCGCCCCAGTACGGAATGCGGCCGCGCAGCTCGAAGCTCTTGGTGACCTTGGCCTGAGTTGGCTGGAAGAGCGCGATGGTCCGGACGATACCCGGCTCGAGCGACCAGATACCGGGAAGCGTATACAGGTGGAACTCGCCCACCTTCTGCTCTGACGGCATCGCGCGGGCTTCGTCCATTGCCTTGGCGACCAGCATCCCTTCCGCGCGGGGACCGTACTCGCGTGGTGATACGACCACATTCACCTGGCCGGCGAGCAGCTGGATCTCCGCTTCCTTGATGCGGAGCGGTCCGCCGTTCACCACGGCCTGGCCCACTACCCGGGCGCTGCCGGTCTCGCCGAGGATCACCTGGTAGCTCGCCGACCATGCCGCGCCCGCGGCGAAGTAGCCGAGCGGGAGTCCCTTTCGCCCCTTGGTGGCGGTGAGCGTCAGTTCGTACCGCGGATCGGTGGTGACGACATCGGCGGGGTATTGCGGGGTGCCGGGCGGCTGAAAGGTCACGCTGCCGTCCGCCAGCTTATACCGAACCGGGTCCGAGGCGATGACGGTCGCGCTGACCGTGTCCTTGCCGTTCCGAAAGACGAGCCGCCTGCCCACGGAGCGACGTAGCGCGCTCAACTCGTCCACGCCCCCGTCGTAGGCGCCGCTCAGGATGGTGATGTCTGGGTCCAGCGAGAAGATGGTGCCGGGATCCGTTGGTCCGGTGACAGCCACCTGGCTGGATTGCCCCTTGGCCAGGTCCAGCGGAACGGTCCACCGGACCAAGGTCCGGCCGTCGTTGTAGATGGTGAGGCTGGTCTGGGCGGTGAGTGGTGAGAAGAAAGAAGTGAGAAGTGAGAAGGCGAGAAGCATCAGGTGCCGCCGAGTCCCCCAATCGCCCAACCGCCTAACCGTCCAACCGCCTAACGGCCTAATCGCCCAACCGCCCAACCGACTGGTCTTCGACATATCTATTCTCCCGGTGCAAGGCACATCAGCGAGGCAGAAACTCGATGGCAACCCGCTGGACCACCTTGCGGACGACGATATAGGTCACGACCACCGCCAGGAGCCCGTAGAACCGAGCCCACGGCAGTGAGGGCGGCAGTTTCAGCGCGACATACAGACCGACGAGCAGGGTTGCCGGCAGAGAGATGCGTCTGGCGAGGCGGTTTGCACGTCGGGCCCGCTCGGTCCGGCAGGCCGGGCACATCTCTCCCCATCCCAGCCCGCTGACCCGTGCGCCACAGCGGGCGCAGGGAACTTCACCCCACCCGCTTGACGACAGCATCCCCGAACTCACGGGTGGAGGCGGGGCCACCCAGATCCTTGGTGCGGACGTTGTCTTCGACGATGGTCTTCTCGATCGCGCTCCGCACCCGGTTGCCCTTATCGAGTTCACCCAGATGGTCGAGCATCATGGCGGCCGCGAGCATCTGGGCGGCAGGGTTGGCGACGCCTTTGCCCGCGATGTCGGGCGCGCTGCCGTGCACCGCCTCGAAGATGGAGGCGTGGGTCCCAATATTGGCCCCGGGGGCGAGCCCGAGCCCCCCGACCAGCCCCGAGACCTCATCGCTCAGAATGTCGCCGAACATGTTGGTGGTCACCATGACGTCGAATTGATCCGGCTTCATGACCAGCTGCATGGCGCAGTTGTCCACGATCATGTCGTTTGACTCAATCCGCCCCTCGTATTCCTTGGCGATCCGCTGGCCCACTTCAAGAAAGAGACCGCTCACCATCTTGAGGATGTTCGCCTTGTGGACGATGGTGACCTTCCGCCGCGCGTGGCGGATGGCATACTCAAAGGCATAACGGATGATCCGTTCGCAGCCCGCCCGGGTGACGATGGCGATGGACTCCGCCACGGCCCGGGGGTCACCTCCAATTGCGATGAAGTGCTCCACACCAACGTAGAGCCCCTCGAGATTCTCGCGCACCAGGACGATATCCACGTCGCTGAAACGACCGCCCGGGACGAAGGACCGCGCCGGACGGATGTTGGCGAAAAGCTCGAATTCCCGACGGAGCTGAACGTTCACCGAGCGAAACCCGGTGCCCACGGGCGTGGTAAGTGGCCCCTTGAGGGCCAGCTTACGGTGTCGGATGCTCTCGATGGTTGCGTCGGGGAGCGGTGTACCGGTCGCATCAACGGCGGCGACGCCGGCCAGTTGCTCATCCCAATCCCAGGTGAGACCCGTCGCCTCCAGCACCTTGACCGTCTCGGCGGTGATTTCGGGACCAATTCCGTCGCCCGGAATCAGCGTCACGTGGTAGGTCATCGGGTCCCCGTCAGGGTCGCAGGGCGTTTTCCAAGGCAGCCCTGAGCGCGCGGGAGAGGGTCGAGCCTTCCGCCCATGTGAGCGTGCGCCACACCACTTTGCCGGTACGGGAATCCACCAGCGCCAGCCAGAGCTCGGCCCGGACGAGACCGGAAGGCTCGGGCAGGAGGGTGAGCGAGGCCGGGACAAAGACGTAGCGTCCATCGACCAGGGCCGTCAACGATCGGAGTCTTCCCCGCAGCGGATCTGGCACCGTCTCGACCGACTTCTCCCGGAGCAACGATTGACCCATGCGATCGGGATCGGGAGCGACGCTCGGTGCGCGCCGGGCGATCTTCCGGAGCTCCGGCGGCAACACCCACTTCACGTCTGGCCCGCGCTCGGTCAGCAGCGTCGCAACCATCGAATCCGCCCAGAGGAGCGTCGCGGCCCGATCCCCGAAGGGTGGGACCTGATTCAGCGTATCGACTGCGACGACGAGTGTGAGGGGGGTGACAGCAATCGACTGCCCGGCGAAGACGGCGGTGGCAAATGGCTTGACCGGCTCCCGCGGGGGCGGCGCGATACCTGGATCTGGTGCTGGGGCTGGCTTGGACTGCGCTTTTCCACAGGCGAGGGCAGCAAGGGCCGCCACGCAGAGCCAGATATGGGGTCGGGTTTGCACGGGGGGGAAACTAAACGGGGAGCGGGGAACGGGGAACAGGACGCCCGGGCCAGACGCCGTTACTCCAGCGACAGCCCTCCGTCCACCACGATGGTCTGGCCGGTCACATGCCGCGCCTCATCAGAACAGAGGAAGGTGATGACGTGCGCCACATCCTCCGGCTCCGCCACCCTGCCGAGCACACTGTGTTTCTGGGCCCGCTCGACCACTTCGCGGGGGAGCATCATCATCCGTTCGGTGCGAATGAACCCGGGCGCGACGGCGTTGACGTTGACATTCGCGGGGCCGAGCTCGACCGCGGCCGACCGCGTCAGCCCCTCGAGCGCGGCCTTGCTCGCGGCGTAGTTGGACACGCCGAAGCCAGGCCGACTCGCCTGATGTGCGCTCACGCTGACGATCTTGCCGTAGTGTTGCTTGCGATAGATGGGTGATACGCCCCGGATGCAGTTGAATGCGCCGGTCACATTGGTGTCCAGCACCTCCCGCCAGGCCTCGTCGGACATGCGCCACAGGGCCCCGTCAATCGCGATACCGGCGTTGTTGACGAGGAAGTGGATGGTGCCGAAACGCTGCATCACGTCGGCGAGGAAGCGCTCCACCGAGCCCCGGTCCCGTACGTCGCAGCGGGCCGCAAACACTTCGGCACCCATCGCGGTACAGGCCGTCTCGGTGAGCATCGCCTGTTCACCAACATCGCGGCCCGGGAGATCCACGAAACAGAACGCCACTCGGCATCCCAGCCGGGCAAATTCCATCGCGATGCAGCGACCCAGGCCGGTCGCGCCGCCAGTGACGACCGCCACCTTCCCGCGGAATCCGGCGGTGACGAGCACCGGCAGCGGCTGTTCGAGTGTCGTCCCCGAATGCTCCGCCTCCGGTTCCCAGGAACCGCTCCCGAACCCCTCGTAAAACGTCGGCATAGCGGGTCAAAGTACGGGCGGGCAGAGGGGGGGGCAAGGAGAGCGATGGGGCCGTAGATTAGCCCCACCATGAAATCTGCCCTCTGGATTCTCATCGCCCTCGCCGGTGCCGCCGGCTGGGGCATGCTCGCCCTCGCGCGGGGTGAACCGGTGAGCGCCGCCTGGCTGGTACTCGCGGCGGTCTGCACCTACCTGATCGCCTATCGTTTCTACAGTCGCTTCATCGCCGAAGGCGTCTTTGGCTTGACCAACCGGCGGGCGACTCCAGCCGAACGACTCAACAACGGTCGCGACTACGTGCCCACAACGCGGTGGGTCCTCTTCGGGCACCACTTCGCGGCGATCTCGGGGGCAGGGCCGCTGATCGGTCCGGTGCTGGCCGCACAGTTCGGCTACCTGCCGGGAACGATCTGGATCATCATCGGCGTGGTGCTCGCCGGGGCGGTGCAGGACTTCATCATCCTGATCGGCTCGATGCGGCGGGATGGCAAGTCGCTCGGCCAGATGGCCAAGGAGGAGATCGGCCCGTTCACCGGCATCGCCGCGATGCTCGCGATTCTCGCGATCATGATCATCCTGCTGGCGGTCCTCGCGCTCGTGGTCGTCAATGCGCTGCGGGGGAGCCCGTGGGGATTGTTCACCATCGCCTGCACCATCCCGATCGCGTTCCTGATGGGCTTCTGGATGCGGGTCTGGCGCCCGGGGCGGACCGGCGAAGCCACCGTCATGGGCGTGGTGCTGCTGCTCGCGGCCCTGGTTGGGGGCCAGCAGGTCGCGGCGTCGCCGACCCTGGCGCCGCTGTTCACCTGGGCGCCGGTGGCGATCGCGATCGCGCTGGTGCTCTACGGCTTCATCGCCAGCGTGCTGCCGGTGTGGATGCTGCTCGCGCCGCGCGACTACCTCAGCACCTTCATGAAGATCGGAACCATCGTCCTGCTCGCCGTCACGATTCTGCTTGAAATGCCGCCGCTGCTCCTGCCGCCGCTCACCCGGTTCATCGATGGGACCGGACCGGTGTTCGCCGGGAAGCTGTTTCCCTTTGCCTTCATCACGATCGCCTGCGGCGCAATCAGCGGGTTCCACGCGCTCGTCGCCTCGGGGACCACCCCGAAGATGGTGCGGCAGGAACAGGACGCCCGACTCATCGGTTACGGCGGGATGCTCATGGAGTCGTTCGTCGCGGTGATGGCGATGTGCGCGGCGGCGGTGCTCGATCCCGGCATCTACTTCGCGATCAACGTGCCGCTCGGGAGCCTCGGCGGGACCGCGCAGGCCGCAGCGGAGACCATCCGCGGATGGGGGTTCATGGTGACCCCGGAGGCCATCGAGCAACTGGCCCGGTCGGTCGGCGAAACCACGCTGCTGGGACGCACCGGCGGGGCGCCGTCGCTGGCCGTGGGCATGGCCACCCTGTTCAGCGGCGCCTTTGGCGCGCACCTGCTGGCGCTCTGGTACCATTTCGCCATCATGTTCGAGGCGCTGTTCATCCTCACGACCATCGATGCCGGGACCCGCGTCGGGCGCTTCATGCTGCAGGAGCTGGCCGGTCACGTCTGGGCCCCGTTGGGTCGGACGTCGTGGTATCCCAGCTGCATTCTGGCCTCGGCGGTGGTGGCCCTCGCCTGGGGGTACTTCCTGGTTCAGGGCGTGCTGGACCCGCTGGGCGGCATCAATTCCCTGTGGCCCCTGTTTGGCATCAGCAACCAGCTCCTCGCAGCAGTCGCTCTGTGTGTCGGCACCACGCTCATCATCAAGTACCGCAAGGCGCGCCATGTCTGGGTGACGCTGGCGCCGCTCGCCTGGCTGCTCACGATTACCCTGACCGCCAGCTATCAGAAGATCTTCTCGCCCGAACGGCGGCTCGGATTCCTGGCGGACGCGCGCGCGCTTGAGATCGAAATCGCCAACGGAACCATGGAGGCGGCCCGTGGCGCCCGGCTCATCTTCAACGATCACCTCAACGCCGTGGTCGCAGGCTACCTTCGTCCTGATCGTGCTGGCGGTGGTGATCTCGTCGGCGCGTGAGTGGATCAGGATTCTCTGGGGAGGGCGGGAACCGGTCATGGCCGAGGCCCCGATCGTGGAGTCGGCGTATGCAGGCTGACGAGCGGGGGGGCGACAACATCAGGCGACAGGCGAGAGGCGACGGGCGACAAGTTCTGTCATTGCGAGGCCCCCTGAGCGAAGCGAAGGGGCCGAAGCAATCTCAGGGCGGACTGGCGGACGCAGGGGCGGACGAGTGGCACCAACAGGGCGGCCTCTGGGTACAGGTGCGGGAACGGCTCGCAGGCTGCCTGACCGACTTCCGCCGCATCGTGGGCATGCCTGACTATCCGGCCTACGTCAAGCATCTGCGTCAGGTTCATCCGACCTGGCCGATCCCGTCGGAGCGGGAGTTCTTCGCCCTGTATCTTGAGACCCGCTACGGTGACGGACCAACGCGCTGCTGCTGACTCTTCCTCTTCGGTGCCCTGATGAAACGCTTCGTCGGCTACTTCCTGAATGGCCTCATCTTCACCGCTCCCGCGGCCCTGACCATCTACGTGGTCTGGGCGATCTTCACCACCGTGGACGGCTGGCTCCGTATCCCGATCCCGGGGGTGGGTTTCCTCATCACCTTGTGCGTGATCACCCTGGTCGGGTTCCTGGGGTCGAACTTCCTCGCCCGGCGGCTGCTCGAATGGATGGAAGACCTGCTGGAGCGCCTCCCCGGGGTGCGGCTCCTCTACAGCGGGATCAAGGATGTGACGGGAGCATTCGTGGGGGAGAAGAAACGTTTCCAGCAGCCGGTGGTTGTTACCATCGATCCGGTGGCTGGCTCGAAGGCGATCGGCTTCCTGACCCAGGACTCGCTCGAAGAACTGGGCATGGCGGACCATGTGACCGTCTACCTGCCCTTCTCGTACAGCTTTGCGGGTCAACTGCTGGTGTTTCCTCGCGATCGCGTCACTCCACTCGCTGCGCCGAGTGCGAAGGTGATGACGTTCGTTGTTTCAGGAGGTGTGGCGGAGGTGTGAGTGACGAGGGGCGAGTACCAAGAGTACCGAGTACCAAGAGTACCGACGGTACCAGACGGTACCAAGTACCGGTCAAGTACCGAGTACCGATGGTACCGAGTACCCCGAGCCAATGTGTGGCATGTCGGACACATCTCGCAAGGCCCAGAGGCCTTTGCTACCCGGTACTCGGTACCCGGTACTCGGTACCTTTATTGTGGCAACAGCCCCACCCACTCAGTCAACCACCTCCCCGTCCGACTCACCACCGCCGAACTGTCACTGCCGAGGAAATCCAGATCGGCGTGGTTGAGCCGCGGGTCGGCATAGGTGCCCCGCGCCCTCGCTGCTGCGCGGGCATCCAGCAGGGCTTGCACGCTTCGTCTGGTCCCGATCCAGATCAATCCGTCCGACGCCCGAATGCCAATACGCGGCGGGAGATTGAAGCTGTCCGGCGCCACGAAGATTCGGCCCAGCAGCGGCACGAGACTCGTGTCGCGGGAAAAGGAGAGCAGCGTGAGGTACCGGATGCGCAGGGATTGATCGGTGGTTGCCAGGAATCGGCGCGCCACGGAGTCGGCAGCGCCCTCACCCAGCCGGCCGAAGATCCAGGCGTCCGCAAGGTCGTAGTTGCCGCCGGGAACCCGGGGCAGAAGATCATTGAGGATCGCCAGATCGCCTTCCTTGCCACGAGCCAACTCGAGCTCGATGGCCCGGAGCGCAGGCAGAACATCGCTGATGTCCACGGTTGGCGGTGCCTGCAGCGCCCCACTCTGGATCTGCTTCCGCAGGGCGACCACGCTGTCCCGACTCGCCGGCTCCCGCAACTCCGCGATCCGGGTCAGCGCGAGCAGGCCGGTGTTCCAGTCGGTCTTGCCATTGAACATGCCCCGGACGATGGGCCAGAGCGTCTTGCCGCTGGTTGCGCCGAGAATCCGATGCACCGAGTCGGCGGCTGGCGTGCCCTCCCTCAGGGATTCATGCAGCTCCGAGTACACCGTGCGGGAGGAGTCTCCGAGACGGATCTGCACCTGGGCCGCGAGCGGTCCGCTCATGCCGACCATCAGAGCGATTACCGCGGTTGAGGCACACTTCATTGCACATGCGCCGGTGCGACCGCCAGCCAGAGGATGCTGGTGGCCAGAATCGCGATGGCCGATACGGTGAGAGCCATCGAGGCGCCCAGATGCTGGTACAGCGCGCCAAAGAAGAGTGCGGCCGGCAGCGCGGCCAATCCGGTGGTCGCGTGATACGCCCCGAAGCCTCGACCGGTCCGCTTCGGCGCCAGCCGGGCGACCAGCGTCCGCTCCGCTGCCTCGGTGAGGCCGGCGACCGTACCCAACCCCAGAAACACCCAGATGGCCGCGGAGACGCCAAGGGAGAGTGACAGGGCCAGGGCGCCGGCCGCGAAACAGGCGCTGCCCGCGGCGATAGTTGTTCGCGGACCCAGGCGATCGACCAGCCAGCCACCCGGATACGATACCCCGCTCCGCACGACATGGAGCCCCGCCCAGACCAGCGGGATCGTCGCCACCGCAACACCGAGGTCCTGCAGCCGCAGGATCAGCAGGGTCTCGGGGAGTCGGAGCAGGACCAAAGCCGCCAGCGTAAGGACCGGTACCCAGAACACGCGGCCAGTCGCGTCGACACGGCGGCTGGGCGACTCGGCGGTTGAACGGCTCGGCGAGTCCTTGAGTACAAAGAGCAGAACCACGCCCGCCAGGAGTCCAGGCACCACACTCCAGGTCAACACCTGGCGAACATCAACCGCGTGGCTCAGGAGAAACCAGGCAAGGAGCGCACCGGGGATCGAGCCGAAGTGATCCGCAGCCCGATGAAAACCGAACGCCCTTCCCCGCAACGCCGGCGGCGTGACGTCGGCGATCATGGCATCGCGCGCGGGCGTCCGCATTCCTTTACCAATGCGGTCGAGCACCCGGAAGCCCACCACCTGCCACGCCGCGGACGCCACCGCCATGAACGGGCGAATCAGGATGGCGGAGAAGTATCCCAGGACGATCAGCGGCTTGCGCCAACCTGGTCGATCGGCGAGATCCCCGCTGATCCATTTGGTAGCGGCTGATGCCAGTTCGGCCGCACCGTCCAGCGCGGCCAGCATGGTGGCGCTGCCGCCGAGCGTTCGGGTGATGAACGCCGGCAGCAGCGGATAGATCATCTCGCTCGCGAAGTCATTGAACAGGGAGACGAGCGCGAGGCCCTTGACCGTACGGGGAATGGCGTTTGGCGGCGAATCCTTACTCATCGATGCCGAGACCCATGCCCCACCTGATGAGCGAGACCGGCAGACCGCCGTAGGAGAGCACCCGATCGTGGAACTCTCTCAGCGGTGCCCCGCCGGCGTTCTCCTTCCAAGCCTCACGGAGATGCAGGAACTCCCGACGGCCGACGGCGTAGCAGAGCTGGTATGTGGGCCAGGCGCAGTAACGGCTCACCTCCGCTCGCGCCTTGGTGCGATCCATCGCCACCCGGTCAACCAGCAGGTCTACCGCCTCCTCCGGCGTCATGCCGCGGGTATGCAGCCCCACATCCAGCACGATGCGCACCGCGCGCCAGAGCAGATGCAGCCGCTGGAAGAGCCGCTCCTCCACCGAGGCGAAGAAGCCCTGCTCCGCCATCAGCTCTTCGCAGTACAGCGCCCAGCCCTCGACCGTGACCGGCGTCCAGCTCACTCGGCGAAGATCCGAGACTGCGTTACGTGCCGTGAGCATGTGCAGGTGATGGCCGGGCCAGGCCTCGTGTACGGCGGTGGCAGCGATCTCATGCAGTGAATACTGGCCCTTGGCCTGAGGTTCCCCCGGCCTGGGAGACGTGACGTAGAATGTCCCGTTCCGGCCCGCGCCAAAGGCCGGGGGCGGACTGTACGCAGCAAACGGCATGAGCGGTCTGAGAAAATCGGGTGTCTCTACGACCTCGAGAGTGCCCTCCGGGATGGTGAACAGTGCGCGCGCTTCGAGGAAGTGGCGGGCTCGCTCCACTGAATCCCGGAACGCACTGACCAGGTCGGTGCCTGGCGCCGACTCCGTGCGCAACCGTTCCACCACGGTGCGCCAGGAAGCACGCGGGTCAATTTGCCGCGCGAGGGCGGCAACCTCCGCCTCCACCTCATCGGCCAGGTGAAGGCCATAGCGGTACAGCTCCGGGGCGGTGGCCTGGAGTGCATGCTCGTGGTGCAGGCGGAGGTTGAACTGTTCCTCACCGATCGCGAAGGAGAGATCATCCTCATGGGCCCGGAGGTCGTTGCGGAGCGCCACGCCGAATCGCATGAGTGCGGCTTCCGCCTCGGCGACCGCGTCATCCACCAGCGCGGCGACCAGGGGACCGCCAGCTTTGGCGGCCTGCGCCACATCGGCCAGGAGTCGCGGGCCCGCCTCCGCGAGCGCTTGGGCCGTGTCCAGAAAGACCCGCGGCGGTTCCCTCAGGGTCTCCAGGGCGGCCTTGAGAAAAACTGGGGTGGCGTTGAGCCGCCCCAGGAGACCGGCCGCCTTCTCCTCCGGCGTGTCCTCACGGCGGCGGAGCAGCGCTTGAAAGGCGTTGTAGAGGTGGCCTAGCCAGAAGCTGGGGTCGTGGACGTGGGGGCGCTCCCGCTCGAAGCGGGCGATGGTCACCCGCAACTCATCCAGGAAGGCGGTGCGGTCGATCTCTTCCTGGGGATCTTCAATTTCCAGTTGCTCAGCCGCTCCAGCGATCGCCTTGAATGCCGCCAGGTGCTCCCGCACCGGACCGGCGGAGTAGTCGGCGAGCCGGCGGTCGTGTCCAGGCACCCCTTGCGCCGTTGCGGCGGCGGGATCGAAATGCCAGCGGAGGTCGAGGTAGGAGCGGTAGAGTTCGGCGGTGGCGGTCATGGTGCCGATAAGGCTACTCAACTCCGGCGGAACGGGGAACGGGGAACGGGACTGAAGGTACCGAGTACCGAGTACCGAGGATACCGAGTACCGAGTACCGAGTACCGGGTACAACTGCGCGATCACTACGCGCGCGATAGGGTCCCGAGTACCGGCGAGAACGGGAGACCGGGTGTACCCGGTACTCGGTACTCGGTACCCTGTCCCTTTCCCCGTTCCCCGTTCCCCGTTCCCCGTTCCCCGTTCCCCCGTTCCACCTACCTTCTCCCACTCCACCTTTCGACCCAAGCCCATGCCCTCTCCTCTCGAACTCGACCTGGCCACGATGCAGCGGCTCGGACGCCAGGTGGCGGACCATGTCGCCGAACATCTCGCGGGGCTTCGACAACAGCGCCTCTTCAAGAAAGTCACCCGTCCGGAGGCCGAGCGGTTGATCTTCGCTCCGGCGCCGGCGGCTGGGCAGGACTTCGAGACCCTGCTCCAGACTCTGACCTCCCGGGTCTTCCCGCACCACACCCCGGAGCCGCATCCCGGCTTCCTGGCCTACGTGCAGAGCTGCCCTACCTTCCCGGCAGTGTTGGGAGACTGGCTCGCCACCGGTTACAACTTCTTCGGTGGTGCGTGGGCCGTCGCGAGTGGTCCCGCGATGCTCGAGGTGACGGTGCTGGAGTGGTTCCGGGAATGGATCGGGATGCCTCCGGGATCCAGTGGGCTGCTCACCTCCGGCGGCTCAACGGCAAACCTGATGGCCATCGTGGCCGCTCGGCACCGCGCCGCGGGTGACGATGCGTCGCGGCTCCCCAAACTCACGCTCTACGGCTCCGATCAGACGCACAGCTCTGTCACCCGCGCAGCGTGGATCGCCGGCCTGCCGCGGGCGAATATCCGCTCGCTACCCGTGGACGAGGAATTTCGACTACAGCTGGGCGCCCTTCGGAAGGCGGTCAGCGCCGATCGGGCCCAGGGCCTCATCCCTTGCGCGGTAGTCGCCAACGGTGGGACCACTAACACCGGCGCGGTGGATCCACTGCCGGAGCTTGCGGAGTTCTGTCGTGATGAGGGCTTGTGGTTTCACGTGGACAGCGCCTACGGCGGGTTCGCTGCGCTGACCGCGGCAGGCAGGCAGGCGCTGGATGGCATCGGCCGCGCCGACAGCGTCTCCCTGGATCCGCACAAATGGCTGTACGTGCCATTCGAATGCGGCTCGCTCCTGGTGCGCGATCCCGCGGCGCTACGAGAAGCGTTTTACATCCTCCCGGAATACATGCGCGACATCGGCGCCGCCGGCAAAGAAGTGAACTTCGCCGACTATGGCGAGCAGCTCTCCCGCTACTCCAGGGCCCTGAAAGTGTGGCTGTGCGTGAGCTACTACGGCACCGAGATCCTGGCCTCGGAGATCACCGCGAGCATGGGCCGGGCGACGCTTGCGGAGCAGCTGGTTCGCAAGCTTCCCGAGCTCGAGCTCCTCTCTCCCGCCCGGCTCGGCGTCTGCTGCTTTCGTGCTCACCCGCCCGGGCTGGACAATCCTGAGGCCCTGGATGCCCTCAACCATCGAGTGCTGGAGCGGGTGAACGCGAATGGCCACTTCTTCATCTCGACCACCCGCATCCGGGGCGCCCTGGCGCTCAGGATCTGCACCTGCGGCTGGCGGACCACGGCTGACGATATTGGACGGCTGGTCGAGGAGGTTCGGGAGGCGGCGGGAGAGTGAGGAGTGAGGAGTGAGGAGTGAGAAGTAAGGAGTGAGGAGTGAGGAGTAAGGAGTGAGGAGTGGAGAGAAGTGAGAGTGAGGAGTAGAGTGAGATCACGTCTACTTCTCACTCCTCACTCCTCACTCGTCACTCCTCACTCCTCAGCTCGGCCGCCACCTCACTATCATCGCCTAACGTCACCACCCCCTTCAGTCCCGTGACACTTACCCGGTCCCCCAGCATCGAGTGATGCAGCGTGGCGTCGAGCACGGCGCATTTGCGCCCCACGATCGTGTGCTCCAGCCGGCTGTTCACAACCCGAGTCCCCGATTCAAGCGTCACGTTGGGGCCGATGACGCTCTGCTCGATCGTCACCCCGTCCTGGATCAGCACCGGATCGTTGATGGTCACACCGGGAAAATCCCTGCGCCGAGCCGATCCCTTGCGGAGCAGGATCTCGTTGGTCTCGAGCAGCGTGTCCAGCTTGCCGCAGTCGTACCAGCCGCCTACTTCGGCGGTGAGGATCCGGCGGCCGTGTTCGATCATGTACTGGAACGCATCGGTGAGGTAGAACTCGCCCTTGTTCGCGGGGCTCCCCAGCACGTGGTCGATCCCTTTCCACAGTGTCGCGGTGTCCTTGATATAGTAGAGCCCGATGTTGGCCAGCTTCGAGATCGGGGTCGACGGCTTCTCGACGATCTTCGTCATATAGCCATCCTTGTCGGTGACGACCACGCCGAAGCGCTGGTAGTCCTCGACTTCTTTCGCCCAGATGATCCCGTCAGCCTTGGTGCGGTTGATCAGTGTCAGGTCCGCTTCGAAGACCGTATCCACGAAGATCACCAGCACCGGCTCGGTCACGTACGGTCGGGCCAGGTTGACCGCGCCGGCCGTCCCGTCCTGCACCTTCTGCTCGATGAACCGGCTGGGGTAGGGATAGCGGGCCCGGGCATATTCCTCGACCTGCTCCTTCAGGTGTCCGGTGATGTAGATCAGCTCGGAGACCTCGAGTCCCTGGAGTCGATCCATGACCCAGTCCATCACCGGGCGCCCGGCGACCTTGAGGAGCGGCTTGGGGACGAGATGGGTGTGCGGCCTGAGTCTCGTTCCCTTGCCGGCCAGCGGAATAATCACCTGCATGTAAGGTCAGCTCCTTCCGTAGCGGTCCTGGAGTCGCACGAGGTCATCCAGTTGAGGGGTCGAAGCTTCGAGCACGTCGGTGTCCACCACGGCCTCGATCTGATGAACCAGCTTGGCCGGAATGTGAACCGACTCCCCGGCCCTGAACGGGCGCGCCACCAGCGAGTCCCCCGGCTGAGTGCGCAGGATGAGCTCGCCCCGGAGCACGTGCAGGGTCTCATCCTTGAAGTGGTGGTACTGCAGGCTCAGAGTCTGGCCCGCCTTCACGTGCAGAATCTTGCCGACGTACTGATCGGTGCGGGCCCAGACCAGCTCATGGCCCCACGGCTTCTCCACCTTATATGGAATCTCTGGCATCACCCCTCCAGCGGTCGCAGAAGATACGACGAGGGCGACGTGATGCACGCCCGGACGCAGATGCCGCAGCCGACACAGCCTTCCGCCTTGAGCACGGGGTGCCCGTCGTCGTCCATGGCAAGCGCGCGCTCCCCGACCGGGCAGGCGTCGGCGCAGGCGCGACAACTCGTGCCGTGGAAGGTCACGCACCGTTCCGGCACCATTTCCAGCCGAGCCAGACGATAGCCAGCCCAGCCCTCAGGCGGGAGGGTCAGGGCGTCGGTGGGGCACGCCTGCGCGCAGGGCATCGTCTCACACACGATGCAGCCCTGGATCTCGACGTCGATGTAGGGAGTTCCCGCCTGCAGGCCGGCGTCCGCCGGCGCCTTCCGGATCGCGAACGGGGGACAGGCGGTGAGGCAATCTCCGCAGCGGGTACATGCCGCGAGGAAGGCCACCTCGGGAAGCGCTCCCGGCGGCCGCAGGTACCGCTCCGGCGCCACCCGCCGTTCGGCCTGCTCGACGAGGTTCTCGACCCACTTTCCGATCGAGTTGCGAAACAGCGCGCGGCGGTCGGAAAAATCCGGGAGACCGGGAAAGTTCACCATGCGGGGGAGAAGCTGAAGCTCCACCGGAAGCCCACCCTGTCGGCTGCCGGCTCGGTGTCCTGCGCGAGGGCGGGGTGATTCACGAACAGCGGGAAGTCCGCCCTCGTCGTGAAGCTGGTCTGCCCGATGCGGTGTGCGGCCCTGAGACCAAGCCCGGCGTCGAACAGCACCTGTTCCTCGCCTGGATTGGAGAATGTACGTCCCAGATCTCCAAACGCGGCCAGCGTCACCTGCTGGAAGAGACGGGCCCGTTCCCGGGTGACGAGCACTCGCCCCAGCTCGAGGTTCACCGCCACGAGGCCCTGGGCTGACAAGCGAGGATCGAACCCGCGCAGATCGCCGCCGCCCGGCGCGTGGTAGTAGACGTCGGGTCGAACCAGCAGCGCCCCGTTCGAGCGCAGGAAGGGATTCCCCAGCTGCTCCAGCGGATCCTGGCCGGCGAGGTAGATCTGTCGCTGCTTGGCGGGCGCGTCTCCGCTGGTGCTCACTCCTCCAAAGAGCCGCGCCCCGAGCTGCCAGTTGCGGGCGATCCCCCGCCCCGCCGTCGCCTCGAAGGTGAAGCGGCCATAGAACGGGTCGAGGTCGGAGCGACCGGTCGCGGCGGCGAGCCCCTGCCGGTTGTAGGCCAGGCCGCCCCCCACGCTCGCCCGGGTGCCGAGGTCCCATTCGTTGCGGCGATCCTGCACCGATCCCGAGACCGTCAGCTCCACCGTGCCGGCGTCTTCGTAGTATCCCCGATCGAGGTAGCGGAAATCATCCGGCTGCAGCCAGGTCAGCGATACGCCCGCGGTTCTCACCGGGCCCCAGAAGAGGTGATCGTGGGACGTGTGCTCCAACCCGAGCCGAGCCCCGAAGCGCCCTTCCACGTTGTAGGCCTCGAGCACCTGGGAGAGACCCGGGGATCGGAGTCCGACCGGGTTCTGGAGTCGCAGAAGGAAATCGGAATCCTTCACCTCGTGGTCACTTTCCCAGCCGCTGCCGTAACTGAGCAGGGTCAGGTTCTTTTCAAACCGACCGAAGTAGTCCTCCCGGCTCCTGATCCCGAGCGTGATGCCGGCGGCATCGTTGTACCAAGCCGTCGGGAGCCAGCCCTTCGTGCGCCGGTCCCGCGCGGTCTTCTGGCTGAACCAGGTATCCAGGTACTGCTTGGCCTTTGGTCCTCGTACCGGCCAGAGGAATCCCCGGCGCCAGACGTTGTTGAGCATGTTCCAATCCCGAGTCCGAAGCCGCGGATCGAGCAGCACCTGCTTCGGCTTCGAGCGAGTGGAAACCGTCACCCACTCCCGCTCGGCGAGACCATCGGTCCGGACCATCGCGGTGTCGCTTTCTCCGATGACCCACACTTCGACCGGCAGCCTGCCCTCAGCCTTGCGCAGAACCTCGACTCTGGTCGTCCACCCCTCCGCATGACCGACTTGACCGACTTGACCGTCCTGACCGCCCCGACCGCCCTGTCCGCCCTGTCCGCCCGTCCGCCCGCTCTTCACCTGACCCACCGCATAATCCACCAACGCCGTGCCGTGCAGCCCCTGCGCGAAGAAGGTCGCGAGATCCATCCCCGACACCTCCTCCGCCACCTCGCGGAAGGCGGTCTCGTCCACATGCTTGTATTTCCACCGCTCGTAGAACGTGCGCATGATCCGACGCAGCGTGGCGTCGCCAACGATGTAGCGCAGCTGGTGAAAGAACTGCTCTCCCCGATTGTAGATGCTGATGCCGTAGCTGTTGAAGTCGCGATAGTCCTCTGAAACCAGGCTGGCGGGTTCGGACTGGCCATCGAGGTCGAGCCCGGTCAGAAACGGCTCCGACTGGCTGTAGCTGTCACTCCCGGGACGCTGATTCTCGAAGAAGAGCGAGGTCTGGAAGCTGGTGAATCCCTCGTCCAGCCAGCCCTCACGCCACTCGTTGTTGGCGAGAAGCCCCATGGTGTAGTTGTGCCCCAGCTCGTGGACGATCAACCCCTGGCTCGGCGATCCATCGTGGATCATCATCGGAAACTCGGTCCCGCCGCCCTCGATGCGATGCACGTTGGTGATCTGCGGCCACCCGAAGGGGCCGTAGAAACCATCCAGCCACTGCAATGCCGTTGCGGTCCGGCTCACGGCGATGCCGGTACCCCAGGAGGCTTCATCCCCCGGCTGGTAGAGCACGTGGATCGCCACCCCGCCCCACTTGCCACCTTCGTAGCGATACTCCGGGTTGAGGCTCATCGCGAAGTGGTGGACGTTCTCGGCGTACCACACGATGCGCTTTCGGCCCCCCGCCAGACCGTCGGACCGTCGGACCGTCGGACCGTCGGACGAAAGGCAATCGGCGCCCTCAGCTCGGTACTTCGGCGCGCCTGGGTAGTAATCCCGTTGATACTCTATCGGTTTCTCCGGCGTGCGATTCGCCTTCTCCCACCCTGGATCCCCGCAGATCGGCACACCGGTTGCCCCCATGACTTCATCTGCGGGAAGGTCGAGATCTACGAGGAAGGTGGCGAACTCGCCGTAGAACTCGCCTCCCGGATACAGCGGATGCTCCTCCCAGCCGTGCCGATCATAGACCACGACCTTGGGATACCACTGGGCGAAGTCGAAACGCCGCCCGCGCCTCCCCTGCCGCCTGGGCACGGTGGACGGGCGGGCATCCCAGTCGAGGTCCACCACCATGGAGTCGCCCGGCGCGAGCGGCCGCGGCAGCTGATAGCGGACGATGGTGCTGTCCGGAGCGAAGGGCCAGATCGGCTCGACCGGCGCGCCCATGATCCGCACGTTGCGGACGTGGTTGAAGCCGTAGTCCGGGTCCTTGAGATCGTTGAAGCGCCGTTTCCGCTCGGTGGAATCCGCGTCCGCCCAGCGTGACCCGGGCCGGAAGGCGTTCAGATAGAGATGGAAAGCGAAAGAGGACAGAGTATCCGGCGAGTGGTTGGCGTACACCACCCGTTGGGTCCCGAGAGCACCCCGGACGGTTCGTCGAGCGAGGCCTGGATGTCATAGCGGACACCCTGCTGCCAATAGGGGGACTTCGGCAGCTGCGGGTTCGGGGCGATCTGAAGAGCGAGAGCGGCGAGGATCGGGAGTGCCATGCCGTATGATACCATGCCCGGGTTGAGTCAGGTCGCACGCCAAGGGCTCGCGGCTTTGGTGGCCTGACGCGGATCATGTGAGAAAGGTTGAGCAAATCTCGGGTTTGCTGGAGCCCGCTACGCTGGTGGGATGAAGCATCAACCGCAGTCGTCGCAATCCTTCTGCCCGCGCAGCCCGCTAATCCCTTCCGCCACGATGATTGGCGTCATGGCGAGCGCCGCAACCGGGTCAGCCCACCACCAACCGACTAGCGCATTAAGACCAACTCCCACTAACGCAATGGCCGACAGGTAGGCACAGAGCGACGTTTGGGTCGCCTCCGCCTGCAAGGCACGACTGGAAAGCGCTCGAGCTACGCCGCGCTTCTGATGCGCCAGCCAGGGCATGACGATGAGAGACAGAGCGAGGATGACGAGCCCGACGACGCTCCGGTCAGGCGCTTCTCGCGCCCAGAGGGTGGAGGCCGCGTCTATCGCGATGTACGCGGCCAGCAGCAGAAAGCACACCCCGATGATCTGCCGAGTCCGTCGTTCGGCGTGAGCCCGCCGTCCTTCGTGATGATCGACCCGGAGCCGCCACTGGGCGGCGCCGCTGGCCGTAACTTCGATGGCACTATCTATCCCAAACCCGACCAGCGCCACGCTACCAGCCACCAGGCCAGCCGCGAGGGAAACCACCGCTTCCACCGTGTTGTAGGCGATGGTCAGGTAGTTGAGCTGTAAGCCACGGCGGACCAGGATCGGGCGTTCAACTGCGACATTCCCCATGCTGGAAACAACACCTGCCACCCGTCGCAATCAAATTGAGCCACTGCCCCAAGCCCCGGAAAAAGCCGTAGGGGCGCACCGATAGGCGCGCCCCTACGAATCCAACCTCGGCTCGGTTACCGGGTGAGCAGCAGACGACGGAGTACGGTCATCCGGCGTCGCACCGATCCATCGAACACCCGGTCGCCCACTCGCACGATCAGACCGCCCAGCAGCGACGGATCCTCGTGAAAGTGCGGCAGTACCTCTTTACCCACGATCGCGGTGAGCCGCTCGGTGACCTGCTTCTGGAACTTCTCGTCCACCGGCCGAGCCACTGTCACCGCTGCCCGCACCCGCTGGAGCTTCTGATCGAGCAGTCCCTGAAATTCCACCGCCATGGCGCCGAAGAGTCCCTGCCGGCCCCGTTTGACCACGGCTCCCAGGAACCGGATGAAATCCCGCGGGGCGCCTGCAACCGCCCGGGCCAGCAGGTCCGCCTTCTTCGCCTTGGTCACCCGGGGCGACATGAGCACCGCCTCCACCTGCGGCGCGGCGGCGATGCCATGGGCGATCGCATCCAGCAGGTCGGCGTACTGCTCGCGTCGCCTTGTCCTTCTCCGCCAGGACGAACAACGTCTCGGCGTAGTTCCGGGCGATCGTCTCGGACCTCAATTGAGCTTCTCCAGCGAGGCCAGGTACGCCTCGGCTATCGCGCGATCCTGCGCGCTATCCAGCCGCTGGCTGATCAGCTTGCCCGCGGCGGCGAGCGAAAGGTCCACCGCCTCGCGGCGCAGATCCGCCCGCGCCTTGTCCCGCTCGGCTTCGATCTCCCGCCGGGCCCGGGCCAGCAGTTCGTCCTGCTCCTGGCGGGTCCGCTCGATCGCGGCCGCGCGCTCCTTTTCGGCCACCGACTTCGCTTCGACCAGCAGCGCCTGCGCCTGCGAACGGCCCTCCGCCAGCAGCTTCTTATGCTCCTCGAGCAGCCGGGCCGTTTCGGCGCGATTGCTCTCGGCCTCCGCCAGCTGCCGCTCAAGCGCCTGCTCCCGCGCCTCTACCGCACCGAGGATGGCCGGCCAGGCGTAGCGCTTGAGCACGAAGAAGAGCAGCCCGAAGACCACGAGGGTCCAGATGACCAGGCCGCCGTTCACTTCCAACGGCCCGCCACCTTCGGCTGCCACGGCCGGGTTGGCGACGACTGCCGCCAGCACCGGCGTGAGCCACAACGATCGATTCATGTCGACCTCAATACAGAGGAGCGTCAGCTTAGAAGTTCACCTTGTTCGACATGAGCAGCGCGATGAGTCCGACGAACAACGCCACGCCCTCGATGAGCGCCGCGAAGATGATCCCCGCCGTCTGAATACGGGCACTGTTCTCCGGCTGCCGGGCCATGCCGTCCGCGGCGGAGCCGCCGATCCGGCCGATGCCGATTCCGGCGCCTACCACTGCGAGACCGCCGGCCAGACCAGCGCCGATGGCCGCGAAACCCTTCCCGGCGGTGTCAGCCGCTTCGGGGCTCTGAAGCAGCGCGAGCAGATGCAACATTGTCGTCTCCACGGATTCGATGGGAGTAAAGAGTCGAGCGCGCCCGCCGGTCGGTCCTCCGGGTCTCCCGTCCCGGGCCGTTACCGTGGCCCGCCATCGGCCTTTCGGCCAGCGGGCTTCGTCCGCCAGAGGGCGGAGTACTGACAGTCAGACGACCGGACGCCGGCGTCTGCCTCCATATGTCCTTCCCGGCCTAGTGTTCGGCGCGCATCAGCCCGATGAACACGCTGGTGAGCAGCGTGAACACGAAGGCCTGCAGGAAGGCCACAAATACTTCCAGCACCATGATCGCCGTCGCGGCCGGAGCCGCGGCGACGCCCACGAGATAACTCTTGAATGTGAAGATCAGCCCGATCAGCGCCAGCACGACGGTGTGTCCCGCCGTCATGTTCGCGAACAGACGGACCGCGAGTGCAAACGGCTTGGCCAGCTTCCCGATGATCTCGATCGGCGTCATGACCAGCAGGATGATCGGCTTGAGGATCGTCGGCAGCCCGGGCGGCAGGAAGAATATGGTCTTCATGTAGCCGGCGAAGCCGAGCGCGCGCATCCCTGCGATCTCGATCACCCCGAAAGCGAGGAGCGCCAGGGCGCCGGTGACCGCGAGGTTACCGGTGGCGGTCGCGCCCCACGGGAGGAGACCGAGCAGGTTGCAGGTCAGGATCAGGAAGAAGACGGTGAGCAGATACGGCGAAAACCCCTCGCCGTGATGGCCGACGTTGGGCAGGATGACTTCCTGCCGGATGAAGAGGGCCATCGCCTCCATGGCGCCCGCGAACCCCTTGGGTGTCCTGCCCTGGGCCTGGGCAGTGGCCAGGGCGCGGCCACTCAGGATGAATATGCAGGCTACGAGAGTCGCGGCGAGAACGAGGAAGACCAGATGCTTGGTGGGCGAGAGGTCGATCCGCAGGCCGCCGATGGCGACGGGCGCGAACCTGGGCAACTCCACCGCGGTGTAGTACGGCGCCTTCCAGTACGGCAGCTCGATTTCGCGGCCATCGGCGAGATGGCCCATGATATCGAGTTCACCCGAGCCATGGCCGCCATGCTCTGCCACTGCCGCGGCGCCCTCCGCGCCCTGCTCCACCTGAGCCTGGATGCGCGCCGGGGCGAAACCCGCAAAGAGTAGCAGCAGAACCGCCAGGCCCCAGCGTCTCATCGTGCTCCTGTCCCGAAGTGTTCCGTCCACAGCACAAGACCCTCGACCGCGAGAGTGGCGGAGAAAAACAGCACGAGCGCAAAGAGTGGCGCCCGCGGGTCCCAGCCTTGAGCCGGTACTACCAGCAGGCCGATCAGGCCCAGGCCGAGCAGTCTTGCGAGCATTCCCAGGACCCAGGGGAGCAGGTACTTCTGCGACCCCACCGAGCGGACCAGCCACCAGCCCAGCGGCAGCTGGAGCGCGCCGCCCATCGCGAGCGTTGCCCGCACGGAAAGCTGGGTCGCCGGTGCGAGCAACCGCGTGATCCCGAACGCCACCAGACAGATCACCAGGACGCCCGCGAGGTACTTCCGCCCCGGGGTCAGCGATCCTGCTCCTGGTCCCTCTTGAGCGAGCGCATCAGCGACCACATGGTGCCGCCAAAGCCCATCAGGCCCCCAAGGATCATCAGGATACCCCCCGTCCCGAAGCGGCCATCCAGCCATTGACCGATGAACGCGAACACCGCGACGCTGGCGACCAACTGGACTCCCAGCCCTAGGTACCGGGTAGGGCTCTGGGTCTTTCCACCGGCTGAATCGGGGGGTGACACGGTCGAAAATGTACCGGCTTGTGAAATATTTCGCAAACACCAGGATAGGGACTTTCCGGGGGCTTAATAGCGCCTTTTTGAGACCTCCAAAGCCCTCTCGAACCCTGCTGACCCTACCTCGGAGGCCTCCGCCCCCTATAGAGGGAATATCGGCCTCCGGACCGGAAGCCTGGTAACCCAACCCACGCCGTCCTGGGCAAAGAAACCCAAGGGGGGCCGTTTTAGGGCCCAAGATGGCACCTCGGTGGCCCTCCCGGTTCCACCCGGCAACGCCCATTCGAATCCCGGACCAGTCATCTCCAGGCCTAGAGCAGTCCCCTCGAATGCCAGAGCGGTCATCTCCAGAGCCGAAGCTGTCCCCCCAAATGCCGGAGCGGTCCTCTCCAGAGCCGGAGCAGCCCTCTCGAATGTCAAAGCGGTCATCTCCAGAGCCAGCGCAGTCCTCTCGAATGCCGGACCAGTCATCTCCAGGGCCAGCGGGGTCTTCTCGAATGCCGGACCAGTCATCTCCAGGGCCAGCGCAGTCCTCTCGAATGCCAGACCAGTCATCTCCAGGGCCAGCGGGGTCCTCTCGAATGCCGGACCAGTCATCTCCAGGACCAGCGCAGTCCTCTCGAATGCCGGACCAGTCATCTCCAGGACCAGCGCAGTCCTCTCGAATGCCGGACCAGTCATCTCCAGGGCCAGCGCAGTCCTCTCGAATGCCAGACCAGTCATCTCCAGGGCCAGCGGGGTCCTCTCGAATGCCGAAGCGGTCAGCTCCAGGGCCGTCAAAGAGTCGTGGGTCATGGGTCGTGGGTCACGGATCGTGAGTCATGAGTCATCGGTCTCGAGACGTACCTCGTCGTCCTAGGACCCTCGACTCACGACCCACGACTGTGTGACCCACGACCCCCGACCCATGACTTCCGTCTTTCCGTCTTTCCATCTTTCTTTCCGTCCGCCGCAGTTCCACCCGGCAACACCAATCCCCGTTTGCCACACCCTCCGAAACCCGCTAACCTCATGCACGTACGCATCGAGACGCCTGTCGGCCATCCCCTTCAACCCTGATGACCACCACCACCCCAGCCCCCACCACCTCGGACGTCGAACAGCTCGCCCGGCTGGCCCGGGCGGTGGAACAGCTGCGCAGCCAGGTAGCTCGACGGATCGTGGGCCAGCAGGAGGCGGTGGAGGGGATTCTGACCGCCATCCTGGCCGGCGGGCACGCCCTCCTGATCGGGGTGCCAGGACTCGCCAAGACCCTGATGGTCTCCACGGTTTCCGAGGCGCTCAACCTTTCGTTCAACCGGGTGCAGTTCACCCCGGATCTCATGCCGAGCGACATCACTGGCACCGAGATCATCGAGGAAGATCTGACCACGGGGAAACGCGGGTTCCGGTTTGTCCACGGGCCGATCTTCGCCAACGTGGTGCTGGCCGACGAGATCAATCGCACCCCGCCCAAGACCCAGGCGGCGCTGCTGCAGGCGATGCAGGAGCACGAGGTCACCGCAGCCGGGCAGACCTACCACCTCCCCGAACCGTTCTTCGTGCTGGCGACCCAGAATCCGATCGAGCAGGAAGGCACCTATCCGCTGCCGGAGGCGCAGCTCGACCGCTTCATGCTGGAGCTGCGAATCGGTTACCCGACCAAGAGCGAGGAAGAGGCGATTGTCGAGCAGACCACCGGCGCCCGGGCCGGGAAGCTCGAGTCGGTGCTCGACTCCCAGACCGTGCGCGCCATGCAGGACCTGGTGCGCCGGATCCCCGTGTCCCGGCAACTGGTGCGGGCCTCGGTGACCCTGGCCCGAATGACCCGGCCCGACCCCGAGGCGCCGGCCTTCATCCGCGAATACGTGGAGTGGGGGGCAGGTCCACGGGCATCGCAGTACCTGGTGCTCGGCGCCAAGGCCCGGGCCGCGCTCTCCGGCAGACCGATGGCGGACCTGGACGATGTCCGCGCCGTGGCGCTGTCGGTGCTGCGGCACCGCGTGGTCACCAACTTCGCCGCGGAGGCGGCCGGCCGGACCAACGACGATCTGGTGCGGGAGCTGCTGAGCGGCGGGGGGTGGGCGGCCTGACGGTTAGGCGATTGGGCGATTGGGCGGTTAGGCGATTGAGCGGTTAGGCGATTGGGCGATTGGGTGGTTAGGCGGTTAGGCGGTTGGGCGGTTGGGCGGTTGGGCGGTTGAGCAGGTAATGCGTGAAACGTGAAGAATGAAACGGAAAAGGAAGCAGTGAGAAGTTCTCGCTGCTTCCTTCTTCCGTTTCACTTCTCTCGTTTCCCGTATCACATTTCAAGACCTACTTCGCTTCCCGCTCCCTGTTCCCCGTTCCCCGTTCCCCAGTTACGGCGCATTCCCAAACACCGCCACCACCGGCGCCTCGCCACACAGTCCGTAGTCGACCGTAAACCCTACCGTGGTGTGGCCGCTGATGGCCCCGCGCACTGAGCCGCCGACGACCTGGTTCGGATCGGAGCAGGCGGGATCAAACGCCAGTGCGGTGGTGGTAGACAGCGCGAAGCTCCAGTCGCCTGTTTGCTGACCCGAGACCCCTCTGAAGCCGAAGTTGCCGTTGACGCCGAAGGTTCCCGGCGGCAGGCTGGCGGCCTGCGGATCGACGACCTCACCCTGATTCGGTGTGAAGCCCGCATCCCAGTTCTGGGTGACGGTGATGTTGTCGGTGGGGCCGAAGTTGAGCCGGACCGAGTAGTGGTCGCTGCCGACCACGTTGCCGGTGCCGATGTCCGCGTCGCTGGTGCCGTTCAGGCGGAAGCTCTGGGTGTTCACGCCGTCGGTCTGGCTGATGGTCCAGGCGCCGAAGTCGGCGTTGTAGCCGAAGAAGGTGTCGGCATCGTCGGTGTCGGTGAATCCGGCCGAGCCGCTCACCGTGGTCGTGATGCCGGTGACGGTGTCGAGCACGGTACAGTTGCTGGCGTTGAAGACATAGGTCACGCCATTGGGGATGCCGTCACCATCGGTGTCGGCGGAATCTCCGACCGCGATCGGGATGCAGCCTTCCGGCGGATCCAGCAGCAGCAGCCGAGCGGCGGCTCGGGGACCAGCGGCTCGGCGGGCGATGGCCATCAGCCGTCCGCCAGGCTTGCCGGCGGCAAAGAAGCCCTGGGTGGCGCCGCTGCCGGAGAACTGGAAGTTCCCCAGCGCCCCCGCGATCGCGCCGATCTGAGTCGCGGCCGCCTCACCGATCAGCGCCGCCTGCTGGTCGTTGAGACTGGTCGAGCCCTCGTCACTACTGCCGCAGGCGCCGAGCATCACTACCGCTACCAGTCCGGTCCCGAACAAGCTGAGTTTCCTGGTCCTCATGGTGCTATGTCCTCCAGAAGGGAAATTGGCAATGCAGTTACTACTACCGCCTGACAGATACCCGGGCGGTGACCGATGACCCAAACTAGCTGACTTATAGTTGTGAGGGAGGGCACTGACTCACGGATTGGACACCCAGGCGGTGGCAGGGTCCGTGCCGCAGGCGCTGAATGTGAGCGTGAGCACACCGTCGTCCCCCGAGATGGTCCCGCTCAGGGTCAACTTGCCGGCCCTGATCTGCAGCGGCGTCGTGGTACAGGTGGGATCGAAGACCAGCGGCACCGGGGTGTCGAGCGCGATGTTCCAGTTCTCGGTGCTCCGGTGCCAGGTCATGGTGCCGGTGAGGGTGAATCTTCCGCTCGGGAGCGCGCTTCCCACCTTCACGGTGTCGCTATCGGTGGTGAACTTCGCCAGGGTGGCCAGGGTGATCGTGGTGTTGGCCCGACTGGGACGAATCCGGACGATGGTGAGGTTGTTGTCGAGCACGGCGCTGGTGTCGTCGCCCTGCCGGCTACGGGTGCCATCCCGGGTGGCGGTATAGGTCTTGGTCCCCGCCCCGGCATCCACGAACACCCAGGCGTGGGTGTCGTCGGTGAGCCGATAGGAGGTGGTGTCGGTCTGGGCCGTGTCCTCGATCTGCTGGGTACCGGTGATGGCGAACGAGGTCCCGCCCGCGAACCCGGCCACGGTGCACGGCGGATTAGTAAAGGTCAGGAGCTGATCGTCGGGGATGCCATCGACATCGGCGTC
The DNA here is from genome assembly GCA_963748035.1 of uncultured Gemmatimonadales bacterium. Taxonomy (GTDB): domain Bacteria; phylum Gemmatimonadota; class Gemmatimonadetes; order Gemmatimonadales; family GWC2-71-9; genus JADJOM01. The sequence continues at coordinate 118,927 of CAVVHO010000001.1, read as the reverse complement.
GGCGCTGGCGCCCGCCGCGGGACAGCCGGCCGCCACATAACTCGGCGGCACCCCCGGCGTCGCCAGAGTGAAGCTGGTCAACAGCGCCTCGGCCTCGTCCTCGAGCGCCAGGACCAGCTCGGTGCGCTGGCTGTTGGTGGGTGCGCCACCACTGGTCCCGCCCCCGCCGATCAGGAGTCCCGAAGGGGTCGTTTCGCAGGCCAGAACAACGCTGGCCGCCAGCAGGAGGGGGACGAATCGAGGCAGTCGAGCCACGGGCCGCTCGTTTGAAAGAGACGCCCTAAATGTAGTCGGGTGAGGAGGTTAAGGGTCAAGGGTCGGGGGTCGTGGGTCGTGGGTCATGGGTCGGGGGTCGGGGGTCATGGGTCGGGGGTCGGGGGTCGGGGGTCGGGGTCGTGAGTCGGGGGTCGGGGGTCGGGGGTCGTGGGTCGTGGGTCGTGGGGCGTGGGTCTTGGGTCTTGGGTCGACAGTCCTGGGTCGAGTGCCAGAGCCAGAGGAGTCAGAGTTTGCTCCTCAACTCCCGACTCACGACCCCTACCCTCTACCCGCCAACTCACATACCGAAGACTCCAACTTCACTTCTGGCGGCTCCAACTCCGGCGCCGTCAACGACAACTCGCTCACCGAAAACCCTTATTTACCCATCGACAACTGCAGCTCACTCACCGACAACTGCAACTGAACCGGCCCCAACTGCAACTCCGCCACTATCGGCTCCAACTCCGGTCCGGATCATTGCATGAATGCACCCGTCGGCTCCAACCTCGGCAGTTCCAGCTGCATAATTCGAACCTACCGGCCGCGCCCTGTCTGGTCCATGCGCTGGTTATGCCGGGCACTTCGAGTGATGCTGTGGCTCTAGGCCTTCAGCGATGAAGCGGAGAAGGGCGGCTTGGCGGTCTCGGAGGGGTAGGTATCCTCGGGTACGTTGCCAAGCCCACAACCGTAGCTTGGTGAGAAAGCGTGCCGTACCGGTAGGCTCAGGATCAATGGTGTCCTGCGGCCCTGCGACGATGGCGTCATCGCCAACGTCGAGGGCAAGTTGCTCCAGAATGTGGAACACGAATAGGCAACGATCCAGGTCGTAGCCAGCGCGGTGACACAACGTGATGGCATGACGGTCAGCATCACACTCACGTTCGGGGCCGTAGAGGCGGCGCTCTATGGCTTCGATGGCGTAGACAACCATGAGGCCGCCCCACTTGCGCACTAGCAGTCCCATCCAATGGGGGAATAGGGTCATGTGCCCGAGATCGTGGTGCGCGATCTCATGGGCGATGACGAAGGCCGCTGTCTCATCGTCTGGGCAGTATTCGAGCAGGCCCCGCCCAAAGTAGATATAGCGCCCGGGCAGCGTGAAGGCCGTCCTGACCGCCAGCCATGGGACCTCCACGTACAGGCGAGAGAAGATGTCTCGGCCCGTTTGAAGCCGGTCCGCGACCCGCTGGACGCGCTCGACAGCCCATCCGTTACGCTCGAAGTGCGCATTGCGGTGGAGATGGGCATGGACCCATTCGCCAAAGGTGATGCCCTCCGCGAGGGCGAAATCACCGCTCATGGGAGCCTGGGCTGGAAGGTGGCAAGCGCAACGGCCTAACGCCCGCGCATCACCTGCGGGGCCGTGGCGCGGCCGGGGAAATGTTACGCCGCGACGGCTGGCTGTGCCAGCCCTGGCGCAAACCGACGGCCGCGCCTCGTAAGCGTCCATGCGCTGCTTAGGTGGCACCCGTCGTCACAGCGGGCGGTGGCTTCTTGTGTTGCCCGTGCAGGGTCTTTCGTACTCGGGAGATCAGCATCGTACAAGACAGCCAACCCGCCGGTGTCGCGACCAACAGTGCTATTAGTGACCAGATGGTCCAACCGTCCGGCCTGTCACTGAGGTGGTTGATGGTCACCCAGAGCCAAAGCGCCTCGCCGATGGCAGCTAGAACGACGATAGGGTAGGCAAGATACAAAAGAGCTGCCAGCCACGAAGGACTGGCGGACGTCGTGTAGATGTCGAGCTCAAGTGCGTTAGGGTGTTCGTCGAACCTCTCCATGTCGTGGGGAGCGTCGAGATTGATGCCCATTCCCTTGAGGGCAACATTCGTGGCTCTGATTGCACCCATGACTATTAGGACTAGCAGGCAGATAGCGGCGGGGCCAGATGCAAGGACGACGTGGGCGTCGAGGTCGAGGTCAATGATGGGGACGTGCAGGTTATTGCCGGGAGTCGATGGCGAACGGATCGCAGCCAGTAGTGCGGGATAGAATAGGCAGGCTAAGAACAGAACCCAAAGGTAGCGCGCCTGGGCCCTGCCGGTCGCGTTCATGCGGGCGATCCAATACGTATCAGGAGCGTGACTCATGGATCGCGATGGGAAGGTGTGGGACCGGTGCCACCTAACGCCCGCGCATGACCTGCGGGGCCGCGGCGCGGTCTAGGAACGATACGGGTAGACGACTCGCCGTGCCAGCCTGAGACAACCGACGGCCGCGCCCCCTCAGTGTCCATACGCTTGTTAGGCCGCTTTCGTTCGGGCCGTCCGCGGGAGAGCGGTGAGTAGCGATTATGGACGGCTTATGTGTGGGCGGTTGCTATGCCCCGAATCAGAAGGTAGAGGGTGACGATTGCTAACACAGCGCTGATAGACAGCGATAAAATGACAACAGGGCCCCATAGACGCCAAAGACTGTAGAAGGTCGCTAGCGGGGCGGGAAGCATGCCGAATGTGACGACCTTAGCCCGTCCCTTCTTCAGGGAGACCGCCGGCGCCTCGTTGAGTGAGCTTCGTGCCCAAGCGTTAACTCGGACCTCTTGGCCGGGTCTGAGTTCGGGAAGTTCTAGGATGGCGCCCGGGAGGGTGGTAGTTGTTCCATGGCCTGTAGTGATTATTGCGATGAAGCTCCCGGAGACCGTGATGCGGATGTCTTCCACGTTCTCATGCCCGCGGTTAAGTAGTCGCAAGTGCCAGTAGAGCGTTGGCCTTCTGGAGTGGATATAGCCAGCGCTCTCGGCCGCGGCGACTTGGTCGAGAAGCAGGTTGACTGCCGGGGGCAGAGAACCGGGGGTATACGCATGTGTCCGACCTAGGAGGGCGTCGTGGCCCGCCTCCAGTACTTTGTCGAGCATTGGAGGCAAGTCGAATGGATACGCCTTAGCCTCTAGGACAACCTTGGTGCGCGACCTAAGGAAGGTCGCAAGGGCAACGGCCCCGGCGATGCTGCTGCCGGCCCCCGTAACGATGAGTGTGAGGACGTCGGATGTGGCCACTGCGGGGCCTCATGGGTGCGAAGCGGCCTAACTTGTACTTCGCTTGCAGAAGCTGCCTACAAATACAACCTAACTGCACAATTGTGCGAGGGCGATGACAGGCCCCACCCTCGGACCGCGCTCACGCAGGCGGACTGCCCGCCATCGCCCGATAACTCAACCAGCGGCCGCGCAAGCGGCATTGGCAGTGCACTCCGGGGGACTCCTCACTTCTCACTTCTCACTCCTCACTTCTCACTTCTCACCAGCGCCGTACTATGACCCCAAAGTCTGAGTAGTGCAGTTCGGAGTTGAATTCACGCTGCTAGCTCAGGCAGGCCGGGGTGCGGTGGTGCTCCTCACGGTGGCCACTGCGATCGCGGCGCCGATGAGGAACAGGGCTGCTACGTCCCCAGGCAAATGCCCCATCTCCCCAGGGTCGGTAAAGGCATGCACAGCCATGATGGCGGCATGGACGAAGCTCGACCAAACAGTGAACCAGATCAAGCTGAGGTGCTGGGCCGGGTTCGCCGCGGCCCGCCACAGAAACACCCCAAGCGTTGCATAGATGCCCAGGATCATCTGGAGGTAGGCCCCGTTCTCCGGGTGCCAGACCCATCCACTCGGCCAGACCAGCGTGAGGACGTACACGGTGACGAAGAGGACCGCGACGACGCGGAGCACGATTGGAAGCAAGCTGCGGTTAGGTAGTGACATCGTGAAGTCCTCCAGGTGAGTGATCGGATGCAACGTCATCAAGGGTGCTTCTGAACCCGATAATGCAGTTGAACCACACCATCCTCGAAGCACTCAATAGAGTGCAATTCCAGGCGCACGCTACGATGGCGCCGCGCTATCAATGATGTAGCCGTCGGCGCTGGTGGCGAGGTGGACGATGACGTGGCGACGTTTCGTCACGAGGCCGATCTCCGCTGTCAAAGCCTAGGACCACGCTTCGCAGGTGCTGCCTCTGGTGCAGTCGAGCGCCTGAATGCGCCTGGGAAGGCGGTGGCGATCGCCGCAACGACAGCCCACAGCGCCGCACCGAGTACAAGATTGTAACGGACCATCGACCATCCTGATATCGGGACCGGGTCAAATATGCGCACGCTGGCGGTGCCCCGCGCGCATTGCGCGTGGCGAGCGGGACCGGGATCGTTTCCTACGATCGGCGGAGCCGCCAGGTGATCACTTCCGTACCGCTCGCGCCATTGGCCGCGTCGGTATTGGGATGCTCGTGGGCGTCCTTCCCCTCCAACGTCGCGTAGTCCGCCGCGCGCTGATCGTAGGTCTCGATGCTCGGCGAGTCACGCCGAGTGGAGCGCTTTCCGGCCGACTCTGGGCACCAGACTTTGATCGTGAAGGCGCCCGAATTCATGTTCGAACCGTGCTCCACGGCCAGCATGCCCGGTGCCTCGAATTCGGGAGTGTCGGATCCCTTCACGCGGCAGGTCGCGCGCCCCCCCGTCACCGTGGCGACCACGGACCAGGTCTCCGTGCCGTTGGCGGTCTTGAGCTCGGAGTTCAGGCTGACCATGCCGCTGTAGTAGTGCGCGCAATTGTAGTTCGAGAGGGAATCCGCCCGGCATCCCGCCCAGGCAGGGGATCCCTGGGCGGGGAGAACGGACGGGATCAGTGCGAGTAGGAGCAGGAGCAGGCCCAATCGGCGGACGGGGGTCGCCATGTTGGTGTCCTTGTCAGGGGATTCTCAAGGTGCAGGCTGTGACGCGGGGGAGCAAGCTGACACCACCCCCGCAACGCTCGGCTTTCGCGGCGCGCTGCCCGCGATGACGACGCTACATCTTCGGCCACAATCATCGAGAAGATCCACCCGGTGGCCAGGGCGTACAGCAGTGAATCCAAGAGGAGTGCGATGAACCGTAACCCAAACTGTTGCACTTCAAGCTTGAATTCTCAATGCTCAGACCGGTCTGATGTTGCGGTTTGTGCGAAACACATTCTGCGGATCCCATCTCGCCTTGATCTCGGCAAGCCGCTTGAGTCCCTTGCCAAGCGCTGCCTCCATGCGCTCAGGACCTTCGTCCTCGGTCAGGAAGTTGATGTACGTGCCACCGGTCGAGTAGGCCTTCATGTCGTTCCACGCGTCGCGTGCCCAAGCGATGTTCGCCCCGTCATCGCCCGCCTGCTCCCACGAGGCCGCCAGATTGAGCACGTAGCGCGCGTCGCGGTTGCCGACGGGAGAATGCCCCTCGTCGAGCCGGTTCAGCGCGCCACCGACCTGAAACAAGGCGACGGCCGTGTGAGGCGATGGGATCCTCGCCGCATGCGCGATGAGCTTCTCGCACAGGGCCGGCTCGATGCGCGAGATGTACTCGCTCTTCCAGTAGTAGCGCCGGCCCTTGGGCTGGGTGGCGTCGAGCAGCGCCTGCATCTGCGTGTACGGCCGGCGCACGAGCACATCGCCGATGGGTTTGCCGAACGACTTGATGGGGGCGACCGCCTTCTCGCCGTCCTCGGGCCTCCCGCTGTAGCAAGCTAGCACGCCCACGATCGGCTTCCCGTGCATGTCCTTCGGCAGCCACGGCGCAGGGGGCGCCGGGCGCATCAGCAGGACGAGCGTGAGCTCCGGCGGAGCCTTCTCGGCGAGCGTGCGGTACAACTCGAGCACCTTGGGCGCCTCGCTCGCCGGCCACGCGACGATGCCACCGACGACTTCCGGACCGACCGGATAGACGGCGTAATCGATGCCGGTCACGACACCGAAGTTGCCGCCACCACCCCGCAGCCCCCAGAAAAGATCCGGGTTCTCCTCGGTGCTCGCCCGCACCAGCCGGGCGTCGGCGGTCACGACGTCCATGCCGACGACGTTGTCCGCCGTCCAGCCCCAACGCCGCGTCAGGTAGCCGAACCCACCGCCCAGGGTGAGTCCCACGATGCCGGTCAGCGACACGAACCCGAGAACGGTGGCGAGTCCGCGCACCTGCGTTTCCCGATCCACGTCGCCGAGCAGGCACCCGGCCTGTGCGTGGGCGATCTTCCGATCGGGATCGACCCATACGCCGCGCATGAGCGACATGTCCAGCATGAGCGCGCCGTCGGCCGTGGCCAGGCCCGCGATGTTGTGTCCGCCACCCTTGATGCAGAGCAGAAGCTCGTTACCACGCGCGACCTCCACGCACGCGATCACGTCGGCGACGCCAAGGCAGCGCACCACGACGGCGGGCTTCCTGTCGATCATGCCGTTCCAGACGGTGCGGGACTCCTCATAGCTCGCCTCGCCCGGCACGACGAGCGGCCCCTTGAGGCGCATCTTCAAGCCGTCGAGCACGTCCTGCTTCAGGTCGATCTCCCGGCCGTCCAATGTCTTCGCTCTCATCGTTCTGGTTTCCTTTGCATGGCGCCTAACGACGCATAAAACTGCAGGCTGAGGCGCGCTCGCGCAAGCGAGTGCGACGACGTCAGGCGGTCTTTGCCTCAAGCAAACCGATGGCCGTGCCCCGCCAGCTCAACCGGCGTCCCCGCAAACGCCTCGGCTTTCGCACCCCAGAGTACTATGAACCGTAACCCGAACTTTGCACTTCAAACTTGAATTCTCAGCGCTTGGCCGATCATTGGCGTGGCGCTGATGGGAGCAGCGAGACCCGCTCATCGCGGCGGGTTAGCAGGGGGAGTACCCGGCTGGCCGTCAACCACGATACGCCAAACGCCGTTAAGGAGGCGTATTCACAATGGAATGCCAGAAAGGGATCGACCCGAGTGATTGGGCCTCCCCCAACATGATCTATGATGAGCGTTAGGAGAGAAACCACCATCACGGCACCGCAACAAGCATAAATCACTGCTCGGGCTTTAGCCTGAGTGTGGCCCTTAGCCCAGGCCCGCTTGAAGAAGCAATAGCAGAAGTAGGTGAGAATCGAAAAGAGGACGGCGGCTGACGTGTAGTGGACGTACGGTACGAGGGGCGGATGTCTGTCACAGTCACAGGGGAAGAGTGCCACCCCCAGTGCTGCGACACCTGCGATCTTGCTGGCCACCATCTCTCCGGCAGACTGTCCGTTATAGGCAATGAGGAAGGACGCAGTGGCGAAGAGGAACCCAACGAAGATGCTCTGGGACCATCCCCCCGCGTAGTATGAGGCACTGATCGAGGATAGTGGCGCGCCGGCGAAGGCGGCCGTGAGATTGCCAAGAGAAAGGGCAATGACGCCGACGATGAGTTTGATTGTGTGCTCATCGATCTCGGGATGCCGAGGCTTCATGGACATGTGAAGGTCACCGAGAGTGGGGGCATCGTAGGCGGAGTGCGCAGCGGCCTAACGACCCGCATGACCTGCGGGGGCGCGGCGAGGTCGCCAGAGTATGCCTGAACCCGGCGGGTGGTGCCAGTCCCTACACAACCGGTTGGCCGCGCCTGTCCGCTTCATGCGGTTGTTAGACGGCGAAAGAAGCCATTCGAGGCCTGTCGGTTCGGATGCCGGTCTAAGTCTTGGGGCGGCGATTGTAGCCGTCAGGAGAATAGGGCTGGAGCTTCTCCAGCCACATCTGCTCCAGGACAGTCAGCTCCTCTGCGGGATCTACCTCGCCGCCTTCCTTCGGTACGAGAGTGTCGAGGACCTCGATCGTGAACGCTTCCTCGCCGTACTCCTGCCAGTCCCCCTGCAGGTCCTTATTGGGATGGCCGCCGAAGCGGAGCTGAGTACGGTAGCGGTTGACGAGGGCGTTGATATCGAGGTTGGCGAAGACGAAAGACCTGCCACTGGCCTTATGGCGAATGGCGGCGATGCCCATCGTGCGAGGGGTGGTCTTGTACTGGTGGGTGAGCTCTTTGCGATCGATTGGCATGGGACGGAATGTACACGCGTTGCCCCGCCCAGGACTGAGGAGTCTAACGAATCGCGCTTAAGCTGCGGCCTACGGGCGCCACAGACAAGATAGAGGACCTCCATTGGGCATTCCAACAGGTGTGGCGTCCGCGGGCCGACAGCTTCAAGCGCTGGTTAGGCCGCTGCTTTGGAGCACGATGGGCTCCTAGCTGAAGGTTTTCCAAGTTCGGGCGATGAGAACGATCTGGGGAAGTCCCACCAAGGGCCCAATAGGCAGCGCGAAGCCGTACCAGAAGATGGCACTGATGGCGAGGAGTATGAGTTCGAGAACGGGGCCGTCTCTCCTCAAGTGCCATGTCCAATAAGCGGCGAGGAGCTTCATGAGGCTGATGGCTACGTAGATGAGCCCGGCAACAATGAGCGCGTTGAGACCCAGTGCTTCGAATGGACCACTCAGTGCCCTGAAGCCAGCGAACATCGGAAGCTCTTGATGACGCAGGGCGTAGTGGAGGGTGGGAAGGACGCCAAAGCCCCAGGCCAGAGCGTCGAACACCATGAGCACGGTTAGGGTTCGAACACCGGGAGTTCGCATGAGCTCCTTCGAACGCGGCGGCCTAACTTGTACTTCGCCTGCAGAAGCTGCCTACAAGTACAACCTAACTCCAGAATTTGTGCGAGGGCGATAACCGTCCCCACCAACCCTGCTACAAGACTCCGAACCGAATGCCCCGTATGCGTCAGGAGGGTAGAGGGAGGCGGCCCAGATATGCCGTTCCCACCGCGGCCGAAACTCGGTGCGGCCACGTCCTATCACGGCATCGCTGCAGGTTCGGCGACTTCTGCGGCAGGGAGGCAGGGGTTTCGGCTGAGGCGAAAGCTAGGGAGAGGCGAAGCTCGTCGTTGAGAGCCTGCCGCGCCCGGCTACTCGCCAGATTCCACTCGAACCAGGTTCGTTGCCGGCCTTCGTTGCGCGAGGCATAGCGCTCCCGCACGGCCCGACGGATGTCGGAGCGCATCGGTTCGGGGAGCGAAGGGAGCCGCTCCGCGATTGCCGGGATGGCGTCAGCCGACAGACCAGACGTCAAATAGGCGACGTCGAGCTTTCCCGTGCTCGCGAAGCGGTCCATGTTCCGGCTCGCGATCCAGGCCTCGTGATTCCAGTAGATGAGCGCGATGAAGAGGATGGTGACCGCCGCCGCCGCGCGGCGAAAGAGCCGGCCGGTATCGAAGTCCCCGGCGACCTCGAGTGCGAGCATGGCCAGGCCCAGCGCGACCGCGCACATGTAGACCTGGGCATACAGCCTCGCCGTGGTGAATCCGTAGGCCGCCTCGTACAGCCACACCCGGCGGAAGGCGGAGCCGAGCAGCAGCAGCACCGCCGCGATGACGGCGAAGGTCAGCAGGCGCAGGGTGCGCTCGCGCCCAGCGGCATTCCCATAGCGCTCCGAGACAACGATGAGCAGTGCGCTCGCTGAGGCCACGATGGACAGCTCGCCGAAGCCACGCCGAGCATACTCCGCGAAGGTCATCCCGGAGGCGGGGATCCGGGGGAGGTTGCCAAAGAGATAGCCCACCTGAATCGCCAGGAACAGCCAGAACAGCGCGGCGACGCCGGCGAGCAGGATGACGCGTTCGGTCGATCCCAGCCATCGGTCGGGGGCCTTGCCCGGAATCGCGGGGGAGCCTGCCGACTCGCATTGAGGCGTAGCCGTAGGCCCCGAGCACGACCACGAGCAGGGCGAAGAAGAACACCACGCGGGGCACGAATTCCCAGCTTGCGAACAGGTCTCCGACCGCGTCCCGCCACGCCGCGAAGACGGGATCCGCCCCCGCGAGCAGCAGCGCGAAGCCGACCAGCACCGGCAGGGTGATGGCGAGGCCCCGGACCCACGCCCGAGCCCGGGTCGAGCGGATGCGTTGCGTGGCTTCGACGCCACGGCGCATCGCCTGGACCACCGCGATCCTGATTGCCACCAGCGGCGCAGTCGCGGCGAAAGTGGCTGTGATCGATCGGGGAGACAGGCCGGCGGTCAGCAACATCCGCATCGCCAGGAAGAACACGACCGCGAGGCAGATCAGCGCCCCCAGGCCCGGACTGGCGGTCACCGCCGCGGCTCCGGCAATCACGATTGGCGCGCCGCCCATGAGTACGATGGAACGCGGAGGCTGGCCGCGGCGTCCGGGAGAACATGAGCAGGCCGGCCACGGCCGCGCCGGTCCACAGGACCCAGTTGATCCCGGGCAGGGCATCGTACAGCATCCAGGTTCCGAAGCCCGCCACCGCTGCCGCCGTGGCCCAGAGCAGCCTGGGCTCGCGCTTCCCCGCACCCGATGCAGGGCCTGAATCCGCAGATGGGTCGCTCATGGGTTGAATATTCGCGAAAGTACTGGTGCTGTCAAGTACTTTATAGTGCAAAGCATGGAGCCGGGGCCTGCGGCCGGGCGTGGTTGGGGTTCACTCTCGGGGCAAAGGGTGCCGCGGGTAGACAGCCTACTCTTCCGCCTCAATCCCTTTGCTGATGCGGAAGACGTGGCCATCCGGATGCCGCACGTGCATCTCCCGCACGTTCCAGGGCATGTCGGTCGGGGGCCAGGTGACCTCCAGACCCTGCTCGAGGCAGCGCTTGTGGACCGCGTCGACATCCTCCACCCAGATGGACATCCACGAGCCCTTGTCCGCGCCGTCGTCGCCCTCGGGGCCGAAGGTCATCCGAACGCTGCTCTTGCCACGACCGCCCTGTCCATTCTGACAGAGGAAGATGGTACACTCGCCGGAACAGATCGCGCCGAACTGCGGTGGAGTCCCCCAGTCCCAGCTCTTCTGCCACCCAAGCTTCTCGAACCACGCGAAGCTCTGTTGAATGTCTGAGACGTTCAGGATGGGGGTCAGTCCTTTCGCGAGCATGTTGTTGCTCCAGAGTTATAGATGGGCGGCGTTCGCCTGACGCCCCGCGCATGAGGCTTCACGCCCCGAACTGCCGGAGGTGATAGTCGAAGTGGCGATGGCAGAACAGGCCCCAGGTACGTCGGGTCATGGGGCCAAAGATGGCGTGCTCCGGCCACTCCGTCCGCTGCTCCTGCTGGACGAACCGGTCGATCAGCTCCACGAATGTGGCGAGGTCGGCCTCCCAGGTGGTCGGCCGGGTCAGAAACGCTTCCGGCGGCCCCTTGGCGTAGCCGTGGGGCCAGGGAAGCCACAACATGGCCAGCTGGCGAAGGATGGGCCAGCGGAGTGGGCCCGGGCGTGGGGCGGCGCGCGCATCCCCGAGTGTGTGGCGCATCTGGTCGCTGAGGTGGGCGAGCATCTGCTGCGCGGTCATGCGGCCCCAACGGGGGGCGGCACCCGGCTGGAGGTGACGGAACCGGGTGAGCAAGGCCTGGCGGGCGGCTGGATCGAGGATGGTACGCGTCGGCGTTCCTTCCTTCCTTGGGATCCCTTCAGCGCTGGCTAGTTGGGCCACCGAATGCTGGCGATACTCCTGTCTAGCCCCTACTCGTTACGGACCCGAAAGAAGGCAAGGACATACCCGTCGGCATCGGTGACCTCGAAGCCCCACAGGCCCTCGTCTATGAACGACAACTCCTTCACGAACGACACACCCCGCCGGCGGACCTCCTCGAAGAGCACGTCGGGATCCAAGGTGTAGATGTACGCATCCCAACGAGCCCATTCGTGTCGGCTGCGGTTTGGAACTGGAAGTACGTCGGGAAGGATGGCCTTGAGCATGATGCCGATTCCGTCTCGGCTCACTCTGCCATAGTACGGGTCCTGGTCTGGCCCCTGGAAGTCAAGCTGGAAGCCGAGGCGCTCGATGTAGTAGGAGATCGAGGCCTGCAGGTCCTGCACGATGAAGAACGGACTGATCGAAACGAGATTGCCACTCACCCCTTCGGGGTTTGGGCGTTGCGAAGCGGGCTTAGTTGAGTTCATGTCGTGGGCTCCCGTCGCTCTGCACAGTTGTGAAGAGTTCGCGATCCTGGGATTGGGATTGGAACGCCACTTCGCTAGCGGTGTCACAGTGCGCCGATCTTCGCAGGCTGACGACCGCCCATGCAGGACCCGGCTTGTGAATGCCAGCCCGGGCATAATCTGATGGCCGGGCTTGATCGTTGGGAGATGCAGGCGCCGGATCATGCTAGTGACGCGAATGCAGGCGCATAGTGCGGGTGGCGAGGCGGATCTCCTGCAGAAAGCTGATCAAGCCGGCAATCAAGGCGAGCATCGCCGCGACGAAGATGACGCCCACGACGGCGGCGACATTGAGGGTCAGGAACGCCCCGGCGAAGAGAATGACAATCACGGTCGAGATGAGGAGCGCGGAACTGGTCACGAGCGAAATGCTGCGATTGATCAGCTGTGCGCGCCCGGTCAGAACGGAGAGCTCCTCGAGCACCTCCGTACCGGCCGCTCCTGCGGCATCAAGGGTCCGGGCGCGATCGATGATGCGGGCAAGGCGATTGGTGAGGACGGTGAGGAGCGCGGCCACGCCGGAGACCAGGAAGACCGGGGCCACCGCGAGTTGGATGACGTGGGCTATGGCGGTGAGACTGCTCTCTTGGGGCAACGCTGATCCTCGGCTGCGGGTAGGGAGCAGGACGAACCGGAATGGCCGCCATCTAACGACTTGCGCATGACCTGCAGGGCGCGGCGCGTGGAGCCCGCCCCCAAGCAAACCTACCGGCCGCGCCCTGTTGGGTCCATGCGCATGTTAGCCGGTGCGTTTCGCTCGTTGAGGCCGGCGAGAAGGAACCGCGGCTAGGAGGGCGCGCAAGGCGCGATTGACCTGCTCTGGGGATTCAAAGACTGCGGCTACATCGGGATCCAGCACGACGATATTCGTTCCAGCCCGGAAGCGAGCCGCGTACTTACCGCGCACACCCCCGGAGAAGTTGTACTCCGATCGCATGCCGCGGCGAGAAACGGGCTTAGAGGTCTTCTTCATAGAGACGTCGCTCTCGGCGCGTGGCCGAGCGGGCTGAGATGAGGCGAATCGATTCCTCTGCGAGCTCCAGATGCACAACGACCAGGAGTCGGGACTGGAATGACTGTCCGATCAAGATAAACCGATTCTCACCGACCGAGTGGTCGGGATCGAGGATGGTAATTGAGAGCGGGTCCCCGAACGCCGTCGCCGCCTCCCCAAAGGTGACCCCATGCTTCCGGCGATTAGTCTCGGCCTTCTTGGGGTCCCAGGAGAACTGGAGGCTCATGAAGAGAAAGTAACCCTTCGATGACGACCACGCATCCGGCTAACTTGTAATTCGGTTGCAGCAACTACCTTCCATTTGAAGCTAACTCCTTATTTGTGCGAGGGCGATAAGCGCCGCGAAGCCCGAGTCAAGCCCGAGTTTGCCTCCCTCTACCCCACGCTCGCTTCCGGTCGCTGGCACACCGCCGCGGCAATTGCCGGCCTGGCAGGGACTCGTATCGTAGCCTCCCTTTCTTCTTTTCCTTCGGCCACCTTCTCCCCACGGCCGCTGTATCGCGGCATTGAACCATAGAGTCACAGAGGACACCGAGGTGCAGTCCAGTCTCGGTGTCCTCTGTGTCTCGGTGGTTTCCTGCTGTTGGCCTGGTCGCGTGCGGATCGCCCCCCACCATTTGCCGATTGCCGAGCACGACAGAGCCTTGCAACTTATGAAAGGGCTCGCTCGGCAAATGGCGACCTGGACGATACTGCGCTTCCCCCGGATATCGGTCGGCGCCAGCAGCTCCAACGAGATCGGCGGCCGCTGCGTCGTTCCCGGCACCTCATAGCAATGGCACGAGGCGAGGGATCCGCCTCGTCTCGCGTGGGAGTCTGGTGGACACCATGGAATACCGTGTGCTCGGCCCCCTCGAGGTCATCGGACCCAAGGGCCCACTGGCCTTCGACAGTCGCAAGCAGCGGCAGATGCTCGCGACGCTGCTGCTCTCTGCGGGTCGTTCCGTGCGCGGCGAGGCGCTCGTCGCTGCGCTGTGGGCGGGCGGCGGCGCGCCGGCCGACCCCGCCGCCGCGCTGCACACCCACGTCTCCCGGCTGCGGCGCCTGCTGCGGGAAGGCGGCGCAGAGCCCGATGCCATCGTCACCGATGCGCTCGGCTACCGCCTCAATGTGGGCGACGCGGCCGTAGACGCCGTGCAGTTCGAAGCCCTGATTCGCGAGGCCCGGCACAGCGGCGATCGCGAAGCCGCGCTCGCCACGCTCGAGACCGCGCTCGCCCTGTGGCGCGGTCCCGCCTACGCTGACGTCGCGGATCAGCCCTCGGCTGCGGGGGCGGTGACGTGGCTCAACGAGCTGCTTGTGGCGGCCCGCGAGCACAAGGGCGAGTTGCTCCTCGGCCTCGGCCGCCACGACGACGCGATCGCATGGCTCGAAACCCTCGCGGCGAGCGATCCGCTGCGCGAGCGCCCCCAAGCGCTGCGCATGGAGGCGTTGTACGGCGCGGGGCGGCAGGCCGACGCGCTCGCCGTATTCCAGGAATTCCGCCGCCGCTTGTCCGCCGAGCTCGGGCTCGAGACGTCGCCCGCCTTGCGTGACCTGGAACGCCGCATCATCCGGCACGAGGTGGTGATCGCCGCCGCGCCGACCCTGCCGCGCTTGCCGGGGCCCGATCTGCGAATCGCCTACCTCACGCTTGCGGACGGCCGCTCGATTGCCTACGGCACGGCCGGCGCGGGCCGCGTGCTGGTGGTTCCCCCCGCATTTGTGACGAACCTCGCGACCATCGCGGCCGGCGACGACGTCCGCTCGGCGTTCCTGCACGCGCTGGCCGAACGGTTTCGGCTCGTGCTGTGGGACCGGCACGGTACGGGGCTCTCGGCCGGCTCGATGGCGAGCCCCTCGCTCACCGACGTTACCGAGTTCCGCGCCATCCTGGACCATCTGGAGATCGAGCAGGCCGCGTTTCTCGCCGTCTCCGCCGCCGGGCCACCGACCGCCGCCTTCGCCGCCGAGCAGCCCGATCGGGTGTCGCACCTCGTGTTTCTCGGCACGTTCGCCGACGGGCCGGCGACTTTCGCCGCTCGAGAGCTGACCGAATCGATGCTCTCCCTGGTTCAGGCGCACTGGGGGCTCGGGTCCAAGGTCCTGACCGACATGATGTATCCCGGTGCTTCCCTCGCGTTCGCCGAGCGCTTCGCCCGGTCGCAGCGCGCGGCGGCCAGCGCCCAGACCGCGGCCGCCATTCTCGACGCGATGTATCACGTGACCGTCGCGGACCGCCTGGGCCGGATTCGGGCGCCGACCATGATCATCCATTACGAAAAGGACCGTGCCATCCCGTTCGCAGGGGGCCGCGGACTCGCGGCCGGCATCCCCGCCGCGCGCCTGGTCCCGCTGCCCGGCCGATCCCACCTTCCCGACGACGAGGACATCGAACGAGTCGCCCGTCTGATCGCCGACTTCGTCTCGCCCTGAAAGCGGGGCGAAAGCGCTCCGACAGCCGCCTGCAAGGGGCCCCCTGCACTATCGAGCGACCTCACAGGAGGACCGCTCGATGCCCGCGACATCCACGACGAGACCGGCCGTCACGCTGCGGCAGCTCACGCCTCACGATCGCACCGCCGTCGTGTCATTCTACCAGGGACTCTCGGAGCGCTCGCTGTACCTCCGATTCGGGTCGGCGACCGTCGGGCAGGTTCACCTCGAGCATCTGACCAAGGTCGACGGCCAGGATCACGTGGCCTGGGGCGCGTTCCGCGGAGGCGTACTCGTGGGCACGGGGCGATTCGTCCGGTTCCGACACTGCGGGGCAACAGCCGATGTGGCGCTTACCGTCGCCGATGTGTACCAGCACCAGGGCCTCGGCCAGTTGCTGCTCGAGCGGTTGGCGCGGGTTGCGGGAGCACATGGAGTCGAGTGGTTCAGCTTCACCGTGCTGGGCGACAACCATCGGATGCAACGGTTGCTCGAGCGTCACGGCGTTTGGCTGCATTTCGAGGCGGGACAGGGCGACGCGCTAGTGCCGGCGGCGCACTTCCTGGGGAGGACCGATGGTGCCGAACACTGAGCGACCGTCGTCCGGTCACCGCTCGGTCGCGCGCACCCCAAGCTCCATGGGTGCCCTCGTCGCCACCCAGCGCAACATCGTGATCCGGCGCTTCTAACAACGCCTGCTGAAGGCGGGGAAGCCGAAGAAGCTGGCGCTGGTTGCGTGCCTGCGGAAGCTCCTGACCATCCTCAACACCATGGTCCGCACCCAACGGCCCTGGTGTCCCGAGTCAAGCCCAGCAGCGACCGTTTCTGCTTGACTTTCGAGACAGTTACTAACGGATCGCGCGTAAGCTGCGGGCAACTCGCCCGCAGGGGGCAGTACCGTTGAACAATAGTTCGGGCGCGCCGGCGCACAACACTCCGCTTCCTTTAGAGCGATCGCCGCCCGCCAGCTTGGAGCGCTCGTTAGGCGGCGCTGCTACGGCCGAATGGCGGCTAGTGCCTCTGTGACCGTCCCGCCAAAGAAAGCAACGTTGTGAAAGGCCTCCCGCGCGAGGGCTTCTGCCACAAAGCGGCCCTCGGCCGCGTTCGAGCCGATCACTATGATGCGCGTGTTATGGTCGTCCATGGGGAGTCGACCGTCGTCCTTCGCCCGCCGCACCTCGCCGACATCCTTGCCCTCCAGGACGCCACTGCGAGGGAGGTGCCGTGCGTTGGGCAGGGTGCCGGCCCGAAACGCGGTCGTATCCCGGACATCGATGACCACCGCGGTGCGGTCATTGGCGAGCACTTGGCGAAGGCCGTCGGGCTCGATTTCCGTGACGCCCCCCAGAGCCCGCCAGACGGGAATCCCTAGCTGGTAGCGGCGGACGTTGGTATATCCAGCCGCTAGCAAGTCATCGGCGAGACGCTTGCTCTTGCCGCAGTAGGGGCCATTGCAATAGAGCACCAGTGAGGCGGTCGTCTTACCACCAACGAGGCGGCCGACCTCGGCGACATCGGAAACGTACATAGATGGTGACACGCCGGGCCTGGCAGCGACGTTGACCGCACCAGGAATGTGGCTGGTGGCGAATTCCATGTGTGGGCGCGCATCGAGCACGATCGCGCTGTTGTCGGCCAGAACCCGTCTCAGCTCGGCAGTCGACACTTCTGCCGTGCGTTGTCCGGGTTCGGCGAGGGTAGCGTCGAAGACGCTAGGCACCGGTGTCTGCGACCCGCTGGCTATATGCGCGAGCGCAGCGGTCGCCAGGGCCACCAAAGAATTGCAGCGCATTAAGATCATCGGGCGTCTCCACGGGAAGGATCCACGGTTGAGGCGGCGCCGCCTAACGACCGCGCATCACCTGCGGGGCCGCGGCACGGTCTGAGAATCCTATGGCAGACGTCCGGCCGTGCCAGTTCTACGCCAAACGACGGTCGCGCCCCGACTGGTGCATGCGCTGGTTAGCCCCCACCGGCAAGGTGAGTGACGGGCCGCGTAGCGAAAGCCGCCAGCAGAGAGGGTAGGCGTGGCTCAAGGAAGTCGGCCCAAAGCGCGACGTGCACAGGTGAGGCATAGCGCATCCAGATGTCCTGGCTGGATGTGAATGGCTCTTTGACCGGCCAGAACTGTCGCTGGTACCATTTCTGACTGTCACCTTGGAGCTGCTCCGACCAGTGACCTCGGAGAGGCTTCTGAAGCGCCACAATGACCTCGTTTTGAATCTGTCGAGCCTTCTCGAGGTCACTGGAATCGAGGAGCTTGGGGAATCTGGCGCGGTCCACTCCATCCCCAGGCTCAGAGGAGGGGCTTCGCTGGAATTCGAGTGTGAATTGGGAGCCGGTGAAGGGATCCCAGCCCGTTTGGGAACACTGGAACCAGAATACGAGGTTTTGGCCGTCCAGGGCCTTGTACCACCCGAGCATTCCACCGGAAGTGCGCCGGAAGCCAAGGGCCTTAGCGGTCGGCGCCAGGCGCTCCCGGAGCACCTTGTAGACCTCGGTGGATTTCATAGATCGGAAGCCAAATAGGTCTGACGGTGGGGGCTAACTTGTAATTCGGTTGCAGCAACTACCTCCCAATTGAAGCTAACTCCTTATTTGTGCGAGGGTGATGACCAGCCCCACTAACCCCTCCCACAAGACTCCCAACCGAAAGCCCCCAAGGGGCAGGAAGGTAGAGGAAGGCGGCCCGGATACCGCTCCCGGCGGGCCGAATCTCGGTGCGACCACGTCTTATCACGGCATGCTGCAGGTTCGGCGACTTCTGCGGCAGGGGAGAACTGACAGGACTCACGACCCACGACCCACGACCCATGACCCTCGACCCACGGCTCACGACCCCACCCCCCCTCGACCCACGACCCTCGACCCACCTTGCGATCCCGCGGATTTGACGGTCAGTTGATGGTTCCGTCCTACCAATTGTACATGCCACCACGCTACTTCTTGCGCTGCCTGGGCAGTCCCGAGCTTCGCGGCCCGGGTGGGGAGCCCATCCGGTTCCGAACCCGAAAGCACCTGGCGCTGCTGGCGTTTCTCGCCGTCGAGCGGCGCGACCCGCATCGCCGCGACCGGCTGGCGGATCTGCTGTGGCCCGACGCCCGTCCGGCGGAGGGTCGGCATTCCCTGGCCACCGCGCTCTCGGTGATCCGCGGGAAGCTAGGTCCCCGGACATTCGAGAACAGCCGCGAAAGCGTCCGCCTCGTGGCCTCGGATCTGGAAGTGGATCTCGAGCGGCTGGCGCACGGGGAAGTCCTCGGCGACGAGACCACGCCGCCACTCGAGGTCGCCGGCTTCCTGGAGGAGTTCGAGGTCAGTCGGGCCCCGGAGTACATGCTGTGGCGGGACCTGATGCGGGCCCGATGGTTCCCGGCGATCCGCGATGCCCTGATCCTCCTGATGGATCGCTGCCGCCGCACCGGTGACTTCACCAGGATCGCGTCCCACGCCGACCGGTTGCTCGCCATCGATGAGCTCTCCGAGGAGGCCATCCGCGCGAAGATGGAGACCTGCGCCTTCGCCGGGGACCGCATCACCGCGATCCGGATCTTTCAGGCTTGGCGGCAGCGGCTGGCGGAGGAGCTTGACGCGAAACCCTCGCCGCTCGTCGAAGGGATAGCGCTCCGGCTCCGGCAACGGGGCTACGAGCCCCCGGGCACGGCACACATCCCAACTGTCCCGACCGACCACTGGCGCAACCGCGCGTTCGTCGGTCGCGCCGCCCAGTATCGGGTGTTGTACGAGCGGTGGGAGGAAACCAACGGCGGGAGCGGCCGCCACGGGCTGGTGCTGGGCGATTCGGGAATCGGAAAGACGACCCTGGTTGAACGACTCACGACCGCGGCCGGCCTGGAAGGCGCGGTCTCGAGCCGGGTCCAATGCTACGAGGTCGAGCGGGAGATCCCGTACGCAGCCATCGGCACCGTCGTGCGCGGCCTGCTCGAACGTCCGGGCGCCAGCGGCACGCCGCCGGAATGGCTCGCCGAGCTGGCCCGTACCATCCCCGCCGTGGCGGCGCGCTATCCCAACCTGCCGGCGGCGCGGGAATCTGCCGGCGAGACTGCGAGGCTCCGGCTGACCGAAGCGGTACACGAGCTGGTATCGGCGATCGCGGAAGAGCATCCCGTGATTCTGGTGGTGGATGACGTCCACTTGGCGGATGACGCCAGCGTCGCGGTCCTGCACCTGTTGATGCGGCGTACCCAGGAACAGCAGATCATGGTCATCATGACCGCCCGCCAGGCGGAGCTGGCCAACTCGCCGCACGCCGGCCGGCTGCTCGAGCACCGTGAGCCGCTCGGCCTGGAAGCGGTAGAGCTGCCGCCGTTGACCGACGAGGAGATGAGTGAGGTGGTCATCGCCCTCGCCGCGGCCGCCGGGGTGGAGATGCCGCCCGCGGTGCTCCGGGCGCTGCTCCGCGCCTCGGCGGGTGTGCCAATGATCGTGGAGCTGCTCTTCGACGACTGGAGAGCCCACGGGGACGAGTGCCTGGCGCTTTCCGTCGGAGCGATGACGGTCGATGCGCTTGGCCACGACCAGCGGGAGGTTTGTCACCGCATCTTCGAGCGCACGCTCCGCGGGTTGTCGGAGCCGGCCCGGGCGGTCCTCAACCTGGCGGCGATCCTGGGGGAGCGGCTCAACGATCTCACCATGTACGAGCTGGTGGATCTGTCGCTGGCGCAAACGCTCGCCGGCATGGCGGAGCTGGCCCGCTACCGGATTCTGCGGGACGGGGGCCGGGAGGTCGAATTCCGCAATGAGTTGCTGCGCAGCTACACCTACCTGAGCGTGCCCTCTCCACTGCGCCGAGCCCTGCACGGCCTCATCGCTGACCGATTGCTCCTGGCCGAAGCGAAAGGAGAACACATCCCGGGACTGATGCTCGCATGGCATTGCTTCCGCGCCGGCCGGCCGGTTGAAGCGGAGCCGTACCTGTTGCGCGGCTCTCGTGAGGCGCTGAGGCGTGGTGGGACGTTTGAAGTGGAGCTGGCGCTGACGTCAGCGATGAAGGGGCTGACTCCGGAGCATCTCGAGGACGCTCAGCTGTTGCTTGTCGAGGCACTTCAAGAACAGCATCGCCATGCCGAGGCTTTGGGGCTTCTTGAAGGGGGGAACTCGCCAATCGGGAGCAGTAGCATGAGAAGACAGCTGCTGGGAGCCCGATCGATTTCTGCTCTCGCTCGGGGAGACGACGAGGCCGCCGCCGCCCTTGATCTATTGGGGCATCTACTGTCGGAACACATGACCACCTCCGAGAGAATCTCCGTTCTCGAAGCTGCCCACTCTGCGCTGTTCTACTTGGGAGATCGCGACAAGGCACGTGAGTACCTTGATCTTGCGCAGCAATTGGAGCCGGATGCGCAAGACTTGGAGGAAAGAGCAACAATCGGTGTTTCTCTGGCGCTCTGTAGTTGGATGTCGAGAAGGCGCGAAAGTATGCCAGCTCTGTTAGAAAAGCTCAGGGGTCTTGCGGCTGAGTGCCGCGGCAAGGGCCACGCGAATCTCACCACTTGGACTCTTGTTTCTTCCTCCGCTTGCCTGCAGGCTGCGGCCGGACTGTACAGGGAATCACTTGAAAGTAGCATGATGGCGTATGGCATCGGGGCCAAGCTAGGAAACGAGCCAAAGATGGCGAGCGCTGCCATCAACATCGCAATGTGCCACGGAAGGATCGGGGATTATCTGCAACAGTATGCTTGGGCGGAAAAAGCGCTGTCTCTGGTTCGAATACCAGAGCTTCAATGGAAAAAGCACCAAGCGGCCTACTATCGATCCTTGGCTCTCTGCATGCTCGGGGAGAATAAAAAGGCCCTTGAGCGATTTGAAAGCGAAGAGGCAGATCACGAAGTGCGTCCAGGCTGGAGTGCCCAAAGCGTGCCACTCATGACGGCGGACATTTACTTGCTAGCAGGTGAGCCTATGAAGGCATCACGAGTTGCAATGGATGGATTGGGCCGGACCGGTCTTGAGCCATTATCAGATGGATATGCTGGAATGGTAGCAAGGTGGGTAGCGCGAATCTCGGTTGAGAGCGGAGATGCTCCGAAAGCGACAAATCTGCTGATACGGTTGTCTGAGAACCTTGACTCTCATGACTTGCTCGATCAAGCCGAAATACTTTGTGGAAGGCTCTTACTGGAAAGCTGCGCTGGGAGGCAGTGGCAGGACGGACGTCTTCTCTTGTCGAATAGACTGGCGAGGCTTCCAAGAGCGGTTGAAGATCAACTTCGTCGACTCGGTGCGCTCCTCTAAAATGCCCTGATCTTCGGCCAAGACGGCCGCGCACGAACGGCGCTCGCCGGTTGAACCCGCTTTGAGCCGCCCAAGGACACTTCGCCGGCCGGCGTCACGGCGTTTCCGCCCTGAAGGTCGGCCATGACCCGCCTGACTGTTACGCTATTGACGACGAGATCCACCAGTTTGGGATCAAATTGAGTTCCGCGGTACTTTTGTAGTTCAGAAACAACAGCTTCGATCTGGAGACGCTTTCGATAGGGCCGATCCGTAGTCATGGCGTCAGTCGTATCAGAGATCATGATAATCCGGGCGCCTAGAGGAATGTCCTCTCCAGCGAGACCGTCAGGATACCCGCCACCGTCCCACCGCTCATGATGACTACGAACAGCATTCAGGATTGCGCCACGGAAACTGGAAATAATTGCCACTAGTTCAGCGCTCTTCACTGGATGCGTTTGTAGGAGTGCAGTCTCATCTGCGCTGAGTTTTGAGTCCTTTCGAAGAAGCGGGGCGAACTCCTCATGTATCTTGCCGACATCGTGCAAGATGGCGGCAGTGTACACTTGGTCAACCTCCTCCACGGACATCTTCACTTCTTGCGCGATGGTTTTTGCCAACGTTGCTACGCGAATTGAATGGCCTGACGTGTACGGATCGCGAGCTTCGATTGCCTTAACCATCAGATCCAGCAACTCACGCCCTGAGGTCTGGAGCTTTCTATACAGACCGTAAATGTGGCGAATGACCAGAATTGGGATTAGGACAAGGATAAAGCCCAGCGCGCCGAATCCGAACAGCCGCTCGGACTGGACATAGAGCCATGCAAGCGCCATTGCCAGGGCGCTCGCACCCAGGTCATACCCCAATACTCCCTTTGCATTGAGGTTCCAGACTTCACGAAACTTTCGGCCGGAACTGATCGCAACCGCACAATTGACCGCCACCGTATTCACAGCGAAATAGCACGCCGCAAAGACAAAGAAGAGGCCCAAATCCTGTCGTACAATGCTGTCGGAAAGTCCGGCGCCTTCCAAGAGATACGAGGGCGGGAGATTACCACCGAGTGACTTGTATACGAATAGTCCTAGGGTGACAGATAGGATTCTTTGGCTTGTATTGAAAACGACTCTGATGGCTGGATGCTGGCGAATTGTCTGGCTCGCCATGGTTGAAGCGCCGGCTACTAGTCCTCCCCAGAATGGGCCGAAGAGGATTCCAGCGGCCATGTGTATGATGAAGGAGGTTGAACCCTGCGCGTCGACACGGAGAGGATTGCTGGTCTGCTCAAGCAAGAACGCTACAAGGAAGAAGCTGAATACAGCCCACAAATCGACACTCTGAGAATGGCTCGGCCAAGCAGCATAGGTTGAGGCACCCGCCGCCAATAAAGCCGCACTGACGTAGACTTTTATCCAGCCAGATTTCGCCATGGTTCTCAAGCAAAAAAAAGTGGCAGCGGCCCAGGTCGCTAACTTAAGCGCCCCATGTAGACCCTTCGGTCATGGCAAGCAACTTCACCACGATCTTCGCGGCAAATGCCGCGATCAGGGACACAGTTTGAACTTGCATGAGCGTCTCCTTGCTCGAGTAAATGATTTACCCTCGGGAAGGAGCCAAGCCCCGCTAAGGCTCAGCCGACGCTCCGCTCATGTTTTTTCCGCTAATCTCCGCTACTGCTTACTACGAAGACCAGGGCCGCTGCCTTTTTTCAGTTGCGCGTGTGTACCACCGCGTTGAATGTGAGGTCCTGCTTTAGCGTTCAGTTTTGCTTTGGCGTCAGCGTGCAGCGTGTCAGCGTGCACGCTACTCATCGTTGTCGCCTGTCGCCTCTCACCTCTCGCCTGTCGCCTCTCGCCTGTCTACTGCGGCCGCCGCGCCTCTGCCCAGCGGTTGGTCGCATCCAGCACCGCGAATACCGCCGCCCGCTCCGCACTCTCCTTGATCTCCGCAGTGCCGATCAGCAGCACCGCCTCCCGGCCGCCCAGCCCCTGCACCGCCACCAGCACGAACTGGTTGTCGAAGGCGTCCAGGATCTTGGCCCCCTCCATCGCCACCGAATGATCCGAGAGCAGCTGATCCAGCACGTGTACCGCCGCCCGGGCCGCCCCCTCCACCTTGCTCCGGGGGGTGTCGGTGACCTCTTCCTCGAAGGTGCCGGTGTTGCCGGCAAAGGAGAGCGACACCGTGATGCAGACCCGGTGGGGCCGCTTGCCCGGCGCCACCGACAGCGCCTCGAACAGCGCCGCCCGCCGGAGTGCCCGCTCCTTCACCGCCCCGCGTTCCACCACGTCGATGGGCCGCACCTCGGCCGTCTGGGCGATGCTGATCTTTCTATGATCGACCTTGAGACCGAGCTGCGCCAGTAGCGCCGACTCGATGTTCCGGACCAGTTGCTTGGCCGCCAACCCCGCCTGGGCCAGGACGTGGACCTCGCTGACCTCGCCCAGCGGCGTGGTCACCACCCGCGCCGAGAGCACGCCCTCGAGGCTGGTGAGGAGATTCTCGGCGCGGCGAACGCCCCACGGGTCCGGGGCGTTGTCGAGCGCACCACCGGTGCGCTGGGGGGCGCCTTCGGTGGCCTGCCGGATTGATGTAGGTCCAGTCACTGTTGTTTGCTCCCAGGGGACGGGCGGCGCTCAGGCGACCACATTCCGTCCCGCAGACTTGGCCTGGTACAGGGCCCGATCGGCCACCACCAGGAGGTCGCCTTCGTGCGGGCGCCGCACATCGTACTCCGCAACCCCGATACTCGCTGTAACCAGTCCGACCGCGTATCCTAGCCGGCGACCCACTCCCTCGATGCCCGCCCGGATCGCCTCGGCCACCCGGTTGGCGCCTTCCAGCTCGGTCCGGTTCAGGATCACCACGAACTCGTCGCCGCCGTAGCGGGCGGCCAGGTCCGAGGCCCGGATGGCATGGCGGATTTCGGTCGCCACCGCCTGCAGCACCTGGTTTCCGGTCTCGTGGCCGTAGGTATCGTTCACTTGCTTGAAATAATCGAGGTCGATGAACAAGACCGCGAAACCCTCCAAGCTCCGCTTGCTCCGCTCGATCTCGTTTATCAGCCGGTCATGCAGCACCCGGTACGCCGCCAGCCCGGTCAGCGTGTCCACCGCCGAGTCCCGCTCCGCCTCCTCGACCCGCCGGGCCTGGTACGGGGGAGCACTGCCGCAGTGAGGCCCGACCCACCGCCGCCGCCTGCGCGAACCCGCCGCAGGTCTCGAATCCGCAGGCCCGGCAGTCCCACGGTCGGCCGTTGGGGCCGGGGCCGATCAGCTCGAGGATCTCCTCGACCCGGGTCGGATCGGACTGCACCAGCCGGGGCTCGATCTGGAAGACGGCGCCGTAGCTCGCCACCACCGACTGATCCACCACCGGTACACTGCTGCGCGGCGCCTCGGCGCTCTCCACCACCATCCGGCGCCAGAACAGCTCTTCGCGCGGCCCCGAGAGCGGGTGGTCCAGCCACCCCTCGTGCGACAGGATGTCTACGAAGCCGAGGTCGATCCGGTTCCGACACCGCCCGGGCGAGGCTCGGAAGCTCCTTGAGCCCCCGCACCTTCCGGAACCGCCGGCTGGAGTACGGCGCCTCCTCCAGCATCGCGACCGGCAGCCCGCCCGCGGTGCTCAGGTGCCGGCGCCGTTCGCTCGGAACCCGCTCGAAGTAGTCCGGCTGCGCCAGCGGGCTCACCCCTCGGAGCCGGAGCAGCTGGTCCAGGTCCCGGAAGGTGATCGCGGCGTCCAGCTCCGGCCGCCCCGCCGGAGGACAGACCCCGGCGAAGACGATCTCCAGCCGCTCACCCAGCAGGGCCCGCAGGTAACGCGCTTCGGCCACCGCTGGGATCGTGACCGGCGCCAGGTAGGGTACCAGCTCGGGGTAGTCGCGCCGAATCGTGTCCACCACCACCGGATCCGTCGAGCGGATCAGGGTACCCCACGAATCGTCCCGCCACAGCTTGAGGTATTCGGCCGCCACCAGCTCGTCGCCGAGGACCCCGCGATTCACCATCCGGAATCCGGCCGCGTAGCAGGCGTTGACCACCTGCTCCGGCGTCGCGGGATAGAAGTGCGCCGCGGCCTCAGCCGAAACGATGAGCACGCCACCGCCCCGCGCCGCGACCGCCATGGCCCGGCCCAGCTCCCCGGTAACCTCGATGGCACCGTGCGGACACGCAGGCACGCAAAGCCCACAGCGGATGCAGGCCTCGTCCTCGATGCGGACCAGCGGTTCCTGCACCTCCACGGCGCCGGTCGGGCAGACGCGAACACACGCCAGACACGCTACGCAGGCGCCGGGATCGATCGAGAAGATCACTGGAATAGACCCTGTCGAGCGGGGGTGAAGGGTCCTCGGCCAATATGGACGGACGCTTAGGGTGTGTCAAGCACGCATCAACGAGCGAAAACATGACAGTTTCAATACTTAGACAGCGCCACTTAGTCCAGTTTGTAAGCCTTGATCTTCCGGTACAGCGTCCGTTCCCCGATCCCCAACATCTCGGCCGCCTTGCGCCGATTTCCCCGGTGTTGCGGTGAGCGCCGCCTAATGGTTTCCTTCTCCACGTCCGCCATCGTCATGCCCGGCCGGTATACCACCGGGCCCCGCTCATCCGAGTCGTTTAGTGGCAAAACGTCGGCCACCGGCTGGCTCTCGCCCAGCTCGATCACCTGCACCCGCTGGGGCCGCTCCTGTCGAGGCGGCGGCGTAACTCCTCCAGCTGGAGCCGCAAGTCCATGATGTTTCGGAGGATGAACTCCAGCTCCTGGCTCGGGTGGGCGCCAGGCTGCCCCACCCGGACGGGGAGCAGCCGCCCGGCACCCTCCAGCACGTCGGCCGGAATGTCCGC
Organism: uncultured Gemmatimonadales bacterium; assembly: GCA_963748035.1. Taxonomy (GTDB): domain Bacteria; phylum Gemmatimonadota; class Gemmatimonadetes; order Gemmatimonadales; family GWC2-71-9; genus JADJOM01. The sequence goes on along the minus strand of CAVVHO010000001.1, from coordinate 92,427 downwards.
AGGTCGTACCTCCCGCCCGGGAGCGAGCACCACCATGGACTCGATGAGGTTCCGGAGCTGCCGCACATTGCCCGGCCAGGGAGCCTCCACCAGAAGCTGCATGGCCTCCGGGGTGATGCCCCGAAAGGGCCGGTCGTGGCTGCTGGCTGAGCTCCCGGACGAAGCGCCGGACCAGGAGCGGGATGTCCCCCCGGCGCTCGCGCAGCGGCGGCAGGTAGATGTTGAGGACGTTGAGGCGGTAGTAGAGATCGTCCCGGAATTCGCCCAGGGCCACCGACTCCCGGAGACTCCGGTTGGTGGCCGCGACCACCCGGACGTCCACCTTGATCGGCTGGACGCCGCCCACCCGGAAGAAGGTGCGGGTCTCCAGCACCCGCAGCAGCTTGACCTGCACGCTGGCCGGGATCTCCCCGATCTCGTCCAGGAAGATGGTCCCGGTATCGGCCAGCTCGAACCGCCCCAGCCGGCGTTCCGCCGCGCCGGTGAAGGCCCCCTTCTCGTGGCCGAACAGCTCGCTCTCGAGCAGCGTCTCCGGCAGCGCGGCGCAGTTGACCGCGATGAACGGCTTGCCCCGCCGGGGCGACAGATCGTGGATGCCCTTGGCGACCAGCTCCTTTCCGCTCCCCGATTCTCCCTGGATCAGCACGGTGCTCGAGACCGGCGCCATCTGCTCGATCTTGACCAGCAGTTCCTGGATCGCCGAACTCTCGCCGATGATGCCGGTCCGCTGCTGCAGCGCCCGCCGCTCGATCAGCCGCTCCGCGAGATGCGCCACCTCGGCCGGATTCACCGGCTTGATGGCGATCTCGGTCACGTCCACCGGCAGCGGCCCGCGCTCGCTGGCATGCTGGTCGGTCGGCTCCAGCAAGGCGAGCGTCGAGATCTCGGCGTCGCGAGCCATGGCGGCAATCTGGCGGGACGGCGACTCGTAGATGGTCCCGGTGAGCATCACCAGATCGGGCGCCGCCCGGCGGAGAGCCTGGCGCGGGTCATCCAGCGAAGAGACCATCGAGGTGATATGGCCGGCCGCCTCGAGCGCGGCGTTGATGCGCACCGCGGTCTCGAGGTCGTCCATGGTGATCAGGATCTTGGAAGGCATAGAGCTCGGCGTTCAGCGTTCAGCGTGCAGCGGTGCAGCCTCGACATTAGGCATCCCTTGGTCAGCGCGTTGGCACGCTTGGCACTGCGGCGTACTCGGCCTCAGTGCCCAACCGCTCCTCCTCGCATCAACGCGACCGCGTGCTCCACCAAATCGTCCAGCACGGCGAGTCCGTCGCGGACGCCGCCTGGGCTCCCCGGGAGGTTCACCATCAGCGAGCGGGCCCGGACGCCGGCCACTCCGCGCGAGAGCGCCGCGCGATGGAATCGGGGATAGGCCGTGAGGCGCAGGGCCTCGGCGATTCCCGGGGCCTCTCTCTCCAGTACCGCCCGGGTGGCTTCCGGCGTCACGTCGCGCGGGGTCAGACCGGTTCCACCGGTGGTCAGGATCACGTCGGCCACATCGTCGTCCGCCCAGCGACGGATCCGGTCCCGATCCGGGCGGCCTCATCGGGCACCAGGGTCCGTGCCGCCAGCAGGTAGCCGCGGTCTGTCGCCCACTGTGCGATCGCGTCGCCGGAGGTATCCTGCCGCTCACCCCGGGCGCCGGCGTCGGAGACGGTGAGAACCGCGATGCGAATCGGCATGGGGAGACAGCGGACTGGCGGACCAGCCTACCGCTTGACCGAGCCCTTGGTGTAGAACGGCCGGCGAACCACCACGGCGGCCATGCGCTCACCCCGGACGTCAACCTGGAACTCCGCCCCGACCGCCGAGTGGGCCGACGGGAGATAGGTGGTGCCGATCGCGTAGCCCAGCGAAGGGCTCATGGTGCCGCTGCGGACGTGATCCACCGCGAGGTCATCGACGTACACCGAGCATGCCGTGGCGCGGAATCCCTTTCCCGGCCATGCGGAAGCCCACCAGTTTGCGCGAGACCCGGCGATCTTCTGCACCTTTACGGCGGTGTCACCGATGAAGGGCGCTCCCTTATCCAGTTTCGTGATCCAACCCAGCCCGGCCTCGAGCGGGGTAGTGGAGTCGTCGATGTCGTTGCCATACAGCGCGTATCCGACCTCGAGCCTCAGGGTATCCCGCGCGCCGAGACCGATGGGATGGGCTCCGCCCGGCTGGCTGAGGCTGTCCCAGATCGCCGAGGTGTCCGGGCTGCGGCAGTAGAGTTCGAAACCGTCCTCGCCGGTGTAACCGGTGCGGGAGATGAAACAGCCGCGTCCCGCGACCCGGCCGACGGTGAAGTGGTAATAGCCGATATCCCGCAGGTTGGTCTCCGTCACACCCTGCAGTATCGCCTCGGCGCGGGGCCCCTGGATGGCCAGCAGGCCCACCTCCGACGAGATGTTCCGGAGCCGGACGTTGCCCTGCTTCTGGGCGACGATGTGGTTCCAGTCCTTCTCGATGTTGGCCGCGTTCACGACCAGCATCACCTTGTCCTCGAAGCGATAGACGGTGCAATCGTCGATGATCCCGCCATGGCCGTTCAGGAAGCAGGAGTACTGCACCTGGCCCGGCTCCAGCGCGCCGACGTCGTTGGTGGTGATCCGGTTGACGAATCCATTCCGATCCGGGCCGGTGACCTCGAACTCCCCCATGTGGCTGACATCGAAGATCCCGGCATGCTCGCGAACCGCCTTGTGCTCGGCGAGGATGCCCGCGGGATACTGGACCGGCATCTCCCAGCCGGCGTACGGCACCATCTTCGCGCCGAGGGCGACGTGGGTGTCGTAGAGGGGGGTTCGGCTCAAGGTCGAGTTCGTCATATGGGGGAACGGGAGAACTGGGGAACGGGGGAACGGGAACGCCAACGGTGGAACGGGAGAACGGGGGAACGGGGGAACGGGAAGGCCGGAGAACGCGGGAAGCATGTCATCCCGAGGACCCCGAGCAACGCGAGGGGGACGAGGGATCCCTCAAACTTCGCTCGGACCTGTAGGGATCCCTCGCTACGCTCGGGATGACAATGGTTTCCCGTTCTCCCGTTCTCCCGTTCCCCCGTTCCCCCGTCAGTCAAGCGTTCCCCCGTTCTCCCATTAAGGTCGCCATCAACGCCTTTTGTATGTGCAGCCGGTTCTCGGCCTCGGCCCACACCCGGGAGCGGGGGCCCTCGAGGACGGATTCGGCCACTTCCTCATCCCGGTGGGCCGGAAGGCAGTGCAGAAAGATCGCCTTCGGATCCGCCAGGGCCATGAGCTTCTCGTCGACAGCGTAGCCCGTGAACGCCTGGCGCCGAGTCTCGCTCTCGCTCTCATGACCCATCGAGGTCCACACATCGGTGGTGACCACGTGGGCACCGGCGACGGCCTCTTCCGGCAGCTCGGTAATCGTGATGTTGGCCCTGGCGGAGTTGCGTTCGAAGATCGCGCGATTGGGTTCGTAGCCTTCCGGGCAGGCGAGCCGCAGTTCAAATCCCAGCATGCCGGCGGCGTCCAGCCAGCTGTTGGCGACGTTGTTTCCGTCCCCGATCCAGGTCACCACCTTGCCCGCCAGGCTGCCGAATTCCTCCTGCATCGTGAACACGTCCGCGAGCACCTGACAGGGATGCAGGAGATCGGTGAGGCCATTGATCACCGGGACCGTGGCGTACAGCGCGAACTCTTCCACCTCGGCGTGCTGATAGGTCCGGATCATGATTCCATCGACGTACCGCGACAGCACCCGCGCCGTATCCTTGCTGGGCTCGCCCCGACCGAGCTGAAGCTCCCGCGACGACAGGAAGAGAGCATGACCGCCAAGCTGGTACATCCCCACCTCGAACGACACGCGGGTCCGGGTGGAGGTCTTTCCGAATATCATCCCGAGCGACTTCCCCTCGAGCGGGCGCGCTTTGTACTCCCCGCGCTTCATTCGCCCGGCCAAGTCGAGCAGGCGCTCAAGCTCGGGCGTGGAGAAATCGGGGATCGCGAGGAAGTCGCGCTTGGGCGTGGTGGGTTCGGCCATTTTGGCAGGGAAGGCTAGCCTGCGGACGGACGGGGCGGAAGGGGCGGAGGGGGCGGACGGGCGGACGGGCGGAAAGATGGAAAGACGGACAGACGGAAGGACGGAAGGACGAAAGGAGGGCCTCATCCCGAGGGAGCGTAGCGACCGAGGGATCCACTCAACGGTGCTATTTGCCGGTCCTTAGGCTCCGTGACACTCGAGTAGATCCCTCGCTTCGCTCGGGATGAGGTGTTGTCCTTCCGTCCTTCCGTCTTTCCGTCATTCCCGCGAACGGCGGACGGCGAAAAGCCGATAGCCAACAGCCCTACAGGATATACCGCCGCAGATCGTCGTCGTTGATGATCTTCTCGAGCCGAAGCCGTACCGCGGCCCCATCGAAGACGATCCGCTTTTCCGGGAAGTTTGGGAGCTCGAACAGTACTTCATCCATCAGGGTGGACATCACGGTGTGGAGCCGGCGGGCACCGATGTTCTCCATGCGGTCGTTCGCGAGCCAGGCCACGCGGGCGATCTCCCCGATGCCGTCGGCGGTGAACTCAAGGACCGCTCCCTCCGCCGCGACCAGCGCCTGATACTGCTTGGTGAGCGCGTTCTCGGGCTCCGTCATGATGCGGACAAAGTCAGCCTCGGTGAGCGGCGTCAGTTCCACCCGGATCGGAAGCCGTCCCTGCAACTCGGGGATCAGGTCGGACGGCTTCGACACATGGAACGCGCCCGCTGCAATGAACAGGATATGATCGGTGCGGACGTAGCCGTAGCGGGTCTGCACCGTGCATCCCTCGATGATGGGCAGCAGGTCCCGCTGGACTCCCTCGCGGGAGACGTCCGGCCCCAGGGTCCCCCGCTCGCCCGCGATCTTGTCGATCTCGTCGATGAACAGGATCCCGTGGTTCTCGGTTCGATCCAGCGCTTCGTTGACCACATCGTCCATGTCGACCAGCTTCTTCAACTCCTCATCCACCAGGATGCGGCGCGCCTCGGGAATCCGCACCGTCCGCCGTTTCTTCCGGCGGGGGATCAGGTCCTGCAGCATCTCCATGAAGTTGATCTGCTCGCCCTCCATTCCCTGGGGCGGCTGCATCATCTCCAGCATCGGGTAGCCCTGGGGCGTCACTTCGATCTCCACGTCCCGATCGTCCAGCTTCCCGTCCCGAAGCATCTGTCTCAGCTTTTCACGCGAACGCGAGGCCCGCTCCTCGTCGCTGCCCGGTGCGGGCTCGGAGCGGGCCTGTCCGCCGGGACCCACGACGAAGATCGCGGGACGTGCGCCCGGCTCCGGGGGTTCGGTCCGTTCGGCACGGGGCGGCGGCGCCGGCGGCGGAAGCAGGATGTCCAGCAGCCGCTCCTCGGCCCGCTCCTCCGCCTGGGAATAGACCTCATCCTCGCGCTCGGTCCGGACCATGCTGATCGCCGCGTCCACCAGGTCCCGTACCATCGACTCCGCATCGCGGCCGACGTAGCCGACCTCGGTGAATTTCGAGGCTTCGACTTTGACAAACGGCGCGCCCGCGAGCCGGGCGAGTCGGCGGGCAACCTCCGTCTTCCCCACCCCGGTCGGGCCAATGAGGATGATGTTGTACGGCAGGATTTCGTCCCGGATGTCGTCCGGAGTCTGGGCCCGGCGCCAGCGATTCCGGATAGCGATCGCGACCGCGCGCTTGGCCGCGTCCTGCCCCACGATGTAGCGATCCAGCTCGGTCACGATCTGCCGCGGCGGAAGCTCTTCGAGCCACGGCGCCTGCGGCGCTGGGTCCGCTGCGGGGGTGGGAGAGATCTGGGGTTCGGGCGACTGGGCCATGCGAGGAAGATAACCGGCTGCTGCGAGGCCTACGGGAGCGGGATCGTGTCATAGGACACGACGCGGCCGGTGGTGTCTTCGACGGTGCGCAAGAGCAGCGCCGTCCGGAACTGACCGCTATCGGGTCGGGCCTCCAGCCAGAAGGCGGCGCCGAGGCTGCTGCAGCAGTTGACATCGCTGTCGGCGTAGATCGGCGTGAAGTACCAGAGACTCCGGCTCCCGGTGGGTGCGGACCCCGGCGGTTGATTGGGCCCTTGTACCGGGATCCAGCCCTTGCGGAAGGACTCGCCGGCCCGAAGGGCACGCGAGGCGGCCCCGAAGTCGGGGCCGCTCCAGCAGCGCAACCGACCTCGGTCATCGGTCAGCGCGCAAGTTTCGAAAATCGCACCGGTACCGTACACCCGATTGGTCAGAAACAGTTCGTCGGTGCCATCGCCGTCGAAGTCCGCGGCTCGGACCCGTTCGAGCCCGGACAGTCCCTCCTCTTCGGCGTTCGTCTGGCCCCAGATGACCGGGTCCACAGCGGCCGTGTCCGCCCGGAGCAGCAGGTAGTCTGTGGGATAGATGGCCGAGTCGCCCCGCCACTCGGGCTCCGGCGGACCACACCGCCGCCACTCCGCCCGCCGCTCTGCACCGCCTGCCATGCGAAGCCGCCAGGCATCTTTCACGGGGCAATTCTGCGCCGCCCGGTCGAGCCGCGCGAGGCAGGCAGACAGCGAATCGAGCGCTTGGGTCTGCCGATACCCGCACTCCCCCGCCAGGGTCAGCGTCGAATCGTCGGAGGAACGAAGCCGGTGGCCGCACGACGGAAGCGACTCGGGCGGTGTCGTCTCCCAATACCCGCAGGCACCGGGTGTCAGGCGCGCGGCTTGTCCGGCAGGGTTCACGGGCGAGCTGGCGGCTGGTTCGCCACCCCGGCGTTCACCGCAAGCGATTGCCAGGACAAGAGACGCCGCGAGGACGGCAGACTTCGACTCTATGACGAAGCTGGGCATGAAGCGGACGGGCGGCGTCAGAGCTCCAGGATAGTGATGTTCCGGTTGGTGAACACGCAGATGTCCGCCGCGATCTCCAGTGACCGCTGCACAATCTCCCGGGCCGAGAGGGCGGCATCGGGCAGCAGCGCGCGGGCGGCCGCGAGGGCGTAGTTGCCGCCGGATCCGACGGCGAGGATGCCGTCGTCCGGCTCAATCAGCTCGCCGCCGCCGGAGAGCAGGAAGGTGTGTTCCAGGTCCGACACCACGAGCAGCGCCTCCAGCCGTCGCAGTACCCGGTCGCTGCGCCAGTCCTTGGCGAGTTCCACGGCGGCGCGCGGGAGGTTCCCGGGGTGCCGCTCCAGCTTCTCCTCGAACTTCTCGTAGAGGGTAATGGCGTCCGCCACCGAGCCGGCAAATCCCGCCAGAATCTTGCCGCCTTTGAGCGACCGCACCTTCGTGGCGGTGGACTTGATCACGGTTTCGCCGATGCTCACCTGGCCGTCGCCGCCAAGCGCGAGCTTGCCGTTCTTGCGCACCGCGAGGATGGTGGTGCCGTGATAGTTCGTCATTGGATGTAGGTCTCGTTTGATTGCTGATTGCTAATTGCTGACTGCTGATTGACCGTCCGCCATCCGCCGTCCGCCCGCAGTTTCAATTAGCAATTTGCAATTAGCAATTAGCAATCGCTGTTCACGCACGGGGATGCGCCTGCTGGTACACCTTCTTGAGTCGCTCGACGCTCGTATGGGTGTAGATCTGGGTGGTGCTCAGGCTCGCGTGGCCCAGCAGCTCCTGGACGGCACGCAGGTCGGCGCCGGCATCGAGCAGGTGGGTCGCAAAGCTGTGCCGGAGGGAGTGGGTCTTGAGTCCCTCCCCACCGACCTGGTCGAGCGCCCGGTGCACGATGCGTTGCACGGTACGCGGCGTGAGACGCTTGCCGCGGCGGCTCAGGAACACCGCCTGACGATCGGCCCGTGGCAACTGGGCGACAACCTCCCGCTGGTCCAGGTAGCGCCGCAGCACACGGCTCGCCTTGCCCCCCACGGGCACGAGTCGTTCCTTGCGCCCCTTGCCGCGCACCTTCACCTGGTCGCTCAGCAAGTCGAGATCCAGCAGATCGAGCCCCACGAGTTCCGACAACCTGAGGCCACTCGAGTAGAACAACTCGAGAATGGCCAAGTCGCGGAGGCCCGCCGGGTCTTCGCCGGCTGCACGCGTCTCGGCGGCCTGGAAAAGCGCATCGGTGCGGTCACGATCCAGGTATCCAGGCAGTTTGCGCCCGAGGCGCGGCGCGCGCGCCGCGCGAACCGGGCTCTTCTCCAGTCCCTGATGCGCCTGCAGAAACCGATACAGGCTCCGCACCGCGGATAGCGCCCGGGCCATGGAGCGCTTGGCCAGGCCCTTCCGCTGCATCTCACCGAGAAACCCCCGGATCCCCAGCCGATCCACGCTTCCGAAGGTCCAGTCGCCCGCGTAGTGCCGGTCGAGGAACTCCATGAAATCGTCGAGGTCGCGCCGGTAGGCCTTGAGTGTGTTCGGCGAAACCTGGCGTTCCTTCTCGAGATGCTCGAGAAAGGCGGCCACGGCTCGGCGGGTCGGCGACTCGGAGTCCTTGAGGGCCGCTCGGCGCTTGGGCGGACTCACAGGGTCGCCAACCACCGGGTGAAGTCTGCCTGAGCGCGCTCCACCAGTGCCTGTTTCTTCAATTCCTTCCCCCTCGCGCCGCCGAGCCGGCGAGCCGCCGAGTCGTCCAGCGGATCCACGAGACCCCAGTTCGCGTTCATCGGCTGGAAGTTGGCCGGGTCCGCATCCCGAAGATAGCGGTAGAGTCCGCCGAGCATGGTCGTGGGCGGAGGAACCAGCGCCGCTGCGCCACCGAGTCGCCGGGCCAGATTGATGCCCGCGAGCAATCCGGTTCCGAGCGACTCGGTGTAGCCCTCAACACCAGTGAGTTGTCCCGCGAAGAAGAGGCCGTCGTCATCCCTGGCAGTGAGCCCGGGGCCCAATGTGCCCGGGCTGTTGATATAGCTGTTCCGGTGGATGCTGCCGTACCGGAGAAACTCGGCCTCCGCGAGGCCGGGGATCATGCTGAAGACGCGCTTCTGTTCGGGAACCCGGAGTCGAGTCTGAAAGCCCACCAGGTTCCACATCTGCCCGCCGCGGTCTTCCCTTCTGAGCTGGACCACTGCGTAGGGATCCCGACCAGTTCCCGGGTCGGCCAGGCCGACGGGCTTCATGGGGCCGAACCTGAGGGTCTCCCGGCCGCGCCGCGCCATCTCCTCCACCGGGAGGCAACCCTCGAAGTACGGCACCTTGTCGAATTCATGGGCGGTGAACTGATCCGCCTGAACCAGCGCATCGAGAAAGGCCTCGTACTCATCGTGCGAGAGGGGTGCGTTCAGGTAGTCGTCACCGTTTCCCTTGCCATATCTGGAGCGGGCGTAGAGCCGCGACTGATCCAGTGACTCCCGGCTCACGATCGGAGCGATGGCGTCGTAGAAGGCGAGGGCGGCGGGCTCGGCCTCCGAGCGGCCGATTCGATTGATAATTGCGGTGGCGAGGGCGTTCGAGGTCAGCGGACCCGTCGCCACAACGCCGGGCGAGGGCAACTCCGTGACTTCGCCGCGCTCGACCGTGATTCGGGGATGAGATGATACCCGCTCATGCACCAGGCGGGAGAAGACCTCCCGGTCGACCGCCAACGCGGCCCCCGCCGGGACCTTCGCTTCTTCCGCGCAGGCCAGAAGCAGGCTCCCGAGCGCGCGTAACTCAGCCTTGAGCAGGCCGTGGGCGTTCACGAGTTCGGTGGATTTGAAGGAATTGCTGCAGACCAGCTCGGCCAACCGGTCCGACTGATGCGCCGCGGTCGAGACCACCGGGCGCATCTCGCGGATGACTACGGGGATGCCACGTTCGGCCAGGGCCCAGGCCGCTTCACACCCGGCGAGCCCTCCGCCGACCACCGTCACTCCGGCGGATTCCCTCGCGGCTGGGTTGCGGTGCACCGCACCCGTGAGCCGCTCGGGCTGGGTCACGTCGACCCCGCCTCCTCAGGCTCGAGCACCACCAGCTTGTGCTGACACTTGAGGCAGGTCCGGGTCTCACCATCGGCCTTGTTGATTCGCTTCTCCATGCCGACCCAACCGCACACCGGGCAGGTGTCGGGAACCGGACGGTTCCAGGTGGAGAAATCGCAGGCGGGGTAGCGAATGCAGCCCCAGAAGGACTTGCCCTTCTTGGTCCGCCGCTCCGCGAGATCACCGACGTCGCACTTGGGGCACTTCATCCCGAGCGGGACCGAACGGGTGCCCTTGCACTCGGGGTAGCGGGTGCAGGCGAGGAATTCGCCGAACCGGCCGGTCTTGATCACCATCGGCGCGTCGCAGAGCTGGCACTTCTCGTCGGTGGGCCGGTCCGGGGCCTTGGTCTTCTTGAGCGACTTCACGTAGTCGCAGGTCTGTTTGTAGTTCACGCAGGCGAAGTACGGTCCAAACCGGCCGGTACGCAGCTCGACCTTGGCGCCGCACTTGGGACAGCGCTCTTTCTCGAGCTCCTCCGGGTTAAGCCCGTGCGCCTCGGCGACGATGGCGCCCAGGTTCACGGCCGCGAGCGCCTTGGTGAATGGGCCGTAGAAGTCGGCCAGCACCCGCTGCCAGCCCAGCTCACCTTCCTCGATCTTGTCCAGCTCCAGCTCCATTCGCGAAGTGAACTCGACGTTGAAGATCGACGGGAACTGATCCACCATGATCCGTTCCACCGTCTCGCCGAGTTCGGAGGGAGTGAAGCGCCGCTGCTCCAGCTTCACGTACTCTCGCGCGGTGAGTGTGCTGATGATCTGGGCGTAGGTGGACGGCCGGCCGATGCCGAGACGTTCCAGCTCCTTCACCAGGCTGGCCTCCGAAAACCGCGGCGGAGGCTCGGTGAAATGCTGGCTCGGCGTGATGCTCCGGACTTCCACGCGATCGCCGACTTCAAGCGGCGGGATGGGCGAGAGGTCTTCGACGCTCTTCCCCTCCTCCGCCTCGCGGCCTTCGGTGTAGAGCACATGGTAGCCGTCGAAGATCATCACCGATCCGGTTGCCCGCAGCAGGTACTTGCCCAGATCGAAGTCCACGATGGTCATGTCGTAGATCGCCGGGTTCATCTGCGACGCGACGAACCGCTGCCAGATGAGCTGATAGAGCCGGAACTGGTCCGGCTCCAGGTACTTCTGCATGTCCTCCGGGCGGCGCCGGACATCGGTGGGCCGGATGGCCTCGTGCGCGTCCTGAACCCGCGCCGCCTTGGAGGTGTACTGATTGGGCGTCTCCGGCAGGTAAGGCTTGGCGTAGTTCTTCTGGATGAACCCGCGGACGCTCTCGATGGCGGCGTCGGATACCCGCACCGAGTCGGTCCGCATGTACGTGATGAGGCCTGTCGGGGCATCCTCGCCGATCTCCATGCCCTCGTAGAGATCCTGGGCGGCGCGCATAGTGCGGCGGGCCGAGAACCCCAGCTTCTTCGCCGCTTCCTGCTGCACCGTACTGGTCGTGAAGGGAGCGCCCGGCCGCTTCTTGCGATTGCGCTTCTCGACCTTCGTCACCACGAACGGCAGCTTGTTCAGGTCGGCCACGACCGCCTTGGCATCCGTCTCGTTAGTGAGGTGCGGATTGTGGCCGTCGATCTTCTTCAGTTCGGCTTCGAAGACCTGAGTGCCCTTCGCGCACTCCGCAGCGACCGACCAGTACTCCTGCGGCTTGAAGGCGCGGATATCCCGCTCGCGCTCCACGATCAGCCTGAGTGCCACGGTCTGCACCCGGCCGGCGGAGAGGCCGGTCTTGATGCTCTGCCACAGAATTGGGCTCGCCTTGTAACCCACCAGCCGGTCTAGGATTCGGCGCGCCTGCTGCGCGTTGACCAGCCGGGCGTCGATCTTACCCGGCTTGGACATCGCCTCCTTCACCGCCTCCTTGGTGATCTCATGAAAGAGCACCCGGTGGAGCGGCGCCTTGGTGTCCAACTGGTCCGCCACATGCCAGGCGATCGCCTCCCCTTCCCGGTCAGGGTCGGTCGCGAGGTAAATAGCGCTGGCCTTTTTCGCCGCCTTCTTCAGGTCGGCGAGGGTCTGAGTCTTTCCTTTAATAGTGACATACTCGGGCTGGAAACCGTTGTCGACGTCGACGCCGAGCTTCCGGGTGGGCAGGTCACGGATGTGTCCGACGGTAGCCTTCACATCGTAGCCACGACCCAGATATCGCCCGATGCTCTTCGCCTTGGTCGGCGACTCGACCACCACGAGTGCTCCGCCGCCGCCTCCCACATTGTCGTCCTCGACCTTGGGTGGACGCTTCTTCGTCGCCGGTGGCCGCTTCGCCACCGCAGCCTTGGTGGGCTTGGTAGGCGTCAAGACTCCCGTCGCCTTGGCGCTGACAGGGGACTCGGGGCGCTTCGCCGGTGCCTTCTTGGTAGGAGCTTTGGTCTTTTTCGTCGTTGCCATTTGCTCGAAAGTTACCCGCAGTCATTCAACCCCGGTGGATTCCGGGTGCCACCCAAAAAACGTCTTTAGGGCGCGATTGGCAAGACGACAACTGGGAAGTGCTTTACTGCCAAGCGGTTACACTTGCCACCCGGCGCGTTCTCGCACCAAAATGGCGATTTCCTCCGCAATCGGACCGGCGGATTTCACGTCGGCTTTCACCTCCGCTTCGGCCAGAAGATAGAACCGTTCTCGCTCCCGCAGCAGAAACCGCATGTGCTCGACCGGGTCTACGCCGACGAGCAGCGGTCGGCCTCCTTCCTCACCCTTCTCGGCGCGTTTCGCGGCGGTAATTGCCATCACACGCAGGTAGACCAGGAAGGCACTGGCCTCGATTCCATCGAGCGCGCCGGGTTGAGCCGCCCACCCGCCGCCAGGAATGATCACGGCGGGTGGTCCGGTGAGGGCTTGTCGCATGGTCTCCGCTTCGATTTGACGGAAGCGAGGCTCGCCGTCCTCGGCAAAGATTCGCGCGATCGGCTTCTGCATCTTGCGCACGATCAGGGAATCGATGTCGACGTAGGGAGCGCCCAGCCGCTCCGCGAGCAGCTTCCCCACAGTGCTCTTCCCCGCGCCCGGGAGGCCGACCAGTACGATGTGGCGGGTCAAGTCTCCTCCACGGCCGCGCGAAACTCCTTCCAACGGTCGGAAAGGCGAGCCAGATAGGCATCGTAGTTCCGGCGCAGCTCGCTCAATGAGTCACCGCCAAACTTCTCCAGCATCGCGTCGGCGATGATCACCGCTGTCAGGGCTTCGGCGATCACCCCCATCGCCGGTACGGCCGTGACGTCGGAACGCTCACTCTGCCCCTTCGCCGGCAAGCCAGTTCGAAGATCAATCGTGGGAAGCGGCGACATCAGGGTGGAGATGGGCTTCATGCCGACCCGGATCACCAGCGGTTCACCGGTTGTCACGCCGCCCTCCAGGCCGCCCGCGTTGTTGCCCTGGCGAGCGAAGCCGCCCTTGAGCGCCGGACGGTCTGCGGGGGAACCGGGAACTGCGGTCGCAATGATAGGATCGTGTACCGCGGAGCCGGGACGGCGGCTGGCCTCGAAGCCCATACCGATTTCAACCGCCTTCACCGCGGGGATGGACATGAGGGCCCCCGCCAGCCTGCCGTCGAGTTTGCGGTCCCAGTGCACGTGGCTCCCCAGACCGGTTGGGAGCCCGCGCACGACGACCTCGCATTCGCCACCGAGGGTGTCGCCAGCAGCCTTGGCCTGGTCGATTCGCTGGATGATCTTGGCTTCGACGGCCCGGTCCAGGATGCGGACCTCGGAAACGTCGACGGCGGGATTGAGCGGCCAGGGCAGATCGGCGGGTACTCGCGCGGTGATCCCCCCCAGGGAGACCACGTAACTGCCGACATCGATGCGGAACTCATCCAGCAGGCGCCGGGCCAGTGCACCTACGGCGACCCGTGCCGCGGTCTCGCGGGCGCTGGCCCGCTCCAGAATGTCCCGGGCGTCGGTGCGATCGTACTTGAGGACCCCGACCAGATCGGCGTGCCCAGGCCGGGGCCGGTTGAGTCGGCGTCGGCGCTCCTCGCCTGGAGTCCCTTCCGCCGACATGATCTCTTCCCAGTTCGCCCAATCGCGATTGTGAATGATCATCGCAACTGGACTGCCCAGCGTCTCTCCGGAGCGTACCCCGGCGAGCCACTCGATCTGATCCTTCTCGATCTTCATCCGGGCACCCCGCCCGTAGCCCATCATCCGGCGGGCGAGGTCCCTATTGACCCAATCCGCGGTCACCGGCAGCCCGGCCGGCAGTCCTTCGACCAGCGCGACCAGCGCTCGGCCGTGTGACTCGCCCGCGGTCAGGAACCTGAGCGCCACGTCATACCCCCCATAACAGGCGAGCCCGACCGGCGGTCGGGCTCGCGCCTAGTGCCAGCACTTGACGCCGGGTCTACTCGGCCCCGTCGTCGATGATCCGCGGCGTCACTAGGATAATCAGATCCTGCCGTTCTTCCACTGTCGTGCTGAATCCGAACAGCTTCCCGATGATGGGCAGGTTCACCAGCAGCGGAATGCCCGAGCGGTTCTTGGTCACGGATGTGACCGTGAGTCCGCCGATCACGGCGGTTTCGCCATCGTTCACCAGGAGCTGGTTGTTCGCCAACTGCTTCTGGACAGTGAAGCCGGCGTCCAGCTGGGAGAGCAGTCGTACGTTGGACCGCTCCGCCTTGATCTGCATCAGGATCTGACGGTTGTTGGTCACGTGCGGGATCACGTTCAGCTTGATACCGGTTTCCTTGAACTGGACCGTCGCCTTCGGCACGTTGGCCCCGGCGCCGCCCTGGGCGCCGAAGTCCACGATACGCACCGGCACATCTTCACCCACCTGGATCTGCGCCTCGCGGTTGTCCACGGTCGTGATGGACGGTTCGGCCTGCACATCCGCCAGGTCTACCCGCTGAAGCGCGCTCAGGAAGGTCGAGAGCCGGAACCCACCGACTGCCGTGGTCCAGACCAGTTGCAGGGCCGACTGTGGAATGACGGCTTCCGCGTTCGCGATGCCGGCCACGCCCTCGCCCGCCAGATCGGTCACCGTTGCGTCGAAGGGATCACCGGTCGCCGGGTCGATACGCTGCAGCAGCCGGTTAAAGAACGGACCGTCGCCCGAATTCACCGCGCCGAAGTCGTACTGAATGCCCAAAGCCTCGGTGTTGGTGCGATCCACGAAGATGATCTTCGCCTGGATCGACACCTGTGGCGTCCGGACGTCGAGATTCTTCAGGAAGTCCTGCACCTCGCCGATGCGGCTCCGGGTCTCCGTCACGATGAGGGAGTTGGTCGTCGTATCGGAGACCACCGTGCCGCGCTTGGAGAGAATCGACTTGATGCTCGGCAGGATCTGACTGGCCGAGGCGTAGTTCACCGGGAGCATGCGGGTGGTGAGCGGCTCGGTGGAATCCAGCGCAGCCAGCGCGCCCGGAGAATCGACGCGAATGATACCACCGGGAAGTTCGATAGCCTGCAGCCCCTGGGTGGCGAGCACTGCCGCGAACGCCTCGGTCCAGGGCTGATTCTTGATCTCGGCGGTGACTTCGCCCGTAATGCCCTTGCCGAGGATGATGGTGCGACCGGAGAAGGCGGCGAACCCCGCCACGACGTCGCCGATGTTCGCCCGGTCCCAGGTGACCGTGATTCGAGGGGCTGGCGCGGCGGCCACCGAGGCAGGAATGACCTCGGCCGGCGGTGTCACTTCCGGCGGGCGCTGTGCCAGCGGCGCGCGCGGCGGCTGCATGTCTGCCGGGGCCGCGCTCGACCAGGCGAGGAAGCTCTGATCGGCACCGAAGCGGACTCGTACGGCGCCATCGGCCTTGTCCAACCGGTACTCCCGCTCGCCATCCAGATAGATGGCGATCCGCACCACGTCAGGGCGGAACTGGGAGAAGCGGATATCGGTGATCCCACCGCGTCGGATGCCGTCGTAGGCCGTGCCCGGCTTGAGCGTGGCGCCGACAACGTCGATCACCAGGCGGTCCGGTTCGCGGAGCACGAAGTCGCGCACTTCAGCGGCTCCCTGCAGGGCGATCACGATCTCGGCGTGTCCGGGCGAAGGCAGCACGCTCACGGCGGTGACCTGCGCCGCCGGCGGGGTGATGTCAGCGCGGACGGGCGCGGCCGAGAGGAGGCTCGAGGCCCCCAGGGCGAACAGCAAATTCAACGTCATGGGGTTTGCTCCTCCCTCTTGCGAAGCGACAGCGTTTCCTGCCGCTCGAATCCGATATCCTCAACCGTGAACACGACGTCCGTCTGGCGGATCTGAGCTACCTTGAGCCGACCGAGTCGATCGCCGACACGGAGCTTGTAGCGCTTCTGGTTGGTCTTGTCCCGAAGCACCACCACACTGTTGCTGGCACGACGGAGATCCAGGTACACACCGACAAGGAGCAGGTCGTTGAATTCGGGCCCGACCTTGTCCTCGGTTATGAGGGAGGCGAACGGGTCCCGGGCACCACCGGCGTAGGTGAAGGTCTCCCGCAGGACTTCCGTCTCTCGCGCGACCTTCAGCGATTCAGCCTTGACGCTGTCCCGCTGCGACTTGACGATGGAATCCTCGCGGGCCCGCTCGGCGACCTTCTGAAGTGAATCCTGCTTGGCGCGCTCGCGCGCCTGCCGGATCGAGTCGGCCCTGAGCACTTGCCGCTGTTTGGCGGTCAGCGCCGGCTTGGCCGGAGCCTCCACCTTGGCCGTGTCCTTCTTCACTGTCGCCGGAGTCGCGACCGGTGCCGCCGGCGGCGCCGCCTTAACGACGGTATCCGCCTTGGCCGGTGCCGGCTTCTTGGTCGTATCGGCTGACGCCACCTGTATGGGCATTCCGGCCGGAGGCTTGCCGCACGCGGTCAGCACTTCCGGAGGGATCATCCCCTCGGGCGTCGGCGCCGGCTTGGCGCCCTTCTTCTTCTTGGAGGCCTTGGCAACCGCCGCCAGGACCGAATCGGAGCAGGTCCCGAACCTGACCCGGTCCAACGAGTCGCGCACGGCCACTCGCTGGATGCTGTCTCGCCGGGCGCGAATCGCCGCGAGATCCACTTGCTCCTGCACTTCCGGCTTCTTGCCGCAGCCGGCCAAACTCACCAGCAGGGCCACGAGAAGGATCCGGGTGGGCGCGTTAGGTGCCACTGGACGGTGCCTCCGAGCTCGTGGTCTTCACGAACGTCCGGATCTGGAAGCGGGCCTCGAGCAGCGCCCCTGAGCTGTCACCCAGGGCCTTGGCCTTGGCCATGTCCGCCGCTCCGAGCGACAGGTCCATCGGCACAATGATGCGCTGGAGGCTCGCCACGTCGGACAGGAACTCTCCCAGCTGATCAAACCGGCCGATCACCGAGTACTGGTACTTGTAGGTCTCGAACGGCGCAGGTCCCGCTTCCACCGGTAGCGGCTGGAACTGCGCCACCATCACCCCGCGGATCTTGGCGCGGGTCGAGATTTCGTCCATGAGGTTTGCCACCTCGTTGCGATCCGGCACCAGCCGCCGCATCAGTTCCAAACTCACCCGATACCCTTCCAGCCGGCGCCGCAGGTCTTCCACGCTTCCGGAGGCGAGCAGTCGCTTGGCACTGTCGGTCCGGGCGATGAGGGAGTCCAGCGTCCGCTGCCGGGACACGATGCTGTCCTTCGTCTGCTTGACCCCGCGCAAGCCGAGTTGATCGAGCACCGTGCCGGAGTATCCGAGATACCCCACCACGGCGGCGAGCATGATCAGCAGCAGCGGGACCTGACGTTCCCGCGGGATGGCAGCCATGGGTTACCTCACCGATTGGCTGAGAGGAACCGTGCGGATATACGCTGAGTCCGCCCGCTGGAACGAGGCCTGGATGATGAACTGGGTCACCGGCCGGTTCTTCTCGATGATTGTTTTTGCTTCCATGGGTGTGACGTCCGACACCCAGGGCGAGGCCTCGAGCTGCCGCAGGAACCGGGTGTAGGCCTGAAGGTCCATGGTGCGGCCCTCCACCCGGAAGACCGTCGGCTTCACGGTGGTATCACCGGAGTCGGGCACGACCGCGCTGGCGACCGTCGACATCGTGGTCAACCACGTGTACGGCGGCAGCGCCTTGGCGACTTCATCCAGCACGTGCGGCCAGACATAGCGGTTGCCATCGACGCCACGGATGGTACCGATCTGCGACAGCAGCGAATCCCGGATCAGCTCAGCGCGGTGCTTCTGCCGCAGCAGCCCTTCGAAGCGCTTCTGCTCATCCCGGGCCTGCTCGAGGCGCGG
Source organism: uncultured Gemmatimonadales bacterium (assembly GCA_963748035.1). GTDB lineage: Bacteria > Gemmatimonadota > Gemmatimonadetes > Gemmatimonadales > GWC2-71-9 > JADJOM01. The sequence goes on along the minus strand of CAVVHO010000001.1, from coordinate 74,408 downwards.
GCCGAGGTCATTGAACTTGGCGTTGTTGGTGATGAAGGCCCAACCGAGGAACGCGGCGACCCCAATACAGGCCGCAGCTGACCCCGCCAGGAAGGGATCCTTGACCTTGGCACCGAGGCCCTTGATGCGATCCAGGACTTGCCTGGTACCGCCTCCGGCGGCCTTGCGCTTCTGGCCGGGTCGAAGATTGACCGTGATCATCATGGGTGGCGGACTCCGGGCAGCGGGCTCAGGCGGCGGTACGGAGCGCCAGGCCAATCGGGAGCATCAGCAGCGGGGAGATCTCGTCCACACCTACGGTGGAGAAGACGCCCTCGGCGACGCGGAGCCGGGCGAGCGGGTTAGCCAGTTCAACCGGCAATCTCAGTCGGTCGGCGAGCACTTTGTTCAATCCGGGAATGCGTCCCCCGCCGCCAGTGAGCCACAGCCGCGAGATGCCACCGGCTGAGCGGCTGGCCGACTGGAGAAACGCGGCGGCACGTTCGATTCCGACCGCCAGCTCTTCACCCCGGGTTTCCAGGAACGGGTCCAGGATCTCGTTGCGCTCGAAGCCTTGGAGCAGTTGGTCCGCCTCATCAGCCGAAAGCCCACGCTCGCGCTGGATATCCTCCCGAAAGCGCCGAGTTCCCACCGGGAGGTCTCGGGTCAGCACCGGGATCCCGTCTTCGAGGATGTTGATGTTGGTCATTTCGTGGCCGATGTTGACCAGGCCGACGACCCCACGCATCTCGTCCGGGTAGTTCACTTCGAAGGCGTTGTGCAGCGCGAAGGCGTCCACGTCGATGATCAGCGGGGTGAGACCCGCTTCTGCCAGTAGCGCCACCTTGTTTTCGACCAACTCCCGCTTGGCGGCTACCAGGAGCACGGTCATCTGAAGCCCCTCGCCCTCGGGATCGAGGATCTGGAAGTCCAGCTCCACGTTTTCCATGTCGAAGGGGACGTGCTGTTCGGCTTCCCACCGAATCACTTCCCGGGCGTCGGCTTCTTTCATCCGGTCCATCTGGATCTTCTTGATGATCACGTCCCGGCCACCGACCGCGATCACGACCTGCTTGGTCTTGACCCCGGCGGAGGCCAGGAGACCCTTGATGGCATCCGCGACGATGCCAGGGTCCATGATTTCGCCCTCCACGATCGCGTCGTCCACGACGCTCGTATAGGCAACTTTTGAGAGTACCGGGTCACCAGCCCCATGGGTCACGGCCACGAGCTTGATAAGGCCGGAGCCGATGTCTAGAGCAACGGTGGTCTTCTTACGGCTGAATAGGTTCATACCGATCCGACCAGATGCTGGTTCTGGGACAGGGGTTAGGTGGTTACGCTACAAGCCGTTCGGACTTTTGTCAAGCTCCCAACCTGCTTGAAGTGAAAACCAACAAGCCATTGATAAGATAAGACTTATCATGCGAAGCATCACATGATGCTTTAGGTCTGACAGCCTATCTCCAATGCCTGTGCAAACCTCGTGCTGTTCTGACCGATCAGGGGTGCAGGCGGGGCTGGCAGGACTGTCTTGCTAGGCCAAGTCCAATCTTTACAATAGCTTGTAGCCATTTCCGAGGCCGCAGAATGGACCTCGTATGCACAGCGGGGGGCCATCCCCAAAAGACAGTGCGGCGGACGACCCGTGTAGGCCGCCCGCCGCCCGGTCAATCTGCAACGCTTACCAGCAGCCTGGGGCGCCTTCCTGAACAACCGCCGCATTCGGGGCGTTGGCCGTCGGGCCGGTGTAGATGCCGCAGTTCGACGGGGTGCCCGTGACGGCCGGGTTGGTGATGGTAGCCTTCCAACCTGAAGCGCTCACGTACGTCGGGGTCAAGCACGTTGCCGGTGCTCGGCACGAAGCTCACCTTGCCTGCGCCCGCAAGGCCGTTGACCTGGGCGCCGCTGGTGGTGCTGCCAGCGTAGTCGTTGTTATCCGAGAAGAAGGCTTCCTGCGCGGTAACCAGATTGCGCAGATCCGACTTCATGGAGGCGACGATCGCCTTCTGCTTGGTGTTGGCGAACTTCGGGATCGCGATCGCGGCCAAAATGCCGATGATCACCACCACGATCAGAAGCTCAATCAGGGTAAAGCCCTTCCGGTTCATACTGCCTCCGAAGAAAGAAAACTGGTGTAGGTCCGCTCACGCTGGTTCGCACGGGTGCCGCCGACTCAATGAGCAACCCATATGCCAGTAGGCGCTCTTTGGGTCTAAACATTTATACCACAATAGCTTAGTACTACTTTCTTGCTGCCTCTGAGCCACTCAAGCCCGGACCGAGGTGCCGGATTTTGCGGGAAAACCTTCAGGGCTCCCTCTTGCGCGGTCTAGGGACCCCGAGACCAGCTCCGAGTCGGACCCCCGAAGGGGCGGGCGACCGCCTCGAGGGCCCGACTGACCGCACAGCGGGATCGATCGATCCTTCCCGCCTCGACCACCCGGACCGTATCCTCCGAAAGGATCGTACCCGTCACGGAGGCCCGGTCGCGAACGGTCACTTGTCCGCGCGCGAAAACAACCCCTTTGAACGCGAAATTGCCAGCCAGCTCCAGCGACCCGAGAGCTAGCAGGACCCCCTGCCCAATTCCCCCCTCGACCCTGGTGCCTGGTTGGGCCACAACCAGCGACAAGTAGGAACCACAGGGTGAGGCCGGAGAAGCCGGGTCACCCCAGTTGAGCCCCGATTCACGGTCGCAGACACCTCGAGTCTCGGAGGGTCCGACCTCAAGTCCGGAGCCCGCCACCTCCTTGTCGGCGGCCAGCACCAGATCCGCGACTGGCACCCAACCTAACTGATCCAGGAACCCGACCCGGAGGGATGTGTCCCTGGCCGTCGCCGGTTGGCCGGTGATGCATGTTCCTGAGTCGCAGGTTCCGCCAACCGGCGGACTCGCCCCGGATCGAACCCCCGCTCCGGCGCCGGAAGGGGCCGCGCATACGGCTTCCCACCCGGTTGGGACCAGATCTTCCCCGGAGACCGACGGAGCACCTTCAGTTAGCAGCGGACCGACGGCAAGGACAGCCTGACTGTCCGGCGCTTGGGGAGCTGCCACCGTCACGAGGCGTTCGGCTCCATCACGTGCGAGAATCGTCCCATCGGCGCGTCGATGTTCGGCAACAACCTGCACAAGGTACATGGTCGCGTCCAGCCGACGGATGGTGTCCACCAGCAGCAGACCCCCGGGACTCATCCCGGAAGGCACGGCTTGCGACCCACCCACGGCGAGGGTGTCGAGGAGGCGGGCATCCCACTGCGCCACCACGCGTGCGACCTCACCGTCCGCTGCGGTCAGAACCCGCATCGCGCGAAGCGCGCCTTCTCCACCCAGGCGACTGACGCGCAAAAAGCCAAACAGCACGCCGGCGAGTGCGCCGAGAAGCGTGAGTACGATGAGTACGAACAGGAGGGAGGTACCGCGCCGATTCATCGCTGCAGATTCCTAGGCTCGAGACTGAGGGTCGCGCTATCCTGGTAGGTCCCACTCGCACCGTTCCAGCCGGCCCCGCGGCTGGACAGAGTGAGCCGAAGGCTCCGAACCGCCTCTGCTGTTGGTGTTGAACTGTGGGTCGAGTCGAGGTAGGCGAATCCGGAGCCGGGATTCTCGAACGGTCCCGCCAGCGGCTGGATTGTCTCGCCGGTGCTCACCGATCGGGCCCCAATCCACCACCCGCCGAGTGATTGGTACAGCCGGACCTGCATGACCTCAAATGACCGGACTGGCACAAGCGCGTCAGGTGTGGCGGGGCGAGCCCAGACTGCGGTGTCGAGAACCGTTCCGACGCTGATCGCGGCCCGCCCGTCGCACGTCGCACTGCCAACGGAGAGTATCGGTACCGCTAGCCAACCCCGGCCGTGACTGGAGAGAGTATCCGAGTTGCCGTGGAGCAGGAGGCTATCGCGTCCGGCTTGGAGTCGTCGCGGCACGCTGAACCGGTCCGCCAGAAGGCGGATCTCGCTGGCCCCGACACGGCAGGCCAACCCGCTGGCTCGAACCGCGCGATAGGTCAACGAGTCGGGCGCGGTCACCAGCAGGTCGCCCGGGCCGGCGTCGGAGAGCTCACTCGAGAAGAACATGAGAGCTGATTCGAAGGCTCGTTCCGTCGCGGCGCGGTCCCGCGCCCCCCGAAGCGTGCGCTCCATCCCCAGCACGGTCCGGGTCGCGACCGTCCCGATGATCCCGAACAGCACCATGGCGATGAGCGTGTCTACCAGGGTGAACCCTGATCGCGGAGTCAGCGGCATCGCACGAAGCTCCATGCACTGTCCGGTCGCTGGCTTGATGGTGCGCCGTAGCTGATTTCGATGGCAACTGTGCGTCCGTGAGGAACTTGGAGGAACGACCAGCGTACCGACTCGCCTCGCCCGTTGCTGGCCGCACCAGGTGTCAGGGGACCGCAGCGGCCATTGGTGGCTACGACCGCCCCGGCGAGGTGGTCTACCACGCTCTCGAGGAGGCGGGCGGCGCGCGCCGCCCGGACCCCCACGTGTGCCGCACGGAGGCTCAGCATTGCGGTACCGGCCGCAGCCAACCCACCGATCGAAAACACCAGGAGGGCGATCAGGGCTTCGATCGTGGTCGTTCCATGGCTGCTGCGGAGCATGGGTCGTCCCGGTGCAAGTCGGGACGAACTATTGCAGCGCGGTATGGGAAATACGGGCGCGTCGCGACGCAGGGCCTGGGAAAAGAAACGCGAGCTTTCGAGACGGTTACTAGCGGAGTCGAAAGGCAGGGATACTGCGGAAACCCTTAAGGGCCCAGACGGCGGGATTGCTGCAGGGAGTCGAGCAGTACACGCAGCTGGTTGGCGTCCGGGTCGCCTCGTCGGAACTTCTCGGCAAGCTCGGCGGCCGCGGCGGCGCTATCTCCGACCTGCGCCAAGCTGTAAATGAGCATGTTGCGAGCGGGGGTCATCTGCGGGGCCAACTCAAGCGCCTTGCGGAAGAGCGGGATCGCGGGCGCATGCAGGCCCAGGTCTCGGTAGTGCTTCGCCAGTCCGGCAAACACGTTCGGGTCATGGGGGTAGAGCGAGATGGCGATTCGATACTCGCGCTCGCCAGTCACGGCATCACCTTCTTGAAAGAGCACCCTGCCAAGCACCGCGTGAGCTCGGTAGGACAGGGGTGCATCTAACGCCGTCTGGCGGGCGAGCGCGGCGTCGTTCTTCCAGACCGGGACCCGAGCGACGGTGCGCAGGGACCACGCAAGCAGCAGCGCCAGGATGAAGCCTGCGAAGACGCCTCGTTCCCACCTGCGGGCCGCGGACACTTTGACCGCCAGCCACGGGGAAATCCCCCCAACTGCCAGGCAGGCCCCGACGCTCGGGGAGAAGAGAGTGCGCTCCGCGAGGAGAATCCCGCTCGGAAGCAGCAGGTTGCTGACCGGGAACAGGGTCACCGCCACCCACCCCAACCCGAAAGTCGTCACCGGATAGGCACGACGGGCTCGCCACGCCAGGTAGGCCCAACCGATCAGGACGAAGAGGCCGAGCCCCTGGGCAACCCCGAAGGTGGTGGCCCGATCGATTTCGAGGGGCATGTAGTCCGACTGCAGATGCCAGGGCTGCAGCAGCAGGCGCCACCACTGCGGGACCACGGCAAGCATCGTGAGAACGCGGGTGCCGAATCCGACGCCCCGCAACGCGGGGTTCGGGTATTCGCCCACGAGACCGCCGAGGACCAGTGAGCGAGTGAGGAGGTAACCCGCTCCGATGAGCGCCAGCGCACCAAACAGTGGTGCCAGCCTCACGGTTCGGGGTGCCGGCGATTCATCCGAAGCGACCAGCGCGAGCTCCGCCAGGACGAGCAAACCTGGCAGCACCACGCCGCTCTCCTTCGTGAAGCAGGAAACGGCATAGATCGCCGCGATTCCGAGGACCTGCCCGGTGGACAGTGGTCCCTTCCGCCGTGCAGACAAGTACCACGCCACTGCCAAGAGCTGAAGCAGCGTGACCGCAATCTCGGGCTGACCGACCACGTTGGCGACCGCTTCAACGTGCACCGGGTGGACGGCGAAGAACGCAGCCGTCAGCCAAGCCGCTGGAGCTGGCAACAGACGGCGACTCAGGAGCCAGAGGACGACTGTCGCCGCCGCGAGGAGGAGCAGATTGACCGCGTGGAAGAGCGCCGGGGATCCGCCGAGTTTCCATTCGAGGGCATACGCGAGGACCGTTGCCGGTCGATACAGCATGCCGCCGAACTGGGGCGGCCAATACCCCTGTCGGAAGTACCCTCCCACGCTCACCAGATCGTGGACGCGGGGATTCTGGACGATGATGTAGACGTCGTCACCGGCGAAACCATTCCAGAGGCTCGCCACCGACACGCCCACTGCCAATAAGATGAGTCCCACGATTGCCGACCGGCGGGCCTGGCCCAGCGGAGCACTGTGGGCGGTGTCGGTCATGCGGTTAACCGGCGAGCTGCATCGCAGGACGTGGCCCCGGAGAGTCAGGCGATCCGGCCGGACGCACGGTGAGAGTCACCGGTTCATTCCGGCGGCGGGGTACCCTGCTCCTCGTAACGGCTGAGTTTCCGATAGAGAGTGGAGGGATCGATGCCCAGCACCTCGGCGGCCCGGGTCTTGTTTCCCCCTTCGGACTGCAGGACATACATGATGTAGGCTCGCTCAATGACATCGAGTGTGGGGTTCGGATAGGTCCGCTCCGCCACCAGCGGATCCTTACGACGCTTGGTGATGCGCTCCGGCAAGGTTGCCGGTTCGATGATCTCGCCGCGGGTGAGAACCCAGGCGTGCTCCAGGGCATTCTCGAGCTCGCGGACATTGCCGGGCCACTCGTACACCATCACGGCATCCAGCGCTTCGGACGAGAGCGCCTTGGGCTCACTGCTGTGTTCGGTCGCGAGACGCTGCAGGAATAACTCGACCAGGAGCAGCACGTCCTCGCGGCGTTCGCGCAGCGGCGGCAGGTGTATGGTGATGACGTTGAGCCGGTAGAACAGATCGGACCGGAACCGGCCCCGCCGGGCCTCCTCCTCGAGATCGCGATTGGTCGCGGCAATGATCCGGACGTCCACGGGGATGGCCTCGGTGGCGCCGACCGGAATCGCCTCACGCTCCTGGAGGACGCGGAGCAGTTTCACCTGCAGCGCCGGCGGCATCTCGCCCACCTCATCGAGGAAGAAGCTGCCCCCGCGAGCGGCGGCGAAGAGTCCCTGCTTGTCGCGGACCGCGCCGGTGAATGACCCCTTCACGTGCCCGAACAGCTCGCTCTCCAGCAGGTTCTCCGGCAGTGCGCCACAGTTGATGGAGAGGAACGGGCCCTCAGTGCGGTTCGAGGTATTGTGGAGGTACTTGGCGATTACTTCCTTGCCGGTGCCGCTTTCGCCCTGGATCAGGACGGTCGAATCGGTCGGGCCCACCTGGTCCGCGAGCTTGAGAACGTCCATGAACCGACGCGACTTGCCGATCGGGCGACCGACGGCGGCCTTGTCGCGGCGCTTGATCTCCTGCTTGAGGTGCTTGTTCTCCACCCGCACGGCGCGGTACTCGCACGCGCGTCGCAGGATGGCCACCAGCTCGTCGTTGGCGAATGGCTTCTGGATGTAGTAGTAGGCGCCGGCGTTGACCGCGGCGATAGCGGTCTGCAGGGAGGCTTGCGCGGTCATCAGGATCACCGGAGTCATCGGGTCCTGTTCCCGCGCGGCGGTGAGGATATCGAGGCCGGTCACCTGCGGCATCCGCACGTCGGTGAGCACGAGGTCGTGGGTGCCGCCCTTGATCGCTTCCAGACCGGCCTTCCCACCCTGGGCGGTGTTGACCTCGAACCCTTCCTTCTTGAGAAGGATGCGCAGCGTGTCGAGGATCCCGGATTCGTCGTCTATGACCAGCACCGATGGTTTTTGGCTCATGCGGCTTCCTCGGCTCCACGTCGGGCGGGAAAGAAGATGGTGAAGGTGGTGCCCTTCTCAGGGCCGGAATCCACAAGCACAAGGCCACGGTGGGCCTCCACCGCGCGCTGTACGATGGCGAGGCCGAGGCCGGTACCGCCTACCCTGCCCGTGACGAACGGCTGAAACAGTCGATCGCGCAGTTCGGCCGGAATACCGGGGCCGTTGTCCCGCACTTCAAGACAAACCGGTTGCTCAATCGTACACCCGCCGGGCAGTTCGGCGGGCTTCGCCGGGCGGGTGCTGACACTCACGAGGGAGGGTCCCTTGGCCGCCTGGACCGCGTTCAGCAACAGGTTGGCAACCACCCGATGCAACAGGTCCTCGTCCCCGTCGAGCACGGTGCGGGCGCCCTGCACCCGGATTTCGATGTCCTGGCGGCAGTCCGGATGCTTGCGGACCATCCGCGCGGCGGCGGTAACGATCTCCTGCAGGTCCACGGGGACGAACTCCGTGGCGCGGACCCTCGCGAAGTCAAGGAACTCGGAGAGCAGCCGGCTCAACCGGTCGCTCTCGCGCACGATCAACTGGGCAAGATAACGATCATCCTCGTCGCCGTGCGCCGAGCGCGACAATTGTTCAACCGAGCTCCGGATCGAGGCGAGAGGATTCCGGATCTCGTGGGCCAGGGAGGCCGAAAGCGAGGCCACCGCCTCCAGCCGCTCGGCGCGGAGATTGAGTTCGTTGAGGCGTTTGAGGTCGGAGATATCAGTGAAGATCGCGGTGACCGAGGGGCGCCCGTCGGAGTCCCGCTCGAAGGTGGTGGTGGAGAGACCGATCGGAAAGATCCGACCGTCCTCGTGCACGACCGTACCCTCGCCACGGCTCACCTTCCGGCCGTGGCGGATCGCCGCGACCATCGCCGCCCACAGTTCCGGCGAGCGCAGCTTCAGCATATCGAGCACCGGGAGGCCGGTGATCGATTCGCCGTCGATCTGCAGCAGCTGCTCGGCCATCGGATTGATGAAGGCCAGCCGGCCGGTGTCGTCCACCGTCATGACGCCCGAACGGATGTTCCGCAGGATCTCGTCCGCCGCGAGGCGAACCCGGCGCAGTTCGATCTGCAGCGACGCCCGCTCCACACCCGCGGCGCGCAGACGATGGGCAAGGACGCCAACCAGGAGATACGCGATGACGAAGACACCGATTTGCCCCCAGAACGCCACGCCCGGACCGGTCTCCTGGAACCACACACTGTCCGCGAAATAGGCAGTCGAGATCAGCAGCGCGACGAGCAGCCCCCCGCCGAATGACATGAGCAGGGCGTACGCCGCAATGATCAGGATGTAGAGGGAGGGGTAGACGCTATCGGAGCCGCGGGCGAAGTGCACCAGGAGCGTGATGATCCCGATGTCCCCCAGGGCCTGGAAAAACAGGAACACGTCCCCGGGAGTCCGCTTCCGCCGCCACACGTACCAGTGGCCAAACGCGGTGAGCAACGCCGCGACCAACACCCCCGCGGCAACCAGGGGCCAGCGGCCCTGCTGGTCTCGCCACATCGTGGCGGAGAGGAGCAGGATAGTAATCGCGAACACCGCCCGGGCACCAAACACCCAGGCGAGCAGGGTCCGCTGGTCCGGGAAGGCGCGGTCGGGCGCGGTGGCGACAGGTGTTGTCATCGAGGGTCGTTTTAAGGTAGCAGGTGAACCGGCGGCCCTGCTACCTTCTCGCGATGGACTGGACCGTGTACCTGCTCCGTTGCGCGGATGGCTCGCTGTATACCGGGATCGCCCGGGATGTGGCGCAAAGGGTCCGAACCCATAATACCGGGCGGGGGGCCGCCTACACCCGTGCCCGCCGGCCGGTGACACTGGTGTATTCGGAGGCGGCGGCGAACCGGCCGGCGGCGCTCCGCCGTGAGTGGGCGATCAAGCAGCTCACCCGAATAGAGAAGGAGACCTTGATCATGGGGCGACGGACGACGCAGGCCCGCCCGGGACCGGGATTCACCGGTTTCCGGCCCGCCGCGCTGCGCTTCTTCCGCCAACTCAGGCGGAACAATTCTCGCACCTGGTTCGAGGCCAACCGCACAAGCTACGAGCTTGAAGTGAAGGCACCGCTGCAAGGCCTCGTGGATGAAGTGGACGTCGCGCTCGCGCGTATTGCCCCGGAGATCGTGGGCGATCCGCGGCGCTCGCCCTTTCGGATCCACCGCGACGTCCGCTTCTCGAGAGACAAGTCACCGTATAAGACCCAGGCAGCCTGCTGGTTCTACCATTCCGATGGCGGGCGAGGTGTAGGCGGCGAGGTGCAAGGCAGCGCCGGGTTCTACTTTCAGCTGGCCCCGGGTGAGTGCTTTCTCGGCGCGGGGATCTGGATGCCACCCAAGCCGTCACTCGATCGGATCCGGTCTGCCCTGATCGATGACCTCGAGGGCTTCGAAGCGATCGTGGGAGGATCGGCGTTCCGGCGCCGTTTCGGCGACCTCGATGACGAAGCCATGCTCAAGCGGTTGCCTCGAGGGTTTGCGGACGATCACCCCGCCAGCCGCTGGCTGCGACACCAGTCGTTCACCGCGGGCCGCCTGTTGACCGAGCGTGAAGCGCTATCGCCAAGGCTCGTCGGCACCCTTACGCGCAACTATGCCGCGCTGACACCCTTCGTCCGTTGGCTCAACCGCGCGCTTGGGCTTCGCAGCCTTGGACGCCGGGTGTGAGGCTCCAGCCACGACCGCGGTGCCACCCGGCCTCTAGATTGATGGAATGGCCATACCACTTGGGCGCCCGGGAACGATACGGATGGTGTCACGCGCGTTGCGGCGCCGGTGCCCGCAGTGCGGCGGTGGATCGCTGTTCGCCTCATGGTTCCGCATCCGGGCACGCTGCCCGACCTGCGGCATCCGGACCGAGCGAGGCGAAGACGGCTACGTCGTCGGCGCGTACATGTTCAACATGGTCGCAGCGGAGTTGCTCTGGGCCGCACTCTTCCTGGGGGTGCTCTGGGCCACCTGGTCGAATCCACGTTGGGACCTGCTGCTGTACGGTGGCGGGGCACTGATGATCGCGGCCCCGTTCTTCTGCTATCCCTTCTCCAAGACGCTCTTCCTGGCTTTCGACCTCATCTTCCGACCAGCTTCAGACACCGAAACGCCCGGTCCGGCCGGAACGGCGGGCAATGAATAAGGAACCGGGAGCGGTCGAGGTCCGGATCGACAAGTGGCTCTGGGCCGCCCGGTTCTTCAAGACCCGAGCCGCGGCCGCCGAGGCGATCGACGGCGGAAAGGTCAGGATGGAGGGCGATCGGGTGAAGCGCGCGAAGCATGTTCGCGCGGGAGACCGGATCGAGATCCGGCTCGGCCCCTACCTCCACACGGTGGTAGTCCGCCGACTGAGCGAACGCCGCGGTCCGGCCAAGGACGCTGCGTTGCTGTTCGAGGAGACCGCGGAGAGCATAGCCCAGCGAGAGAAGGTGGCGTTTCAGCTCAGGGCCGCCAACGTGCTCTTCGTCGATGAGACTCCTGTTCGACCCACCAAGCGAGACCGTCGACGGCTGGACCAGTTTCGGAAGAAGTCGGGATGGGAGTAGAAGCGATTGGGGGATTGAGGGATTGTGGGATTGAGGGATTGAGGGATTGGGGGTTTGGGGGATTATGGATCCACAATGACGGCGGCGATCATGGAGGGATGGATGTCGCAGTGGTAGGCAAAGGTCCCGGCGGCGGGGAAGGTGAAGGTGAAGCTTGATCCGGGAGCGAGCACGTTGGAGTCCCACGCGCCCCCATCGGCCGTGGCGGTGTGGGCCAGCCCGCTGGTCGCCTCACAGTTGAGCCAGGTGACCTTTCCGCCGGCTCGCACGTGGATCGGCGTCGGGAGGAACAGAAAGTCCTGAATCGCGACGATGGTAGATCCGTACTGCGACGGATCCAGCCCGATGGTGCACGACGTTCCCGGAGTAGTTGCACCGTGCTCGCTGAAGCACGCTGCAACGATCACCAGTACCGCAACTGTCGCTGTTCCTCCCAGAATCTTCCGCGTCATGCGCGTGCTCCTCACTTCACCACGATGGTCCCCTTCATGAAGGGGTGCAGCGTGCAGTGGAATGCATAGCTTCCCGGCTGAGTGAAGGTGAACCGCCATACCTGTCCACTCTCCAGGGTTCCCGAATCGAACGCGTTGTAGTCGGCCGTGACCGTGTGCGGCAGCTGGTCCCCGTTCTTCCATTCGACGGTGGTGCCTGCCGGAATCTCGATCGTCTCATCGTCGAACTTGATCGCGGTGATCCCCGTCCTCACCACCAGCCCGGCGATTGAGTCCATCGGGACAAATCCAGCCGGCGGCGCATCCGGCTGCGGAGGTGGGGTTGCCACGGGCGGTTTGGGCCGATGGCCGAAGTAGCGCGCAAGGGTGATTGGGATGGTGAACTCGAAGCCGTAACGGACTCGGGTTCCTCCACGCGTCGCGCCCTGCAGCGTCCCGGTGTTGGTGTTGGTGGCGTGCAACGAGATGGTGTGCGGCGTGTTGGGAATTGCTACGGCGAGTCCGGCGCTCCAAGCCGCCCGCTCCCCGGAGGAGCGAGCCAGCTGCGTGAGGCGGACGTAGTCACCCTGCAGGGCGAGGTGTCGCGTCAACTTGAGCACCGCACCACCACCCAATGCGGGATCCAAATCCGACTGCCCTGGATCAGGGTCCGACAATATCCGAACCACAGCAGTCAGGCCGAGCGGGCCGGCCCGCCGTCCGAGAGAGAACTCGCCGTCTACCCCCCGGGCCGCGAGGTTGTATCCCACCTGGCCCGCAACATCCACTGGGAAGCCCCGAGCCTGCGTCAGCGCCCGCGCCCGCGCGAAGAACTCCCATTCGTTGGGGTAGGCCGGTACCAGGGTGGAATTGGTTGCGTAGTTGAATCCAATCGTCGTGCCCTTGAGGAACGACGCCGCCAGCAGAAAAGTCGGGAAGTTGGACACCTTCCGCACCGGCTTGGGGCTCCGGACGAACCGGTGCAGGAAGTTGAATTGAACTGTGCCGGGACCGGTGACCCAGTCGCCGGAAACGTCGGGACTCCGGTCCAGCGTGCCCTGGGCGACGAGGCAGCCGGGTAAGCCCACGATCATGAGGCAGGCGATAAGACGGTGATTCACGCGTACTCCTTGCTCCGCTGACCGCACCATCCTGAGTAGAGCCCAAGCCGAACGCCTGGTCCAATAGGGGACGGGTCGGTCGGCGAGCCATTGCACTCAGCCGGTCATGACTGCTCCGTCAGACGTCCAGCCGCACGAAGGAGAGCAGGGCTGGAGAGCTGATGTCCGCCAGCAAACCTGTGTGATGTCGCATTCACTCCAAGCGCGCGCAAGCCATCAGCCGTCGCCTCGATAGATCCGGACACAACCAGGGGATCCCGGTCCCCCGCCACCAGAAGGACTTGGCGTCCTGCGAGCCGGTCGGCGAGCGCGGCGTGGGTCACGTCTTCCGGCAGGGGAGTACCCCAGAGAATCAGCCGATCCGGAACTACCGTGCTACGGGCGGCCCAGCGCGCCGCCATTACGGAACCCTGTGAAAACCCCAGTACCACCAGGACGGGGTTCGTCCGGAATCCGGTGAGGAGCCGGTCGGCGAGTGAGTCGAGGTAACCCAGATGATCGCCGAGATCCTGTTCACGGTCCTCCCGCGTCAACCAGGTCGCACCGATCGCGGTTCCGTGACGCCCGTCCGGCTTCGTCTCCAAGTAGAAGCGAGAGAGGGCTTCCGGAGCGACAATCCGGGTCGCGCCGTCGTTCAGCGGCTCAAACGCCTGGAGAAACCGCACCGCGAGTTGGGAGTGACCGTGCAACACGATCCATAGCTCCCGGATGCCTCGGGTCTCTGGGCCAAGCGTGAAGTAGCGGGCCGTGCGCGTGACAGATAGATGACTCAGGGTCACCGAGTTCGCGGCGGTTGCCCCAGATGACACGAGCCCTCCCTCGAAGAGAACCTCCGCAAGCTAACTGCTTCCAAGATGCTCCATGCCGGCTCATTCGAGGGTGAGGGGAGTCACTCCGGACGGCAGCGCGGAGCGTATCTTGGGCAGAGTCCTACCCTGGAGCCCGGATGGAAACCGTCAGCTCTCCCGCCCTCTTGGCCGACCTCTCGGCGCGAGCGCCGATGGTTCGCGCTCGAATCGCACGGGTCACGGGCGAGCTGCGTCCGGACCAGTTGCTGTGGTCCCCGCCGCAGGGAGGATGGAGTATCGCCCAGGTAGTGGAACACTTGCTTGTGACGGACGGATTGTACCACCAGCGCATTCGCGCGGCGATCGACCGGGGCCGGACGGCCAAGCGGCAGGACCAGGGTCGACCGTGGCGGCCGACCCTGTCGGGCAAGTTTCTCTACGGTGTCGTGCAGCCCGACAACACGCGCCGGGCGAGGGCCCCGGGTGCCTTCGCGCCCTCACCGCGACCGCGCCCGAGCGTCGCGCCCTCGTATCTCGCCCTCATGGACGAACTCTCGAACCTGCTCCGTGAGGCCGAGGGCCTCGACCTGACACGGCTCAGGTTCGGGTCGCCCGCCTTGGGACTCTTTCGTCTCAACCTTGGAGATGCCTTCCGCCTGACGGTGACCCATGCGGAGCGGCACGCAGCCCAGATGGAGCGGGTGCGCGCCCACGCGCAGTTTCCGCAGTAACCAGGGGTGCCGGCGGGGCCGGCCGCGCGGCAAGCCTATGGCGCGGCGGTCGTGTCCACGGTCAGGACAAAGCCACCCTGACCCGCTTCCATCCGGACCACATCTCGCCCGTCTTTTCCGCGGACCCGGAGCGAGGCACCGTTGGAGTCGGCAAGGAGTCGCAGCAGGGCTCGGCCCACCGCATCGTTGATCCGGATGTTGGCGCCCGAGGAGTCTGCCCGGATCCGGACCAGCTTTCCGTCCTTACCACGCGCGGTTACCCGCACATCCCCATCCATTTCCGCGGTGGCCCGGAAGGCATCACCGTCACGCAGATCAGACTCGAGCTTCTGCAGCACCATGACCGGGCGAGTGAGGTGTCCCGGGTAGAAGGTCACGGAGCCCACCGGCAAATACCCTTCGACCGGCCCGGACTCGCATTGGAACCCGCGCTCGAAGTCGAAATCGTTGTTTCCATCAGGCACCAGGTTGCAGTGCCGTATCCGAGCGAGGAATCGGGGATCCGACAGTTCCACCTCCAGCTTCACATCGGGGATTGCGCCGCTGGACTCGCGCTGGACCACCATTCGGCGGATCAATCCCAGTTGGTCCCCAGCGAGACGGAAGGGCATGTCCGGTGCAGCGTTTGCCTGAGCGGCCGCTGGAATGCCGGCGCCCAGTGCGGAAATGACGGCGCTCCGCGCGGCGCTTTTCGCGTCCCCGACGACGGTGATGAGGAGCATGCCGGCACCGAATACGCCGAGGGCACCGAGACCGATCTTGCCCCAAAGGGTTTTCATGGGGACCTCCGATGTGGCGGGGACTGCGGCTTGAACAGTGACTGCCTGTACGCTGGCCACTGGCGAGGGGTTTCAGGGTGAATCGTGATTTGAGGCGAAAAGGCTAAGAGGGTAGAAGGCGAGGTGCGATGGGGAAGGTGCTCGGCTTCTGCGCCTCCTAGCCTTTTCGCCTGCCTGGCCGGCTCTTCCACCTCACCCCATCGCCTTCTAGCCTTCCGCCCATGCCCGATGCCCACGAAGTACTCCGAACCCTTTCCCTGGTGCTCTGCGTGGCGGCGGCCACGACCCTGGTCTGCCAGTGGCTCCGCCAGCCCGTCATCTTCGGGTACCTCATCGCCGGGGTGATCGTCGGGCCTCACATCCCCATCCCGCTGGTAGCCGACGAGGCCATGGTGCACACCATGGCGGAGCTGGGTGTCGTGCTCCTGATGTTCGCGCTGGGGCTCGAGTTCAGCCTGCGGAAGCTCTTCGCTGTCGGCGCCACAGCGAGTCTCATCGCGGTCCTGCAGAGCACCGCGATGATGTCGCTTGGCTTCCTGGCGGGACAAGCGTTCGGCTGGACGACGATGGAGAGCCTGTTCTCGGGGGCCATCATCGCCGTTTCCAGTACGACGATCATCGTCAAGGCATTCGCGGAGCAGCGCGTGACCGGGCGCTTCACCCAGGTGGCGTTTGGCGTCCTGATCATCCAGGACCTGATTGCCATCCTCCTGCTCGCCGTGCTTACCGCGATCTCGGCGGGCAGCGGGGTTTCGGCGGCGGGCCTCCTGCAAACGGCGGCACGACTCGGCGCATTTCTCGTGGGACTCGTGGTGGTGGGCCTGCTGCTCGTCCCGCGGCTGTTTCGGCTGGTCACCCGGTTGAATCGCCCCGAAACCACCACAATCACCGCGGTGGCGGTCTGCTTCGGCGGGGCCTACGTCGCGCTGTCCTTCGGGTACTCCGTGGCTCTCGGCGCCTTCCTCGCGGGGTCGCTGGTCGCTGAGTCGGGCGAAGAGAAGGTCATCGAGCCCCTGATCGGGCCGGTGCGGGACATGTTCGCGGCGATATTCTTTGTGGCGGTCGGAATGCTCATTGATCCGCGGATCATTGCGGAGCACTGGGTCGCGGTCCTGGTGTTCACCGCCATCGTCATCGGGGGCAATATCGTGGCGGTGACCACCGGGGCGTTCGTCGCCGGCTACGGTACCCGAACCTCGATTCAGACCGGGATGAGCCTGGCGCAGATCGGCGAGTTCTCGTTCATCATCGCCGGCGTCGGCCTGGCCACCCACGCGACGCGGGACTTCCTCTATCCCGTCGCAGTCGCAGTCTCGGCCATCACCACACTCACCACACCCTGGCTCATCCGGGCGTCCGGCCCCGTCGCATCTTTCGTGGATCGCCGGCTGCCGCGGCCGATCCAGAACTTCGCGGGCCTGTACGGTTCCTGGATGGACCGCGTCCGTGCAGGCCCGGACAAGCACCACCACTCCCGCGAGCGGCGGCTCGCCAGGCTGCTCCTGCTCGATGCAGCGTTGCTTATCGCGATCGTGGTCGGGACTTCGCTGTATCTCGATGTAGGTGCGGAAATCGTCGAGCGGATGCTGGGCTTGTCGCTCGGCATCTCTCGCGCGGTGGTGATAGGCGTTGCGGTCGCCGCAGGGGCACCGCTCGCCCTGGGACTGGTCCGGCTCTCGCGCGCGTTGGGCCAGGCGCTGGCCTTTCGGGCGCTGCCGCCTCCGAGCAAGGGACGGCTGGACCTGGCGCTCGCGCCGCGCCGGGCGTTCACGGTGGCGTGGCAGCTGGCTATCGTCTGCCTGGTCAGTGCGCCGTTGCTGGCCGTCACCCGGTCGCTCCTGCCCCTGGCGGTGAGCGGCGGCTTGCTCTTCCTGCTTCTCCTCATGCTCGGGATCGCGTTCTGGCGCAGCGCGACGAACCTGCAGGGGCACACCCGAGCGGGCGCCGAAGTGATCGTGGCAGCGTTGGCGAAGCAGATGGCTGGAAAAACGGAAGTGGCGGAGCCGGCGACTTTGGCCGTGGACGACACCCGTTCCCTCGCGAACGTGTATGAGATGATCCCCGGGTTGGGAGAGCCGGTGCCGCTCGAACTCGGAGCCGAAGACTATGGAGTTGGTCGCTCACTGACCGAACTGGATCTCCGGGACCGTACCGACGCCACCGTCCTGGTGATCGTCGGTCGGGAGGAGCCGGTGGTGCTGCCGGTGGGTCGCGAGGTACTTCGGAAGGGAGATACGCTGGCGTTGGCGGGGACACCGGACGCGGTGAAGGCCGCACGAGTACTGCTGACCAAGGGTCCTTAGGGCATTCGACGTTCCTGGCGCAAAACAATACGGGCGACCCATCAGGTCGCCCGTACTGCTTCGCTTGAGCCGGTGCGACCCAACGGGTCGCCCCTACAAGCTTTCTATTGCACCGCGTTCATCATGTCGAAGATCGGCAGGTACATGGCGACGACCATGCCGCCGACGATGAGACCGAGGAATACGATCATCATCGGCTCCATCAGGGACAGCAGGGCGCTCACCGCGACGTCCACCTCTTCGTCGTAGAAGTCGGCGATCTTCGAGAGCATCTCATCCAGGCCACCGGTCTGCTCGCCGACGGCGATCATCGAGATCACCATCGGAGGGAAGACCTTGGACTTCTCGAGCGGTCCGGCGATCGTCTCACCGCCGGCGATCGAGTTGCGCGACTCCATCACCGCGTCATGAATGACCCGGTTGCCCGCTGTCTTGGCGGTGATCTCCAGGCCATCCAGGATCGACACACCCGATGAGATCAGGGTGCCAAGCGTACGGGTAAAGCGGGAGACGGCGGACTTCCGCAGCAGATCACCCAGCACCGGGGCGTTGAGCAGCATCTGGTCGATGCGTTTCCGGCCGTCGGGAGTCTTGTAGTAGTTCCGAATACCGTAGATCGCGACGCCGATGACGCCGATCAAGACCCACCAGTAGTTGATGAGAGCATCCGACATCCCGATAACGATACGGGTCGGCAGGGGCAGTTCCATCCCGACACTCGCGAACATCTTCTGGAAGGTCGGGATAACGAAGATCAGCAGCACCGAGACGGCGACCGCGGCCACCGTCATGATCACGCCAGGGTAGACCATGGCGCCCTTCACCTTCCGGATCAGGGCGTCGCTCTTCTCGAGGAAGGTCGCGAGGCGCATCAGGATCGTATCGAGAATACCGCCCGCTTCGCCGGCGGCGACCATGTTGACGTAGAGTTCGCTGAACGCCTTGGGGTGCTTGCTGAAGGCGTCCGCGAGGGTATGGCCGCTTTCTACATCGAACACCACCTGCCTGGTCACCGCGGCGAGGGCGGGGTTCTCCGTTTGCCTGGCCAGGATGTCCAGCGACTGGACCAGTGGCAAGCCCGCGTTGATCATCGTGGCAAACTGACGGGTGAAGATCACGATGTCGCGGGTGCGAATGCCCTTGCGCTTGAGGTTGATGCTCAGCTGCTTGGGCTGCTCCCGCACGTTCACCACGATCATCTTCTGCTGCTTAATGTGCCTCAGCACATCGTCGCGCGAGGGAACGTCCAGCGTTCCCTTCATGATCTGACCGGTGGTGGCGTTCCGGGCGGTGTATTCGAAGACTGGCATTCGGGACTCCTAGGGCGTCTACCGGCGGGCGGCCGGACGGGCGTTGGGCTTCTCGATCGTGCCCATCTCCTGCTCCTCGACGGGCGTTTCGCCGCACATGCGCATCAGCTCGTTGGGGTCCCCCGAGGCGCGCAGACATTCCTCGAGCGTGACTTCCCGGCTCATGTAGAGCTGGAAGAGTGAATCGTTCATCGTATGCATGCCGTGCTTCTTCCCGGACTGCAGGGAGGAGTAAATCTGGTGCACCTTGTCATCGCGGATGAGGGCGCGGATCGCCGGAGTACATACCATGATCTCGCACGCCATCGCGCGTCCACGACCCTTGGCCTTCTGCAGCAGAGTCTGAGTCACGACACCCTCAAGTACAAAGGCCAGCTGGGCACGGACCTGCTGCTGCTGGTTGGACGGGAAGACGTCGATGATACGGTTGATTGACTCCGCGGCCGAGTTGGTGTGCAGCGTGGCCAGGGCCAAGTGGCCCGTCTCAGCGATGGTGAGGGTGGCCGCGATGGTCTCCAGGTCCCGCATTTCGCCGACCAGGATCACATCGGGATCCTCGCGGAGGGCATACTTCAACGCATTGGCGAAGCTCTTGGTGTCGGTCCCGACTTCGCGCTGGTTGATGATGCAGGCCTGGTGCCGGTGGATGAACTCGATCGGGTCTTCCACCGTGATGATGTGACCCTTCCGCTCCTTGTTGATCTTGTCGATGATCGCCGCCAGCGTGGTCGACTTGCCCGAGCCGGTTGGCCCCGTCACCAGGATGAGCCCGCGCGGACGTTCGGCCAGCTTGGAGATGACTGGCGGCAACCCGAGGTCCTGGAACGTCCGCACATTGAAAGGGATCATTCGGATGACCATCGCCACGCAGCCGCGCTGCTTGAACACGTTGCCGCGGAAACGGGCCAGGTTCTGGATTCCGAACGAAAAGTCGAGCTCATCCTCGGTTTCGAAGCGCTTCTTCTGGTTTTCGGTGAGCACCGAGTAGGCCAATGCCAAGGTGTCCTTGGGCGTCAGGACATCGGGCGCGGTGGCGTTGGTGATATCGCCGTCGACTCGAAGTTTGGCCCGCTCCCCCGCGGTAATATGGAGGTCGGACGCATCCTTCTCGATCATTTCCTCGAGCAGTGCCCGCAGGTTCACCGTCATGCCGCTGTCTCCTTGATGACCTCTTCCAACGTGGTTACGCCCCGCTCGACTTTCTTCATCCCGTCCATTCGCAGGGTCAGCATGCCCTCGGCCACCGCCTGATCACGAATCTCGGCAACCGACCCACCGCGGAGGACAAGACGTCTGAGCTCGGGGCTCATCGCCATCACCTCATACAGACCCGCCCGCCCCTTGTAACCGGTTCCACTGCAGGTTTCGCACCCGCGACCCCGGTGGAACTGGATGTGCTTTAGCTCCTCGGTGTTATCTCCCAACCCCTTGAGCTCTTCGTCGGTATAGGTGTGCGGCTGTTTGCAATCCTTGCAGATGCGCCGCACGAGCCGCTGGGCCACGACGAGATTGACGGCGCTCGCCACGTTGAAGGCCTCGACGCCCATGTCGATCATGCGGGTGATCGTCGACGGCGCATCGTTGGTGTGCAGGGTCGAGAGCACCAAGTGGCCCGTCAGCGCCGCCTTGATCGCGATGCCGCCGGTCTCCAGATCTCGGATCTCCCCGATCATGATGATGTTCGGGTCCTGGCGCAGGAACGCCTTGAGCGCCGCGGCGAACGTCAAGCCTATCTCGTTGCGGACCAGCACCTGGTTGATCCCCATCAGGTTGTACTCGACGGGGTCTTCCGCGGTCATGATGTTGGTTTCGATCGTGTTCACCCGCGACAGGGCGGAGTAGAGCGTGGTGGTCTTCCCCGATCCGGTCGGGCCGGTCACCAGCACCATGCCGTACGGATTCAGGATGGCCCGCATCAGGTCGTGCTCGGCCTTGGGCTCGAACCCGAACTTGCCGAGATCGAGGGTCAGGTTGCCCTTGTCCAGGATCCGCATCACGATCTTCTCGCCGTAGATCACCGGCAGAGTGGAGACCCGGAAGTCGATGACCCGGCTTCCGATCTTGAGCTTGAGGCGGCCGTCCTGCGGCACCCGTCGTTCGGCGATGTTGAGCTGGGAGAGAATCTTGATGCGGGAGGTGAGCGCTGCCTTCATCTTGACCGGTGGCTTCATCACCTCGAGCAACGCGCCATCAATGCGGTAGCGCACCCGGATCTCGTGTTCGAACGGCTCGACGTGAATATCCGAGGCGCCGCGCTTCACCGCGTCCGTGAGAATTCCGTTGATGAGCTTTACGACCGGCGCGTCGTTGATCTGCGCCTGGCTCGCGGCTTCATCCTCCTGCTCCTCCACGACCTCGACGTCGCTCTCCCCCAACTCCTCCATGTCCTTGAGGAGGGTCTGGAGCTGCTCGTCGGACGATTCGTAGTGTTTTTCGATGATGCTGCGGAGAGTGTACTCGCCTGCGATCACAGGGAACAGATCGAACCGGGTGATGAACTTGAGATCGTCCAGGACTCCCGTGTTCGTGGGGTCGGCCATCGCAACCGTCAGCGTCCGGCCCTCGCGCTTGAGCGCGAGCACGACGTGCTTGAGCGCGAAGTCCGCCGGCACCAGCTTGAGAATCTTGGGATCGACTTCGAAGCGAGCTAGGTCTACCGCCGGCATCCGGTACTGGCGCGCCAAGACCTTGGTCACCTCCAGTTCCTGAACCAGTCCCAGCTTGACCAGGACGAAGCCCAAGCGGTGACCGGACGATTTCTGTTCAGCGAGGGCTGCCGCGAGCTGGTCGCGGGTGATCAGGCCCTCGCGCATCAGAATATCGCCCAGCCGGTCGTTTCCTCCGGCCGCTGCAGTCGCCATCGCCTCGCAGGTGCTGGATTGTGAAGTGTGACAACGGTTTACGCCTATTGTTCTAAGCTAGGTTGTCGGGGGAGGGGGGTCAAGGTGGCGGACGGGCGGACAGCCAGATGGACGGACGGAAATAGGACGGGAATAGGAAGGAAAGACGGAAAGACGGAAGGACGGAAGGATGGAATGATGGAATGATGGAAGGATGGAAGGATGGAAAGGAAGGAAGGACGGACGGACGGAAAGGACGGTAAGAAACACTGAGCGAGGATACCCTATTGCACCACCACTCGATCGCGGACCTTGGCGAGCGTAGCGGGACCGACCCCCGGCACCCTAACTAAGCTGTCCACCGCAGCAAATGGCCCGTGCCGGTTTCGGTAAGCGACAATTTGAGCCGCCATGTATGGACCGACGAACGGCAGCTTCTCAAGCTCGGCGACGCCTGCAGAATTCAGATCGACGGCTCGGCGGCTCGGCGACTCGGCGGCTCGGCTGGATGCGACTGTCGTTTCGCTCACCGGAGAGGGGGGAGCGGGCGAGTCGCCGAGCCGACCAGCTGCCGAAAACTTCACATGCGGGCCAATCGCCCCCAGGAGCCCAGGACCGATTCCCGGCACGCGGTCGAGGGCCTCGATGCTGCCGAACGGCCCATGGCTTTCCCGGTCGGCGACGATGGTGCGGGCGAGCGTGAGCCCGACTCTTGGCAAGCGGGTGATTTCGATGGCCGTCGCATGGTCCAGATCAATGCGTTCTCCTGGGACGAGGGGGCGGGCGAGCGCCAAGCTCGAGTCTTTATGGGCGCGTGGGGTCCCCGGAGTACCACCCGCAAGCAGCTGGACCTGTCCGGGAGGGGCACCGGGCTGCCCGGCCAAGAGCCGGAGCCCCTGCCCCGCGGCAGCAAGACCCAGGATGAGGAGAACGGCTCGGCGCTCGGGAGTCATGGGGCGATGATAGGCGTGGCGGGTGGCGGGCCGTGGAGCGGGAAAATGCGAGTGGGGGCCGAGAAAAGGCGACAGGCGAGAAAAGGCGAGAGGCGATAGGCGACAGGCAACAAAAAGCGTTCAGTTTGTAGCCTGTCGCCTGTAGCCTGTCGCCTCTTCCCAGCCTACTGCCTTCTAATGCCTCCTCACCAACGCCATGGCCACATCGCCCACGACCTGCAGGCTCTGGGCGCTCACCTTGTCCAGCGTATCCGCAGGGGTGTGCCAGTACGGGGGGGGATAGTTGCAGCCACCGTAGCAGAAATCGACGACGTCGATAGCGCGAATGCCGACCTTCTGGAGTTCGGCGTGATCGTCGATGAGCGTTGGGCCTCGACCCGGCTGGTCGAGGAAGATGCCGCCGTGGCCGATCTCCCTGGCCACCTTCCAGACCAGTTCGACAACCTCGGGCGCGCCGAGGAGCGACTGGTTCTCCGGCAGAATGCGGAGATCCTTGTCCCCCACCATGTCGAACAGAACCGCGTAGAGCGGGCGGGGACCCGGCGGCTGATGCTCCGCGTAATAGCGAGAGCCGATGAGGACGTCGTTCTTCTCGGTATCAAAGTTCCCGTAGTCTTCCCCGTCCACGAAGAGCAGGTCCACACCCACCTTGGCGGGCAGCTTCCGCAGCGCATCGGCCACGCCGAGCAAGACCGACGTCCCCGAAGCGCCATCATTGGCGCCTGGAACGGGCGTTTGGGGCCCTTTGTAGCCGGGGTTGTCCGACACCGGGCGGGTGTCCCAATGGGCCAGAAACAGCACTCGCTCCGTTGCCTTCGGATTGAACCGCGCCAGGAAGTTCGCGAGCGGGAGCGAATCCCCCTTGGCCGTGACATGGGTCCACGCCTGCACCACCAGCGTATCGGCGCGCTGGCGGAGGAGTGAATCGAACCAGGCCGCCGTCGCGGCATGTGCCTTGGTCCCGGGAATCCGATAGCCAAAGGCGACCTGCTGCTCCAGGTAACCGAACGCCGTCGCGCCGTCGAATTCGCGTGGCGGCGCTGACGGTTCACAGGCGATGAGAGCGAGCAGGACGACCGGGAGACGGCGCATGCGAGGGTCGGGGAACGGGAGAACGGGAGAACGGGAGAACGGGAGAACGGAGAACGGGAGAACGGGCAGCAAGGTAATGTGCGGACTCAAGCGGTCAATGATTGCTATCGGCTGTCGGCTGACGACTGACGGCTGACGGCTGACGGCTGTCGGCTGTCGGCTGACGGCTACCGATAATCTCCCGCGAACAGCGAAAGTTGAAAGCTCGCCACGATGATGATCTGGCTGAACTTCTGATCCAGATGGCGGGCTTCGTTCAATGAATAGCTGAATTGCAGGCCGCCCGTCATGATTCGGGCCAGATCGGCGTCGAAGGTCGCGCGGAACTCCTTGCGGCGAGTGTCGGATACGTTGCCGCAGTCCGGCTCGGCCGACAGCCGCAGGCATGTCGTGGTCTTCCCCAGGACTCCGGTGAACTGCGATCGGACGGTCCGCCGCACGCGGCCGAAGGTGCGTGGCAACGTGAAGGAGTGACTCAGATTGGCGGTGATGTTGTCCTGGTCCAGCTTGGTGAGGTTACCGTTGGCGTGGTTCTCCTGCTGCAGCATCGCGTAGGTGACGTTCACGACCATCCCGTTGCTCAGGGTGGCGGTCGCGTCGGGAGTCCAGGAGGATGATCTTGTTGCGGTGCTCGCGGGGGCGCCGGCGAAACTGGGAAACACGGTCGAGCCTCGTGTGGCCCGAAAAGTGGTGCCCACACCGATGACCGCAATTGGGAAATTCCTGAGCGAGCGGGTGACCCGAATGCTCCCCTTGGGCCATTCGCGCTGATTGGTCTCGGTGGTAAGGAACGTCCCGGAGACCCGCTGGAACCGGTCCGTACGGATCCGCCCGTACCCGAGCGTAAACGACACGCCGAGTGGAAGCTCCGCACCAGATGCGAGCGTGGTGTTGCGCGTCTCGGCCGCGCCTACCGCAGAGTCTCCGTGCTGCTGCAGGAAGTCACCAAGCCCACCAAGTCCCAGCATGTAACCGAGGTCGGGGTTGAAGGCCGCCAGATCAAAGGTAGAGCTGCGGGTAAACCGGTCGCTGAGATCGAACGGACGGATCCGCCGTGTGCCGCGGCTGATGCGGCTCGAGTCTCCGAACATTCGGGCGAAGAGTCGCGAGAGGTCGACCGTGGCTCCCCGCTCGGTGAAGCGGCTGTTGTTGAGGGTCTGGGGGAGCAGGAATGCGCCGGCAGTGTCGCCGTCGACGCGGATCGGGTCACGACTATTGAGCGACCGCGTGAGGGTGAACGCGCTCCCGGTGATGTAGCGCGGCCGCAGCCAGGATGCGAGCCGCGGCGCAAGCGCAAAGCCGGTGGTAAACTGGCGCTCGCTCTCGACGCCGACATCCAGCCCTGCAAGACTCTTGCGGGAGGCACCGGCCACCCGACCGATCGCGGTTGAATCATCGTAGCGGCGAAGATCTCGGGCGCTGGCGAGGTCGCTGGAGAGGGTGAGCATGCCCAGCGGCTGCCAGGTGAGGCCGGCGGAGTTGCGCCACAGGTGTGTCAGCGCGTTGATCGGGCGCACGACGGCATCCGCATCGCGGTGCACCGGCACCTGATACACGAAGAGATCGCTCTCCGAGCGGTTGATGCTGCTGCTGAGTCGAATCGTGCCGGGCACCAGATTCACGCCGGGGCGCTGGAGACTGTTGCCCGCGTCACTTTTCTTCAGGAATCCGGGCAGGATGCCAACCAGCCCGCCGAGATTCAGCGTGAAGCCCCGCTTCCCCTGTTGCAGGACATAGCTCGCCTGCAGCGAGTGAGAGTTGTTCCGTGCGGTGGCGAGTTCGCTGGTGTTTCGGCCGTTGCTGAAATTGCCGCTCAGGCTCAGCGGATCGATGAATCCGCGGACCAGCCATGACCGACCGCGCTGGGTTCTATTGATGGAAAAGGTGTAGTTCACCGCCCAGCTCTCCGGCTTTCTGAGCCGAGCCAGCCCCTTCCCTTCTATGTCGGTGCCGGTGAGCAACTGCGGATCCACGGTGGAGCGGGCGTAGGCGACGGAGACCGGGACCACGACACCCAACCCGGTGGGCAGGAAACGGTCGAGGCGCGCGCCACTCGCGACCTGCATGGTCCCCGTGGTCCGATAACTGGGATCCTGACCGATCTGTTGGAAGTATCCATCCTGCCGCACGAACCCCACCGAGAGTTCACCCACGTCGGAGGCGATCAGCCGCGCATCCACCGCCATCGCCGATCCAACCCGGGAGACCGGCTCCACCAGGCGGATGTCGTCCACCCATAGCTCGGCGTCCGGCGTGGGATCGATGCTCCCCACTCGACGAATGCCCGCGGCGATTTCCTGCACCTGCGCCAGATTGGGTGGGCTTACGGCCGGGTCGGCGATGTAGACCAGGTACGGACCGTCGCACAGGACGTATGCGACCGACACGGTGTCGCCGCCGCAGGCGACTCGGGCCACGCTGTCGGCCGGCAGCCCCTGCAGGCGCCGGGACTCGATCTGCGCCCGCAGCGTGCGCCACCGCTCCATGTCTATGCGGAGCTCCGGTTCCCAGGTCGTGGTCAGCGAATTGGTAGTGTACTGGTAGAAGTTGCTGGCGTCGCTCCCGACGCGGATGTAGGCCTGGAAGTCGTTGTTGTCCCAACCTGGCCCACGCCCCCGCGCCCAGGCCCGGAGCTCGCGATAGCGGAGCAGATTCTGCGGGCCGCTGGGAAAGCGGAAGTACGCTTCAGCCCGGTCAGCCACTTCCATGGAACGGCCGATGATCCGCAGGGAACGCTCGTTGATCTGGGACCCGACATCACCCTGGCTGCCACCCTTCCGGTCGAGTCCGCTGATCACTCCCGGGGGCGAGACGTAGCCCAGTTCCTGGTTCTCGGTGGAGATGGTCGAGGAGACGACCTCGCCGGTCGGCCCGCTCGTGGCGCCGGCGAGGCTCGCGACGGGCCGGTCGGAACGGCGTACCCATGGGGCGCCGAGCAGGCGCATCCGCGCAATGGCAAACTGGGCGGGGACATCCGGTCCGCCCTGGTCCGCCATCCCGACCACCGTCACCCTGAGGTGTTTCACCAACCTGATGTTGGGCGCACCAAGCGAAAACTCCTGCGCCCGAAGCGGCAGACGATAGAGGCGCCACTCCCCTTGGGCGCTCTGCACCCCGGTCCTGACGAAATAAGGACTTGCCCCAGTGCCGAGATTCACGATCCACCGGAAGACGTTCTCGCCTCCCCCGGTGGCGTCCAGCTGGTTGTCTCCATCGAGATCTTCGGTGTCCAGCGACCCATTGCCGCTGGAGCACCGCTCACTCAGGTCGCCCCAGGGGAAGAGGGGAACAAAGTTGGTGTTCGTTCGACGACACAGGGACGGTTTCTGCCTCGGCTCATCGTTGCTGATGAGCAGATCCGGCCGATCACCCAGAATTCCGATGTCGTCCTCGGCGGCGTTGAAGACGCCGGTGGCTTCGCGCTCGGTGTCGAGGCGACTCAGACCGACAAACTGGCGACCTGTGAAGATCGAGTCGCCGGTCACCGTGCTGAGACTCTCCGGCGCCATGGCGACCGCGTCCTCGCTCACGGTCCCCAGATCGAAGACCAGCTCGGCGCCTGCCGAATCCACATGGCCATTGGCCTGATGGAAGACCCAGAACTCGAGAAACTCGTTCTTGGAGAGATCCACGCCGGTACTGCTGAGTGCGGTCACCATGGAGCGCCAGCGCGGGCGGTTGGGCCGAGTCGGGAGCGTCCAGCGACTCTTGCGATTCACCTGCACCTGCCCTCCGGCCGTGTCCGCGTGGAACTCCATGTAGAGCAAGGTTTCGAGCTGATCCTGATTGCCGACGACCTGAATGCGGTCGTCGATATCCCGAGCCCGGAGCTCGACCGAGTGCCCGTTTCCGTCGTCAATCAGGTTCTGCCAGGTGAGTTGTACCGCGTCGGCTGTATCGAAGGCCTGGCCGACAATTGTCTGTACCCCGTCCGCAAAGCGCGGCACGCTGCCGAACTGCCAGAGTGTCTCCCGCAAGGAGAGCTGTATGCCCGGATCCCCCTCGAACTCCTCGAGGTAGGCCTGGCCGGAGCGGCTCGGGTCGGGCCGGGTGAGCGCCAGCTCCGCGTTGATATCCAAGCGGCTCGGCGCGGTGGCAGGGGCGGAGGTCAACCGATTCATGAATCGGGTGACGGCGTCCGGTCGGAATCGGAGATCGGTGCTGATCCCTCCCACCATGTGGGCCTGTGCCTCGAAGCCGAGTTGCGGTCGGTTGAAGGCGCTCTTCTCCACCTGGTAAACGCCGAGGAGATTGATGCCACCGGCATCTCCCAGCCGGTAGCGGCTAGTGATACCATAAATCTGGGTCGGCGCGACCGCGAATACCCCGCGTTCTTCAAACCGCGCCTGAATGGTTGCACCCGTTTCACCGAAGAGGCTCTGCGGGCTCAAGAAGGTGACCTGGCCAAGATCGTAGTTGATACTGTAGTCGAGACCCTTCTCGAGCCGGCGGCCATTGAGGAAGAGTGCTTCACTGCCGTCGCGGATCTGCAACGCTCCCAGGTCCAGTGAGGAACGGTCCGCGCTGGAACTGGCGTTGTATCTCAGGCGGAAGAGAAACTTGGCCGGTGGTCCCTGGGCAAAGAGCAGATAGGTGGGCGTCAGGTAGAGCGAATCGTTGCGTTCGGTCGCGAGTAGCTTGGCCGGATCGGCGAACGGCCTCAGCGTCGGAAAGATGATGTACGATTCCTGGATCGTGAACGAGGCATTGGGATCTTGAGTCCGGGGAAACAGCCGGTCTTTCCGGTTGAAGACGTTGGGATCCGTGGGACTCGCGAGACCCAGTTCCGAGAGGTAAGTCGGCTGCGCGCCGGGTCGGAGCGGCGACTCGGATCGATTGAGCGAGAGGTTGACCTTGAGCGAATTGAAGTCCAGATCCGCTCCCGCCACCCGATAGACCTGCCGCATCTCGTGCCGAAACGTCGCGCGTGAGGCGTCCACGTTGGGCTTTACGATGAGCCGGAGGGTATCTCGTGGCGGCTGACCGGGAGTCAGCCCGCCGTCCTGGGCAGGGAACGTCCCTACCTGACCCGCCTGACTCCGGTAGCTGACGGCGAGGAAATCCTTCACGTCCAGCTTCGCGGCGAGCGCGATCCACAGGCCGGAGGGATCGACGTAATAGTCGATGTCGCGCTGGAAGAGCTGCCACTGGCCCGACACCGTGTCGAAATCGGTGCTGATGGCCAGGGCGTTGATGCCGCCAAGATTGGGATTGACGCCGTTTCCGCTGAGCGGGCGGTAGCGATAAACCCGCACCTCACCCTGATTGATGATCGCCGTTGGAGGAAGCGAGCCCAGGTTGAGTTGCAGGATGTCGATCGCGGGAAACCCAGGTATCGTCTGCGGATCCACGACCCAGAAGAACCTGCCGCCTTCGAAATCGAGATCGCGCACTTCACGGTCCTGAGGCTGCACCGTAGTGCTGCCCACCGCGTAGGTTCGCTCCGCGACAACGCTTCCCTTCTGGGTCGCGGCGATGCCCTGCAGGGTCAGGGCACCGACCTCGAACGTGGCGTTGACGCCGAAGTTGTTAGCGGGGATCGAGGCAGTCAGGAATCGCGAGGCGGGTGGGCGGAAGGTGACGGTGCCGATCTCAACCCTACGGACGACTTCATCCTCCAGGCCCTCGTAGTAGAGTTGAATGTTGTTGCGCGCGGTGAAATCCCGCTCGGTATCGTAATCGATGTCCACGTGCATCCGGCGGCCGACCAGCCCACCGGCGCGGAGCGCGAGGTAGGTATCCAGCCGCGGCGTCTTGAACCCGCCCCGGCAGCCAGAGTTGAGGTCCAGAAACTGGGCCGGGGTGCAGCGCTCGTTCTTGAGCCGCTCGGTCCTGATTTCGAGTCTGGCGTTGCCATCGATGGCCAGATCCGCGTAACGCCGTGAGAGACCCAGCAGCCCGCGTCGCTCCTGCAGGGTATCCTGAGAGGCGAGCGCGCTGCGACCGTAGATCTGCCGAAGCCGCCAAGAGGTGGCGCGTGCCGCCCGGACCGAATCGAGCCGGAGTGCCAGCGCGCTGTCCCAGGCTTCCCCGACCAACCTTGGGCTCAGCCGCGGGCCGCCCGCCCACGGGCTCTCCAGGATCGGAGGCGGGCGAAGCTGTTCGAGCGGCGGAGTGCCCCGGAATCGGAGCCACGCCGTGAAGGTGGTATCTCCCTGGGCCCGAAGGACGGTCGGAACGATCAGGAAGAGCCCCAGAAATGCCAGAGCGCGCACTAGCCGGGCTGCGTGGTCGGGAGAAGGGGGAAACTCAGACTTGAAGGTGCGGGACACCGGGAATATACTGGCCGGGTAGATGGGTCACAACTCATTATCACACGGAGACTTCGACGCTCAGTGCGCCTCCTCGACCGCTACCTGATTCGGCAGTTCCTGCCGCCGCTGATCTTTGCCTTCGCGGCGATGACCAGCATCATGCTGCTCAACCAGGTGGCCCGCCGTTTCGGGGCGCTGGTGGGCAAAGGACTGCCTTGGTCGGTGATCGGTGAGGTCTTCCTGCTGTGCCTGCCCTTCATCATCGCCATGACGCTCCCCATGGCGGTGCTGGTGGCGACGCTCTACACCTTCAGCCACCTCGCCGCCGACAGCGAGATCACCGCGATGCGGGCGAGCGGCATGAGCGTAGTCCAGCTGGTGCGCCCGATGATCCTGACGGGCGTCATGCTCACGGCGCTCAATTTCTGGTTCACCGACCAGGTCCTGCCCCAGAGCAACGCGCAGCTCAGGAACCTGCTGATCAACATTCAGCGCAAGAAGCCGACGCTCGAGCTTCGCGAGCAGGTCATCAACGAAATCCCACCGAGCGGGCTGTTTCTCAGAGCCAGCCGGATTGACGGCAACACCGGGCGCTTGCGCAGCGTGACGATCTACGACATGGGCTCGACCGACAGCCGGAGGATCATCTACGCCGACAGCGGCCAGATGGGCTTCACCAACGAAGGCACCAACCTGCAGATGCGGCTGTACCACGGCGCCGTTCACGCCTTCAAACAGAGTGATCCCGGCCTGACTCAGGTGACCGACTTCGCCACCAACGTGCTGCTGGTTCGCGACGTCTCCAACCGACTCGACCTGGAGTCGAACGACGGCGTCCGCGGTGACCGGGAAATGACCACCTGTGAGATGATGGGAGTCGTCCGCAGCGCTGAGCGCGAATTGGCGCTGGCGGAGCGGCGCCGCCGACTCGCCGTCGAGCGCGACCTGGATGAGCTCATGGGATTGCCCCGGTCGGCGGCCGGCCCCAAGATCCCGGCGGCGAAGCTCCCGCCCTACTGTTATGTAATGGCGCGGATTGCAACAACGTTGGGGACGGCCAAGCCCGACTCGACAGCACAGCCGATGTTTGAGGAAGAGACCTACAGTGAGCAGCATGTCGAGCCGCCGCCCCGCAAGCCGGCTCCACCCAAGCCCGTGAAGGGCGACAGTCCCCGGATGGTCCCCCTCAAAGGCGTCCCGGCGTCGCCCCCGAAGGTCGCGCCCCGGCGCCCGCCCACCCTGACCAATTGGGCGGAAGTCTCCACGGCGAGAGACGAAATCAAGACATCGGAGGCCAGGGCGGACCAGTACCGGGTCGAGGTCCACAAGAAATGGGCGATCAGCGTCGCCTGTCTGGTTTTCGCGCTGGTGGGGATTCCGATGGCGTTGCGCTTCCCGCGCGGGGGCATGGGACTGGTCATCGGCGGGGGACTGTTCGTCTTTGCTATCTACTATGTAGGGCTCATCGCGGGGGAGGGCCTTGGGAACAAGAACATCGTTGATCCCTGGGTCGCAATGTGGGCGCCCAACATCATCTTCGCGACGCTCGCCGTGTTCGGGATCTATAGGGTGAGCCGGGAGTCCGGGTCCACTCGCGGCGGGGATCTCGCCGAGCTGTGGGACAGTATCACCAGCCGGTTCCGGCGGAAGGCGGCTTAGTGCGAATCCTCGACCGGTACGTCCTCAAGTCCTGGATCGTGATCTTCGTGCTCTCGGCGATCGGCTTTCCGGTCGTGTCGATCATGATCAACATGACCGACAACCTCGAGCGGCTGATGGACCGGGGGCTCAGCTTCCCCGAAATCCTCAAGAGCTACGTGTACGCGCTGCCCGACAACATCTTCCTGGTCATGCCCGCGTCCGTGCTCTTCGCGACGGTTTTCACCGTGGGCAACCTGGGCCGACACTCGGAGCTCACGGCCGCCAAGGCCGGGGGCTGGAGTTTTCACCGTCTGACGCTGCCGATTTACCTGGCGGCCACCTTGGCGGCGGGCCTTGCCTACATCGTAGGGGAACTAGCGCCCGAGTCCACCAGTCGCCAGCTCGAGCTGCAGAAGACGCGCATCGCGAAGCCGAGGACCGCACGGTACAACTTCGTCTATCGGGCGGATCAGGGGTGGGTCTATACCATTCGATCGCTGGACGTGCAGAACCGGATGCTCCGCCAATTGGTGTTCGAGCGCCAGGGGAAGGGTGCCGAGTATCCCGGACTTTCCATCACTGCCGATAGCGCCACGTACGACGACAGCCTCCACACCTGGCGACTCTGGTCCGGAACCAGCCGACGGTTTCTGGATAAGGGCCTGCTGGTCAGCTACCGGTTCAAGTCGGCGCGGCTGCGGGCGCTCTCCCAGGAACCGGTGGATCTGCTGGCCGAGCCAAAGGCTCCGGAAGAGATGCGCTACGGAGAGTTGACCCGGTATATCGACGCGCTCAAACGTTCGGGAAACGATACCAGCAAGATCGAGGTGGATCGGGCCCTCAAGATCGCGCTGCCCGCCACCTGTCTGGTGATCGCGCTGTTCGGCGCGCCACTGGCGGTGACTTCCCCGCGACAGGGAACCGCGATCGGCATCGCCATCAGCCTGGGAACCACGGTCGTGTTCCTCTCGCTCATTCAGCTCTCCAAGGCCGTCGGAGTCTCGGGCATCGTGAATCCGGTCGCGGCGGCGTGGGCGCCGAACGTCGTCTTTCTGGCCGCGGCCGTCTGGCTGCTCCGAAAGGTGAGGACGTAGGGGAGCGCTGATTGGCCGTCAGCCGTTAGCCGTTAGCCGTTGACCGTCCGCCGCCGGCCTGGTCCGCTCCGTCGCCCGTCCGCCCGGTCCGCCCACGTCCGCCCGTCCGCCCGTATATTTCGTTCCCCTATGCCCACCCCCGTTCGCCCCATCATCGTCGGCACCGGCATCGCCGGACTGTGGACCGCGTGGCGTCTGGCAGCGGATGGACAGCCGTCCGTGCTCCTCACCAAGGGCCTCCTAGCCGACAGCGCGAGCGCCTGGGCGCAGGGCGGCATCGCGG
This sequence comes from uncultured Gemmatimonadales bacterium, assembly GCA_963748035.1. GTDB lineage: Bacteria > Gemmatimonadota > Gemmatimonadetes > Gemmatimonadales > GWC2-71-9 > JADJOM01. The sequence goes on along the minus strand of CAVVHO010000001.1, from coordinate 41,370 downwards.
TGGCACTCGGGCCCGGTGACAGCCCGAGCCAGCACGCGGCCGATACCCTCGCCGCCGGCGACGGAATGTCCGACCCCGAAGCGGTGCGGGTGCTGACCAACGAGGGGCCGGACCGGATCCGGGAACTGCTCGCCGCCGGGGCCATCTTTGATCGCGGTCCGGATGGTTCGCTCCGCTTCGGACTCGAGGCCGCGCACACCCGGCCCAGGATCATTCATGCTGGCGGTGATCGGACTGGAGCGGCAATCGTCGCCTTCCTGACCGAGATCGTCCGCCGCCATCCCTTAATAGAGATTCTGCGTTACACCGAGGTGGCCGCGCTCACCCATGATGGCTCCAGGGTTCGGGGCGCGATCGCAATCAGAAACGGTGAGGCGCTCGAGCTGGAGGCCCGGGACGTGGTGCTCGCGACGGGAGGTGTCGGGCAACTCTACGAGGTCACGACCAATCCGCTCGTGGCCACGGGTGATGGCTGGGCGCTCGCGTGGCAGGTCGCCGCGGAACTCCGCGACATCGAGTTCCTCCAGTTCCACCCCACGGCACTCAAGCTTCCCGGCGTGAACCCGGCCCCGCTGATAACCGAAGCGGTGCGTGGAGCCGGAGGGATTCTGGTGGATAAGGATGGGCGCCGCTTCGCGTTCGATGCGGACCCCCGCGGAGAACTCGCCCCCCGTGACGTGGTCGCCCGTGCAGTGGCCGCGGCGGATGCGACCGGCGGCGCCTGGCTCGATGCCCGGGAAATCTCCGACTTCGCCGGCCGGTTTCCCGGGGTGACCCGCATCCTGAGCGATCACGATCTCGATCCGACGAGGGACCTCATTCCCGTCGCTCCGGCACTGCACTATGCCATGGGCGGAATCCGAACCGATCTCGATGGGCGCACTACCCGCCCCGGACTGTGGGCAGTGGGCGAGGTCGCCTGCACTGGCGTTCATGGGGCCAACCGGCTCGCCTCCAACTCGCTGATCGAGGGAATGGTGTTCGCCGACCGCGTCGCGAAGGCGCTGATCGCCGATAGCCGAGACCCCGCTGGAGGCGCTTCCGCCAGATCGCCGGGGCCGACGCGATCCATCCCGCGGCGTCAGGCCGATGAGCTGACCGCCCGGCTCCGCGGAGCGTCACCCGCTCGGCCCCCCGTGCCCGCCTTCCCACCCGCAAGCAACGATGCCCCGGGCGGGCGGGCCGCCGACGATGCAGCTCGGCCGATCCTCGACCAAGTCCGGAGCATCATGACCAACGACGTGGGTCTGGTGCGGACCGAAACCGGCTTGAGCCACGCCCGCCACGCACTCGCCGGCCTGTCGCAGCAACTTCCTTCGGAAGCGTGGCGCTCGCGCAACCAGGTGCTTGTCGCCCGCCTGATTACCCATGCGGCGCTCCGCCGGCGCGAGAGCCGGGGAGGACATCGCCGGCTGGACTACCCGCCGCTCTCCAGAGTCAGTGGCAACACCGCATGACCACGGTGTCCGCACCCTCGAGAACGATCCTTCCCGTCATCGAGGCGACGAGGCTCTCTGTCGCCGAAATCGCGGCGATGCAGCGGGAGATTCGGGAGCTCGCGAAGCGGCGCAATGCCGTGATCATCGCCCACAACTATCAGCGACCCGAGGTCCAGGACGTGGCGGACTTCGTAGGAGACTCGCTCGGACTCTCGCGCAAGGCGGCGGCCACGGAACAGGACGTGATCGTCTTCTGCGGCGTTCATTTCATGGCCGAAACGGCGGCGATTCTGGCTCCAACCAAACGGGTGCTGCTCCCCGATCTGCGTGCCGGCTGCTCCCTTGCCGCCACCATCACGGCGGCAGACGTTCGTCAATGGAAAGCCAAGTTCCCTGGCTATATCGCCGTCGGCTACGTGAACACCACGGCCGAGGTCAAGGCGGAGTTGGACTATTGCTGCACCAGCGGCAACGCGCTAGACGTCATCGACGCAATCCCGGAAGACAAGGGTGTCCTTTTCTGCCCCGACTTCTTCCTTGGCGCCCACATCAAGCGCATGCGCCCCGACCGAAAGGTCGAGGTGTGGCTGGGGGAATGCCACGTTCACAAAGACATCAACCCCCACGTGCTCGCGAACGCCCGCCAGGCTCATCCGAAGGCGGAGGTACTGGTGCACCCCGAGTGCGGCTGCGCCGGACAACTGATCTACAGCATGGGGCTCGGCGATATCCCCGCTGATGGCGTCCACATCGCTTCCACCGAGCGCATGGTCCAGCTGGTGAGCGAGCGGCCGGCGCAGGAGTTTATCGTCGCGACCGAGACCGGCATCATGCACCGCATGGAGCAACTCGCCCCCACGAAACACTTCTACGCCGCCGATGACGGGGCGGTGTGCGCCTTCATGAAGACGATCACCTTGGAAGGCACCCGAGATGCCCTCAAACTCGATCAGTTCCATGTGACGGTGGCGCCTGCGATCGCGGCCCGCGCCCGCGCATCGCTGGATCGGATGGTAGCCCTGGGGCCTGGGGTGGCGAAGAAGCCGGGAGACTGAGGAAGGCGACAGGCGACAGTGGCCGAGTGCCAAGAGTGCCAAAGTGCCAAGAGTGCCAAAAACGATCTCGATTACCGAGTGCTGGTTGGCACTTTTGGAACTCCTGGCACTCTTGGAACCCCGCGCCGACCGACGGCGGATGGCGGGACGGCGGACGGCAGAAGGAAAAAGGAGGAACCGAGTGCTCACAGAGCGCGACCTGAGACACCAGATCGCCGCGGATGCCAAGCGGGTGGCGGAACTTGCGCTGGCCGAAGATGGGAGCGCCGACATCACCACCGCCGTATGCGTGGGATCGAACCGCGATGCCACAGCGATTCTCGAGTACCTGAGTGGCGGCATCTTGGCCGGCCTGCCCTATGCTGACGCGGTGGCAGAGGCATGCGGGTTGCCGCCGGTTACCTGGTATCACCCACCAGGGTCCGCTATCGCGGCAAAGACCACAATCGGTGTCATCCAGGGCGACCTGACTCAAATCCTTCGGGCGGAGCGGCCGCTTCTCAATCTGCTGCAGCGGGCCTGTGGCGTCGCGACCGAGACCCAGGCGTACGTCACGGCGGTCAGGGGAACCCGCGCCCGCATCCTCCACACCAGGAAGACCGCGCCTGGACTCCGCCTGCTCGATGTGGAAGCGGTGCTCACCGGTGAAGGGCAGGTGCACCGCCTGGATCTGGCTACCGCGGTGATGATCAAGGACAATCACTGGCGGGCGTTGGAGCAGTGCGGCAAGAGCCTCGCCGCCGCACTCACTGAGGCGCGGGCCCGCGGCGTGAGCGATTGCTTCGTGGAAGTTGAATCGCCGGCGCAGGTGGCGGAGGCGTGTGAGGCGGGGGCGACCCGACTTCTCATCGACAACCAGACGCCCGAAACGGTCGCCGCATGGACCGCCGAAGCGCGTCGCCGCCGCCCGGACATTCGCATCGAGGCGACTGGCGGAATCAGCCTGGCCAACGTCCGTGCCTTTGCCGATGCCGGCGCGGATTACATCTCCATCGGCGCGCTCACCCACAGCGTGAAGGCCGCGGATATCTCGCTGGAGGTGATGAGTGATTAGCCGGCGAAGCCGGCGGCGGGGGCCGCCTTCGGCGGCCTGCGGAGTCGCTTAGCTCCTGCGGGCGCTCGCTTCGCGAGCGTGCGGGGAAGACGCGCAGTTCCCGCAGTGCGCCGTAGGCGCCCCCCCGCACGAGCGAAGCGAGCCCGCAGGCGCGAAGCGCCCCCGCCTAGTTTCCCGTTCCCCACCTCTTCCACCCGTAATACACCGGCAGCCCGCTGAGAATCACCGCGATGTCAATCGCGAAGGCTCGGGTCTCCGAGACCAGATAATTCCCCAGCAGGAACAGCGATCCAGCGACGAACAACAGTGGGACGATGGGATAGCCCAGCGTCCGGTACGGTCGCGGCATGTCCGGACGTCGCTTGCGGAGTATGAACACCGTCGCCACCGCCAGCGCGTAGAACGGCCAGATCCCGATGATGAACTGGTCGGCCAGCTCGGTGAAGGTCCGGATCAGCACGAAGATCACGCCGAGCGTCGCGGCGAGGAGAATCGCGGCGGTTGGCGCGCCGGTCCGCGGGTCAACCCGGGCGACAGCCCGAGGGAAGAGGCCGTCATCCGCCATCGCGAAGAAGATCCGCGGCGCGGTCATCATCGATCCATTGAGGGTGCCGAAAGTGCTGACCGCAACAGCCGCCGAGATCGCCACGATCCCGGCGGGCCCGATGAGGAGCTGGGCGACGTCGGCGGCCACCAGTTCTGCCTGCTTCATCTCCTGTATGGGGATGAGGTGGAGATAGACCAGGTTGGCGCCGAGATAGAGCACAACCACGATCGCGGTGCCGAGGACCAGCGCCCGCGGCAGATTCCGCTGCGGGTCTTTTACCTCCCCGCCGATGAATGCCAGGTCCGCCCAGCCATCGTAGGCCCACAGAATCGCGACCATCGCGAGGAGGAACGGGGACAGGCCAACGCTCGCCCGCTGGGCGAGCATAGGACCGGCGGCGTGGGCATCGCCGAACGCAAAGCCAAGCAGAATCAGGGCACCGAGCGCGGCAACCTTGAACGCGGTGCTCAGATTCTGAACCACGGCCCCACGCTGAATACCGAAGTAGTTCACGACTGCGACAATGATGATGAAGACTGCCCCCAGCGCCTGATCGCCTCGCACCGGAAGGCCGAGCACGGCCACGGCAGGGTCATGCCCGAACGTCCGCAGGGTATACGCCGATGCCGTGATGCCGATCGCGCCGTAGGCGCCGGGCCGAATGATGAGCAGTTCCGCCCATCCGAAGAGGAAGGCCGGGAGGGGGCCGAACCCTTCACGGATGAAGACGTAGATCCCCCCGCTCCGTGGAAACGCCGCGGCCAGCTCCGCATAGGTGAGTGCGCCACACAGAGCGACCACGGCGCCGATCACCCACGCTGCGAGGAACAGGGGAACGTCGTCGATCTTGCTCGCGACCGAGGCCGGGGTGCGGAAGATGCCGCTGCCGATGGTCGATCCGATCAGCACGGCAACGGCGCTCCACAGGCCAAGGCGGCGCTGGAGACGTTCGCCCCATTGGTCTACAGATTGAGTCATGGATGGGTTGGAGAGTACCGAGTACCGGGTACCGAGTACCAAAGTGCCAAGAGTGCCAAGAGTACCAAGAGTGCCGAAGGGTGGACCCGGGCCCTCGGCCCTGAGCCCTTGCCCCCGAACCCTGAACGCTGAACGCTGAACGCTGAACGCTAGAGGTGCCCCAAACTTCACCCCGCCCCGACCGCTTGACAACCCGCTCTCCGACTCCATTCTTTACCACCCGTGAGTTCCCTCCCGGCAACGTTATCTCAATACAGCACAAAGACTTAGCGGAATTCAGCGCATGCCCAAGCAGGTCGATCAGGGTCCCCAGAGTTACCGCCGTGTCGCGCTGATTGCGACCGGCCTGGCTGTTGGCCTGATCACCCTCGGCGGGGTGGTGCGGATAACGGGATCGGGGATGGGGTGTGGGGATCATTGGCCGCTCTGCAACGGGCGCCTCGTCCCCAACCTCTCCGACGCCCTCGAGGTCATCGAATGGAGCCACCGCTGGGTGGCCGCGATGTTGAGCGCGACGGTCGTGTGCCTGGCCCTGATCGCCTGGCGGAAGCACCGTCATGACGGGTTCCTTCGCGCCCCGGCATTCGGGGCGCTCGGATTGCTGGTGGTGCAGGTGCTGCTCGGCGCCATCACGGTGAAGCTCGGAACCGCCGCGCCCGCGGTGGTCATCCATCTCACCACGGCAATGCTGCTCCTGTCGCTCCTGGTCGTATGCACGCTGCGGGCGGGGGAGCGGCTCCGCACAGGGGACGAGACGTTCGTGCCCGGACGGGGGCCGAATGCCGCACTGTTTGCGACCGGCTTCGCGCTGGTGGTGATTCTCTTTGGCGCCTTCGTCGCGAACTACGACGCGGGGCTGCAATGCCTCGGATTCCCGCTCTGTGGCGGTACGCTGACGCTACCGGAACTGCCGCTGGCGCGGCTGCAGTGGGTGCACCGAGTGCTGGCGTTTCTCTTTGTCGGCCACTGCTTCGGAGTGGCTCTGGGCGCTCGGCGCTACACGGGTGATGGTGGCGCTGCCTTTCGCCGAGCAGCTTGGTGGCTGTTCGGCCTGGCGGCACTGCAGGTACTGGTCGGCGCCGCAATGATTCTTCGGCTGTTGCCGACGACTCTCCGCGCCAGCCACCTTTTCGTTGGGTCCCTGGTGTGGACTTCGGCGGTGGTGCTGAGTTTCCGCTCTCGGCGGCTCGGCCGCTCCCCCGCTCGACTCGATGGCTCGGCGGCTCCCCGGCTCGCCGGATCGCCCACTGGGGAGGAGGTTGTGGCTCTGGATTCGACGTTTTCGCCGGAGCCGAGCCTCCCCGCGAGCACGGCCCGTCGGCCCGCCGCCTCCCTCGCCTCCGACCTCATCACCCTGACCAAGCCCCGGATCATTTCGCTGCTGCTGCTCACCACCGTGCTGCCGATGTTCATCACCGACCGAGGGCTGCCGCCCTTGTCCCTGGTGCTCTGGGTATTGCTCGGTGGATACCTGATGGCGGGCGGCGCGAACACGGTGAATATGTGGTTCGACCGCGACATCGACATGCTCATGGCCCGGACCAAGCTGCGGCCCATCCCCTCCGGACGCATCCCCGCCTGGGCGGCGCTGCTGTTCGGGCTGGCGCAAGGGGCAGTCGCATTCTGGGTGTTCTGGCGGTTCGTGAATCCGCTCAGCGCCTGGCTCGCGTTCAGCGGATACCTCTTCTACGTCTTCATTTATACGGCATGGCTGAAGCGGCTGACTTCGCAGAACATCGTGATCGGTGGAGCCGCTGGAGCCTTCCCGCCGCTGGTGGGCTGGACGGCGATGACCGGTACCCTCGACCTCCCGGCGATCTACCTGTTCGCGATCATCTTCTTCTGGACCCCTCCGCACTTCTGGGCGCTCGCGCTGATCAAGCGGCAGGACTACGCCAAGGCGGGGATCCCGATGATGCCCGTGGTGCAGGGCGAGAGGTGGACCAAGGTCCAGATGCTCGCCTATTCCCTCATGCTGATCCCGCTGACCCTGATGCCGACGGTATTCGGGGCGCTGGGACTATTCTACGCCGCGGCCGCCATCGCCCTGGGCGGTCGGCTGCTGTGGTACAGTGTGAAGGTGCTGCGCGAGTCCGAGGTGACGCCGACGGCGTGGAAGATGTACAAGTACTCGCTGCTCTACCTTGCCCTGCTCTTCGTGGCCATGGGCGTAGACCGGGCAATGCCCTTCGGGCACAGATTCGAGCGTACTCCCGTGCTCATTCTGGATCGGCCGGAGCAGAATGCTCTGGGCGCCGGCGCAGGCCACAACGGGCACTGAACAGTCTTCGCGCGAGTATTCGCTGGCGCACGGGGGTCCCTCCGGGCGCTCGGCTTAGAGTCAGTTTGGACCGAGAGTCGCCGAGCAACGCACGCACCCTGCGGGACCCCCGTGCGCCAGCAGCGGCCTAGCTCCGGGGTGACGCCCCGGCACCGCACGACCATCTTCCTCGCATGACCGCACCCGCGCCCAGACGCCGGATCCCTCCCCCGACCGCCCTCAAGCGGCTCCTTCCGCTCATCCGCCCTCACCGGGGTGCGCTGGCGCTTGCCAGCGTCAGCCTGGTCCTCAGCGCGGGTTTGAGCCTTTCGCTCCCCATGTTCATGGGACGGCTGCTCGACACAGCCCTGCTTCACGGGGGGCGAGCGCTGCTCGATCGGATCGCCCTGGGGCTGGTAGGACTCGTGATAATGCAGGCGGTGCTCAACTACGCCCAGGCCTACCTGCTGGCGGCTACCGGCGAGCGCGCGGTCGCGGCCCTGCGCCGAGACCTGTTTGCGAAGCTGCTGGACCAGCCGCCGGGATTCTTCGCCGATCATAGAACCGGAGAACTCACCAGCCGGCTCACGACGGACATCGGGCTGCTGCAGGGGACGATGAGCCACCAGATCGCGGAGTTCAGCCGCCAGGCCATAACGCTGACCGGGGCCGTCTTCCTGCTCTTCTATACTCAACCCCGGCTCACGCTCACGGCGCTGGCCATCGTGCCGCTTTCGGTGGGGACCGCGTTCTTCTTCGGCAGGCGACTCCGCCGCATGTCCACCGGCGTGCAGGACCGGGTGGCAGAGGCTACCGCGCTCGCCGAAGAGGCGTTCAGCCAGATTCGTACGGTGCAGAGTTTCGCGCAGGAGCCGTGGGAGCGCGAGCGCTACGGAGCCCGGATACGGACGGTAGTAGATGCCGCGCTGGTTCGCGCCCAGGTCCGAGGAGTCTTCTTCGGCGCCCTGACTCTGGCGGCGTTTTCCGCGGTGGTTGTCGTACTGTGGCAGGGGGGGGTGCTGCTGACCGAGGGCAAGCTCACCATTGGGGAACTGTTCCGGTTCCTTACCTACACCCTGATGATCGCGGGCTCGGTCAGCGCCCTCGCAGGATTCTTCAGCGCCTACCAGGAATCGGTAGGCGCGGCGGAGCGAGTGTTTCAGCTCATCGAACGGCCCAGCGCCATCACCGATCCGCCGAGTCCGCGGGCGCTGCCCAGTCCTGTGGAGGGGCGGATCGGATACGAGTCGGTCTCGTTCCGATATGTCGACGGCCCGGATGCCCCTTGGGCGCTCCGCGATGTAACTCTTCACCTCGCTCCCGGCGAAGTCGTGGCCCTGGTGGGCCCCTCCGGCGCCGGCAAGACCACGATTGCCTCCCTGCTGCCGCGCTTCTGGGACGTCACGGAGGGCAGGATCACCCTCGACGGTTTGGACATCCGCCAGGTGAAGCTCGCGGACCTCCGCCGAGCAATCGGCTTGGTGCCGCAGGAGCCCGCACTCTTCAGCGGGACCATCCGGGAGAACATCGCCTATGCCCGGCCGGACGCGGGGCTCGACCAGGTCGAGGCGGCGGCCCGCGCGGCGCACGCGCATGAGTTCATCGAACGACTCGGTTCCGGCTATGAGACCATCGTGGGAGAACGCGGGGTCAAGCTTTCAGGCGGCCAGCGGCAGCGTATTGCCATCGCCCGGGCGATCCTCAAGGATCCGCGGGTGCTGATCCTGGACGAGGCCACCAGTAGTCTCGACACGGAGAGCGAGCGGCTGATCGAGGATGCATTGGAACGGCTGCTGGTGGGCCGGACGACGCTGATCATCGCCCATCGGCTCTCGACGGTCCGCCGCGCCGACCGGCTGGTGGTGCTCTCCCACGGGCGGATCGTGGAGCAGGGAACTCATGCGGAGCTGCTCACCGCGGGTGGGCTGTACGCCCGCCTGTACCAGCAGCAGTTCCGGGAGGGGGACGCGCAGTTCGTGGACTGAGTCAGAGTGGGGCCATTGGGGCAAAGCAGAACGGCCCCCGGCAATCGCCGGGGGCCGTTCCATCCTATCGAGTGATAAGACTCAGTTACCCTCGAGGAACGTCCGATAGGTTGTGTTCTGGGCTGCCGCGGTAAAGTCGGCAAGGGCCAGGTACCAAGTGCCCGCTGGCAGCGTCTCGGTGCAGGTCTCGGGCTGAGCCGTCGCGCCCGATCCGTGGGCGTCGCAGGCGAAGTCACCAAACTGATCATTGCCGGCGGCATCGATGAAGTAACCGCCGAAGTCGGCTGTGTTACCCCAATTCAGGGTAACCGTGAATGTCCTGGGAGCCGCGAGCACGATCTTATAGAACCGGCAGTGAGCGCCGACGTTGCCGCATTCAGCCGCCGCTGCCGTGGCTCCGACGTCGAAGTACGTGGAGTTCTCCCCGGTCGGAGGAATCACGATTGTCGGGGCAGTCGCGATCGCGACCGCTCCTACGAAGCCTACCGGAACGTCCATTGTCGCAGTAGCCGGAAGGGAGAGCGGAGAACCGAGGTAGGTCAGCACTACGCCCGTTACGACCGGGTGGGTACCCGGTGCAACAGCTGCCCCGCCAAGGACCACGAAGGTGACCGATGAGCTGTCCGCGGCACGGTCGATGATTGCCCCGGGGATTCCGTTCAGTGTAACCCCACCGGTGGGCGTGAACTTGAAGTCGGGGCTCAGAGTGATGATCACGGTGTCCTGGTTCGCGGGCGTCGCGTTCGAAACAGTCGCCGACGCGCTGTCAGGGAGCAGACGGACCGGAATGGTCACGCTCTTGCCCCCGCCGTTCACCACGAAGCTGAGATCCCCCGATCCCGCCGTCGCCGTGACCAGGAACTGCTCCCGGGTCGCCTGGTCGGGCTTCACCAGCACGCCGTTGTCGTTGTAGACCAGGTTGAAGCCTGGGTCCACAATCACGCTCAGCCCCGCACTCACTGCGCCGAGGGTATAGTGCGCCTGAATCTGGTTACCCTGTTCGTCCACGGCGCCGACGATGAGCGGTTTGGTGGAATCAGGGCGAAGGAACAGCGCGCCTGGATCGGCGATGAGCTGGTCGACGCCGTTCCTGAGGGAACTGGTCGGGTCACCTTTGCAGGAGAGCGCCACCAGCGCGACTGCGAGTACGACCGGACCACGTATCAAACGGTTCATGACTGTGCACCTCATCTCAAATGTCGGAAGCCTGAACCCCTGGCACCCCGGGGTCGGGATCCTGCGGTTCTCACCCGATCCACTCCGATTCACTGACGGTCCGATGTCGTAGACGTCAGGTCAACGCCCAGCCAACGACTCACATCCTGCAGCGCCTCTCCACCCATCACGTCCCGGAAACTCGGCAGGCTGTTTTCCTTGAGATCGTTGGTCACCAGCAACTTGTATCCACCGAAACCGGATCGATCCACGAAGATGTAGTAGACGTCCTTGCCTCTCGAGTAACGCCACACCTGGTACGGCGGCGACTTTCCGGTCGGCGTGCGTCGGTCCAGGATGTCCCCTGGCTCGCCGTACTTCGCGAAGATTCTCCCCCGATCCGACTTCCATCCCGGCGCCGAGCCAGATCCGCGTTCGGCGTAGGCCCGATTGGCCTGGGCGATCTTGGCGTAGAACGCCTCTCGGGCTTCGTTCTTCGCTGTCCCGGGCGTCGGGTCTCGCAGGCTCCAGAACCGGGTCAGGAAACTCCGCTTGGCCGTCACCGAGAGCCCGCTCTTCCATACTGCCAGTGAATCCGGCGCGATGAGATAGACCAGCGGTGCCTCGGCCTCGTCCAGCAACTCCTCATTCATCAGCGCGAAATACCCCTCGTCGGAAACCCTTCGCGTTTCGAGAACCGCCTGCTCCCGCTGCAACGCCTCGGTGAAGTCGGCCATCGTCAGTCGGCTCGACTGTTCCTGCGTATTCCCCCCAACGGTCACCTTGACCACGAGTGCGTACTCGCCCGAGGGAAGGCCGGCAAGATCGAGCTGACCCTTGAGTACCGAACCGCCAGCGGCAACCTGAACCATCACCGCCCGGGTCGTGACCATCGCATGACCCGCGGAGTCCTCGACCCGCACCTGCATCGTTCCCGAGTCCGGCGTCGCGGCGTATGCCTCGACGAGGTAGAAGACCTTGGTCCGGCTCGGCGACAGCCGCAAGGTGATTGCCGGCGTTACCAGGGTGTTGCCCCGGCGCATCTCGCCGGGATTTGGCATCGTGTCACTTCCGTTCGCCAACCGTATGCTCGGCGACAGCAACAGGTCCGACAACAGCGGAGCGCGACTCCAGCCCTCGACATCGGTATTCGCGGTGAACTGCTTGCCGCTCACCGAGTCCGTCACCGTTACCCCGATCCGGTACTTCCCGGGAGCGACGGCGAAGTCGAGAATCTCCAGCTTCGTTGCTCCCGCCGCCTGCAGATCCGCTTTGGCCTGACCCGGCCAGGAGGCTTCATGCAACTTGGCGCCGGCCGCATCGGTTACCTGTACCACCACACTGTACCGCAGGTTCCCGTTCGGTCCAGGGCTGTCGGCGCTGAGGACCCGGTATGGCACCTCGAGAAACGCGGTGACCATCGTCTGTTTGCTTTCCGCCCGATAGAACCGGAAAGCCCGGACCTGAACATCTTGAACCGACTGAGCCGCCGACGGGGCAGCCCCCAGCGCCGTGATGGCCGCGAAGGCCACGTGCATCCACCGTCTCATGCTATTCCTTGAAAGCGGCCATCAGCCATCGGCCGTCAGTGCGACGGCCGACGGCGGACGGCGGACTACCAGCCCAGCCCGAAGCTCACAAAGTGGGTCGCGCCCAGAATACCCATGTACCGGTACGCGTAGTCCACGCTAAGGTTGAAATTGCCGCTGCCGTACATGAGCCCGCCGCCGGCGGCCAGACCCTGGAGGTTCTCTTCATCCGAGAGAGCCGTGGGCAGTGTGGCAGGCTTCACGTTGTTCGACGCGAAGTAGCTGTAACCGCCGCGCAGCGCCGCCGAGAAGGCCGACCCGCCGAGGTTCTGGGCGATGAACTCCGTGCCAGCCGAGAATCCGGCCCGGCTGTTGTTCGGCTGATTGAAGTCGCTCAGGAACGTCAGCTTGGCGCTGTTCCCGGTGAGCAGATCGTACGCCAGGCCGACCCGGAAGGTCGTGGGCAGTGGGAAGGCCTTGGTCCGGAGCCGGGTGGGCTGCGGAATCTGCGGTACGTCCACTTCGCCCGGCAGCGGCTCACGTCCGGAGCCGGTGTTCAGCGAGTTGCCGCTGTACCCGATGTTCGAGCCCAGGTTGGAGAGCACGAACGAGAACTTCACCGGGTGACCACTCAGCGCCGCGTGGAAATTGGTGCCGAAGTCCACCGCGAACGCCTTGCCGCTGACGTCGCCGAGGTTGTCACTGATGAACTTGGCCGTGAGGCCCGCCGAGAACCGGTCGGAGAAGTTCTGAGCGTAGGTGAGACCGATGAAGGTCTCGTTGACGGAGTATGTGGCCCCGGTGCCATCCGGCTGCTCCGCCGTGTACACCGGCTGATCCTTGAAGCCGAACGTGCCCAGCTGGAAGCCGATGGTCTTGGAGCCACCGGCGAAGGGGAACGCGATGCCGCCCCAGCTGTAGCGGGTGTCGGCGATGTAATCGTACGTGCCGACGACGAGGCCCGGCCGGGTCATGAGTGCGGTACCGGCGGGATTGTAATAGAGCGCGCTGGCGTCGTTGGCGATGGCAGCGTAGGCCCCGCCGAGGGCGGTGCCGCGAGCCCCCGCCCCCATGAGGAGGAATTCCGCAGAGGTCGAGCCGTAAGGCGTATTGTCCTGACTGGTGCCCGCCTGGGCTGCGAGGCCCGGAGCAATCCCTCCCAGCAGGGCCGCGAGCTGTACCAGGCGCGGGTAGAGTTTGTGCTTCATCTGGTCCATTCTCCTGGCTGTGGGGCGGGCCCCGAAGGACCCGCCCCCTGGGATTACTGGGCGAAGTTGACGATGGTCATGCGACCGACGCGGCGAGCCGTCTTGCCCGCGTCATTGGCTTCGATGTGATAGAAGTACACACCGCTCGCGACGACCTGGTTGTTCCGGTTCCGCACGTTCCAGTTCTCCTCACCGCCGAAGCTGACGCTGTTGTGCTCGAGGATGTTCACCAGCACGCCACTTGAGGAGTAGATCCGGATGATCGCCTTCGATGGCAAGTTCACGAACTTGATGATCTTGTTGTCCGTGCTCTGCTCGAAGGCGTTGGTCACGTAGTACGGATCGGGAACGGTATGCACCCGCTTGAGATCCGCCAGAGTCGGGCCGCGGGCGTTATTGACCACCGTGAAGGCCACCTGTGCGCTGGCGCCCACCGCGGTGAACGGCCTGAGGGTCTGGGTGAATGAGTACGGCCCCTTGCTGCCGCCGCCCACGCCGTTACCGCCGTTGACCACACCGGAGTAGTTCCGGAGCGTCCACACCGTGCCAGCCGCGGGAACTGCTCCCCCGGTGAGCTCGAACATCGTGTAGATGCCGGAGACGTAGAGGCCGAACCCTGCACCCGGAGCTACTGCCGCCGCGGCCGCGTTGCCACGCGTGTCCTTGAAGAAGGCGACCTGACCGGGCGTCACGACGGTATCGGGCGTGAAGGGCTGGCCGGGCGCGTACGGGGTCGCACCCGTGACGGCGCACATGAAGCCGTCCGCCTGGTTGGTCTGCGGACTGACGTGAATCGAGCGATACGGTTCGAAGCACGGCAGGTCGGTGGCCGTGAGTACGGCAGGCCGACCATCCGCAGAAGTGGAAGCGAAGTTCGTCTTCGCCGTATTGATGACACCCCAGTTGGCGCCCAGCGGGCGTACCCCACTGACCGTACCCCCCGCACCATCGCGGATATACGCATCCGGGATCGGCACGTTGTGGGTAACGTCGATGACCGAATCAATCCGACCCGCGGCGCCCCAGTACACGTTCATGTCGGCAGCCCGCGCGTACGGCGCGAAGCTCGACTCCATGTTGCGCCACCGCCGGATGAGCTGGGTATAGCTCTCGGGCACCAGAACGGTCGTCACGCCGGTGAGTGCTCCGGCATTGTTGAAGCTCACCGCCGCGCAGACCGGCCCGTTACCACCATTGTGATTGCAGTTGCCACTGGTGGGATCCGCGGTCGTCTCCGGCAGGATTCGGTCCGCGGGTAGTGGGCTGCTGGTCGGCGTCGTTGGGCCGTTGAACCAGCGCGGCCCGCCGTAGATGCAGTCGTTCGCACCGGCGGCGAAGATCCCTCCGGCAGCGCTCTTGATCCGGCACCCCAGCCCCGGCGCGGCGTAGTAATAGAAGGACGGGATGGTATCCGCCGCCGTGCCCTTCAATTCGAAGGTGCTGTCACCGCCGAACCGCTGGGAAGCGGTCGCGTCGACGTTGGTAGCGCTGAAGAACGCCTCGCCGGCAGCCTGGTTCTCGCTGTCGTTGCCGTCCGGCGTGATGGGAACCTCGATATGACTGATGAGGGCACCGGACTGCGCAGTGAAGTAGTAGGTCACCGGCGAACCGGCTGCGACACCGCCGCAGCAACCAGACTCGTCACCTTCACCGGTTGCGCTGATGCTGTCCAGCCGCACCTCGAACCCGCCGCTGCCACTCAGCACCTGCTTGGCAAGCTGGCCCACAAAGCCGGGGATCATGCCATTCGCCGGCCGCTGTGGCCCGCTGAACACGCCGGTAATGGCGTTGATCGTCGGATCCGCGGTGATGATGGTATCCATCGCGACCCCACGCCCCACAACATGCAACGAGAGGTCGGCGGTGTTCACGAAGTTACCCGCCGGCCGCACCGGGGTCGTGGACTTGGTGTTGCGCGGGGACTCGAGGCTGGACGGACCAGACTCGAAGGAGTTCACGTCGAATGCGGTGACGGAATAGAAGTACCGGAACCCGTTCTTCGGGGTTCGGTCCACATAGCTGAACGGAATGCCGGTGTTGGTGAGTGCCGGGCAGGCTGACTTGGGACCGCAGCCACCGTTGGTGCCGCCACCCTTCACCGCGGTGTCGGCCTTGAGCGTCACCATCTCGTTGGTGGCGAGCAGCTGCCGCCCCTTGGAGGCGCCGGTAACCGTTAGCTGGACGAATTCTCCAAGGGCCGGATCGAGATCCGTGAGGTCATAGTCGGTGTGCACCGTCAGGGTGGTGCCGTTCTTCTGGTTGCCGCCGGCCGGATACGCCGCCGGGCAGCCGGCCAGCAGATTCGCTTCCGGTGCGCAGGTCGAGGTCGGCATCACGACACCGGTATAGTCGCTCATGAAGGTGCCGGTGTAGTCGAACTGCGCCAGCAGCGTCAGCTCGTTCGGCGCGTCGATTCGACCGCGGTACACCCGGTATCCCTCGACGTCCAGGAATCGATAGTTCGGATCGTACAGCGAGTTTGACACCAGCAGGCCGCTCTGCGGATCGATCACCTGCGCCGCGTTGGCGATCTGGAAGAACGGGTCGCCGGAATTCTCGGTCGGCGACGGCGACCAGATGACCGTCACCTCGTTGCTCCCCGGAATCAGGAAGAAAGGCGGTGGGTCAGGCGCGAACGGTAGCAGGAACTTGTTGTCGAACACCTGCTGGGCCACGTTGGCCTTACCGAGCAGCGATCCGGGTACCACCCGGAATTCGTTCTGCTGCACGATGTTGTCGCCGTTGCCGCCGTTGGCGACGAGATCGCTGTAGCCCCGGTACCCGGTGATCGAGTCCACCGGGTTGGCGCCCTGCGCCAGCAGGTTGGCGTTGGTGAGCCTCAGCACGTCAGCCGCCGTCGGGGCCGGCTTGACGTTGGCGCAGGTCAGCGACGGGCACAGGCCTGTCTTGACGGGCGCCGCGAAGATATACGCCACCACGATGGACCCCGCCTTGCCGGGGGCCAGCGTGAGCCCCGTCGAAGACTGGAAGAACCGCATGTCGCCCGGTGAGGCCACGTTCACGTAGCAGACGTGGGTCAAGGACGGCGTGCCCGGCACGCTGCACTGCGCGTCGCCGGCGGCGGTGCTCAGGTTCCCCGACAGGTAGCGATACAGCTGCTTGATGTCGCGGGGGTCGCCAATCGCGCCGGGAGGAAGCGGGGTGTTCGCGGTGTTCGAGAACAGCTGAATCGCGCCAGGTCCCGTGGGGCTCTTCAAGTACTTCACGCCCACGAAGCCGGCACCCGGGAAGAATGGCGAACCGAAGATTGATGGATCGAACAGCCAGCCCTGCGCGCCCGCGAAGGATTCTTCGTAGACGTAGCCGAGGGCAAAGGGCAGGTTCACCGAGGAGTAGTTCGAGGAAGCCTCGGAGACGTCCATGTCCGCCGCGAAGGCCGCGAACATGTTGGTGATCGTATACCCGCCCGTCGGCAGCGTCGAGCCGCGGGCCGCGTTCTCGACCTGGAACCGGCCGGCCAGCCCGAGCAGGATGTCTTTGACCGGCTGCCGGATACCAGTGTAATCGGCGGCGTTGGTCGAGGTGACGTTATAGAAGGTGTAGATGAAGTACAGAATGTCTTCGTTGCCTGACGGGAAGTTCCAGCCCATGCCCCGGGACTCTACCGCGATCCCGAGCGGGTGTTTCCGCCCAGCGGTCAGTGACGGGTTGCCTTCCCAGGACATGAACCAGATATCGCCCTGCGAGGCGCTGCGCCGGCAGTAGGGGATCCCGCTCCCGCCGCCGGTTGCCCCGGTCGTCGAGTCAACTTGGAGCAGCAGATCGAACACCGAAGCCGCCGCGGAGTCCGTGGCCGCCTGCGGCACGCACGCGGCGCCGGGCCAAGCCGCAACGTCGGCGATGCTTGTGGCGTTGTAGATCGGCTGGACCGATTCATTGTTGGGCAGCTGGCCGGTGGCATCGAAGAAGAAGCCGCCGGTCGTGTCGTTGGCCCAGGGACCGCCGTCGGTGCCGATGACGCCGGCAACCTGCAGATCCCGAGTTGAACACGTACTGGTCGGGAGTTCCCTTCGGCCAGAAGCCACCGCCGACCGTGGACGAGTTGGTGGAGTCCACGCAGACCTGACCGTCGGCGTTGATGCCGCAGTAGACCCGGTTGATGGTCATCGCGCCGAGCGTCCGGGCGAAGAGCCGGAACCCCTTCTTCTTGGGGGCTCCGGGCTCGGGGCCGGCCGAAGCCGGCGCAGGCAGGAAAGCCGTCGCCAGCGAGGCCATGAGGACCGCCAGCAGCAGGCCTTTCATACGAAATCGTGAGTGCATTCTTCCCTCGCTCTGTGGTGTGCAGGGAGGGAGGCCCGGCCTAGAAGCCGGGTCTCCCCCTCGTGGAGCCTAGAAGGTGACTTCGAAGCCCAGCCGGACCTGCCGTGGCGCCCCGGTGAAGGAGGCGATCGACCGGTTGAAGATGTAGAAGCTGTTGGAGGCGCGGGTCTGCTCGGCCACGGTGAAGATCCCGTCGCCATCGCCGTAACGCTCCTCCGCTCGGATGAAGTACATGCAGTTCGGAGCCCCACCCTTGCCTTCAGTGGTAACCCAAGTGGCGCAGCCCGAGTGTCCGGCGCCGCCGAAGGTCAGATCGAGCGAGCCGTCGGCTGAGTTGCGGACGCCATTGACGCGCCCTTCGTTGGCGTAGTCGTCGAGGTCCTGCTTGTTGATGCGGGCCCGCTCCTTCGCGTTCACCACGTCATTGGTCTGCGCGAAGACGCTGACGACGTTCCTGAAGTTGAACAGGTTCCGGACATCGGCGTAGGCCGTGAAGTCGAGCCCGCCGACGCCGAAGCCCTTGGTCACCCGCAGATCGAAGTTCTTGGTCCACGGCAACCGGGCGCCGTTGTAGTCGCCCTCGATGTTCCGGGAGCAGACCTGGGTCGGTCCCACGAAGACGTTGTCGTCCGCTTCGATGTCGCCCGGGCAGCGGGTATAGGCGATGCCGCTGGCGAACCGGAAGGTGGCGAAGATCCCGACGTTCTCCAGCACCGAGCCACCCAGCGACCCCTGCTTCCAGTTGTTCGGGAAGTTCAGGGCGAACGAGCCGGCCAGGTTGTGCGGCCGGGTCTGGTTGGTGGTCAGAATGGCCTGGGGCGGCGGGTTGTTGCCACCGCTCAGGGCGTTCAGGATGCGAGAACCGAAATTGATATAGGTGAACGGATCGGAGCCGGTGTTCTTGGCTTCCTCATAGGTGTAGGCCACGCTGCCGTTGAACAGCTCGCCGATCCGGCGGTCGAAGCGAATGTCGATGCCGCGGGAGTTGCCGAAGTCGGCGTTGGTGACCACCCGGACGTCGGTGTTCTGGCCCTTGGACGGCCGATAGAACGACACCAGGCGGCCGGCCGCATCGGACAGCTTGTCCTTATTGTAGGCCGACAGGTCCAGCACCATGTCGTCGCTGAACGAGTGCCGGATGCCGAACTCGAAGGTGATGGTGCGACCGAAGTCCAGGTCGGTGCCATACACGTGGTTGGTGTTGGTCACGCCGAGGTCGGTGTTGATCCCGCCCAGGATGAGCTGGAAGTCGGGCGCCTGCACCTGGTGCGCGTACGAAAGCCGGAAGTTGGTCCGGTCGGTCACCGGGAAGGCCACCTGCACGTGCGGGCTCAGATAGTGGTGGCTCTTGTCCGGGACCAGGATTGAGTCCAGGAAGGCCTGGGTGACCACCGGCCGGAGGGACGAGATCTCCGGGAACCAGGTGCGGGTACCGGTTGCCGGGTCGGTGTAGTACGGACGGCTTGCGCCGGTCTTGTACCAGTCGTAACGCAGGCCACCCACCAGCACCACGTTCCCAAGGTCGAGCCGGTCTTCCAGGAACGCGTTCCACCGGGTCGGCTTCTCGTGATAGGCGTCGGCGAACCCGAGGTTGGTCAGGTTGGAGCTGTAGCTGGTGATGTAGTACTTGGTGTACTCGCCGCCCAGCTTGAGCCGGTTGTAGCGGTCCACCTGCCAGTCGAGCGTTGCCCTTGCCGATCGCACGGTCTTCCTTGTAGAGGCCGATTCGGCCGACCGGGCCGCCGGACTCGTCGAAGCCGGTCAACGCGTACGGGTTGTTCTTGAACTCGTTGGTCACCGCGTACTGGCTGGTCTGATCCAGGTCGTACGGAGTCCGCATACCGGTGTTGGTGCGGAAATTCGCGACCACCTGATTGAGCGGGAAGTTCTTGAAGTCGAACAGGAAATCGAACGGCTTGATGATGAAACCGCCGAACGGATCCCGGGCGCCCTCTTCACTCGAGGTGGTGAGCGGTCCAGTGATGGCCCGATCCCACTGGTACGAGGCGTAGAGGTCGAGTGCCAGTGCCCGGTCCGCCGACTTGGAGAGGTTCTGGGCCCAGTTCAGCGTGACCACGTTGTTCTGGTTCCAGTTGGAAAAGCTGTTCGGCGGATTGGTGACCTGCGCGTACCCGAAGGGCCTGCGGTTCTGGTCGTTCGACCGCAACGCCGTCAGGGCGACGCGGTTACCGGCGCCGAAGGTGTACTGCAGCTTGCTCTGCAGGCGGTAGGTCGTGCTGGCCGTAAAGGGCACCCGGCCGCCCTGACAGGCGAAGCCGTAGTTGTTGCGAATGTCCGAGTTCTGGCTGGCCTTGAACTCGTTGCAGGTGCCGGTGTAGACCGCGAACTTCGAGACCGGGACGTAGGTCGTGTCCCCGGGCTCCCCGGAGGTTCTGATCTTCGCGGTGTCGAACACGGCCACCATGGTGTCGGTGCCGACCGGCAGGAAGATCGTGCCCTTCTGGGAATCGAGGCCGCGGAAGTCCGACTTCGCACCTTCGATATCACCCGACACGAACAGCGTAAGGTTGCCGATGATCGGTCCGCCGATGCCGGCCTGAACAAAGTTCATCCCGCGGCTGTGGTTCTTGCCGCCGATCTCGTCGTTCGCGTATCCGAAGTTGCCGCCCCACTTGGAACCGCCGGAGCGGGTCGTGATCGCGATGACACCCGACTGGGCGTTGCCGAACTCGGCACTCTGGCCGCCGCTCGTCACCGAGGCCTCTTCGAAGGACCCGGTCGACACGTCGACGCTCCGGGCCGGGCTCACACCCACGAACGGGTTGCTCCGTCCGCCGCGTGAGACCGGTACGCCATCGATGTAGGTGGACGCTTCGTCGTTGCGGCCGCCCCGGATGGAGATCTGGGTCCCGTCGTTGTTGGTGATCACGCCTGGCTGCAGCGACAACAGACCCTGGATCCGGTCGGCAGGCAGCTTCTCGGCGTAGTCGCCGTTGATGTTCTGCTTGGTGGTCACCGCGTCCCGCGGCACCAGCGCGTTCGCCGCCGACGTCACGGTGATTTCGCCGATATCCACCGCCTGCTGCTCGAGCGCGAAATCCTGAGTGATCGTCTGACCCGCCAGAATGCGCAAGCCGGTCACGCGGACCGGCTTGTATCCGACGAACTGGGAGATGAGGTCGACCGACCCCGCTGGAACATTGTTAATGAAGTAGTACCCACGGGCATCAGCCACGGCGCCGAAGGCGGTGCCTTCGACTCGTACCTGCGCACCGGCAATCGGCGCGCCCGCTTGATCCCGTACCCGTCCTTCGAGTTTACCAGTCGTCTGGGCGTAGAGCGCGGTCGCGCTCACGAACAGGGCGACTGCCGCGAGCGCGATCCACCGCGCTGCGCGAGCGAAGGCGCCGACACAGCTTTCTTTCATGGAGACGTCCTCCGATGGCGTGATACCTGCCTGCCACTTACACGAAACATCGCGAAGGCGTTGATAGCCTCGCGGCTACCCTCGACCCGGGTCCCGGACGAGCAACGCCTGTTACTGCCAGTTGGAAGAACTGCGGGCGCAAAACGGATGTGAATGCGAAAAATTTCGGAACGCCGACCTCGGCCCGGTCGGACGGGAGAGAATATGGAGTGAGCCAAATCACGTGTCAAGGAAGGGATTGCTGGCGAGTTTCGGACATGTAACACGTCGTAACTGCTTGAAACACATGAATATGTGTGAAACGTGGCGACTCGCCGACTCGGCGACTCGGGGGCTCCGAACCTGTAATTAAGACTTTCGAGCGCGAGAGGTCGGCCATGGAGCGGTTGGCGGGTTGTCCGGTAGGTAGCTCAGCGGCCCGGATGACTTGTTAGGCAACCGGCCCAACCGAATCGAAATGAGGCCCTCCGTCGTGGCGCGCCTGGCTGGTTTTCCACCGCTGAGCTCCACCAACCGCCGGGTCGCGGAGCGCTCAAGTCGGGGTAATCAGTTCCACCTGCGGCGTCCCCGGCGTCACCATTGGCCCCGCTGGCGCCCACACCATGTTCACTTCGCTCCGCACCCCGAAATCCCCGGGCAGGTAGATCCCCGGTTCCACCGAGAAGCCGGCGCCCGGCAGAATCTCCCGGTCGTCGCGGGTCTCGTAGTTGTCGAGGTGCGGGCCGGAGCCGTGCAGATCGCGGTCGATCGAATGTCCGGTACGGTGCACGAAGTACTCACCAAAGCCGGCCGCCTCGATCACCCCGCGCGCCGCGGCGTCTCCCTCGTAACCGTACAGCGGCTCCTTCCCCGCCTTGCGCTTCACCACCGCGATGGCGGCGTCGCGTGCGTCGCGCACCACCCGCCAGACCTCCTGCACCCGTGCCGGGACCGTTCGCCCTGAGAATCCCATCCAGGTCTGGTCGGCGAAGACAGTGCCCAGCCGCGAGCCGCCCCACAGATCGAGCAGGACGACCTGGTCGGGGGTAAGCGTCAGATCCTGTCCGGGTACCGGCTCATAGTGTGGATTCGCGGCGTTGGGACCGAAGCCTACGATCGGTGGGTGATCGAAGACCAACCCCTTTGCATGGATCGCGTCGATCACCCGCCGCTGCAGTTCACTCTCGGTGAGCCCGTTGCCGCCCTGCGTCACCGCCCAGCGCAGCGCCTCGTTGGCCACTGTCGCCAACGCCTCCGCCGCGCTGAGGTGCCCCGCAAGTTCTTCGGCGCTCCACGCAGAGGCAAACCGGGTGACTAGGGCAGCCGAGCCACTGACCGTGCCGCCGAGCCGGCGCACCAGTTCCACCACCCCGAGCGGGACCTTATCGAGGTAGGGGACGGCGTCCTCCGGAGAGATCTCCATGGCGAGCCGCTTACCTTTCACCATCGAAGCGAGTCCGGCATGGAGCTCCTCCCAGCGGGCGTAGCTTACGACCTTCCCCGGGAACTTCCCCGGTCCGAACGGCCCCATCTCGATCTTGTGGACCAGGGCGACCGGCTCTCCTTCCTTCGGAATGAGCACGAACAACCGGCGGCTCGAGAAGCCAATTTCTCCCAGCAGCCGGGACAGGATCGGATTGAGTCCGCGGAAGTCGAACAGGAGCCAGCCGTCAACGCCCAGCTCATTCAGGGTAGCCCGGATTCGGGCGAGGTCCACGCCGGCAAGCAGCATCAGTCGTATCCCCCGACAGGAGTGGCGCTCCACCGGCACGCGCTGTCACCGCGCGCGCGACAGCGGTCATGGATCATGGCTCCCTCGAACCCGGTGAGCATGCGGAGCAATTCGCCCAGCGCGGAGCCGAAGAAAGTGCAGCCGGTTCCATCCGCCAGTGCGAGGATCGAAAGCGGTTTGGCGACCTGCGCCGTCCCGCCGCTGCCCCCCATCTGCAATTCGATTCCCAGCGTGCGTCGCGCGGCCCGGATTGCGGCCCCCGCTCCAATCGACCGTCCGAAGCCACCGGGGGCCAGTCGCACCGCCGCACGGCTCAGCACCGGCCCGCTACGCGCGGCGTAGCGCGCGACCCGGCGTCCGGCGTCGGCGAACACCAACTGAGCGTCCGGCCGGCGCCCGGCCAAACGGAATACTGACACCGCCTCGTCCACCGAGACCGGTTCGCCACGTCGCACCTGATCCTGATAGCGCGCGATCTGGGCAGCCACCGTGGCCGAGAGTCCAAGCCTCTTGGACACAATCTCCCCAGCCAGCTCCTCGAGCCCGTCTTCGACGGGGGTATCGAGGTTGCGGAGAGCCTCGAGCAGGCTCATCGGGATTATGGTGGGAACGCTCACGCCGGTACAATATAGAGAGCACAGCCAGCCCTGACGCCCTTTGCCCCTTCTTTCTGCCATTCTCTTGTCCGCGACGGTCGCCGGCCTCGGCTGGGCCTTCCGGAGTCTCACCCTCCCGGGTGCCGTCACCGCGACTGGCGTCGGAGCAGCGACCCTATGGGGAACAGGCTGGCCGGGGCTCATCATTCTGGGGACCTTCTTTGCCGGATCCAGCGCGATCTCACACATAGCGCCGGACCGGACCAGCGACCTCGACGCCAAGGGCGCTCGCCGGGATGTTCTCCAGGTGTTGGCCAACGGAGGCGCGGCAGCGGTCGGGGCGCTAGTACCTGGTGCCGGGCTGTGGATCGTGGCGACGAGCCTCGCGGCGGCCGCGGCCGACACCTGGGCCACCTCGACCGGTGGCTGGAGCCGCTCCCTCCCACGACATCTCGTCACCCTTCGGCCGGTGCCGGCGGGGACCAGTGGCGCCGTCTCGCTCGTCGGGAGCATCGGGGCCCTTGCCGGTGCGGCAACAGTTTCCGGGGTGGCAGCTCTGGCGGCTCACCTCCCTGTGCTCTTTCCCGTGGCTCTCGCACTGGGTATGCTCGGCATGCTGGCGGACTCAGCGCTTGGTGCGTTGCTGCAAGGCAGGTTTCATTGTGATGACTGTGACCTGCCCACGGAGCGCCGGATGCACCGCTGTGGTCGGCCCAGCCGGCCGATCGGAGGCTTCTGGTGGCTCAGCAACGATGGGGTGAACGCGATCGCCACCTCGGGCGCCGCGGTGGCGGGCTTCGCCGCCTGGTGGCTGTGGGGCGGGTGACGCAACCATGAGCGCTTCGATCGACGTCCTGATTGCGGGAGCGGGCCCCGCCGGGAGCGCGACCGCTGCGCATCTCGCCCGCCGCGGGTATCGAGTAGTAGTGGTGGATCGCGCGGTATTCCCACGAGACAAGGCCTGCTCCGAATACCTCGGTCCCGAGGCGCTGAGGCTGCTGGACCAACTCGGCGTTGTGGGCAACCTGGAGCAAGCCGGCGCACAGCCGCTCCTCGGCACGATGGTTGTTGCCCCACGCGGCGCGTCGCTGACCGGTCTCTTCAGTCGAACGGCCGTTCGCCCCTACCGCGACGCGGGTCTATCAGTGGCCCGGCGGATCCTGGACCAGGCACTGGTGGACGTCGCGCGCCGGGCAGGCGCGGAGGTCAGAGAGCGCCTGACAGCCGAAGAGCTGCTGTATGAGAGTGGGGCCGTTGCCGGGCTGGTCGTCCGGGACGCGACCGGCGGACGCCACACTATCCGCGCGCGGCTCACGATTGGGGCAGATGGACTGCGCTCCCTGGTCGCGAGGCGAATCGGTCGGCGTCACTATGGCTTCCCGGCTCGGCTCGCCTTCGTAGCGCACGTAGCCAACGTCCCTGGGCTCGAAGGAATTGCCGAGATGCACGTGGGTGAGCGCGGTTATGTGGGCCTGAACCGCATCGCTCCCGGTCTCGCAAATGTGGCCCTGGTGATCCCTCGCGGACACGCGTCGGCCGCTCGCGGCGACGTCACAGGTTATTTCCTCTCCCAACTCGAGCGATTCCCGGCCATCCGCGAGCGCATCGGTCACGCAGAGATCGCCCGCGAAGTGATGGTGACCGGGCCCTTCGCGGCCTGGTCGGGCCGCGTGGCGGTGAATGGCGCGCTGCTTGTGGGAGACGCGGCGGATTTCTTCGACCCCTTCACCGGTGAAGGCATCTACTCGGCCCTGAAGGGTGCGCAACTCGCCGCCCAGACCGCCGCGAGCGCCCTCGTCCATGACGGAATCCCCACCGCCCGCCAGCTTGCCGGCTATCGAGTGGCGCGCCGGGCGGCCTTCCTCGGGAAGTGGCTGGTGGAGCGCATGGTGGGCTACGGCATGCTTGCGCCTGGGTTGTTTGACCGGGCAGTCGGCCGCCTGGAGCGGCGTGGGCTCGGCCACACCTTCGTCGGGGTCACCGGCGACTACGTCCCCGCACGGGCCGTGCTCAATCCGTGGTTCCTCTCCCGGATGGTCTTGTGAGTCAAGCCGAGATCGACCCCGCGCTGTTCCGGCGGCTGCTGAGTCGCTTCGCGACCGGCGTCACTGTGCTGACAACCAGGGACGCCGGCGGAAACCCCGTCGGGATGACCGCGTCGAGTCTGGTCTCGGTTTCGCTGGAACCACCGCTCATTTCGGTGTGCGTGGACGTGTCGGCGGAGATGCACCGGGTACTTTCGGCGAGCGGCGACTTCGTCGTGAACGTCCTTGCCGCCGGTCAGCAGCAACTCTCGGAGCGCTTCGCCAACATGCCGGCGGAACGTCGGTTCGAGGACGTCGCCTGGCGGCGCACCAGCTCCGGCCTGATCGTGCTCGAGGGGGTACTCGCGCACATCGAATGCCAGCGGTTCGCCGAGTACCCCCTGGGTGATCACACGCTCTTCGTCGGCCGAGTGACGGGCGGCGCGGCCTCGGATGGCGAGCCCCTGCTGTACTTCCGCAGCCGCTACGGCGGCTTCGACTCCGTATGACCCTTCCGGCCGGCTCCGCGCTTTTCGATGACGAGCTGCTCGACCATCCCGACGCCGATCCCGCCGCGGTTGCCGTTTCACTCCACAATATCAGCGTCGCGAATCGCTGGTTCGGCGGATGGTGGGCCGTGCGCCGGGGGCTGTTGCGCGTGACTCGGCGGCTCGGCGGCTCGAAGTCTCGGCGGTTGGTGATGCTCGATGTCGGGTGCGGCAGGGGTGACCTGACGCTGCGGGCCGGGACCTGGGCGAGGAGCAACGGAATGGCCGTAGTGCCACTGGGTCTCGAGCGGCACCGAACCGCGGCACGGCTGACGCAAGGAACAGGTGTGCCCACCCTGCTTGGCTCCGCGGGAGCGATTCCGATTCGAGACAAGAGCGTCGATATCGTCCTCGCCAGTCAATTGGTTCATCACCTCCCGGCCCAGCAGCTGATTGAATTCTGTCAGGCGGCAGATCGAATCGCACGGGTCGGAGTGATCATCGCTGACTTGCGGCGATCCCCCTGGGCACTGGCCGCTTTCTGGGTAGGCTCCCGGCTCTTCGGTTTCGATGCGGCGACGAAACGTGACGGACTGATCTCAGTGCGTCGCGGATTCACCCGCAACGAGCTGGCGGAGTTGCTCCGGCAAGCGGGGATCACCGCTCGGGTGGAGCGGAGCCCGGGATTCCGCCTCGTCGCCAGTTGGACGACATCGGAGCACGCTTGAGGACGGTGGATGTCCTTCGAGTGGCCGCCCCGATCGCGCGAGTGTTCGAGGCCGCGCGGGACGTGGAACGCTGGCCGGAGATCCTGCCCCATTACCGCTTCGTTCGAATGCAGGCGAGGCGTACCGACGGCGGCGTGGTGGAGATGAGCGCCAACCGGCCGTTTGGTCCGCTGGACTGGCCGACCTGGTGGACGTCCGAGATGTGGATCAATCCGGCTCGTCACGAGGTGCGCTACGCCCACATCCGCGGCGTCACCCGGGGGATGGACGTGCTGTGGCAACTCGGTGCTGATGGAGATGGGACCCGGGTTTCCATCGTGCACGAGTGGAAGGGCCCCAGTTGGCCGCTTATCGGCGGCCTGGCCGCCAGTTGGGTGATCGGTCCCGTGTTCATCCACGGGATTGCGTCACGGACATTGGCGGGCATCGCGCGTTACGTTGAATCACAATGACAGTCACGCGGCCGAGCCGCTGAATTCGAGGAATCATGATTAGTCCAGTCGGCCAGTCGCCGAGCCACGTTCGCAGAGTCGTCATTACCGGGATCGGCGCCCTCACTCCGATCGGGACCGGCGTCGAGGGGTTGTGGCAGGGACTCCAAACCCGACGTTCCGCGGTGGGGCCGGTCACCCGATTCGACCCGTCACCCTTCCGCTCTCGGATCGCGGCCGAGGTACCGGACTTCCGGGCCACCGACTTCATGGAGGAGCGACGGACGCGACGGTTGGACCGCTTCGGTCAGTTCAGCATCGCCGCCGGGCGGCTGGCCATCGAGGATGCTGAGCTCGACCTCGGCCGGGAGAATCGGGAGCTGATCGGCGCCACGATGGGCACCGCGCTCGGCGGCATTGGGTATGCCGAGGAGCAGTATCCTGGTTACCTGCGGGATGGAGTGCGGGGCGTCAACCCCGCCTTGGCGCTGGTGGTGTTCGCCGGCGCGTCCAGCTGCAACATTGCCATTGAGTTCGGCATCTCCGGGCCCAACAGCACCAACGGCATGAGCTGCGCCTCCGGTACGATCGCCATCGGAGATGGCTACCGTGCCATCGTCCGGGGCGACGCCGACGTGATGCTCGCGGGAGGTGCCGAGGCCCCGCTGGCCCCGCTCTGCTTCGGGGCTTTCGCGATCATCCGGGCCATGTCCACCCGCAACGATGATCCGACCGCGGCCAGTCGCCCTTTCGACAAGGACCGTGACGGTTTCGTCATGGCGGAAGGGGCCGTGGTATTGATCCTCGAAGAGCGATCACGCGCCCTGGCGCGCGGCGCCAAGATCTACGCCGAGATCATGGGCTACGCGACGACCAACGACGCGTATCATATGACGACGCCGAGACCCGACGGCAGCCAGGCCGCCCGGGCCATGCGGCTGGCGATCGCCGAAGCGAAGCTGAACCCCGGTGAGATTGGCTACATCAACGCGCACGGCTCCTCGACGCCGCTCAACGATCCCACCGAGAATGGCGCGATCCGCCAGGTCTTTGGTGCCGGTGCGGAAACCGTCCCCATCAGCGGGACCAAGGGCTACTATGGCCACGCACTGGGGGCGAGCGGCGCCTTCGAGGCGGCCATCTGCGCCCTTGCCAGCCAGCGCCGCTGGCTCCCGCCGACCGTGAACCTGGCCGAGCCCGACCCCGCCTGTGACCTCAGCTATCTGGCAGGTGAGGGGGCGAAGGCGGATCCGGAGTTTCTCCTCAGCAATTCGTTCGGCTTCGGCGGCATCAACGCATGTCTGGTATTCAAACGTGGCGACTGATCGTTAAGAGCCTTTACCGACGCTCGGGGTCGATGTAGACTCCGCCCGCTCTCAAAACTTGGAAAGCCCCATGCAGAAGCTCTCCGGCCGCCTGGCCGCTGAACTCATTGGAACATTCGCGCTCATCTATTTCGGCTGTGGCGCGGTGGTCACCCGCACGCTTGTCGCCGGGCAGTACAGCATGCTCGGCATCGCCCTCGTGCACGCTGTCGTGCTCGGGGTCATGATTACCGCCACCATGAGCGTGTCAGGCGGTCACCTCAATCCGGCCGTGACCCTGGGGTTGCTGAGTATCGGCAAGATCGACACCCGCACAGCGGGCGCCTACGTCGGGGCGCAGCTGGTGGGCGGCGCGCTCGGCGCGCTGGTCCTCAAGTACACCCTCCCCGCGGGCGTTGCGGCGATAGGCGCGCTGGGCACGCCTGCCTTGGCGAACTCCGTGAATCTGCTTGGCGCCATGGAGCTGGAGGCGGTGCTCACCTTCTTCCTGATGTCCGCGGTGATGGGAACGGCCATCTCGGCCGACGCGCCGAAGGTGGGCGGCTTCGCCGTGGGGCTGACTCTCTTCTTCGGCATCATGCTGGGTGGGAGCTTCACGGGCGCCGCGATGAACCCCGCACGCGCCTTTGGCCCTGCCCTGGTGAGCGGGACGTGGTACGCCCAGCCCGTCTGGTGGGTCGGGCCGATCGTCGGGGCAATCCTGGCCGCACAACTATGGCAGAGGGTGATTCTTCCAAAGACGTAAGAAGTGAGACGTGAGAAGTGAGAAGTGAGAAGGCAGGGCGTTTTCGCTCTTCTCACTTCTCGCTTCTCACGTCTTACGTCTCACTTCTTACTTCTCACTTCACTCCTTACTCCTCACTCCTCACTTCCCAAACCCTCGCACCCTAGCCGCCCGGATCACCAGGGACACCAGGTACCCGACGTAAATCACCGACGCGACCGCGTAGGCCGCAGTCAGGAACTGTCCGTTGTCAGGCGGCATCGGCAGCCTCCTTCGCGTCGCGCGCCAGCTGGATGCCGTAGCGAAGCGTGACGAAGCCCACGTACAGCAGCGTGAACACCCCAAAACTGATGAGCAGCGTGCGGAGCATTTCCGGCGGGAGAGACGGCGCGCTGGGTTTGATCACGATAGGCTGAGGATGCAGGCCGCGCCACAGATAGACGCTCAGGTGAATAAACGGAATCAGCACCAGCCCCATGATGCCGAGCACGGCGCTGAAGCGGGCCCGCTCGACCGGTTCGCGCATCGCGGCGCGCATCGTATGATATCCGAGCAGGAGGAAGAACAGGAACAGCGTCAGGGTCAGCCGTCCATCCCACGTCCACCACGCTCCCCAGATGGGCTTGGCCCAGATCGGGCCGGTCGTCAGCATCACGCCGCAAAACACCGTCGCGACCTCCGCGCTGGCCGCGGCGAAACGATCCAGTCGCAGGTCACGCAGCCATAGGTACAGGATGCTGACGAGGCCGGTGAGCACCACCGCGAGCATCCCGCACCAGGCCGATGGCGCATGGACATAGAAGATCTTCTGGGCCAAGCCCTGACTGACTTCCGTGGGCGTGTACCGGAGCGCCAGGACCATGACGGTGGCCACCCCGATGAGGGCAATTATGGTGAGGACAAGGCCGGTCGTTATGGTAGCACGGGCCCGCGAGAAATCAGCGCTCATTGATCCACCACGGCGGAGAAGAGCAGCGTCGAAAGCGTCAAGAACACGATATCGTACACCGCAAGGAACCTAAGTCCGTCCACGACGTCGCTCAACGGATGTCCGGCGAACAGCGGCACCGTGGTCTTCACTGCGTAGATGAGCGGCGGCACCATGAACGGCAGAAGCAGAATCGGCAGCATCAGCTCCGCGAACCGGGTGCGCACCACCATGGCGCTGAACACCGTGCCCACCGCCACGAAGCCGGCCGTGGCCAGGAACATCGTGAGTACAAGACCCGGCAGGGCCCGTCCGATGTCCAGGTTGAAGAACAGGACGAAGAGCGGCAGCACGATCGCTTCGACCACCAGCACGAACGCCAGGCTGGCGAGGTACTTTCCCACATACAGCACTTCCCGGGAAATCGGCGCGAGCAGCAGCCCATCAAGCGCCGCATTTTCACGCTCCACCGTGAACGCGCGGTTCATCGCAATGACAGACGCGAACGCGACCGTCACCCAGAGTACGCTTGGTGCCAAGTCAATCGTCGCCACCGCGGTCGGATCGCGGGCGAAGTTGAAGACCACGAGCACAAGCGCCGCGAAAACCGCCGCAGACATGAAGCTGGTGCGGCTGCGCAGCTCGAGCCGCAGGTCCTTGCCCGCGATTACCAGGGCGTGCCGAAGAGCCCTACCCACGAAGCAGATCCTGATAGGTGACCTGGAAGGCTGACAGGTCCGTCGGCCGGCTCGCCTCGAACACCCAGCGTCCGCCCACCAGCACACCGATACGCGTCGCCAAGTCCCACGCCTCAGCGGCGTGGTGCGTCACGATCACCATCGCCCGTGAAGGAGAGCGTTGCGCCGCGAGCAGGGCGAGAAACCGGTCGCCGGCAATCGCGTCGAGACCGGTGAATGGCTCGTCGAGCAGGAGTAACCGTGGCTGGTGCAAGAGCGCCCGGGCGATCGCGGCGCGCTGCTGCATACCCCGGCTCAGACTGCGGGGACGATCGTGCCGGAGTGGTAGCAGTCCCTGAGCCTCCAGCGCGGACTCGGCCTGTCGCCGGGGTTCCGGGAGGTCGTAGAGCCGCGCCGCGAGAACCAGGTTTTCGAGAAGGGTGAGTTCGTCGTACAGCAGGGACTGATGGGAGAGCAGCCCGATCGGTCGGCGGGCTTCGGGATCGTCGCCGCTGAGGGCGCGCCCGGCAACCGTCACGCTGCCGGCCTCGGGCCGGAGCAGCCCCGCCAAAGTGCGGAGGAGGGTGGACTTGCCCGCCCCGTTCGGGCCCAGAAGCAGCAGCACCTCACCCGTGCCGAGGGTCAGATCGACGCCACGAAGCGCGCGCACCGCCCCGTAACTTCGGGTCAGACCGCGCGCCTCAACCAGCGGCGGATCAGCGGACAGCATCAATGCGTCGCGCCAGGTCCGCCAGGTCAAATGGCTTGACGAGGTAGCCGTGGTGAGGGATGGCGAGCACCTTGAGCTGGGGCTCCAGGCTCACATAGGCGGAAGTAATGATGACGGCCAACTCGGGCTGGGCTGAACGCAGTTGCCGGAGCAGGTCGATCCCGTCCGTGTCAGGCAGACGGAGATCCAGCACCGCTACTTCCGGCCGATGTTCCGACAGCAGACGCAAGGCCTCGGCGCCGGTCGCGGCAAAAGCCGCGTCGTACTTGAGCGCGAACGCCCGCTCGTAGCTTTGGCGCAGCACCGGCTCGTCCTCAACGAACAGGACGCGCCGCAGGGGCATGGCGAGAGCCATGCCCGAATATAGCCCTAGGCCGGGCCGGCTTCGACCTCGAAGAGGTCGTCGAGCTTGGTCAGAACCAGCAGGAACCTGAGCTCGTCGTTGGGACGGCGGAGCACGACCACCTGACGACGCTCCGACGCCTTGCGCTGGATCAGCATCAGCGCGCCAAGCCCGGCGGAATCCACGGTGCGCGTGCCGCGAAGGTCGATGACCAGCCGCCCAGTGCGTTCCGGCAGTTGGTCCAACAGCCCCACCGCGTGCTGGCGGAAGTTGGTACGGCTCTCCAGCCCGAGATGCTCGGGGGCCGCTACTTCGAGGGTTGACGCCTGTGCCGCTTGCATGATTTCCTCCCGCGCTCACACGAAGTGAGCGCGATACCTCCGCCGGCCTTGCATTGCGGAGTGCATCGCGCTCTTGGCGCGGGCACCCGCCTTCGGCACCGAGCTATCTCCGGTGGAGCCGAGCCTTTGTGCTCGACCGAGCGGGCGTGAAGCCCCGCCCCACCTGAGACCTCTAGTTTTGCGGCCCCGGATCACTCCGGGTGTGCTCTATCGGGCGGATCAGTTGTATAGAAGGCCATTGCCTTCTGTCGGGTGAAAGAGCGAGCCCGGTGCCACCAAGCCATATCGTTGTGGAATAACGACTTACGAAGAGTCGTGTGACCTCCGCCACGCGACTCCATCTCGCAGGCCGCATCGACTTTCGGCCTACTGCAAGTCTATTAGCGGGCGGCCGTAGGTAGGTCGAGCGACATGGGTCTTGAGTCTCGGGTCAGGGTTCAGGGTTCGCCGTGCCGGGTTTAGCGTTAGACCAGGACGTGCCCGGTCCCTTGACCCGCGACCCACGACCCTCGACACTCTGGCACCGGCACTTTGACTCGACCCCGAGCCCGAGCCCCATGAAAGACCAGATCGCCACACTCCTGACCGAGACTCGCCGTTTCCCCCCGAAGGCGGACTTTGC
Source organism: uncultured Gemmatimonadales bacterium (assembly GCA_963748035.1). Taxonomy (GTDB): domain Bacteria; phylum Gemmatimonadota; class Gemmatimonadetes; order Gemmatimonadales; family GWC2-71-9; genus JADJOM01. Next base: position 8,823 of record CAVVHO010000001.1, on the reverse strand, counting down.
GCGGCAGGCAAACGCGCAGCCAGCGCTCTACGCGGAAGCCCAGGCCGATCGGCTCAAGTTCTGGGAGGAGCAGGCCAAGGCACTCGACTGGATGACCCCCTGGACCAAGGTCCTCGAGTGGAAGCTCCCGCACGCGAAATGGTTTGTGGGTGGCAAGCTCAACATCGCCGCTAACTGCCTGGACAGGCACCTCCAGACTCCGCGCCGCAACAAAGCCGCCATCATCTGGGAAGGCGAGCCGGGGGACCGTCGCACCCTCACATACTGGGAACTTCACCGGGAGGTCTGCCGCGCCGCGAATGTCCTCAAGAAGCTGGGCGTCAAGAAAGGGGACCGGGTTGCGATCTATCTGCCCATGGTGCCGGAGGCGGCCATCGCCATGTTGGCCTGCGCCCGGATCGGCGCGGTGCACTCCGTGGTGTTCGGCGGCTTCTCCTCGGAGTCCCTGCGCGACCGGATCAACGACGCCCAGGCGATCTGCCTCATCACCGCGGATGGCGGCTATCGGCGCGGCAGCGTGCTCCCGCTCAAGCGTTTCGCGGACGAGGCGATCACCCAGTGTCCCAGCATCAAGAACGTACTCGTGGTACAGCGCCGCGTCGGTGCTCCCGGAGATGAGTCGTTCGCGAACATGCAAGAGGGCCGGGACCACTGGTGGCACCGCCTTCTCGACGAAGCCAGCGCCGATTGCCCCCCGGAGCCGGTGGACGCGGAGGACATGCTGTTCATTCTCTATACGTCTGGCACGACCGGAAAACCCAAAGGCATCGTGCACACCACGGGCGGGTACCTGACCCAGGTCACCACCACGACCAAGTATGTATTTGATCTGAAGGAGGACGATCTCTTCTGGTGCACCGCCGATGTCGGTTGGGTGACCGGCCATTCCTATGTTGTCTACGGTCCGCTTGCCAACGGCGCCAGCGTGCTCATGTACGAAGGTGCTCCCGACTGGCCGGAGCGCGATCGCTTCTGGAAGCTGGTCGCACGCTATGGTGTGACCATCTTCTACACCGCTCCGACAGCCATCCGCGCCTTCATGAAGTGGGGGGAACAGCTCCCGGCGAAGCACGATCTCTCGACCCTGCGGCTGCTTGGCACCGTCGGTGAACCGATCAATCCGGAAGCGTGGATGTGGTACCAGAAGCACATCGGCCACGATCGCTGCCCCATCGTGGACACCTGGTGGCAGACGGAGACCGGGGCGATCATGATCACCCCGCTCCCCGGCGTGGTCACCACCAAGCCGGGGTCGGCGACGATCCCTTTCCCCGGGATCTCCGCGCAGCTGGTGGACCAGAAGGGCATCCCGATTCCCAAGGGGGGCGGCCTCCTGGTGCTCACCGAGCCGTGGCCGTCGATGCTGCGCACCATCTACGGCGACGACGCCCGGTATCGGGAGACCTATTGGAGCAAGTTTGGCGACCGGTACTTCGCCGGCGATGGGGCCAAGCTCGACGACGACGGCTACTGGTGGATCCTCGGTCGCGTGGACGACGTCCTTAATGTCGCTGGCCACCGGATTGGAACGATGGAGGTGGAGAGCGCGCTCGTGGATCACCCTGCCGTCGCCGAGGCGGCGGTGGTGGGCAAGGAGCACGAACTCAAGGGGCAGGCAATGGCGGCCTTCGTCACGCTCAAGGAAGGTCACAAGCCCACCGCGCAACTCAAGGACGATCTCAAGGAGCACGTGACCAAGAAGATCGGCGCAATCGCGCGCCCCGACGACATTCTCTTCTCGGCCGATCTGCCCAAGACCCGGAGTGGGAAGATCATGCGGCGGTTGCTGAAGGACATCGCCGAAGGTCGCGCACTGGGCGACACCACCACGTTGGCGGATCCCAACGTGGTGGCGAGGCTCAAGGATCAGTATGAGGCAGAGGAGAGCTAGATTGCGGGCGGACGGGCGAACGCGTGAAGGTCGAATCAGGTAGTTCTCTACGCAAACACCGGCATGGAGTCGAAATGCGAACAATTCCTCTGCTGACACTTGCCGCGGGCATCGCGGTCCTGGCCGCGTTCACTCAGCCGAGCCGCCATGCCGCCGCGCCGCCGAGTATCACCGTCTACCACTCCCCGACCTGCGGCTGCTGTAAGAAATGGATCACCTATCTCCAGGCGAATGGCTTCACGGTGAAATCGGTCGAACAGGAGGACCTCTCCAGTCTGAAGGCCGAGAGCGGCGTCACCCCGAAGCTCCAGTCGTGCCACACCGCGGTGATCGAGGGATACGTCGTCGAAGGTCACGTCCCGGCCGCTGACATCCAGCGGCTCCTGCGCGAGAAGCCCAAAGTGCTCGGCCTCGCAGCGCCTGGAATGCCTCCCGCGGGGCCGGGGATGGACACGGGGAAGGACCCTTACGATGTGTTGACCTTCGACGCCAAGGGGCATACGACGGTGTGGGCGAGGCACTAGACCGAGGCGACAGGCGACAGGCGAGGTCGCGAAGGGCTAAGGACGAAGGCAAGGAAAAGGGTGGGATTCCTCGCGAATCCCACCCTTGCTTGTCTCTCGCCTCTCGCCTGTCGCCTGGTGCCTCCCGCCTGTCGCCTCTCGCCTGTCCGCCTGTCCGCCTGTCGCCTGTCAAAACTGAATCTGCGCCCCCATCTCCACCACCCGGTTGGGCGGCAAATTGAAGAACGCCGTCGCCGTCTGCGCGTTCCGGTTCATGAGGACGAACAGTTTCTTGCGCCACATCGCGAGTGGCGGCGGCGCATCGGGCGGCACTGGCTTCTTGTCGGGCACGCCAATCAGGGTCTCGCGCCCAAGATAGAAGGTGGTGTCCATCGGTCGGACCGCAACGCCCCATGCCTGGAGGCCACGCAACACGGCTGGCACGTCCGGTGAATCCATGAACCCGTAACGCGCCGTAACCTCGTAGAACTTTTGCCCGAGGTCGGTACAACTGATCCGGTCTTCATCGCTCACGTAGGGCACGTCCTCCGTTTTCACCGACATGAGGATGACCTGCTCGTGAAGCACCTTGTTGTGTTTGACATGGTGGAGCAGTACCGGTGGCGCGCCACCCTGGGATGTCATGAAGACCGCTGTCCCCGGCACCCGCACCGGAAGGCGTTTCGCCACATCGCTGAGGAAGAGGTTGATCGGCAACGAATTCTCTTGCATGATCCGCGACAGCCGAACGCGCCCGCGCTTCCAGGTGCTCATAAGCGTGAAGATGCCGAGCGCAATGACGATCGGGAACCAGCCGCCCTGCCTGAACTTGATGATGTTTGCCCCAAAGAAGGCCAGGTCCACAAGCAGAAACAACCCGCAGAGACCCCAGACGTGCGCCGGACTCCACCCCCATTTCCGTGCGGCAACCACGCCGAACAGCACGGTAGTAATCGCCATAGTGCCAGTGACCGCGATGCCGTACGCGGCGGCGAGGTTGCTGGACGAACGAAAGGTCAGAACCAGCCAGATGCAGGCGACCATCAGTGCAAAATTGACTTCAGGCACGTAGATCTGCCCTCGCTCCTTTTCCGAGGTGTGGATGATCGTCATGCGGGGCGAGAAGCCCAATTGCACCGCCTGTTGGGTGAGCGAGAAGGCCCCGGAGATGAGCGCCTGTGACGCGACGATAGTGGCGATCGTGGCGAGGACAACCATGGGAAAGAGGAACGGGTGTGGCACCAGCTCATAAAAGGGATTCGCGACCGCCGAGGGCGATTCCAGGAGCAACGCGGCCTGGCCGAAGTAGTTAAACATCAGCGCAGGCAGAACCAGAGCAAACCATGCGAGACGGATCGGCCGGCGCCCGAAGTGTCCCATGTCCGCATAGAGGGCTTCGCCCCCCGTGAAGACCAAGACGACCGCACCCAGAATCAGAAACCCCTGGACGCCGTCGCGAATGAAGAAATCCAGCGCGTACCAGGGATTGACGGCGGCCAGAACCGCCGGCTCGCGCAGGATCCCCCGCACGCCCAGCCCCGCCAGGCAGAAGAACCACAGCACCATCACCGGCCCGAACAGCGCACCGATGCCCCCGGTCCCACGCTTCTGAACCATGAACAGGCAGAAGAGGATCGCCGCGGTGAGCGGCACGACCCAATCGCGGAAGACGGGTGTCGCGAGCTCGAGCCCTTCGACGGCGGAGAGCACTGAGATGGCGGGAGTGATGACGCCGTCACCGTAGAGGAGGGCCGCGCCGAGGAGGCCGAGCATGACCAGGAAGAGCGGTCGCTTGGAGCGACCGGCACCGACCAGGGCTAGCAGCGCCAGAATCCCGCCCTCGCCCCGGTTATCGGCTCGCATGACCTGCGCGATGTACTTGTAGGAGACTACGAAGTTCAGCGACCAGAGAATCAGCGACAGGACGCCCAGTACGTTTTCCCGGGTGGGTGGGATGCCGTGCTGGGCGCCGAAGCATTCCTTTAGGGCGTACAGGGGGCTGGTGCCGATGTCACCATAGACGACACCGAGCGCGGCGAGGGATAGCGCGGCCAAGGCACGTCCAGAAGGAGGCTTGCCCCCGGCGTGCTCGGTCATGTAGGGGAGGTGACCGGCCGGTGACGGCCGGCCCACGCCACGATGCAGAAAAGAGATAGGATCAGCGCCACGGCCGGGCCGAGGAATCGGCCACTTGAAGCGAGCCGCACCGTCTCGCAGCTATCAGCACCGCAGGCGAGTTGTCCGATGAACCCAAGCTTGTGGAGATCCAGATTCAGGGAGATGAACACCCCGGCGAGGCTCAGGCCCGCCATCGTCATCCTGACGCACACGCTACTTGGCAGGCTTGCCCTGGAGTGAGTCCAGCAGTGCTGTCAACATGTCGTAGTGGACCGACCCGCCACCGACGTACAGCCGCCCGTTGATAAGGAAAGTCGGCGTCGACCCGACGCCCACTGTCAGCCCTTCCTGATGACTGGCCTGAATCCGCCCCGCGTAGCGCGCCGATTCCATGCAGGCGTCGTACTTGGCCACGTCGAGATTGAGCTGGCGCGCGTATCCCCGGAAGATCCCGGCGGCGTCCCGCTTCATCGGCCAGTTCCCCTGCCAACTGTAGATGAGCCGGTTCATCGGCCAGTAACGGCCCTGCTCATCCGCGCAGGCAGCCGAGTGTGCCGCGACCAGCGAATGCGGGTGTTGTTCCAGCGGGAAGTCCCGATAGCGCCACCGGACCCTGCCAGTCCGGATCAGCCGCTCCTCGATCGTCGGCATCTGGACCGTCATGAACCCCTCGCAGGCGGGGCACTCATAGTCCGCGTACTCGGACACGGTAAGGGGAGCGCTATCGGATCCCATGAAGTAGCCATGGAATCCGCTGGTGTCACTGACCTGGATGGTGACCTTGGCGGGAATGGAGATGGGCGGCTTCCGAAGCACCAGCACGCCCAACACCGCCAAGCCGACCACAGCGGCAGCGCCCAGCAGATAATAGAAACGGTTCAACCCGCGTGCGGCGGCCGCCATGGATCATCGTCCTCGGAATCGTCGGGGGAAAAGAGGTCCCGCCGGGCCTCGTCCACGATTCGCCGACTTTCGGCGATCTCGGGTGTGTCGTAGGTAGAGCGGACTTCATAGTGAAACAACTCGCTGCGCGCGTCGCCGAGCAGCCGCTGCAGCTCCGGGGCCCCCTGCAGCAGTCTACCCTCGCGGTCCAGCGCCTGGATTCGCTCGGCCAGATGCCTCAATAGCGCGAGAAGTTCTGCTTCGCGGGCCCGTCCGTACACTTCGTCGTGGTCGTCCATGCACCGCCTCGTCAGCCGGGGCCGTCACAATGTCGGCCCCCGGGGCTCGATTGGCTGGGGAATCTAATCGCCCGCGGAATGAGGCGGGGAATCGGTCTATTTGCCCGCACCTGCGCTCTTCGGTTATATTTTGTGCCATACAACTCGGGCCTCAGAGGAGAACCCAGAATGGCGAAAGCGAAACCCCGTAAGACCGTCCCGACCGCTGCCCCTCGGCTTTTTGATCAAGCCCGCGATGAACTCTTCAGCCATATCCTCCGTTGTGGTGTCCTCGAGGCCCTCCCCGAGCACCAGAAGGAATGGTTCGACGACACGATGCTATACCTCGCGGAGCGCTACGAAGATCTGACCGATGAGGAGCGGGGGCAGTTGCGGGTGCTTGGCGAGCGGTACTGCCAGCCGGTATTGAACCGGCCGCAAGCTCCGACAGCCGAAGCAGAGGCTGCTGGCGTCAACTAGGCGGTCCTGTGTCCTGGATGTCGACGCCCTGGCGGGTTCGCCGGGGCGTCTGTGTTTCAGGCCGGCGAAGGCCGGCGGAATGTATCCGCAGCCCTAACGGCCTGGTATCCTGAGCCAGCGGCGCCGCCAACCAACGGCGATACGCACGCCGCCCCCCACGCCCGCTTCGACTATCAATCCGGACCGCCCAGCCGGGGCCGTTTCAAGGCCGAGACCAAGCACGACATACCCGGCGTCGCGGGGACCCAGGAGGGCCGCAACGCCACCAACACCGTAGAACCCGAGGCCGTGACGGCGCGCCGGGTTGAGCATGAAATGACCCGTCGCCTCCCCTCGAAGGGCAAAGCGATCGGCTTGACTGCCCGGGAGCGCGCTGAGGCTCAATCGCAATCGTCCACCCGGTCGCACGGCGCCAGTGAGCCCAGCGCCGAAGAAGTTGGGTGTGGCCAGCGCGCCGACGCCAAGCACCCCAACCTCGAAACCCTGCGGCTCCTGCCCCAGCACCCGGGCTGCGGCACCAACCGTGAGGCAGCAGGCAAGCAGGCGGCACCGGCGCACGGCCTCAGCCCAGGTCGAGGTCGTATGTCAACACGATGTCCGGTGCCAGGGAATGGAGGACCGAGCAATACTTCTCAATGCTGAGGTCGATCGCCCGCCGTGCCTTGGCCTCGTCCAGATCAGTCCCCGCCAGATGATACGTCAAATGGAGCGCGGTCAGCCGCTTGGGATCGTCGGTCCGGCGGGTCCCCGCGGCCTCGATTCGGAACGCGCTGAGTTTCACTCGCATCTTCTCAAGAATCACCGCGACATCGGAGCCGCTGCAGCTCGCAGCCGAAAGCAGCAGCAGCACGACCGGGCTCGGACCGAGCCCGCCGTCGCCATCCATCCTGATGGCCGGCCCGCCGGGAGCGCCGCCCTCGAATACGAGGCCATGAGTCCAGGTGACGGTCGCGTGCCGGAGGTTGGAGGACATGAAGGGAATGTAAGGAGTGAGGAGTGAGGAGTAAGGAGTGAGGAGTGAGGAGTGAGGAGTGAGGAGTGCTACCGGCTCAAGTGTCCGTCCTTCCGTCTTTCCGTCCTTCCATCCTTCCTCCTACCTCCGGAACATCCGCTCCAGCTGCCGCACGACACTTCGCTTTCCCGCGATGATCCCGTACTCCATCAAGGCGCCTCGCCCGCGACGCCCCACGACCACGTAGTGCCCTCCGGCCTCCTCCACCAGCAGCTGGGTCGCGGCGATGTCCCAGCGCTTGACTCCAAAGTCGACGATTGCGCCGATCGAGCCTTCGGCGGCGAGGGCGTGTCCGTGGCAGTCGCCATAGCCGCGCACGTGCAAGTGGGTTCTGAGCAGCTGATCGAAGGCACCCGCACGACCGAACTTCGCGAAATAGGCCCGACCCGACGCAGCGATAATCTCATCACCGACGGTGCCATGGAGGATATCCTTCAGCCGCAGCCGGTCACCGTTGCGCCATGCGCCAAGTCCTCGGGCGGCGTGATAGCGGGCATCGAGGAGCGGCAGGTCAATGACCGCGGCGACCGGCTGGTCGCGCCGGTGGAGGCCAATGATGGTCCCGAAGAACGGCAGTTGGTGCGTCAGGCTGAGCGTGCCGTCGATCGGATCCAGCAGCCACTGATACTCGGCGTCAGGCTGGTGCGGCGGAAACTCCTCACCGAGGATGCCGTGCTCCGGAAAGCGGCGGGTGATAAGTCGCCGAAGTCGATCTTCAACCGCGAGGTCGATATCCGTGACCAGCGAGCGATCAGCCTTGCGACGGATGGACCGCTGGCGACGGAGCTTCGCCAGAACGATCCGGCGGGCATGATGAGCCAGGAGATTGGCGAAGCGATGCGCACCACGCACACTGATTACGCCTCGCCGACGGGACATCGGAACATTCATGGAAAATTCTATTTTCCGACCGGTCGCTTCGCGCTGGCCGCGGCCTGATTGTAGTCCCAGATGGCGTAGAGGGCGATCGCGGCGGTAGCCCATGCCAATGGCCTGAGCAGGCTCGATTGGGTCAGAAACGCCACCAGCGTGAGCACCTGAGCGACGGTCACAGCCTTGCCTCCCAGGCGGGCGGGGATGGCCATCGGTCGGCCGGAGAGGTAGGTCGTCAGGAAAGCGAAAGTCGCGACCAGGTCCCGCAGGAGGACGCCGACGATCTCGTACCAGGTCAGTTCGCCCGACAACGCGACTACGATGAAGGCGGCGAGCATGAACAACTTGTCGGCCACCGGGTCGATGAACGCCCCCAATCTCGAGCCGCCCAGCCTTCGGGCGAGGAGGCCGTCCAGCAGATCCGAGCCCGCGGCTGCCGCCAGGATCACGAGCCGCGCCACGTCGTCTCCCACAACCAGAAACAGGACCGCCAAGGGCAGCCGGAGCAGGGTGAGGAGGTCTGCGAAAGTGACCCCCCGACCGGGTTGCGGGGGTCGGCCTTGCCGCCCCTCCCCCCGAGGACTAGCTTGGGATTCCGGCTCTTGATCCCCACCGATCACTCCTCACCCCGCGCGGATCATGGATCTCCAGCTCCTCAAGAAGACCGCGATTTTCGCCGACCTCGACGAGGGGGAACTTGCGCGCGTCGCGGAAATCTGCAAGGAGCAGAACTACCAGGGCGGTCAGTACGTGTTCAAGGAAGGGGAGCCGGGCAACCGCTTCTAC